>JAFLSD010000001.1 GCA_022511125.1 Paramuribaculum sp.
TGTAGCGCTCTAACCAACTGAGCTAAGGGACTGCACTTCAACCCCCAGCAGGGGGAATAATGCTTTATATTGTACATCAGCGCGAAGCAGCAAGACAAAGAAACGTCTCTCTTAATAATATACTGACCGCCGGAGTGGAATACCGCGCAACGAGGCGGCTCCAGAAAGGAGGTGTTCCAGCCGCACCTTCCGGTACGGCTACCTTGTTACGACTTAGCCCCAGTCACCGGTTTTACCTTAGGGCGCTCCTTTAGGTCACGCACTTCAGGCACTCCCGGCTTCCATGGCTTGACGGGCGGTGTGTACAAGGCCCGGGAACGTATTCACCGCGCCGTGGCTGATGCGCGATTACTAGCGAATCCAGCTTCATGGAGTCGGGTTGCAGACTCCAATCCGAACTGAGACAGGTTTTCGGGTTCCGCGCCCCGTCGCCGGGTGGCTTCCCGCTGTACCTGCCATTGTAACACGTGTGTCGCCCCGGACGTAAGGGCCGTGCTGATTTGACGTCATCCCCGCCTTCCTCCGGCTTACACCGGCAGTCCCGTCAGAGTCCCCAGCTTTACCTGTTGGCAACTGCCCGCGGGGGTTGCGCTCGTTATGGCACTTAAGCCGACACCTCACGGCACGAGCTGACGACAACCATGCAGCACCTCGTCTGTGGCCCCGAAGGGAGGAAAGCGTCTCTGCTTTCCGTCCCCAGACGTTTGAGCCCGGGTAAGGTTCCTCGCGTATCATCGAATTAAACCACATGTTCCTCCGCTTGTGCGGGCCCCCGTCAATTCCTTTGAGTTTCACCGTTGCCGGCGTACTCCCCAGGTGGAATACTTAACGCTTTCGCTTTATCACGCACCTCACATTTAAGGCACACAATTAGTATTCATCGTTTACTGCGTGGACTACCAGGGTATCTAATCCTGTTCGATACCCACGCTTTCGTGCATGAGCGTCAGTTGAGCACCGGTATGCTGCCTTCGCAATCGGAGTTCTGCGTGATATCTATGCATTTCACCGCTACACCACGCATTCCGCATACTTCTCGCTCACTCTAGGACTACAGTTTCAACGGCTCGGCGATGTTGAGCACCGCAATTTTACCGCTGACTTATAACCCCGCCTGCGCACCCTTTAAACCCAATAAATCCGGATAACGCTCGCATCCTCCGTATTACCGCGGCTGCTGGCACGGAGTTAGCCGATGCTTTTTCTCCGGGTACTCTCCAATCGCCTACACGTAGGCGCATTTGCTCCCCGGCAAAAGAGGTTTACAATCCATAGGACATTCTTCCCTCACGCGACTTGGCTGGTTCAGCCTTACGGCCATTGACCAATATTCCTCACTGCTGCCTCCCGTAGGAGTCTGGTCCGTGTCTCAGTACCAGTGTGGGGGACCTTCCTCTCAGAACCCCTACGCATCGTCGTCTTGGTGGTCCGTCACACCACCAACTAACTAATGCGGCGCATGCCCATCCATGACCGGAAAAAAACCTTTGACCTTCCAGGGATGCCCCTAAAAGGTGTTATGCGGTATTAGACGGAATTTCTCCCGATTATCCCGCTGTCATGGGCAGGTTGCATACGTGTTACTCACCCGTGCGCCGGTCGCCGGCAGGATCAGGCCGAAACCTAATCCCCCGCTGCCCCTCGACTTGCATGTGTTAAGCCTGTCGCTAGCGTTCATCCTGAGCCAGGATCAAACTCTCCGCTGTTTATCTTTTTCTTTTCTTTTCGTTGGCTTGCGCCACCGTCGTTTTGCAGCGTCGGTCTATCATCGTCAGGATCTATCCGTTTTCCTCAATGACCGTAACCGATACAGCCATCGAAAAGGATATTGACAGAGTCGGACCGATTCATTCTGATAAATGCATACAGTCCGTATTGACTCTTGTACTACTTCTTCCTATTGTAATGCTTTCAATGTTCGATTTCGCTTTGTCTCAAAAGCGACTGCAAAATTAATACTTCTTTTCTAATTATACAAGAAATGACGGGATTTTTTGATGATTTCTCCTGAAAATATTGACAAAATATTCTATCATAGGTAATTTCACCCCAATCCCGTCGATTATATTTTTTTGCTACATCAAAATAATTTCGTTATTTTCGCATTCCAAATAATAAAAAGTCATGAAATATCTCAAAATATTCTTTTTTGTACTGATCGCTCACATCTATTCGAGTACCTACGCTGTGTCACCTGGCGAAGTGAGATTCGGCAATGAATCTGCCGACACAGTCACGATTACCAATATACTTCAAGAAATCCATGACGCGCATTATAAGACAACCAATGAAAAAATCATAGCGATAGCTCGCAAACTCATCGACACTCCCTATGGGGCGGGGACTCTCGAATGTAGCCCTGAACAGCTTACGGTAAATCTCTCTGCTGTTGATTGCACAACATTTGTAGAGTATGTCACAGCTATGGCGATGACTATTGATGAAAACCGCACATCATGGCATGACTTTATCTATAATCTCGAAAGATTGAGATACAGAAACGGTCAAATAAACGGCTACTCGTCACGATTGCATTATGTCAGCGACTGGATTATAGACAATGCTCACAGAGGGATACTTCAGGATGTGACAGATAGGATAGCCATACCATCCTATCAGATTAAAACCCTCGATTTTATGTCCCGAAACCGCGACAAGTATCCCGCGCTTGCTGAAGATGAAGAATTTGAAAAGCTGAAAAACGCCGAGATTGGGTACCGCTCACACAGGATCCCTTATATAAAACCGACAAATACCGCCAAACTTCCACTTAACGACGGCGACATCATCATTATAATCTCCAAGACTCAAGGTTTGGATGCACAGCACATGGGATTCGCCATTAATATCGACGGGCAGCCACATCTTCTTCATGCATCGTCAGCCCATGGGAAGGTATTGATAGATCCCCTATCGATTTCCGAGTATCTTAAGCGTAACCGTTCGGCATCGGGAATCAGAGTGGTTCGCCTTAAGGAATAAAACAAGCATAAAAAAAGCCGTCTGATTTGACGGCTTCTTTTATTGGAGTGAATTAATTTTATTCCGGACGTTTAGTCTTCTTACCATAACCATACTGAGCGGCATCGCCAAGCTCTTCCTGAATACGGAGCAGCTGGTTGTATTTGGCCATGCGGTCCGAACGGCTTGCAGAGCCTGTCTTGATCTGACCTGCGTTTGTTGCTACGGCGATGTCTGCGATAGTAGCATCCTCGGTTTCACCCGAACGGTGTGAAATAACTGCAGTATAACCGTTACGCTGAGCAAGTTCTACGGCTCTGAGAGTTTCTGTCAGCGAACCGATCTGGTTAACCTTCACGAGAATTGAGTTAGCGCAACCAAGGTCGATACCTTTCTGCAGATATTTAACATTCGTAACAAACAGGTCGTCGCCTACGAGCTGGCAACGGTCACCGATGAGGTCAGTGAGGATTTTCCAACCTTCCCAGTCACCCTCAGCCATACCGTCTTCGATAGAGTCGATAGGATATTCGTCAACGAGTTTTTTCAGATACTCAGCCTGTTCCTGTGAGTTATATTTTGCGCCGTTTTCCTGCTTCCAAGTATAGTCATAAACGCCATCCTTGTAGAATTCAGAAGAAGCGCAGTCAAGACCTATTGTAACATCTTTGCCGGGAACATATCCTGCAAGTTCGATAGCCTTGATGATAACATTGAGGGCATCTTCTGTTCCATCAAGAGCCGGAGCAAAACCGCCTTCGTCACCTACTGCTGTCGACAGTCCACGTTCGTGAAGCACTTTCTTAAGGTTGTGGAACACTTCAGTACCCATTCTGATACCTTCCTTGAAGCAGCATGCTCCAATCGGACGAATCATGAATTCCTGGAAAGCGATAGGAGCGTCAGAGTGTGCGCCACCGTTGATGATGTTCATCATAGGTATCGGAAGAACATAAGAGTTCACACCGCCGATATATTTATATAACGGTTCGTCAAGATAATTTGCGGCAGCCTTTGCCACTGCAAGAGAAACGCCCAATATTGCGTTTGCCCCGAGATTGCTCTTTGTTTCAGTTCCGTCGAGAGCTATCATCGTCTCGTCGATTTTGATCTGGTCAAGCGCTGACATTCCTATTAAGGCTTCGGCTATCGGACCGTTCACATTTGCCACAGCTTTTTGAACGCCCTTACCCATATAACGGCTCTTGTCACCGTCGCGTAGCTCGAGGGCTTCATTAACGCCGGTTGAAGCTCCTGAAGGAACTGAAGCACGACCCCATGCACCGGACTCTAAGATTACATCTACTTCTACTGTCGGATTACCTCTTGAATCCAACACTTCACGACCAATGATTTTCTCGATTCTCATAATTGATTGTTCTTATAAAGTTTATAAAAGTTCTCAAGATTAAAGTTAAAGACCTATGTCGTTAATCTTTCGCAAATATACTAAACCTCTCTGACTTATTTAGTAGTTAAAACCCACTTTTTTTATCTCTAACCGATTATTGTTATAAAAAAACGCCTGACCTCAATATCGATCAGGCGTTTTTTATGTCTAACAGCTATGAATAATGCTTATTCTGCTTTTTCTTCAGTTGCTTCGGCAACGGGTGCTTCCGGTGTCTCGGCTTTGGTTGCCTCTACCACATCGATAGTCTCTTCTGCAGCTTTGGCAGGAGCTGCGGCTGCCGGAGCGGCTGTCGATTTATTGCGGCGTGAACGGCGTGTTCTTCCGCTTTCCTTCTTGACCTTATCTTTGAGCATGTTTTCATTGTAGTCTACAAGCTCTATAAAACACATCTTTGCATTGTCGCCAAGACGATATCCCGTTTTCAGAATGCGGGTATAACCACCATTACGGTCACCGATTTTCTGAGCTACTTCTCTGAACAGCTCGGTAACCGCATATTTGTTCTGAAGATAGGAAAATACGAGACGGCGGTTTGCCATAGTGTCTTCTTTCGAACGGTTGATCAGGGGTTCGGCATACATTCTCAAAGCCTTAGCCTTGGCCAAAGTAGTGAATATACGCTTTTTCATGATCAGGGAAATCGTCATATTCGAGAGAAGAGCGTCGCGATGCGCCTTCTTACGGCCTAAGTGATTGAATTTTTTATTATGTCTCATCGTACTTTACTCTTTATCTAATTTATATTTCGATATATCCATCCCGAACGAAAGGTTCAGGTTTGCCAAAAGGTCATCAAGTTCGGTAAGTGATTTCTTTCCGAAATTACGGAATTTAAGCAAATCGGTTTTATTGAACTTCACCAGATCGCCGAGGGTTTCCACTTCTGCGCTCTTGAGACAATTCAATGCTCTTACCGAGAGATCCATATCAACAAGCTTCGACTTCAAAAGCTGACGCATGTGCAATACCTCTTCATCGAATTCTTCATTTTCCTCTGTTTCTGTCGGCTCCATGGTGATTTTGTCGTCGGCGAACAGCATGAAATGATGAATAAGTATCTTAGCGGCTGCTTTAAGTGCATCCTTCGGAAGGATTGAACCGTTGGTGGTTATCTCTATTGTCAGCTTGTCATAGTCGGTTTTCTGGTCTACGCGGAAATTCTCGACGGTATATTTAACGTTTTTGATAGGTGTATAGATCGAGTCTATTGCTATCACGTTTATATCATCCTTCGGGACATCGTTTTCTTCTGCCGGCACCCAGCCACGACCCTTGTTGATCGTCAGTTCCAAGGTGAAACGAGCTTTCGGATCGAGATGGCAGATAACTTCTTCAGGATTCAGGACTTCAAAACCCGACAATACTTTGCCTATATCGCCTGCGGTTAAAACGTCCTGATCGGTTACCGTAATCGTAGCCTTTTCCGATTCTGTATCCTCCACTATTTGCTTCAGGTCAACCTTCTTGAGATTAAGGATGATGTTTGTCACATCTTCCTTAACGCCGGGAATCGTATCAAACTCATGTTTTACACCGTCTATCTTGATGGAAGAGATTGCATATCCTTCCAACGACGAAAGCAGGATACGGCGTAGGGCGTTTCCTATGGTGATACCATAACCCGGCTCCAATGGCTTGAACTCGAATTTGCCGAAATGATTGTCGGCCTCCAACATCAGTACTTTGTCTGGTTTTTGAAACGCTAATATAGCCATGTGGACCTGTTTTAAAAATTATTATTTCGAATAAAGTTCGACGATTAACTGCTCCTTGATGTTTTCCGGGATATCCTCACGTGCCGGAACATGAAGGAACTTACCTGCTTTCTGGCTTTCATCCCATTCTATCCAAGGATATTTGCTGTGGTTGAAACCTGCCAGAGAATCGGTTATTACTTCGAGTGATTTCGATTTTTCGCGAACACCCACGATATCGCCGGGAAGAACCTGATAAGAAGCGATATTGACTACTTCGCCGTTCACAGTGATATGACGGTGAAGAACCAGCTGACGAGCAGCGGCACGTGTAGGCGCTATACCAAGACGGTATACTACGTTATCAAGGCGACTTTCCAACAATTGGAGGAGCACTTCACCGGTGATACCCTTGGTTCTTGCTGCCTTTTCAAACAGGTTGTGGAACTGTTTTTCGAGTACGCCATAAGTATATTTGGCTTTCTGCTTCTCACGCAGCTGAACACCATATTCCGATGTCTTGCGACGACGGTTCAGACCGTGCTGTCCCGGCGGATAATTCTTTTTTGCCAGAACTTTGTCTTCGCCGAAGATCGGCTCACCGAACTTGCGGGCGATCTTTGTTTTTGGACCTGTATATCTTGCCATTTTTATTTTCGTTTAATTTTTTGCTACCGGGGCGGACGTGTCAGTCTGTGCAGCCGCGACCATAGAGAGGTGTAAAAATATGGTCTATTTCACGTTCCGGCGCTCCCACGCCGATTAGCCATTAATTATTTGAGATGATGTCTGTTTGAACCTGTATCCGATCCATTATACGCGACGGCGTTTCGGAGGACGGCATCCGTTGTGGGGAAGAGGAGTCACGTCGATGATTTCAGTAACTTCTATACCCGCTCCATGAACCGTACGGATAGCGCTTTCGCGGCCATTACCGGGACCCTTTACGTAAGCCTTCACTTTTCTCAGACCAAGATCATAAGCTGTCTTGGCGCAATCCTGTGCCGCCATCTGGGCTGCGTACGGAGTGTTCTTTTTCGAACCTCTGAAACCCATCTTGCCCGCGCTCGACCAGGATATCACCTGACCTTCCGAATTGGCTAAGCACACGATAATATTGTTGAACGACGAATGTACGTGAAGCTGACCTGCTGCGTCAACCTTAACATTGCGTTTCTTTGATGAAACTGTCTTCTTTGCCATATTCTAATATTATTTCGTTGCTTTCTTTTTGTTTGCCACCGTTTTCTTACGGCCTTTGCGCGTACGCGCATTGTTCTTTGTGCTCTGACCTCTTACGGGCAAGCCTATACGATGACGAATGCCGCGATAACAGCCGATATCCATCAGACGCTTGATGTTCAGCTGGATTTCACTGCGAAGGTCACCCTCCACTTTATAATCTGAACCGATCACTTCGCGAACACGCGCTGCCTGATCGTCTGTCCAGTCTTTCACCTTGATATCGCGGTCTACACCGGCTTTCTCGAGGATCGACTTCGCTGAGCTCCGGCCTATGCCGAAGATATAAGTCAAGGCTATTTCACCTCTTTTATTTTGGGGGAGGTCAACTCCCACGATACGTACTGCCATATATTGACTGATTTTTTTTGCAAAATTAATAAAAAATTATCCTTGACGCTGTTTGAACTTGGGATTTTTCTTATTTATCACATACAAGCGACCCTTGCGACGAACAATTTTGCTGTCCGGGGTCCGTTTTTTTACTGAGGCTCTTACTTTCATCTCTATTTTGATTTAAATTTTTATTTATACCTGAATGCAATCCTACCTTTCGACAGATCGTAAGGCGACATTTCGACTCTCACTTTGTCGCCGGGAAGAATCTTGATATAATGCATCCTCATCTTACCCGAGATATGCGCCGTTATTTCATGACCGTTCTCAAGCTCTACCCTGAACATTGCGTTACTCAGAGCTTCGACGATCGTTCCGTCTTGTTCGATTGCAGCTTGTTTTGCCATATTGTTTATTTAAATATATCGTTCTTTCAAAACGTCCTTCACATAATCGAATGTAGTCAGCACTTCAGTTTCGCCATCCACTATCGCCACCGTATGTTCATAATGAGCCGACGGCTTGCGATCGCGTGTACGGCAAGTCCAACCATCTATCTCGATAACAACATTACGGGCGCCGAGATTGATCATCGGTTCGATAGCAAGACACATCCCCTCGCGAATCAAAGCACCAGTACGGCGACGTCCGTAATTGGGAACTTCCGGGTCTTCATGCATCGATTTACCGATACCGTGGCCGCACATTTCACGTACTACCGAGTAACCTCTCGACTCGCAATAAGTCTGGATGGCATTCGAAATATCACCTATACGGTTCCCCTCTTTACAAGCTTCGATTCCTTTGTATAAGGCTTCTTTTGTGGTGCGAAGGAGAGCCATCACCTCCGGTGCCGGTTCGCCTATAGCGAAAGTATAACACATATCGCCGTGAAAACCATCGAGCTCAACCACAACATCAGTCCCTATCACATCGCCCTCGCGTAAAGCGTAGTTAGAAGGAAATCCATGGACCACAGTCTCATTCACCTCATAACATACGGCTGCAGGAAAGCCGCCATATCCCAAGCAACTCGCCTTGCCGCCGTTGTCGTTTATAAACTCCCGGGCTATCATCTCGATGTGATTGGTCGTTACGCCCTCTTTCACGTGTGAGGCTATTTCGCCGAGCACACGGCTTGTCAGGTCGCAAGCCTTACGCATCTTTTCGATTTCTTCAGGAGTCTTGAGGTAAATCATCTGCTTTTTCGATTAATAAGCGCTGCCTGTCGTACGTCCTTTTATCTTACCTTCCTTCATCAGACCATCGTAATGATGCATCATCAGATGACTTTCTATCTGCTGAAGAGTATCAAGAACTACTCCCACGAGGATCAGCAACGATGTGCCGCCGAAGAACTGCGAGAAATTCTGACTGATACCGAAGAAGCGTGCAAAAGCCGGAAGGATTGCCACGATACCTAAAAACAATGATCCCGGAAGAGTGATCCTCGACATTATGGAATCAAGATATTCAGCCGTTTTCTTACCTGGTTTTACACCCGGAATGAAACCGTTGTTGCGTTTCATATCTTCGGCCATCTGAGTCGGTCTGACCGTAATGGCTGTATAGAAATAAGTGAACGCTACGATCATTATGAAGTAAACCAGATTGTACCAGAAACCGTTGATATCCGAGAAAGCTGCGAAGAAACCACTGCTTCCTTCCTGACTGCCGAAACCTGCAAGGGTGATAGGAATGAACATAATCGCCTGGGCGAAGATGATCGGCATCACACCTGCTGCGTTTACCTTCAGAGGAATATACTGGCGGGCACCTCCGTACTGGCGGTTACCGACGATTCTCTTGGCATACTGCACCGGTACCTTGCGAGTTCCCTGAACGAGAAGCACGGCTCCGATCGTTACGGCAAACAATAGGATAATCTCCACGATAAACATCACAAGACCGCCCTGCGAACCTGTCGAGCCAGGCATACGGCTTGTGAATTCATAGAACAGTGCTCCCGGGAGACGTGCGATAATACCCACGAGGATGATGAAAGAAATACCGTTACCGATACCGCGGTCAGTTATCCTTTCACCAAGCCACATGATAAACATCGAACCTGCAGCGAGAATCACTGTAAGATAAACTATCGTCCAGAAACCCATTGTAGCTGTTGAACCGGCCGCACTAACCTGCACCTGAAGATTTACAAGATAAGCAGGTCCCTGTAACAACAGGATAAGAACGGTCAGATATCGGGTATACTGATTGAGCTTCTGACGACCGCTCTCGCCTTCGCGCTGCATCTTCTGGAACGACGGAAGAACCATCCCCAAAAGCTGGATAACGATCGATGCCGTTATATATGGCATAATACCCAGAGCGAAGATTGAAGCCTGCGAGAACGCACCGCCCGAGAACATATCGAGAAGCTGCATCAACCCGCTCTTATTGGTAAACTTCGACAAGGCGTCGAGGTCTTCCGGACTGATTCCGGGAAGAACGACATAGCAACCCAAGCGGTAAACCAACACCAGCAACAATGTCACCAAGATGCGTTTACGGAGTTCCTCGATTGTCCAGATATTTTTAATTGTTTCTACAAATCTCATTATGATTAGATTTTAGAGATGGTTCCACCGGCTTCAGTTATAGCCTTCTCAGCTGTCTTAGAGAACGCATTGGCCTCCACTTGCAAAGCACGGGAGATAGTGCCGTTGCCGAGGATCTTCACGAGTTGCTTACGGTTGATGAAACCTGCAGCTCTCAATTCCTCGAGACCTACCTTCTCAAGATTTTTAGCTACTGCCAAAGCATCGATGTCGCCGATATTGATTGCTTTATATTCAACGCGGTTGATATTCTTGAAGCCGAATTTGGGCAAACGACGCTGCAAAGGCATCTGACCGCCTTCAAATCCGATTTTACGGCTGTAACCCGAACGGGATTTAGCTCCCTTGTGACCGCGCGTTGATGTTCCACCTTTACCCGAACCCGGGCCGCGGCCTATACGGGTCTTACGAGTTACGGAACCAACTGCCGGACGTAAATTATTTAATTCCATAGCGCATTAATGTTTATGCTTTGGTCACCTCTACGAGATGACGTACTTTGTTTACCATTCCCATCACAGACGGAGTGTCTTCTTTCACTACCGTGTGGTTCATTTTTCTCAGACCTAAAGCGTCTAACGTACGCTTCTGGACAGCCGGACAATTGATACGGCTCTTTATCTGCTTGATTTTGATCTGTGCCATTGTCTTGCAATTACTTAACCGTTAAACACCTTGTTGACCGACACACCGCGGTTCTGAGCCACTGTCTGCGGACTTCTCATTTCGTCGAGAGCTGCTATAGTCGCCTTCACTAAGTTGTGGGGGTTCGACGAACCTTTCGACTTAGCCAGAACGTCTGTAATACCGACGCTCTCAAGCACGGCACGCATAGCACCTCCGGCCTTCACTCCCGTACCATGTGATGCCGGACGGAGAATGATGCGAGAGCCACCGAATTTGGCTTCCTGCTCGTGAGGAATTGTGCCATTGTGTACCGGTACTCTGATAAGATTCTTTTTAGCTGCTTCAACACCTTTGGCGATGGCTGCCGTCACTTCGTTGGCCTTACCCAGACCCCAGCCTACGATGCCGTCCTCATTGCCTACAACGACGATTGCTGCAAACGTAAACGTACGTCCGCCCTTCGTCACCTTAGTCACACGATTGATCGCCACCAAACGATCTTTAAGTTCCAAGTCGTTTGTCGACTTTACTTTATTATTTCTTTTAGCCATGATTTCTTAGAATTTAAGACCGCCTTTGCGAGCCGCATCGGCAAGTGATTTTACACGACCGTGAAAGAGATAACCATTGCGGTCGAAAACAACTTCGTTTATACCGGCGGCCAATGCTTTCTGAGCTATCGCTTCGCCTACCTTCGCAGCCTTTTCGATCTTTGTCCCTTCAGCGATGCCTTTCGACGACGTCGCTGCAAGAGTACTACCGGCAAGATCGTCTATCAACTGAACGTATATCTCCTTATTGCTGCGGAAAACCGACATGCGGGGACGCTCCGCACTTCCCGAGATCTTGCCGCGGATGCGTGCTTTGATCTTATTTCTTCTTTCTATCTTAGATATCATCTTGAACTCTGTTTTAATTATTTGGCACTTGCCGATTTACCCGACTTCCTTCTGATAACTTCGCCCACAAACTTGATACCTTTTCCTTTGTAAGGTTCCGGTTTGCGCAGGGAGCGGATTTTTGCACACACCTGACCAAGCAACTGCTTGTCATCGCTCTCAAGAATGATAAGAGGATTCTTGTTACGCTCGGTCTTGGCTTCCACCTTCACTTCCGGGGGAAGCTTGATATATATCGCATGAGAGTAACCAAGCGACAATTCAAGCACCTGGCCGGTCGCTGTCGCGCGGTAACCCACACCTACCAATTCCATCTCTTTGCGATAGCCTGTCGATACGCCCACTACCATATTGTGGATCAATGCGCGGTACAAGCCATGCTGAGCCCTGTGTTCACGGTCATCGCTCGGACGACTGATCGTCAGCTGACCGTCTTCTATCTTGATCTGGAGTTCCGGATTGAACTTCTGCTTGAGTTCGCCCTTCGGTCCTTTAACTGTAATAACATCACCGTCGACTTTAACAGTCACTCCTGCCGGGATGGTTATCGGAGCTTTACCTATTCTTGACATATTCGTTCCTCCAGTTTAATATACGTAACACAGCACTTCGCCGCCGATCTTCAGATCTTTGGCCTTCTTATTTGTCATCACGCCCTGAGATGTCGACAAAATAGCGATTCCCAGACCGTTTAACACTCTCGGCATATCTTTATAGCCGGTATACTGTCTCAGACCCGGACGTGATACGCGCTTCAACCCTTTGATGGCGTTAACGCGGTCTACCGGATCATACTTCAGCGCTATCTTTATAACGCCCGACGGGGTGTCACCATCCATGAATTTGTAATTGAGGATGTAACCCTGTTCGAAAAGAATTTTTGTGATTTCCTTCTTCAAGTTCGAGGCCGGAATCTCGACTACCCTATGGTTAGCCTTGATAGCGTTCCTCAATCTTGTCAGATAATCTGCAATTGGATCTGTCATCTTTTTACTGTTTAAATTGATTCGGCTGTTCCGAACAATATTTAATACTTCTTTTATTTATCTCGCTTTACCAGCTTGCCTTTTTCACACCCGGAATCAGACCGGCCGACGCCATTTCACGGAACTGTATGCGCGACAGACCGAACTGGCGCATATAACCTTTCGGACGACCCGTGATCGAACAACGGTTGTGAAGTCTCACGCTTGAGGCATTTTTGGGAAGAGCCTGCAATCCTTCGTAATCACCGGCTTCCTTGAGCGCTTTGCGCTTTGCTGCATATTTGGCAACCAGCTTCGCTCTCTTTACCTCGCGGGCTTTCATTGATTCTTTTGCCATATATTTCCTTCTCTGTTAATTACTTTTTCGCGTTCTTAAACGGCAGGCCGAACTCCTTAAGAAGAGCGTAACCCTCCTCGTCAGTCTTTGCCGAAGTCACAAAAGTGATGTTCATACCAAGCAGCTTGCTGATATTATCGATATTGATTTCCGGGAAAATGATCTGCTCGTTTATACCTAAAGTATAATTTCCACGGCCGTCAAGTTTGCTTTCAATACCCTTGAAGTCGCGGATTCGCGGCAGAGCCACGCGGATCAGTCTTTCCAAAAATTCATACATCTTGTCGCGACGAAGAGTCACCATAACACCGATAGGCATTTTCTTACGCAGCTTGAAATTCGAAATATCCTTGCGCGACACTGTCTGCACTGCCTTCTGACCTGTGATATCAGTCAGTTCGCGGATAGCTGTTTCGATGATTTTCTTATCCTGAGTAGCCTCGCCTAAACCCTGATTGATCACAATCTTCTTCAGACGCGGAACTTCCATCACTGTCTTGTAATTAAACTCTTTTTCCAAGGCGGGAACGATACGTTCCTTATACTCCTTCTGTAAAGTCGTGCTCATCACTTAATCTCCTCTCCTGATTTTTTTGAATAGCGCACCGACCTGCCTTCACTGTTCTTTTTGCGTCCGATGCGGGTCGGTTTACCGGTCTTCGGATCTACAAGATTCACGTTAGAGATATGGATCGGAGCTTCCATCTTCACCAAACCTCCCTGAGGATGCTTTGCATTTGGCTTCATCGCTTTCATCACGAAATTAACGCCCTCCACGAGTACGCGGCTCTTCTTGGCGTCAACCTTCAGCACGCGACCTGTCTTTCCGCGATCCTCACCCGAAAGCACATAGACGTTATCGCCTTTTCTTATATTTACTTTGCTCATTTCTTTTACACTTCGTATGGTTTATAACACTTCCGGAGCCAAAGACACTATCTTCATGTTCGTTGCGCGAAGCTCGCGGGCTACCGGACCGAAGATACGCGTTCCGCGTAGTTCACCGGCATTGTTAAGAAGCACGCATGCATTATCGTCGAAACGGATATAGCTGCCGTCGGCACGACGGATCTCCTTCTTTGTTCTTACTACTACCGCTCTCGAAACCGTGCCCTTCTTCACATCCGACGAAGGTATCACGCTCTTGACCGATACTACGATGATATCACCTACCGAAGCATAGCGACGGCCTGTGCCGCCAAGCACATGGATACACAGAGCCTCTTTCGCGCCGCTGTTATCCGCAACTGTCAAACGGGTTTCTGTCTGTATCATAACTTACTTCACTTTTTCGATGATTTCAACTAATCTCCATCTCTTCGTCTTGCTTAGAGGACGTGTCTCCATCAGACGTACTGTATCACCTACGCTGCACTCGTTTTTCTCGTCATGGGCGTGATACTTCTTCGATTTGTTCACGAACTTACCGTAGATAGGATGTTTCTCCTTCCACCTTACCATCACGGTGATTGTCTTGTCGCCCTTATTGCTCGATACAACACCGATGCGTTCTTTCCGTAAATTTCTTTCTTCCATTGTCATTCACTTATTTGTTGTTAAGCTCGCGCTGACGAAGCTCGGTTTTCACACGGGCGATCATGCGACGATCCTTACGGATCTTTGCCGGATTATCGATCGGAGATACGGAATGGTTTATCTTTAACTGCACATAATCCTTTTCCATCTGCTCCAGACGATCGCGCAAGTCCTGAGTGCTCAGCTCTTTTATTTCTACTTTCTTCATAACTGCTTACACATTTTGTGTCGGATCATAATCACGACGAACCACAAACTTCGTTACCACCGGAAGTTTCTGGGCTGCAAGACGAAGAGCTTCTTTCGCTATGTCGTAGCTTACACCCTCTACTTCGATTAGTACACGACCGGGAGTCACTGGAGCAACAAAGCCCTCGGGAGCACCCTTACCTTTACCCATACGCACCTCGGCCGGCTTCTTTGTAATCGGCTTGTCAGGGAATATACGGATCCAGATCTGACCCTGACGCTGCATGTAACGCGTCACTGCCACACGGGCTGCCTCGATCTGACGACCCGTGATCCATTTCGATTCCAGAGTCTTTATGCCGAACGAACCGAAGGCCAACTGATTACCGCGCTGAGCCATACCTTTCATACGGCCCTTCTGTTGACGGCGGAATTTGGTTTTCTTTGGTTGTAACATCTTCTTTTACTTTGACTTGATTTAACGGTTGTTCGAGCCTTTTCCGCGGAATCCGCCACGATCGCGGCGATCCCTGCGGCCGCCCTGACCCGGACGACCTTCCTTGCCCGAATTTGAAAATTGGGGAGCGAGATCACGTTTCCCGTAAACCTCACCGCGGCATATCCATACCTTTACGCCAAGTACGCCCACTTTTGTATGAGCTTCTACAAGAGCGTAGTCGATATCCGCACGCAGAGTGTGCAGAGGAGTTCTTCCATCTTTGAACATTTCCGAACGTGCAATTTCCGCACCGTTCAAACGTCCGCTGATCTGAACCTTGATACCTTCCGCACCGCTTCTCATCGTGGATGCTATCGCCATCTTGACGGCACGGCGATATGCTATCTTACCCTCGATCTGACGGGCTATTGTGCTTGCCACGATCTGAGCGTCGAGTTCCGGACGTTTTACCTCGAAAATATTGATCTGAACGTCCTTATCGGTGATCTTCTTCAGTTCCTCTTTTAGTTTGTCAACTTCCTGACCGCCTTTACCTATGATCAGACCCGGACGCGAAGTGCACACGGTGATTGTGATCAGCTTAAGAGTGCGTTCGATCACTATACGTGATACGCCGCTCTTGGCTAGACGTACATTCAGGTATTTACGCAGCTTCGAATCCTCCAGGATATTGTCGGCCAGTTTCTTCACATCATACCAGTTGCTGTCCCAGCCGCGGATGATGCCCAAGCGATTGCTTATCGGATTTACTTTCTGTCCCATACCTTATGATTTCTTTTTTGCGTTTTCAATTGTATCTACTATCAGAGTCACGTGATTAGCGCGCTTGCGAATGCGGTAACCTCTCCCCTGAGGCGCCGGACGGAGACGCTTTAGCATTGGAGCGCAATTCACGTAAATCGTACTGATGCACAGCTCGCCGTTTTCGGCTTTCCTCTCGTTTTTAGCTTCCCAGTTGGCTATTGCGCTACGCAGAAGCTTCTCTAACTTCGCTGCTGCCTCCTTATTGGAAAACTTCAGGATGCCCAGAGCGCGGTATACTTCCTGTCCGCGCACCATATCCGCTACAAGACGCATCTTGCGCGGCGACGACGGGATGTTCGTAAGCTTGGCGAACGCCACATTCTTACGGGCTTCCTTCATCTCGTCGGCTGATTTTCTTTTTCTTACACCCATTTGTATTTCTTCTTTCTTTTTTCTAATCTTGATTTAACGCGCTTTACTTCTTATTTCCTGCATGACCACGGAAATTACGCGTCGGGGCAAATTCTCCCAGCTTGTGGCCTACCATATTTTCCGTTACGTAAACGGGAATAAACTTATTTCCGTTGTGAACGGCAAAAGTATGACCAACGAATTCCGGAGCGATCATCGATGCGCGGCTCCACGTCTTGATCACGGATTTCTTCCCGCTTTCGTCCATCGCTGCTACCTTCTTCTCAAGCTTCACGCTGATATAAGGCCCCTTTTTTAAAGATCGACTCATAATTGATTTGGATTAACTAATTACTTTTTCCTTCTTTCGATTATATACTTCGAAGAATGTTTCTTCGGAGCGCGAGTCTTCAGACCCTTGCTGTAAAGACCCGTGCGCGAACGCGGATGTCCGCCGGATGCGCGACCTTCACCACCGCCCATCGGGTGGTCTACAGGATTCATTACCACACCGCGGTTATGAGGACGACGACCCAACCAGCGCGAACGACCTGCCTTACCGCTGCGCTCCAACGAATGCTCGCTGTTGCCTACAACGCCTACAGTCGCCTTGCATGCCGAAAGAATCTTGCGGGTTTCGCCCGAAGGTAACTTGATAATCGCATAATCACCCTCGCGGGATGTCAACTGAGCGAACGTGCCGGCTGAACGTGCCATCATAGCACCCTGGCCGGGACGCATTTCGATACAATGAACCAGAGTGCCGACCGGAATCTTGTTCAGCGGCAGAGCGTTCCCTACCTCGGGAGCTGCATCCGGACCGCTCATTACAGTCGTTCCTACTTCCAATCCATTGGGTGCAATCATATAAGCTTTAGCTCCGTCTACGTAGTACAACAACGCTATGCGAGCGCTCCTGTTCGGATCGTATTCGATCGACTTCACTACAGCCGGTACACCGTCTTTCATTCTCTTAAAGTCTATCACGCGGTACTTGCGCTTGTGACCTCCGCCTCTATAGCGGGTTGTCAGACGACCCACTTTGTTACGGCCGCCCGTCGACTTCTTTCCGACTGTAAGAGATTTTTCTGGCGTAGTAGCAGTGATCGTACCTTTGAATACGCCAATAACCTTGTGTCTTTGCCCCGGTGTTGTGGGCTTGAATTTTCTTACTGCCATTTCTTAATTATATATTGCTAAAAAAGTCTATTTGTTGTCCTTCGCCTACGGTTACATAAGCTTTCTTGTATGAAGCTGTCTTACCGCGAAGAAGGCCGCTCTTCGTCCAACGGCTTTTGTTTTTGCCTCTGACTACTGCCGTGTTAACCTTTTCCACTTTCACGCCGTAAAGCTTTTCTACCAGATTCTTGATCTGATATTTGTTGGCGTCCGGAGATACACGGAAAGTATAGCAGTTCAGCTTTTCGCTTAACTGGGTCGCCTTTTCGGTGACGATAGGTTTGATTGAAATTTCCATTTTACTGATCTCCTATGGTTAAAGTTTATTCACCACATCAAGGCTGTCGACTGTCATGACGATAGCGTTGCTGTTCATTATCGAATATGTATTTATGTCGCACGCGCGTATCAAACGGACGTTCGGCACGTTGCGAGCCGACAAATATACGTTTTTATTCTCACTTGGCAAAACCAAAAGAATCTTTTTGCCTTCTATCGACAGATTCTTCGTCATAGCCACGAAATCCTTTGTCTTGGGAGCCTCGAAAGTGAAATTCTCCACGATCTTTATCTGATTCTCCTGGACTTTAACCGTAAGAGCCGACTTGCGGGCTAAAACTTTCTCTTTCTTGTTGAGTTTGAATCTGTAGTCGCGGGGGCGCGGACCGAACACACGGCCACCACCAACCAGAACCGGAGAATTGATATCACCGATACGGGCGCCGCCGCCACCTTTCTGCTTGTGCAGTTTGCGTGTCGAACCCGAAACCTCGCTACGCTCTTTCGACTTATGAGTCCCCTGGCGCTGGTTAGCCAGATACTGCTTTACGTCAAGGTAGATTGCGTGTTCGCTCGCATCTACTGCGAAAACCGCATCGTTCAGTTCGGCTTTCTTCCCGGTGTCTTCACCTTTGATATTGTATATTGCGAGTTCCATTATTTCTCGATTTTTACGATTGAACCTTTACTTCCCGGTATCGAACCCTTGATAACAAGGATATTCTGCTCCGGCATCACGCGCAGCACCTGAAGATTCTGCACTGTCACTGTCTCATTGCCCATCTGGCCGGCCATACGCATTCCTTTGAACACCTTCGCCGGATAAGAACAGGCACCGATCGAACCGGGAGCGCGCAGACGGTTGTGCTGACCGTGAGTCTGCTGACCTACGCCGCCGAAACCGTGACGTTTCACTACGCCCTGATAACCTTTACCTTTCGACGTTCCCTGGATGTCTACGAAATCTGATTCAGCGAACATATTGTCCACCGTGATCGTATCGCCTAATTTATACTCGCCTTCAAAACCTTTGAACTCGGCCAAGTATCTTTGCGGAGCCACGCCCGCCTTCTTGAAATGACCCTGCTCCGGGGCGTTAGTATGCTTGTCCTTCTTCTGGACAAAGCCAAGCTGCAACGCGCTGTAGCCGTCTGTTTCGGCGGTTTTTACTTGAGTAACTACGCAAGGACCCACTTCGATAACAGTGCACGGCAGATTCTTGCCGTCGGCACTGAATACGGATGTCATTCCGATTTTCTTTCCTAATAATCCTGGCATTTCTCTAATTTTTACTTGTTTTTTAATTTAAATTCTCTCGGAAACCCTCGTTATTAAACCTTGATTTCCACTTCTACACCGCTCGGAAGCTCAAGCTTCATCAGAGCGTCCACTGTCTTGGCTGTCGAATTGTAGATGTCGATCAGACGTTTGAAAGAAGAAAGCTGGAACTGCTCGCGGCTTTTCTTGTTCACAAACGTCGAACGGTTCACCGTAAAGATACGCTTGTGAGTCGGCAGAGGTATCGGACCGCTGATGATTGCGCCCGTTGCCTTTACCGTCTTCACGATCTTCTCGGCCGATTTGTCCACCAAGTTGTGGTCGTAGGACTTCAGTTTGATTCTGATTTTCTGACTCATATTATTGTTTGATGAAAAATATTATTTCAACAGATCTACTCTGCCCTGACACTCTGTCAGAACATTTTTTGCTATCGACGAGCTTACCTCGCTGTAATGTGAGAACGACATGGTCGAAGTTGCGCGTCCGCTAGTGATCGTACGCAGAGCCGTCACATAACCGAACATTTCGGCAAGAGGAGCTTTGGCTTTAACCACGCGTGCGCCCGAACGGCTTGTCTCCATACCTTCCACCTGACCGCGACGTTTGTTCAAGTCGCTGATCACGTCACCCATATTTTCTTCAGGAGTAACTACCTCGATTTTCATGATCGGTTCCATCAGCACAGGCCCTGCTTTCTCCGAGGCCTTTTTGAACGCCTGGATGGCACAGAGCTCGAACGAAAGCTGATCGGAGTCAACCGGATGGAACGAACCGTCCACTACAGTCACCTTCAGCTGTTCTACCGGATAACCCGCCAGAACACCGTTCTTCATCGCGTTCTGGAAACCCTTCTGGATTGCCGGAATATATTCTTTCGGAATATTACCGCCCTTTACTTCGTCGATGAATTGCAGATTTCCTTCAAAACCTTCGTCTACAGGTTCTACTCTCACGATGATATCGGCAAACTTACCGCGACCACCCGTCTGTTTCTTGAACACTTCTCGGAGTTCAACCGGCTTTGTTATAGCCTCTTTATATGTCACCTGCGGACGACCTTGGTTACATTCCACCTTAAATTCCCTGCGAAGACGGTCGATGATGATATCCAGATGAAGCTCGCCCATACCGCTGATAACCGTCTGTCCGGTCTCCTCATTGGTCTGAACGCGGAAAGTCGGGTCTTCTTCAGCAAGTTTCTGAAGGCCGACACCCAGCTTATCGAGATCTTTCTGAGTCTTGGGCTCTACGGCGATACCTATCACCGGATCCGGGAAGTCCATAGCTTCCAAAACGATCGGATGATTCTCGTCACACAAAGTGTCACCGGTGCGGATATCCTTGAAGCCCACACCTGCGCCTATGTCGCCGCAACCTATCTCTTCCTTGGCGTTTTGCTTGTTCGAATGCATCTGGAACAGACGGCTCACGCGTTCCTTCTTACCTGAACGAGAATTGAGCACATAGCTGCCCGAAACCACTTCTCCCGAGTAAACGCGGAAGAAAGTCAGACGACCCACATACGGATCGGTTGCGATCTTAAACGCCAAAGCACACATCGGAGCTTCGCTCGACGGCTCGCGCACTTCCACTTCATCAGGATTGCCGGGCGCGTGGCCTTCGACTGCTCCTGCATCCAACGGACTCGGAAGATAAGCGCACACGCTGTCGAGAAGCGGCTGAACGCCTTTGTTCTTGAACGACGAACCGCAGATCATCGGAACGATATCCATCGACAGAGTGCCCTTGCGTAGAGCTCTGCGGATTTCGTCCTCGCTGATTGTCGAAGGATCGTCGAAATATTTTTCCATCAGTGCGTCGTCGAATTCTGCTATCTTTTCCAGCATCTTGTCGCGCCATTCCTGCGCTTCCGGAAGCAGATTCGCCGGGATTTCATCCAGCTCATATTCCGCACCCATCGTTTCGTCGTGCCAGAATATAGCTTTCATTCTGATAAGATCGACAACGCCTTTGAAAGTCTCCTCGGCGCCTATCGGAATCTGAATGGGACATGGATTTGCGCCCAGCACTTCGCGAAGCTGTCTTACAACCTCAAAGAAATTCGCGCCCGAGCGGTCCATCTTGTTGACATAACCGATACGAGGCACGTTATATTTGTCGGCCTGACGCCAAACGGTCTCCGACTGAGGCTCCACGCCGCCTACGGCGCAGAATGTTGCAACGGCTCCGTCGAGAACACGCAACGAACGTTCTACCTCTACGGTGAAGTCTACGTGTCCCGGAGTGTCTATCAGATTGATCTTATATTTTTCACCGTCATAATTCCAGAAAGCGGTTGTTGCCGCTGAAGTGATCGTGATGCCACGCTCCTGCTCTTGCTCCATCCAGTCCATGGTGGCGCCGCCGTCGTGCACTTCGCCGATCTTATGGGTCAGACCCGTATAGAACAATATGCGCTCCGACGTCGTTGTCTTTCCGGCGTCGATATGAGCCATGATACCTATATTACGGGTATACTTCAGTAATTCGTCTTTTTTACTCATTGAATTTTTCTAAACTTGAATACGATAGATGATTCGGGGGATCAGAAACGGAAATGTGCGAACGCACGGTTGGCCTCGGCCATCTTGTGCATATCTTCTTTTCTCTTGAATGCTCCACCCTGCTCGTTGTAAGCGTCTACGATTTCGGCCGCCAGCTTGTCTGCCATAGTCTTGCCGCCGCGCTTACGAGCGTAAGAAATTAAGTTTTTCATCGATATCGATTCTTTGCGGTCCGCGCGGATTTCCGTCGGAACCTGGAAGGTCGCGCCACCTACACGGCGGGATTTCACTTCCACTTGAGGCGTGATGTTTTCCAACGCCTTTTTCCAAATCTCCAAAGCCGTCTTTTCCTCGTTAGGAAGCTTCGACTTCACTGTTTCCAATGCGCTGTAAAATATCATGAACGCGGTATTCTTCTTACCGTCATACATCAGATGGTTCACGAACTTCGTTACGCGCACTTCGCCGAATACCGGATCCGGCAGTACTAACCTTTTTTTAGGCTTTGCTTTTCTCATTTCTTTTTAATCTTTTTTGGTCGCTTGGTTGCTGCTTCTTTCTTCTTCAACTAGCGCTCGCTCGCGCTCGTTTACTCAACCGTTTTCGAATTAGCCTTCCAAGAAATCAAACCGTAGTTAGACAACTTGTTTTTTCTCTTTTTTTAGTAAGTGCGGTCTTTATTTCTTTGCCGCTTTCGGACGCTTCGCACCGTATTTGCTGCGACGCTGAGTGCGATCCTTCACACCGCTCGTATCCAACGTACCGCGTACGATATGATAGCGTACACCCGGAAGATCTTTCACACGGCCGCCTCTCACGAGAACGATTGAGTGCTCCTGAAGATTGTGACCCTCACCCGGAATATAGCTGTTTACTTCCTTACCGTTTGTCAGGCGTACACGAGCCACTTTGCGCATTGCCGAATTCGGCTTTTTGGGAGTTGTCGTATAAACGCGTACGCAAACACCGCGGCGCTGAGGACAAGAATCAAGAGCCGGCGACTTACTTTTGTCATCCTGGGCTACACGTCCTTTTCTTACTAATTGCTGAATTGTTGGCATCTTAGTTTTTTGTTTTACTTTTTCGTTTATTACTCTTTGTTAACTTTCGTTTTATTCTACCTTCACACACATCTGCACACCGCACAACCAACCTGCCTGTCAGACAGTTACAGCCGATACGACGCACATTTGCCCATAAAAGTGACGCAAAATTACACACTAATTTTCTAATTCACAAACATTTTACAAAAAAAATTCCGCCCCGTCTCCCTCACCCCTTTCTTTTTCGCCCTTTATTACGCCTTTTCACAACTTTTTATTAATTTCGCATCGATTAAATATATTTAACTATGAACAAACTGATCTTACAAGATAATAACCAAATATTCGAAAATCTCCTCCCCCTCACATTCACCCGGCCCGTCTCCGAAATCAGAGTAGGAATCTTCACTATACGCGAAAAATGGCAACGGCTCCTCGACAATCCGAGTATTTATTATGCCACCGACCGCCTGCTCTATCCACTCTTCCCTACAGCGGAAGCTGACGACGACACCTTGACTGTCGCAACCCACTTTCTCCCCACGCCCTGCCTCGTCCGGACTGTAGCCGCTCTTCTCCCGGGGCAGACGCTCCTCCTTCCCTCAGGCGAAGAAATAGCCCGCAGAGGCCTACCGAATGGCAACCACAGCGAAAAGATAATCTATACCGAACCTCTCGCCCAAATCCGACACCTCTACGATCTCTTCCTCCTCAACGGCAATGAAATCCGCGCTGACATCTCTCTCCTCGCCCCCAACGAATATGCGCCTCTGCCCGCTGACCATCATGCTACGATCATCGGACCCGTCCAAAACCTCTTCATTCACCCCACCGCCATAATCGACGGAGCCACCATCAACCTACGTCACGGCCCCGTCTACATAGGCCCTGGAGCGGTAATCATGGAAGGAGCTACGGTAAGAGGACCTATTGCCCTCTGCGAACACTCCGAAATACGAATGGGAGCCCGCGTTTACGAAGACACCACGATCGGCCCACACTGCAAAGTAGGAGGAGAAATCTCAAACGTCATATTCATTGCCCACTCCAACAAAGCCCACGACGGATTCCTCGGTAACTCCGTAATAGGCGAATGGTGTAACCTCGGAGGAGGAACAGTCGCCTCAAACCTCAAAAACGACTACTCCGAAATTAAACTCTGGAACTATCCTACCCGTCGTTTTCTCCGCACAGGCCTTCAATTCTGCGGACTGATTATGGGCGACCACTCCAAAACCGGAATTAACACCATGATCAACACCGCCACCGTTTTCGGAGTCGGAGTCAACTTCCACGGAGCAGGCTATCCCCGCAACTTCGTGCCTTCGTTCACCGAAGGATCCACGGCCGGAATGTCTGAAGTCCCCCTCCGGAAATTCCTTGACATCGCTACCCGCGTCCTCGCGCGACGCGACATAACCCTCACCCCCGACGACATCGACTTCTACACTCGGCTTCACGCTCTCACCGAAACCTACCGCTGAGCCACCCCATCGACAAAAAAGCTCCGCCTTTGCAGACGGAGCCAATATTGCATACCTTCTTTCCTCAGTTCATCACGACAAATGCTCGTTTAGCTTTTCTTCGAGCTGAGAAGCCTGATGCAGACCATAGCCGCGCCAAACAGGCTCACCGTTCTTAAACACTATCAGAGTCGGAATGCTCTGCACCCTATATTGTTGCGACAAAGCCGGATTCTTATCCACATCGATCTTAATCACGTTCACCTTATCGCCGAACTTATTCTTCACTTCTTCCAGAATTGGAGCCTGCATCTTGCAAGGACCGCACCAGGTCGCGAAAAAGTCTACCAACGTAGGCTTCGAATCACCTATAATCTTGTTGAATTCGTCCATAGTAGTAAGTTTTAATTAGTTTCTGTAAATATAACAACCCACCCCCAAAAAAGTTCTCCCCCCTCCCTTCGCCACATGCGCCGAATCCGCAGGATTTATTAATATAAGTAACCCGGCTGCCACCCATCCCTCACCATTATCTTTTATCTTCCATCTCTCCTCTCTTCTCCCTCGCCGCATGCGCCGAATCCGCAGGATTCATTAATAATAACCGGGTATTGGCGACAACGTCGCCTATGCCCGGCTACCGCCAAACAAACAATGTATCCGCAGGATTCATTAATTCCCGCTGCGACTGTCCCGCAACGGGACGATACGTAAGTAACCCCGTACGCTACCGCATGCGGGGCACCCGCAACATCCCCTTTTTGTAGGGACGCTACATGTAGCGTCCGACTACCAACACTGATACTCAATTAATTAACCACACATCCTTTCGGATGCAACATGCCCTACAAACTACCCGCAAAAAGCCCATCTCTCCCCCTTCGCCACATGCGCCGAATCCGCACTATTCATTAATTCGCACCACGACTGTCCCGGAACGGGACGATATGTAAGTAACCCCGTACGCTACCGCGTGCGGGGCAACCTGACGCCCCACGCAAAAAAGTGCCGTAGGTACTTCACTGCATCCCTCACCAACAACTTTATCTATTATCTCTTTTCTTTTATATTCCCACTCTTCTTCTGTAGATAAAATATATCTTTTTGCCTTTCGATTTCATGTCTTAATTGTTCAGGAGTTGGCAGATAGAGCATATATTTTGATGCGAATAATGAGTCCACGTTAAAAGAGATCGAGATTTTCCACTCGTCAAGTGGAAAATCTCTGGGAACATTTTATAAAAGTTTACATAACTGTATAAATTAGTCTTGCTAAACCCTTTTCCATACTTTTCTGTCAGTCTCTTTGACAAAGATTTTATCACGTCAAGTCCATAAATTTCTGACCTTTCCCGACCTCTTATTTCTTCTTCGGCTATTAGCTTTCCGAGTTCCCAATTCCGCCTTACGAGACTCTCATTAATCTGCTTATAAGCTCTCTCACGAGCACTATCTATAACTTCTACAGCGTTATTATACAAACTGTCTAACGGTTGAGTCAATGTCAAATCTTTATATACTTCCATCTCTTTACTTTAAAGCCTAAATTGGGCATGATCTACCATCAATTTATTTTATTTGCAAATATATCAAAACTATATTATTCATAAAAATCCTGTCTTCAACATAACCATTCGTTTCTTAAGAACCACCCACTCTACTACTCCCATCTCTCCAACCCTCGCCACATGCGCCGAATCCGCAGGATTCATTAATAATAACCGGGTATTGGCGACAACGTCGCCTATGCCCGGCTATCGCCAAACAAACAATGTATCCGCAGGATTCATTAATTCGCACCGCGACCGTCCCGGAACGGGACGATATGTAAGTAACCCCGTACGCTACTGCGTGCGGGGCAACCCGACGCCCCACGCAAAAAAAAGTGCCGTAGGTACTTCACTGCACCCCCACCATGCTCTTTTATCTTCTATTTCCCCCCTCTAAAACGCAATTTCGGCCGACATGCACTACGCACGCCGGCCGAAACCATAATATTTCAATAATTTCTTACTGTTTTATCTAATGCTAAAACCTGTTTTAACGTTATTAAATTTATAATCTCTAATCTTCTTTGAGTCTATTGATGTCGGCATGACGAGTCTCGGATTAGCACCTTTGATAGCTTTCTTTGCTACTTTCTTCTGAAGCTCTACCTTCAACGGGGCAATTGCTCTACTCTTTGCCGAAGCCTGTGCTGTAGCTGATGCCGAAGGATCAAGTACCAATATATCGCTGTCTTCATCGTTGAAATACACCCATCCGTAACTTCCGTAGTATACTAACAACGAACCACCAGGGAATGAAATCGTATTTCCGTCGAATGTACCTGGACCCGGATAACCGAACGCACTGCCTATTGAAGCTATATTATAACCTATTTCACAATATGCTGGATATACTTCAACCGCCTTCGGATTTGTTGCATCTATTTCGATATAATATGTTCCAGCTTCAGTGCTTGACGGAGCTAAGAACGGACAAGAACCGTAAGGACGTATAACGCGATAATATCCGTCAGCATAATTGCTTTCTTGAACTGTTACTGTCCATGACTCTGGTTCATCCGTATCCAACAGCCACCAACCGTCTGTAAATAGAGCCTTTTCTGTAACTACTGTCCAGTCGCGCTGAACCAGCTCGTAGTAGAAGGAGAAAGCAGAATTGCCTACCACTTCGCCAGCTTCGTTGTAAACTACAGCCACTACAGTGTAGTCGTTATCATCCGTTACTCTGAATTGAAATTGCTGACTTTCCGTGTAAAGAGTCGCTTCGGTATCAGCTACCAGTTCATCCGCTATAGCTTGAATTGCTTGTTGATTACCTTCCAACCAACCGCTTACCATCGTAATAGCGTAGGAAGCAACATCTTCACCTTTTGTTATATTAATCAATGCGTATTCTGCTCCGTTATCGGCTACGTAAGAACCTGCAAAGGTACCGTTTATTGATATATCTGGATAACCAGGCAACTGAATAGTACTCGGTCCCATATCGAAGATACCTACACCGCCAGCAGAAGTAATACCTATCCAAGCCATATCTATAGTCAACACCCCTGTTTCTGGATTGAAATACGACGTTTTCTCATAACTTGCTGGAGGATAGTTCGCACTATTGATTACTGCTGTCGTAAATGTGTACATATCGCAATATCGGATTAACACCGGTTCACCGCTTACAGTACCATTCAGATCAGATGTCGCTAACGCTACGCGCAAATAATTCGTTGCTTTATCTAAGTTGACAACAAAATCAACCCCGTTGTCCCAAAGAGAATAGATTTCATAATCTCCATAATCTTCACTCATTGTTTCTGCAGTTTCGCTACTCGGAATCAAATACTGAATTTGATTTTCGTCCATGAGGCTATGACGTTCGAACACTGAGAATTGATAAGCTTCACCTAATATACTAAAGAATCCTATAGCATATTCATCATCACCTACAAGTTCCCAATCGCTCCAAGGAGCATAATAAACGTCCATTACGAGAACTTTTTTACCATAAGGAGTCGAGCTTTCACCATCGATTGTTATCGATACTGTGTAAATGTCACTCGGATCTACAGATCCAAAATCTACACCAACATTGATTGTTGCAGTCGACTGGCCACTTGAGAAAGTTACGGAACTCGGTATAGAGAAGATACTTACCGGAGCACCTTTTTGGTCGGTTGCCGAAGATGTTAACGACACTGTCAGATCGCCGTTTGATTTCACACGGCTGATTGTGACCGGGATCACGGTTTGATCCGCTTCGAGGTTCACGTCTGTCGGTTCCGTGGTCGCAAAGAAGACCTGATCATTAGCCAGCTGTTCTGCCGGATCGTATTTTGCCTCATCCGTACATGCGCTGAAACTCAGAGCGAGACCGGCTATAAGCGACAAAAATCCGTATTTATTTAGTTTCATAATCTCTTAATTTATCTTGTTAATATTTATTGACCGGCTGTGTAGACATTCGACGGATCAGGATTGTTCCAACCGCGCACACCTGCGTTGTTGTTGCCTTCTGTCTGCACGATCACGAAGTTCATCCATGCAGGACGGGTCGTCGTGTTGAACTGTGCCGTTGCGGTAAAGTTCGTTCCGCTGTAGTAGCGGGTCACCGGATAGTTCAGACGCTTGATGTCGAAGTAGCTCTGACCTTCACCCCAAAGTTCTACGCGTTTCTGGAACACGATTTCTTCGATGATACCGTCCTGATCGCTTGCCTTGCAACTGTAGGTTGCGAAGCGGAACTTTTTCATGAAGTCTTCCAAAAGCTGCTTGCCTTCGGCAGGAGAAGTATGGGCTGTAGCCTCAGCCTGAATGAAATACATCTCTTCAAGACGCATCAACGGATATGCCGTTGCAGAACCTACATTGTAATCCGACATATTGCCCGAGCCCGGACGGAATTTCAATGAATAGTAAGCGTCTAAGTTTTCGGCAGCAAAAGTTGCGTCGATCACAGGTTCGCGTCCGCTGAGTGCGCTTCCGGCCGGAGCTATGAAAGCCAATTTGCGGAAGTCGCGGTCGTTTATGCGGTTGTAAGTCGAAGCGCCGATCATCACCCACGGGCCGGCAGAAGCGTAACCGTAAGTTGTTTCGTTGCTCACCCAAGAAGTCCAGTTCAAGATACCTGTCTGAACTACGTCATCTTCTTTAACCTGTTGCGCGTAGAGCATCCACGAAGAGGTCGGTTCGTTGAAACCGCTCGTTGTGCTCAGCCACTGTTCCTGTGTCATCACGTTGTTCGGACCCTGTGCTGCGATGGCCTTGGCTGCGTATTGAGCTGCCTGAGGATAATTCTCAACCCACATGTAAGCGCGGGCGTACAGACCGTATACTGTCGAGATACCCGGGAGAAGACCTGCTGGCTGACCCTGAAGGTACTGTTCAGCTTTCTGAAGGTCGCTGATGATGAAGTTTAACATATCTTCGCGTGTAGCGCGGGGATTGTTACGTGATTCTTCTTCAGTCGTCTTATCTGTGAGGATAGGCACTGTCAGATTAAGCACCGGATTGCCCTGAGGGCTCTGAGGAGCCACAGCGTCGTTTTCAAGGAACTCATACATACGAGCTAAGTCGAGATAATGATGGGCGCGGTAAGCGTAGCCCATTCCGAGATATACCAGCTGCTGGTCGGTTGCAGTCTCCTCGTCGATAGCGCCTATAAGGTTGTTGGCTGTCAACACGAGCTGATTGTAGAAGTTCCATATCACCTGGCCGTACATATAGGTTTCACCTAAATAACGGTCGAACTCCCAAGCGGTATACCAGTCGTAACCGCTTGATATTATGGCCATATCTTCGGTCATAACGTCGCGAATATGCATCATCGAGCCGTAACCCCAGTCATAAGCCGCATCGGAACTTACAGTTGCAAAGTGGTTGAAATAGGCCGGCATGGCGTAAACCAATGCTTCGGTGGCTTTTGAAGATGCGGCGAGCTGATCTTCAGTCACACCGTTCGTCGGAAATACTTCCTCGATACATCCCGTAAGGGTCGGAGTAAGAACGGCGGCTGCTATTAATGATTTATATAATGTTTTCATTTTCTTCTATCCTATTTTAGAATGTTATTGAAAGACCACCGGATACCGTGCGGATCGGTGAATAGTAGGTGTTACCGCCACCGCCACTTACCGACTGACGCGGGTCAAGACCCTGACGTTTAGACCAGTACCAAACGTTCTCAGCCTGCATATACACGCGGAGTTTGGTCAGGAACATCTTCTTCACTATATTCTGAGGAAGTGAGTAGCCGAAGTTGATGTTCTGGAGATTCAGATAATTAGCGCTTATCAGCCAACGGCTTGATGAAGATGTAGCGTAAGTATCGTCATAAAGTAATCTTGGAATGTTGCTTGCTGAGTTTTCTGCTGTCCAAGCATCGAAGAGGTCTGCATGGAATGCCTGACCGCGGCTGGTTGCAGAAGGACCGCTCATATAGCTTGCGTATGTGCCGTCATAGCTCTGACCGCCCAAAGAGTAAGTGAAATCAATCGAGAAATCGAAGCCGAATGCATTCAAACTTGTACCGAAGCCACCATATACTTTCGGAAGAGCCGAACCGTGGAGATGATAGTCGCTTGTACTGATTGTAACTGATTTCGAACCGTTTGTAATGGTCCAGGGTGCAGCAACCTCGTCACCTACCTGATGACCGGCGAAGAAACCGTCGTCAAGATTTCCCTGAGTTACAGTATGGAGATAGAGTGCTTCGCCCGTTTCGGGATCTGTGCCGGCGTATGTCGGGAGACGGAATGTGTACAAAGGCACACCTTCACCATAATAGTAATTACCGCTTGAGTAACCGTTAACTCCGTCAACTGTCATTGTCTTTCTTTCTTCAGGCAGATAAGCCAATTTATTCTTATAGAAAGTCAGGTTGGCGTTGATAGTCCAAGTGAGGTTACGAGTTCTAACTGCTATACCGTTCAAGTCTATTTCAACACCGGTATTTGTCATATCGCCGATATTGTCGTAGTAACCGGTCCAACCGAACGACGGCGGAAGCGGGAACCAAGAAAGCATGTCGGATGTCTTGCGGTAGAAGCCTTCGACAGATCCGCTCAGACGTGATTCGAAGAGGTCGAACTCAACGCCGTAGTTCAGGTTACCGTTCTTTTCCCAGCTGATGTTCGGGTTACCCATAGTTGCGGGAGTTGCAGCGGGACTACCGGAACCGTTCACGATGTTGTATGTGTTTACATATAGGAAGTTGCCGATATTGTCATTACCCTGTTCACCGTAAGAAGCTTTAATCTTCAACATGTTCACCCAATCTGCCTTAAACCAGCTTTCTTTCGAGATGATCCATGCTGCACCGGCGCTCCAGAAGCTACCCCAGCGATTACCGGGAGCGAAGCGTGAAGAAGCGTCGCGACGGAAAGATACTGATCCGAAATATTTGTTGTCGTAGCTGTACTGACCGCGGAACAACCAACCTTCGTTGTTGTACTTCGTAGTGTAAGAACCCGATGAACCGTCGGTTACTGCACCGTTGAGTTCGTCGTTGTTCGGGTCGAACATATTGCTGCGCTGTGCGCTCAATGTGCTGTAAATATTCCAATAGTTTTCGTGACCGGCAAGAACGCTTACGTCATGAACGCCGTTGAACACATGGTTCCAATTCAACAACTGCTGGAAAGTATAGCTTGTAGAACGGCTTGAGCTCTTGTAAAGAATACCGTTACTGTCAGAATATGATCCGTAGTACGGGTTTGTGATGCTTGTAGAGCGTGATTCGTCGACATTCACGGCATTGTTGCTTGTAAATTTGAAGTCCTTCAAGAAACGGATTTCAGCATAACCCTGAGCCATGAAAGCATTACCGTTATATTTGTTTGTGTCAAGAAGAGCGCTCGAGATAGCGTTTGACTGAGTGTAAACCGGGCGTTCAAGACCTGCGTTTGTCTTGTCACCGTAGTCGTACATTGTTATACCGTTGGCATCTTTCATTATGTTACCGTTGCCGTCACGGATAAACAAAGGATAGATCGGAGCTACCTGAGTTGCTGCAGCGAAAATGTTACCCGACGAGTTGCTTACGCCGTCTTCATCGATCTGCTTTGCGCTGTAGTGAGTGTAACCGAGGTCTGCTCCCACTTTCAACCATGATTTTGCCTGAGTGTCAGCTGACAAGCGGCCGGTGAAACGTTCGTAACCTGAATTCGGGGTAATACCTTCCATATTCAGGTAGCTTGTCGAAAGATAGAACTGAGTCTGATCTGTACCGTTACTTACGCTGAGGTTATATTCCTGACGGAGGCTGTTTTTATAGGCTGCGTCCATCCAGTTGTCAGGCATAAGTAAGTAGTCCTGACCTCTGTAAGTCATTTTGTAACCGGGAGTTGCGTCGGGATTAAATCTACCGTTCGAACCGATCAGATATTGACCTGCAGGAGCTGTGAAAGTCTGATAACCGAGACCGATATTATTTTGTGCTGTCAAGTTTTGGTTAGCCCATACATACGCTTCGTCGGCATTCATACCGCCGCCAATACCGTAGTTATAGAGGTATTTATAATACAGTTCATAGTACTGGCGCGGGTCGGTAACAGTCTTGTAAAGCTGGGAAGCGCGTGAGTTAGCACCCCATTTCGCATCTAAACTTACTGTCGCACCTGAACCTACTGCACCTTTCTTAGTCGTGATAAGGATAACGCCGTTTGCACCGCGAGCACCGTAAAGAGCATTTGAAGCAGCATCTTTCAGCACCGTCATCGACTCGATATCGTTCGGGTTGATATTGTTAACATCACCTGGATAAGGTGTGCCGTTAACGACGATAAGAGGAGCGTTACCTGCGTTAAGAGAGCTGATACCGCGTACTAAAATTGAAGGAGTGGTCTGACCGGGCTGACCTGTGGCATTATTAATCTGCACACCTGCAACCTTACCGGTAAGAGCGTCCAATGCGTTCGATACCTGAGTTTTTTCGATTGCGTCTGCGCCCACAACTGTTGCAGAACCGGTAAATGCTTCTTTTGTAGCCGTACCGTAAGCCACAACCATTACTTCATCAAGGCGATTATCAACGTTGTCAAGCTCGATTGTCATCTTGCCTGCCGTGATTTCCACCGTCTTGGTTTTCATACCCACGTAAGATACGCGCAGAGTGTGAACGTGCGCCGGTACCTTAAGGGTAAATTGACCGTCGATGTCGGTCGATACACCCTGTCCGCCGCCGATCGGCATTACCGATGCGCCTACCAGAGGATCGCCGTCACCTGCATAGATAACCTGGCCGGTCACTGTCTTCTCCTGCGCGGAGGCGATAGCGAACGTTGCCAAAGTCACTAATAACAAAAACAACTTTTTCATACTGAATTAAAATTAAACTTATAGTAAATTGTCACTAAATTCCTTTTTCACACTGACTTACCGGCCTGCCGGGAATCTTTAGACTGCCTTCGGCCGTTATAATTTCATACTGAAGCCGCCCCACTTTTTACAGTTTAGCACACATTCACGCCGCAAAGTTATAATATTTTTTAACCCGTGTCAAGTCTTTTTTCAACTTTTTGCCCCTTTTTAACATTACACTCCCTCAAATCTCGCTCCACAAGCCAATCTCCAAAAACACAATTTTCTCCCCCTGCATCTCCCTGCCTCTCTCCCCGACAACAAAAAAATCCGGGGCCGAAACCCCGGATAACTATAACATCCTATTCCTTTCTATATTTGAGCTCTATCTACGTCTTTATAAGCTGATTACACTTCTTTTCACCGAACCACCCAATTTTCAACTTTCAAACCTTCTAATCGTTCGAAATGTTTCAGATTATCAGTTACTAAAGTATAACCGTTTACATAGGCACAAGCCCCGATCAGCAAATCGAAATCTTCAATCATGCGGCCTTCCTTCCTCAAAAGAGCCTTTTTACTTGCATAATATTCCAGAACCGGCCCTATCTTCACCACTTCCAAATCAGCGCAAAACTCTTTCACTAACTGAAGATTTTTCTTTTTTTGCTTACTGCATTCAGCCCCATAGAGTAGTTCCGCTACTGTTATCTCAGAGATCGAGCAATTCTCTATTCCAGCTTCTAACAGACGTTTATCTATGTCGTGCTCATTTCTGAGCAAAAAAACGCAGATAGATGTATCAAGAAGATATTTCACTTTCAGTCTAATTCGATAGGATTTGTCCTTGAAAATCGAGAAGATCTCAAATCTTTTAAAATCATGTCTCCTGATTCGCTACCGGCCCAGGCACCACAGAATTTATCGACAAACCGCTGTGTCCGTTTTGTCGAAGCTTCACGCTCATCAAATGATGAAAGCGTAGATGCCACGGAATCAGATAAACGGCTTATCAATTCCAACTTCACATCATTGGCCAGATCTTTTAATTCTGCCCAATAAAAATCAGTCGATTTGATATGAGATTCTCTTCTTAACATCCTATCTCACTTAATATTACAACTCAATCGGGTATTTTTCCCTGATTGGATCGTCATATTTTTCCTGATTCTCTTTAAGTTTCTTCATCATGCGCTTGGTGATCTCCTCAGTTCCCGGCTTACCGTAGATATTATTCATTTCACGAGGATCTTCCTGGAGGTCATAGAGTTCCCAAGTGTCGATATCATTGTAGAAATGAATCAGTTTGTAACGATCGTCGCGCACCCCGTAATGACGCTTCACAGCATGTTCAGCCGGATATTCGTAGAAATGATAGTACAGATCCGTGCGCCAGTCTTCGGGATGTTCGCCCTTCAGGAGAGGAAGCAGAGACTCGCCCTGCATATCGGCCGGCTTCTCAACACCTGCTATTTCCAGGAATGTCGGAGCATAATCGATGTTCTGCACGAACTCAGTGATATCACCTCTACGGTCGAAGCCTTCGGGAAGACGCATCACCAAAGGAGTACTGAACGATTCTTCGTACATGAAGCGCTTGTCGAACCAACCGTGCTCACCCATATAGAAACCCTGGTCAGAAGTATAGACTACAAGCGTATTGTCGAGCAGACCGGCCTCTTCAAGATAATCAAGCACGCGACCCACATTGTCATCGAGCGATTTCACCACTTTCGCATAATCGCGCATATAACGCTGGTATTTCCATTCTGCGAGTTCCTTTCCTTCAAGATTTTTGGAATAGAAATCCTCGATAAGCGGATTGTAGACGGCATCATATTTTGCCCTCTGTGCGCTGTCCATTCTGCCGTAGATGGCACGATGAGCACCTTTCAGACGCGTATTCACATCCGGATTCCACATCTTGAGGTCATAAATGATATCCATGTCATGCGGCGATGCGATCTGCATTTCTGCTGTCTTGGCCGCTTCTCTTCCTTCATAGTCGTCATAAAAATTATCCGGCAGGTCGAAAACCTTGTCCTCATACAGATCCATATACATCGTATCCGGCATCCAGTTGCGATGTATTGCCTTGTGGTGTATCAGAATACAGAAAGGTTTTTCCTTGTTGCGCTGGTTTTCCATCCAATCTATCGACAGATCCGTCACCACATTCGTAAGATATCCTTTGCGGATGATCGTGTCGCCTGTCATCTGGATAAAGCGCGGCTGATAGTAATCGCCCTGACCCGGAACGATTTCCCAATGGTCGAAACCGGTTGGCAGCGACTCAAGATGCCATTTACCGATAACAGCCGTCTCATAACCCGCCTTCTGAAGATATTTCGGGAACGTTGGTTGCGTATTGTCGAAAACAGAATTTTCATTGTCTGTAAAACCGTTTTTATGGCTGTGTTTACCTGTAATCATACAAGCTCTCGAAGGACCAGAAAGCGAATTTGCCACAAAACTGTTTGTAAATCTCACTCCATCGGCTGCGACTCTGTCAAGATTCGGAGTCTCGATATGGCGGGTGTCATAAGCACTCATCATCTGCATCGTGTGGTCGTCAGTCATTATGTACACGATGTTCAGAGGCTTTTCATTAGTTTTTTCCGGAGCCTTGTCCTGGGCGTTCATTGCCATAGGCACACACAATCCGGCGGCGATAGGAGCGAAAATGCCCAATTGCCTTTTCAGATATTCATTCTGTCGTGATGTCATATTACGTTTTTTGATGTTTGATTTTAAGGTTTTTCAGCAAAATGGAACAAAAAATTCCGCTCCATTTTGCAAAAATAGCAAATCATTTTGAAAAACCAAACAAAAAAATCGTCTCGACACCCTTAATCGTCAACGCCGAGAATCTTGTAGCGAAGCTTTTCCATAAACGACGGGCGCTCTTCGCGGATATGGACATGAGGCACGCCGTCCTTTTTATTCAGGAAAATGATGGAACTGTGGAGCACTATGGCGACCTCGTCCTCAAATTCCTCGATGCAATGGATCCGTTTCAGCTCTATTTTGTGAAAGGGAGAATTTTCCGGTACGGTATGAAGCACCAGCCAGCGGTCGTCGAACGAGATCGCCAGCGGATCTTCAATCTTCTCGAAAAGGATGTCGACGTTCAGGTCGTCCGGATTTGCCGGAGGCTTTGGGCAAGCTTTATAAATCGCGTCTATTACTTTCTTCGTTATCATACCGTACTTATAACACACAAAAACCGCCTAAAGTTCGATCGCAATAAAAAGAAACGTGCCCTGAAATGACACGTTTCTTCATATCACGATTTTTTATTCTCAAAAAAGTTACGCAAGGAAACCGAGTAGAGCGCCCGCAGCAACCGCCGAACCTATCACACCGGCCACATTCGGACCCATGGCATGCATCAGCAGGTAGTTGGTAGGATCATATTTCAATCCCATATTGTTGGAGATGCGGGACGACATAGGAACTGCCGAGACACCTGCGTTTCCGATAAGAGGATTGATCTTCTTCGATTCCGGCAGGAACAGGTTGAACAGCTTGACGAACATAACACCTGACGTCGAAGCAATTATAAACGCCATAAAACCGAGAGCGAAAATACCGATAGTCTGGGCGGTAAGGAACGACGAAGCCTGAGTCGAAGCACCCACAGTCATACCGAGAAGAATCGTCACGATGTCGGTCAGAGCGTTGCTCGCCGTCTTGGCCAAACGTGTTGTCACGCCGCATTCGCGCAGAAGGTTACCGAAGAATAGCATACCCAACAGAGGAATACCCGAGGGAACGACGAAACAAGTCAGAAGCAATCCAACGATAGGGAAAATTATCTTTTCGTTCTGCGAAACGGCACGAGCCGGCTTCATTTTGATCAGACGTTCTTTTTTCGTCGTGCACAGAGCCATGATAGGCGGCTGGATCACGGGAACCAAAGCCATATATGAATAAGCCGACACTGCTATGGCACCCATAAGGTTAGGAGCCAGTTTCGACGAAAGGAAGATCGCTGTCGGACCATCGGCACCACCGATTATAGCGATAGCACCGGCCTGATCGGGCGCGAAACCGAGCAGAAGAGCCACCATGTAAGCGCCGAAAATACCGAACTGGGCGGCCGCACCGATAAGCATAAGCTTCGGATTCGCTATGAGAGCCGAGAAATCGGTCATAGCGCCTATACCGAGGAATATCAGCGGAGGATACCAGCCCGCACTCACACCGTTGTAAAGGATGTTGAGCACCGAACCTTCCTCGTAAATACCTATTTCAAGACCTGCATCGGGATTGAACGGTATATTACCTATAAGCATACCGAAACCGATCGGCACAAGGAGCATCGGCTCGAAATCTTTCTTGATGGCGAGCCAGATGAAGAACAGACCTACGGCAAGCATCACCAAATGCTGCCAGGTCACGTTGTAAAAACCTGTCAGAATCCAGAACTGATGGAGGTTCTGTACTAAAAAATCACCGAATGACATAATTTACTGAGTTGTCGGTTAATATTATCATTCGAGAGTGATCAGAAGAGCCCCTTCGAGCACGGCATCGCCCGGATTGACGTTTACACTCGCCACTTTTCCGTCGCGGCCTGCATGGATGGCGTTCTCCATCTTCATGGCTTCAAGCACAAGAACAGTATCGGAAGATTTCACGGTGTCGCCGGGTTTTACAGCCACGCTTAGCACTGTGCCGGGAAGAGGAGCTTTCACCTGATGACCCGAACCTGTAGGAGCCTGTTTGGCTATCACTTTCTCACCGCTCTGAGTGCGAGGAGCCGCCGAGGGACGCGGAGCGTTGACGATAGTCACCGGCTTTTTCTCCGCATCAAGTTCCACCTTGTAGGGAATCCCGTTCACTTCCACCTTTGCGACGTTATTGTCGATGTCGCCCACTCCAACCTTATAGGTTGTACCGTTGATTTTATATTTATATTCTTTCATTTCGATTTTTGATTTAGGGTTGAATTAACGGCGAGGGTTCTCTCGCATATTGTAGATCTTGGAGCTCCAGGGTGAATAAGCCCTTCTGACTTTATTGATCGTCAGGATGGTGTTCTCCTTGTCGTGAGCGTTCAGATGTTCATGAAGTGCCATGACGATGGCAGCTATCACCTCGCCGGAATCCGTTTCGGGATGATCATCTTTGTGCAGATCGCTCAGCTTCGTACCGTGAGCTTTTGCCTTGCGTCCTTTCGATGTGCGTTCGCCTATTTTGGAAATTATCATGAAGCAGGTCGAGAGAAGCACCAAGGCCAAGAACACGATGCCCATGGCGGTTATTGTCATACCGAGACCGTTTTTGTCGCGCTCGGCAAACATTTCCACCTTGTTGTTCGTATCCTTGATGATGTTATTGCTCGACGGAGTAACATATTTATTATCAAGGCCTGAACGCACTTCCCATGCTTCTGCACCTTCGCCTTCGCCGTCAGCCTTGCGGGCATATGACATGTTTGGCTGCAAATCTGCCGGAATCACTACTTCATCGATCAGAGTCAGACCGTCGGCATCATAAATGCCTATCCAGTTATCTTGTCCCGGCTTGAGCACGAAATTGGTATGGAACGTACCTTTCGATGGCTCGCCGTCGGCCCAGAACAATACGTGCTGACGCTTAGGTATCTTCGTGTTTACATCGCCTAACGGAACCGGATATTTTTTCGGTTGAGCCGGATCGTCGGTCAGATAAACGCTTGAGATTTCGAGAGGAGCGAAAGAAGAATTGAAAAGTTCTATCCAGCCGTGCCTGTTGCCATAGTCATCGACTACGCTGTTCTCGTTAGTCACCATCACCTCATTTATTTTCAAGCTCTTGCGGCTCTGTCCGAACACGGAAGCCGTTGAAGCCGAAACTAACAGGGCAATGAAAATTATCAGTTTCTTTTTCATCTTGTTTCAGTTGACTGTGAAAACATTAAAGGGGTATATTGCCATGTTTCTTGGCCGGATTGGTTACTTTCTTCGTCGCTAACTGCTGGAGGGCGCGAATGATGCGGAAACGAGTGTTGCGCGGTTCGATCACATCGTCGATATATCCGTAGCGTGCTGCATTGTAAGGATTGCAGAACAGCTTGTTATACTCGTTTTCTTTCTCTTTGAGAACAGCTGCCGGATCTTCCGCTTCCTTGGCTTCACGTGCATAAAGCACTTCCACAGCGCCAGCGCCGCCCATAACGGCAATTTCTGCAGTAGGCCACGCATAGTTCATATCGCCTCTCAGCTGCTTACAGCTCATCACGATATGACTGCCGCCATAGCTCTTGCGCAGAGTTACGGTTACTTTTGGCACGGTGGCTTCGCCGTAAGCGTAGAGCAGTTTTGCTCCGTGGAGGATCACGCCGTTGTATTCCTGGCCCGTTCCCGGAAGGAAGCCCGGAACGTCGACAAGCGTAACCAAAGGAATATTGAAAGCGTCGCAGAAGCGTACGAAACGTGCTCCCTTGCGCGAAGCATTGCTGTCGAGAACGCCTGCAAGGTATTTAGGCTGATTGGCAACGATACCTACCGACTGACCGTTGAAACGGGCGAAACCGATGATGATATTCTTTGCATAATCGCGCTGAACTTCCAGGAATTCGCCATTGTCGATGATAGCTCCTATAACTTCATACATGTCGTAAGGGCGAGTCGCAGAGTCAGGAATGATTTCGTTAAGAGAATCCTCCAGACGGTCTATCGGGTCGTTGCATGGCATTACCGGCGGCTCTTCGAGATTGTTCTGCGGAATATAGCTGAAGAGTTTGCGGATGATTTTAAGTGTTTCTTCACCATCTTCCGCTGCGAAATGTGCCACGCCGCTCTTCGATGAGTGAACTTCCGCTCCTCCAAGCTGATCCTGAGTCACGTCCTCGCCTGTAACGGTCTTCACAACCTTCGGACCGGTCAGGAACATATACGAGATCCCTTTAGTCATGATAGTGAAGTCGGTGAGAGCCGGCGAATAAACGGCACCACCAGCACACGGTCCCAAGATGCCTGATATCTGGGGAATAACACCGGATGCAAGAATATTACGCTGGAAAATCTCGGAATAACCCGCCAAGGCGTTGATTCCTTCCTGGATACGTGCGCCGCCTGAGTCGTTAAGACCTATCACCGGGGCACCCATCTTCATGGCCATATCCATGATCTTGCAGATTTTCATAGCCATAGTTTCCGACAACGAACCGCCGAAAACGGTGAAATCCTGTGCGAAAACATAAACGAGACGGCCTTCAATTGTTCCGTAACCTGTCACTACGCCGTCGCCGAGGAAACTTTTCTTTTCCTGACCAAAGTTGTAACAACGGTGACGTACGAACATGTCGATTTCCTCGAACGATCCTTCGTCGAGAAGTTGGTCGATGCGTTCGCGAGCCGTGTATTTACCTCTCTCGTGCTGTTTTTGGATCGCTTTTTCTCCACCCCCTAAACGGGCTTGATTGCGGAGCTCGATAAGCTCCTGTACCTTTGCAAGCTGATTGCTCATATCGTGGGTTTATATTTATTAGTTAGAAGAAAATCAACATTTTTCCTTATTCGGATCTTCGCAAAGTTCGATCAGTGTGCCGCAAGTCGATTTCGGATGAAGGAAAGCGATATTCAATCCTTCAGCGCCCTTGCGAGGAGCCTTGTCGATCAGACGCGCGCCTTTCGCTTCCACTTCGGCGAGAGCGTTAGCCACTCCGTCCTCAATGGCGAGAGCTATGTGCTGAATGCCTCCACGGCCTCCGTTGTTGGCTATGAATTTGGCTATCGCGCTGTCGTCGGCTGTCGGTTCGAGCAATTCGATCTTAGTATCACCGATTTTAAAGAAAGCCGTACGTACTTTCTGGTCTGCAACTTCTTCGATGGCTGTGCATTTAAGGCCAAGAACGTTTTCATAAAACGGGATTGCTTCGTCCAGACTCGGAACTGCAATACCTACGTGTTCGATGTGAGAAATGTCCATAATTGATTGATTTAAGCATTTGGGAGCAAAATTAACAATTTTTCTTCAATATTTGGAAATATCTGACATTTTTGTCACCCTACTGACAATTTGTGTTTGTTTATCCTATCACAACTTTTTTGGCACAACATTTGTTTTTCTCATGAAGGCCTCGCACTCCGTCCGGGGTAAAAAGGCCGTCAAGATAACTGGAAAATTAACAAACACGTAAAATAACAACTAATTAAATCATTATGGGAAAGATTATTGGTATAGACCTCGGGACGACCAATTCATGCGTCGCCGTACTTGAGGGAAATGATCCGGTGGTGATCCCCAACAGCGAAGGACGTAACACCACCCCTTCCATCGTCGCTTTCGTTGACGGTGGCGAAAGAAAAGTAGGTGATCCTGCGAAACGTCAGGCTATCACCAACCCAAAACGCACCATCTACTCGATCAAGCGTTTCATGGGTGAAACTTACGACAACGTTGTCAAAGAAATCGAACGCGTGCCTTACAAAGTGGTTCGCTCCGACAATAACACTCCGCGCGTCGACATCGACGGTCGCGAATACACACCTCAGGAAATCTCGGCAATGATTCTTCAGAAGATGAAGAAAACAGCCGAAGATTATCTCGGACAGTCGGTTACTGAAGCCGTTATCACCGTTCCGGCTTATTTCAACGACTCTCAGCGTCAGGCCACTAAGGAAGCAGGCGAAATCGCCGGTCTTACAGTGAAACGTATCGTCAACGAACCTACGGCTGCAGCTCTGGCTTATGGTCTCGATAAGACTAACAAGGATCAGAAAATAGCCGTATTCGACCTTGGTGGAGGTACATTCGATATCTCAATCCTCGAACTTGGCGACGGCGTGTTCGAAGTGAAATCGACTAACGGTGACACCCACCTCGGCGGTGACGACTTCGACCATGTAATCATAGACTGGCTCGCCGACGAATTCCAGAAAGACGAAGGCGTTGACCTCCGTCAGGATCCTATGGCTCTCCAGCGTTTGAAAGAAGCTGCTGAAAAAGCGAAGATAGAGCTTTCGAGCACTACTTCCACGGAAATCAATCTGCCGTACATCATGCCCGTAAACGGTATTCCGAAACATCTCGTGAAGACCCTTACGAGAGCTAAATTCGAGCAGCTTGCCGATAAGCTTATACAGGCCACGATCGCTCCGTGCGAACAGGCTCTTAAGGATGCAGGCATGACAGCCAAGGACATCGACGAAGTGATTCTCGTGGGCGGTTCAACCCGTATCCCTGCCATCCAGCAGATCGTAGAAAAATTCTTCGGTAAAGCTCCGTCCAAGGGCGTAAATCCCGACGAAGTTGTGGCAGTAGGTGCAGCAATCCAGGGCGGCGTTCTTTCCGGCGATGTTAAGGATGTGCTTCTTCTCGACGTAGTTCCTCTGTCGGTTGGTATCGAAACCCTCGGCGGTGTGATGACCAAGCTTATCGAAGCCAACACTACAATTCCTACCCGTAAGAGCGAAACATTCTCTACGGCTGCCGACAATCAGCCTTCAGTCGAAATCCACGTATTGCAGGGCGAACGCCCCATGGCAAAGGACGACAAGACGCTTGGTAAATTCCACCTCGATGGTATCGCACCCGCACCGCGCGGCATACCGCAGATCGAAGTGACTTTCGAAATCGACGCAAACGGTATACTCAACGTATCGGCCAAAGATAAAGCTACCGGTAAGGAACAGAGCATCCGCATCGAAGCATCGAGCGGTTTGACCGACGCCGAAATCCAGCGTATGAAACAGGAAGCTGAAGCAAATGCAGCTGCCGACGCTAAGGAAAAGGAACGTATCGATAAGATCAATCAGGCCGATTCTCTCATCTTCCAGACAGAGAAACAGCTTAGCGAACTTGGCGATAAGATTCCTGCCGACGCGAAAGCTCCTATAGAAGCTGCTCTTGCCAAGCTTAAAGAAGCTCACAAAGCTCAGGATGTTGCCGCTATCGACGCTGCCATCAAGGAAGTTGAGAACGCATTTGGAGCGGCTCAGCAGGCTATCCACAATGCTCAAGCACAGGCACAGTCCGGCCCGAACCCCGGCGCAGGCCCGCAAGGTCCTCAGCCAAGCTCAGGCGACGGCGTGACCGACGTAGACTTCGAAGAAGTTAAGTAAATTAGATAAACAACGATAACTATCAATAAATAAGGTGTAACTCAAGTAGTTGCACCTTATTTTTGCTTTCTTATTTTTCGATTTTTATTGTATCTGTGTACCAATACTTAATAGACGATAATTTGGTACTTTTTATCACCTACTGATACTTATTGATATTAGGCGCTTATATACATCAGGTGTAAGAATCTTTAGTGATAAAGAGATTATTTTGTTCTTTATTTTTATTTATTGATGTTTATGGTTTCTTATAAATATAACCAATTTGTACCATGCTATTATGACTGTACCGGTTTACAGATAATGTTAGATTTGAGGAAGTCAGTTTATTCTCGGGAAACCGTCGAAAAACTTTAGCAACGCTAAGTCCGCTTATGCTTGGATTATAACCGGAGTCGCTAAACGAGATGAAAATAAAGAGAAACTATCGGCGCGGAATGTCCAAGGCTCTCATCAGATAGTCCATAGATGATTCGCGGAGTTTCTCTATTTGTTTCGTTGAGTAGGAAAAATCGCAATGATAATTCTCAAATTCCAAAATATTTTCAGGTTTATTGATTATTCTGTTTTCTAACCCACAGTATTTTAAAATTGAGTATTGTCGACTTTTTTCTTTTATATTCCAACTGAAAAAAGGAATTTCAAAATTCATTGCGAAAATCATACCGTGAAAAGTAGTTGTAACGACCAGTTCTGCTTTAGATAAATAAGAAAGGAAATCAATAGGTCCGGCATCTTGAATAACATTTATTTCTTTGTCCGAATAGAAATTCATGGGTGAAAAAAGCACGATATCCATTCCTTTAGCAGCCAGTTCTTTTACCGGTTTAAGCCATTGTTTTAATTTCTTTCTATCCCAATATAAAGCATAAACCAGGATATACGGCTTTCGAGAATTAGGAATATAAATTCCAGGCAAAGTTAACCATTCATTCTTATTCAAAAGCCAAGTAGGATCGCACACCCACTCCACTTTACGATTTAAAATTTCTTCTATCAGAACTTTAACCGGATATTCACGTGTGGAAAGGAAATCATAATTTTGCAGCAGCTCCTTTTTATCCATTATCTTCTTTTGGTTTTTATTTCCAAAACTTGAAGCATATGAAATTCTTTTCAACGGATTTCCAAACTTCAAAAAATAAGGGAAAATTGAATCATTCGGTTCATACCGGAAGCTTCTTGCACCGGAATTCCATATTATATCGCTACCGGAGACTAAAATATCATAATCAAATTCATTCTTTACAAAGTCGTCGTAATTTTTTAAAAGAGTCTTCGAAGGATTCAAGTAAGTCTTTATAAATCTTTCGAATTTTTCTTTTCTTCTCGTCCGATCTTTTCTTATGAATAAAAAGCCACAGTTTTTTAGCATTTCCATTATATTTTTCTTTAAATGGAAATCTTTTCTAAAAACTATATCTTGGCTCCTTGTACGATAATCTACCGTTTCTATATCAAATCCGAAATCCGAAATTATTTTAAAAAGAGCATACGATTGTAAAATACCGCCGAAATTAAAAGCGGAGTGAAAAGTTATGAGTCCAACTTTCATTTCTTGAATAAATATTTATAAATTTTTATCAGAAATGGTGATTTATTGATATATTTACTAAGTATCCTTTTTGTTAAATATTTAACACCCTGTGTGTTATCTTTCTCAAAATATTTTATAGGATAAACAGTTTTTGCCGCTTTTATAAATCCTTTTTTACGATAACGTTTTAAGAAATCGTCTCTCCTTATATCTTTTTTACGATGACTTTTAAGACAGCCATCATATTTTGCCGCCTCACAACTTTCATAAACCTCAAATGATATATTATTTTTTATTAGTTCAAAATACTCCTTCCCTTTTTCTGTATTAGGCATTACATTTGAAACGCCATTAAGAAATTTAAAACTTGAAGGTATCTTTTTCCCTATTTGCCAAAAATTCGCGACAGTAATATCTGAAAATCTTTCTAAAGAAGGATATCGGCATGAATAACAACTGTCTCTCATTATATTGTCATAACATCTCTTATAATGATTTATCTTATTTTCTTCCTCTTTTATTATTTCAGTTTTATTATCACCACAAGCCAGAGTTCTTAGGCCGAATATGGTAGATACTTCATCGTTTTTATAATATTTCCATCTGAATTGGACTTTAATTTCATCAGTCTTATATTTTTTTATTTCATTATAAGATCGAATTTGATCTTCCAACATTTTAACCGGCACTACACCAAGGCAACCGATATCCACTGTCAGCAAATTTTTATAATCTTTATCTAAAAATGCTCTAAGGCCCCCCACCTGGCATGGCAAGCCGGTGAAAAGTACATTGAGATTATTTTCCAAATCATCTTTTACATTCCTGAAGGAATAACCTATTTCACTTTGAACAAGTTTACTGTTCAAAATATCCGGAAGACGTTCAAACGAAGTTATTCTCTCAATTCTAAAAGTTTTATAATTTTTTTGGACACATCCGTATACAACGCCGCCGTTTTCCAGAAAAAATTTAGCAAATTCATAAACAGCTCCACCTGCGGCTGCCTGAAATCTTATGGATTTAGACTTAGAGAAAGATGCATAACTAATCCGGGGAATATTTTTTGAAAGTGAATCAATTTGTTTACACGTCTCAACGCATTTATTACATTCTATGCATGACTTCTCATCTATATGAGGAAAAATGTATCCATAATCATCTTCTTTCATAGTAATGGAGTCTACAGGACATATATTTTGACAGGCCCCACATGCAGAACATTGTTCACGAGAAATAAGTCTTATCATAAGAAAAGCTTCAACTTTTTAAATTCCCCGTTTTAACAAATCTAATTGACGCGAGTTCAACGAAATGAATTGATCGCTCACTTGATTGTCGGACACAGCAGTGTTAAATTTAAGTGTAGAAATTTAACCATATCATTCCTGTCGCTATGCTTGTCGAAAACAAAATTAACGAAATTTTCGTAATGGCCGATGAATTCCGCAAGGTTTCTGACGCCATCCTATAACGGCCCGGTCTCTACCCCTGAAGGAGAACCGCAAAAAAGATTATCACGGGGATTTAAATATTTCGTAAGCGGAATTTATTGTAATACCCGGGATGTTCCACAGTTCCCGCAACAACACATATCAATATCTTTTATCTCTCCTCTTTCCTCAGTTTCTCATAGAGCAGCGGAGCGGTAGCCTTCCATACCTGACGCTCTATCTGCCCCATCCCGCTGACCGACGGATGGTTCTTCTGCTTGTCGATGTTCTTCAGCTTAACGTAATGAACTCCCTCTGCCTCCGCGGCTTGAATCAGAATATCTTCGATATCGCGACGCATCTCCGTGTTGATTATCATTATGCACAGAGCATCCGGATAAGAGCCTTTGATATTCTGCAGCATTGTCTCTACCGCCGGTCGCACCTCAAACAGATTCTTGCCGCCCCATTCACCAAGGGGAGCGCCTACCCAATCGTCGTTCGTACCTCCGAACACATAGATTATATCCGGATTGTTGCCCAACGCCTGCGAGCGGCTCACGAACGAGCGGTCGGTATAGTCCCTTCCGTCATGGCCTGTGTTGCATATCGTCGCTCCCGACCACGAATTGTTAAGATCCAGTTCCAGACCGTTATTCTCTATCAGACGGTACCACCACGTGTCCTCCACGCGCTGCACGTCGTTGTCACGACCCGGGCCGTACCAAACGTCTTGTCCTTCAGGAATCCAGCCTTTGAACGCCGAATAACTGTCGCCTAAAATCGACATTTTCACCTGTGCATCGGCTGCCAAAAACATGCATACCGCACCCAAAACTATCAGTAACTTCCTCATCGTTGCCATAACTTCATCATTTATGATATTTCACTTCGGCAAAAATAACAAATTTATTCGAAATTCCACGTCACTTTACATGCCATAGCTAATCAATACACGACAATTCCACTCTTTTACTTCAACAAGCGAGTATAACAAAAAATAGTGCTGCCCCACAAGGAACAGCACCATTTCTTATCAATTTATCAAAAGAATCAGTCCTTACCAATCACTTTTAATGTCACGTCATCACCGGCTGTATTGTTTTCCACTTTATACCTTGGATACTGCTCGGGATACTTATCACCTTTATCGTTTGTACTTCTATCGTCGGATGCTAACCCTACAATCTTACCGATTTCAGGTTTTCTATCATTATATTTGTCATATCTCTTCTCGCTCATATCGGCGATGATAGAGGTATTCTTAACAGTGTTACCCGTTACAGTTACGAAACAAGTGCGCGGATTAGCATCGTCGGCAGAAGTTGCCACACCTGCGATTCCTCCTATTTTGCGGAAAGCTGTGATGGTCAAACCATCTACTGTGCAATCTTTCACCCAAGCTTCTTCAGGCTGTCCATTCAGATAACCTACTATGCCGCCTACATTGTTTGCGTCGTCAAATACGCCGCTAGGCTTTTGCCACGGAGTTACAGTAATCGTACCACCAATCACATGGCAATTCTCTATTCTTGCACACATACCGTCGCCTGTAATCGCACCTGTTTTATATTGGCTAGTGATATTTACGTCCTTCAAAGTGAGATTTTTGATTGTCGCGCGGTTTGTCGCTCCAAATAGACCTGCATTGTTATCATTTTTTGTGGTCACAGTCAGATTGCTGATTGTGTGGCCTTTGCCATCAAATGTTCCGGCGAAACCATAGATAGATGCACTGTTTTCATTTGTTTCAAAGCCTATTGGAGTCCAATCTACTCCCTGCATATCGATATCGCTCGTAAGCTCAATAGTTTGATTATAGAAAGCGGCTTTCTGAGCGCTGTATCCGTTGTATTGCTTCGTTTCCACAAGTTCGCTTTTGCCAAAATTGTTCACCTGCTCCGAAATCCACTTCAGACCTTCGACTGTGGAAACGCTAAAAATGCCCGTTGTTTCGTCATAAACTATTCCTTTATCAACGAATTCAGTACCATCAGGCACAATTGTAAACCATGAGTCACCATCTCCAACAACATTTCCTCCTTCAGGAACAAATTTTGAGGGGTTGAAATCTTCGAATGTTCCGCCGGTAATAACTATGTCGGTATCTGCACTGCCTTCACCTACCTTGATTACTTCTTCACCGACGAAAGTTCCGCCTTCGATATTCAATTTACCGCCATCCACTACGATAGGAGCTTCTACTCTACCTGATGCATCGCCTTTGATTGTCAGAGTCACGGCGTCGGCAGCAGCACGGCTTACAACCGAGCCTACCAACATCTTCTTACCATCTTTAGATGTGATTGTATGACCGTTCAAATTAATAACGGCATCCTTCGTGAATACTATATCATGATCTATTTCGATATCGCTTGACAGTGTCAGTTCACCGCCTTTGTCTGCCAAGAGGTCGAGGTCGGTGTAAACATAATCATTATCAGGAGCTGTAAAGTCGGGCACGATTTCTACCATCACGTCAACATTGCTTGTCAGAAGCTGACCGTAGATATTTGTCTTCCAGTTGCGCTGAACCGGTACGTTGCTCACTCTCCTGTCGTCTGCTTTTCCGTCTATATCGATGGTAAAGTCCAGGTTGATAAGCGAACGATCTGCTTCACCCTCCTGTGTCTTTCCAACCAGGAAATAACCCATTGCCAGATAGTCGTTATAATTGGCCACCGGGAAAGTTTCGTCGTCGCCGGGCTTCTCTGCCAAAGTCAGCGCTACATCTACTGGGTTTGAAACAAATCCGGTTATCAAATCAAGTGTTGAGTACACACCGTGAGCCGTCAGTTTCGTCTTGACTATTGACTCCTCTGTCGTTACAGCCGTAAGGTCGTTCGTGCCCACGTTGATTTGAGCGAACGGACGGCTCAATTTGGCTGACAATGTCATGTCGCCGTTCACCTTAAACGGTTCCTGATAGAAATAGAAAGCGTCGAGATTGTCACTGTTTGTGGCTCCGTTAGTAGAGTAGTCAGCTGTCATTGTTACTTCGCCGTTTTCGTCGAAGTTCACGCTGTAAGGAGCGTCAGTCCCTGCGTCTGCCCAGAACACTATAGCGTATGTCTGACCTGTTCTCAGTTTCTTTTCGATAGTCTTGTTTAAAGAAATGTTTTCAGCACCGTCGCCGATTGCGCTCAAGGCGTCTATCAGCTTCATCGACTGCGCGCCGCTCGTTTCCGTCACCTCATAAATACCGTACTGAAGTTTTATCGCTGTAGTGCCGTCGCTAAACGCACGTGAGCTCATTTGCAGCTGTGGGATGTCAACGCTCAGCGCTACCGTAGCCTCTTCGCCAACCGGTGCTATTACGTCGATCTCATTCGAACAAGAGGTGGCAAACAGCATGCCCGCTGCCATCGCTCCGAATAAAAATTTCTTCGTCATAGTTCTCAATTTAAAGTTTTATTTTTTAAAATTTATTGTTCTAATCTTACTGGACATGGCTTCAACATGTCGCCTCTGTCATTAAATTAATTAGGCACAACAGTATAATAAATATCTGAACCAACTTGCTCGGAAATTACTTTATAACCATTAGCTACGAAGTTGGTTCCTTCACCTTCTGCTTTATTATTGCTCGGGTCGAAGTTAACGAATGTGCCACCACGAACCTCAATTGCATCCCTAACGTCACCACTTGCAGGACGGTTAGGATCATAGATATTTAATGTATAATATATACCCTTGTAAGGTTCTGATTTGAAAAAGCCACCATTGATTATAATTTTACCTGAACCTTTAAAATAGTAAACCGCTTGAGCACCTGTACCAATGAATGTACCTGAATTAATAGTAATTGTGCCTGCGCCGGTAGAATACATCATTATAGGATTAATTCCTTCTAAATTAACATCCTCTATTGTTACTTTAGGATCTTTTTGAACCGCTATTATACCGTACGAATCATTTTGACCATTACTTTTAAATGTACCATTTTTGATTGTTACTTCAGCATTACTGTTTCCAGTAATAACCATTGCATCCTTTCCTGACACGTTAGAAGTTATCGAATTGCCACCTAAATCAATAGTTGTTGACTTCTGTGAAACAATTCTATCTGATAAAATTACATCCTCTATAAGAAGTATATCCCCACCAGCGGTTATAGCTGAAATAGCATTCGCTGCAGTAACTATCGTCGTCCCTTCCGGTAATGTTACTACATCATCTTTCTTCTCAGCCGGAACAAATTCTTCGGGGTCGAAATCTTTGAATGTACCGCCTTCGATAGTAACGTTTTCAGTTGTTACACCATCGCCGCCTATCACGTTTTCACCGTTAAATACACCGCCTTCGATGATGAGTTTGCCGGATTCAACTGTTATCGTTGATTCTGCACCTGCAATTTCTGCATAATAACCACCGGCTATAGTCAATTCGCCACCATCAACCACAAGGGGAGTCGATACGGTTCCATTGCCTTCTATTCTCAATTTTGCCGGTTCACCACCTGCTTTGCTCACTACTTTCTCACCGATTGTCAGTTTGGCGCCGTTCTTACCTGTTACAGTAAAACCGTTAAGATGGAGCACGCCGTCATTGATAACATTAATGTCATGGTCTATTTCAATATCGCTTGTCAGCGTCAGTTCGCCGCCTTTGTCTGCTAAGAGGTCGAGGTCGGTGTATTCATAGCCGGGTTCGGTTGTCCCGTCATAACCCGGAATAATCTCTACGTTGTCTATCACGTTGCTCGTGATGAACTGACCGTAAATATTCGTGCGGTAGTTGCGCTGAACAGGCACGTTGCTCACATTACGACGATCTAAAGTTGGTTCACCTGTAATATCAATAATAAACTCTACATCTATAAGTGATTTTTCCGGATCGTCTGCCTTTGTTTGGCCTACCAAGAAATATCCCATTGTCAAATATTCATAACCCTTAACCGGGAACTCTTCATTTTGAGGAATAGATGTATTCTGAAGACCAACGTCAGTTGGTTCACCGGTTACAAATCCGGTTACGAGATCCATGCTCTTATAAACGTTGTGTGCCGTTAGAGTAGAGGATATAGTAGCTTTCTCAGCTATTGCATCCGCATCCAAGTCGTTAGTGCCGATATTGATCTGTGCGAACGGACGATAAAGTTTTGCTTCTACTGCCATATCTCCTGCTACTGTAAATTCTTCATAGCAATAGAAAGCGTCGAGTTTGTCGTCACCTGCTGAGAATAGCCTACCTTCTTCGGTTACTTTATAATCCGCTTCCATCTTGGCTCCCGTTTGTTCGAAAGTGACGGTATATGGTGATTGCTTATCCTGACTATCTGATTTACTTGCGTCTGCCCAGAAAATCAATGCGTAAGTGTTACCGGTTCTTAGTTTCAACGACACGGTCTTTTTCAATTGGAAATTTTCGTCTGTGTCTAATACATTGACCAATTTCACTGTCTTAGTAGTGCCGCTCCCGGTCACTTCATACAATGCACCCTGAAGTGTCGTAGCTTTCATACCGTCGCTGAAAGCACGCGAATTCATTTGCAACTGTGGTACGTCTACGCTGACCGCAACCATCGCTTCATCGCCGGTCGGCGCTACCACGTCCATCTCACTCGTACAAGCAGTGGCCATCATCAGCGCTACTGCCATCGTTCCGAATAAAAACTTCTTAGTCATAGTCATTAATTTAAAGTTATATTTATATTATTTTCGTAATTTCCTCTTTTGTAGGGATGCTACATGTAGCGTCCGCCGTTATTTTATTTCTATATTAAACTCGCCGTCGAAGCCGGGATCAATCGCCACACCTCCGCCGGAGCTCGCCGACATAAACTCGCCTTTCACCACCGTCAGTTTCGACCTCACCAGCGGAACTTCTATCGTATTGGTTGCCGATATACGGGTTCCTTTGTCGTCATACACTTCTACTGCAACACTGACCGACGTTTCCGAGCCGTTAACCATCACATAGTCGTAACCCATGCGCGTTCCGTCGCTCACTGCCTCCAGAGAGCTGTCGAAATGCACCCCCGTCCATGCGTCGATAGGCTTGTCGCCATATATATTGTAGGACGACGGCATGAATCCCGTGTAACGGAAGCGTACGGTATAGCCGCTGAGATCCGCGCGGCTGTCAGAACTCTCTGTTTCCGACTTGTCGCCTCCGGCACTGCCTTCTTCAGCAGACCTTCGGGCTGCCTCTTTTGCCACAAATTCTTCAAGGTCGGTGGTTATGAATTCAAACCGGGCCATGGGGCGCTTCATCTGGACCGTAGCGGAGCCACCGTTGATCTTATCGACCGTTCCGGTAGTCTGTCCGCGGAAAGCGTCGCGATGGTCGTTGCTCCCCGGATGGTTGTTCTTGTCACTTAAGGTTATTTCCGCCAGGTTGCTCGTCGTATAATATTTGTCGCCGGTCGTTCCGGGCGCCACATAGTCTGCCCATACCAAGAATGAATACTGCCCTTCTTCCAGATCGATCTCCAAGCTATGGTTAAGACCTACAGCCTCCGCCTTAGTTATGGTCATCCTCTTGACAGGGCTGACCGACGGCGTGATATCCGCGGTCCCCGAATAGATGAAAATCTGATAGCGTATATCGTGCGGATCTGCGGCTGCACGCGACCACGGTATCTCCTGATGTAGCGGCAGATCCGTGTCGAAGTTCAGATTGAGCACGAAGGCCGGGGTTTCGGGCTCCGGCGGAGTCGGAGTGGGTTCCGGCTCTTCCTCATACCATTCATAAACGTTACATGCGGCCGTCAGGAGTGCAAAAAGCATCACCGGAAGCAGTCGGAGGAATGTCATTGCGTGTCGTTTCATCGCTTACCTCCTTTCTTGTGTACGTCGAATGCGTAGGAGAACGACACCGATATCAAGTCGGGACCTACGTAAATCTTATTGTTGACGTCCAATGGCGGTGCATTGTGATGATTTTCGAAACGGTTGTAAGGCGCGCTGTAAACACCCAGACCGAGGGCGAATTCCATTTCCCAGCGGCGATCCTGCGAAATCGGCATACGATAACCCACTGTCACTCCGCCTCCGACTGCCGGCTTACGGCGCCAGTCGCTCTGATAGCGGTATTCGCCGCCGAAAGCGAAATTGAAGCCGCCGATGCCGAAATGCACACCCGTAAACCATCCTATATTCTCGGGACGATACCAGTAGCGAAATTCCGGACGAAATCCGAACAGGCGGAACTTAACCGTCGAAGTGAAATAGTTCATCGCTGAAAAATAGACGGGAAAATCAAACGACCAATGTTCGTCGATGTCGATTTCCCCCTCAATGTTGGCTATCATCAACGCCCATCCCGCAGCATTGGTGCGCAGACGGAAAAGACGGTTGAAATCGCCGTCTTCCGTGCGGTAAGGTGTCATAAAGGCTTGCTGAAGCACGCTGTCGGTCGATGTCTCCTCATGAACAGGAGACATTTCTGCCTGTGTCTGGGCAGAGAGAAGCGAGGAGCCTGCAAGAGCGAACAGCATTAAAAAAATGTATCGTTCTAAACGGTTCATTAATGTTTTTTGATTTTCGAGTATTTACACTGTATATCAATCGGATAAAGGCTTATCGATAAGATTTTTTATATAGTTCGATCCTCATTATTCCGCATTGCAAATATAATTAAAAAAGTCTTATTGATTACCCCCCCCCATCTAAAATTTGTTAAAATGTAAATTATATCCTTATTTGAAAATTCCGGGACGGCCATCCGGATGATGCCGTCCCGAAAATTCTATTCTTGATTCCCTTGTGGGAAGATTATTCAGCCTGTTCCTCAGCTATGATCTCCTCGATTTCGGGGTCGATTATAGGAGCGAGGTCATCGTTGCTCATCACAACGAGGCGGTTGAATTCGCGCTGACCCGTTCCGGCCGGGATGAGGTGACCGCAGATCACGTTCTCCTTCATGCCTTCGAGCGAATCGGTCTTGCCGTTGATGGCCGCTTCGTTGAGCACCTTCGTCGTTTCCTGGAACGACGCAGCCGACATGAAGCTCGAAGTCTGCAGAGCGGCGCGGGTGATTCCCTGGAGGATCTGTTCCGATGTGGCCGGCATTGCGTCGCGCACCTGGATCAGACGCAGGTCTTTCTGCTTCAGAGGCGAGTTCTCGTCGCGCAGCTTGCGAGCCGTGATTATCATTCCCGGCTTCACATTTTCGGAATCACCGGCATCGATCACCACTTTCTTGCCCCAGATACGGTCGTTCTCTTCCATGAAAGCGCGCTTATCGACTATCTGCTGCTCCAAGAAGCAAGTGTCGCCCGGATCGAGGATGTTGACCTTGCGCATCATCTGTCGCACGATCACCTCGAAATGCTTGTCGTTGATCTTCACACCCTGCATGCGGTAAACGTCCTGCACTTCGTTCACGATATATTCCTGAACGGCCGTCGGGCCCTTGATGTTCAGGATATCGGCCGGAGTGATGGCGCCGTCCGACAGCGGAGTGCCGGCGCGCACGTAGTCGTTTTCCTGCACGAGGATCTGTTTCGACAGCGGAACCAGATATTTCTTCACTTCGCCGGTACGGGAGGTCACGCTGATCTCGCGGTTGCCGCGCTTCACTTTGCCGAAGTTCACTTCGCCGTCTATTTCCGCTACGATTGCGGGGTTCGACGGGTTGCGTGCTTCGAAAAGCTCCGTCACGCGGGGCAGACCGCCGGTGATGTCACCTGCGTTACCCGTTGCGCGAGGTATCTTGACGAATATTTCGCCTGGCTTCACCGTTGCACCTTCGTCCACCATCAGGTGGGCGCCTACAGGCAGAGCGTAAGTTTTCAGTATCTGACCGTTTTCATCTACGATATTGGCTTCGGGCACTTTGCCGCGTTCTTTTGATTCTATGATGATGCGTTCGCGCAGACCGGTCTGTTCGTCAGCCTCCGTGCGGAAAGTAATGTTTTCCACTAAGTTCACATACTGGACTTTACCGCCTGCTTCGCTGACGATCACGGCGTTGAACGGATCCCATTCGCAGATGAGGTCGCCTTTCTTCACCTTGTCGCCGTTGCCGAAGTAAAGCTTCGAACCGTAAGGGATATTGGCTGAAGTAAGCATCATCTTCGTGTTCGGATCCATGATGCGCATGTCGGCAAGACGGCTGATCACTACTTCCACCGGACGGCCGTTGGCATCTTTTTCGTCGGTCTTCACCGTGCGCAGCTCGTCGATTTCCAGTACGCCGTCATAACGTGACGTTACCGACGATACGGCTGCGATATTGCTCGCTACACCACCGACGTGGAACGTACGCAGTGTCAGCTGGGTTCCCGGCTCGCCGATCGACTGGGCAGCTATCACACCAACTGCCTCGCCCTTCTGGACCAAACGGTTAGTGGCAAGGTTGCGGCCGTAACATTTCGCGCATACGCCCTTCTTCGATTCGCATGTGAGCACCGAACGGATTTCAACCGATTCTATCGGAGAATTGTTGATGCGTTCGGCTGCCGCGTCATTGATTTCCTCGCCTGCCGCCACGATAAGCTCGCCTGTGATAGGATCTACAACGTCGTGCACCGATACACGGCCGAGGATGCGTTCGCCTAACGATACGACTACCTCGTCGTTTTTCTTGATTTCTGTGCATACAAGACCGCGGAGAGTGCCGCAATCTTCTTCATGCACGATCACGTCGTGGGCCACGTCTACCAGACGGCGCGTCAGATAACCGGCGTCGGCTGTCTTTAGAGCCGTATCGGCAAGACCCTTACGGGCACCGTGAGTCGAGATGAAGTATTCGAGCACTGACAGACCTTCCTTGAAGTTCGCCAGAATCGGGTTTTCGATGATCTGACCGCCTTCAGCGCCGCTCTTCTGAGGTTTAGCCATTAGACCGCGCATACCGGAGAGCTGACGGATCTGGTCTTTCGATCCGCGGGCACCCGAATCAAGCATCATGTAAACCGGGTTGAAGCCCTGCTGGTCGGCCGAAATCTGCTTCATCAGTGTATCGGCCAGACGCGAGTTAACATGCGTCCATATATCGATGATCTGGTTGTAGCGTTCGTTGTTGGTGATGAAGCCCATCGAATAGTTGTTCATCACTTCCTGAACCTGCTCGTAACCTTCGCGAACATATTCTTCCTTCTCTGCCGGAATGATCACGTCGCCCAGATTGAACGACAGACCGCCCTTAAACGCCATCTGGTAACCGAGATTCTTGATATCGTCAAGGAATTTGGCCGAACGGGGGATACCGCACTTCTTGATAACGTTGCTGATGATCGTACGAAGCGATTTCTTTGAAAGGACTTCGTTCACATAACCTATTTCTTTAGGCACGAATTGGTTAACCAGCACGCGGCCTACCGAAGTGTTCTCGATCAGACGTTTCACCGGATTTCCTTCTTTGTCGATATCGTCTACAACAACCGAAACCGGAGCGTGAAGCGTCACGCGGCCTTCGTTATAGGCTATTTCGGCTTCTTCCGGACCGTAGAATTTCAATCCTTCACCCTTATCGCCTTTACGGAGCTTGGTGATGTAATACAGACCGAGCACCATGTCCTGCGAAGGCACTGTGATCGGTGCGCCGTTGGCCGGATTGAGGATATTGTGGGCGCCGAGCATCAGCATCTGAGCCTCCAGGATAGCCTCGTTACCCAAGGGGAGGTGAACGGCCATCTGGTCACCGTCGAAGTCAGCGTTGAATGCCGTACATGCCAACGGGTGGAGCTGGATTGCCTTTCCTTCGATCATCTTGGGCTGGAAAGCCTGGATACCAAGACGGTGAAGAGTCGGGGCACGGTTCAGAAGCACCGGATGTCCCTTCATTACGTATTCGAGAATGTCCCATACTACGGGCTCTTTTCTGTCTACTATCTTCTTGGCGCTCTTCACTGTCTTTACGATACCGCGCTCTATCAGTTTGCGGATTACGAAAGGCTTGTAAAGCTCTGCAGCCATGTTTTTAGGAATACCGCACTCATGCATTTTCAGTTCCGGGCCTACCACGATAACCGAACGTGCGGAATAGTCGACACGTTTACCCAATAAGTTCTGACGGAAACGGCCCTGCTTACCCTTCAGGCTGTCCGACAACGATTTGAGCGGACGGTTAGCCTCTGTCTTCACTGCCGATGACTTGCGGCTGTTATCCAACAGCGAATCGACTGCTTCCTGAAGCATGCGCTTCTCGTTGCGGAGAATCACTTCTGGGGCCTTGATTTCGATAAGACGTTTCAGACGGTTATTGCGGATGATCACGCGACGGTAAAGGTCGTTGAGATCAGAAGTCGCGAAGCGACCGCCGTCAAGCGGTACCAACGGACGTAGTTCCGGCGGAATCACGGGAACTGCCTGAAGAATCATCCACTCCGGCTTGTTGCGGCCGCGCGACGAGCGGAACGATTCTACTACCTGGAGACGCTTCAAGGCCTCCGTCTTGCGCTGCTGCGAACCGTCGGTGTCAGCCATATGACGCAACTCGTACGACAGACTGTCCAAATCCAAGCGTTGCAGAAGGTCATAGATGGCCTCAGCACCCATCTTGGCGATGAATTTATTAGGATCGGAGTCGTCGAGCAACTGATTTTCACGAGGAAGATTGTCCAGAATCTGGAAATATTCCTCCTCTGTGAGCAGTTGCAGCTTTTCGATGCCGTCGCTTTCCGCTGCCGCTCCCGGCTGGATCACGACATAACGTTCGTAATAGATCACCGAATCCAATTTCTTGGACGGAAGACCCAACAGATAGCCTATTTTGTTCGGCAACGAACGGAAATACCAGATATGTGCCACCGGAACCACGAGCTTGATATGACCCATGCGTTCGCGGCGCACTTTCTTTTCAGTCACTTCTACACCGCAACGATCGCAAACTATACCCTTGTAGCGGATACGCTTGTACTTTCCGCAATGGCACTCATAGTCCTTAACCGGACCGAAGATACGCTCGCAGAACAATCCGTCGCGCTCCGGCTTGTAAGTACGGTAGTTGATCGTTTCGGGTTTCAACACTTCCCCGCTCGATTTTTCGAGTATCTCCTCGGGCGATGCGAGCCCGATGGAGATCTTCGAGAAACCGTTCTTTATTTTATTATCTTTTCTAAAAGCCATATTGTTGTTTTATATGGAGTTACATTCATTCTTTTTATAGACGGCCCTACCTTCGGACCATCTTGTCTGACGTTTTGACTTTACTGCTCTAAGTTCACGCTCAGACCCAGACCGCGAAGCTCGTGCAACAGCACGTTAAGCGATTCCGGAATTCCGGCGTTTGGCATTGAATCGCCCTTGACGATAGCCTCGTAGGTCTTACTGCGGCCGGTCACGTCGTCGCTCTTCACTGTCAGGATTTCCTGAAGGATATGAGCCGCACCGAACGCCTCGAGAGCCCAAACTTCCATTTCTCCGAAGCGCTGGCCACCGAACTGAGCTTTACCGCCCAACGGCTGCTGCGTGATCAGAGAGTACGGGCCGATGCTTCTTGCGTGCATCTTGTCCTCTACCATGTGACCGAGTTTAAGCATGTAGATCACACCTACGGTTGCCGGCTGGTCGAAACGTTCGCCCGTGCCGCCGTCATAGAGGTAAGTCTTGCCGTAACGTGGCAGACCTGCTTTGTCGGTCCACGCATTCAGATCGTCAAGAGTGGCGCCGTCGAAGATAGGAGTAGCAAATTTCTCGCCAAGTTCGCGGCCTGCCCAGCCTAAAACTGTCTCGAAAATCTGTCCTAAGTTCATACGCGATGGCACACCGAGCGGATTCAGAACGATATCCACGGGAGTTCCATCGGCTAAGAACGGCATATCTTCTTCGCGTACGATTCGCGAAACGATACCCTTGTTACCATGACGGCCTGCCATTTTGTCACCTACACTGATCTTGCGCTTCTTGGCAACATAGACTTTCGCCATCTGCATGATACCGGAAGGCAGTTCGTCGCCTATCGAAATATCGAATTTTTTACGACGCAGCTCAGCGTCGATTTCCTTCGACTTGCGCAGATAATTCACTATTGTGGCGCGGATAAGATCGTCGGTATGATCGTCGCCTGTCCATTTGCTCAGGTTCACCGTATCATACTCGATATCTTTCAGTTTGCCTGCCGTGAAACTTCCACCAGCAGGAATGATATCCGTTCCGATATAATCCTTCACGCCGACTGATTTCTTGCCTTTTGTCAGAACTAACAGCTTCTCGACAAGCTTATCTTTCAGTGCGTCGAGCTTTTCTTCATATTCCTCATCGAGTTTCGGAAGCTGGGCGTTTGCACTCTTCGTTTTCTTTTTCTTCGCTGCTTTAGAGAACAGTGCGCGGCCTATCACAACACCTTTCAACGAAGGAGTGGCCTTCAGAGAAGCGTCCTTGACGTCGCCCGCCTTGTCGCCGAAAATCGCACGGAGCAACTTTTCTTCCGGTGTCGGATCGCTTTCACCTTTCGGAGTGATCTTACCGATCATGATGTCACCTGGTTCTACGTGGGCTCCCACGCGGATTATACCCTGCTCGTCAAGATCCTTGGTCGCCTCTTCGCTGACGTTCGGTATGTCCGATGTCAATTCTTCCATACCGCGTTTGGTTTCGCGCACTTCGAGAGTATATTCGTCAACATGCACTGATGTTAGGATATCCTCGCGTACTACACGCTCGTTAAGCACGATAGCGTCCTCGTAGTTGTATCCCTTCCACGGCATGAACGCAACTTTAAGGTTTCGTCCCAAAGCGAGTTCCCCGTTCTCCGTCGAATAACCTTCGGTAAGAATCATACCGGCTGTCACACGCTGACCCACCTCGCAGATAGGCCTCAGGTCGATTGTCGTACTCTGGTTAGTCTTGCGGAATTTAGGAATATGATATTCTTTCACAGCATCTTCGAACGACACAAATTCCTCGTCGGCCGTGCGGTCATAACGTATCCTTATCACCGTCGAATCCACGTACTCTATCACGCCATCACCTTCGGCTGTGATCTGAGTGCGAGAGTCACGGATCAGCTGACCTTCCAGACCCGTTCCAACAATAGGAGCCTCGCTTCTCAGAAGCGGTACGGCCTGACGCATCATGTTCGAGCCCATCAACGCACGGTTAGCGTCGTCATGTTCCAGGAACGGAATCAGAGATGCGGCTATAGATGCTATCTGAGTCGGTGATACGTCCATAAGTTCGACATCCTGCGGTGGAACGATTGGGAAGTCGGCATCCAGGCGCGCTTTTACTCTGTCGCGGATGAATGTACCGTCATCGTTCAGAGGAGCGTTACCCTGGGCTATCACCTTGCCTTCTTCGAGTTCGGCTGTAAGATATACTATTTCGTCATTGTTCAGATCTACCTTCGAATTCTCAACCTTGCGGTAAGGAGTTTCGATGAAACCTAAATCATTGATTTTTGCATATACGCAAAGCGACGATATCAGACCGATATTCGGACCTTCCGGGGTTTCGATCGGGCAAAGACGTCCGTAGTGTGTGTAATGCACGTCGCGCACCTCGAATCCGGCGCGTTCACGCGACAGACCGCCGGGGCCTAACGCCGACATACGGCGTTTGTGAGTCATCTCGGCCAGAGGATTGGTCTGATCCATAAACTGCGACAACGCGTTTGTACCGAAGAATGTATTGATAACCGACGATATCGTTTTAGCGTTAATCAGATCGATCGGAGTGAAGACCTCGTTGTCGCGCACGTTCATACGCTCGCGGATTGTTCTTGCCATACGGGCAAGACCCACGCCGAACTGATTGTAAAGCTGTTCGCCCACAGTGCGGACACGGCGGTTGCTCAGATGGTCGATATCGTCCACATCTGTCTTAGAGTTGATAAGCTCTATCAGATATTTGATGATCGCTATGATATCTTCACGGGTCAGTACCCTCACATCCATAGGAGTGGTTAGACCGAGTTTTTTATTAATTCTGTAACGGCCCACTTCGCCCAGGTCATATCTCTTTTCCGAGAAGAAAAGATTGGTTATCACCTCGCGGGCACTTGCGTCATCCGGTGGCTCCGCGTTGCGCAGCTGCCTGTAGATGCTCTGTATAGCTTCTTTTTCCGAATTGGTCTGGTCTTTTTTAAGAGTCTCGAAGATGATCGAGTAATCGCTCACGTTCGCATCCTCCTTATGAACCAGAATCGATTCCACACCCGAATCCAAGATTTCCTGGATGTTTTCTTCTTTGATTTCCGTGTCGCGGTCGAGTATCACCTCGTTGCGCTCTACGGATACCACTTCGCCGGTATCCTGATCCGAATAGTCCTCCGTCCAGGATTTGAGAACGCGGGCGGCAAGCTTTCTGCCGACAGCGTTTTTCAGATTTGTCTTGTTTACTGGAACTTCGTCTGCCAGACCGAAAATCTGGATGATGTCCTTGTCCGATTCAAGACCGATGGCCCTAAGAAGAGTCGTTACCGGCAATTTCTTCTTACGGTCTATGTAAGCGTACATCACATTGTTGATGTCCGTCGCAAATTCTATCCAAGACCCTCTGAAAGGGATGATGCGCCCCGAATAGAGCTTTGTACCGTTGGCGTGAGTGCTCTGGCCGAAAAATACGCCCGGCGAACGGTGAAGCTGTGACACGACTACGCGTTCGGCGCCGTTGATCACAAACGTTCCCTTCTCGGTCATATACGGAATGGGGCCTAAATATACGTCCTGAATCACCGTATCGAAATCCTCGTGATCCGGATCCGTACAATATAATTTGAGTTTGGCCTTCAAAGGAACACTGTAAGTGAGGCCGCGCTCAAGACACTCCTCGATCGTATATCGCGGAGGATCTATATAATAGTCGAGAAATTCAAGCACGAAATTATTGCGGGTGTCCGCTATCGGGAAATTCTCGGCAAATACTTTATAAAGTCCCTCGTTGTTACGCTTCTCCGGAGGCGTGTCGAGCTGAAGGAAATCTCTGAAAGATTTCAGCTGAACCTCCAAAAAATCCGGATAAGGAAGAGGATTCTTTACCGAAGCGAAATTTATGCGGGGTTGTAATGCTTTTTCTGACATGTAATTTTCTTTAGGGGGAACTCAAATAAAATATTAACACAAAAAGGTTAAGTATACGCCTCGCAGGCGATACCTAACCTATTTACCTGATTACCAGGTAATATTATTTAAGTTCGACTTCTGCGCCGGCTTCTTCAAGTTCTTTCTTCAAGCCTTCGGCGTCTGCCTTAGGAAGACCTTCCTTCACTACGCTCGGAGCACCGTCAACTAATTCCTTAGCTTCCTTCAGACCTAAACCTGTCTGAGCTTTCACTACTTTAACTACATTGAGCTTGCTTGCACCTGCCGACTTAAGAACTACGTCGAAAGAGGTCTTTTCTTCTTCTACAGGGCCTGCTGCTGCCGGGCCTGCTGCTACCGCTACTGCGGCTGCTGCCGGTTCGATACCGTACTCGTCCTTAAGGATCTGAGCAAGTTCGTTTACTTCCTTTACGGTAAGATTAACAAGTTGTTCTGCAAAAGCTTTTAAATCTGCCATTTTGATTATGATTTAAATATTGGTTTTACTTATTGTTATTTTATTTATTCGAGAGAGTCTCGAGAATGCCGTGAAGTTTTGTAGCACCCGACTGGAGAGCCGATACAACATTCTTCGTCGGCGACTGAAGGAGGGCAACAACATCGGCGATGAGCTCGTTCTTGCTCTTGATTGTTGCAAGAGTCTCGAGTTGATTCTCACCAACATATACTGTTTCCTCTACGTAAGCCGCTTTAAAACGCGGAAGCTTGTCATCCTTCTTCACGAAGTCCTTAAGCAACTTCGCAGGAGCATTTCCGACTGTTGTGCACATCAGAGATGTCGGGCCTGCAAGAGAGCCGTAAAGCTCTTCATAGTTGCCGTCGAGACGTTCTAAAGCTTTATGAAGAAGAGTGTTCTTTACAACAAGCAGTTTGATGTCCGCCTTGAAGCACGCACGGCGTAAAGCTGTTGTCTTCTCGGCATTCAGACCTGCTGTCTCTACCAGATAGAAATTCGGGTAGGTCTTCAGAGTTTCTTCGATAAGGTCTATTATCTTGATTTTATCTTCCTTTTTCATTGTTCCGTCTTAATTCAGGTTAATTAATCGATGGTCTTTGTGTCTACTTTCACACCCGGACTCATCGTGCTCGAAAGATAAATACTCTTGATATAAGTGCCTTTCGCAGCTGCCGGTTTCAGCTTGATCAAAGTGTTCACGAACTCGCGAGCATTGTCTCTCATCTGCTCCGGAGTGAAGCTTATCTTACCGATGGAAGAATGTACGATGCCGTTCTTGTCTACCTTGAAGTCGATCTTACCTTTCTTCACTTCTTCCACTGCTTTAGCCACATCCATAGTCACTGTACCACTCTTGGGGTTTGGCATCAGACCGCGAGGACCCAATATACGGCCCAACGCACCGATCTTACCCATTATCGCGGGCTGAGTGATTATCACATCTACGTCGGTCCAGCCTCCTTTGATCTTTTCGATATACTCGTCAAGACCTACATAGTCCGCACCTGCTGCCTTGGCTGCTGCCTCTGCATCAGGATTGCAAAGAACTAACACGCGCACCTGTTTGCCCGTGCCGTGAGGAAGCGTTACAACGCCGCGCACCATCTGATTCGCCTTACGAGGGTCTACACCCAGACGTACGTCGATATCCAACGATGCGTCAAACTTTGCATAGTTGACTTCTTTTACCTTCTCGGTTGCTTCGGCAAGCGAATAAGCCTTACCAGCTTCAATCTTCTCTAAAGCCAACTTCTGATTTTTTGTAAGTTTACTCATTGTTCAATTGAAGTTTTATCAGTTATTCCCGGGAAAAGCACCTTCTACGGTGATACCCATACTTCTGGCCGTGCCTGCAACCATCCGCATAGCGGATTCTACGGTAAAACAGTTCAAATCCGGCATCTTGTCTTCTGCTATCGTTCTTACCTGTTCCCAAGTCACCTTGCCCACTTTCGTACGGTTCGGCTGAGCTGAACCGCCTTTGAGCTTGGTGGCCTCCAGAAGCTGAATTGCTACCGGAGGAGTCTTGACAACGAAATCAAAGCTCTTGTCCGAATAGTAAGTGATCACCACCGGAAGAACCTTGCCTGCCTTGTCCTGGGTACGGGCATTGAATTGCTTGCAAAACTCCATGATGTTGATACCCTTCGAACCTAAAGCCGGTCCTACGGGAGGTGAAGGATTTGCTGCTCCACCTTTAATCTGCAATTTGATCTGTCCAGCAATTTCTTTAGCCATTTTGATTCTGAAATTTTAGATTTTGGTGTTTATTGCCTGAATGAACCGATTTTACCGATAAAACTGCGTAACCAATCTTATGGCTTATCGTCATACACGCTCTACTTGCGAATTTTCCAGTTCCAAAGGCGTTTTACGGCCGAATATCTTGACGCTCACCTTCAGTTTCTTCCGATCGCGGTCCACTTCTTCGATTTCACCCGTAAAACCTGTGAAAGGGCCGAAAGTCACCTTCACCGGCTCGCCTACGATGTAATCGTTGAAACCGTCTTCAGTAATCTCGGCCATCTCGTCGACTTTGCCTAACATCCTCACGACCTCGCTCTCGCGCAAGGGCTCCGGAGCTACTCCTTTGCCACGGGCGCCGAGAAAATCGATCACGTTCGTAGTGTTACGCAATTCGTGGATCACCTCGCCCTGAAGGATAGCCTCGACAAACACATAACCGGAATAAAGATTGCGTTCCTTCACGATCTTCTTCCCGTTACGCACGGTAAAAACTTTTTCTGTCGGGATCAGAACCTGAAACACATAGTTGCCAAGATCCGAATTGCGGATTGCTGCATCCAACACTTCCTTGACCTTGCCTTCCTTGCCGCTTATGGCACGAAGAACGTACCACGCTTTCTTCGGGGTTTCCTTTTCCGCCATCGTTTCGACCGTTTACTTGCCTAAACTATAAATTAAATGCATCACGTTATCTACCACCTGATCCATACACCAGATTATAGCGGCGATAATAATGGAAGCGATCATCACTATAATGGCACTTTTGATCAGCTGGCCTTTGGTCGGCCAAGAAGTCTTATAACGGAGTTCCGTGTACGACTCCTCGATATCCGTAAGTAGTTTCAGTTTTTTCATTTTAGTCAATTTTGCACGGGACGAGAGACTCGAACTCCCGACACCCGGTTTTGGAGACCGGTGCTCTACCAACTGAGCTAGTCCCGTATAAATGAGAGGCCGCCTGCGGTGTCGCCACCTTGCGGCAGCCTCTCTATTGCCTTTTCGTTTACGATTCTATTAGTCGAGAATCTCTGTGATCTGACCCGAACCTACTGTGCGGCCACCTTCGCGGATTGCGAAACGAAGACCCTGGTCACATGCTACCGGGTTGATGAGATCTACGATGATTTCAACGTGGTCACCAGGCATTACCATTTCTACACCTTCCGGAAGAGTGATTTCGCCGGTCACGTCAAGTGTGCGGATGTAGAACTGAGGACGATAGTGGTTGTGGAACGGAGTGTGACGTCCGCCTTCTTCTTTCTTCAGGATGTAAACCGAAGCTTTGAATTTGCTGTGAGGTTTAACTACACCCGGATGGCAGATTACCATACCACGTTTGATTTCTTTCTTGTCGATACCGCGAAGAAGCAGACCTACATTGTCACCGGCTTCACCCTGATCGAGAAGTTTGCGGAACATTTCAACGCCCGTAACTGTCGATTTCAGGTTTGCACCAAGACCCATGATCTGAACTTCGTCACCAACTTTAACGATACCTGTTTCGATACGACCTGTTGCTACTGTACCACGACCTGTGATCGAGAATACGTCTTCAACCGGCATAAGGAACGGTTTGTCGATATCGCGAGGAGGCAGAGGAATCCATTCGTCTACTGCGTCCATGAGTTCGGTTACTTTTGCTTCCCATTCGGGTTCGCCGTTGAGAGCACCAAGAGCTGAACCGCGGATGATAGGAGTATTGTCACCGTCATATTCGTATGATGAAAGAAGATCGCGCATTTCCATTTCTACGAGCTCGAACATTTCTTCGTCGTCTACCATGTCGCACTTGTTCAGGAACACTACGATACGGGGAACGTTCACCTGGCGGGCAAGAAGGATATGTTCGCGAGTCTGAGGCATCGGACCGTCAGTTGCTGCTACTACGATGATTGCACCGTCCATCTGAGCGGCACCAGTTACCATGTTCTTCACATAGTCGGCGTGTCCCGGGCAGTCTACGTGTGCATAGTGACGATTCTTTGTTTCATATTCCACGTGAGCGGTGTTGATTGTGATACCGCGCTCTTTTTCTTCCGGAGCGTTATCAATCTGGTCGAACGACTTCACTTCCGACAGACCCTGTTTCGACAGAACTGTCGTGATGGCGGCCGTAAGGGTGGTTTTACCATGGTCCACGTGACCGATCGTACCGATGTTCACGTGAGGTTTGGTTCTTTCAAATTTTTCTTTTGCCATAACTCTGTGTTTATTGTTTTTATAAAGTTGTTCGTATTTAACACAAATGACGCGGTAACGATACTTCGCTACCAGGTCCGTTTTGAATGCTTCTGGAGCCGATGGCGGGATTTGAACCCGCGACCTCTTCCTTACCAAGGAAGTGCTCTACCCCTGAGCTACATAGGCATTCGAGCGGAAGACGAGGCTCAAACTCGCGACCCTCAGCTTGGAAGGCTGATGCTCTATCAACTGAGCTACTTCCGCAGACAGTCACCATTTCGAAGGAGCTTGTTTCATCTCCTATGAACCGGAAACTTGTGGGCGCGGATGGATTCGAACCACCGAAGGCGACAGCCAGCAGATTTACAGTCTGCCCCATTTGGCCACTCTGGAACACGCCCTTTTTTCAAACTTTTTTTTCAGATCGTTTATCGGAAACTCCTTTCCGTTTCAATCACTTTTTTTTGAGCCTCTTGTCGGATTCGAACCAACGACCCCGAGATTACAAATCACGTGCTCTGGCCAACTGAGCTAAAGAGGCGATTGCTCATCGAGGACTTGACTCCCCTCAAAAGCGATTGCAAAATTACAACCATTTTTCATTTTTTCCAAACATATTTCAAACAAAATTATCAACATTACACACCAAACACACCTAACATTCTGATTATCCAACAATTAAATTTTTATGACAAAACTAAAATTTTTCATTCCCTTTTTTTTTTGTAAGTTTGCACATTATATTTCGTAAATATCAAATAATTCCACATAATCTTCTAACTGTCATGAAACAAGACATCATTCAGCGCATAGAATCGCTTAGAAAATTAATGACCGAGAAACATATCGACGCTGTCGTTATTCCTCAAACCGATCCACATCAAAGTGAATATCTCGCCGACAGATGGCAGGTTAGAAGATGGTTCAGTGGATTTACAGGTTCAGCGGGAAGTCTCGTTGTTACGGCCACACAGGCCTTCTTATGGGCCGACTCACGTTATTGGCTCCAGGCCGACAATCAACTCGAAGGAACCGGTATAGGTGTCATGAAAGAAGGCTTGCCCGAGGTGCCTGAAATAAACGACTGGCTTTGCAAAAACTTAAAACCGGGTCAAACAGTCGGAATCGACGGCATGGTCTTCTCATCATCGTCGGTAGCTCAGATGAAAGCCGCACTTTCAAAACATGGCATCAATCTTTCTACCGATATCGATCCTGCAGTGCTTTGGAACGACCGGCCATCGCTGCCACTCGACCCCGTTTTCATTCATGACGAAAAATTTGCCGGCGAGTCCACCGCCTCCAAACTCTCCAAAATACTCGATTTTGCGAAGAAACAAGGAGCGGAAAGCGTTTTCATTGCCGACCTCGCAGAAATAGCTTGGACACTAAACATACGTTCGTCGGACGTAGAGTCAAATCCTGTCACTATGGCATTTCTCTTCGTTTCTCCGCTAAATTCGGTACTCTTCGTAGAAACTGCAAAACTTTCCGACGATGTAAGGAACTATCTCACGGCTAACGGCGTCAATGTAGCCCCTTACAACACTGTCGAATCTTTTCTTAACGCACTTCCCGACACCGGAAAAGTTCTCGTCAATCCGGTTCAGACAGCGTTCCGTCTCCAGAAAGCCATCGGCGAAAAAGTGCTTGAAAGCTCTTCGCCCGTCGCTCTCCTGAAAGGTTGCAAGAACGAGACCCAGATTAAAGGTGTCCGCAATGCGATGGAAAAAGATGGCGTTGCTCTCGTCCACTCGTTCATGGAAATTGAGGAGAAGCTCCATAAAGGCGAACCCCTGACAGAAATCGATGTAGCGGAAATTCTCACCAAGCACCGCAGTGCTCAGGAACTCTACTTCGACCAGAGCTTTGACACCATAGCCGGTTACGGTCCTCACGGAGCTATCGTCCATTATTCGGCAACCCCCGAAACAAACGTCACAATCTACCCTGACAATCTCCTCCTCATCGACTCGGGTGCCAACTATCTCGACGGCACGACCGATATCACTCGTACTATCGCTCTCGGTCAACCAACTCCGCAGCAAAAACGCGACTTCACTCTCGTCATGAAAGGACACATCGCGCTTGCTCAAGCAGTCTATCCGGCCGGAACCCGTGGAGCGCAGCTCGATGTCCTCGCCAGAATTTTCCTTTGGAAAGACGGGCTAAGCTACCTCCACGGCACAGGACACGGCGTTGGTCACTTCCTCAATGTCCATGAAGGACCACAGAGCATCCGCCTAAACGAGAATCCAACTCCTCTGATGCCGGGTATGATCACATCCGACGAGCCCGGGATTTATCGTGCCGGTCAGTACGGAATACGCTGCGAAAATCTCATATTGACTATACCGGCTATGACAACCGAATTCGGCGATTTTTATAAATTTGAAGTCCTCACCCTCTTCCCGTTCGATTTAACTCTCTTCGATACGACTATAATGAGCGATGCGGAGATCGAGTGGCTCAACGCCTATCATGATGAAGTGCGTGCGCGTCTAACACCGAGACTTGATGCTGAAGCAGCTGCTTGGCTCGAAGAAAAAACCAAAACCCTTAAAAGATAAGCATCACCATGCCTTTAATCATACCGGTTCGGGGATTCGAACCTATCATCGGAAAAGATTGCTTCCTGGCCGAAAACGCGACCATAGTCGGCGACACCGTGATCGGCGACGAATGTTCTATCTGGTTCAACGTTGTCCTCCGGGGCGATGTAAACTCGATTAGAATAGGTAATCGTGTTAATATACAGGACGGTTCGGTTCTACATACGCTTTACGAAAAATCCACTATCGAAATAGGCGACGACGTATCGATTGGCCATAATGTTACTCTCCATGGATGTAAAATCCGTGATTTCGCGCTCATAGGAATGGGAGCTGTTGTTATGGATGATGCAGAAGTTGGAGAAGGCGCGCTCGTGGCAGCCGGTTCTGTCGTTTTGTCACGCACTAAGATCGGGCCGAACGAAATGTGGGGTGGAGCACCGGCCAAATTCATCAAGATGGTTGAGCCCGAAAAAAGCCGCGAAATGAATATCAGGATAGCTAAAAACTATCTGATGTATTCCCGTTGGTACACCGACCCCGAGAAATAACATGTTTCACCAATTTTGCTGACTTTGGATACCGACCCTTTACCGCTTGCCGAATCACTGCTGTCCGTCTTATCGGCCTTCACAGTTAACTTACCCGAGACATTCGGGCTTTCGCAAATTATTGCGTTAGCTTGTGCATTTGTTGCATTAATGGTTTCAGCTTTCGTCAGCGGAAGCGAATTGGCGTTTTTCTCACTTACTCCGGAGCAGTTCGACAGTCTTGAAGATAACCCACGCTATCGTAACGCGGTCAAACTACTCGAAGCCCCAGAGCGACTTCTCGCTACAGTCCTGATAGCCAACAACCTTGTAAATGTCACCATCGTCATTCTATGCAATTATGCATTCGGAGCCGTGTTCGACAACATGAGTCCTGTATTGAGTTTCATTCTTCAGACCATCATCCTCACATTCCTAATACTCCTTTTCGGAGAGATATTGCCCAAACTGATAGCTAACAGCGACAATCTTCGATGGATACGGATTTCCTCTCCCGTTATCAGCCTCCTTAAAAAGCTTTTCTATCCCGTCTCGTCGGTTTTGGTCAAATCTACGGTGATCGTTAACCGAGTTGTCTCAAAAAAAGAAACCGACGTGACACCAGAGGATCTTGAACAGGCTCTCGAAATCACTGACTTAAAATCTGGAGAAGAAAAAAACATGCTCGAAGGCATCTTGAAATTCGGCGACACTACAGCCTCCGAAGTCATGACACCGCGAGTCGACATGGTGTGTATCTTCATGGAAGATTCTTTCGACAAAGTGCTCGAAACGGTTGTAGAATCCGGCTATGCCCGTATTCCTGTATGCGGCGAGTCTGACGACGACATCAAGGGCATATTGTTTTCTCGCGACCTACTGCCCTATATAGGTAAGGAGAATTCTGATTTCGACTGGCATAAACTACTACGCGAACCTTATTTCGTACCTGAGTCACGAATGATCGACGACCTTCTCGAAGACTTTCGCAAACGACGCGTCCACATGGCAGTCGTTGTCGATGAGTTCGGAGGAACGCAAGGCATTGTCACCATGGAGGATGTTCTCGAAGAAATAGTCGGAGACATCGACGACGAATATGACGACGAAGCAAAAACTTACCGCAAACTTCAGGACAACACCTATATCTTCGAAGGCAAAACCCTCCTCGGCGACTTCTTCCGTGTAACAGGACTCGACGAAGAAGATTACTCGGCTGTGACCGCTGACTGCGAAACACTTGCCGGAATGCTCCTCGCCATAAAAGGTGATTTCCCTAAGGAAAAAGAACCCCTCGTTTATGGCCGATGCCGCTTCCTAATCCTTGACATCCACGGACATCGTATTGCATCGGTTCGGGTCAAAGTCATGCCGGAGATACAAACACTCTGATCGACGATGGAAAAACACATCCGTTGCATCGAAACACCCGGCTTCAAAGTTCTATGGATGCCATTGATGCCCTTCGTTGACATGCTCCCTGAACCGATTAAGAATTCTCCTCGTTCACTCGAAAGATTTGCAGCGCGTATTCTCGTAGAGCATGAATTTAAAGAGACGGTACAACTCTCCCGCTCCGCTTCCGGACGGCCCTACCTCTCACCCGCTATAAACTGCGCTTCTGCATTCTGTCCGCCGATATCAATATCCCACGGAGCCGGAATAATCGCCCTCGCCTGGTGCAAAACAGGTGATTCAATCGGCATCGATGTCGAAGGTCACCGCGGTCAGCTCCTCCGCGTTTACCCCCGCTTCCTTCGCCCCGAAGAGTACCCCGATGAAATCACTGTCGACACTCTCCTGCCGCTATGGACCATGAAAGAAGCAGCCTGGAAAGCCATGGAATCCCAACCCCCAACTATCCGTGATGTCCCCATCTCCAGCTTCTCTTTCCATCATTACACCCTGCTGCATTCTGTTCTTCTCACAGTCGCGCTGCCCTTAGCCAAACCTGATAATTCAATTATTTTGGATTAACTTGCGATCACAGCATCGTTTTCACACAAATTTTCCCATGCAAACAAATCGCTCTGAATCTTCGGTGACAAAATGTCTACTGATCACCGAGATTTATCCATAGGAATCGACACCTATAATCCGTTATACTGTCGGCAGCTCTATCCGTATCGTTGTCCCTACACCGGGCTGAGACCGTTTCACAAAAATTCGGCCGTGCTGATAATCCTCTATTATTCTTTTCGCTAAAGTAAGTCCCAGACCCCATCCGCGTTCTTTGGTTGTATAACCTGGCTTGAAAACGCGCTTAACTCGGTTGGATGGAATACCTTGCCCCGTATCGGTGATTTCGACATAGGCATCTTTTCCGTCAGTTCCGACATCCACGGTCAGCGATCCTTTTCCATTCATCGCATCCACGGCATTTTTGATAATACATTCAATCACCCATTCGGTAAGCGGCCTGCTTATCTCGACTTTGACTCCTGCAGAAGTATCAGTCACATTCCACTCCACCGACGAGGAAACCCGTCGCTTCATATAGGCTACGGTTGCTCCTACAGTGTCGGCAAGAGGTTCGGCACTAAGGTCAGGAGGCGACCCGATCTTAGAGAAACGCGATGCTACGACGCTCAAACGCGAAACATCTGCCTCCATTTCCGCCGCCAAGGCCTTTTCTTCAGCGTTGCCTTCGTGTAGAATGTCCAACCACGCTATCAGTGATGAGATCGGAGTCCCGAGTTGATGAGCCGTTTCCTTGCTAAGACCAACCCAGACTTTGTTTTGTTCGGCGCGTTTTGTAGCGGCAACAGCAAAATAGACCGTGAGAACGAAAACTATCATCACTCCTGTCTGGACATAGGGAAAGACAGCCAACCTTCTCAATAAGTCAGAATCCTGATAATATAGATATTGCATCTCGTTCTCAGATATTTCAATCGGGATAGACCTATCACCCGCTAAGATTTCTGCAAATCTCTCGTCTATTTCGTCCTCGCTAATGTTCCTGTACTGTAACAACTGCCCTTTGTCGTCGGTCAGCACCACAGGAATATTATGGTTAGCCTCAATCACCGACAGCATGAAATCCACATCGCCTCCTTCGCTATCGCTTTCTATCAGTCTCCGAGTAGCTTCCGCCCACAGCTCCATCCTCTCCCTCTCCTGTTCTGTCAGCTTTTTTACCAACCGGGAGGAATAGAACATAAAAAAAGCTACCACTGCTATCGCTACGACAACGAAAGCTATAATCGATTTTTTTCTGACTGAGTAAATATCCATCGTAATTATAACGGAATTTCGGGAAAGAAATTGCCTCTTTTGTGATTTTATCCATCTTTTTCTTAATTTTGATTGTTATAAAACAAAATTGACGCATAAAGACAATGAAAACATTTGAGGATTTAGGAGTACGTGACGATCTCCGACGCGCGATAGAAGAATTGGGTTTCGAGAATCCCATGCCCGTTCAGGAAAAAGTTATACCTCACCTTCTGGGTGAAGACAGTGATGTGGTGGCACTCGCGCAAACCGGCACCGGCAAAACGGCTGCCTTCGGTCTTCCCGTGCTTCAGAGAGTTGATCCCGAAATAAAAAAACCGCAGGCTCTGATCTTGTCACCGACACGCGAACTTTGCCTTCAGATCGGAGCGGATCTCGCGGACTTTTCAAAATATATGCCTGCCGTTAAGGTTCTTCCGGTCTATGGGGGATCGAGTATCGAAAGTCAGATACGCGCGCTGAAAGAGGGTGTCCAGATAATAGTAGCGACACCGGGACGACTGATCGACCTCATCAACAGAGGCGTAGTCGATCTGGGTCTTGTACACACCGTCGTACTCGACGAGGCCGACGAAATGCTTAACATGGGTTTTCTCGACTCCATCGACGAGATTCTCGCCAAAGTGCCCGATCAACGGAAAATGCTCATGTTTTCAGCCACAATGCCTAATGAAATAGCAAAAATCGCCAAAAAATATATGTCGTCGCCAGTGGAATTCGTGATTGGGAATCGCAACCAGGGAGCCGACAATGTGAAGCATATTTATTATATGGTCAACGCAAGGGATAAATATCTTGCATTGAAACGTATAGCCGACAACAGTCCTAATATTTACGCCATAATCTTCTGTCGTACCCGACGCGACACACAGGAAATAGCCGATAAACTGATTCAGGACGGATATAACGCTGACGCACTTCACGGCGACCTCTCGCAGCAGCAACGCGACCTGACCATGAAGAAATTCCGCGACCGGGTGACTTCTCTCCTCGTAGCCACCGATGTAGCTGCGCGAGGACTTGATGTTGACGATCTGACCCACGTGATCAATTACGGCCTTCCCGACGACACGGCTGTGTACACCCACCGTTCAGGTAGAACCGGACGTGCCGGCAAAACAGGGGTCTCGATAGCCATCATCCATTCACGTGAAAAGGGAAAACTTAAGGAAATAGAAAAAAAGATAGGCAAGACGTTCGAGCGCAAAGAGGTGCCAACACCGGAACATATCATAGAAAAACAGCTCTATAATTTGGCTGACAGGATAGAGAAGGTGAAAGTCGACGATGGAGAGATCGACAAGTATCTGCCGGGGGTAAGCCGCAAACTCGGCTGGCTGTCACAGGAAGATCTCTTGAAAAGGGTGCTTTCTCTGGAGTTCAATCGACTGCTCGACTACTATAAGGACGCTCCGAAGATTGATTTCATCGACGAAAAGCCGCGCAAAGATAAAAAGGAAAAACAACGTCCTACTGATGAAGAAAAGGACCGCCGCACAGCTCAGAGAGGAATGGCTCGAATTTATATAAACGCTGGAAAAGCCGACGGATTCTTTGCCGGCAACCTGATAGATATGCTTAACCATCTCGTGGAAGGTAAACGAGTTGATGTTGGCAGAATCGACCTACTTCCCCATTATTCTCTCTTCGACGTTCCGAAAGCAGATGCCCGCAGAGTTGTGAGGGGACTTACAGGAGCAGAATTTGTAGGCAAACGTATCTATAGCGAAGTTGCCGAACCGGATAAAGATTACAGCCGTCTCTCATCCAAAAAGAAAAACGAAAAGAAAACGGCTCTTCCCACGGCCGACGAGACTACTTATGAATACTTTCTGAAGAAGAGCAGGGGTGGCGCCAAAAAACCTGGAAGAACGAAAGCGAGAAAGAAATAGTCGGTAAATCAAAGTTATTTATTAACTTTACCGATTATTAATCTTGCTACTGATGAAAAAACTATTCTGCTCATTGATCATAGCCTTATGTACACTTGGCATGACGAGTGCTTCACAGGCTCAACTTAAGGTGTCGGAAGCTTTCATAAAGGCTCCCAAGTCGGTTTTTCCTCTTTTGGATGACATGACTAAACTCGACATGATCGATTATTATAACAGTTCACTATCGACGTCTTCGGCTAACGTTCTCGACGGAAAATCCAGAATCACACTGTTGCAACCGCAGAAAATGACAATTGAAATGACGAATGCATCGACTTATGAAATCGATCTGCTCACCACAGCATCCGGCGACACGATTATCACGCTCATTTCTACCGTCTCCACTCCTGCTCATGACAGTCAGTTGACTGTTTATTCTTCGGATTGGAGCGCCAACCTTACGGACAAATTTTTCGAAAGACCTTCTCTTGACGACTGGCTTACCGCAGAAGGGAAAAACAACAGCGGAGAAGTTGAAGCCTTAGTGCCTTTTCTTTTGGTCAGCTATTCATATAATCCGGAAGAACGCGCACTTTCGCTGACCAACAACACTAAAGATTTCTTGTCTACCGATATATACGATATTGTCGCCGCCTATCTCAAACCGTCGATCACTTACCTGTGGAACGGGAAGAAATTCCAGCCATCAAAATGAATCGACAATCATCTAACTTATTTACACCACAATCGGCGACGCGCGACGTATTGAGCCTACATGAGCTCAACTCCCGTATTGCCATGAAACTTAGCGACCCTTCGCTCAGGAACGTGTGGATTACGGCTGAAACGTCGGATCTGCGAGTCAAAGGAGGTCACTGTTATCTCGAGCTCATTGAAAAAGACAGCGAAGGGAAAAATATCACATCAAGAATCAGAGCTATAATCTGGGGAAACACTTACCGTAATATCGCGATGAAATTTTCCCTCGCAACAGGTGTACAGCTGGGTTCCTCGCAAAAAGTTATGGTTTGGGGATCGGTCAATTATAATTCCAACTTCGGGATGTCGTTTATCATCAACGATATTGAACCTTCTTATACCATCGGGGATGTAGAAGCCAAGCGAAGACAGATTCTTCAACGACTTGCCAACGAAGGAATAATCGACATGAATCGTCAGATATCTTGGCCCTTACCGGCTTTGAGAATAGCAATAATTTCAGCCGAAGGGGCGGCAGGATACGGCGATTTTCTCCATCAACTCTATTCCTCGCCCTATAAATTCCGATTCACCACTTCGCTCTTCCCGGCTCTGATGCAAGGAGAAAGAACTCCGGCCTCGATAATAGCAGCGCTCGAGAGAATCACCGACGACATAGACAACTGGGATATCGTCGTCATAATCAGAGGTGGTGGCGCAACGTCCGATCTTGTTTCTTTCGACGACTACGATCTTGCCGCAAACATAGCCAATTTCCCTATTCCCGTAATAGTTGGCATCGGGCATGAAAGAGATATCACCGTACTCGACTATGTTGCCAACCGCAGAGTGAAAACTCCTACGGCAGCAGCCGAATTGATTATATCAGAAGCTGAAAAAAACTGGGATGCATTGCAGAACCTCGCTTCCGATATCCTCCGGATTGTTTCTGACAGAATAACAGGCTGTCGCACACAACTCGCATATATTTCAGGACTTCTTCCTGTAGCACCCGGGGCGTTATTGGGCAAATCCCTCAACCGTCTTGCTTCCTATTCATTATCCCTTTCAGGAGCAATAGACAGAAAAATAGCACCACTCCGCAGGCGCATTGATATTGCTGGCGCTTCTTTAGCTCAAGCAACATCGAATATCATCAACAGAAAAGCCAATCAACTTTCTCATTGGGAGAATTTACTCGAAGCCCTGTCGCCGAAAGCGACTCTTGCGCGGGGATATTCCATAACCAGGGTCAATGGAAAAGCGATTGTTTCTCCCGAGGAAATAATGCCGGATACGATTATAGAAACTACTTTAGCGGAAGGCACTATAATATCTAAAACAATTTAAACTCAACATTATGGAATTCCGACCAGTCGAACAACTTTCATACAACGATGCGATTACAGAACTCGAAAATATTCTTCGTACTATACAGAATGACAATTGCGACATCGACAAACTCACCGCTTTCACCCGAAGAGCGACTGAACTCATCACGGAATGTCGAAGACGACTGACAATGACCGATAAGGAACTACAGTCGATACTGGCCGATTTTTCATCGCAAAGTAATTCGTAAAAATGATATGAGGAAAGTCTCACGATATATTTTTTCTATTATTGCCATCATCGCTTCGCTGCCTCTGTTTTCCGGATGCAAGATAAGTTACATGCTTAACGGTGCCGCAATCGACTATACCGTCTATAAAACCATCCAAGTAGCAAATTTCCCTATTCGCGCAGCATTAGTGTATCCTCCTCTTCAACAGACTTTTGAAAATGGCCTTCTGGATTATATTCAGAGAAACACAAGACTGCAGACCACGGATTCGAGAAGCGACCTCGTTATCGAAGGTGAAATTACAGGATATAATCTGTCACCGCAAGCGGTAAATCAAGATGCCTATGCTTCACAGACACGTCTCACCATTACCGTAAGAGTGAAATATACAGACACTAAAAATGAAAAAAACGACGTGGATCAGACATTCTCTGCGTATAGGGATTTCGATAGCTCGGTAATGCTGAACGATGTACAGGATCAGCTCTGTCAGGAAATAACTGAAGATCTTGTAATTCAAATTTTTAACGCTACGTTAGGAAACTGGTAAACTTATGAAAACGGAAAACAATGACATTATTTTAGCCGATTTCATAGAAAATCTCCGACGTTCACGCCATGATGGAACCGACTTTATCCCGCTACCGGCTACAGCGGCTGCATTATCGGCGAAATATCCTTATTTCGTGCTTCCAGCAGCATTGCGGTTGAAAGGTGAAGGTATGGACGATAACGAAACACGGTTGGATGCCATGAAAACAGCAATCGCGACTTCCGACCGAACATTACTTTTCCGCCTGACAGATCCCCTCGCCAAAGAGTTCGAGAACTTTTACCCCCCGGAAGAACAGCAACCGGAGATGTCAACCGAACAGGCCATCGACACTTTTCTTTCAGCTTATGGCACTCCCGACCCAAAAGAGGACGCTATTCTCGAAAAGCTTATCTTCAACCCTGTCCCGGAATACTCACAGGTTCTTATCCGGGAGGCTGACGAAAAGGAAGAAGAGGAGCCGGCAACGATAGCCAAACCTCTTACGGCCAATCAGGCAGAAACAGAGACGACTATAAAAACGGGCAAAGAAAAGACCCCTATCCCCGGAGCTTCTCTTACCGAAAGTCTTGCCAAAATCTATATAAAACAGCAGAGATATGAGAAAGCTTATGAAATTATAAGCAATTTAAATTTGAATTTTCCGGAAAAAAGTCGTTACTTTGCAGACCAATTGCGTTTCTTGAGGAAACTCATACTCATAAATCGTTTAAATAACCAAAAATAAAAGAATATAACAATGTTTGCTTTACTTGTAGTTCTCACTCTCATAGCGGCTGTATTACTCATTGGAGTCGTTCTCATACAGAAATCCAAAGGCGGAGGTCTTTCAAGTACGTTTGCCGGATCTAACCAACTCATGGGAGTAAGACGCACCAATAATTTTATTGAAAAAGCCACATGGTGGTTGGCAGGTGCTATTTGCGTTTTCGCTATTCTTTCCACTTTCTTCATGCCTAACGCTATCAGCCGTACCGGTGCCCGCGTTACGGGAACTCCACAGACTGAACAGGTAGCAGGAGGAAATTATGATACTGAATTACCTTCAGGAGTCCAGGAAACTCAACAGCCTGAAGCGACTCTGCCGCAACCGACTGAAGCCGCTCCCGCTCAGACTCCTCAAGACTAACATCATCGTCTGATGATTATAAAATCTACGGGGATGTATCAAAACCGTTTTGATACATCCCTGTCTGTTTTCCAAGACGTAGCGAAACGTTAAAACATTTTCACGCGTTTGAACGTTAATATTAAACAATCGACAACCGACAATCTTATAAAGATTTATATATGGAAACTACAAGACAGGCTAAAATAGCCAGATTATTACAAAAGGAACTCAGTGAAATATTCCGCCAGCAGACGGCTAAGACTCAGGGCGTTCTGATAACGGTCAGCACGGTAAGGGTGAGTCCGGACCTTAGTGTTGCAAAGGCTTATATTTCTGTTTTCCCGTCGGATAAGGCAAGTCAGATACTCGACAATATCAATGCCAGTGGCAAAACCATCAGATATGAATTGGCTCAGCGTGTTAGATTTCAATTGCGGAAAACACCGGAACTAACGTTCTTCCTCGACGACTCTCTTGATTATATAGAGAAAATCGACAATCTCATCCAATCGGATAAAAACGTCAGAGAAGATCTGAAGCACGAACTTTGATGGTGCAACTCCGCATTGCGGTCAGATATCTTTTCGCGCGTAAAAGTCATAGAGCCGTAAACATTATTTCGCGAATTTCAGTCGCGGGAGTAGCTGTAGCTACTGCTGCGATTATCTGTGTGCTTTCAGTTTTTAACGGATTCTCTGAAATTTCACGTGAGAGATTGTCAAAACTTGAAGCCGATCTTCGTATAGAACCGTTAAAAGGGAAAACTATACCCTCAGCCGACAGCATTGCGGCCGAAATATCTCAAATCAGCGGCACGAAACAGATATTACCAGTAATAGAAGAAAGAGTCCTGGCCATATATTCGGGCCGGCAGCTTCCAGTTCACATTAAAGGCGTAGCGGAAGGCTATGCAGAAATGGCAGGAATCAGCGATATCATAATAGATGGCGAATACTCCGAACACCCGGGGGAGGAATATAATAAAGCGACATTGAGTGTCGGCACAGCGATTAATCTCGGTGCACGTCCAGGTTCAGTTGAGCCCATCATTCTTTATGCGCCTAAAAGAGTGGGGAAAATTAATCCTGCTTCTCCGGCTTCAGCTTTCCGTACCGATACTCTTGAAATCGGGTGTGTGTTCGAAACGGGGCAATCCGAATATGACACAGATAGAATTCTCATTCCACTGGAAGATGCCCGAGCCATTCTCGACTACGATACAGAAGCGACAGCCATAGAAATATCATTGGATCCGGCAGCGAATTCAAACGATATAAGAAACGCTATATCCAACATCATCGGTGACAGTTATAAGATTCTGGATAGAACGATGCAACAGGAACAATCTTATAAAATGATCTCAATGGAAAAATGGATTACGTTCGCCATGCTTGCATTTGTTCTCGTTATTGCATCTTTCAACGTGATAAGTACTTTATCAATGCTTATCATTGAAAAACGTGACAATATCACCACTCTTAGGAGTCTTGGGGCAGATAACGCTCAGATAGGGGGCATTTTCGCTTGGGAGGGCTGGTTGATATCTTTGACGGGCGGAATTGGTGGAACCATTCTCGGACTCATCCTGTGTTATGCCCAGCAATGGGGTGAATTTATCAAATTAAACGGCGATCCGTCTCAACTATCCATTACGGTTTACCCTGTTTTGGTAAAATGGAGTGATGTAGGTATCGTTTTCGCCCTTGTATGTGTAGTTGGATTGCTGATTGCAGCCATCAGCAGTGCATTCGCTAAAAAAATCCGTTAAATTATATCTTTTATCGTTTATTTACCGTGGAGAGCATTCCGCAAGCGGCAAGAATATCTTCGCCCCTCGAAGCTCTAATGGTTGCGGTAATTCCCTGTTGATTAAGTCGATCGCGGAACTCTATCATTCTCTGATTTGGCGACGGCTCCCCGTTAAATGCCGGTATTGAATGATATCGGATGAGATTCACCCTTGCATCCGTCCCCTTCAACAACCGCGCCAACGCGTCGGCATGCCGTTGATCGTCATTGATATCTTTCCACATGATGTATTCAATCGACAAGCGACGCTGCTTTGAGAAATCGTATTGACGGAGAAGGTTAAGTACATTTTTAGCCGGAAAAGCCTTTTCGACCGGCATAAGATCTTCTCTTTCCGATGCATACGGATGGTGCAGGCTAAATGCCACATGAACTTTCGTTTCTTCCAAAAGTTTTGCCAATTCTTTAGGCCGCCCAACGGTGGATACGGTTATGCGTTTAGGCGACCAGCCAAGACCCCATGGAGCAGTCAGAATATCGATACTTTTGAGAACCGCATCGATATTGTCCAGAGGCTCTCCCATGCCCATGAATACTACATTTGTGAGATCTTCCGATTCATCCACCGAAAGGATCTGATTTATAATAGCAGACGAAGGGAGATTGCCATGAAAACCCATCCTGCCGGTCATACAGAAACGACATCCCATTTTACAACCGGCCTGAGACGAAACGCAAAGAGTAGCCCTCTCTTTATCCGGAATCATCACCGACTCTACTTCACAGTTGATTACTCCAGGGAAAAGATACTTGACTGTCCCATCAACGGATCGGATTGAGGATAAAGGCTCACGACGCCCTACTTCGTACGATTCGGACAGACGTCGACGGAAATCTTTTGAAAGATTTGTCATCTGGTCGATTGATACTACCCTTTTACCATAGATCCAATCGGCTATCTGTTTCCCCCCGTACTTGGGCATACCAATCTCAAGAGCAACATTTTGCAGCTCTCCGAGATCAAGACCTATCAACGAACCGCGGTCTTTTATTTGAACAGGTACTGACAGGAGATAGACTGATTGTTGTGAACGCGATTAATTGTATCCGCTATCAACTGAGCAACAGAAATTATAGTTGCCTTCTTGCAATCCTTTGAGAAAGGTATGCTGTCGGTAAAAATCATTTCGGTCATGCCACATTCATCCACACGCTTTGATGCCGGGTCCGACATGATGGCATGTGAAGCAAGAGCACGCACACTCTTGGCTCCTTTCTCCATCAACAAATCTGCTGCTTTTGTAATGGTCCCCGCTGTATCGACCATATCGTCAATAAGGATCACGTTTTTATCTTTCACGTCACCAATCACAGTCATCGATGCCACTACATTGGCTTTAGCTCTCTGCTTATGGCAAAGCACCAAAGGTACATCCAGATATTTAGCGTAACTATTAGCTCTTTTTGCGCCGCCTACATCTGGAGTGGCAATCACCATATCTTCCAGCTTCAACGATTCAATATAAGGGATGAACACTGAAGACGCATACAGATGATCAACCGGGACATTAAAGAAGCCCTGTATCTGGTCAGCGTGAAGATCCATCGTAATGACTCTGTTTACTCCCGCCGCCATAAGAAGGTCAGCTACAAGTTTTGCGGCTATAGATACACGCGGTTTATCCTTTCTGTCCTGACGAGCCCACCCGAAATAAGGTATAACGGCGATAATACTGTGAGCCGACGCTCTTTTTGCGGCGTCAATCATCAGCAGAAGCTCCATAAGATTATCGGAATTCGGAAAAGTTGACTGCACCAGATAAACTTCGCATCCGCGTATCGGTTCTTCAAACGAAACCTCAAATTCTCCGTCCGCGAAATGCTGGATATTCATTTTTCCTAACTCTACACCTAAACACTTACATATAGCCTCACCCATATAATGAGACTTTGTGCCGGCAAAAATCTTGATTGGATGAATTATGGAATTCATATCTTAAATTTGACTTATTAATGAACTTTTCGACAATGCAAAGTTACGGTTTTTTTGCCGCACGCTGTTTATAAATCTTTAAATTTTTTTGTCACTTTTTTCTTCGATTTCTATTTTCCATATGACTGCGCCATTAGGACCGATATAAGTAGGAAACGTCATACCCGGACGGAAATCCAATGTCTGGACATCACCTCCAAGCAGTTCGTGGCATACAGCTCCTCCCTGCATCAATCCCAATGTTTCAAATGCATGCTCGGGTATTTTGATCGAAACATCTGCCGAATCAGGGCCGAAATTGACGGCAATCAGAAGCAATTCTTCACCATAATGACGGAGAAACACATATTGTCTTGAGGGATTCAGACCCGGATTATCATAATTCACATACATCACGTCGAAAAACGCACCGGCTGCAACAGCTTTACTTTGGTTGCAGAGATTTAATATCTTTATGTAGATTTCTCTCAATTTACGTTGACGTGGGGTCAGGTTCACATCGGAAGGAAGCCCGTTTTGCAACCATCTGCGAACGGTTGCCATGCTCCAATAATCGAAAATCGTAGTTCTACCGTCATAGCCGCTGAATCCCTCGGCATCCGGAGCTTCTTCACCTAATTCCTGTCCCATATAGATCATCATTGGGCCGGAACCGATCAGTGCACTTACTGCCAGCGAAGGAATCACCTTCATACAGTCACCTGCAAAATGAGTCGAGGCGAATCGTTGCTCGTCATGATTCTCAAGAAAATTAAGCATGTGCGACGATATACCGTCTACTGTCTGCCAGCAACCGGTGATAGCTGAAGCAGGCCATCCTTTGGTCTGTATCCCCCTCAGTGTGTCATAAAGATTCACCTTATCGTAGAGATAGTCGAAACCTCCATTAAAAATAAATTCCCGATACAGACCTGTTTCATAGATTTCAGCAATGAATTTCACATCGGGATATTGTTCTTTAACCGACTTAATCGCCCACTGCCAAAATTCGACGGGCACCATGTGAGCCATGTCGCAACGGAAACCGTCCACACTTTTACCTGCCCAGAAAAGAAGAATATCGCGCATCTTTAACCATGTGTCAGGTATCGGTTCAAAGTGACATGTCCCATTGTGATAATCCACGCCATAATTCAGTTTCACCGTCTCATACCAGTCATTCTTTGATGGAAAAGCTGTAAAGCAGTCGTTACCCGTTGCTTTGGCGGGAAATTCCATATATGCGTCTTCGCCGCTACCCGCTCCCGACTCTGGTACGAACATCATATTCGGAATGTAATAAAAATTGTTAGCAGGAGAAAACGCCAATGTTGGATCATCATTCTCACCAAGATCCTTAACACCATTCGGAGCCGAGTCAGAATGATACTGACGAGCCACATGATTTGGCACAAAATCAATAATTACTTTCATTCCGCAGTCATGTATTCTCTTGACTGCGTCCTCAAACTCCTTCATCCTGTCCGGCACCGACACTGCGATATCTGGATCAATATCATAATAATCCTTTATAGCGTATGGAGAACCGGCTTTCCCTTTGACAACGTAATGATTGTCCTTTGCTATCCCATATTCTGAATAGTCGGTACACTGAGCGTGTTCGATCACTCCCGTCAGCCATAAATGGGTAGCTCCCAATTCTTTGATTGCTTCTATTATTTCACGATTTATATCGTTCAATTTGCCCGAGCCATTCTCCTCTAAGCTACCTCCGGGAGTCAGAAAAGCGTTCCTATTGGTAAACAGACGGGGAATTATCTGGTAGATCACCGGTTTTTTTTCCATAAACCTATCGGTCGATTACGTTTCATCAATTTTTTATCGACTGCAAAAGTACTCACAAGAAATGAAAAATGGCCTATTCTGTTCATAAAAAGTTTTTTTCTAAAAAAACATCGAATAACCCACAAAAAATCACTAACTTTGCAGTCCGAATAAGTAAAACAACATAAAGTCTAACTTATTAAAGTTCAACAATTTTTTTATTAACTAATTTAAATGGCTGAAAACGAAATCAAAACCGCAGTCGAAGACTTCGACTGGGATGCCTATGAGAAAGGTGATTCTCATGGCGAAAAGTCACGTGAGGAGCTCATGAAAACATACGATGAGAGCCTCGGAACCGTCAAAGACAAAGAAGTAATCGAAGGTACCATCATCGCCCTCAACAAGCGCGAAGCCGTGGTTAACATCGGTTATAAGAGCGACGGAATCATTCCGATGAGCGAATTCCGCTACAATCCGGACATCAAAGTCGGTGACAAAGTGGAAGTATTCATCGAGAATCAGGAAGACAAAAAGGGTCAGTTGATCCTGTCACACAAAAAAGCGAGAGCAGCCCGCTCCTGGGATCGCGTCAACGAAGCTCTCGAAAAAGATGAAATCATCAAGGGATTCATCAAATGCCGCACAAAAGGCGGCATGATCGTCGATGTGTTCGGTATCGAAGCATTCCTCCCCGGATCACAGATCGACGTTCGTCCTATACGCGACTACGACATTTTCGTAGGAAAGACAATGGAATTCAAGGTTGTGAAAATCAATCAGGAATTCAAAAACGTTGTGGTTAGCCACAAAGCTCTTATCGAAGAAGAACTTGAGCAGCAGAAACGCGACATCATCGCAAAACTTGAAAAAGGCCAGGTACTCGAAGGCACTGTCAAGAACATCACTTCTTACGGCGTATTCATCGACCTTGGCGGTGTCGACGGTCTTATCCACATCACCGACCTCTCTTGGGGCCGCGTGAACCATCCGGAAGAAGTCGTAGCTCTCGACCAGAAGCTCAATGTAGTTATCCTCGACTTCGACGATGAAAAGAAACGTATCGCCCTCGGTCTCAAGCAGCTTCTGCCTCATCCGTGGGATGCTCTCAATCCCGACCTCAAACCCGGCGACAAAGTCAACGGTAAGGTTGTCGTTATGGCCGATTACGGTGCATTCGTTGAAATCGCTCCCGGCGTTGAAGGTCTTATCCATGTTAGTGAAATGTCATGGAGTCAGCACCTACGTAGCGCTCAGGACTTCATGAAAGTTGGCGACGAAATCGAAGCTGTGGTTCTCAATCTCGACCGCGACGAACGCAAGATCAGCCTCGGCATCAAGCAGCTTAAGGACGATCCATGGGAAAACATCGAGGAAAAATATCCTATCGGAAGCAAACATTCCGCTAAAGTTCGCAACTTCACCAACTTCGGTGTATTCGTTGAAATCGAAGAGGGCGTAGACGGACTCATCCACATCAGCGATCTCTCATGGACTAAGAAGGTGAAACATCCGAGTGAATTCACTCAGATAGGAGCCGATATCGACGTTCAGGTACTTGAAATCGACAAGGACAACCGCCGTCTCAGCCTCGGTCACAAGCAGCTCGAAGAAAATCCCTGGGATGTATTTGAAACTATCTTCACTGTAGGCAGCATCCACGAAGGAACTATCATAGAAATGGTGGACAAAGGTGCTGTTGTAGCACTCCCCTACGGAGTTGAAGGTTTCGCCACTCCTAAACACCTCGTTAAGGAAGATGGAACACCCGCACAGGTTGACGAAAAGCTAAACTTCAAAGTTATTGAATTCAATAAGGACAGTAAGAGAATCATTCTCAGCCACAGCCGCATATTCGAAGATGAAGCTAAGGCTGAACGCAACGAAGCCCGCAAAGCAAAGCGTGCCGCTAAACGTGCAGAAGAAGCTCAGGCTATCGCTGCTCCCGCAGTTGAGAAAACCACTCTCGGCGACCTCGAAGCACTCGCTGCCTTAAAAGAAAAACTCTCTGACCAGAAGTAAACAAACTCCTGTCAATATTATCAAAAGAGGCGATTCCATACGGACTCGCCTCTTTTTTCACTGTTAATTATTCAACTATTTCCGAAATTAAACTGTCGTTTCAAGCAAAGTCGGATTTATTGGTTAGAAACTGAGAGAATATCAATAAATGATTTGGGAAGGCGGATATTTTTAATACCGATAGCGGCTTTGAAAAGCGGTGCTATCTCAAAGTCCTTAAAGCCTGCAATACCACCACCGATACGAGTTACATAAAAGATCAACTCGGGATGTTTTGTAGCAAATTCTATAAATTTATCCACATAAGGTATTATTGTTTCGACACCTCCTTGCATAGTGGGTATTGCATAAGAATTACCCTGGAGTCCTTCACCATTTCCCATAATAGCACCGAATTTATTCAACGCGACACGCGCTGCTCCCCCACCATGCATCCCGGCAAGATTACTACCGAAAACGAATATCTCGTTTTGACCGAGAAAGGAGATAGATTCAGGCGTGAAATTCTTATTTAAGGGTCTCTCGATTATGCCGGATAGTCTATCCATAACTTTTAGTTTTGAAATTTTATATTAGAAAAAAATCCACGGATGAGCACATGGACACCCGTGGATCTCGCAAATATTTTTTCTCGTTTAGAAGCGGTAGGTAATTCCGATTTGAATAGGGAGTCTGCCGAAATCCTGCATGTACTGATATTTAAATTCAGCTCCAACCGACAGATTATCAGCTAATTTATATTCACCTCCTATACCGATGTTTAACAGAAATTTATCCCATGATAAACCAGCTTGAGAAATGTGACCGATACCGATACCCAACACAGGATAGACATTCCATTTTTCAGCTATTCCCACAAGATATTGTGCGTTTACAGTCACATCAAACACACTTAGCTGTTTATTTTTAAGCCAATATTCCAAATCGGCCTCAAGTCTTATAGGATCAGTAATATTATACTGATACTTAAATCCGATTCCGACGTTAGTGATAGTTCCGCCACCTTTAACAAAACATGGAGCTATGCCAAGATCTACACCTACGGCCATATCGCCTTTTTCCTGAGCTGTAGCGCCAAAACAAGCCGCTAAAGCCACGATTGTTGAGATTATTAACTTTTTCATATAGATTGGTTATTATTAGATTTCTGATGCGATTGATCTTCCATTGGAATTGCAAATATACACAAAAATCCCGATTTTTTATTAACTTTGTCTTATGGTCAGGATAGATGAAGCGACAAAGCAAAAAATAATCGACGCAGCCGACATAGTGGATGTAGTCAGCGATTATGTTCGCCTCAAACGTCGTGGGAGCGGTTATATCGGTCTTTGCCCTTTCCATAATGAACGTACACCATCCTTTTCCGTATCAAAATCCAAGGGGATGTGTAAGTGTTTCAGTTGCGGAAAAGGCGGCGGTCCAGTTAGCTTTATCATGGAAATAGAGCAGGTTAATTTCCCCGATGCATTGAAAATTCTCGCCAAGAAATATGGCATAGAAATAGAAGAACGAGAACTAACACCGGAAGAAAAAAAAGCTGCGTCCGAACGTGAAAGTATCCTCGCACTCAATGAGTATGCTCTCCAGCAATTCGAACGTAATCTCACGAAAACTCAAGAAGGAGTGAACATCGGGCTCGCCTATTTTCGCGAAAGAGGCATAAACGATGCAATGATAAAGCGTTTCAGACTCGGATATGCGCTTGAAGACCGAGATTCCTTCTACAAGAAGGCTATTTCTGCCGGCTATAATCCCGAATTTCTTGAAAAGACAGGACTTTGCATTAAAAACGAAAGAGACGAGTGGCGTGACCGATTCCGTGAACGTGTCATATTCCCTATTTTTTCCTTATCCGGAAAGGTAATTGCGTTCGGAGGCCGCACGCTTAGAACCGACAAGTCGTTAGCCAAATATGTCAATTCACCCGAATCGTCGGTCTATAAGAAGAACCGGGAACTATACGGCATATATCAGGCAAAAGTAGCTATTTCTAAAAAAGACAAATGCATTCTGGTTGAAGGTTATATGGATGTCATTTCCATGCACCAGGCAGGGATAGAGAATGTAGTGGCTTCATCGGGAACATCACTTACCACCGGGCAGATAAACCTTATCCATCGCTTTACCGAAAACATCACTGTGATCTACGACAGTGATCCGGCGGGAATCAAAGCTTCCTTACGAGGTATCGATATGCTCCTCGCCGACGGAATGAAGGTGAAGGTTCTTCTCCTACCTGAAGGCGAAGATCCCGACTCTTTCTCACAATCCCATTCTGCGTCAGAAGTAGAGCAATACATCGCCGAAAACGAAAGCGATTTCGTCCAGTTTAAAACACGTGTGCTTCTCGACGGAACAGAGACCGACCCCATAGCCCGCTCACGAGCAATAACCGATATCGTAAATACGATAGCTGTAATTCCCGACATGATTCTACGAACGATTTATATCGGTGAATGTGCGAGAACATTGGGTATCAACGAAACACAGCTCACCTTACAGGTGAACAAACAGATGGCTCAGCGTATCGAAAAGGATTCCAAGGAAAAGGAAAGGGAAAAACGTCTGCGCAATACCGGCCTAAAATCCGAAGAAACAGCTGACCCGAGTACAGAACCGGATAACACCCCATCCTCAAGAACCACTTCGGCACCTCAAACACAAGAGAATCCACTGGAACCGTATGAGAAAGAGATATTACGTTATGCCATCAAATACGGTGCAATGCCTTTGGGCAATTTACTTGACGACGATGGCAATCTTAGCCCGATGAATGTCATAGATTATATTCGTCACGAAATGGCTAATGATGCCATTGAATTTATTTCACCACATTACAGACTTACGTTTCAAACTGCCGTAGAAACAATTAACGACAATTGGACAACCGATTTTGATGCATTTAATGAAGGCCTTCGCAAGAAACTGTCCAGAATCAGACAAGAGGGGGAAAACGATATTAGAGTTACGGCCAAGGATATGGCCGAAATTAAGCGTAAAGAGACCGAACTAAACCAAAAAATCGAAGAAACATCAAAAAATCTTACTGCGGAATTTTCGGAGATGTATCTTGCAAAAATTCTGACTTCTGCTGATGCCGATATTGTAAGACAGATTGCTACCGATCTTGTCAACACGAAATATACCCTCAGTAAAATCCATACGAAATATTCAAAAGTTGAAACTGAGCGTGACCGTCTGGCAGACCTTGTTCCTATGGCGATTTTCAACCTAAAGGGTGCTATAATACGTCAACGAATCTTATCTATACAAAAACAAATCCGTGACTTGTATGCTTCGCCACAACTTGATATCGATGCAATCAAACCTTTGTTGACAGAGCAAAAGGAACTCGAAGATATGAAAAAGGAACTCGCGCGTTATCTCGGCGAACGCACAATTGTGCCACGGACTTGAAGAGAAGATCTCTGATAAATATAGGCTTAAGTTACTATTGGAATTAGCATGGTCAGGATTATTATGCCGACCGAGCACGAACAGCTCTTTCGCGTAACCATTTCTCCTTTAAGGGATAAGATCGGCTCTACAATCGAAATTAATTCTTCAATCTTGGGCAAATTGAGGAAATTGCTTTCTTATGGAAGGGGTATAAAAGCGCCTGTGAACTGCTTATCTGAAGGCCAAGAATTCCTTTCTACTTGTTTATAAATTTAGAGCAATTCGCAAAAATGAGAGTATGAAGTGTTTTGACACTTCAACTCTTTAACCTTTGGCAGCGAGGGTAAGACCTACTCTTTCCTGTAAACCGAAAAGGAGATTCATAACATGAACTGCAGCTGCAGCTCCTCCTTTCAGTGTGTCGTCGAGTACAGCTGACACGACAACCTTATTGTCTACTTTCTCCAGGTGAATTAGACATTTGTTTGTGCCTCGAACTTCCCCTAAATCAGGAAAATCTTCAGACATGAAAGTAAATCCATGATCTTCATAGTATGTATCATAAATATCTTTCAAATCATCTTCAGATATTGGTGTATCCATATAGATAGTTGCAGCCAGACCTTCTTTCCATCCTCCTGCCGTTCCGATAAGATTTATAGGAGCTCTGAAACTTTCCTGAAGCGTTTTCAAGGCATTTTGTGTTTCTTCGACTTCCTCATGTTCCAAAACGACAGATGCTTCGCCTGCCTCTTCATTTCCGTTCAAAGGTGTCACACAACTCACATGTATCGGTGAATTAAGCAACAAATTCTTTGCCAAAGGAAGAAGAGCCAATATCATCACAGTGGCCAAAGAACCCGGTATCGACGCTTTTGTTGCCCCTCTCACCAAAGGTTTTCTATTTAATTCCGGTAATGCGTATACCCATGGAGAATCTTCGCTATCAGGTCTGCGGAAATCCGGTGATAAATCAATAATTTTTACTTTCTCGGGCAAAGGATTATTCGCAAGATAGTTTTCCGAATCACCATCCTCTGCGAAACAAAGGAACAAGACATCAATCTCATCTTTATTACCTTTCTTACAAAAACTCATATAAGTCTCGCCTGTCAAACCTTTATGTTTTGACGACAGCAATTCTCCCTCCTCGGTCAAAGATTCTACCCAACAAAGTTCAACGTCGGGATGATTGATTAAGATTCTTATTAGATTGCCGGCTGAGTCCGATTCGCCGCCGACTATACCTGCTTTAATCATAAATATTCGTTTTTATGGTATTTTTTAAGTTTGTCCAAATTAAAATCCTGACGAACGTTCACGCAGAATCTGCTCAGGTATGATTGTCGAAAGAGCTTTAAACAACTCTGATCGCGGTGCATCCTGCGATACTGCCACAAACACAGTGTCAGCCCCAGCTATTGTACCCAAAAGATAAGGACTGTTAATATCGTCCACATCATAGGCGACTCCGCCTGCATAACCGTTACGTGTCCGTATTATAATCAATTGTCCGCTCAACGTTACCGATTCTATTGCCACTCGACTTACTTTATCTACCGATCTTTCAACATCTTTATCAGAAGGAAGTCCCTGCCCGATAACATATCTGTAACCTCCAAGTTCCGATGCAACTTTAGAAGTTCGAAGAGTTTTCAAGTCTCTCGATAAAGTTGCCTGAGTTACAGAATATCCTTGCTTTTTCAAATAATCAAGCAACTCTTCTTGACTTCCTACTATATTGTTAAGAAGAATGTTGGCTATAGCTGTCAGCCGTGTTTGGCGTTTATTCATAACTTGTTTTCAGTTATTCTTGTTCGATTGCAAATGTAATATTTATTTTATTATTATACAAATTTCAATCCTTTGCAAAAAAATATCCGGAAATATCCTTTCGGATTTCCGGACACTTTTTTTATTCAATAACAGTATTATTCTTGGTAACGGCGTGCTCCGTCGCTCACGATCACCGGATAAATCTTAGGTTCGTGACCATACTTCGCATTGAATTTTTCCTTAACGGTAGCTATAAACGGTTCGTAAAGCTCATCTTTCACCAAATTTACCGTGCAACCACCGAAACCGCCACCCATAATGCGTGAGCCGCTCACGCCACATTCTTTAGCAACATCATTAAGATAATCGAGCTCTTCGCAAGACACTTCGTAAAGTTTCGACATTCCTTCATGGGTTTTATACATTCTGTCGCCCACTGTTTCAAGGTCGCCTTTAACCAAAGCATCGCAAACGTCAAGCACACGCTGCTTTTCTTCTATCACGTATTTCGCGCGGTTATAATCTTCTTCCGATATTTCACCTTTCACTGCGTCGAGCATTGCCATATCAGCGTCGCGTAAAGTTTCTACTCCTAATTTCTTAGCCACTCTTTCGCATGATTCACGACGTTTGTTATACGGTGAGTCAACCAACTCATGTTTCACTCTTGAGTCTACAAGAACCAACTTATAACCATCGAGCTTGAAGGGGAAATATTCAAATTCACCGGAACGACAGTCAAGACGCATCAAATTATCTTTCTTACCGTGAACCGAAGCGAACTGGTCCATAATACCACAATTTACACCGCAATAGTTATGTTCAGTGCTCTGCCCTATTTTAGCGAGTTCCATCTTTGGGAACTTGTTGTCATTGAACAGCTCGTTCAGAGCATTTGCGAAGCAGCTTTCGAGAGCCGCCGACGATGACAGACCGGCACCCAGAGGCACGTTGCCTGCAAACACTGCGTCAAAACCTTCAACTTTGCCGCCGCGTTTGATTATTTCGCGACAAACACCGAAAATATAGCGAGCCCACTGTTCTTTCGGTGCATCCTCTTCGCGAAGACCGAACTCAGCTGAAGCGTCAAGATCCAAAGAGAAAAGACGCACTTTGTCAGTGCCGTTCGGACGAATTTCAGCCATTATAACCTTGTCGATAGCACCCGGGAAAACGAAACCGCCGTTATAGTCGGTATGTTCGCCGATAAGATTGAAGCGACCCGGTGCTACAAAAAGAATACCCTTACCTCCGAAATGTTTTTCGAAAGCCTCGTTGATTTTTTCTTTCATGAATTAAATGTTTTGATATTAGATAAATTTTGAAGTTTTTCCGGTATATTGAGGAGGTGTGAGACTCCACATTGCAAATGTAGCAAAAGAAATTGCATTTGAAAAATTATTAGGCTTATTATTGTTGTTTGACATCACCCTAAATTGTAATTTTGTGGAGGTTTTTATATTTTCGTCAGATGGAACAACTCAAACACGAGTGTGGCGTAGCAATGATACGATTGCTTAAGCCTATTGAATATTACAAGGAGAAATACGGAAGTTATAGCTGGGGGTTAGGTAAACTTTATCTCCTGATGGAGAAACAGCACAATCGTGGCCAGGAAGCGGCTGGAATAGGAGTGGTCAAACTCCACGCCGACCCCGGAAGTGAATATATTTTCAGAGAAAGAGCGTTGGGCGCAGGTGCAATTCAAGAAATTTTCGACACTGTACGTCCTCAACTCGAGAAGATAGATCTCGACAATCTTCCAGCACGTGACGTTGAAAGGGAAGCTCCGTTTATAGGAGAAATTTATATGGGTCACCTGCGTTACAGTACTACGGGCCGTTCAGGTCTTAGTTATGTACATCCTTTCTTACGGCGTAACAATTGGCGAAGCCGGAACCTCCTCCTGTGTGGGAACTTTAATATGACTAACGTACGCGAGATTTTCGATTCCGTAATAAGCCAAGGCCAACATCCCAGAATCTACGGTGATACTTTCCTTTTACTTGAACAGATTGGATATGCTCTCGACAAAGAGAATCATCGTCTCTACAAACAACTTCGAGAGGATTATTCAGGCATTGACTTAACTCACAAGATTCAGGACAATATTGACATGGCAGGAGTACTGAAATCTGTTTCTCCTCTTTGGGACGGCGGATTCGTCATCTGCGGAGCCACGGGATCCGGCGACATGTTCGCTTTACGTGATTCAAATGGGATTCGACCGGCATTTTATTACCACGACGACGAAGTAATAGTCGTCGCATCGGAACGTCCGGTTATCCAGACCGCATTCAATGTCGCTCGGTCAGAAGTAAAGGAGTTAAAGCCAGGGTCTGCTTTAATAGTGGCTAAAAACGGTGATCTCGCTATCAGTGACATTATCGGTGAAAAAGAAAACGCACGTTGTTCATTCGAACGCATATACTTCTCGCGTGGAAGCGATGCCGACATATACCGAGAACGCAAATTACTCGGTCGTTATCTTGTTCCTGACATTTTGAGAAGTGTTGATTCAGATCTTGACCACACAGTCTTTTCCTTTATTCCTAATACTGCAGAAGTTGCTTTTCTCGGTATGATTGAAGGACTTCAGGAACATCTTAACTCTATCAAAAGCAAGAAGATAATAGAGTCGGCACAAACAGGAGAACTTGACGTTCAAACTGTAACTCGTATTATGAACCACAGGCTTAGAGTGGAAAAAATAGCTATCAAAGACATTAAACTTCGCACATTTATTGCAGAGGGAGCAGCCAGGGATGATCTCGCAGCTCATGTCTACGATGTCACTTACGGCTGTGTGGAAAACCACGTAGATAATCTTGTTGTCATCGACGATAGTATTGTCAGGGGGACGACACTCAAACAAAGCATTCTGAGGATTCTTGATCGTCTACATCCCCGCAAGATAGTGGTAGTGAGTTCTTCGCCCCAGGTCAGATATCCCGATTGTTACGGCATAGATATGTCCAGCATGGGTGAATTTGCAGCCTTTAGGGCAGCAGTAGCATTAATCAAAGAATCAGGACGCGAATATATACTCAAAGAGGTATACGAACACTGTAAAGCAATGGAACACCTGCCCGATTACAACCAGGAAAATTGCGTTAAAGCAATCTATGCTCCGTTCTCAGCAAATGAAATATCTGATAAAATAGCTCGGATGCTAACGCCGAATAGCACGAAAGCCCAGGTAGAATTAATATTTCAAAGTCTTGAGGGGCTTCATAAGGCCATCCCGTCATGCCCTGGCGACTGGTACTTCTCAGGCAACTATCCTACGCCGGGAGGTATAAGAATAGTAAACCGAGCCTACATCAGCTACTATGAAGGCAAGTCCCACCGCTAACTTCATTTTATGAAGATTAAGCCTGAAGAGTCGTTGCCGTTTGAACCGTATTGTTCGATTACGGCCGTAAATGGTGTGCCGGCTTCAAACGAGTCTACGGTTAAGTTATAACTTGCAGGGTCGCCTCCGGTTTTCAGAAGGAAATCTCCTGAGGATTCAGCAATCAATTCATTGCCTTTATACAGTTTAAGGTTTCCTAAATGAACACTCGTCTGTCCTTTCGTCGGGACAAATGTCAAGACATATTTCCCGTTTTCAGTGATTTTTCCCGAGAGATTTATTCTCCAGGGTGCGGGCTTAGGTTGAATTTGTAAAGGATTCCACTCACTCACAAATTTACCATATTCTGAATAGGAAGTATAGTCTGGTGCGAAATAGACTGGCAATGAAACGCGTTTCCCATCAACAGTGGCAGCATGAAAGTCTGACTTTGATTCCACCGTCACCGAACCTCCTTGATATCCATTTGAATGGATTGTAGGATAGCTCCCGTCTGTGGTATATACAATCTCCGAACCTTCGATACTCGGTTCAAGGACAAAAGACCAAGTCCCGTCAGCATTTTCTTTCATTTCTTTAATGATCGGTTCTGGAACACGATAGCCTATTCCTTTCTCTCTTAATTTTGCGTAATGATGTGACGTTCGTGTTCGGAAATCAGGCCATGAGCGATTAGATTCTTTACCCCAACCTACTTCCGCTACAGCCATAAGTCGTGGGAATGTCAGATAATCGATATATTGTTCCGAACGATTCTCGTCTAAGGGGATTATTTCCTGCAATATCGTCCCATGAATGAACTGATCGCTCCACAAACACCCCTGTACTCCTATAACAGTAGATTCGGGAGAATAATCGTTTACCGGCATCGAATAGACTTTTTCCAATGAGATCGGCGGCATCCAAGTAGCAGATTTCACCTCTCCGGGCGTAGATCCTTCGGGGAAATCAAGGTATGTGTGAGTCGCAGGAGTTAGAATTGCCTTGTGCCCTTGCGGAATTGCCAGTGTGGTATCACTAACATTGTGCCATATCAGCGCCACAACGGGAGTTGAAACATCACCGCGTGTGATGATTTCTTCCCATCCAATAACGGTTCGTCCTTTATCTGCCATCATCTTGGCAACGGTATCGGTCAGCCATCCCTGAAGTTCCGAGGCTTTTTCAAGTCCTTGCTTTTTCATCAATGCACGGCAGTCCTCACATTCTTCCCATCGTGTATAAACAGCTTCGTCACCGCCGATATTAATATATTTAGATGGGAAGAGTTCTACGGTTTCGTCTAAAATGTCTTTCAGAAACTGCATTGACGATTCTTTCCCCACGCAAAGAAGATCTCTACTTATAAAATGTTGTCGGGGCAATTCGTGTTGCAGTCCGGTGCACGACAACCATGGATATGCTACCACCGCTGAAAGAATATGAGCCGGGAATTCTATCTCAGGAATAATTTCAACATTTCTTAATGCTGCATAATCAATGATTTCACGTATGTCATCTTTAGTGTAGTACCCTCCCAAACGATCTTCTTTTGATCCTGCATAAGCTCCGACTTCAGTCAGACGAGGATATTTTTCGCTCTCCAAACGCCAACCGGAATCGTCAATCAAATGGAACTGAAGTTTATTCATCTTGTACATGGCCATCATGTCGATGAAATGCTTTACGTAGTCTTTATCATGAAAATAGCGAGCTACATCCAGCATCATCCCGCGCCATGGACGCTCAGGTGCATCCTCAATTTCTACACATGGTGCACTCCAATCCATTCCTTTCACTCTCTTTTCACTGTATATCTTGCTCGGAAATAGTTGAAGAAAGGTCTGGATACCATAAAAAAGACCCCCTTTATCGGCTCCTATGATTTCCACGGTCTTCGGCATGACCGTAAGGATATAACCTTCAGCTTGTTTCACATTTTTGGAATCGATAGCTAACCTTATCGTTCCCTTAGCTATATTGCGGACTGTAGAGAGATCCCATCCCGTGGAAGCGCCCAATGTTTCAGCAAGATATTCAGCATATTCCTTTGTTTCATCCGAACTATAGCTGATAGTACTTTCTTTCGTCAGAATGAATTTCCCGGGAAGCTCCTTTATGCTCACCGGTTGAGGGATTATGGAGATTTCCGCTAAGATAGTAAAGCAACTAACTAAAAGTAATACAGGCGCTATTAATAACTTTTTCATGATATAAATCTTTATTTCTATTCCGGTTTTGCATACTGGCTATCTTGGTTTGCAGTTGACGGCGCGCTATTGTTTACCACGTCTGCAAACTCTCCGGTATTCACCACTTTACGACTTACTAATTCCGGAATATTATATGTTTTCATAAAATCATCGTAATAGAGAGGATCATTCTGAGGCACGGCGAAAGGTTTGCCGAAGACACCCGTTGAAGGATCGAACGACGCTATGAAGGGACGAGCCCACAGACCATCCATTCTCTTGGAACTGAAAACTATCCATCTTCCATTACTCGACCATGAATGATAACTGTCTACATCATTGCTGTTCACTTCGTCTACAGTTCGCAGATCGCCATCGCGCAAATCCAGTAACCATAGATCGCTCTCCGGGTGCCAAATTGAGAAATTGCCGTAATCCGAAAGGGTGAACAGAAGCCAACGTCCGTCAGGTGACACTCGTGGAAAAGAGACTGATTTATTGTCCTTTGAGGCCGCCATCACCACTTCCGGTTCGCCAAAGCTCCTTGATTGGGGATCAAAACTGACTTTACAGAGATCATAACGTATGCTGTCTAAGTCCATACCCTGATTATAACCTTCAGCTCGGCAGAAATAAAGAGTTTTACCGTCGGGACTCCAATTCGGAAAAGTTTCCATCCATTCTTCACCACTTAAGGAAGGCGTTGTTAATGTTTCACCTTTCTCTACGTCATAAATTGTCATATCTGCGGCTAAATCGGATACTTCTATAGTCTTTTTACCTTTAGAATGAAATACTTGTTTGATATTGTTGGCAGAGAATGCTATATATTTTCCGGAAGGATGCCAGGAGGGGTAAGTGGCTCCATTCTCCAAGCCCGGGCATCTCGGATCGACTTTTTCAGTCTTGCCGTTCCTCCTGATCAATGTTCCTCCTTTGTTACCCCTCACGTGAATCATCATAGTTTCCGGGGCACCTTGGGCGAATGAGTGGCAATTTACACATTGCTGATCTATGTTCAGATTTTCCAACACAGCTTCCTGCTCATAATTAGTCAAGTTTCTTTGATATATACCCATTTCTCTCCAAAGCACATATCCTGGATAAAGCAGGCGATAGACTAAGAAAGAATCTATGGGCTGATCAGAAACGGGACATATAATGTCTTTCATTCTAACTGCTTTGCCGTCTTCTTTCACGAGAGTGATTCTGATGTAAATCTCACTTCCTTTAGCCTCTTCGAGCAATGAATGCCATTTCTTAAGATCGGGTGTCACCGAACCTGATGATGAATTGAAGGTCATTACAGGTTCGCTGCCTGTTTTGCCAATTTCCGTATAAAATCTTTTTGCCTCCTCATCAATCATGAAAGTCGGCGCTGAAATATTGACTGGAAGTGTTGCTCCGCTGAAATCTGGTCGTATAGAGGGATTATTTTCGCTTAGTTGCGCATTGCTCGGTTTTCCGGCACATGAAGCGAGAATAAATAGCGTCACAGTCACAATAATGGCCAGTATGTGTCTCATTTTATTTCCGGTTTGTATAATATGTGCTTATAATACCAAAATGTATTTCCGTATTTACCTTCAAGTTCATTGTACATGCCACGTTTCAACAACGAATAGAAACCGCTGAACTCTTGGGCTGTTGCTTCGTCCCATTCCAAACCGAAATCGCTTAGCGGTTTAGCCTTAGGATCCAAGGTGTAGAGGAACACGGCTTCTCTGATATTCCGGCTTTTCATATCTTCCGAATTCAATATGGGCATAAGTTCATTTAGACTGTTGCTCATAAGCATTGCAGCAATAAGATATTGCCTTGTAATTTTGTTATCTGGATCAGCTTTATAGTTTTGAAAGAGATTAGGACGGAAATCATATATGTTCACCCAATTTATCGTCACGCTGTCGGGTACGGCATATCTTAACTCGTTCGGCTCGTCTCCACGCGCTTCACGCCTTATCTTTTCAGCTTCTTTTTTGTAAAAGAGACTCTGCCCTAACTTATCGGCAAACTTCTTTGCTACTTCAGGACGTCCCAACGCTACGTTGTAGCGTCCAAGATTACGAAGATATTGAGCCGTTTCGCCCCATACGGTCATTCCTTCGAACGCCCACTGGTGAGCTGCGTTTATGTCGCCCGTTATTTCATGCGCCCAATGTCCGTGTTCCGTTTCCCTACTGTTACGACGCCATGGAAAAGCCAATGAATTAGCACCTACTTTCTGAGGAAAATCAAAGAGATGATCAATCAGTTCGCCTTTTTCCGCCAAGGCTATATTACGCAGATAGAGCATCAATCTGTTCACTCTCCCAGTTGACAGATACTGGCTGGTAATCTCTATGGCTTCGTCCCAGTTGCCTTTTTTAACCGCTCTTTCCGCTCTTATCATCGCACGTTCTTCGCGGTTATAATCTTTCATTTCTAACTTAAAGCCCACAAAGATATAGATGGCACACAGCGCCAATGGCATGATTATTTGCCATGTCTTCAATGATTGCTGAAGGATTTTCCCATTTCGTTTTCTGAATATGATGCGGATTGCTATCCAGATTAAGCCCAATCCGACGAAACTTATCGCAACCCATGCCGGAGAATCTTCGATATCGTCCAATGTAAAATATAAAGCTACAGCAGCAATAACACCCAATTGAAATAAATCGCGCTTCCCTGTCAATCTGAATATTATCGATTCTATCATAAGATAAATGCAGGTGAGCATAGCTGCAACTATACTCGCCCCGAGCCAGGGGTAATAATAAAATTGCACCATGAAAGCTCCGATATATGCCAATGGCCCTTCCCAATGGATTATATGATGATAATATTCCCGGCTGAAAAGGAAGAGTGAATGTTGCTCCTGATAAAACAGAGCATGATCTTGCAGTGTCAGAAGCGATATCAGGACGCATACAAACAAAGCAACTGCCGTTATCAGTCTTATTATATTATATCTCATTTTCTTCAACTTATATCATGAAATATTATATGCAAAATTACAAAACTAAATCCATTTCCCAATTCTATCCTCCTAAAATAACATCCTTTTGCAATGTTAACCAGATTTGTAATAACCATACTTATCTTTAATCCTGAAGAAAGAGGATGCCTCGTCCTAAGACATCCTCCGCTAAATATATCACCTGATCGAAATCAGTTATGGACAATCTATTTCAATGATGGTTTCTTCAAGATGCAAAAGTTTTTGAGTTTTCCAGTATTGATTTTTTTCTAATATATATTTTCCACAAGCGCGAATGTCTTCAACATTAGCCCCGAAACATATATCATACTTACCTGAAGCGGCCACCCATTCCGTATTCTTATCGTCGTAGGAGGCGAGTTCATAATTGCTTATTTTAAATTTCAGAATCTGACTTTCTCCTGGCTTTAGTTCCCTGGTCTTAGCAAATCCCTTAAGCTCTCTCCGTGGTTTTTTCATGTTAGTTTGGGGTGCGCTTATATACAGTTGAACCACTTCTTTACCCTCTCTTTCGCCCGTATTCGTTATTTTAACAGACGCTTCTATTCCATCTTTTATGACTTTTACTGTCGGATTGGAATAGCTGAAATTAGTATAGCTCAAACCGAAACCGAATGGGTAGGACACCTCCTCGTCAGCTGTATTGAAAAATCTGTAACCCACCCAGATTCCTTCTTGATAATCGGTATAATCGACATTAGGGCGCAAAGCGTTACCTTTTCGCGTATTTATAATGGAACTTTCCGAATTGTAGGCAACCGGGAAATTCTTCGACGACGGATGATCCATCACGCTGATGGGAAATGTCATCGGAAGTTTACCGGAAGGATTGACCTTTCCAGTCAGAACCTCAACTATAGCATTTGCTCCTTCTTGACCGGGAGTCCATGGCAGAAGAATAGCGTCGGCAAAATGCCTCCAGGAATTGGTCTCTATGACTCCGCTAACATTTAATATGACTATTACTTTCTTCCCTTGTGCATGAAAGGCTTTATTTACTTTAGCTAATAGATTTCTCTCTGTTTGATTCAATTCGAAATCATTTTCTATAACTCTGTCGGAACCCTCACCGGCATTGCGACCAATGATTATTATGGCTACATCATTGCATTTCGACTCAAGTTCTATGGCTTTCTCCGGAATTTCAATTTCCGGTGAATTCATATCTCCGAGCCAATAATGAATATTGGTATTTGTTAGAGCCCCTTCAGCTTCCTTGAGTTCAAGATTGAGTCTGTAAAAATTCATAAGAGTTGAATCAACTGCAAAACCTGCATTTTGCAATGCTTCTTTCATGTTCACTACATACGGTTTATTGACGTGGGCAGCCCCTCTTCCTCCAGGAATGAAATCAAGCGAGCTAATACCATAAAGAGCAACTTTCAGCCCTGGATTCAATGGCAATGTAAGTTCTTCATTCTTAAGGAGAACCATTGATTCGGCAGCTCCTTTACGGGCAATACGAGCATGAGCTTGCAAATCAGGATTGTTTGTAAAAGCATAGTTTCTGAACGAAGGGGATTTAAGGATATATTCCAACACATGTTTTACGTTCCTATCTACATCCTCTATAGATAGGTCGAGAGATTTCACCGCATTGACAATCCTTTCTATCTCTTCCTGAAACCCCGGTTCCATTAGATCGTTCCCCGCTTTGACAGCTTTAACGGTGCCGTCATAAAAACCCCAATCGGTCATTACCATTCCGTCATATTCCCATTCTTCGCGGAGCAAATGAGTCAGCAGATCTTTTTTCTGCTGTGTATAATCTCCGTTAAGCATATTATAAGATGCCATGATAGTCCATGGTTTCGACTCTTTGAGGGCTATTTCGAAATTTTTAAGGTAAATCTCGCGAAGTGCTCTTTCTCCTACTCTGGAATCATTTGCCAATCGATTTGTTTCCTGATTGTTAGCCGCAAAATGTTTCATCGACGTTCCTACGCCGTTGCTTTGTATGCCCCTTACGAAGGCGGCCGCCATTTTCCCCGATAAGACTGGGTCTTCTGAATAATATTCAAAATTTCTTCCGTTTAAAGGATTACGATGAATATTCATGCCCGGTGCCAGCAGCACATCTACTCCATATTCCAATACCTCGTTGCCCATTGCCTTAGCCACTTCTTCCATTAACTCCGTATCCCATGAGCTTGCCATAAGAGTACCGGTCGGGAAACAGGTGGCATAAAATGTAGAATCCGTACCTTTCCTTTTCGGATCTATCCTAACACCTGCGGGACCATCAGCCAGAACGGTTCCTGGAATCCCCAGTCTTTCTATGGGACGTGTTGTCCCCGCAGCTCCAGGCACTCTTGTCGCTACACCAGTAGGAATGCCGTCGATAACAACTGCCTTTGCACCTCCAACAAGTAGCGTAGCCTTCTCTTCCAAAGTCATGACGCTGATAATCGAATCAACATTAGCTACATTAAGCTTTGTCTGTGCTTGAGCCGCAAATAGAAAATATATCGATAAAAAACTGATTCCAAACCTTTTCATATCCATAATTTCTTGTTTCTATAAAAATAGTGAATCTTCTCCCTATTTAAAAATCGGGTGGAAGGAATCCTTCCACCCGATTTCACGAGCCACTATTAAACCTTATATTAACTAACAATTTGTTGTTGTTATTCCAATACGCTTAATATCCAGGATTCTGTGTCAGATTCGGATTCAAGTCTATCTGAGCCTGAGGAATCGGGAACAGGTAATTGTGAGATTGATATCTTATGATCTGGTCTGTAACGAGGATATTGTCTCCTACATAGAGATCGCATACCTGACCGTTGTCTTCAGGTTTAGCAGCTGCGGGATCCTGACGGATTGTGAACGCAAAACCATAGCGATCGGCGTTAAGTACGTCAGTTGCGATATTCCAGCGACGTGCATCCCACTGACGGTGGTCACCTTCAAATCCGAATTCTACACGGAATTCATTACGGATTCTCTGACGAAGCGCATCCTGACTTCCGCAATAAGTGGGAAGGCTTGCATCGGTGTTCTGCAATGCAGGCATACCCACACGTGCACGCACTTTATTCACAGCTGCAAATGCTTCGGGATCAAGCGGAGACAACTCGTTCTTAGCTTCGGCAAACATCAGGAGCACCTCTGTATAGCGCATGTTCGAAGAAGCAACGGTGTGATCCCAACCGTCTGTTTCGGGATATACGTCAGGGTTGAGCCATTTTCTCGCATGATAGCCTGTCAATGTGGCGTCACCACAAGCGTTGGCATAGGTATAGAGTGCTCTTACACCTGAAGAAGGAAGAGGAGCTGTATTCACAGTCAGACCGTAAACTTCCTGCCCGGAGAAAATCACGTTTGTTGCAAGTCGCGGGTCGCGGTTCAGCATAGGCTGTAAAGGATCGTAAATTTTCGATTCTGCAATAGGAGCACCTTCTACATCCTCGAAACAATCTACATAGCTCTGTGTCGGATTCGTTCCGCCCCAGCCTATCGTAGGATAGCATTCGAAACCGATGAAATAAGAGCCGTTGATACCTGCGATATTGTATCTTGTCAAAAGACTTTCATTGGAATTGTCGATATTTCTGTCCCAGAACATTGACGAATAGTTACCTGTATAGTCCTTTGCCGTTCCCGAATAACTACCGTCATAAAGATCGTAATAACCCGAGTTGATAACTGCTTGTGCTGCGGTCATAGCTGTCTGATAACCCTCCGCAACGTAATGCTGGCATGCAGGATTAGCGAAATAAAGAGCTATTTTAGCTTTGAAAGCCTGCGCAGTCTGCTGATTTACACGTCCGTTGGTAGTATATGCGGGGAGCATCTGGATAGCTTTGTCGAAGTCCGACATTACGTTATTGTAAACAGTCTTCCAATCGGTACGGACGATACCTTCCTGATCTTCCAGTGTCAAAGGCTCCGAAACATAAGGAACGTCGCCGAATTGTCTGATCAGGTCTGAATAAATCAGAGCGCGGAAGAAATAAGCTTGTCCCAGGATATTGTTTTTCTGAGATTCGGTGATATTCTCCACTCTGTCGATGTTAGCGAACACCAAGTTGGCATAGCGGATATAGGTGTATTCGTTACTCCAACTGAAATCAGCGGCATCCCATACGCCATGGGCACGGTTTTCCACAGCCCATTTGATACCGTGAACGGCATTGTCCGTATACACGTCCTCGTCATTCTGCCATATTGCCTCCGGCAGATAGTTGTAGAGGATCGAAACTCCCTGTTCCGCGTCGTTTACGGTTTGCCACATCGTTGCATCGGATTTCTGAGCCAAGGGAGCTGTGTCCAGATCCACACATGAGCTGACACTAAAAGCCAGTCCTGCTGCGGCTATGATACTGATATATTTATTTTTCATCGTTTTTTTAATTAAAATGTTACTCTTAGACCCAATGAAAGTTTTCTTACGTTCGAGTAGTAAGCACCACGGCCTGCCGGAGCTTCAGGATCGATATCTTTCTTGAAGATAGAAGAAAAAGTCAGAAGGTTTTCACCGTTGAAATAAACGCGAACCTTATTGATTCCTATTTTTTCGGTCACTTTAGTCGGAATTGAATAACCTAAAGTCAAGTTCTTAAGACGTACATAGCTTGCGTCTTCACACCAGAATGAGTTGGTCACTACGTCAGGCGACTGTGAAGAGTTGTCATACAGACGCGGATATGTGCCGTTAGGATTTTCCGGAGTCCAACGTTGTTTCATCTGCCATACGTTCATCGTACCGTTGTTGTAGAATGCTTGTGTGGCTTCTGCAGTCATATAGCGTTCGTAATCGAAAGCACCTTGCCACAACATCGAGAAGTCGAAATCGCGGTAAGTCACGCCTACGTTGATACCGCCCATCCAAGTCGGATTAGTCTTACCCATCACAGTGCGGTCATCGGCTGTGATTCTGCCGTCGCCGTTAAGGTCTTTAAATCTGAGGTTACCCGGTTTTTCAGTTCCTGTGCGGAGAGGACCGGCATCCACTTCGGCCTGATTTTTGAATATACCGTCGCAGATATAACCATAGTACGAGCCGATAGCTTCACCTTCGAGATACCACTGGAGGTTGTCGTTCGGATTCGGACCTTCTGTTCCACTCAGATTAGTAATTTCATTGTGGTTGTAACCCAGATTCAGAGTCACATTGTAACCCCATTGACCTATGCGGTTATTATGGCCGATAGTGATGTCAACACCCTTGTTTTCGACAGCACCGGCATTCTGAATTGGAGCCGATACTCCGAGAACTGACTGTATGGGCAGGTTAAGAAGCATGTCGTTTGTAGTCTTCTTATAGAGAGAGCCTTCGAAAGTCAACTTATTGTTGAAGAACGAAGCTTCGATACCAAGTTCGAGGTTTGTTACGGTAGCCCATTTCAGACTCTTGTTCACATAGCGGCTCTCGTAAAGAGCTGTGTACTGATTAGGACCGATGAGCATCGGATCATACGAATAAGTGGCAACCGTGGGATAGTAATCGTCGCCAAGCTCTTCATTACCCGTACGACCCCAACCTAAACGGAGCTTCAATTGGCTGAGCCAATCGCGAGTTCCTTCCATGAAAGATTCCTGAGAAATACGCCATGCTGCAGATACGGCGGGGAAATAACCCCAACGATTCTGTTTTGCAAAACGTGAAGATGCGTCAGCGCGGAAGTTAGCTTCAAAAAGATAACGGCTCATAAAGTCATACTGAATGCGGCCGAACCATGACTGTCTCGTCAGGTCGTAACCACCGTCACTGTTCGACATACCGTCTTCGTCCAACGAACCGAGCACCTGGTCGAGAGCGTTGTCGCCACCGCCTGTACGGCTCAGACCTGAGTAACGATACATATAACGCTGCGATTCATAACCGACGAGTACGCCGATGTTATGTTTGTCGTCTATAGTCACGTTGTAATTACCTGTCAACTGATAAGTCATCCAGTCCCAGTTATAGTAATATCTCGAACCCGTACGTGTTCCGTTGTCACCATTATTGAAACCGCCGTCATATTCCAGAATCTTACGGAAAGCGTAATTGTCCTGATAGTCATGACGCCATGAGAACAACGGTTTGATCGACAGACCCTTGAACGGAGTTACGATTGCATAGAAATTAGTAAACAACTGGTCGTTTTTGATTTTGCGTATACCTGTCGAATAATCCAATTCTGCTATCGGGTTCTGCATACCGCCGGGAGAAAGGAGGTTGCCTTCCGAATCATAAGGGCTGTATGCCGCATTGAGACGGTTAACATGCTGTACCAATCCTGAAGTTGTAGTATAACCGTCCTTTGAGATACCTCTGTAGAAAGATGTCTGAATTCCGAAAGTCAACCATTTTTTCAACTGCGATTCCAGATTTACGCGTGCGTTATAACGGTTGTATTCGTTTTGAGATACCATACCTCCCTGATAGAGATAACCTAACGATGCCATATAGGTAGTGTTGGCCGAACCGCCGTTTATCTGGATCGTATGAGCTGTTTCTGTGCTGTTGGACTTGAATGTCTGCTTCCACCAATCAGTTCCTTTGGGATCCAATTGACCGCTATCATACTGAGCTAACTGAGCGTCCCAAGCCGATACGTCTGCGTTCGGATTCACGTTCAGCAATGCCTCGCGTTTCAGGAAAGTGTAATCGCGTGCATTAACCGGATGCAGTCTTGCTACAGGAGAAGCGAAGCTAACCGTACCGTTATAAGTTATTGTAGCTGCTGTGTTAAGGCGTCCCTTTTTCGTTGTGATAAGGATCACACCGTTAGCTGCCTGTACACCGTAGATCGCTGCAGAAGCAGCATCTTTAAGAACTGAAATGTTCTCCACGTCCTGAGGGTCGATATTGTTCATCGAACCGGGGACGCCGTCTACGATTACCAGCGGAGATGCCGAGTTGATAGTATTGTTACCGCGGATAGTAATAGAACCGGTCTGGCTACCCGGAGCACCTGAACTTTGAACTACTACAACACCCGGCATTTCACCTGCCATTGCAGCAGAGATGGATGCCACTGAACGGTCTTCCAAAGCGGCTGCATTCATCGAAGAAACAGCACCCGTCACGTTAGCTTTCTTCTGTACGCCGTAACCTATCACAACAACTTCGTCAAGGATGTTTTCATCCTCGTGAAGAGTGAAGTATAGATTCGCACCGTTCCAAACTTGTTGTTCTTTCTGGTAACCGATCAAGGTTACTTCAATCGTAGCACCTTTTTCCACTCCCCTGAGTGTGAATTGGCCGTCAATGTTTGTCATTGCGCCGTTAGATGTGCCAGAGACTCTTACTGTGGCTCCCACCATCGGTTCGCCGTTCTGATCGAACACTTGACCGACACAGGTGCCTGACTGCTGCTCGGCAGCAGTAACTACTTGAGCATCAAATAAATTACCCCCCCCCATGCAAAGGAGCGCAATTGCCAATGCCCTTGTTAAAATTCGTTTTGGCATTTTTAATAAGATTTTGGTTATTAAATAGATTATTGATTGGTTTGTTAAGCAGCGGCAAATTTATAAAAAAATATTAAAAAAATCTCTTTTTTTATTTTTTTTCTAACCGGTATAATATTTTTTTTCGGGTTATGTTGGTTAATAGGCATGTAGACCTGATGTTACAAAAAACCATGTGAAAATTACTGCCGCGAAACCCACTATCACCATACTGCGTCTTAATGAGGGATATGTTCCGCTTTTTCGCCATAAGAACAAGATTATGAGATAGATCATAAAGGTAACCAAAGCACCCGTCTCTTTAGGGTCCCATCCCCAATAGCGACCCCAAGCTTCGAAAGCCCAGAGCGAACCGCATAAAACACCGGCACCCAGAGTTATTTCCCCGGCTAACAAACAATCGAACACTTTTTTGCCGATATTTCCTACTATCGCTGCTATTGTACTTATCAAAAATAACGAATAGGAGGCAATCACCAACGGTACATGAATGACAAGCCATACCGATGACAACGCAGGATTTTCAGCCCTTAAAGCCGGATGAGATCCCCATAAGATCGACGGCAACATCAACAGTCCTGTAAGGATTGTGACTATCCTGATAAAGTTCACGCTTCGGTGTTTATACAGAACCAACATCATTAGAACAAGGCCTAATGCCACGGCCGAATAAGTATCGGTTGCTGTACGCAAGGGTAAGCCGCCCGATAAAATCCAATAAAATACGAAATTACCTGTTTCAGCAATCAATAAAAGCCAGAGGGATCCATATAGCATCCTTTTCTTTCCCCAAAAACTCAGAAAACAGCAAAGAGCCGCAACAATCAAGCACAAAAAACCGGGATTAATCCGATTATAGATGCGTTCTACCGATACTCTTTCACGGCTCAAATAAGGCGATTTCACCGGAATTGGGATTGAAATGGAGTCTGCCAACACGCTGTCACCATGACACTCAGCTAAAACCGACTCATATAGAGCCACCCTGCCGTTAACTCTCACCTGAGTGTCTCCCTGCAAGGATTGTGAATAGCAAACAAACGGCAGAAAAAATAATAGCAACGATTTAATAAGGCGCATATTCATCCGAACCTTTGTCGGTTATAGCCATGCATTCCATCTCCACCAACCATCCGGGACGGCATACCGAGGCCTGTACTACGATATATGGAATGTGTGGATAGTTCTCCTCCATTATTTCTTTTATTTTTCCGCTGTCAGCGATATCCCGCACATATACGATTATATGCATTATATCCTCGCTTTTAGCTGCCCCTTCATTCAGAAGAATATTTACATTTTCAATCATCCTCTGAGCCTGTTTGACAATGTTGCCGGGAGCTACTACCTGACCCTTGTTGTCGATGCTCGCCGTTCCTGAAATAAAGACATGCCTGCGATCTCCGTAAATTATGGCTGTTCCTCTTTCGAAAGAGACACCGTAGTCTGACGTCCTGTTAAGGTGCGTTTCTCCTTTGAGATATACTGTTTGGGTTCTTTCCAACCCTCCTGCCGAGTATGCGTCCATTGTCACTAAAGCGTCAAATACCGCGTTAGCCCCTTCTATTCCCGTGCTTGCGATAAAATGATTCGAATCAGTCAATCCTTCTTCCCGGAAAACCTCGTTGCGGGCTTTCACCATCCCGCGGTATCTATTGTCGATATCCCTCACATAAATCCATGTCCTATGGCAATCTCGCTCTAATGTCAACCCTTCTCGTTTAAGGCCTTCTGTAAGATTATGGAACAAAAGTTTGGTTGCTTCATAGCTGTCAACTCCGCCGATGGCTCCTCCCGTGAACCAAAAATCGGAATAATTTCCTCGTTCTACGCATACCAATCCGTTACGATTCGCCAAATTGACTTCCGATGTGAAAATAACCATCATCCCGGCTTTCACGGCTCCATAAAGTGGACTTTGACCGATTACAGACAATGCTGCGCCATCATTACCGCAGATTTCCTTTACAGCCGAAATCTGATTGGCCGGATCGGAAAGAAAAATCCTCTTCATCACGACCTTCAGTCCGGCTCCTTCCTTCATGGCGAGGAAACAGCGAAGTGCATTTTCCATTCTGACAAGTTGATCGCGCACATCTCCTTCACCGCTCGACGGTAACAAAATGGCATGTGCTTCGGCTCTGGCTGCCTCGGGACGGAATATCGATATGTCCGCTGACACTCCGTTAGATTTAATCCTCATCCTAATCATACCGCAAAATTACAAAATAAACTTTCATCCTCCACATCCACTGCCTATTTCCTTCAGAAAGTAAAGGGTTATTAATGGAAGAGAGGGTGGATCGTCTGATCCACCCTCTCGGGTTAAATGAAGATAAAAACCTTTTACTAACTTATTTTATTACTTCCATAACTCCTGCTGTTCGAGATTCGGATTAAGCATGATTTCATCCGAAGGAATCGGGTTGAGATAGAACTTTTCAAGCCATCCCTTACCCTGGAGCAATGGATCATAATAGTAGTAGAGATGTCCCTTGTCGCCGGCTGCCTGAAGTTCTGCCGAAGTATATTCGCGTCCCGTTTCCGGATTGCGGATACCAGTTGCGATACCGGCTACCGGCACGAGAACTGTCGAAGCGTTTTCAACAAATATTCCGTAAGGCTGTTTGTTTACAAAGTAGTCAGCCTTATGCCAACGGCGGATGTCGTCCCATGAGAAGCTTTCGCCCATGAGTTCTATCAGACGTTCGCGGCGGATTTCCCAAAGGATCGGGTCAACGGTCGGGTCACGATCCGGGTCGAACGAACCATCGATTTGAGCTACGTTCATCAAGCCTACTTCGGCTCTCTGACGGAGTTTGTTGATAGTGCGGTCGGCAACGCCTTGATCGAATTGTCCGAGCTCGTATTTTGCCTCTGCAAGGTTGAGCATCGTTTCTTCAATGTGAATGAGGGGTTTATCAGCTATCTCGCGAGGGTTGTTCTGATCCTGACGATCCCAGCCTGCGTGATGTTTCCAGAAGAAATATCCGCTGTGGAGGCGCTGGAAAGCGCGGCCCTGATACAGACCTATCATACCCTGACCCACTACAGTAGATGCGTTTTTGTTTGTTGAAAGCACATTGGGTACATTGCAGCTTACATTACCGCCCCAGTTTCCTGAAGGAAGGGTTTTGTGACCCATAGTGTAGTCATAGTCGGCATTGAAAGCACGGATGAGATATGAACCGTCGCCCTGCAGTTTACCTCTGTCAGGGAACTGATTGATATACTCATTGAACGGGCTGTTGGCATCGAGTTTACGGTAACCGTTAGTGCCAATCGGTCCTTCAACAAAGTAGGGAGGCATTACAGTTTGCCACATACGCGGGTCGCGGTTACGGAATGTCTTGTAAACATCGCAGTTAGCATAGTCGTAAGGCTGTGCCGCCTGCTGGTACTGTCCGTCCACGTAGTCATAGTATTTAACGTTAGCGTTGTGGATGGGCAGTCCGTCCTTCGTGAGATAGAGGTCGATAGTCGACTGCGGGAGTTCCATTGTGGCCGATGCAATGTGTTCGAAGTGGCCGATACGGTGCATCTTGTAGTTTTCAACATATTTCATGTAAAGAAGTACACCGGGTACGCCCTGAAGATTTTCTGTAGTCCAAAGCTGTCCCCATCCTTTACCGGGATAAGCGTCGATACCTGTACCCATATAGAGGGTATTGTGTTTCTGTATCAAGGCATCGGAAACGTCTGCGCAAACTTGCAGGAGGCGCTGACCTGTGATCCAGTTGTTGGAAGAACAAGCCGATTCGTTCACATTATGGTATTTACGCCATGTTCCTTCGAAGAGAGCGAAACGAGACATGAAAGCCTTAACAACGTCAGTATTGATTTCGTTAGCCACTGCCGGTTTGTCGGACATGTGGTCTATACACCATTGGAGGTCGTTATAGATTTCATTTGCGACATATAGTCTTGAATCTCTCGCGCCCTGCATCTCTTCGGAGTCTTCATAAAGAGTGTGGCCTACATAGATCACGTCTCCATAGTTGAGCATCAAGCCGAAATGGTTCCAGGCACGGAAGAAACGGCCAACGCCTTCGAGATAAGCTTTTTCTTCGTCGGTTATGTCCATTTCAGGTACATGGTCGAGCAGGATATTCGCACGACGGATGTAGATATACGGGTTGTTGTAATAAGCGCTCGTCGTCGGTATCACGTCCTGTGTCTGGCTCGCGTAACCGTTGGGATTAGTGCCGAAACCTCCGGAACCGTTGCAGATTATACCTGACCACATATCGCGCTGTGATGTTCCGACAGCACCATTTGTAACTTTCGGACCCATAGAATAGTCTGTGGTCAGCGAAGGGTATAGACCCTGTATATAAGCGGATGCAGTAGCAAACGACGAGAATGCGTTTGACTCCGACGGGTCTGCTTTCGGATACCTTTCCAGGAAGCCGTCGTTACAAGCAGTGAGACCTGCAAGAAGCACCGTCGCTATTGCTGATTTCAAAAATATATTTTTCATGATTGCTTGCTGTTAAAATATGATATTCAAACCGGTGGATATTGTGCGTCTCTGCGGATAAGCGTAACCTCTGGTTTCCGGGTCGAAACCGTTAGGAAGAGACGACCATGTAGCGAGATTTTCCACTGTGCAGAACAGGCGGAGGTTCTGGATGTAGATCTTGCGCATGAGCTGTTGCGGGAACGAATATGAAAGAGTGACATTTTTCAATCTCAGATAAGCGCCGCTTGTTTTTGTTTTGTCGCTCGCGCGGAGATTGGATCCGTAGTTGCCTTTATTACCGTAAATACGGGGCATTTCAGCATTGGGATTAGCAGCCACCATGTAGTCCGGTGATTCGGGGTTGGTGCTCTTCGGCTGCCAATAATTAGTTGTTCCGGCATAAACGGGATACCACTGCGGGTCGCTTGTATTGCTGAACGTATAGAATAGTTCGCCAGTGTTGAATAAGTCCTGTCTGCCTACACCCTGGAAGAATGCAGATAAATCTAAGCCCTTCCATCCCACTCCGAGATTGAAGCCATAGAGATAATGGGGAGCTGTGTTACCGACGATTACTCGGTCACCCGGCTTGTCAAGAGTGCTCAGACCGGGATTGATCTGGTTAACGTCGTTATCGTTAGTCTGATAGTCGGCGATGTTTTTGAATTTGTAATCACCCGGCTGCGGAGTATAACCCTGGATTGTCGGTACACCTTCCTTCAGTTTCCATGTTCCGAGATCCTCAAAGTCGTCTACCGTGTAGAAGCCATCCCACAGATAACCCCATGTCTGACCGATTTCATAACCTTCATAGAGCGAACCGAGACTCTTACCTTCGTTGAAGTTGAGTTTGGTTATCTTTGTTGTATAGTCGGTAAGGTTGAAGCCGAGGCTGTAACGCCAGTCTGCACCGAGACGCTGCTGCCAGTTCATTTCCAATTCCCAACCGCGAGTGCGGAGTGAACCTACGTTCTGGAGAGGAGCGGTGGCTCCGAGAACCGACGGAAGCTGAACACTTTCCGAAAGAATGTCCTTAGTGTCGCGCTGATACCATTCGAACGAACCTGTAAGTTTGTTCTGGAATGCGCGGAAGTCGAGACCTACGTTAGTTGTGTAGATCGTTTCCCAAGTATAGTTACCGGAAATCATCTGTCCCGGAGGTGTGAGCTGTCCTACATAGCCTTCGGCGAGACCGTTGAGCCATGCCGTACCGGTTGTACTGTAGCCATAGGTTTCGATATATCCGTAATATCCGGCCGAAATCTGGTTACCGATCGAACCGTAAGAGAAACGAGGTTTAAGTTCGCTGATCCATTTGTTCAAGCCCTGCCACCATGGTTCCTGAGCTGCATTCCATGCTACAGAGAACGAGGGGAAGAAACCGTAACGTTTTTTCTTGGGGAATTTCGACGAACCGTCGTAACGTCCGCTTACTTCGAGCATGTAACGCTGGTCGTAGTTATAGTTCAAACGGAAGAATCCGCTACGAGTTGCGAACTGATAGTAACTGTCAGTCGGAACCACCTTACCACCGGCACCGCTGAGCGACGGAACGTCGATCAGGTTCTGATCCTGTGCGTTTACGTTATAGTAAACATAATCTTCGAGTTCCTGGTTGTAACCTGCCATAACCGAGAAGTTATGAAGCTGCTTGATGTCGAAGCGATAAGTAGCGTAGGCGTTGATAGTGTTACGAGAGGTCTTATTCCAACGTGCAACATAATAATCGTTTGCAGGATACAGACCGGGGCCTTCCTGAATCGTGGAAACGGTGTACTGACCCGAGAAGTAGTTATAGTCTACAGAACTCTTTGAGTAAGTATATTCGAAGATAGCTTCTAACCCTTTGATAGGACGGAAGATAGATTTGATGAATATACGGGGAAGGTCAGTGTTCTGATGATACGGATTGCCGAGGTCGATGATAGCACGCGGCGTACCGATGCGATAACCTAACGGATCGTAGCCGTCCGGGAGGAAGTTCTGGAGACGTGTTGAGTAGAGATATCCGTATTCAGCCACGAGCTGGTCGCGCTTACGCTGGGAATACTGGATGTCGGCTTCCTGCGTCCACCAATTGAAAATCTTAGCCGAAATAGCGGCGTTGATAGTCAGACGACGGAATTTATCCTTGTTGCCGTAGAACGGGCCGTTTTCGTCGTAGAAGTTACCCGACATACGGAAACTGATATTGTCATTACCTCCGGAGATCGATAGGTTGTGGTTCATTGTGAAACCGGTCTCCATCATGCGGCCGTAGATATCGTCTTGCTTCATGTAGTAACGCTTTCCGTCGGCGTTAGCAACGAATATGCCGGTATCCTCATAAAGAGTACCGAGGCTGCTGAGCTGCGAGGGATTGTTGTTGTACATGTTAAGGTATTCCAACCAGCTGTCGACATTCTGAGCGTTAGCGGCGTATGAGTTACCGAATGCTTCTTTCCATATCGGCAGATATACATCGAGACGTTCCTGTTTGGGCAGGTTGATAGCTCTGTTCCAACCGAAGTTGTTGTTGTAGTTTACCGTCACCTTGTCCTGTGCTTTAGGACGTTTCGTAGTTACAAGTACCACACCGGCAGCAGCGCGAGCACCGTAGATAGCTGAAGCGGAAGCATCCTTAAGGATAGTAACCGATTCGATATCGTTGGGGTTAAGTGCGTTAAGGTCGCCGGGTACGTTGTCGATAAGGACAAGAGCACCGATGTAGACAGCACTACCCGAAGCATTGAGCGAAGCTGTACCGCGCACCTGAATGAAGTTGTCGGTAGAACCCGGAGTATTGCTGTTGGCTGCGATACGCAGACCGGGCATCGTACCTTGAAGTGCGTTTGCAGCGTTAGCTACGGGACGGTCACCGAGGACTTCGTCCATTTTTACCTGCGAAACAGCACCCGAAACGTTTGCTTTCTTCTGTACACCATAACCGACGACTACGACTTCGTCAAGCAAGTTATTGTCAGATAATGTAAATTCGAGTGGCTGACCATTCCACTCCAATGTAGCCGGAGTATAACCGATGAACGTAGCTGTTACTTTCGACCCTTTCTTAACTCCTGCAATAGAGAATTTACCATCGATATCGGCAGCCGTTGCCAAAGTGGTACCGTCGACGCGGATTGTAGCTCCTGTCAGAGGTTCACCCTCGGCATCAAGCACCGTACCGGTAAGCGTGCCTGTAGCATCACTTTGAGCCTGGGGTGCCTGTGACGGCGAACCTGCGGTTCCGGCATAAGCGTAACCGTTAGCGATCAAACCCAGAGAGAGCAATGCCACCCATGATTTAAATCTTAAGGTTTTAGAAAACATAATTAATTAGGTATAGATTAGTAATATAAATATTTTGCACTTCAACTTTTCACAGTTGGGATTTAAGTGAAGCTGCGCAAAATTAAGACAAATGGGAGTAATTACATTTCTCTCAAAAGTTAATTCATGTTAAAACCCAGTACACATCCCGAACTTTAACAATTGTGAATTTGTTATTTAAGATTTGAGACTATAGTTGAACTAAAATTTCACTTCGATTCGCTTTCCGTCGAACTGAACGGCGTAAACCCGGTAGTTTGACTGCCACGTCGGAACCGTGAACGTAGCGACTGTCGACTTTTCGCGCATGCCGTCGGAGACATGAATCAGTTTACCTGTTGGCCCGTCTGCTCTCACTTCATAGACAACAACGTTCTTCCAGTCATTCATAGTCAGTCGGTTGTCACTTCGTGCGGCTGTCCCTTCAACGATATGAAGCTGCGAACGGAAAACGGTCTGATTGTTGTCTGTGATATATTCGATCGGTTCTTGGGGTTTATCGAAGCCGAGTGCTTTGATACGCTGACGCATAGCGTCGGCCATATTTTGCGTTACGGCAAGTCGCGCCGTACCATAGTCGTCGATAGTTACATCGACAGGTGTGAAAAATCCCCATTTTTCGAAAAAATCGGTAAGATCGGCCTCAGCACAGAGACTGGCGATGAAAGCGAATTCGAGTTGCGCTGCACCATTGTCAGCAATATTGGAATGTGTGCGAAGATATTCATAGCAATCGGGATAGAATCCGCCTTTATCTTCCTGCTGGGTTGGAGTGCGTCCGAGGACTTTTCCGAAATAAAGCTCCAACTGCCAGAAGGGCACCAATTTACAAAATACGTCATCGGATGTTGCGTGTGGAATCGCTTTTACCATGATACTGTTCCAGGATTTTGAATATCTGTTAGGGTTGGAAGCGTCGCCGAGATTCTCGGTCTGAAGTCGCGAAGGTTGCCCGAATACTGTAGTCTGTACATACTGTGACATGATATTGTTGCTGACTTCCGTCATGCCTACCCATGTGAGACCGGTTGTCTGATTACTATGTCCCACTTCATGAGCCGGCCCCCAGATGCTGCTTGTGCTGATCTTAGTCTCATCGCATAGTTCGCCCATAGTATCTGCATGATAAGCTGTGTGATACCATGTTGAATACATATAGGACGTATACATAACGTTAAAATACATTCTGTTATTGAACATGCGCCCATATTTTTCAAGACCGAGAAGTTGCTGTTCGGAATAAACTATCTTATCGTAGATATCGATAAGAGCGCGCAGATCTTTAGTATAGGATTTAAAGCTTTGCGTGGGGAATGTTAGATGGGCATAGCGACCGACCACATCGAAATAAGAGTCGACCGCTCCATAAAGAAGATCACGTTCGCGTCCGTTGTGTTCGGGATTCTGACTGTCGAAATAGCCGTTGACCTGACCGGTGACGAAATGAAGGTTGACACGTGGCGCTGTCATATAGCTGTCGGTATGGTACATTACGTATACCAGACCTTTTTCGGTGATTTTTAGTTTATTGACCCCGGTAGCTATAGGATATTCTATGCCGCCGAAGCCGTCACCGTTGGGGACATCGAGATTTTGCACTCTCAACGAAACTCCTTCACCTTTCAGGTCTGCAAGAACGAGTAGCTCATCGCCTTCGTTGACTTTAATTCCTGTAGGATTGTCAAGAAGACTGTAACGGGATGTTTTGTTAACAGACGCTTGACGAGTAGGATGCTGATAGGCACTGAAGCTATTTACGCGAAACTCTGTCTGATAGCGTCCGTGATACATGTAGTAAGCTATATTTTTGAAGAAAGAGAAGGAACAAGCTTCTATGTCCGACTCTGTCATTCCTTCTTTCAGTTCCGAGCAGGATGCATCGGTGAACAATGTGCTCCAATCGAAATTATCGGGATTTCGCTTGAAAAACATCATTTCGGCACATGATGCGAAACCTTGTCCGTCGCCATAACCTGACCGAACGGTAAATCTTACGGCTGATACTCCTATGAGAGGTTCTGGGAAATCGACTCTGGCTGTTGACGAACTTCCTCCGAAATCATGGCACATTACTTTCACCCATTCATCCTGAGCGCGTGAGTTGGCATTTGTCATGACTTCTATGTCAACCTCCCGGAAATAGCCGTTATACCCTTGTTGACGGGGATAATAGACGAAATAATCCATATCCTCACGGTCGAAAAAGTAGGTCAGAGTGATTGGATAATAGTTGTCGCCTGAATTGTTCCAATTAGAATGATATATCGTCGACAAATCGCCGTCGAACGATTTTTCTATCTCTCCTCCGGGTTGATAAGAGGATGCTTCTCCCCTTACAACTTTCACCTGTATATCATCTTTAATTATTCCGAGATCTCCGGGTTCGTATTTACCCAATCCTCCCTGACGCACGCTTAAAGTAACCGGTTGCACCACGGAACCCTCCTCTGCATCGCGGAATGTCACCGTGGCGCTGCGAGCATCGTCTCCGGCATTGGGTTGTACATTAAAATCAAAGGCTGAAGTGACCATCGGATGTGATGCACGACTTGCCGGAACATCTTTGATCCAACCCTGAGATATTTCGTTTTTAACCTCTACATTGGCCGTAACCTCTACCGTGAAAATCTCGCCGGCAGTAGGCACCTCCTTCGAGCTGATTGAAAGCAGTATCGCCTTACCCCAGCCTAATTGCTGAATTTCAATAGTGTGAGAGAGTGAACCGCCTCCACTTACCGATACCGATGCAGTCCTGACGGCCTTGTCGCCATTTTCCGCGGCAGTAACAACGAGATTATTGCCTTGTTTGGCAACTGTCACCCAATCTGCGCTTGACGAGCAAGCCCAGTCGGTATTACTATCGACAGTAACCGTACGCGTCGATCCGTTTTCGTCAAAATTTAAAATCGTAGTTTCTATTTTGAGATACGGCGGTTGACTCGGCTCATCATTTTCCGAACATGCCGAAAAAATGAAAATAAACGCGATTAATTCAAGGATGTTGAAATATCGTAGGAAGGAATTCATAGAATAGAACATTGTCGATTAATGAGATATGTTAACTACTCCCGTCGGCGGGAGATCTACATTGCGCTTATCTACTGCCTGAACGATATTGTCAGCAAGCAAACTAAACGCATGACCTATTACTGTTCCATCATTGAGAGCCACAGGCTTGCCTTCATCACCGCCCTCACATATCGAGCCTACTATCGGTATTTCACCTAACAGCTTCACCCCGAGTTCTTCGGCGAGGCGCGTCGCTCCTCCTTTGCCGAAAATATAATATCGCTCATCAGGGTGTTTTTCGGGTGTAAACCAAGCCATGTTTTCCACAATTCCGAGAACAGGGACGCCTATTTTCTCGCCGGTGAACATAGAGACACCTTTCCGTGCATCAGCAAGCGCTACCTGCTGAGGAGTGCTAACAATAACCACTCCGGTAATTGGAACAGTCTGGACAAGAGTAAGATGAATATCACTCGTCCCTGGCGGCATGTCGATAAGGAAGTAATCCAATTCTCCCCAATCAGCCTCTGTAATAAGCTGTTTAAGAGCGTTCGAGGCCATACCTCCACGCCATACGAGTGCATTATCCTTGTCGACAAGGAAACCTATAGACAGGATTTTCACTCCGTATTTTTCAAGCGGAATTATCAATGGGTGCCCATCCACTTCATGCATATAGACGGGTTCGTCTTCGACTCCGAACATTTTCGGAATAGACGGCCCGAAGATATCTGCATCCAATAGGCCGACCTTATATCCTTTAGCAGCCAAAGCCACCGCCAGATTGACCGAGACTGTCGATTTGCCGACTCCACCTTTACCGGAACTGATACCGACGATATTTTTCACTCGAGGAAGAACGGGTGCGCTTTTTTTCACCGGTTCAGCCGTTGCGGTTGCAATCGATACTTGCAAGTCGGGAGAAATGAATGTTTTCAAAGTAGTTTCTGCCGCTTTGACAACAGATTTCATGAAAGGATCGGTCGGTTTATCGAATTTGAGAGTGAACGACACTTTATTACCGTCGATTCGGATATCGTCCTCTACCATCCCGAGTTCAACTATGTTCTTACCGTTTCCGGGATAGCGTACTTTAGAAAGCGTGTCGAGAATAAGTGCCGGATATAATCTATCTTCCATTATTTCGGTTTTAATTATTTTTCGGTAATCTGGATTTGTCCACGTGAATAACTGCGATATGTGTCGTAAGGAATCTCAACGTCAGGCTCAGTCAACGGGGTTTCGGCACCGGCCCGAAAGGAGATGTATTTGATCGACAGTCCGCGTTCAAGCCATTGCGATTCATAATGGGTGCGGATATTGAGAATGGATGAAGATGAGAACCGCGAGTCAGCATAAAGATCGGATGTATCTGCTATCAGTTCAAGATCGTTATGAGCTACAGATTCTCTGGTATAAGTGTACAGGAATGGACTATCGGTCTTAAGGTGAATCATTCCGTCGGGCACAAGGACTCGACGATAAAGTTCGAGAAAGCGTGTTCCCGTAAGGCGTTTGCGCACCTTTTTCATCTGAGGATCCGGGAATGTTATCCATATTTCGGAAATTTCCCCGGGAGAAAAGAAATGAGACAGAAGCTCGATGTCTGTCCTCAGGAAGGCGACATTTTCCAGCCTATTATCGCGTGCTTTTGTAGCTCCTGACCATATACGTGCTCCCTTAATGTCGACACCGATGAAATTCTTATCCGGGAACTGCTGCGCAAGCCCTACGGTGTACTCCCCTTTTCCACATCCAAGTTCGAGCACTATTGGATTGGCGTTCTTGAAAAACAATTCTTTCCATTTTCCTCGCATAGGGAAGCCGTCCTTTTGCAAAACAGCGAAAGGATATTGGAAAACGAGCTCTATCTGCTCCATTTCGCGGAATTTTTTCAGCTTATTTTTTCCCATCTGAATCCGTTCTAATGCAAAGTTACGAAAATAGGCTTATTAAAACAACAGTGCGACTGCAAGAGCCGCACTGTCGTATGCCATATACAACCGGTCTAAAACCGGGTCAGATTAATTTTTAAGCGCTTTAAGACGTTCGATTTGCGCTTCAGTCATTTTGTCATGTTCCTTTGTAAGTTCCGCGCCGATCTGCATAGCTTCCGATGCGATCTCTATAGCCTTTTGCTGGACAGCGGGATCGTTCACATCTTCAGTCTGGAGTTTTTCAGCCTGTTCTTTCAACTCTTCAAGTCTGTCGATTTTTTTGTCGATTTCGTTACCTCCGCAAGAAGCGAGTCCGATAACGAGGGCAAAAGCCACTGCATAGAAAAATTTTTTCATTTCAACGAAATTAAGTTGGTGGTACGGAGAGGCTATAAGCTCTCCGTACCTGTTTGATTATTAGTTATATTTGATTCTTACTCGGCGCATTTAGCCTTGATATACTCGCGATTCAGACGAGCTATGTTGCTCAATGGAATGTTTTTAGGACATTCGGCTGAACAAGCTCCTGTATTGGTGCAGTTTCCGAATCCGAGTTCGTCCATCTTCTTCACCATAGCGCGAGCACGGCGTTTACGCTCAACTTGACCCTGCGGAAGCAGTGCGAACTGGCTCACTTTCGCTGAAACGAACAGCATAGCCGAACCGTTCTTACAAGCGGCCACACAAGCTCCGCAACCGATACATGTAGCGGAATCCATGGCAACGTCTGCGACATTTTTGGATATTGGGGTTGCGTTTGCATCGGGGGCTCCTCCACAGTTGAAGGAAACGTATCCTCCGGCCTGCTGTATCTTATCGAAAGCATTGCGATCGACCATAAGGTCGCGAATCACCGGGAATGCTGCAGAGCGCCAAGGCTCAATGGTGATAGTCTCTCCATCTTTGAACTTACGCATGTGGAGCTGGCAAGTAGTGATGCCCTGAACGGGTCCGTGGGGATGTCCGTTGATGTAGAGGGAGCACATGCCGCAGATACCTTCGCGGCAGTCGTTGTCGAAAACAACAGGTTCCTCTCCTTTTTCAACGAGCTGCTGGTTGAGCATGTCGAGCATTTCGAGGAAGCTGCTTCCAGTGGAAACGTTGTCGAGGTGATAGTTGACGAACTGGCCTTTTTCTTTCGGACCACGCTGACGCCAAATTTTCAGATTAACGCTGATTGTATGTTCCATTTTTGAATTATCTTACGTGGTTGATGAAATTATGACTTGTAGTTACGTGTCTGCACCTGTATAGCTTCGTATTTGAGGGGTTCCTTGAGCAATACGGGCTTTTCGTCGTCGCCGGTGTATTTCCAGCAGCTTACGTACATATAGTGCTCGTCGTCGCGCTTAGCTTCTCCGTCGGGTGTCTGGTATTCCTCGCGGAAGTGTGCGCCGCAAGACTCGTTACGATGAAGGGCGTCGATAGCCATCATTTTCGCCATAACGAGGAAGTCTTCGAGTCGAAGAGCTTTTTCAAGCTCAGTATTAAGATCGTTGGCACTTCCTACGATGCGGAGATCGCTATAGAATTCCTTGCGTACTGTTTCGAGTTCGTCGATAGCTTTTACGAGGCTCTGGAGAGTGCGTCCCATACCTACGAGATCCCACATCACATGTCCGAGACGTTTGTGGATTTCATCGGGGCTTTTAGTACCCTTGATGTTCATGAGCTTTTCAATGCGTGCCTTCACGTCGGCTTCTGCTTTGTCGAATTCGGGAGCTTCTGTGCTGAAACGCGGCACTTTAATCTGATCGCTGAGGTAGTTCTGCAGCGTATACGGCAGCACGAAATATCCGTCGGCAAGTCCTTGCATGAGTGCGGAAGCACCGAGACGGTTCGCACCATGGTCGGAGAAGTTACATTCACCGATAGCGAACAGACCTTTGATCGATGTTTGCAGTTCGTAGTCAACCCAAATACCTCCCATAGTGTAGTGGGAAGCGGGGAAAATCATCATAGGAGTTTCATATGGGTTGTCGTCGGAAATCATCTGATACATATCGAAGAGGTTTCCGTAACGGTCGCGAACCACGTCAGCTCCGAGGCGCTCGATAGCATATTTGAAGTCGAGATAAACGGCATTACCTGTACCTACACCATAGCCGGCGTCGCAACGTTCTTTAGCGGCACGGCTGGCGATGTCGCGAGGACAAAGGTTACCGAATGCGGGATAGCGGCGTTCGAGATAGAAGTCGCGATCTTCGTCGGGGATATCTGTCGGCCGTTTCTTTCCGGCGCGGATAGCTTCGGCATCTTCTTTTTTCTTCGGCACCCAGATACGTCCGTCGTTACGGAGTGATTCACTCATAAGTGTGAGTTTGGACTGGTCTTCTCCGTGTACGGGGATACATGTCGGATGGATCTGAGTAAATGCGAGATTGGAGAGGTATGCTCCCTTCTTGAATGCCTGAATTGCAGCGGAACCGTTACATCCCATAGCGTTGGTTGAGAGGAAGAACGTGCGTCCGTATCCTCCGGTTGCGAGAACGACTGCATGGGCAGCATATCTTTCGAGTTCGCCGGTTACGAGATTGCGGACGATGATACCACGAGCACGTCCGTCGATGATAACGAGGTCGAGCATTTCACGACGGTTGAACGAGCGCACCTGTCCTTTTTCAATCTGCCTGTTGAGGGAAGCGTAAGCTCCGAGGAGAAGCTGTTGTCCGGTCTGTCCTTTAGCATAGAACGTGCGGCTCACCTGAGCGCCTCCGAACGAACGGTTTGCCAGCAGGCCACCATATTCGCGAGCGAAAGGAACGCCCTGCTGTACGCACTGGTCAATGATATTATTAGAAACTTCAGCGAGACGGTAAACGTTGGCTTCGCGCGAACGGAAGTCGCCGCCCTTTACAGTGTCGTAGAAGAGACGATAAACGGAGTCACCGTCGTTCTGATAGTTTTTCGCAGCATTGATACCTCCCTGAGCGGCGATAGAGTGTGCGCGTCTTGGAGAATCCTGAATGCAGAAGTTATAGACATTAAAGCCGAGTTCGGCAAGTGTAGAAGCGGCTGAGGCTCCTGCAAGTCCGGTACCAACCACGATAACGTCGAGATTACGTTTGTTGGCGGGATTCACGAGTTTCTGATGAGCCTTATAGTTGGTCCATTTCTCAGCAACCGGTCCTTCCGGTATTTTAGAATCAATCTGATATTCGGGAAGTTTCGAGGACTCGATGTCAGCGTAATCCTTCATGATCGGAGTAGAGTCGATCATACCTTCCACGCTTTTTAAATCTGCCATATCTTTGATTGTGTTAAGTCGTTAGGTGAAAAATTAGATTACATATCGATTCCTTCGGTTCCGGCAGTTTCCGCCTGTACTTTGTCAACGCAAATACCGAGGCAACCAGGTTCGTCGCACTGTGTGCCGTCGCAGACCTCAGTGCATTGTGTCTCGGGGCAAACGGGAACGATGTTGTCGATGGAGTGAGCACGTACGGTGAAGACGATCGCCTGTGCGATAAAGAGGCCGACAACGATAGTCGTCCACCAGCAACCGATGCATTTCAGCCGCTTGATCCAAATGTCGTTGTCCCATCCGCATGACTGGAACATCGACCAGAAGCCGTGGTTCATGTGGAACCAGAGGGCAACGAAACCGATGATGTAGACGATCGGTGTCCATACCTGACTGAAAGCGATGTTTATCCATGCCATACCGTTAGCAGGCGAAATAGGCTGTCCGTTGTAAGTAGCGGGATTTTCAGTGATTTCGGCCCACTGCATCTTGGCCCAGAACTGGATCAGGTGAACAACGAGGAAAGCGAGGATGACAATACCGAGCACAAGCATGTTTTTCGACGCCCATTCAACCTGAGGGGGACGTGAAGATACGGCGTAGCGGTCGGTACCACGAGCTTTGCGGTTCTGAACCGTGAGGACGAGCGCATAGCAGATGTGGATTACGAATAGTACTGCAAGTCCGACGGATGCCACGAGCGCATACCAGTTAGCTCCAAGGAACTCACAGATAACGTTGTAAGCGTCGGGCCAGCAAATAGCCACGCTGTTCATCAGAACGTGAAACGTGAGAAATAGGATAAGGGCAGCTCCTGTAATAGACATTATGAGCTTTCTTCCTATAGATGAATTAGTTAACCACATAATGAAAGTGAAATTATTGATTGATTTTTGTTTGTAATTACTATGTTTTTTATGGTTTTTATCGTTTTGGAAAACAAAAAAATGTTTTGAGACCCATTACAAGTCATCGGCAAAGTTAAATTAAATTAACGAGACGGCAAAAATGTTGATAAAAAAATATCGGAATAGGGGTGAAAAAAATCCCGCAAACAGCATCCTCACTTACCGCGAAGCCCGCTTCAATCTTATTAAGAAATATGGGCAAGAAATATAGTATAGGCCAAATTCGCAGTTAACGCACGGGGTTGTTTTGTATCTTTGCGAAAAGAATCTAATTTTTTAATCAAAAGCGAAGAAAAACGACAATGAAAAATGTATTGAAACTTTTGTTCAGCGCTATTGCACTGTTTGTGGGTCTTAACTGCATGGCCACTACTATTACTGAAAAGATTGAAGGAAAGATAGGTAACTACCCAGCCACCATATCTTACACGATGAACATTGAAAAGAAGACAATCACCGGTTATTTCATAATCAACAGTGCGAACGCTCCCGTTCGAGGGAAAATAACATTGAGCGGAACGTTCAAGCATGTGCCCGATCCCGATGTGCCACATTATCCCCTTTATAGAGCCAGGATGACGGCTAAAACCTCGACGGGCGGTGTTTGCGGCAGTTGGATCGTCGATATAGACACCCGCATGTCGATAGTGGAAGGGAAATGTTCGATAAACGGCCGCTCTTACAAGGTTAGTTTCGACGGCACAGGTTACTGACTGTAGGATGACTGCACAAGATCCATACACTGACGCGCAAAAAGACAAAACGGGCATGTCATCACGACATACCCATTTTTAATCCGTTAATTGATTAAGTTTTCTTTTAACCTTAAGATCAATTAACTATATTACTAATCTATATTTATCACTAACTTTTATTCATCTTCCTCCTGGCCTGAACCGAAGAGCGCATCGTAACCGGGATTCTGAGTCAGGTTTGGATTCATGTTGATTTCGTGAGTCGGAACCTGATATAAGTAGTAAATGTCAAGCCATCCTTTACCGGTCGATAACGGACTCTGTCCCGTATATAACCAACCCGATGTAGCGTTCGGATTATTCATCGAATAGCCATTCTGTTTGATTTCGTTATAATCTACGAATGTGTATCCATAAGTTCCTTTTCCGTAAGGGAAATTGTTCTTATCCGCCCACATACCGCAAGGCTGGCGATTCACATAGTACGCAGCTTTGTGCCAACGACGGACATCATAGAACGAATGTCCCTGACCCATTAGTTCGATCATACGTTCGCGACGGATTTCCCACAACACCGGATCAACCTCGTAATTAGTCAGACCGTCGTAACCGCGTGTCCAAGCTGCTGTTCCTTTGTCACGGTCGGGGTCGAAATTAGCGTCGATTTCAGCAACGTTCATGCGAGCAACACCAGCACGGTCGCGTAGTTTGTTAATTGTCATATCGGCCACGGCCTGTGTAAACCTGCCTAATTCCCAAGCCGCTTCAGCATAGTTCAACAGAACCTCTTCTATGAGGAAAATCGGCTTGTCTGAGGTTTGATAATAATCGTTATTACCATTTTCCCACATTGTGAATTCCTTCCAGAAATAATATCCCGAAAGACAACGCATATAGTTATCCAATTGTGATGAATTCAAATTAGGCGAACCATGCGACATTGTGCCACCCCAGTTATGACCGGGTAAACGTTTGCAACCTAAACTTTCGTCGCCAGTTCCATTTTCACAATATATATTCGGGCCGAAGTAATCTATGAAATAACGGAGCTTAGCTGCATATTCGTCGTCGATAACGAATTTACCACCATTTTGTGGGTTAAGGATTTCGCCTGCTTCATAAAATCTCCATTTTTTGAAGGTTTTTACATTATCCGGATTGGAATTATTGACGATAAAACCGGCAGCCGGCGGCTGGAAATTGATGTAAAGACGTGGATCTCTGTCGGCAAAATAATCATACAAATCTTCGCCCTCACCTCCTTTAAAGCCGGAAGTGGGATTGTTGATAGGTTTACCGTTTGCCATGAGGAACATATCTACTGTATGTTGGGGAGCGTCGGCGCGGTGTGCTTCAACGTGGATAAGGTCGCTGAATCGATGTTTCAAGAATTCCTGGTTGTATTCCTTATACATGATAACTCCAGGCACACCTGCAAGATTCTCGGAAGTCATAATTTCATCGTATCCAGCTGCAGGATATTTATTTGTGCCCTTACCGTAGTAGAGATTAGGATACTTATTCATAAGCTCCTGTGAAACAGTCAGACATTTGTCGAGATACTGCTGCCAGGGCTCGTTTAGGTTATGATATTTTGCCCAAGTTGCCTCGCGCAGCAGGAAGCGGCTAAGAGCAGCTCTCGCAGCGTCGGCCGTCACGCAGTTGTCGCCGTCTTTCGATGTGTCGCCTATATTATTTATGGCATATTCAAGCCTTTCGATGATATTGGCTGCTACTTCGGCGCGCGGTGTACGAGACATGTATGCTTCTTCACTGGCATCTGTCAGAGCCATTGTGATATAAGGCACGTCACCAAAACGGTTTAACAATTCCATATACCACCAGCTGTGGAAGAAATAACCGACAGCGCGCCAATGGTTCTTTTCCGTTTCACTCAAAGAACTTCCATCAAGATGTTCTAACATGATATTTATGGTACGGATAGGCGTGAAATTCCATCCGTTTCCGGTGGTGGCATTGGTTATATTCTGGAATGCATAAGGGTTCTGACTTGTATATGTCACTCCTTCGCGGTTAGTCATGATTCCTGAATAGAAGTCACTGTTCCATAATCCGCCCCAATAATAGGAACCGCCGCTATGATTTGTAAAAATGTTACCATTGGTAAACAAGTCATAGAAATTATACGCATAGGCGCGGAAATTTTCGTAAGTCTGGAATGCATTCTGGTCCGTAAGGCTCGTTTGGGGATATACTTCCAGATAATCGTCGTTACACGACGTTATCACCGTGGCTCCCAAAGCTAAACCTAAAGCCGGTAATGCTATTTTATTTAGTTTCATAGTGTTTTTTCTGTTTTAGCTGGTTTTCAGTTCGATTAGAAAGTAATGGACGCTCCGATCGACCATGTGCGATAGAATGGATAAGTCCATGACAGGTTTTCAGGGTCGATACCTTTAGGTAGCGATGTGAATGTATGGAGATTTTCAACGCTGCCGTAAACACGCAAGTTCTGAACATAAATTTTCTTCATCCATTTCTGTGGGAATGTATAGCCGACTGTGATGTTCTTGATTCGCATGTAGGCGGCATTCTGCAGATACTTATCGCTGACGCGGGCGTTATATCCGGCATTACCTCCACCACCATATACTCTCGGGAGGCTTGCATTGGGATTCTGAGCCACATAGTAATCGGGGCTGTTAGGATCTGTGCTGATGGGTTTCCAATAATCCAACTGGTTGTAATAAATAGCTCGGAATACGCCGTCGGAACCAGCGGCGGCAAACGGGAATATCATATCCGAACCTATCCAGTAGTCACGTTTTCCTACACCCTGGAGCATAAAGTCGAAATCGATGCCTTTCCAGGTTAATCCACCGTTAACACCGAATTCATAACGCGGAAGATTGTTACCAATCATTTTATAGTCACCGGAGTTTTCGTATGTGCTTGCTCCGTATGTGATGATGCCGTCACCATCAAGATCCTTATATTTCATATCACCGGGGCGAACAGTTACACCCTGTACTGAAGTAACACCGTCCTTAAGCACCCACGTGTCCTGTTTTGCCAATTCAAGATCGAAATCGTCAATAGTATAATAGCCGTCCGACTGGAATCCCCATATCTGATAACGTAGAGGAATTTCACCTACTTTATTTACGCTTATACTGCCCGATACGTTATTGAATTTGGTAATCTTCGAGTTGTGGTCATATAGATTGAAACCGATACGGTATTTCCAATCTCCTACAATGTCTTGCCATCTCATTGATAGCTCCCAACCGTCGTTACGCATGTCTGCTACATTCTGTGTCGGAGCCGAAGCACCTACCAATGCGGGAATTTCTGCTCCGGCTGCAAGCATACCGGTTGTCATACGACGATACCATTCGAATGATCCTTGCAGGCGGTAATTGAACATATTGAAATCCAAACCTACGTTGAAACTCGTCACAGTTTCCCATGTGTAGTTACCACGCACGAGTCCCGGAGGTGTGATCACCTGCACTCTCTGACCGCCGTCCAACCACACATTCGACGGGCCGATACCCATCTGGGCAACGAATCCGTAAGGAGAGATAGCCTGGTTACCGATCTTACCCCAAGATACGCGCGGCTTGAGTTCATTAAGCCATGTCCGGGTTCCTTCCATGAATTTTTCCTGAGTTATACGCCAACCGGCAGTTACCGAGGGGAAGAAACCGAAGCGGTTCGATTTCGGGAATTTCGATGAACCGTCGTAACGACCGCTGACAGTCGCAAAATATTTGCCGTCGTAGTCGTAAGTGATACGTCCGAAGCCACCGCGTACTCTCCATTCGGAGTAGCTTTCAGAAACGGTCTTTTCGCCTGTACCGCCACCGAAAGACGGAACTGTTTCTACCGACTGATTCAAAATCTGAGCGTTTAACATCGAATAAGCCGAACTTTCCTGGTTGAAACCTAACATCGCTGTGAAATGGTTTTTTCCCAAATCCAACGAATAGTTCGTATAAAGGTTGAGCGCATTGTATTTCGTAGTCTGATCCTGTCTCTGATAATAGTCCTGAGTGGGATCGAGCGGGCTCGTGCGAATTGCCGGTCCCTGAATATCAACGTATGTGATACGACCTGAGTAGTAATTGTAAGCGTAGTTTGTCTGCTGATAGGTATATTCACCTGTGATTGTCCAGTTCTTCAGCGGTTTCAGTATCGACCGCACTTGTATGCGAGGAATTGAGTTGTTGTTCGTTGAAGTATTACCTACCAAAAGGTTGTTCTTCGGAGTATCTATGATATAGTCCTGATCCGCACCATAGAGATCACCGGGAAGATAACCTTCAGTTGGATACCAGTTTATCAAACGTGTCGAATAAAAACCTTTACTTCCGAAGTTTCCGTAACCTGTTGTTTTTCTTTGAGTGTAGAACATGCTCAGTTCCTGTGTGAACCAACTTGTCACATCGGCCGATACATAAGAACTTATTGATTTGCGGAGGAACAAGTCCTTGTTTGTCACAAGAGGACCATTTTCACGGCTCAGACCGGCCGACAGACGGAAACGGATTTTTTCTGTACCGCCCGACATCGAGATGTTATGGTCGGCCACTGCACCCGTACCTAGGATTGAACCCTGGACGTCGCTCTGTTTCAAGAAATAATACTGAGAGTCATTCGCTTTATAAATACCGTTGTCAAGCACTCCCTGGAGAGTTCCTGCACGATATTGACCGATTAGATCTTTCCAAGTGTCCACATTACCGTTACCGGCCCAGTACTGCTGTGAATAGCCAGCATCCTGATAAGCCTGGATATAATCTAACAGATCTGCCTGTTCCGGACGGTTGATCGAGCGCTCCCATCCCTGTGTGAAACTATAAGTAAGATTGAATTTAGCATCGTTTTTCGGACGTTTCGTTGTGATAAGAACCACACCGCCCGCTGCGCGTGCTCCGTAGATGGCAGAAGAAGCCGCATCCTTGAGCACCGTCACAGTCTCGATGTCATCCGGATTCAGGTTTGCTATCGATCCCTCAACGTTGTCTATCAACACAAGCGGACTACCGTCGTTGATTGAAAGAAGACCGCGAATATTGATATTTTTACCTTGACCCGGACCAGATCCACCGCTGATTGTAAGACCAGGGATTGCACCCTGAAGAGCGGCCGCTGCATTAATCACCGGACGGTCACCGATTACTTCCGACATATTTACCTGAGACACAGCACCGGTAAGGTCGGCTTTTTTCTGCGTACCGAATCCGACAACAACTACTTCATTGAGCACGCTGCTGTCCTCGGTCATCGTTATGTTAAGATTCTTACCATCCCATTCGACAGTTACAGGTTTATAACCGATGTAACTGATTCTAATTTTCGATCCGACTTTAACTCCCGGGATAGTGAATTTACCGTCAAGGTCGGCTGATCCGGCCAACGAAGTCCCCTCTACCTGGATGGTTGCACCCATGAGTGGTTCGCCTTCAGAATCGACAACAGTACCGCTTAAAATCGCGGTCTGCTCAGTCGGTGCTACAGCACTATTTGGATACCCCCCCCCTCAACTGACTGTCAGCCAATAAGTTAGGCTGACACATGAAAGAGGCCACCGTAAATGCCATAGCCGTTAAAAAGACTTTTCGCATAGTTTTTTTGTGGTTTAGTTTGGTATTGATTTTGATTAAACTGTCCTTATTTCGGACGAAAAATTTAGTTAATAATTACTATTCGGAATCAAAATTAGACAACTCTCCAGGATTATTCCAACTATTTTATGCTTCTTTAACATTTTTAACACATCAGGGTGAGAGGGAGAAGAATGAGTGCCGATCGGAGGATTTTATAGTCGCGCATGAATTTCAAAAACTGAAACCACCCCACACAACCTCCTACAAGAATGCCGAAGATGATGCCATAAATAAATCCGGGATTGTCGGAGGAAAGATAGATCATAGCGCCCACCAGAGCAATAGCATAGGGTATAAGGATAATCTGAAATTGAAAGTGGCGTTTGCGATAGAAAACAGCCCGCCGTGCTACTTCGGAAACAGCCATAGTGGCGCAGTCGATAGAGGAAACGCCCATATAAAGCCAGCGATCCATCATCGATACCGTGACAAAGAAAAGGCCGAATGCCAAGGCAAGATAAGGTTTATAGGGTATCGCGGGCTCGGTAAAGGCGAAGAGAGGACACCAGAATATCATCAAAAAGGCTATATTCGAGAATCGTTTGTATCTTGTCTTCAGCCGTTCGAGCGAGGTCGCCCGTCGTTTGAACATGATCAATTCCAATTCTTTTTCGTTAACGTTGAATTTGGCATCGCGCCAGCTGTTTTTTATTTCTTCCATAGTGACAATTATCTTAGTTTCATGAGTTTTTCTTTCGCCCTTTTAAGCCGTGTTGCGACTGTATTGCGCGGAAGGCCTGTAATTTCCGCTATGTCTTCATAAGATGTTTCCTCAAGCCATAACAGGAGGATAGCTTTGTCGGTGGGAGGGAGGAGTGAAATCATATCGTGGAGTTCCATGAGCTGTATGCGTCGCTGCTGATCTTCATCGATAATTTCAGGTAATGTAGAATCATAAGGCCGCGGTGCTTTGCGGATAGTGGACACGCATGTATTTAAAGCTATTCGGTAGAGCCATGTTTTTAATGAGGATTCTCCTCTGAATCGTGGCAAAGCCTGCCAGATATTTAGAAAAACGTCCTGCCGGTAATCTTCCATTTCCAGACGACTGCGGGCGAATCCGAAGCAAATACGGCTTATCAGACCGTCGTAATGTTTGACGATCGAAAGGAATTCTTCGGTTCGAACCGTGTCGGTTTCTTCCGCGACAATTTTAGAAAACAAGCTAAGAACAGCGGTCATTTGGTTTGAATGTTTCTTTCTTAGTCGTTAAAATTGTGGAAAAAGTTTCAACCCTGCAAATTCATGAAAGCTTTATGAGCAAAAAGCAATATTTCAAAAAAATAAATTAACTTTGCGCCACCTGTTCAATAGTGATAATTTTCAAATTTATATGCAGTCGATAAAAACGAGGCTTACAGTGCTGAGTTTCCTCCAGTTTGCAGTTTGGGGGACATATCTGATCAGTCTCGGTCAGTTTCTCGGGCCGTCCGGGTTGGGCGACAAAATAGCTTGGTTCTATAGTATAGTTGGCTTCGTATCGCTGTTTATGCCCGCTCTTATAGGCATAATAGCAGACAAATGGATTCAGGCTCAACGGCTTTTAGGTATATGCCACATTCTTGCGGCAGCTTTCATGGGATGTGCGTGGCTTTATGCTCAGGCCCACTCTCAGTTGGAATTCGGGCCGTTTTTCACCCTTTTCAGTCTCAGCATCGCATTTTATATGCCTACTATAGCATTGTCGAACACTCTATCGTTCAGGGTGATCACCAATGCGGGTATGGATCCTGTCGTGACATTTCCACCGATCCGAGTGATGGGGACTGTCGGTTTCATCGCTTCAATGTGGTTCGTAAACTGCGCTTATTTTCATGACGGTATTTTCGGTTTCACTATCAGCGAGAGTAATCCGATGGCTAATTTCAGGTTCCAGTATACTGACATGCAGCTTTTCGCTTGTGCTGTCCTTGAAATAATCCTCGGCATTTTCAGTTTTTCTTTGCCGTCGTGTCCGTCAATGGGCGATGGAGGAAAAAAGCGCACATTGTCCGACCGCTTAGGTTTATCGGCATTCAAGCTCTTTTCGGATAGAAAAATGGCCTTGTTTTTCGTGTTTTCGATGTTATTGGGCGTTGCTCTGCAGATAACCAACGGGTTCGCAACCACCTTCATAACGTCTTTTAAAGGGGATCCGGTCTATGCCTCCACTTTCGGTGCGAACAATTCAACCCTTCTCACTTCACTGTCCCAGATATCGGAAGCCTTATGTATCCTTCTAATCCCATTTTGCCTCAAAAGATTCGGAATAAAGAAGGTAATGCTGATGGCGATGTTGGCATGGGTGCTCCGTTTCGGATTATTCGGGTTCGGCGATCCGGGTTCGGGGCTTTGGATGCTCGTTTTATCAATGATTTTCTACGGAGTAGCTTTCGACTTTTTCAACGTTTCGGGTGCTCTTTTTGTAGACAGGGAAACCGATGATTCCATAAAAGCGTCATCGCAAGGGCTTTTTATGCTGATGACCAATGGAGTGGGTGCATCGGTAGGCACCTTGATAGCAGGCGATATAGTGAATCATTACTGCAAATGGCAAATGGTCGATGGAGAAGCGTATATGTTGGGAGACTGGAAGTCGGCGTGGCTGATTTTCGCCGGCTATTCACTGGTAGTGAGCATTTTGTTCGCCATTCTCTTCAAATATAAACACGTCGTTGCACGCGGGGATGAAATAAAGAAAGCTGAGGCTGAAACAATTGAATTGGAGTAATTCGGGAGGGACAATGATACAGTTTTACGCACCAGACATAGCGACGTCAAAGACTCTTCCGGAGAGTGATTCGCGGCATTGCTCGAAAGTGTTGCGGATGGTAGCCGGCGACATGGTTGAGGTCGTCGACGGAAAAGGTAACCGCTATCAATGTGAGATTATCAACGCCGACCCAAAAAGAACGTCTGTGGAAATAGTGTCGTGCGAAACTTTGAATAAATTCCGGAAGGGAGAAATATTATTAGCCGTAGCTCCGACAAAACATCTCGACCGCATGGAATGGATGGTGGAAAAGCTGACAGAGATAGGAATAGACCGCATCATTCCTGTCCTCTGTGACCGTTCGGAAAGACGTGAAATCAAAACGGAAAGGCTTGAGAAAATAGCGGTATCGGCCATGAAACAGTCACTTCAGGCATATCTTCCGAAAATCGACCCGATGACAAAGTTTTCGGATATAATTACTTCATTCAGAGATTACCGCAGATATATATGTCACTGCGACGAAACATCGACACGCCGAGAACTTTATGAGATCGGACGAGATGGAGATAAAACGATTATCATGATCGGGCCTGAGGGTGATTTCAGCCCAAAAGAAATCGAAAGGGCATTATCGTCGGGATGGGAACCGGTGACACTCGGCGAAAACAGACTGCGTACCGAAACGGCGGCCTTGGTCGCAGTGAACACCATTCATCTTACCGAAAAGATTCACACCAACAAATGCTGATAAACGTAGGCGTCGTCATAGCGCTCTTTTCGCCTTATCCAGCTTCGGAGACATCCCGATATAGCGAATCCTGCTTTGTCGAACAGCGCACGTGCGGCTACATTGTCTTTTGCCACGACGGCCCACAGCTGATGGAGCCCTATGCGTTCACAATAGACCTTTTCAAGTAGTGAAATCGCTTCGAGGGCATATCCCTTCTTCCGGAATCCTGAGGCAATCATGATACCCACAGCGGCTCTACGGTTTGTCGGGTCAAAATCATAAAGGTCAATCATCCCGACAGTTTCTGCGGAAACTTTGTCGACAATCATCAACCTCAGTTGCTTCGTCAGAAAAATATCGGGATTATAATTGAGCACATATTCTCTCAGATTTTCAACCGAATAAGGCGCTATCTGCGTACCGAAACTCCATAGCTCAAGATCGTTTTCCCATCGGAACATTGTTTCGATGTCATACGGTTCAGGTGCCCGGAGGACGATGTGTAGATCTAATTCAGCCGGTCTATTCATTTTCCAAAACTATCCGAGAATAAAGTTCGTTGCAACAATGACCGTCCGAGAGTAATTTCGTCAGTATATTCGAGATCATTCCCCACCGACATACCGCGAGCAAGTTGGGTGACACGAAGATCGGGAAACTCCGAAAGCTTGCGGTAGATATAAAAATTGGTCGTATCGCCTTCCATCGTAGCTCCCAATGCGAGTATCACTTCGCGAATTTCTTCCTTCCCGACTCTTTCAATGAGGCTGTCGATCTCCAGCATTTCAGGTCCGATGCCGTCCATAGGGGAGATAATCCCACCAAGTACATGATAAAGTCCGTGATACTGCCCCGTCCGTTCGACACTCATCACATCTCTTACGTTTTCGACCACGCAAATTGTGGCACGATCACGCCCTGTCGAAGCGCAGACAGGACAAATTTCTGTTTCGGAAATATTATGACATGATCGGCAATAGGTTATTCCCGTACGTAAGTCGATGAGCGATTGGCCGAGAGCCACCGCTTCCGCTTCATCCTTCCGTAGAAGGTGAAGGGCGAGCCTCAGAGCCGTTTTACGGCCTATCCCTGGTAGCCGTGAAAGCTCTCTTACGGCATTTTCAAGTAAAGTTGAAGCAAATTCCTGTTCCATTTCCGAACACAAAGTTAAACAGAAAAAACGGAAATATAACTATGGGAGAAGACGACTCTGCCCTTAAATCAAAATCTGACGGTTAATATCCGTTTACCGGTTATAATTTTAGGGATTAAAAAAGGCAGGCTAACTTCCCAGTCGGCCTGCCTTGCATAAAAATTGTTCAGTATGAAATTATTGAAATTGTAATCTTAATTATCTCGGACGATTGGATGACCATCCTTCGTTCTGAGCCACTCCGAATCCGGCATTGATTTCATCAGCCGGTATTGGGAACACCTGATTAGTGATATCGGCATTATTTATAACCCAATTAATATCGGGAGCTCCTGTAGCATACAGATTAACAGTTCCGCCCCATCTTCTCAAATCCCAAAGACGTAAGCCTTCCTGGAAAAGTTCACGGGCGCGTTCGTCACGCAAGAACGAAAGAATGCCATCTTTAGTTGCGGGGAGGTCATCTGTCGAAGTAATTTCAGGATTTCTCATTGCAACTACCAGAAGAGCTTCCTGCGCCTGCGCTATCTGACTTTGATTCGCGTATGCTTCAGCTTCAATCAGATACATTTCAGGAGCGTTAACCAGATAATTGGTTGCTAACGCAGGGTTCGAACCTCCATAATATCCAAATTTACCGCCACTGAAATCATTGTTATAACCTGCACCTGTGAAATATATTATCGACAGACGGCAATCATCGTTGCCATAAAGACTTTGGAGATAAGGCGAAGAGCTATATCCATAGGTTGTAAACAGTGTACCGCACGAATTGGCGCTCCAGTTGGTAAGATTATCAATAGCAAGAGCGAACATACTTTCCCAGTTGGAGCTCGCATTGTTATAAAGAGCTTTATAAGCCGCCGGGGTATATGCCAGTTCGTCGATTCCCGAAATAGAAAGCGCGTTTTTAGCAGCCGAAGCAGCTTCGCCCCAATTTTCCATATACACATTAGCTCGAGCCAGAAGTCCGTATGCCGAAGCTTGTCCGAAATAATTCAGATCTCCACGATCGCCAACCTGCGAGAATAGCGAGACGGCCTTCTGCAAATCGCCGATAATGAAGCTATAAGTCTGACCGATTGAGGCGCGTTCAACGTCAGCATAAGCTTCTATAGGCTCTTCCACTAATACAAGACCCGGCATAGAAGTAAAATCCTGACCGGCAACCTTAGCCTGATGGCAGTAAATATTCACCATCACAAGATTGGCATAGGCGCGCAGACACCTCGCTTCTGCTTCATAAAGTTTCAGATATTCCGCATCGTCACCCGATACTTCAGGGAGCAAGGCTTCAGTAGCCTGAATAACACGAGCGGCAGCATCCACTACCTTATACCCGTAATCCCAGATATAATAGATAGAATTGTCTGTGTCCGTGTAAGTGAACTGATACAGCTCGGTCTGATGACCGTTTGACCTTGACCAATAAACCAGGTCAGAAGCAAGGTCACCTATAGTGGATGCGTAATTCCCAGCGAAATAATATCTCATCAACTGGTAATAGGTGCCGTTGAGTGCATAACCTATATTGTCCACATTGTTAAGGGCGGTTTCGGTATCCACTCCGTTTGGCAGATCGGTTTCAAGCCAACTGTCACCGCAACTTACCATCGTTACGGAAAGTGCAACCGCCGCAAGTGAATTTATAATTGTCTTTCTCATAATTACTTAAATTGATTGTTTTTAGAAAGTAAGCTGTAAACCACCTGTGAAAGTAGTCACGGCAGGATACTGCCACGCAATTATACCGCTTGCATAGGTGTCGGGATTATAGCCGGTAAAATCTTTTCCGGTCCATGTGTAAACATTGTCGGCAGTGAGATAAATTCTCAATTTCTCAATGAAGGCTTTGCGTGTAAGTTTCTGAGGCAAAGTGTATCCTATGGTGACGTTGCTCAGACGCAAATAGTCGCCACTCATCAACCAGCGTGATGAATTGTTGCCGGTCACGTCGTTATTTGGGTCGCCATAAATTGGCCGTGGATATTTGGCAGTGGGATTTTCCGGCGACCAGGAATCTGTTACCACTACCTCAAGAGGAGTTCTAACACCTGATCCGCCCCATCCTGTGTAAGCGTGTCCGGAATCAAATACTTTAGAGCCAATGCGATAGTTGAACTGAATCGAATAGTCCAAACCGTATGCATTTCCGTTTACGCCAAAAGCGCCGAACACTTTCGGCTCTGCACTGCCTACATAACGCTTAGCCGCCTCAGCATAACTTTCGGTAGTCTCATCGCCGGTTTCGTTAAGATAGTAGAGAGGACGACCGTTATCGGGATTCACTCCTGCATATTCCTTCATCAGGAATTGACGATATGGGCGACCTTCCTCAATTATTGTATAAGTACCTTCAATGCTACCATCGGCAAGCTTTATCACTTTATTCTTGTTCCATGTCAGATTAGCGAACACATTAATCATCACATCGTTAGTGTAGAATGCGTTACCGTTAAAGCCGAATTCGACACCTGAATTACGGATTTTTCCTATATTCTTCATAGAACCGGTCATACCCGTTGTCATCGAAAGAGGAACACTGTAAAGAGCGTTATCGGTATCGTCGTTATAGAAATCGAACGTGAAGTGCCAGCGGCTCTTGAACGACAAATCGAAACCGACATCGAATTTCTTCGAGGTCTCCCAGGTCAAATTCGGATTAGCTATATTTCCAGGTGCGATACCCGGTGATTGCTTATAATTGAAACCGGCTGCATAATAACCGCGAGCCGCATAGTAACCGATACCCTGATTGCCGACAGTACCATAGCTTGCGCGTATATCGGCGTTTGTGAGAGTGGTGTTTCCTTCCAGCCATTTTTCCTGTGACAAACGCCACTTAGCACCTACCGACCAGAATGTACCCCAGCGATGGTTGGAACCGAAACGCGATGAACCGTCACGACGGAGGGATGCCGATAAGAAGTAGCGGTTATCATAATCATAATGCGCGTCGCCAAAATATGATGCCAACCTTGATTCCGCTTTATAGTATTCGGAACCTTCTTCCGAAGCAGCTGTAGTCATATCGCGCATTCCTTGAGCTGCCAAGGGGAAGTCAGATTTAGCGTAATAATCGTATTGATACATTTCCTTCTGCATTTCCTGACCGAGAAGGATATCGATATGGTTTTCACCGTAACTATGATTCCAACCGATAGTGTTGGTCCATGTCATGAGAGTGGTATTGGATATGTACATTTGTCCCAATCCGTTGTAATCCATTCCCTGAGGATTGTAAACGGCACTCCAGTAGTCATACTCGCGCTGATCCATCGAGTTGTAACCGAAATTGGTCTTCGCCCAGAATCCGTAAGGAAGATTTATTTTCAACCATGGATTTCCTACGAAAGTCTTATTGGTCACTCGATTTAAATCTCCCAATTTTTTGTCCCATAAAGCTAACGGATTGTAATACGCTACATTCGCATAGCTTCCGTCTTCATTATAGATTTTGTCGAATGGAGTAAGATTGGAAACAGCCGCCACCGAAGGATTCGAGAACGAACCACCGGTCGACTGAGAGAATGCGTTGTTTTCTGACTGCGAATATGAGGCATTAAGGCCGACCTGCAACCATTTGTATGTGGATTCTACATTAACACGTCCACCGTAACGCTTGTTGCTCGAACCAATGACAATACCAGTCGCGTCGTTATAGTTCAAACTGATATAATAATTCGTTTTGCCGGAAGTTCCGTTCACGGCGAGATTATAGTCAGCATAGTAACCTTTACGACGAATAGCTTTTATCCAATCATAAGAACTTACTCCGTCCCAATCATAGCCTTCGATAAATTCTTCTTTCCAAGCTTCGTAAGCATCATCATAACTAAACTGAGGATAACGTGCTGAATAAGCGTTAGCTACATATTGAAGCATCTGCTGAGCGTTAGCATACTTCATATTGTTGTTTGCAACAGTGTTGAATCCCTGACGGGTTTCAAAAGTTATATTCAATGTTCCGGTTCCTCCTTTCTTTGTGGTGATGACAATAACACCGTTAGCGGCGCGTGAACCGTAGATGGCTGTTGCAGCTGCGTCTTTGAGCACTGTAATGCTTTCGATATCTGCGGGGTTATAAGCTGCCATCGGGTCGAAATAGTTATTGTTCGATCCCATCGAATCATATTCTGAGTTAACCGGAATACCATCGATTACATAGAGCGGTTGGGAATTACTGCTCAATGTGCCCATACCACGGATGTAAACCGAACCCCACTGACCCGGCATACTCGTCGAGTTGTTGTACTGGAAACCGGTAACTTGGCCTTCGAGTGATTTTACGAAGTTTACCTCGCTCTTACGGTCAACTACCTCTCCATCGATCACCGAAGCAGCACCAGTGAAGGCAGCCTTTCTCGTCTGACCGTAACCGGTAACGACTATTTCATCGAGAAGATTGTTGTCCTCCTCCATGTAAACAGTGACTTGTGGCTTAACGTCAACCTCCTGGGCGTGCATGCCGATGAAAGTGACCACGAGTTTCTTGCAGTTCGCCGGAACTGAAAGGGTGAAATTACCGTTCGCATCGGTAGACGTACCGATGTCAGTACCCTTTGCCATGACAGTGGCGCCGGCTACAGGCTCTTGATCGGATGCTTCCAGAACCGTTCCCTTAACGGTGATGTTCTGAGCCAGCGCCGAGATTGAGCTTACCGCCACAATCATCAGTAGTAAAAACAGCTTTTTCATACTTAAGAAAATGTGTAAATTAAAAGATTAAATAATTATTTGAATTCAGCGGATAGCGACTTCGCGTCGGACATTCGCTAAATTCAAGAGCAAAAATAAACACATTTTCTTTAAGTCAAATTAACATACCCCCCCCTATTTATGAATTATTAACTTATTTAACTCTCGAATGTTAATAATTCGGCGGTTTTAACACTATATTTTCCTTCCTATCCATGAGATTTAACAAAGAAACAGAACACAAATTTGAAGGATCGGGAAGCGGGTGGAAATAATTTTCACGGACAGGCATGGAAAAGAGAGCGAAATCACGCAGATGGGCATTAAGTTATTGGAGCGGTTTCTTCCCGAGGAGAAATTTTTCATGTTCACCGCTCTTAAAAGGTCTCTATGACTAAAGTCAGACAGTCGGATGGTTCACGTGTGGAAAAAGACAGTCGTCATCTGCCTGTCGGAAGATGGATTCAAACAGATGCTGAGCGATATTATAAAATCAAGCGAATAAAAGAGAACCTACAGGATAGAACTTCTTTTTATCAAGCCTTAACCGGAATCTTTTCAATCCGGCGGATGTGTCGTCCTCCCTCAAAAGGAGTGGTCAGATAGGTTTCAACAATTTCAAGAGCCGCGTCGACTGTCAGGAAACGAGCCGGCATAACGAGAATGTTAGCATCGTTATGTTCGCGGGCAAGTTTGGCTATTTCGGGAGTCCAGCAAAGAGCGGCACGAATGGCTTGATGCTTATTGAGCGTCATCGATATGCCGTTTCCTGTTCCGCAGAGTGCAATGCCGAAATCCGAGCGGCCTTCTTCTATTGCCTGTGCGCAAGGATGTGCAAAATCGGGGTAATCGCAGCTTTCGGAGGTATAGGTTCCGTAGTCGTTTACTTCAAATCCTTCTGTTTTTAGAAATTCTATTATTGCCTTCTTTGTGTCCACTCCAGCATGATCGGAGCATAAAGCAACAGGTTTATCCGTTTTAAAAACTATCTTCTTCATGATATAGGCTTTTTACTTGCGCAAAAATAGTCAAAATGAATGAAATTTTGTAGGGAAACGTACTTTTTGAGGTTTAATTTCAAGGGGCAGTAAAACGAATAAAGAAAGGGTGTCTCGAAAACTATTCGCTTTGAGACACCCCTACAAGATTGACGTTTATTGATTAACGAGCATTTTTGATACTAATAAACTTTTTTATAAAATCCTCTTCGGGCATTTTAATTTTGACAGCCGGAATCGAAAGGTCAAGAGTCGCATCTTTTCCTGACAGCACGATTTCGACCGAAGCTCCAGGAGCGAGTTCGGGTCCTTTTTCCGAACGGATTTTGGTCAATTTTGTCAAACCGCCGCTTTTATCCCGAGCCTCATAGGTTTCCTTGTAAACAATTTCGTAATCGTCAGGGAAAAAAGTTACGGGAGTGTTATTTGTAACCGTGCAGGTCCAGTCAATTTCATAGAAAGACTGCTTCGGCACTTTTTTCTCTGCTTTTTTCCCGGGTTCGATTGAAATAGCGCTTTTATACAAGTCGACGGCTTCAGCATTATAGATGTAATAGTTTGTCGGTCTCCGCTGAAAAACTCTTCCCCGAGAGCCTTCAGTAGCCCGGACTGAATCAGTTTGTGGGATAGATTCAGCTTGAGGGATAGATTCTTCCTGCCTGTCTCCAGCGTTGCCGGAACAAGACACTACTATCGACATTGTCGAGAATAGAGCGGCGAGCAACAACACTATTTTTTTCATAAACGGATAAAAAGGGCTTTTAACCAATATGAATGCAGAATCAGAAGAGGCTCCAACTTACAGTCAGACCGGCCATAACGATGGCCACCATCGACATAAGCTTGATGAGGATGTTGAGCGAAGGTCCGGAAGTGTCCTTGAACGGGTCGCCAACTGTGTCGCCCACAACTGTAGCTTTATGAACTTCGCTACCTTTTCCTCCGAAGTTCCCTTCCTCGATGTATTTCTTAGCGTTGTCCCACGCACCACCGGAGTTAGCCATGAATATGGCGAGCACGAATCCGGCAGACAGGCCTCCGACAAGCAGTCCAATCACACCGGGGACACCGAAAATGATACCAGTTAAGATCGGGGCAATAATTGCGAGCACTGAGGGGAAGACCATTTCACGCTGTGCGCCCTTTGTGGAGATCTGGACACATCGCGCGTAATCGGGCTCTGCATCGCCTGTAAGAATGCCTTTGATTTCGCGGAACTGACGGCGCACTTCATCGACCATGTGGGCAGCAGCGCGTCCAACGGCGTTCATGGTGAGACCGCAGAAGAGGAAGGCCATCATGGCTCCGATGAACATTCCGGAGAGCACTTTAGGACTCATGAGATTGACTTCATAGAAGGCCATGAAGTTGGTGAAAGTGGCTTCTTTGATGGGTATCAGGTCGGATCCTACCTGGATAGTTGTCTCTCCAAGGCGTTCGAGGCCGATTCGGATTTCTTCGATGTAAGATGCGAGTAGAGCAAGGCCTGTGAGAGCGGCAGATCCGATGGCGAATCCTTTACCAGTGGCAGCGGTGGTGTTTCCGAGCGAATCGAGAGCGTCGGTGCGTTTACGAACTTCGGGGCCGAGACCACTCATTTCAGCATTTCCGCCTGCATTGTCGGCAATGGGGCCGTAAGCGTCGGTGGCGAGCGTAATACCCAATGTCGAAAGCATTCCTACTGCAGCGATACCGATTCCGTAGAGACCCATAGCAACGTTGGTGAAGTCGAAGGCAGCAGCAAACCAATAGGAGAGGATGATTCCGACAACTACGGCTATAACTGGCACGGCTGTAGAAACCATGCCTAATCCAACGCCTGAGATTATCACTGTGGCGGGGCCTGTTTTACCGCTTTCGGCAAGGCGTTTCGTGGGTTTATATGACTGTGATGTATAGTATTCGGTGCTTTGTCCGATAACGACTCCGACGAGCAGTCCGATAACTACAGAGCAACTTATCAGCGGCCAATTTTCGAGACCGATAGCCCAGAGAATGAGGAATGTTGCGCCAACGATCAGAATCGAGCTCAAGTTCGTGCCTCTGGAAAGGGCAGCAAGAAGATTTTTCATCGTGGCGTTTTCTTTTGTTTTCACTGAGAAAATGCCGATTATCGAAAGTACAATACCTACGGCAGCGATGAGCATCGGTGCAAGAATAGCCTTGACCTGCATTACAGCATCGCCTTTAACGAGATATGCTGCTGCTCCCAAGGCGGCAGTTGCGAGAATAGATCCGCAATATGATTCATAGAGGTCGGCACCCATTCCGGCAACGTCGCCAACGTTGTCGCCTACATTGTCGGCAATAGTTGCGGGATTACGGGGGTCATCTTCTGGAATGCCGGCTTCAACCTTACCCACGAGGTCGGCTCCGACATCGGCAGCTTTAGTGTAGATACCGCCTCCGACGCGAGCAAAAAGAGCCTGGGTAGATGCACCCATACCGAATGTCAGCATCGTAGTGGTGATCATGCACATTTTTGCAGTTGGTTCGAGATTGTCGACACACAGGTTGAGAAGTATGTACCAGAATGAAATGTCGAGAAGTCCGAGTCCTACGACAACGAGTCCCATGACAGCGCCGCTACGGAAGGCTACTCTGAGGCCGCCGTTAAGAGAAGTGCGAGCCGCATTTGCCGTGCGAGCCGAGGCATAAGTGGCTGTTTTCATTCCGAGGAACCCTGAGAGCCCCGAGAAGAAACCACCGGTCAGGAACGCAACCGGAACCCAGGGATTCTGGAGCTGGAATCCGTAAGCCATGATTGAAAAAAGAACAACAAGAGCGAGGAACACGAAGCTAACCACGCGATACTGCTGGTTGAGGTAGGACATCGCCCCCTGGCGTACGAACGAAGCGATCTTCCGCATTGTTGGCGTTCCCTCGTCCTCCTTCTTCATCCCTCTGTAAAAATACCATGCCAAAAGAAGAGCTACAACCGAAGCTCCCGGCACTATCCAAAAGAGACCATTTTCCATATAAAACGTGAGATTGGTTAATTAACGATTAGATTTATTTCAATTGCCAAAGTTACGAAAAAAATGACAGAGCGCAGTTATGCGGAAAATGTTTTTTATCGGGCAACGTTATCGGGAAGGGACAAATGCTTTGGAAGCCTAAATAGTTAAACTATATTAAATATTAAAATAAAAAATCATTTAAGTGTCTGAATGACTGACTGAAGAGGTGGGCAACTTTTAGCGTATAGGCCAAATTCGCAGATTGGGGTGCAATTCCGGTTGTAACTTTGCAATGCAATCCAGTCGGTATTATCCGGACAATAAGGATTGGCGCCGCCGACAGAAAAATGAAAGTAAAGGCAGCGAGATTTTAAGGTTTTTTCATTGAATGTTATTAACTTTGCGAAAAATAGCAATACAACCATGGAGAAAATAAAGAAGATACTTTTGCTGGGTTCCGGCGCTCTGAAGATAGGTCAGGCCGGAGAGTTCGATTATTCAGGTTCGCAGGCTTTGAAGGCCTGCAGGGAAGAAGGCATCTCTACAGTGCTGATCAATCCGAATATCGCCACCATCCAAACTTCGGAAGGCGTGGCAGACAAAGTTTATTTTCTGCCGATAACGACCCATTTTGTAGAGGAAGTAATCAAGAAAGAGCGTCCCGACGGCATTCTTCTCGCTTTCGGCGGTCAGACGGCGCTGAACTGCGGCACGGAGCTCTACCAGAAGGGCATCCTTGAAAAATATGGGGTTAAGGTTCTGGGCACCTCTGTAGAGGCCATAATGATCACCGAAGACCGCGATCTATTCGTCCGCAAATTGGACGAAATCAACATCAAAACTCCCGTAAGCCAGGCTGTAGAGACCCTTGACGACGCTATAGCGGTGGCTCATCGCATAGGCTTTCCGGTGATGGTAAGATCGGGGTACGCCCTCGGTGGTCTGGGTTCGGGCATCTGCACTAATGACGATGAATTTATCACCCACTGCCAGAGCGCGCTGGCTTATTCAAAGCAGATCCTTGTGGAAGAGTCTCTCAAAGGTTGGAAAGAGATAGAATTTGAGGTGATCCGTGACGCCAACGATCACTGCTTCCCGGTTGTTCCGATGGAAAACTTCGACCCGTTAGGCATCCATACCGGTGAGTCGATAGTGGTTGCTCCGATCGTTTCCTTGACAAAAGAGCAGATAAAGCAGCTTGAGGAAATCGCGGTGAAGGTAGTGCGCCACATCGGAATTGTCGGCGAATGTAACATTCAGTATGCGTTCAATGCGGAGACCAACGACTACCGCATCATCGAAATCAACGCGCGTCTGAGCCGCTCGTCGGCTCTTGCATCGAAAGCATCGGGCTATCCTTTGGCTTTCGTAGCCGCTAAACTTGCCTTGGGCTATACGCTCGACCAGATAGGCGAACCGGGAACTCCGAGTTCGGCTGCAGTACCTCCTCAGGTAGATTATATCATAGTCAAGATTCCTCGCTGGGATTTAACAAAATTCATCGGTGTGGACCGCGAGATAGGTTCGTCCATGAAATCGGTGGGCGAGATAATGTCAATAGGAAAGTGCTTCGAGGAAATCATGCAGAAGGGTCTGAGAATGATAGGACAGGGCATGCATGGATTCGTAGGCAACAACGACCTCCATTTCCCCGATCTCGATCACGCCCTGTCGCATCCAACGGACATGCGAATTTTCGCCATAGCCAAGGCTCTCGAAGAAGGTTATACAGTAGATCGCATTGAAGAGCTCACAAAAATCGACAAGTGGTTTATCGAACATCTGGGCAATATCGTGTCATACCAGAGCAAACTCGGCACCTATTCCCGCATCGAGGATCTGCCGAAGGATGTTCTCGCCGAAGCCAAGCGTTTGGGCTTCTCGGACTTCCAGATAGCACGAATCGTGGAACATCCGGAAGGGAACATGCAGCAGGAAGTGCTCCGAGTTCGCAACCACCGCAAATCTCTGGATATCCTTCCGCACGTAGGCCGAATCAATACCGTGGCATCGGAATATCCGACGAATTATCTTTACGTGAGCTACGGTCTGGATAAAAACGCCGTCCGCTACGATATGAATGCGGGTAAAAACATCATAGTACTGGGTTCGGGTGCATACAGGATAGGAAGTTCGGTGGAATTCGACTGGTGCTCGGTGAATGCAGCCGCAACATGCCGCAAGCTCGGGTATAAGTCGATAATGATCAACTACAATCCGGAAACGGTGTCGACAGACTACGATATGTGCGACAGGCTTTACTTCGACGAGCTGAGTTTCGAGAGAGTGATGGATATCGTAGACCTTGAGTCGCCTCGTGGCGTGATAGTGAGCGTAGGCGGTCAGATTCCGAACAACCTCGCCATGAAGCTCTACCGTGAACATGTTCCGGTTCTGGGAACTTCTCCAGTGTCGATCGACCGAGCAGAAAACCGTCATAAATTTTCAGCGATGCTCGATCAGTTAGGCATCGACCAACCTCGCTGGAAAGAGCTGACAACTGAAAGCGAGCTGTTTGATTTCATAAACGAGGTAGGCTTCCCGGTTCTGATCCGTCCGAGTTACGTACTCAGCGGCGCTGCGATGAACGTATGTTACGACGCCGAACAGCTTCACGGCTTCCTTGCCCAGGCGGCAAAAGTGTCGAAAGAATATCCGGTAGTGGTGTCGCAGTTCATGCAAAATACGAAAGAGATAGAATTTGACGCAGTGGCCCGAAACGGTGAAATAGTGGAATATGCGATATCGGAGCATATCGAGTATGCTGGCGTGCATTCCGGCGACGCTACGCTGGTGTTCCCTGCTCAGAAGATTTATATGGCAACGGCTCGCCGCATCAAACGTATCAGTGCCCGCATAGCCAAAGAGCTCAATATTTCGGGTCCGTTCAACATCCAGTATCTTGCGAAGGACAACGATGTGAAAGTGATAGAATGTAATCTTCGCGCTTCGCGTTCGTTCCCATTCGTGAGCAAAGTACTCAAGCATAACTTTATAGAAACGGCAACCCGCATCATGCTTGGCGAGCCGGTAAGCGTGGGTGATTCGTCGACGTTCGATATCGATTATATCGGTGTGAAGGCCTCGCAATTCTCATTTGCCCGTCTTCACAAGGCCGATCCGGTGCTTGGAGTAGATATGTCGTCGACGGGCGAAGTAGGATGTCTGGGTCGTGATTTCGACGAGGCGTTGCTGAACGCGATGATATCTGTAGGCCACCATGTTCCGGAAAGTGCGGTTCTGGTGAGCTCGGGTGACGTGAGAGGCAAGGTAGATATGCTTGACGCATGCAAAATGTTGTCGGAAAACGGCTTTACCATCTATGCGACGGCAGGCACAGCCCGCTTCCTGAATGAGAACGGCGTGAAGGCAATTCCCGCCGGTTGGCCAGACGAAAGAGTGTCGGGCGGGGAGAACGTGATAGACCTGATAGCCGACCATAAGGTAGACCTGGTGATCAATATTCCGAAAAACCAGACTAAACGAGAACTTACAAACGGATATAAGATACGCCGCGCAGCGATAGACCATAACATACCTCTGCTGACGAATGCCCGTCTGGCAGGAGCTTTCGTGAAGGCTTTCATCACGCGTCCGGTTGAAAATCTTGAAATCCGTGCCTGGGGCGAATATTAATGTAGGATAAATCAGTTTCAAGCATGGCCAATCTTGATCCATACGTAATATCAATGTTAAGTCATAAGCTTGGAACTGACGTGACAACTCCAGCAGGCGCGACCCAACTGAGTCACGACATAGAATCAGTGACGGGTGAACATTTAGGGCGAAATACAGTGAAAAGGCTAACGGGGATTATTCCGTATGAGAATAATCCCCGTCGGGCTACACTGGAGATTCTGGCAAATTATCTGGGTTTCGAGTCGTGGGCGCTGCTTTCGGCCTATATCAACGACCGAGTGTCGCAGTTCGGTAATGAACCTTTTTTGTCGCTTAACGATGTTGCCGATGGGAAAAAGGTGAGAATAGAATGGCAGCCTGACAGAAAAATCGTGATGCAACATAGGGGTGAGGGAAGGTTTGAAGTAATATCGTCGGAGAACAGCAAACTGAAGGCCGGAGATATACTTGAGCAAGCCTCGGCGTCTCAAGGTTTTCCTTTGTTAGTGAAATCCGTGATAAGGGGAGGAAAGAACCTGGGAACCTATACTGCAGCGGCGGAATTTGGTGTAAGCAAGCTGTCGGTAAGCGATGAATGAAAGCGAGTTCAACGGCGGATTGAGTGCCGGTGAGGGAGGAGAAGAAACGTTATTGCCATCGAGTGGAAACGGGCGATATCGTTTCTACAAGGTAAGACTATTCGGCATAAATCATTTCGTAAAGCGTCCGTCGGAGGAATTTATCGCAGATTACCTCACATTGGAGGCACTCAGGAAAGAATACTATGTAGGATTCCAGCTCAACCACTCGGGGATAGTACGTTACATCAAGTTTGACGGCCAGTCGCTGTACGAGGAGTTCATCGATGGAGAGTCGTTGAGAGAGTTGATAGACAGGAAAGACGAGAGGCTAAAAAGCCGGGCTTTTCTCGCCGATATCTGCGGTCAGATTCTTGAGGCAACAGGTTATATGCACAGGATGGGGGTAGTCCACAATGATCTGAAGCCGGAAAACATCATGATAACCCGTGTGGGCGGAAAAGTGAAAATCACGGATTTCGGATGTGCGTATATCGGCGACAACGACACGACGAGCGGCTATACTCGGGGTTATATGGCTCCGGAACAAGATAAAATCTCACCTTCGGCAGCAAACGACATCTTCCAGATAGGTAAAATCATGGAGGAGCTTTCGGAGGGGGGCAATATGGGTAAACGGTGGAAGAAATTCACATCGAAGGCAACCAACCCCGAAGCAGAGAGGCGATTTCCTTCGGCAGAGAGCGCGGCAAGGGCTATCCCGAGGAGAGGCAATCGGAAACCGGTGTATTTCACGGCGCTTTTTGCGATAGCCGCAGCTATAATTTTTCTAACATATCCGTTCAAGCACGAAAATCTACCGGAGGTGGCAACACAGGTAAACAAGGAACAGACAGAACCGTCAACCGCCACTAAAGAAGATTTCAAAAGCAGGGTCGCAACGGAGGAGACAATCAAAAAACCGAAAGAAGCGAGAAACGAGAAAAGCGAAACACCGGCAAAGTCGACCGAAACACTTCTGAGCGATGAAATATCCCGTTATGTTGCGGACTATTATAAGCGGAATGTGCATCCGATCGTGGAAAATCCGGAATCTTTCGGTTTCGGACCAATGTCGAGCGAACAGATGGAGGCTTTGCAATCGGCGTTAGGGAAAGCCAAGTCGGAAGCCTATTCGTTAGGAGAAAAGATGAAGTCGAAATATCCGGAATCGTCGGGTTTTATCGATGAAGAAATATGGGAGGCCATTTCGAGAGAACAGACAAAGACGGGGGTGATCTATTCGCAGCAAGTGCAGTCGCAGCAGGGAGAAAAAGAGTGAGGGCGGAAGGGGGAATCATACTGGACAAATTGGACGCTTGGTTTTCGGATCGATATAATTATTTTCGCTGCAGAATCCGATAAACGTCAGCATATAGCGACTCACCTTTGCGTGGTTAGCTATTTATAGTTAAATTTGTGGCGTCGTCAGAAGATGTTTTTCACGACCATCTGACGTCAAGACATATTTAGGAAGGTTTTTCAGCTTCCTCTGATGAATGCAAATCACCACCTTGCAAAAATTCAGAAGTCAGAGATAGCGGGAAATGTTTCTCACGCCAACTGAATATCCGTTTCAGATAGTCGGTATAGGGTGAGTCGCTATTTTCGTTTATCTAACTTCTGAGCCTTGTGGTGAGGCTGCATTCATGATAACGATTAAGGCGGCTCGCCTTTCATGTTATGCTTTGAACGTATTTTAAAAATGAAGTATGGTTATGATTGTTAAATCAATAAATAATATCATTAATAGCGACTCACCTTTGCTCGGGAAGCATTTTATAGCTAAATTTGCGGTGCCTCCGACTGGAACTTTTAGAGCTATCGGAGAGCATGACATATTTAGGAAGGTTTTCGCTTCTTCTGACATACGCAAATCACCACTTTTTGCAAATCAACAGGTCAGGAAAATCGAAGGTGCTTCTCACGCAGCTGAATGTTACTCTAATGTAATAAACAGAAAGGTGAGTTGCTATTTCGAATATCCTGTTGTTGAGCCTTGTGGTGGGGCTGCGTATAAGGATTGCCGGAAACAGCTCACTTTTTATTTTTATAATAAGAATTATGAAAAAAGTTTTATTTGCGACACTTGCAGCCGCCGGCTTATGTTTTAGTGCCGGTGCAGCCAGCATGATGGCTTGTAATGAGGCCAGTGAGGAAGGTACTCTCCTTCTGAGTCAGAATTCGAGAACTTCGTCGTCGGCGAGCGTGAGGTTTAATTCTCCGAACGCGGTGATGGCGTGGCTATCTGGTAAGACTTTCTACAGCGACGGCTATTCACTCCGTTTTTCGTATGACGCGGTGTATGTGAACGGGAGTGCCATGACGGCGGCTCCAGTGGTGAAGCGGTTTACAGCGACGACAGCCACGATCGAGGCTCATTCACCATATATGGGAATGTCGAAGATGACGTTCTACTTAGATGCCGAAAGAGGAACTGTTCGTCAAGCAAACGATATTTATTATCTAAAGAAGTAATCAAAAAAACAGACTATTATGAAATCATGTCCTGAATGCGGCTATCCTTTAGCAGGAAACGAAACGAGTTGCCCGGAGTGCGGATATCCGATAAGAAACGAGAATGAAACGAGAGCTATAAATTCCGGCTATCGGGGTGCTTATCAGTATGCATCTCCGAACCCTCCGACTCCTCCGATTCCTCCGGTTCAAGAGGCCATCCCTTCTATGGTTTCCACGCCTAAAGAAACTAAAGATTGGGCCAACTACATTTATGAATGCGGCGTGATATTTTGGAATGTAATATCCCGGAAATACGCCGATGCATATGGAAGAGCGTCAAGAAGGGAATACTGGTCGTTTTCATTGCTTACTTTTTTATTCTTCCCAACAGGTATAGGTTTTATTATTCTGTTAATTCCGTGGATTTGTGTATGTATCAGAAGAATGCATGATATAAATCGTTGTGGCTGGTGGTGCCTGGTACCTATCGCCTTTTTCTTCCTGTGTCTAAAGAAATCGGATGAAACAGCAAATAATTATGGTTATCCAAATCCAGCTCAAAATATGATCTGATATGGCACTGATAAACTGTCACGGATGCGGGAAAAAGGTTTCCGATAAAGCTAAAAACTGCCCTCACTGCGGAGTGGAAATTTCAGAAATAAAACAAGCGGGATCGCCGTCGGTAGAAGATGGTCAGCCGACTATGCCCATCACCAACGAGGCTTCGCCCACGTACGGCTCTAACGATCCGGGAAACGGCGGGGGCGGCGGCAAGAAGAAGCTATGGCTGATTCTTGTGCCGTTGATATTGATAGGTATCGGCGTGGCGATATGGGTGTCGGTCTATCAGCATAAGAAGGCCGAGGAGCTGGCGCGGATAGAACAGTTGCGGCAGGACTCGATAGCAGCCGTGGAAGCTGATCGACTGCGTCAAGATTCGTTACAAGCAGCTAAAGACGAAAGACGGTTGAATATCGATGACGAGTATTTCTTAATAGTAGCTTCATTTGATTTAGAGGAAAATGCTGAGAATTACATTAGCAAACAACAGGCAAAGCTTGGTTTGATTGAATACGACGGTCACTACAGAGTGTTTGTAGCAAGTAGCAATACGTTAAAGGAAATAACTCAGTATAAGAAAAAATTTGAGGATACATACCCCAATGCGTGGATATTTCATAAAAAAGACCCAGATACTAAGTCTGTTAAAACCACAAAAACACACAATGATTCTAAACAACAGGCCACCGTTTCACAAAATAATAGAACTTCACGGACATCAGACAATGAAGTAAAACAATGGATTCAAGGCAATTGGAAAGTCCATACCCGATATGGGGAGGCAAGAATAGGAATAAGCGGCTCGTTTATCTCAGTATGGTTTGACAGAGACCATATCTTTACAGGTCCATTTGAAATTAGGGAAAATGATCTTGTCTATGATCGAAGAAATGGTTCGGCATTCACAATAGGATTGGATAGAAAGCGTAGATGTCTTATGATGGACAGCAATACTCCTATGTATAGATTTTAATAATTATTTGTAAAACCAGAAAAATATGATCTGATATGGCACTAAGAGATTGTCCTGAATGCGGGAAGATGATATCGGACAAGGCGGAGCGTTGTCCCCATTGCGGGGTTGACCCACGGGAGGCGACCGAGAAGGTGACGCCGGAACGGAAGCCGGTTGAGGCTACTACTGCGTACAGCTCTAAAGGGACGAACGACAGCAGGAGTGGCGGCAAGAAGAAGTTGTGTCTGATTCTTGTGCCGCTGATATTGATAGGCGTAGGCGTGGCGATATGGGTGCCTGTCTATCAGCATAAAAAGGCCGAAGCGGAGGAGCAGGCACGATTAGAGCAGATTCGCCAGGACTCGATTGCTGCCGTGGAAGCGGAGCTGGCAAGACTGGAGCAGTTGCGGCAGGATTCGATCGCAAAAGAGGAGAAACGTAAAGCTTTAATGACTGATATATACAATAAAATGGCACCCGTTATCTCTGCTGCTAAAAAGAAGGAGGGTAGTTGGGGAGCTTATTTTACTACTGATTTGGATGAAGACGGAATACCTGAATTATGGGTTAAAACCGGAACTTGTAACGCGGACGCAATATGGTCGATATACATTTTTAATGAAGGACAATTAAAGAAAATCAAAGAAATTGCATACGCTTTTGACTCCGTTCTTTATAAGGATGCAAAAGGAATAATCGAGATGTTTGCCAAACAAGGTTATACAATATGGACTTTATATACACTGGCAGATGGCAATATGAAATGGAAAAAAATTTTTGAGGAAAATCTATATGAAACCGGAAGAGGAGATTATCCTACGCCCAAATGCCCCAAAGTTCGTGAATTCAAACTTAATAATTTAGAACCTTTAAAAAAGGAACTTGGAATTTAATAATATATAGATTATGGCACTGATAAAATGTCCAGAGTGCGGGAATACCGTTTCCGATAAGGCTAAAACCTGCCCTCATTGCGGGATAGGAATTTCCGATGTAAAACAAGGCGCCCCGAACAACGGCAGTGGGGGCGGTAAGAAGCTGTGGCTGATTCTTGTGTCGTTGATATTGATAGGCGTAGGTGTGGCGATATGGGTGCCGGTCTATCAGCATAAGAGGGCCGAGGAACTGGCTCGGATTGAGCAGATGCGTCAGGACTCGATTGCGGCCGTAGAAGCTGAACGACTGCGTCAAGATTCGATACTGGCGGAAAAAATTGATCACTATTATGAGAATGGCCTGTCATTGATAGCGGGTAAAACTGTGTACAAACATTATGAAGAATCATCTGTTGGTAACGTAACCGTTAAATGCAGCATTACCAACAATTCGGATGTAGAATGGTATGCAGACGATTATGCGATAACATATATGACCGAGAGTGAGTGGCAGGGAAGGGATGGTGACCTATATTATGGATGGTTGTCACATACAGCCGAGGGAGTGAATGTGAAACCGGGTGAAACAGTAGAGAAAACAATCTCCAATTCGGGCGATGCAGCGAAGAATTTTAAAATCAAGGTAAAGATAAGCAAAGAAGATTTCGCGCAGAGATATCGCGAGGCGTTCGATAGCAAAAGATAAAGCTAAAACGATTACAGTAACTTAATAGAAAAAAATGAGTCATATATTTTACAAACAATTTTCCATGAGAAGATTAATCTTAATCTTTTTATTGTTCATCGGCGGTATAGGGACGATGAGCTCGAAATCATTGAAGATCAAAAAAGATGGTTTTGAAGCGGCTCCGAATGATTTAACCGCACAACAAGTAGAAACACATCGTCTGGACTTAAACGGAGACTATACGGCGTTGTTAAAAATATCGCTGCCGATAGAGGGCGTCAAATTTGAAGGAAATATAGTAGATGCGTTATTTAATACGAGTGAATATTGGGTGTATTTGACTGACGGAACGAAGAGATTTAAAATTCTGGCACCGGGCTACGAGCCTCTTGAAATAGTTTTTTCCGATTTGGATTCAACGGTTGTTAAGAAGGACACCGGTGAATATCTGAATAATGGGAAATTGATAGGTAAGTTGACCTACAAACTAAGAATAGATGCCGGAGATGAATCGCTTATGTTTTCCAAGCATAACCAAATATATGGGGATGTGTTTTTTCTGGCGGGTCAGAATATGAGCGCTGGTCTGTCGATAGGAGCGTATTTTCATGCCGTCAACGCAGAATTAGAATTCTCGAAAGGATTAACAAAGTCGGAGAAACTATATTGGTATGATAAAAACGAGATGGTAGACGGTTCGACTTATTCCTCATGGTCGGGCAACGTAAAGTTAGGCTATGGCTTCCAGTTCAAACGGCGATATCAAGTGACTCCACAGTTGGGTGTGGGTTTGTTGAAATGCACATCAACTGCCAATAATCCGGCAAAAGATGCAAATTCGGTTTTCGGTCTATTGGGATGCAGGGGAAGCTTTACGTTTGCAGAGCATCTTCAAGTGACAATAGCACCCTACTATTACTTTCCTCTCAAAAAGAGTTCGAGCTTTGAGGAAATATCAAATCTTCTACCTGCGGTAGATCATTGGGTGAATGGATTTAATGTTAAAATCGGCATATCTGTCTTTTTTTAAATAAAAAATATGATGGTTTATTATAGCAAATATTTTAAGGCGATAAGTTTCTTTTTGTTACTTATCATATTTTCGTCATGCAGCGACCAGTATGTCAAAGGTACGTATGTCGTATCGAAGAATGAATATTTATTGAATGCACAAACATCTTCATTACAGAATATTCCAGCTGAAGGCGGTGTGTTAGATGTACGTATAAACGCATCGAACGCCGTGAATTGGGAAATACAGAATCTGCCTGTTTGGCTATCGTCTACCCAGTTGAGGGGTACAGGTTCACAAGACATAATATTTGAGGCACAACCAAATGAATCTTTGACCTCTTCGCGGACTCAGATATTCAATATAGCGACTACCAATTCCGATTGGTCAATAAACCTACCGGTCTCGGCAACACAACAGAAGAAAAGTGCATGGTTGTCGTTGTCACCGGCCGACAATGCTTCCTGGACATTCGATTCGGAAGGAGGCCGTAAGGAATTGTCCATATCGTCGAACGCCGACTGGGTGGCAGAATGCGAAGATAGCTTTGTGTCACTTTCAAAAAATTCAGGTACCGGCGACGGGAATATGCTAATAACCGTAGCTCCTTATAACTATATCGATATGATAACGAATCGGGTATCCTACATATATTTCAAAGCGGCCTCTACTAATGATGTATTGCAGGTTCTGACCATCACACAAACGCCTCTTCAAAACTCGATTGAATCGGAAACAATCAATATTGATTTTGACAATAAGGCGGGATCGCGCACTTATACTTACGGCACGGTTCAGGAAGATTATTCGGTAAAGTCAGACGCAGGTTGGCTTACGATATCGAAGAACAAAGAAAATGCGGTAGATGTGACAATCTCCGTAGCAGCCAATGAGAACGATGACGACCGGACATCAAATGCATATGTATATTTGGGAAGTACGAATTCAATAAAATACCTATTCACAGTAAGTCAGAAAGGCAATATGCTGACAATCAACCCAGAAACGATTTTAGTTGATGCGAATGGCGGGAACTATAATATTGAGGTGAGTTCAGAGACTTCGTGGACTGCAAGAAATGAAAATGACTGGATTACAGTTCAGAAAAACGTCAATTCTTGTTCTGTAAGCATTAGTGAAAATAATTCATTAGATACACGCTCGGGCTCAATAGCATTTAACCGCTTGGACTCAAACGGAGATATTATAGGACGAACCGTTCTGCTGACGGTCAATCAAGCGGGCAGAACAATTTCACCCGATAGCGAAATCCTGCAGTTTGGAGCGGAATCATCTTCACAAAACTTAAATATCGAAAGCGATGCGTCGTGGACATTGACGTCAAATGAAAATTGGATAAATCTATCTCATGCGGAAGGTTTCGGAGACGGAACAGTTGTCGTTACTGTAGATGATAATACTACGTCATCAAGCCGGGTTGGCACGTTGATGCTGAATTGTCTGGGAAAAACAATCGAGATATCTGTTGTTCAGGAATCGGCATTTGTCAATAGCTCGTCAACGGCCATTGCAATGGCTGCCGTGGGCGATAAGGCTTCAGTCAGTCTTTCTTCGAACGTGTCGTGGAGTGCTTCTTCCTCAGAGAAATGGCTATCAGTTTCTCCTACAAGCGGTAGTGGAGAATCGACATTGGAACTTATAGCGGAGCCCAATTCCGACGCATTTCAGCGAACTGCCGTAGTGACAATTACAGCTAAACTCGGAGATATAGAAATGGGAGATATAAAAATCAATGTGAGTCAGAACGCTCCATCTATAAACGTATCCCAAAATTCACTGCAGTTCGGCTATACAGGTGGAAGTTCCTCTCCTATAGTGGTTACAGCTGACGGTGATTATACTATAAGTGCTTCTGCAAGCTGGATAAAGTACTCAGAAACGGGAAATACGTTTGTCGTAACAGTTGGCGAAAGCAAAACTATAAGGGGTGGGACGCTGACTCTAACGTTAAAACAAGCACCAGTTTCTACTCGAATCAACGTTCTTCAAAGTGGGACTCCTGTTCCTTCAGTGAGCCTGGAATCTGTCATCAAAGGGGAAGAAGAGTATGAATTTATTATGTCAGGTAGTGTGAATGCAAATGGTAAAACTATAGAAGAAGTCGGTTTTATCTATACCACTTCTTCAGATCCTTCAGCGATAGAAAATCCTCGCATATGGGAAAATGGACAAACTGGCACAAGAGTGAGATCCACTCTTAATGGAAGTCAATTCAAAGCCTCGACAAAAATATATAAAGGTGACTATATACGAGTAAGAGCTTATGTTTTTGATGATTACGATATATATTACTCAGAAGACAAAATAATCAAAAAGTAATTAATTGAATTAAACGTTAGAAAGGATATGGCACTTATTAAATGTCCGGAGTGCGGAAATACGGTTTCCGATAAGGCAAAAACCTGCCCGCATTGCGGTGTAGAAATTTCCGATGTAAAACAAGGCGCCCCGAACAACGGCAATGGCGGAGGCAAGAAGAATTTGTGGATGATTCTGGTGCCATTGATATTGATAGGTGTAGGCGTGGCGATATGGGTGCCGGCCTATCAGCATAAGAAGGCCGAGGAATTGGCGCGGATAGAACAGTTGCGGCAGGACTCGATAGCGGCCGTGGAAGCGGAGCTGGCAAGACTGGAGCAGTTGCGACAGGATTCGATTGAAGAGATAAAAAATCGTTTGACAATAAATCTTTTCTGTGAAACAAAATCAAAAAATTATAATATAACGACTCTCAAAGTCATGATATTGAAAAATTTTAAAACCATACAACAAGATTTAGAGAGTTTAGGCTTTGAGGTAAGCGAAAATAAATCCTTGAGAGAGGAAATTCAAGGAGATTATTATAATTTTAAGAATCTAACATTGACACGAGAAAAATGGAATGATAATATCACTGTTTCTCTAAATGAGAATAAAGAAAATATTGTCATTACTTTTCCTAACTCTGAATTGAAAGACTATTTCTTGGAGAGTGCGCTGAAGGATAACTTCAGAAAGGTTTCAGACAAAAAATATACTAATTATAAAAAATGGCAAGAACCAGCATATGAAGGTTCATGGGATTGTGGAACCAAACTATCAGTTAATGGCAATCAAATAACAATCTCTGAAGACGGGCCACCTTTTGGTTAAGCTTTGGTAATTAATTAGGCTTTGTTAATTGAATTAAATTTTATAGAATGATATGGCATTGAGAGATTGTCCTGAATGCGGGAAGATGATCTCGGACAAGGCTGAGCGTTGTCCGCATTGCGGGGTTGACCCACGGAAGGCAAGAGAGAATGTGGCACCGGAGCGGAAGCCGCTCGAGGCTACTACTGCGTACGGATCTAACGGGCCGAACAACGGCGGGGGCGGCGGAAAGAAGAAGTTGTGGCTGATACTCGTGCTGTTGATATTGATAGGCGTAGGCGTGGCGATATGGGTGCCAGCCTATCAGCATAAGAAGGACGAGGAACTGGCTCGGATTGAGCAGATTCGCCAGGACTCGATTGCGGCCGTGGAAGCCGAGCTGGCAAGACTTGAGCAGTTGCGGCAGGATTCGATAGAATGGGTGAATTTTACATCTCCCGATCTGGCTCTTTTCAATATACATGGTCATGCTAAATCAGTGAAAGGGAATTTTTATGACGAGGGGATATCTAAATTTTTTAGTGGAAACCCAAAGGAAGGTTATGAGTTTTCCTATGAAGGAGTGACTGACAAAGTGGCAAAAAATGAATATTACGATAAATTAATATATGATAATGACGGATATATCATAAAGGGGAAAGGCCAGAATGATTTAGGAGGCATAGAACTGACATGGACAAAAGATAAGAAGCTTAAGAAAATAGTTGATTGGTTCGGAACGTCCACAACCGAAACCACCTTTAATTACGATGATGACGGAAATGTAAAGAATGTAACTGAAGAATTTTTTCTACATGGTGTTGAAACCACTAAACGCAATTATAAGATCATAGAGAAAGATAAGTTCGGAAATTGGATCAAGATGAGCTATAATGAGGTTAAAACTATAGATTATTCAGGATATGACTTGAGTAGAGATGTGGAATCAAAAAAAACTTCAGGCGTGTTAACCCGTGAGATAACATATTATACGGATGATAACGGTTATCCTTTAATTGTGAAAGAATAGCACGCCTTTAAGCTATCTTTGGTTTATAGAAAATTTAATTTAAATTACAAATACATTAACATAGATTATTATGGCACTGAGAGATTGTCCCGGATGCGGGAAGATGATATCGGACAAGGCTGAGCGTTGTCCGCATTGTGGGGTTGACCCACGGAAGGCAAGAGAGAATGTGGCACCGGAGCAGAAGCCGGTTGAGGCAACTACTGCGTACAGCCCTAAAGGGGCGAACAACGGCAGGGGCGGCAAGAAGAAGCTTTGGCTGATACTCGTGCCGTTGATATTGATAGGGATAGGAGTAGCGATCTGGGTGCCGGTCTATCAGCACAAGAAGGCCGAGGAGCAGGCACGCATAGAGCAGATGCGGCAGGACTCGATAGCGGCCGTGGAAGCCGAACTGGCGCGGATAGAACAGTTGCGGCAGGATTCGATATGGATGAACTTTACAAGTCCTGATCTAACTTTTTTCGAATTAAAAGGACATGTAAAATCAGTAGAAGGTGATATCAGTGACATCGGTGAACATCCAACCCTTAAAAACAAAATTGAATTTGATGAAAATGGTGGAGCAAAAATAACTACAAAAGGTTCAATAAATACAGAAGACTGTGGTAAAGAAACATGGAGCATTAAAAGGGATGCAAACGGAAAAATTAGCAATATCTCATATCATAATTTGGAGGGGCTCATGTGTGGAACCCCATCGGTTAGTTATATCTGGAATGACGGTAAAATCGTAAAAAAGAAACTTCGCGGGCTGTTGGAGGTTGGTAATGATAATTTGAGTTATAATGAAAATGGTGATCTTGAACAGAGAATTGGTTCCGGATATGCAGCTGATGTTACATGGGACTGGAAAAATAGATATACTGATTATGTATTTGATGAAAATGGTAATTGGATCTCAAGGAAAAGAGATTCTAAGACAGATTCTAAGACTCAAAAGAGAGTGATAACTTATTACGATCGTCAATAAAAAGAGAATATGAGAAAAACCACATTTCGTTTAGACTTAAATAATTGAATTAAATTTTATATAAGAATATGGCACTGAGAGATTGTCCCGAATGCGGGAAGATGATATCGGACAAGGCGGAGCGTTGTCCGCATTGTGGGGTTGACCCACGGAAGGAAAGAGAGAATGTGGCACCGGAGCGGAAGCCGGTTGAGGCAACTACTGCGTACGGATCTAACGAGCCGAACAACGGCAGTGGCGGCGGAAAAAAGAAGTTGTGGTTGATTCTTGTGCCGTTGATATTGATAGGCGTAGGCGTGGCGATATGGGTGCCTGTCTATCAGCACAAGAAGGCCGAGGAGCAGGCACGCATAGAGCAGATGCGCCAGGACTCGATTGCGGCCGTGGAAGCCGAGCTGGCGCGGATAGAACAATGGAGACAAGACTCTATAAAGGCAGCGGAAGATTCTATCAAGAGAGAAGAGGAGTTTAGACTTAATCCGCGAGATTTATTGGACTATTCCAGATCAAATTATGATGATCGGTTGACTAAAACATTAAAAAAATTAGGTTTTGAAAGGACTAATTATTTTTATTCCCCAGGAGGTTATGAAGAAACACCATATTGGGAAGCAAGTTATGAAAGAGTATTTAATAATAGGAAAATAACTCTGGAATTACATGAACTGGGTGATAATTTTTTAATTTTTGAGTCAGCGATTGACAAAGATCAATTTGTCAAGGATATGAAAGCGCTCGGTTATAAAAAAGGTACGAATTTTTCGAAAGATGTGTATGCAGTGCCAAATAAATATTACTTTCCAGTAACTATTGAGGGAAATAAAATCGTGATTTGGCAATAGAAAATAACTATGTTGCGGAATTAGGCTTATTTAACTAACTTTGCGGGAAATTTAGATCAACCTTTTGTCACGATGAAAAGACTGATTTTCTTTATTGCGATATCAGCCGTATTTCTCACGGCATGCGGTCACAAGAAGGATGTGAGAAACTTTGCCATAAACCTGGCAGAGAAGGTGGCCGAAAATCAAAGGGATTCAATCCTGCGGGTGTATCCGGAAGCGGAAGTGGCTGATTCGTTCGCGCTCACATTCAATCCTGATTCCGTAACAGTGAAAACTTCGGATGATGACGGCTGCTATATCGTCAGTCTTTCGCCGGAGGCATCGCTGATGGTGTACCGCGCTCCAGACGGAAGCATGTCGGTGGTTCAATCGAAGGGGATTTTCGCCTATCCTGACGAGAAGCTGATCGTAGCGAAAAAAACCGGTATGTGGAGCGACAAGCTTTCTGATGTAGAGATGAATGCGCGCATGAACGACGAAGAGTTTTTCAAGTATATCGCCGACCATTCGGCAGACCACATACCGGAAATTCTCACTATCGGTAAACCGGATAAAGAGCAAGGTATCGGGCGTTATTATCCGGTGATAAACAACACCGATTCGGATGTGGACAGCACGGAATATTATGTCAAGGTGCGCGACGAGCATCCGGACTATAAGAAACTGGGGTATACAGGGGGTGCTTCTTTCTATGTTATACCGGGTAAAACAGTACCTGCCAGAGGCACAGCCAAAATTCCCATCGACTCAACAGCGGGTGTCACAGCCAATAGTATCATCATGCGTATACCTATAGAACAGCTGGCGATGAGATTCATTGTCTACACGGGGAATGAGTACAGGGAGTATCTCAACTCCAAGAAGTAATTTTTCCCCCGAAAGACTCCATATTGGCTGCGGGTTAAGGGTTTTGTGGAAATTAGCGCAAAAAATCCCTCTTTGAGGGAAATTTCGCTATTTTCGTCCCTGTTTGAGGTTTTTTTCTGTCTATATCTCGCTCATTCCGACCATCGTCTCCAGAATCTCCGTCGCAGCCTTCACGGTCGCCACGTCCTTGATCATGAAGCTTCGTTTGGCTCCGTTCTGTCTTATCTCGCAACGTTGAGGATTTTTCGTCACGTAATGAAGGATTTTGCCGAACATCGGCGATCGGTAATAGGCTACATTCGACTCGTCGACAAAATAGATATACATACGTTCCTGTTTAAGAACCACTTTCTCTATGCCAAGCCGACGGGCTAAACGCCTCAGGCGTGGAATGAGCAGCAGCTCGTCCGTAACGGGGGGAATCTTCCCGAAACGGTCGGTCAGACGGTTGCGGAATTCCTTAAGCTCTCTTTCCCTTTCTATGCTGTCCAGTTCCTGATAAAGCGATATGCGTTCGCTCTCCTGCGGCACATAATCGGCGGGGAGAAGCAGCTCCATGTCGCTTTCTATCACGCAGTCGGCCACATAGCTCTTTTCTTCGTCGGGATTTTCAGGGAGCACCCCGGCAAATTCCTCGTTTTTGAGCTCTGTCACAGCCTCGCGCAGGATTTTCTGATATGTCTCATAGCCAAGATCGGCTATGAAGCCGCTCTGTTCCGCCCCCAGGAGGTTTCCGGCACCTCTGATATCGAGATCCTGCATCGCTATGTGGATGCCACTCCCCAATTCGCTGAAATTCTCTATTGCCTGCAGACGACGCCGCGCTACGGGAGTCAGAGGAATGTGGGGAGGCACGAGCATATAGCAGAAAGCTTTTCTTGACGAACGGCCAACGCGTCCGCGCAGCTGATGCAACTCCGACAGGCCGAAATTCTGGGCATTATTTATGATTATGGTATTCACCCGGGGCATATCCACTCCGTTTTCGATGATCGACGTCGACAGCATAACGTCATATTCATGGTCGGAAAAGTCAATGATAGCCTTCTCCAGCTTCTCGGGGGGCATCTGTCCGTGGGCGATGATTGTCCTTGCGTCGGGAACGAGCCGCTTCACCATAGCTTCAAGTTCATTGAGCCCTTCGATGCGGGGATTCACTATAAATATCTGCCCGTTGCGCGACATCTCGAAATTCACGGCCTCGCTTAAGATTTCGTCGGTCAGCGAATCGATGGACGTGACTATGGGATATCGGTTGGCGGGTGGTGTCGTAATTGCCGACAGATCCCTTGCACCCATCAGCGAGAACTGAAGTGTGCGCGGAATAGGCGTGGCGCTCATTGTCAGAGTGTCGACGTTGGTTTTCATCTGTTTGAGCTTCTCTTTCACTGCCACCCCGAACTTCTGTTCCTCATCGATTACAAGCAGCCCCAGATCCTTGAACTTGACCGAATTGCCTATAAGCTTATGAGTTCCGATGATAATGTCGATTTTCCCCGCCGCCAGATCCTCCAGAATCTGCTTCACCTGTTTGGCCGATCTCGCGCGCGAAAGATAGTCTACCCTTACCGGGAAGTCTGCGAGACGCGTTTTAAACGTATTGTAATGCTGATAGGCAAGGACGGTAGTCGGAACCAGGATAGCAGTCTGCTTTCCATCCACAGCTGCCTTGAAAGCGGCGCGGATTGCTATTTCAGTCTTTCCGAAGCCAACATCTCCGCATATCAGCCGGTCCATCGGCTTATCACTTTCCATATCGGCCTTCACCGCTTTCGTCGCTGTCAGCTGGTCGGGCGTATCTTCATAAATGAAAGAAGCCTCGAGCTCATGCTGGAGGTAGGAATCGGGCGCAAACGCATGCCCTTTCTCGTTTTTGCGGGCGGCATAAAGTTTTATAAGATCGCGGGCAATATCTTTAAGCTTTTCCTTAGTTTTCTCTTTTATCCTGTTCCATGCACCTGATCCCAGCTTGTTGATTTTGGGTGGGACACCTTCTTTTCCGCGATATTTCGACAGTTTGTGGAGAGCATGTATCGAGACGAAGATAGTATCGTTGTTGGAATAAGTCAGCTTTATCATCTCCTGAGTACGCCCGTTGACGTTCGTGCGCAGGAGTCCCGCAAATTTTCCCACGCCGTGATCGACGTGCACGATATAATCGCCAGGTTCTATCGCACTCAGCTCCTTGAGCGAAAGAGCAAGCTTTCCAGACCGAGCCTTATCGCTCTTCAGATTATATTTGTGGAAACGGTCGAATATCTGATGATCGGTAAAAAGACAAACCTTACGGCTATGATCGACAAATCCCTCATGGAGAGTGGCTATCACCGGGGTAAAAGCTATTTCCTCCCCTCGATCGGTAAAGATAGCTCTGAGGCGCTCTATCTGCTTTTCGCTGTCGCTCAGAATATAAAGTTTGTAGCCATCCTTTATAAACTTCAGGAACGACTCGCTTATCAGGTCGAAATTTTTATGATATATAGCTTGTGGAGTACATCCGAAGTCTATTGAACCGTCGGGCGGGTTGGCCGGTAGAGCTCCTGCTGAGAAATGGACCTTGCGTAGCGATATGAATTTTTCGGCAAACTCTTGGGCGTTGACCACCCGGTTCATTGCCGTCCGGTCGCCTTCGCCTGCAGTTTCAGCACTCCTGGAGAACGTTTCGGCAGCGATATCGGCTATAGACCTGACAGTGTAGTCGGCATCCCTCGCCGCAATAAGCATGTCTCCCTCCAAGATGTCCAAAAGCGAGGCGCCCTCAGCCGAAGGATCTGTCGATGCTGTGACAATCACCTCTTCATGACGTTCTACCGAGAGTTGGGTCGCCGTGTCAAAAGTTCGAATGCTGTCAATCTCATCGCCGAAAAAATCCAATCGGTAAGGCATTTCATTGCTGTAAGGAAAAATGTCTAAGATCGATCCTCTCACCGCAAATTGCCCGGGTTCGTAGACATAGTCAGTCTCCTCGAAACCCTTGTCGCGAAGCCATCTTACAGTCTTCGTCATATCCGTGGCCGTATCCTTCCGCAGAGTTAACGTCTGCTGAGCCATACGTTCTTTCGTAGCCACTTTTTCAGCCAAAGCCTCGGGATAAGTCACTATTATCAGCCGGTCTCTTTTATTGCCGACAAGATGGTTCAGCACTTCCGTGCGAAGTATTTCCGAAGCCGCATCAGATTGTCCGTACTTAATGTGCCGTTTATAACCCGAGGGAAACATCAGCACAGTTTCCTCTCCATTTATTCGGGACAAGTCGTGGTAAAGATAGCCGGCATCATCTGCCGAGTCACCTATAACGATCAACCCTTTTCCGACAATTTCAGGTAAATCTGACAACAGTAACCCCGCCGAAGAGCCAGCAAGACCGAAAAGCCATAAGTCTTTTTTCCCCTTGAACGATTTTTTAAGCGCCTCCTTTCTCGGAGGACTCAGAAATTCAACGGCTTGATGTCTCAGCGCTTCATTCATCAATCTATAAGTGTGACTTGTCGGTCCTACTTTTTGGCAGCAGTTTTCTTAGGCTCGAGAAGTTCCTTTATTTTACCCGGTGTATGAGCAGTTTCAGCAGCCTTTTCTAATGCTCTGTCAGAACGTAGCTCTACGATTATGCTTCCCGGTTCGTAGTAGTAACGTTCAATAATTTCCCTAAGGATTATCGGTTCGATGGTTTCTCGCTGTGCATCAAGATCCTGCTGTAAAGGATGTTTCAGCATCCCTTCGAGAACCTTGAACTGAACATCCAGACTATCAGAAGCATACCCTTCTATCTTTGCCGTTTCCTTTAGTCGTTCGAGCATAGTCTCGCATACTCTGTCATAATTAAATTTATCGGGGTCGATGAAGTTTTTGAAATCTTCGTAAATAGAATCGGTTATCTTGAATGTATCCAACGAGGGCTTCTCGGGATGTTCGGCGAAATATTTATTGGCGAAATCGAAAGCCCACATGTCGCGGATAATGTTATAGACTATCCTGCTCATTTCGGGATATTCCACAGTTACATCGGGAGTTATTCCTCCTCCATCGCGAACAATTCGGCCGTGTGCGGTCCGGAATTCGGTGGTAAGACTATCTGGAATGCGCGTAACGCGACCCAGTTCGTCGCGGTGACTATAGTCTATTGCTTGAATCAATCTCCCCGAAGGAATATAATATTTTGCAACCGTTACCTTCAAAAGTCCGTCGTAAGGAAGACTCCGGGTAATCTGTACCAGCCCTTTTCCGAACGAGCGGTTGCCCACGATCACTGCTCTGTCGAGATCCTGAAGCGCGCCCGCAGTTATTTCGGCAGCCGAAGCCGACTCGCCATCTATAAGCAGAATCAACGGTATTTCCGTATCGACGGGAGCCGTCGTGGTTTTGTAAACCTTCTCTGTCAACGCATCCTTACCTTTAGTCCTTATCACCTCAGTACCTTTCGGAACAAAATTACCGACAACTTTCACCGCACTCTCCAAAAGGCCTCCGGGGTTACCGCGAAGGTCGAGCACTATCGTTTTGACGGCAGGATTCTTCTTAAGTTCGGTCAACGCTATTTTCACCTCGTCACCCGTGGATTCCGTGAATGACGACAGCTGGATATAACCCAAATCGCCTCGCTCTACTCCGAAATAGGGAACTGAGGGCATCTTGATTTTTTCACGTGTCAGATTGAAAATCAAAAGAGAATCCTTCACATAAGGCCTTTTGACCATCACTTCCAACTTTGTTCCGGGAGTGCCCTTAAGCATATCCGACACCTCCTGGCTCGTCTTTCCAAGCACCGTGTCACCGTCGATTGCAACTATTAGATCACCGGGTCTCATTCCCGCTCTTTGTGCCGGCGTCCCTTGATGAGGGCCTGAAATATAAACATTGCCGTTGCGTTGAACGATATACGAACCTATTCCGCCGAATTCGCCCGTGTTCATCGTCTTGAACTCGTCGACCTCCTGACGGGGCATATATACAGTATATGGATCGAGTTGAGCCAACATACTGTTTATAGCAGTCTCAACAGCTTTTTCCGCATCAATCGAGTCGACATAGAAAGTCTGCATCTCTTTGAACACCGCCGTGAACAAATCCAGCCCCCTATTGATGGCATCCTTGTTACTTCTTGTCTGAGCTGTTATTGTCACAGCAAAAAGCAACGCCATGACAGCTCCCACACCTAACCTATAATAATTTCTATTCATATTTTTATCTTACTTTATCTGATTCAAAAGATCTGCAATCCAGGAAACTCATAAAATTCCAAAGCTTCAGAAGTCTGCTTAGAATTAAATATTCGCCACCTATGCGGTAAAAATTTAGCGAAATTACTCATTTCTCCTCGTTTCTCCGCACTATTCCATGTTTAAAAATGTTTATATCTCACTGCAAGCGGATAAATGATTCCTTTGTCGCATTGGATTTTGCCGAGTAGGGAATCGGGGAGAACGAATTTGGACCGAAATAGCTTGAGTTCAGAAAAAATGCGTAACTTTGCAAACTAATTCAGTTTGGTTTCTTCCGTGCGTTCCGAAGCCATGGCGATGAAGGTTAAGATACATAAAATCCATAGGGAAGGGACTAATATCTTAGTGATATTATTCCTGATGCTGGGTGTTATCAACGCTTCGGCATGGATGTTTATACGTCCTGTGGTTCTTCCCATTATCTTTTCCTCGCTTTCAGGAGTGTTATTTCTTTTGGTGCTGAATTTTTTCCGCTCTCCCCGTAGGTATTTCCGTGGAGACGAGACTAATGTAGTAGTGTCGTCGGTCGACGGTCGAGTAGTGGCTCTCGAGGAGGTTTACGAAGGAGAGTGCTTGAAACGCAACGCTATCCAGCTTTCGGTATTCATGACGATTTTCAATGTCCACGTCAATTGGTTTCCAATCAACGGTAAAGTGCTGTCGGTGACGCATCATCCCGGTCGTTTCCTCTCGGCTTATCTGCCAAAATCAAGCACTGAAAACGAACGGTCGACCATTGTCATCAAGGCCGAAAACGGCGAAGACATCGTGGTGCGACAGATTGCGGGTGCCGTTGCCCGACGGATAGTCACTTACGCGGAACCGGGAGAGGAAGCCGACATCAGTGCTCATTTGGGATTTATCAAATTCGGATCGAGGGTTGACATCTTTTTGCCATTAGATTCGGAAATCTTGGTGAAAATCGGCGATAAGACTACCGGAGGCATCACCGAAGTGGCTCGGCTTAAACCTCGCGGATAAAAATTTTTGATTGAAATGTTTCGGAAATTAATATCAAACATACCAAACTCCATAACGTGCCTGAATCTGGTCTGCGGTGTGACGGCATGCATCTTCAGTTTCCGTTTTTCCGAGATGATCGGAGGACTATACGGTATGGAATGGGTGTGGATATTCATCGGCGCGGCCGCTATATTCGATTTTTGCGACGGAGCGGCAGCCCGGGCTCTTCACGCTTACTCCGACCTCGGCAAACAGCTTGACTCACTGTCTGATCTTGTAAGTTTCGGTGTCGCTCCCTCATTGTTGATGTTTAACCTTATAGGTTGTTATAACGGTGGATGGGAATGGTGGTCGTTCACAACTCTCATGATTGCTGTTTGCGGAGCTCTGCGCCTTGCCAAATTCAATATCGACGACTCACAGCACGACACTTTCCGCGGCCTTCCCATACCCGCTAACGCTATATTTTGGATCGGTTTCAGCGCATGGTCGACAATGAATGTATATCCGGGGAATTGGGTGACAGTAGCATTTATCGTTTTCATAGCTTTGATGATGATCAGTCCGATGAGAATGTTTTCGCTGAAATTCACCAGTTGGGGAATGGAAGCAAATCTGCGCCGTTATATCATTCTGGCTGCAGCAGTCATTTTCTTCTTCACGACCGGTATTGCCGGTTTCGCTTGGACTATAATCCTATATATCATCATGTCGGCTTTCGGGTCGAAATCGCCTGACTCCCGACAGCAAATAAAATAACAGAACTTATGGCCTTTTTTCTCTTTCTGATAATCTTATTCCTTTTCATCATCTATGTTCTTCCGGGGATAGTGAAATGGAGACTGAGAAAGGTAGTGGAAAAACGCGCAGCGACCTTTCAGGAACAAGCACGTGCGTGGGAGAACGAATACCGCCGTGAGCATCGATCCGCAGGTTGGTCGCACGAAGGAGAGAAACCACACGAGAAAGTCATCACAAAGGACATGGGGGAATATGTCGATTTTGAAGAAGTGACAGAGGTGAATTACGAAGAATGTCGCAAGGACGGAGGTGGAAAAAAATTCTCATCTCGAACAGAATCCCGCATCACAGATGTGAAATGGGAAGAAATCAAAGATTGAAATAACAAAGAATCGATTCGGCTTGTCACCGGTCTACGTCGTCGTTTTCAACGCAGGGAGTTGAGGGAGTCTATCATGTTCTGCAAAGTGGAACGGATAGAACGGAGACGTGATATCGCTTCATACTGACGGCGAACACCGTCGGGATTCATTTTTAGTTGCATCTGGGCAGCATCTATATGCAATCCTCTTTCCTTCACGAGATAGTTGATCACGGCTATTTTTTCAATGTCGGACGGAGTATAAAAACGAGTGCCTTTCGAGTTTCTTTTTGGCTTGATAACAGTAAACTTGCTTTCCCAGAATCGCAATGTCGACGCCGGAAGCCGAAGCAATTCGGCCACTTCACTGATTTTATAGTATTTCTTGTTAAGATCGTCCATATCGTGGAGAAATAGAGTGTTTGCAAAAGTAATAAAATAACGGTAATTTTGCATAACTAAAAAACGTCGAATAGAAAAAACAAATAAAAAAATATGCTAACAGCAAAAGAAATAAGGGAATCTTTCAAAGATTTTTTCAAATCAAAAGGCCATCAGATAGTTCCGTCAGCACCAATGGTGATTAAAGACGATCCTACTCTGATGTTCACTAACGCCGGCATGAACCAGTTTAAGGATATCATCCTTGGTAATAAAGCTGCTAAATACAACCGTGTGGCCGACTCTCAGAAGTGCCTTCGAGTTAGCGGAAAACATAACGATCTCGAAGAAGTGGGTTTGGATACATATCACCACACTATGTTCGAAATGCTCGGCAATTGGTCGTTCGGCGATTATTTTAAAAAGGAAGCCATCGATTGGGCCTGGGAATATTTAGTCGATGTGCTCGGGCTACCGAAAGAGCGTTTATATGCCACCGTATTTGAAGGATCACCTGACGAAGGATTGAGTCGCGACGATGAAGCTGCCGGCTATTGGGAAAAACATCTGCCGGAAGACCATATTATAAACGGCAACAAACACGACAATTTCTGGGAAATGGGTGATACGGGTCCTTGCGGACCTTGCTCGGAAATACATATCGACCTCCGGAGCGATGACGAAAGAGCTAAAATTCCGGGTAGTCAGCTGGTGAACAAAGACAATCCTCAGGTAATCGAAATATGGAATCTGGTGTTCATGCAGTATAACCGTAAAGCCGACGGAAGTCTTGAGCCGCTCCCCGCTAAAGTGATTGACACAGGTATGGGTTTCGAGCGTCTCTGTATGGCTCTTCAAGGAAAACAGTCCAATTACGATACCGATGTCTTCACTCCGTTGATTGAAAAAATCAGTGAAATATCGGGTAAAAAGTACGGTGAGGATAAGAAAGCCGATATCGCTATGCGTGTTATAGCCGATCACATCCGCACGATAGCATTTTCGATTGCCGACTCTCAGCTGCCCGGTAATGCGAAGGCCGGATATGTGATTCGACGCATTCTCCGAAGAGCTGTCAGATATGGCTATACATTCTTAGGCTTGAAACGGCCTTTTATGTATGGACTCACCGATACACTCATAGAAAACATGGGAGATGCTTATCCGGAATTGGCCAAACAACGTGAACTTATTATGAAAGTGACACGGGAGGAAGAGGATGCTTTTCTGCGTACGCTCGATAACGGAATTAAATTGCTCGACAATTCAATAGCTCAAGCAAAGAAAGAAGGTAAGAATGAAATTACAGGTAAAGAAGCATTTACACTCTACGACACCTATGGTTTCCCGCTTGACCTGACCGAACTCATCCTCAAAGAAAACGGCATGACTCTCGATCACGACGGATTCAACCGAGAAATGGAAGCCCAGAAGGCAAGAGCACGTAATGCTGCTGCAGTCGAAACAGACGACTGGGTGACAGTAAACGAAGGTGAACCTGAGTTTGTCGGCTATGACAATAGTGTTTGTGAAACCAAAATTTTACGCTACCGCAAGGTTAAGCAGAAAAAAGGAGAATATTATCAGATAATCCTTCGTGAAACCCCTTTCTATGCTGAAATGGGTGGTCAGACAGGCGACAGCGGTACGCTTACCGCATCCGACGGCTCAGTAACAGAGATTTACGATACCAAACGCGAAAATGGCGTAGCTGTCCATCTAACAAAAAAACTTCCCGTAGATCCGAGCGATACGTTCATGGCTCAGATCGATGAGGAAGCACGCGAAAACACGTCGCGGAATCACACAGCCACTCACATTCTCCATCATGCACTCAGAAAAGTATTAGGCGATCATGTGGAACAGCGTGGTTCTTTTGTCTCTCCTAACGTGCTCCGCTTTGACTTCTCACATTTCCAGAAACTCACTCCGGAGGAAATAAGGGAAGTAGAACATACGGCCAACCGGATGGTAAGAAAAGCGATAAGACGCGACGAACGACGGAATGTGCCTATCGCCGAAGCTCAGGAAATGGGTGCTATGGCTCTATTCGGGGAGAAATATGGAGAGGAAGTGCGTGTAATACGTTACGGTGACTCTGTAGAACTTTGCGGTGGTACGCACGTTGATAATACCGGCAATATCGGGATGATAAAAATTATATCCGAGAGTAGTATAGCTGCGGGTATACGCCGAATCGAAGCTATCACAGGACAGGCAGTCGAGGAAACTATCGACGGTATGGCAGATACTCTGCGCGATCTTTCCCGTATGCTCAACAATGCTCCTGATCTCGTTGCTGCTATGCGTAAAAGCATAAGTGAAAACACCGAATTAAAAAAACAGGTCGATGAATTTTTCAACGAACGCGTCAACAATCTCGCCAAGCGTCTGATAGAGAAAGCCGAAATAAAGAACGGTATCAAAATTGTTTCACTTCGAGGGACAAGCACACCGGACATAGCCAAAGGCGTGGCTTTCAACGTCAGAGCCGAGAGTCCTGAGAATACCGTATTTATAGGAGCTACAAAAGATTCTGCCGATAAACCACTGCTAACGCTCATGATCACCGAGGATCTTACAGCTAAAGGTCTCAATGCAGGCAAAATAATACGCGAAGCCGCTAAGGCCATCAGCGGTGGAGGTGGAGGACAACCGGGATTTGCACAGGCGGGCGGCAAAAATGCCGACGGTCTCTCTCAAGCCTATGAAAAGATAGCGGAATCACTCTAAGTGATTCCGCTTCTCTTTAATTATATTGCCAATAACAATCTTCGGCTCTATACATAATGTGTTCTCGTTAATAGCACATTTTTCTCAGACCTAACTTCATTGTTTCCTAACAATGCTTGTATTGGCTAAGCTTAACCCATGTGGCATTTAAAACCAATTGGGTACTAAAAAGAAAAAAGAGCCGAATCTCTAAGATTCAACTCTTTATTCCTTTCTTAATTTCTCTCAATTAAGCCTGTGCAGGAACAGTGTCAGCAGGAGCTACAGTGTCAGCAGGAGCTACAGTGTCAGCAGGAGCTACAACTTCTTCAGTTTCTACTACTTCTACGCCTTCCTGAGCGTCAGCTTCCTGAGCTTTGTTACCGCCGCAAGAGAATAAAGATGCGCTGAATACAACAGCAAGCATTAAAACTAACTTTTTCATTTTTTCGTTCAATTAATTAATAAAACAAATTTTTAGTTTTTAAAATCGTGACAAAGGTAATGCATTTTTTTCATACGCCAAATATTTTTTAGCTTTTTTTTCGGAGAGAAGTGTTAAATGTGTGAAAAAACGCAAAAAAACGTATCGGTTATACTTATTTTTTAACAATTCCATCTTTTTTAGCCTTTTCGCCTATTTCTATACCTTTATGTATAGCTTCGCTATTCACCTCCAAAAGATGATGATGACGTGCCGGCAATGTTTTTTTCAACGCAGACATAACACTTTCAACACTTACCAGCGGACGGATAGCAAGCAAAGCTCCCAGAACGATCATATTGTAAGTCTTTGAGCTGGCCATGTCGAAAGTCGCTTCCATTGCCTCAACTTTAAATATATTTATGTCGGTTCTTTCGGGAAGACGATTTATGCCGTAAGGGTCGTAGATTAACGTCCCTCCTTTTTTTACGCTGCCCTCGAATTTGTCCATACTTTGCTGATTGAGAATGACTGCCGTATCGTAAGTGTCAAGCACCGGCGAACTCACCGCCGAATCGCTCAAGATTACTGTTACATTAGCCGTTCCTCCTCTCTGTTCAGGTCCGTAAGATGGCATCCATGTCACTTCAAGATTTTCCATCAGACCGGCATAGGCGAGAATTTTTCCCATCGAGAGAACTCCTTGTCCTCCGAAACCGGCTATGATTATTTCCTCTTTCATTTTTCTTCGTTAAGCGTTACATCTTTAATATCTCCCGGGGGATATGCCGGGAACATATTCTGTTCCATCCACTTATTCGATGCGTCGGGCGACATTTTCCAACCGCTGCTGCATGTACTCACGATCTCGACCAGAGAGGTTCCTCGCCCTTCCATACTGTTTTTAAAAGCCTTGGCTATAGCGCTTTTCGCCTTCCGCACAGCTGCTGGTGTATGAACAGATTGTCTGGTAACATAGCATGTGCCGGGAAGCTGAGCCATCAATGCTGTTATATTAAGCGGATGACCGTTGAGATCCACACGTCTACCGTAAGGAGTGGTCGATGTTTTCATCCCTTCGAGTGTGGTAGGTGCCATCTGCCCTCCAGTCATACCGTATATCCCGTTATTGATAAAAATCATCGCTATATTTTCTCCGCGATTAGCTGCATGCAGAGTCTCAGATGTCCCTATGGCAGCCATATCGCCGTCGCCCTGATAGGTAAAAACCATCTTGTCCGGATTCAGACGCTTTGCGGCTGTTGCCACCGCAGGTGCTCTACCATGCGCCGCTTCAATCCAATCGATATCAATATAATTATAGGCGAACACTGCACATCCTACCGGAGCAATTCCGATCGCTATATCTTCCATGCCCAGATCTTCGATCACCTCCGATATTATCTTATGCACTACTCCGTGAGAGCAACCCGGACAATAATGCATATTCTTATCGTTCATCAGCCGAGGCTTGCAGCTCACTATATTTTCAGGCCTTCTTATGTCTGCTAATTTCATAATTACTTCTCTTGGATAAATTCGCGCTTAAAAGCCTCGAGAACCTCCGACGGATTGGGAACTATACCTCCCATTCGGCCGAAATGTCTCACCGGAATATCTCTTTTCAGCGAAAGACGAACGTCTTCGATCATCTGGCCGGCGTTCAGCTCCACGACGAGCATTCCCTTCACTTGCTTCGACAACTCACCAAGCCTATCGTAAGCAAACGGCCAAAGTGTAATGGGGCGTAAAAGACCGATTTTAATTCCTTGTTCGCGTGCGTTTTCTATGCATTTCTGGCATATTCTTGCTATGGAACCGAAGGCAACGAACAGATATTCCGCATCCTCGGTCATATATTCCTGATAACGCACCTCGTTGCGGCATATTTCTTTATATGTGCGTTGATAACGCTCATTATTCTCCTCCATTTTATAAGAATCAAGCTCGAGAGTCGTCATCACGTTCTGCTTGCGATCGGCCGTTTTGCCTGTCACCGCCCACGGACACTGGCGTCTTATTTCCTCTTCCGTGCGACGAGGACGGAAAGGAGGAAGTACTACCTTTTCCATCATTTGACCAACAATTCCGTCGGCAAGTATCAACGCTGGAGTACGATACTTAAACGCCAGATCGAAACCAAGCCCAACGAAATCTGCCATTTCCTGAACAGATGCCGGCGCTAACACTATGAAATGATAGTCGCCATGACCCCCTCCTTTAACCGACTGGAAATAATCGGCCTGCGAGGGATGGATCGTTCCCAATCCCGGACCTCCGCGCATCACATTCACCACCAACGCCGGAAGCTCACCCGCTGCTATATAAGAGAAACCTTCCTGCATCAAACTGACACCGGGACTCGACGACGATGTCATCACCGCTTTACCGGTAGCCGCTCCGCCGTACACCATATTAATAGCCGCAACTTCGCTTTCCGCCTGAAGCACCACCATACCGGTCGTTTCCCAGGGCATTTCGGCTTCGAGGGTCTCAAGAATTTCGCTCTGAGGAGTGATGGGATATCCGAAATAGCCGTCGACACCATAGCGGATGGCCGCATGGGCTATCGCTTCATTGCCCTTCATCAATCTCACTTCATCTTCCATTGAGTCGTTTATCGATTTTTTTTCAGAAGTCATTTATCGTTCGGTTTATAGTCAGGGTTTACCATCCTGTATACTGCAATGCAGGCATCCGGACAAACCGTCGCGCAAGCTGCACAGCCGATACATGCATCCGGATTTTTATCGAAAGCATAATGGTAACCCCTGTCGTTGACATACTTAGGTTCGAGCGAAAGAACATCGCACGGACAAGCTACCACGCAAAGATCGCAACCTTTGCATCTGTCCTTATTGATTTCTACAGCTCCAATAAATTTTGCCATTTTCAAGGATTTCTTGTTTCGGACACAAAAATAGTATATTTCCCGTCAAAAAAATCTATTTTACAAAAACTTAACCTATGGCACACTTAGCCTATAAATGTGCCGTTCGTTCATAAAATATTTTCCTCTTTATAAAAATCTGACATGCTACCAATTTATCGACAGCCCATAAATTTAGAATCACTCGACCATGAAAGATACGACTAACTCCATATTTGTAGAACTGTCTCACGCTTTTATTTCCGACAGTCTCACTTTCTGATTTTTAAGCTTATATCGCTCGGCTTGATTTATAATATCCCCTATCTTTGCACTCGGCACGGCCACAAGCGACTCATGATCCATTAGCTTGATAGCACCTATTTCCTTACCGTCAATACCGCCTCTCCCTGTAAGATAACCTACTATATCTCCTTTTGAAATCTTATCTTTCTTCCCTGCGTTTATATGGAGAGTCGAAATATCCGATCTTACGGATTTACGGTCACCCGATTCGGGAGGATACCATTTTCTGTCGGCTCTCACATAGTCGGGCACATTGTCTGCCTCCGAAATTATTATATAAACCTCTCCCGCAGAGCCATTACGGGCAGTGCGGCCGTTTCTGTGAATCCACGACTCCACAGACGGAGGTAAATGATAATGCACGACGGCATCCACTTCCGCAATATCAAGCCCTCGGCCGGCCAGATCTGTTGATACAAGAACCGGTGCCGACCCGTTGGCAAACAAAGTTAAAGCCGTCTCACGACGATGCTGGTCGAGACCTCCGTGATATAAAGCCGCCGTTATTCTATGCTTACGCAGATAAACATGCAACCGCTCTGCACTCTCCCTATGATTCACGAAAACGATAGTCTTTCCGCCGGCTGGAAGTGCATAAAGCAGATCGACCAATGTCTGAGCTTTATCCTTCGACGGACTTTCCACCTCCACGATATCAAGATCTGGTTTCCCGCTCGATGTATAGTCAAGCGAGATAAAGGCCCCCTCCCCTATCCAATCCGGCATACTCTCGCCGGAACGTGTGGCTGAAGTAAGTACTATATTTTTTACTCCTTTAAGCCTTTTGAAGATATATTTCATTTCACGTTCGAAACCCAGCTCTAACGACTTGTCGTATTCGTCGAGCACGACCGTTTTCACCGAGCTCAATTCCACCGTTCCCCTCTCCAAATGATCCGTCAGACGGCCGGGAGTAGCTATGATAATATCCGGAACAGGAGTCAGACTTTTCACCTCCTCTTCCATCTTATGCCCTCCGTACAGCACCGTCGTTTTATATCCCGCTGCCATACGCCTCATCACGTCGGCTACCTGAATTGCAAGCTCTCTCGAAGGGACTGTAACAACCGCTTGAACCTCCCCTCGTGCATTTTCTTTTAGTCGACGCAACACGTAAAAAGTGAACGCCAATGTCTTGCCGGATCCTGTCGGAGCAGCCAATTCCATACGCTCAGCCTCTTCATGAAGCATTCTTTCCTGCATAGGCCGTAATTTCTTGATGTCGAGTTTCCTATCGGCCGTCTCAAGTATGTCTTTTACATTCATGCCATAAAATTATTAAAAACCGATGAATCCAACAATTAACCTCATCGGAATGTTATAACATATATCTATAACAAACTTCACGATGAAACAGATTATTTTATTGCGGCACGGACAGAGTCTCTGGAATTTAGAAAATCGATTCACGGGGTGGACCGACGTTCCCCTGACCCAACTCGGCGAAGAAGAAGCGAGGCGCGCTGGCGAAAAAATGCTTGCCGCCGGCATAGCACCCGATTTTTACTTCACGTCCGTACTTAAAAGAGCTATACATACACTCCAGATTGCAGCCGAAGCTATGGACAGAGATTGGGTGCCCGTCATTAAGGATTGGCATCTCAACGAACGCCATTACGGTGCGCTTCAAGGACTTAACAAAGCTGAAACGGCAGCTAAATACGGCGAAGGGCAGGTACGCGACTGGCGTAGAAGTTTCGACATACAACCTCCACTTCTTACGCCCGACGACCCTCGCTATCCCGGCAAGGACCCAAGATATGCATCCCTCACCGACGACGAACTTCCTCTTACAGAATCGCTCAAAGACACCGTGGCACGCGTCCGCGCTTGCTGGGAAGAAATTATCGCGCCGCGGCTACATAATTATGACAGCGTGTTGATCGTAGCCCACGGCAACTCACTGCGAGCTCTCGCCACTATGCTCTTGCATAAAACGGCTACCGAAGTCACCGAAATGGAGATACCCACCGGATCGCCATGGGTTTTCACTACCGACGATCGGCTCAAAGTCACTTCGACCCGTTACCTTTGACCTCCAGCCATCCCATTATAAATTTCATTTTATACAAATTTTCGCACCTATAGGTTAAAAAACCAATGTGGGTGCGGTTTTTTTGTAAATTTTGCTTATATTTGCGATTCCAAAAAGGGTCCTCTGGAGGAAAGACCCGATGATCGATCAATTAACAAACTGTCTTAATTTATTGTTTTCAGTTTTGATAAAACACACTTTACCCGGGACATTTCAGTTGTCCGCGGGGTCGATGTCTATACTCTGAGTTCTTCCGCCGATTAAAACTTATCATTACTGCTATTGTCTGATTATACAGAAAATAGCAATTTCCAATTCTTGGAATTTTTTCGATCGAAGATCGAAGCGATGACCGGTTCTTCAGCCGGCAACTATCGAAAAGCATGGCTCTCGTTAAGCGCTTTTACGGCCGAAAATCCGACTGTCGAAACGCTCCCTTGCGAACGGTTTCTGAACAGTTGGATTGTCTTCATGTATTCCCGTGGGCTTACATTGAAAACGGCTCTGCATTATTTCGACATCGTGGCTGCTCTATATACAGCGGCTGTTAAGGACGGTAGAGCTGATCCTACCACTAAGTTTCGCGATGTAAAAGCTCGGATCAAATCGGTTGAAAAGCAATTGTGGCGCAGACCTATCGACGATCAGATGTTCAACAGGTTTACCTCTTTCACGAAATCTGCGTTCAAACAAGGGACAGAATCAGGAATGTTCACCGACATTCTTATTTTCGCCCTACTCAACAGATCGATGTCGCTTCGCGAAATACTCATGATGAAACGCGACGCCATGGACGATCTCGAAGGAGAATCCTTGGAAATCGCCCGACGATATGTCGAACCTCGCAGACGGTATATCTTCCCGCTTAAACAATCTCAGCTCACGGCAGCTCAACTCGACAATTACGTTAAAACAAAGTTCACCACGCTTTTTTTAAAACGCAACATCAATATGACGGGATCTGTCGATGACACGATATCCTCTTATTGGGCTTATGGAGCATTGAAAAGCGGACTTTCACCGGCTATGGTGACGTCCTTTCTCAGATGCTCGCCTCCCGGGCTTCCGGCTCTCGGACTGCTGGAGTCCGACAGCCCTGTGCCACTGACCGACCAAGAACGCAAAGACATTCAAAATTCAGTCTCCGGCGTCTTTCTGTCCGAGCCGGTTAGTTGGTATGCCATGCGCCTGAGACCTAAAGTGAAATTCAACGAACTGACTACGCGCCTTGATGCTATCAAAAAGCGTGTCGACAGGCCACGCCTTTTCTATCCTGTCGAAGAGATTGCCCGCAAGGTCAAGAAAAAAGTAATCTACGATAAAGTCCCCGTGCTGCCGGGAATTGTCTTCTTCCGAAGCCGACTTATCGACATTCAGCCTCTTTTTGCAGAAATTGGAGATATAGCGTGGTGCTATAAATCTGCTGGAAAGTATGCATTTATTCCCGACATAGAGATGGAAAAGTTCAGGATTGCCATCGGAACGGTTAATGACGAAACGGAAATTGTGCCGGCCGGGACTATCCGCATTACAAAAGATGATAATATTGAAATTATCGGAGGAATTCTTTCCGGCTTCTGTGGAACTGTCAAACGCCTTAAAGCGGGAACAGCTCCCGACAGTTCCGGACGCACTATCTATCGTCTTCTGTTGCCCTCCGACAACGGAATTGAATGGGAGGTAAAAGTAGATCCCCGCATGATCAAAAAACAGAATAAAAACACAGTTCACCATGTATAAAAATTCAGCAACAATTCTTCTTGGAGCAGCGTTGATTTATCTTATGACTGCTTGCTCGCCGGCTAAAAACATCACATATTTGCAGGATATCCAGCCGGGAGTTTCGATGATGGTACAAAACGCTAAAAAAATCAAACTCGAACCCGGCGACCAGCTACGCGTCATCATCCATAGCCGCGACGGTGAAATCATGAAGATTTTTAACCTTACGAACGGATCGAACGAAAGAGGAGTAAACCATGCTTCATATACCGTCGATGATCGAGGATATATCGATATGCCTGTCCTCGGACAGATCAAAGTTCTGGGACTCACACGCGAAGAGGCAGCTAATGAAATCAAATATCGTCTGCTCGCCTCCAGAATGGTCAAGGATCCCATCGTGACAATCGAATACGGTGAAATGGGATACTCCGTTTTAGGAGAGGTTCGCAGTCCCGGACGTAAATCCATCAATCGCGACAAAATCACTCTGCTCGAAGGGATTGCTTCGGCTGGAGACCTGACTATTGAAGGACGCCGTGACAACATACTCGTATTGCGCGAAGAAAACGGCATGCAGACTCCCTACAGAGTAAACCTTCTTGAAACGGAGTCGCTCTATTCATCGCCGGTATACTATCTACAGCAGAACGATGTGATTTATGTTGAGCCTAACGAAAAGAAAGTAAACCAGTCCACTGTCAACGGTTCTACTTTCCTCACACCCGGATTCTGGATGTCGACAGCTTCATTTGTCATTTCGCTCGTGCTGCTTCTTACCAAATAATGCTTCTCTGCGAGTATAAACCATCATAACAACTTCATGGAAATATGAAAAAAACAAACATATCGATCCCTCTTATCTTATTTCTCCTCTTGTCTGCATCGTTTCCCGTCGGGGCGACCCAAAAACCTGTTTGGGTGAAAAAGGGAGTGACCGAACTCAACAGAGAGCGATCTAACGACACCTATAGTTTTCATATAATGCATTCCTCCGACGAAAACAGCCGCCCGTTTGAAGTAGGCACATTCAAGTCGTTACTCGATTATGTTGACAAAACTTATCATGTTTCTCGCAGTCAATGTTCCCTCGATAGTATTGTCGGAACGGGCTCCCCGGTCACATATAAAGTCTCGTTTGATTACAATGGTGAGCCGTCTGTCATTTATGCGCGCCTTGTCGATCAGTACAGCCAATTCGAAAACTATGCTGATGACTCGTTTGAATATGACGTTTATCAGCTGTTTGCCATATCAAACCGCAATGTAGTCCCTCAATTCGACGACTTTACGGTAAAACCTATCTCAAACGCCGCTCCTACAGCAATGTCGATCATTCCAGGCTTAGGACAGATCTACAAAGGAGAAAAAACTAAAGGTTTTATAATCCTTGGTGCCGAAGCTCTTACCATCGGGGGGATAATCTATACTACCGCCGAGATGAATTCATACAAGAATCAGGCTAAGAAAGATCCCGCCCATGCAGAGAACTACATGAAAAAACGGGACACATTCCGGGGATTGAGAATCTATTTCTTTATCTCTGGAGGTGCTATATATGTATATAATCTACTTGATGCAGCTCTGACTAAAGGACCCAACCATGTGGGAATCAAACGAAATAACGCTCCCGATATGCAGCTTTCGTTCAGTCCCGTGGTCTATCCGGAAGGCGCTGGAGGAATAGGATTTCGACTTAAATTCTGACAAGTGTCCGACAGCAAACGTATATTTCTTTGTATTGCCCATGCAGGAGGCACCGAGGAACTCTACATCCGTGATGCATTCCGCACCAATTGGATTACTTCTCTCGGTCCCAATGTCGATGCTTTCCAAGATCGAATCGACGAGTTTATAAATCGGAGAGAGGACCGCCCGCGATATTCCGTTGCCCTCGCATCGGGAACAGCGGCCGTTCATCTCGGGCTTGTCCTTCTCGGTGTGCAACCGGGAGACGAAGTGATATGTCAGAGTTGGACTTTCGCCGCATCCACAAATCCGGTAGTTTATTTGGGAGCAAAGCCTGTTTTCGTCGATAGCGAACCGCTCACGCTTAACATGTCTCCCGAATTGCTGGAAATGGCTATAAAAGACAGATTGTCCATAACCGGCAAAAAGCCTAAAGCAATAATAGTTGTCGATCTTTACGGGATGCCCGCCCAATGGGACGAAATTGATTCAATTGCACGAAGATATGACATTCCCGTCCTTGAAGACTCTGCCGAAGCAATGGGATCGGCCTACAAGGGAAAACAATGCGGCACTTTCGGAAAATTCGGCGTCTTCAGTTTCAACGGTAACAAAATTATTACGACCGGAGCTGGTGGAGCTTTGATTTGTCCCGACGAACAAGCTAAAAAACAGGCCATCTATTTCGCCACCCAGGCTCGAACCGACAATCCCTGGTACGAACACGAACATATCGGGTATAATTACCGGTTAAGCAATGTTTCGGCCGGGATAGGATTGGGACAAATGGAAATCATCGGAAATCACATAGAGGTTCATCACCGGCTTAACAGTCTGTACGCACGATGGCTCGGCGATTTGGATAATGTCAGGGTTGTCCGCAATCCTTCACCCGACTATGACAGCAATTATTGGCTTACTACAGTGATTTTTGAGTCTCCACTACCCATTGATACATCTAACAAGGTTCGGCTTTGTCTCGAAAGCGAAAATATCGAAAGTCGACCCTTATGGAAGCCTATGCATCTCCAACCGGTCTACCGCAACGAAGTTTCTTATCTCAATGGGGTCAGCGGAGATCTTTGGATAAGAGGGCTTTGTCTGCCCAGCGGTCCGCTCGTTTCTGAATCTGATGTCGAACGGATTTCGCGCTTAATCAGAAATTGTGTCGAAACTATATGACTGCAGATAAAAAATCTGACACAAAACGCACACATTCCGTCGAATTGATCATCGCCGATCTCTTCTCGGTTTTCATGGCCGGGCTGCTTGCTTATATCTTCAATCAATCGGCTTCGCAATTTCTGTTAAATAACGGCTCGGTTCTGATTGAAACAGCCATTGTCACTTCTCTTTATTTCATAGCGTTCCTCGTGGTGCGTCCATATAAATCTTTCAGCCGGCCGGTCAATTCTCATGATATCGCCTATATACTTTGTGCAGTTATTATCGGTGGTATTCTTTCGGCTTTGTTTATCAGCTTTTGCAAAATGGTTTTCGACTATCACGACATCATTCTGCAGGCTGTATTGACGCTTATCGCTATGGTGCTGCTGAGAGCCGCTGTCCGTTCACACTATCGCCACTATAGCCGGAGAAGCGACATCAACGGCTCATACGGACTCAGCGAAATGGCACTACTCAACATGGAGTTATCGTCACTTCTTTCACGCACCCCTATTGAAATTGATTATCAAAACATCCGCCAGTCGATACAAGGCAAAACAGTTCTCGTAACGGGAGCTGCCGGAAGTATCGGTTCCGAACTCGTTAAAATTTTGGCGGCTTATCGTCCTGCCAAACTTATCGTTCTCGATCAAGCCGAGACACCTCTTCACCTCCTGGGACTCGAACTGCGAAGAAATTTTCCAGAACTTAACAGTGAGATCGTTTTGGGCGACATTCTCGACCGTCAGCTCACCCAACATGTGTTCGACCGCTTCAACCCTCAGATCGTTTTTCATGCTGCAGCCTATAAGCATGTATCGATGATGGAGGCTAATCCCTGCGAATGTATCGTCAATAATGTTGAAGGCACCGTTAATATCGCCCTTTTGGCTCATCGCCATGATTGTGAAAAATTCATCCTCATCAGCTCCGACAAAGCGGTCAATCCCACAGGAGTCATGGGATGCTCGAAAAGGATATGCGAGATCTTCTGTCAGAGTCTTTCCCCCAAGAGCGAATGCAGCTTTATAACGACTCGGTTCGGCAACGTATTGGGATCTAACGGATCGGTTGTACCCATTTTCAGGGAACAGATCCGCCGCGGTGGCCCTGTGACGGTGACCCATCCCGACGTAATCCGATTCTTCATGCTCGTAAACGAAGCTTGTGAACTGGTTCTTGAGGCCGCCGCAGCGGGCAAAGGAGGAGAGATTTTCGTTTTCGACATGGGTTTACCGGTCAGAATCGACGATCTTGCCAGGAAAATGATACGCATCAGCGGAAGAAAAGATGTCAGGATTGAATACATCGGGCTCCAAAAAGGTGAAAAGCTTTTCGAAGAAGTCCTTAACGACGACGAAAAAGTAGTTTCTACACCTTTCGATAGGCTTAAGATCGCTAAGGTAAGGCAATATGACTTCGACTGCGTTAACGGAACTATCTGGTCTCTTATTGAAGCGGCAAAAGAAGGCGACAGATATCGCGTGCTTCGCTTGATGCACGATATCGTTCCCGAATTTAAGAAACACCATGAACTTTTGGTTCTTAAAAAAGAAATCGGCTGAACATCCTCCACTCGACGGTTTCATCGATTGGCATTCCCATATTCTTCCGGGAGTGGACGATGGAGTGAAGTCTATGGACGAAACTCTGGCGATACTCGAAGATTATGAAAAACTGGGAGTGAAGGAAGTGTGGTTTACGCCACATATTATGGAAGATATTCCCAATTCCACCGCATTTCTCCTAGAAAAATTTGAAGAAGTCCGGGATCGCTATAAAGGAAAAACTATGATCCGGCTTGGATCGGAAAACATGCTCGACAGTCTTTTTGAAGAAAGACTTGCTGCCGACGATCTGCTGCCTATCGGCACCTCGGGAAAACATCTCCTTGTTGAAACATCATATTTCAACCCTCCTTTCAATCTGCAAGGAATTTTCCAACGAATCATAGAGAAAGGCTATATCCCATTGCTGGCTCATCCCGAACGATATATTTATATGAATAGGAAAGACTTTGTGGAATATAGTCGTATGGGGGTCGTTTTCCAGATTAGCCTTCCCTCGCTTTTGGGATATTATGATAAAGATGTCAGGAAAAAGGCCGAATGGCTCAGAAATCATTTCCGGGGATATTTCATAGGCACTGATATTCACAGCGATAAAATGCTCGAATGGATTATACGCCATCTCGACAAGAAACGCAATTTACTTTATTGAATAAAATACTTAAACTACAAATAGAATGGATAAAAGGAATCGATCATTATGCCGAAACGCTATGAAAAAAGTAATTCTTGTTATTGCGGCGGGAATTATGAGTATTCATGCATGGTCCCAGCTTCCTCAGCATCAGGACGTCCCTGATATCGAGGATTTTGTGGAAATCTACCGCGACACCGTTGAATATGTCGCGCCAACTACCATCCGAATTGAGAAAGACTCGATTCTTGAGCCGATGAGAGTGGTCACCAATAAGTTCGGAAAAAACTGGTTTGCGTTCGCTACGGCAGGAGCTCATACCTTCAGAGGCGATTATTCTACCCTCGGACCCTTCAAAGGAACTATTTCACCGGATTTTACTGTTGGTATCGGTAAGTGGTTCACACCTGGAATAGGTCTGAAAATCGAATTCGAACGTTCGGCTTCTAAAGGTTATACGGGTTATGAAACCGGCCATTATGGCTACGGAAGTCCTGTCTACGACGACAATGGCAAATTCTTGTACCGACACATGAAAACCGACTGGTGGGATCTTAGTGCAAGTGCTATTTTGAATCTTTCGCGACTCTTCAGAGGATATGAAGGCATGGGAAACAAAAGAATGATGAATCAGTTTTTGTTTGCCGCAGGAATAGGCATCGTACACCACATGGGATTCGGCCATAGCTACGGATCGGATAATGAACTGAGTGCGCACGCCGAATTTCAGTACAGCCGCTTCTTCACTCCCGCAAAGAGATGGTCGCTCGACTTTAAGGTAAGAGGTATCTTCTACCAGACTAACTTCGACCTGGAATACGGACACGTCGACAAAGCCGCCAGAAAGGTCGATTTCAATATGGGAGTGGCTGTCGGTTTCACTTTCTATCTCGGATCGAAGAAAAACAACGGATGGTCACAGAGCACAACCAAACTCTATCAGCGTGACTTCCGCGAAAGAGACATTCTCGTGATGAGGGAACGCGAAATAGAAACCACAGGCAAGATCGAACAGGGTACATTAACTTTCTACGTTTTCTATCCCAACAACTACTCCGGACGTAACGACGCGCCCCTCATGGCAAGTTCCGATGTTAACGCTATAGATTACCTTGCAGGAGGACTTTACACTCAGAAGAGATATGCCGACACGAGTGCTGCTACGTCCCGACTCCTTTCAGGAGGTTCGCTCAACGGACTGCAGACCAAAGATATTCCAACAGAAATGGCCGAAAATATCACATTCGCTGTCGATCTTCCCAGAGGATACGAAATGTCCTCCACAGAGCCCATGTCACTTAGCCTCAAACCGCAGGATATGACTGCTTTCCGAGAAAAGGAAGGATTCTACTACGCTCCTATCTACGACGGACAGCACACTTGGCAGTACCGCATAGACGACGCCACGCGCGGACAACGGCTTCTCAATGATGCGAATTATGCCGAAACTAAATCGTTCGGCCTTAACTCGCACGACGGTCTCGATATCATTCGCGAAAATATGGATGTGGACGGAAATGATGTCCTCGTAAGCTTCGCCGATATGTATGCCGCAATCAACGGTAACGAAGGTTATATTGCTCAGTTTGCCGACGAAGAGACTGTCAATAAAATCAAGGATATTATCGACAATGGACTCATAACCATGATTCACACTGAAGGCATGGCTACCAGTCAGGATAACTATTCCGGTAACAATTCGTCGCGTGTCGGACAAGAAAGGAATACTGCCCTATCGGAAAACAGAGCTAATACAGTCATAAAATGGCTGCAGCAGAACGAAAATCTCAGCAATGCTCTCTTACAGACATTCATCATCGACGGTAAAAATTCTGTCAATACCGTCAACGACGAAAGTACACGAGGACTCGACGCTAAACTAAACCGTGGCGTGAAAGTCAGAATACACTACATGAAGAAATAATAATCTTCTAAGAAGGCCTGCGGCCTTGATATAATGACGAAAATCCTTCTGACCTCTACAGTGCCGCAATCGCTCGATTGCTTCTGTAGGGGTCTCTTTTTAGAACTTACCGACGACGAATATGATGTCGCTGTCTCGAGTTCCCCGGGACGTGAACTTCAAGAGATCAACCGCAGAGAAGGGGTGAGGGTTTACCCCGTGCCTATGATGCGCCGTATTGCCCCTTTCAGCGACATTCTTAGCCTTTTTAAGCTTATTAAAGTAATACGCAGGGAGAAACCTTTGATTATCCATTCATTCACCCCTAAAGCAGGGCTACTGACCATGATGGCCGCCAAAATATGCCGAGTCCCTCTTAGGATACATACATTCACCGGGCTGATGTTTCCCACGGCAAAAGGATTGAAAAGACATATTCTTAAGCTGACTGACAGATTGACTTGTAAATTGGCTTCACATATCGTTCCCGAAGGTTTCGGAGTTAAAGCTGATCTCGAAAAGTGGAATATCACGAAGAAACCGCTTAAAGTCTTAGGCTACGGAAATGTCAGAGGAATTGATCTCGATTATTACGACCCGGCTATACCCGAACTCAAAAAAGAAGCCGAAAAACTACGCGACGATTCTGTCTTCACTTTCGTTTTCATCGGTAGGATCGTCCGCGATAAAGGTATCGACGAACTTATCACGGCTTTTCTGTCTTTGCGCAAGGACATTCCTTCCATCCGTCTGTTCCTGATAGGAGAAAGCGAACTTGACTCTAATCCGATATCCCCGGCTACGAGACAAGCGATTATACAAACCGACGCTATTATTTCAACGGGATTTCAGGAAGATGTCCGCCCGTGGCTCTTAGCTTCCGACTGTTTGGTGCTTCCCAGTTATAGGGAAGGAATGCCTAACGTCGTCATAGAGGCAGGTGCGATGGGGCTGCCGGCTATTGTCACCGATATCAACGGCTCAAACGAGATAATCGTCGATGGTGAGAATGGACTCATTGTTCCACCTAACGCCGTGTTGCCCCTGCAAAATGCTATGAAAATCATGGTTTTCGACCCTCAAACCCGCTCTCTAATGGCATCTCGAGCCAGACTGATGATTTCGTCCCGATTTGACCGGCGCCACGTAAGAGCCTGTCTTAAAAACTTTTATCTTGCGTTACAAAAAGATTTGCCTGATACTCCCAAAAGTGATTCTAAAGCAAAACATAAAGGAAATACAAAGGAATTATAAAGGAAATATTAAAGCCTGGAAAAGGCCTTTTGATATAGTTGCAGCAACCGTACTTTTAATTCTTACATCACCTATTTGGCTGATTATAACCATTTTATCTGCTGCCATCAATAGAGGAGACATATTTTTCACCCAACAAAGGATAGGACTTGCCAACAAACCATTCAAAATCCTGAAATTCAAGACAATGCGTGACGATAAAGACTCTCGCGACAACCTTTTGCCCGACGCTGAAAGAACCACACGCCTGGGTCGATTCCTCCGCTCATCCTCACTCGATGAAATTCCACAGATTATCAACGTTTTACGAGGTGATATGTCCCTGATCGGACCTCGTCCCCTACTTCCCGAATATCTCCCTTTCTACTCTGAAACTCAGGCACGTAGACACGAAGTGCGACCCGGCATCACCGGATGGGCGCAATGCCATGGAAGAAACGCCATAACCTGGGGTGAGAAATTTCATCTCGACGTCTGGTACATAGACAATTACACATTCTTGCTCGATTGCAAAATCCTCTGGCTCACATTCCTGAAAGTCTTAAAAAGGGAAGGAATAAACCAAGAGGGAAATGCTACTGTTCAACCATTTAACGGAAAAAATTGAAAATACTCGTCACTGGAGCCGCCGGTTTTATAGGAGCGGCGGTCATCAAAAGGATTCTTGAGGCCGATCCGTTGATAAACAACACGATAACAGGCCTTGACAACATCAACGACTACTATTCTACTCAATTGAAAATAGAGCGTCTGGCCCTTTTGGGTATCAATGCGCCCTCCGATTCCCCCGATTCTTTCCCTTGGAATCAGAGAATCCCCTCCGACGTTTATCCGCAACTGAGTTTTATTCGCCTCGATATCTGCGATTTTCATGATTTATTACGACTTATCGAACAAGAAAAATTCGATATCGTCATTAACTTCGCGGCGCAAGCCGGTGTAAGATATTCGATCGATCATCCTAAAAGATACATCAAAAATAATATCGACGGATTCCTCAACCTCCTTGAAGCATGCCGACATACAAAAGTGAAGCACCTCGTCTATGCCTCATCTTCAAGCGTATACGGCCTTAACGAAAAGACTCCCTTCTCAGAGAGTGATTCCACCGCCCACCCTGTCAGTCTTTACGCCGTCACGAAACGTTCCAATGAACTGATGGCTCACGTATATTCCCACCTCTACGATCTACCTGTCACGGGGCTACGTTTTTTCACTGTTTACGGCCCCTGGGGGCGACCCGACATGTCCCCTTATCTGTTCATGGATGCCATTTTAAATCATACCCCCATTAAAGTATTCAATGGAGGAGAAATGCTACGCGATTTCACTTACATTGATGATGTTGCCGAAGCGGTCAGGAGGATTATGACGAAAATCCCAACCCCTGACACCGAATGGGATTCCGAAAATCCCGACCCGGCTTCATCCTCCGCACCCTATCGAATTTACAATGTCGGAAACTCGTCCCCCGTCAATCTTTTGGATTATATTTCTTGCATCGAACGGCATGCCGGAATCGTGGCTAATAAAGAAATGTTGCCTCTGCAACCCGGCGACGTTCTCTCCACCTATGCCGATTCGTCGGCGTTATATCGCGAAATTGGATTCTCGCCCTCTACTTCCCTCGACGAAGGCATAGCCCGCACCGTCGCCTGGCACACCGCGCGCCGGAACTCATAGAAACATCCCCTACCGTAACCATAGCAAAGGAGGCCGTTGAATATAGCGGCCTCCTTTATTGTTTAATCAAATGACATTTTTAATGTTGGATGATCGGTCTGACACTCACCGTATTCGTCTGGCTTTCTGTGCCTGTCGAAGGTGTTTCGTCGTTATTTTCAACGACCATCAGATTTATTGTCATATAGGCTTGGGCTGGAGAACATCCTACTTCAAGGACATTCATTGACACCTCTATTACATGTTCGCCCGGAGCGAGATTCTCGGTAGCAAACTCCTGAGAGAAAGGCGCTTCATTTGTCCAACCGTAAGGCATTCCGTCAAGAGCGTATACCACATTGGAAATTCCTGCTTTTGCTCCTTCTCTGTTGGGAGTAACTGTAAGCTGAGTTATCTCAAAGGGGGTTCCCTGAGTCACGTAATAGACGCCATCTACTTTCTGTGCTCCTTCATACTCAATGTTTAGTGTTACATCGGGCAGTTCATCGTCGCTGCTACATGCCGTCAGAGCAAAAAACGGCAACGCGATAAATAAATACAATAGTTTTTTCATAAATGATACATTAAGATATTAGTTGTTTTAGTAATTAAATGGTTCTCAGTTTTTGAATATCAATCCTTCACCTTCCCCGCCTGCCACATCGATGATGATGGGGCGATCTTTTTCCACTTTCTGCGACAGAATGTCCTTGGAAAGTTGATTGAGTACAAGGCGATGGATTGCTCTCTTCACCGGACGGGCACCGAATTCGGGATCAAAGCCTTCTTCGGCGAGATATTTCACGGCTGCCGGAGTTACTTCCAGGGTGATGCTGTTTGTGGCAAGCATTTTCTTTATGCCGTTGATCTGCAGTCCGACGATTTCTTCGATTTCGTTTTCGTTGAGCGGAGTGAACATTATCGTCTCATCGATACGATTGAGGAACTCAGGACGGATGGTCTGCTTAAGCATATCGATCACCTCACCTTTAGTCTTCTCGATGGTTTCTTCGCGGTTCTCCTTTGTCATTTTGGCGAAATTATCGCGGATCACCGACGATCCCATATTCGAAGTCATTATGATGATTGTGTTTTTGAAGTTGACCAGACGGCCTTTATTGTCGGTCAGGCGGCCGTCGTCAAGCACCTGAAGAAGGATATTGAACACATCCGGATGAGCTTTCTCGATTTCATCGAACAATACCACTGAATATGGCTTGCGTCTGACAGCCTCCGAAAGTTGTCCGCCTTCATCATATCCCACATATCCCGGAGGAGCTCCTACGAGGCGCGAAACGGTATGTTTCTCCTGATATTCGCTCATATCTATGCGCGTCATCATATTTTCATCGTCGAAAAGATACTCTGCAAGAGCTTTTGCCAGCTCTGTCTTTCCTACTCCCGTAGTACCCAGGAAAATGAATGAACCTATAGGACGACGGGGATCGTTCAGACCGGCTCGCGAACGGCGAACAGCATCGGCGATAGCCCTGATAGCCTCCTCCTGACCGATCACGCGTGAATGAAGCTCTTCTTCCAGATGAAGCAGTTTTTCTTTTTCGCTCTGCACCATTTTGTTGACCGGAATTCCCGTCCAGCGTGAAACCACGTCCGCGATATCCTCCGCATCAACCTCCTCCTTGATGAGGGCTTTCTCACCCTGCATCATATTGAGTTGGGTCTGGATATCTTCGTTTTCCTTCTCTTTCTCCTGCACTTTCGAATAACGGATTTCTGCCACTTTGGCATAGTCGCCTTCGCGCTCTGCCTTGTCAGCTTCAAAATTCAGCTGTTCGATATCTATTTTATTCTGCTGGATGCGATTTATAAGATCCTTCTCAGCTTTCCATTTCGCTGTGAATTCTTTCTCTTCCTCGCGCATCGAAGCCAGTTCTTTCTCGATTTCTTTCACCTTCTCTTTGTCACCTTCGCGTTTGATTGCCTCGCGTTCGATTTCTTTCTGGGCTATACGGCGAGAAATGTCGTCAAGAGCCTGGGGAACAGAATCGATTTCCAATTTGAGTTTCGACGCTGCTTCGTCCACAAGGTCTATTGCCTTGTCAGGTAGGAAACGATCGGTTATATACCTTTCTGAAAGCTGAACGGCTGCTATAATAGCTTCGTCGCGGATACGAACTTTATGGTGATTTTCATAGCGCTCTTTCAGACCGCGAAGGATAGCAATCGCACTCATTTCGTCAGGCTCGTCCACCATCACTTTCTGGAAACGGCGTTCCAGAGCTTTATCCTTCTCAAAATATTTTTGGAATTCGTCAAGTGTCGTTGCTCCTATGCTACGCAGTTCCCCTCTTGCGAGAGCCGGTTTCAATATGTTGGCTGCGTCCATCGCGCCCTCACCCTTACCTGCTCCGACAAGAGTGTGGATTTCATCGATGAAAAGGATTATTTCACCGTCGCTCTGAGTCACCTCATTCACAATGGCTTTCAGACGTTCCTCAAATTCTCCCTTATATTTAGCGCCTGCTACCAGAGCACCCATATCGAGAGAAAATATCTGTTTTGTCCTCAGATTTTCCGGCACGTCACCGCGCACTATTCTTTGAGCCAATCCTTCTGCAATAGCGGTTTTACCGGTACCCGGTTCTCCCACAAGCATAGGGTTGTTTTTTGTCCTGCGGCTGAGGATCTGAAGGACGCGCCTTATTTCGTCATCGCGCCCGATCACCGGATCGAGTTTCCCCAAACGAGCTCTCTCGTTAAGGTTTACCGCATATTTACTCAGCGCGTTATATGTCTCTTCTGCACTCTGATCGGTCGCTTTCTTTCCCTTTCTGAGCTCATCTATCGCCCCCTTGAGTTCTCTTTCGCTCAGACCTGCATCCTTCAGTATCGTCGATGCCGGCGAGGATATTTCGAACAGCGCCATCAGAACCGCTTCCAATGTCACATATTCGTCACCCTGCTTTTTAGCTATATCGAGAGCCTTCTGAAGCACATCGTTCGACGTACGGCTCAAATAAGGTTCGCCACCTGACACTTTTGGCAGAGAATTAATTTCCTTGTCGATTGCCGAAGTTACCATCGGCTCGCTCACTCCTGTTTTGGCGAAAATAAATTTCACCACCGATTCTCCCTCCGACAGGACTGCCTTCAGCAGATGAACCGGTTCGATAGCCTGCTGGCCCGAATTTTTTGTCACTTCAACTGCCTTCTGGATAGCTTCCTGTGATTTGATTGTAAAGTTATTGAAATTCATATCTTCGTAAATAAATAGTTACTTTTTTGTCTTGATGAAAAATGCATTGATTACTCTCCTAACAAATAAAATGGGTTAAAGGTTGCTAACAATCCGTTATTTTAAGCGATTTTTCCCTTTACAGTGTTTTTCATTAATGCTTTTCATGTTATCTTTGTAATTGCAAAAGTTGTGCCAATCTGAAAACATGACAGAAAAAATGAAAAAATTACTCTTATTAATAGCCCTTTTTACGGCAGTGACAGGCAAAATGTCGGCTCAGCAGACCGACACATACTTCCCTTATCCCATCGTGCCCGATTCGATTTCCAATCTTCAGGACCGAACCGATTATCTCATAGCACACTTCTGGGATTTCTGCGATTTGAAAAAAGCTTTCAACAACAAGCAGAAAATGGGAGAGGCTTTCCGCCAGTATCTCGAATTCATGCCATACGCATCTGCCAGAAATGCCTATAAGTCGATTGCAATTTTTCTGAAAAATCTTGAAAAACAGCCGAACGACATCCTTTTCCTTGCTCAAAAAGCCGAAGAATTCGTTCATAGCGACACGGCAGAAATCTACAGTGACGACCTTTTCTTGCCGTTTGCACGTGCCGTCGTCGATCATAAAAAAATATCCTCCCAAGACAAAAAGCCCTTTGAAAAAGTTGTCAAAGTGCTTTCCTACACCCAGAAAGGTATGCCCGTGCCGACTTTCAATTATAAAGATCGGCAGGGTCAGACAAAGACTTTCGAGCCTGATTCGAGTGAAGTTACCATCATTTTCTTCGCTTCGCCCGACTGTATCGACTGCACTCTTGCGCGTTCTCGACTCAAAGCCGACATCAGAGCGAGCGGATATGTAAAAGACGGCGTGATGAGAATTATGGTCATCAATCCCGGCAGCGAAGAAGGATGGGCTGAAACCGCCGAAAAATATCCCGAGGAATGGGAAGTGGTATCAGCGCCCGGAATCGACGAAATATTCGACGTTCGGTTCATCCCGTCATTTTATGTCGTTGACGAACAGAATATCATACAGCTCAAAAACATCAATATCGACACCCTTCTCAACCTCATAAGCAGGTTATAAACCATTCAATATTTCCTCAGCAATATGGCCAATTTCAAGAGATTCCTGTCGCATACGTTCATAACGTGCACCGGCTATACCTACACCAATATGGCTCGGTTATTCCTGCGCTTGTTCGTAGGCGTGATGTTCATGCAGTTCGGAATACGCCATCTCGTGGGATTCGATGAACTTCGTTATTCTTTCCCTACCATTTGGGGATGGTCGTCGGAAACATGTCTTATACTGGTGATAATCGTCGAAATCATCTGTTCCCTGTGCATCATGGTGGGCTTCCTTACGAGAATAGCCGTCCTGCCCCCTATCATCACGATGGTCGCCGCCGAATATTACGTTCTCCACGACCTTCTTCCCGACACTTTCGTATACGGAATGTCAAGCACCGCGCCAGGCTATCTGCCGATCATGTTCATAGGTATCTATCTCTTCATTCTCCTCGCCGGTCCCGGGAAAATATCGCTTGATTACTTTATTTCCATTTTCCTCATCGCCAGAGAGGGAAAAGACGAAAAAGAGGAACTCGAAGAAGTCTGACCCCCTCCTCACCCTTTGTTGGGACACAATACATATCGTCTGACTCGCCATTCAGTACCCTCTATCCCTTTTTTAATGACGCAACATATTGCGTCCGCCTACAACCCGGGGGTCATCACCTCACCACACCATCACATAAAACGTCGATAAAGGCCATTTACTTGCGCTCTGACGCCGTTTATTTCAAAATATGTGTCACCCTATTACTCTGAGTTTGTTCGCGATTGTAGCCCTATTTGCGTGCAAAATTTGATACATCCGTAAAATACCTTGAATTTTCGGCAAAAACGCATGGCGATGTTTGAAACGGAGCGGCTTTGGAATCTTCGCATCGTTTTCTCTCAAATCATTTCAACGATTATTGCAGAAGATTTCATAACTTTGCAACTAATCATAAACAATCGCTGATTATCTGTCCCTAATGAAAATTGCGGCTTTAATATCCGGAGGAGTCGACAGCGCGGTCGCTGTCCACCGCCTCGTGGAGCAAGGACACGATATCACCCTGTTTTACATCCGCATAGGCCGTGACGACGGCACCGATGGATGTATGGCCGAGGAGGATATCGAAATGTGCCGCCTGATCGCTGCGCGCTATCGACTCCCTTTTGAAGTCGTCGAACTGCATCAGGAATATTGGGACAATGTGATGGAATATGCCCTGCGCACAGTCAGAGAGGGTCGCACACCCAATCCTGACATTATGTGCAACCGCATAATTAAGTTCGGCTATTTCGAACAACGGTGGGGACATCACTTCGACAAAACAGCTACAGGCCACTACGCCAATACGTTCGTCGGACCGGACGGCCTGATTTATCTCGCGACGGCTCCCGATCCGGTTAAAGACCAGACCGACTTTCTGGCCGGAATCGATTACGGGCAGCTTAGCCATCTGATGTTCCCCATCGGCGACCTCCCCAAAAAAAAGGTGAGGGAAATAGCCGAAAGCGTAGATATGCCTAACGCCAAACGACGTGATAGCCAGGGTATTTGTTTCCTCGGGAAAATAAATTACAACGACTTCATACGCCGCCATCTCGGAGAACGTCCCGGCCCGATAATCGAAATCGAAACCGGACGAAAACTGGGAGAACACAGAGGATATTGGTTTCATACCATCGGTCAACGGAAAGGACTGGGACTGAGCGGAGGGCCTTGGTATGTCGTAGGCAAATGTGTGGCCGATAACGCTGTCTATGTGTCGAACGGATATGACACCGAAAAACAATATGGCCGGACGATACATCTCGACGAAATGCACTGGATCACAAAAGATCCATGGCCCGGGGACTGCCGAAATGTGGAAATCAAATTCAAAAACCGCCACACCCCCGAATTTACTCCGGGTCGGCTCACGAAATTGGGAGAGCGGGAATATATAGTCGAAAGCTCGGAGAAAATTCAAGGAATCGCACCCGGTCAGTTCACAGCAATTTACAGCCCTGACAACAAGCTTTGCTACGGCAGCGGAATTATTACAGGAAGAACGACTAACGCAATCAACACATAAATCTACCGACATTATGGCAGAACGAATCAGACTTAAGGTACTCGGAATCTCATACAGCCAGTTGCAGACAGGAGCTTATGCGCTCATTCTCGCACAAGTCGACGGTCCATACAGAATACCCGTGCTGATAGGATCGGCAGAGGCTCAGTCGATTGCACTCCGTATGGAAAGCGTCACCCCGCCAAGGCCTATGACCCACGACCTTTTTGTCAGTTTTGCCCATGCTTTCGGAGTGAAACTCAAGGAAGTGTTCATCTACAAATTCGAAGACGGGATATTCTCATCAGAACTCACCTTCTCCGACGGCGACCGCACCGTGATAATTGACTCTCGGACATCCGATGCGATTGCTATAGCCATGCGCACGGGAGCGCCGATTTACACCACCCCCGAAATCATCGACGAGACCGGTTTCATCATGGAGGTGGAAAACGATCCTCATCAGGACAGGACACCTGACGACGGGGAATATGATGATTATGATGACGACGAGGAAGATGACGAAACAGACGCGGATGAAGACGAGGAATATGGCGAAGAATATCCGGAGGAAGAAAGCGACGAAGAAGAGATCGGCATAAGCGGAATGGAACCGAAGCTCGAGAACTATGCGATAGAAGAACTCGAACGGACTCTCAAGAAACTAATCGACCAGGAGCGATATGAGGAAGCATCGAAAGTCAGCGAAATCCTTAAGCGCAAAAAATCACGCTGACCGACGGCAGCAAAACAACGTTCTTTAGGCAATAATCTCCACCACAGCATAAAACATACATGGCAAACAATCTTAACAAAGGACAAAGGCTCGATAGCGGCAATCAGATTTATATCATCGAAAAAGTTCTCGGTCAAGGCGGTTTTGGCATAACATATTTAGCGACTACAAACGTAAGGTTTGGAAACATCGAGACAGAAATTAAAATCGCCATAAAAGAGCATTTTATATCAAGCGACTGCGAGAGGGAGTCGGATAGCAGCCGTGTAGTTTATTCCAATCCGGTCAAAGAGAGAGTGGAAAACTCCCGCAAAGATTTTATTTCAGAGGCACGTCGTCTGCAAAGAGTCGGAGTCGGCCATCCGAACATAGTAGCTGTCAACGAAATTTTCGAGGCTAACAATACAGCTTACTATGTGATGGAATACCTTGAGGGAGAATCATTGCGCGAATTTGTCAGTCACAAGGGAAAACTGAGCGAACAGGAAATGACCGCAGTTCTTGCTCCGATAGCAGATGCCGTAGCCACTCTCCATCGCAACAACATGACCCATCTCGACATAAAGCCCGATAACATAATGCTCGTCAGGGAGAAAGACGGAAACATCAGGCCTGTGCTTATCGATTTCGGTCTGTCAAAACATTATGGCCATGACGGAAGCCCAACTTCAACAATCAATACACTCGGCTGTTCCGACGGTTATTCACCTGCCGAACAATACATGGGCATCACCAGCTTTTCGCCTGAATCCGACATCTATGCACTTGGGGCTACAATGTATTATTGCCTGACAGGAAAACTTCCTCGAAAAGCGGCCGAACTGCGTGAAGGAGAGCTTGCGCGTGAGGTAGAAAATTCGGTATCGCCAAAAATGGCAGAAAATATACGTCGTGCCACAAAATTGTCGAAATTCGATCGTGAAAAAGATGTTTCCACTTTATTCGACAAAAACGGTTCGCAGTATGCCATCCCTGTCGCATCACCGGTGCAACCGATTCGACACCAAGCCTACGACGTAGCGGGGACTCGAGTGATAGCCGACAACCCTCATGCCGCGAAGGAGACAAAAGGAAATAACAAAAACGTCCTTTATGTGATCATAATCGTTTTTGCGGTGATCATGATCGGAGTGGGATTGTATTTTATATTCAGCGGTAAAAAATCGGCTTCCCCTACCCTGCAGGTAGCAGAGACTTCGCATAACGTTGTCACCGAAGAAAAGATTGCGAATAAGGAAGTGCAGACTCCCCGCGATGAACCTATACACAACGGTATTATTTATCTCAAAGGAACCATAAACGGCAAATATAAGGTCAATATGGTGCTGGATCTGAACTCTAAAACCGGAAAATATTGCTACGACAAATACGGAACGAAGAAAAGTATGATACTTGAGATAACCAATTATGTCGATCCCCGTGACCCGCACCGGATAGTAATGGATGAATATGATCCCGATTATGTTTATTGCGGAGAGTGGAGCGGTTATTACGAAAACGGCGTTTTCTCCGGAAACGGATTGTACCATGACAAGAGTATGCCTTTCAAACTCGAACGTTGTAGTCGTGCCGAAAGTTTATATTGACACTTTCATTGGTAGTAACCACGTTTTTTCTTAATTTTGCCCGAAATTCGAACAATCAATAATTACCCTTATGGATTTTATTTCTGAAAGAATCAATAACCTTTCTCCTTCAGCCACTTTGGCGATGTCACAGAAAAGTGCGGAACTGAAAGCTCAGGGAGTGGACGTGATAAATATGGCAGTAGGCGAGCCCGATTTCAATACTCCGGCGCACATAAAGGAGGCGGCGAAGAAAGCTATCGACGAAAACTTTAGCTTCTATACACCCGTGCCGGGCTATCTCTCGCTCCGCAAGGCAATAGCTGCTAATCTGAAAGAAACGAACGGAGTGGACTATGAACCCGAACAAATTGTGGTCAGCAACGGTGCGAAGCAGTCGCTCAGTAACGTGATTATGTCGATAATCAATCCCGGCGACGAAGTGATAATCCCCACTCCGGCGTGGGTGAGCTATATGGAACTTGTGAAGCTCGCGGAAGGTAAAAACGTTCTCGTACCGGCCGGAATCGAACAGGATTTTAAGATTACTCCTCAGCAACTTAAAGATGCTATCACGGAGAAAACCAAGATGATTATCCTCTGTTCACCGTCAAATCCGACGGGAAGTGTCTATTCGGCTGAAGAGTTGCAGGGGTTGGTCGACGTGTTGAACGAACATCCGGAGATCGTAGTTCTCGCCGACGAGATATATCAGCATATAAATTTCACGGGAAAATATAAGTCGCTCGGAGCATTCCCTGAAATAAAGGATAGAACAGTAGTTGTGAACGGTGTCTCGAAAGCATACGCAATGACCGGTTGGCGTATCGGTTTTGTTGCAGCTCCCGTCGCTATTGCCAAAGCTACTTCCAAATTGCAGAGCCAGACCACGTCAAACCCGTCGTCTATAGCACAAAAAGCAGCAGAAGCGGCTTACAGCGGGTCGCAGGTTTGTGTGGTTGAAATGTGCAAAGCTTTCGAACGCAGACGTAATCTGATAGTTTCGCTTGCCAAAGAAATTCCTGGTTTGAAAGTAAACGAACCGCAAGGAGCATTCTATCTCTTCCCCGAAGTATCGGCTTATTTCGGAAAAAGCGACGGAAACAAAACCGTAAACGATGCTGCGGATCTCGCCATGTACCTTCTTGAAGAAGGTCATGTAGCAACCGTGGCCGGCGACGCTTTCTGTCTGCCGGGCTATATCAGGCTGTCGTACGCCACTTCCGACGACAACATCCGCGAAGCGATGAGACGTATAAAGCACTCACTTGCTAAGCTTAAATAACATTATATCTTTCAGATAAATACGAATAATGGCCTGATGAACGTATCAGGCCATTATTCGTATCTGCGAATGTTTGTTTAAAATTCAGAAAATGGGGAAAGTACTTGGGGAAAGAACATATTTGTTGCGGAACTGTTCGTTTGTCATGCAGAACATCAGAATGCCCTGAACAAGCATCACAATTTCCCATAAACCACATGTCACTATAGTCAGTCCTATCGATATCAGACCTGCTCCGATTTTATTCAGATAGAAATACTGAACTCCTAATCCTCCCAACAGAATGGCGAGCAATGCAGCCACACCACGAGATTTACCCTCCGGACCGCTGTCGAAAGCATTATTGGCGTCATAACCCGATATGGGCTGCACGGGAGGTACCGGCGGAACCTCATGGAAACATCCCATTAATTCCGGCACATTACCGGCAGGGGTCCAATCTTTAAGTTCTTGATTCCAAACCAAGGTGGATCGCGAGATATGAAACGACTTTAATTGCTCTATTGTGTAGGGACCTTCGGTTCGACCGTTGATTGCTAAATAATATGTCATATTTTTGAAGTTTTATTGATAATCTGTTGACTATGATATTTAAGGGCTTTTTAAACCGTCTTCAGTTATTTTTATTTGAATTCTGCAAGCCGGGCAAGATATTTGCCAATAATGTCGAATTCGATATTCACCTTCGTTCCCGGTTCAATTTTTTTGAAATTGGTGTTCTCGAAAGTGTAAGGAATGATAGCGACTCGGAATGAATCTTTCTCAGAGTCACAAACCGTGAGACTCACGCCATTAACACAAACGGAGCCCTTTTCAACGGTCATGTATCCCCGCGCCGCCATCTGAGGTGACACATCATAACGAAATTTATAATACTTGCTGCCGTCGGCATCCTTAACTTCCTCACAAACCGCCGTACAATCGACATGTCCCTGAACGATATGGCCGTCGAGCCTTCCATTCATGAGCATACTCCTTTCAAGGTTTACAAGCGAGCCTTCTTTAAGGTCGCCGAGGTTACTGCGTTCAAGCGTTTCCTGAATGGCGGTCACTGTATAAGTACCGTCGCCCGGAAGCGCCACAACAGTCAGACACACTCCATTATGGGAAATTGACTGATCGATTTTCAGTTCGTCGGTAAAAGCACACTCCAAGGTGAGGTGAATGTTGCCCTCATCTTTAACTGCCGAAACTACTTTACCGATTCCTTCTACAATTCCTGAAAACATATCTGTATTTTTTAATTAGACGATTGAATTACGTTTTGTCCACTCCACAATTTCGGGGATATATCCGAAAGCGAGTCCCGTTACCGTATCAGCACAGCCATAATAAACGGCGATTCTGCCAGTTTCAGGGTCATGGAGAGCCGCGCACGGGAAGGTGACATTGGGAACATCGCCCGTGAGTTCGTAGATTTCGCGCGGAGAGATGAGATATGGTCCGCTTCGAGCCAATACTTGCCAAGGTCTCTCTATATCAAGCAGTGCCGATCCGAAAGCATATACATATCCGTTGCAAGACCTTAATACTCCATGATAGAGCAATAGCCATCCTTCGGAGGTCTCTATCGGAACAGGGCCTGCTCCGATCTTCATACATTGCCATGCACTCTCCTCGAAAGCCGCCGGTGACATCACATGGCGGTGACGGCCCCAGAACTCCATGTCGGGAGATTCGCTATAGAAGATATCTCCGAACGCCGTGTGTCCGGTATCGCTTGGACGCGATAACATAGCGTATTTTCCGTTGATTTTGCGAGGAAACAATACGCCGTTTCTATTGTAGGGCAGAAAAGCATTTTCAAGCTGATGGAAGGTTTTGAAGTCATCAGTCCATGCCACTCCGATGGTAGGGCCATGATAACCGTTACACCATGTTATCCAATAACGGTCGTCAATTTTCGTTACACGTGGATCGTAACCGTATTCCCACCTGGCCACCTCGGGGTCAGCTCCCTCGAAAGGCACATCGTTCTCTTCAATCTGCCAATTCAGGCCGTCAGGTGAGAACCCTACATGCAGTCGCATGCGCCGATTTGTGTCGTCGCATCTGAACACCCCGGCGAATCGCCTGGGACCCTTATCTTCAAAAGCCACTACAGCCGAGTTGAAAATACTGTTTGAGGTAGATAGCAGATCGCGAGGAATGATAGGATTGGCCGAACAACGCCACATCACAGCCTCAGTTCCCTTGGGTCTCTCCTCCCATGGAATATCCGGCATCGGCGAGCCTATTATCGCCAGTTTCTTCGGTTGAATCATTTTCTATTTCTTGTTTTAAATTTTCGGCTGATTTATCTGGATAGCTGAACGGCAGGAACCATGTCATAAGAAAAGCGGGGACTGTAGCTATCATCACAACTGTGAAAAACGATGAGTACCCGAGCCAATCGCTGAGATACCCGCTGACCGCTCCTGTGAGCATGACTGAAAAATTCATTATTCCGGAAGCAAACGCATAATGAGCCATCTGATGTTTACCCGGAGCCACCTGCTGCATCATGAAAAGTGTGAGACCTACAAACCCGAATCCATAACCGAAATATTCCACGATGATAGCGCCGGCTATCATAACCATGCTTTCGGGCTGCATATAAGCGAGGAGAGCATAAGCGACAAAGGGAATATTAAAAATGCAGCAAAGGGAGAACAACGATTTTTTAAGACCTCGTCGAGCGATATAATATCCGGCAAGAAGCGATCCGAGTAAGAAGGCCGCAGCGCCACACGTGCCGTAATAAAGTCCAATCTGTTCGTTACTCAAAGCCAATCCGCCACTTGCCCGGTCGCTCATAAGGAACAACGGAACAATCTTCATTACAAAACCTTCACCGAGACGATAAAGGATTATAAAAGCTATGTAGTACCAGATGTAACGTTTAGTGAAAAACGCCGTGATTACTTCCTTGAGTTTCGATAGTCCTTCGCGAGCCGTGGGTGAGGTAGAGGATGCTGTGCGACCCGGTACTATTTTCGAATGGTATGCTCCTAAAATCAGAAAGAGTGCTCCTATCGCTGCAAGAATTATCATCCATGAGTCGATATAATGAAGTCTTTCAGGTGTATCACTGTCGCTGAAATATCGCGCGAGATACCCTGCCAGTCCTACAAGGCCTCCTGTCGCCACGAGTTTCGCAAGATTGTAAAAAGCACCCTGCCAACCGATATAGCGACTCTGATCCCGCTCCGTGAGCTCAGACATATAGACGCCGTCGGCCGCAATGTCATGAGTTGCACCGCTGAAAGCTACGACTGCAAAAAGCGCTATCAGTATGGCAAATGGTTCGTCTATCCTGATAGCCATAGCGGCAAGCCCGAAAAGGACCCCACAAATAATCTGAGTAGCTACGACAAAAAATTTCTTTGTCTTGAAGATCTCAAGAAAAGGACTCCAAAGAAACTTTATGGTCCAAGGCCACATGATGAGCGATGTCCAGAACGCAATCTGAGCATTCGGTATGCCTATATTCTTAAAAAGAACTGCACTCACCATATTGAGCACCACAAATGGCAGTCCCATCGCGAAATAGACAGTGGGAACCCATTTGAGAGGATGAACCGCGCGGGAGTTTTTTCGTTTTGAGTCGGAGAACAATTTCATTATGCAGTCATAAAGGTTTATTTATTCGAAATGATAAGTGATAGTTCCTGTCTGTTCGGCAGAAGCATCAAGATCTACCGAGAATGAAGATCCAAGTGCCGCCTGAACACAATTTTTTCGGGCTTCCTTATCGGCAGCCACAGGACCACTTCCATGAGAATAAGAAGCCTTAATCACTTTCCCTTGACGATTGACTACTACGTAGACGACAATCGATCCGGCCGCTACACCCTTAGGTTTAGACCAGTTGGAAAGCGTTCTTCCTTTCACATTTGATCCAGGCATTCCGCTAAGAACTCCTTGCGATGAATTACCGTTTGGCGACCCTGACGAACCGGTCGCTGACGAACCGCTTTGAGTGCCTCCGAAATTAACTCGGCTGTTGATTCTGGACGCAGTCTCCTGCTGTTGTTTTATTTTTTCCTGTTCAGCTTTCTCTGCCGCCGAAGGTCCGGTTTTTTCGGGCTTCGGTTTCTCGTTCACCTTCATCGGTGATTCTACGTTGGAAGTGACGGGGGGCTGTGTTTCACTGACGGGTTGACCTTCATCGATCATATCCTCTCCTTCAATGAGGGCATCGCTTGAAGATTCTGGAGCCTGCTCTTGTTCTTCCTGAAGAGGTTCCGGGATATCACCGTATTTCACATATTCACCCTCCATCAGAAGTTCGCTTGTGTCTTCCGGCGGCCATTTAACGGGACGTTCACCGGTGTATCGCAAAGTGATCCAAAGCATAAGTGTAACAACCGCAATCACTATAAACAGAGTGATCGCGATAGCCACTGCACGTGCTTTGTTTCTGTCGTCCATCGCTTATTCGGATTGTTCGTTGTTCGGCTTTGCAGAAACAGGAGCGGCTTTTGTGGCCAGCACCATCTTAAGACCGTTCCTTGCTCCGAGGTCAAGCACTTCTACCAAGCGTCCGTAGGGCACTTCAGCATCCGCATAGATAGCTATATAGCTTTCTCCTTCTTGCGACTGCACCAACTGGAGCAAACCAAGCAGTTCGTCTTCCGAAACGACTTGTGGTTCCCTGTCGGCGAATGAAACATAAATAACCTGATCGTGATCGATATAAATTCGCGTTCCCGGTTTTATTGCTGTCTGTTCGGAACTTTGTGGCAGATTGATTTCCAGGGCTGTCGGAAAAACGAAAGTAGATGTCACCATAAAGAAAATCAGCAACAGGAAGATGACATCGGTCATCGAAGCCATCGAAAACAATGATGTTATGTCATATTGCTTTTTTAAAGCCATGATTTCAAGCGTTTAGAAATTTGGACAGCCGACAGGTCAGACGGCCGGTTCGTTAAGAAGATCCATGAACTCCATCGTTTTTGATTCGAGCGTGTTCATCACTCCATTGATACGAGCCACGAGATAGTTATAAGCGAAGAGCGCGACAATGCCGACGATCAGACCTGCAACCGTCGTAACGAGTGCTTCATAGATACCTCCCGCCAGCACATCGATGTTGGCCGACGATCCGGCGCTTGCCAGATTGTAGAATGCCTGAACCATACCGATCACAGTGCCCAAGAAACCGAGCATAGGAGCGCCGGCAGCAGTCGTAGCCAGCCAGGGCAATCCTTTGCCCAAGGCCGCAATTTCGATATTACCTGTGTTCTCTATTGCCACAAGCACATCGTTCATCGGCCTACCGATGCGACTTATACCCTTTGCAATCAGACGTGAGTAAGGAGTGTCGGTATGTTTGCAAAGATTCAGCGCTGAGCTGAGTTCTCCTTCATGGATATAATCACGGATACGGTTCATGAACGTTGAATCTTCGCGCGCGGCTTTGCGTATCACTATAGCTCGTTCGAAGAATATGTAGATTGCTATTATCGACAGGATAGCGAGAGGGATCATAATAAACCCACCTTCTACACACAATTCCCAAACCGAAAGGTCCTGAACCACAGGTTGAGTCGACACAGGCGTGAACAATGCATCAGAGGCTATTTCTGTTAGTGAATCACCGGTTGATTCGGTGACTGACGTAACTGTTTGGGCTGTAATAGCTGTAAGAATAGACATATTGATTTACTTTTTGATGAATTATTGTGCTTCGGATTGCAATCCGGGTCGGAGGCATTCCTTATAAAGTCTGATAGTTTCCTTGAGACCTAAATACAATGCGTCGGAAATAAGCGCATGACCGATCGACACTTCATTGAGATACGGCATATTCAGGTAGAAAAAATGTAGATTTGTCAAGTTCAGGTCATGGCCGGCGTTGACTCCCAGGCCACATTTATGAGCTGCTATCGACGCCTCGACATAAGGCTTGACAGCTTTTTCGGGGTTAGTCGGATAGAGCGCCGCATAAGGCTTTGTGTACAGTTCCACTCTGTCGGCGCCTGTGGCAGCCGCTTTTTTAATAATTTCAGGTTCGGGATCTACGAATATCGAGGTTCTGATGCCTGCATCGCGAAGACGTTCGACTATTTCGGTCAGAAACTGAAGATTGGTATCGACATCCCAGCCGGAATTCGATGTGATTTGAGCCGGCAGATCAGGCACGAGCGTCACCTGTTCGGGCTTTGTCTTAAAGACAAGATCAAGAAATTCGGGTGAAGGAAAACCTTCGATATTGAACTCTGTCTTGACTAAAGGCCTGAGCAGGAAAACATCCTTACGAGTGATGTGCCGTTCGTCGGGTCGTGGGTGAACCGTGATTCCGTTGGCTCCGAACTCTTCGCAATCGATAGCGAACTTCTGCACGTCGGGCACATTTTCGCCGCGCGCGTTACGTATCGTAGCGACTTTATTGATATTTACACTTAAGTTTGTCATTAAAAAACTTATTCGATTTAAGTGTGTTATAATTTTTGAAAAGTGACAAAGAGAAGCTTTAAACCGCCGTTTTCATATCAAAATGTCATTTAAAATGCCTATCTTTGCATTATAATCTGACTACAAAAATAACTACAAATACTTAGATTTAAAAGATTTTGACTTCAAAAGATAACATATCGAGCCGCAAAGTCCCCGAATTCAACGGATTGCAGACACAACTTCACCATAGCGCCGAGCGAGTGTTCCCTTATGCTCCGGAATCTACCGAACTGAGCGTGGCCTGCTACCGTGGTGATTTTTCAGCTTCCAGAATAGCCAGAGCGGTAGAGGATGCGGACGCCCACCTTCTCAACCTGAACATAACCTCGGAGGTGCTTCAGACGGGAGAGATTGTTGTGGATCTTCGCATATCCCATCGTTCTCATTCAGCTGTCGCAAGATCGCTCGAACGTTACGGTTACAATGTCATACAGGTACGCGATCATAGTGCTGCCGATAACGATCCGACACTTTCGGAGCGTGTTTCTCAACTCCTGACTTATATCAACGTCTGATTGACCGACATAACCCCATATTCCGATGGAAATAGCTGTCTTCGGCAATAACTACCAATCGTCATACGCATCACAGCTGCGGGATTTTCTCTCTAAACTTGCCGCCACTCCCTCCATTCGTCTGAAAATAGAGAAATCGTTTTCCGACTATCTGTCGGGCATTATCGGTCGCATTGACGGAATGGAAACATTTGAAATAACTGCCGGATTCGATGCCGACCTCGTTTTGTCGATTGGAGGAGACGGCACATTTCTGCATACAGCAGCATTGATAGCGCCGAAAGAGATACCGATGATGGGTATTAACACCGGTCATTTAGGTTACCTCGCAGCCACAAGATTAGATCAGACACCTCATCTGATAAACGACATCGTTGAGAAAAACTATTTAATCGAAGACAGAGCCATGCTTACGGTAGAAGCTAACAAAACTCTGCCGTCGAAACTTTCCATAACGGCGGCTCTTAACGAGATAGTCATTCAACGTACAGATCTTTCAAACCTGATTGAAGTTTCGGCTTTTATCGACGGTTGCCACATGACATCTTACTTAGGTGACGGCTTGATAATCGCTACACCCACCGGCAGCACAGCCTACAATCTTTCGGCTGGCGGACCCATTCTCGCCCCCAACGCTCCGTCGTGGGTTATGACACCTATGGCTCCTCATTCGCTGAATATACGCCCGATCGTCGTTGACTACAATACGGAAATCAGGCTCACGATTAAATCCCGCAGCCAACGCTTCACTTTGAGTGTCGACGGACATTCAGTCGTACTTACCACCGATACGGAGCTGAGGATCGGTCGTGCGCCTTATGTCACACGTCTTGTGCGCCTTATCAATCAGACATTTATCGACACTCTACGCGAAAAACTCCTTTGGGGCATCTCTCCGCGCTGACCATACACTGACTTGCACATGATTCTTAAACCGAGTCAAACCTATAGTTTCGACGGGATTGAAATCATATTGTCGACCCAAAGCCATCTACCCTTCAAAATCCTTACAAGACCTAAACTGCCGGTCACGTCGATCGAGATAGGTTCACGCCTCGACATTGAGAGCGAAAGCATACAAAAGCATCTACGTGATCTGCTTTTTACTGTCGCGAAAGCAGTTGCGCCTATTCTGCTCATAGAACCGGCACGCCTCATTGCTATGGATATCGGGGTCTCACCCGCGGAATGGCGTGTCTCAAAAGCAAGAAAAAGAGCCCTTGGAACCTGCGATTCGCGACGCATAGTTTCTTTCTCCCCTCTGCTGGTATTCACGCCGGAAGAAATAAGGAAATACATCACCTGCCACGAACTCGCCCATCTGACACATTTCAACCACTCCCCTCTCTTTCATAATCTCTGCAATAACTATACTCTACAAACTACCGGCAAACCGGAAGCTTACTTCAAACGCAAACTCAAAGAAATATTTCGCGATCCTACCTCGTTAGCATACACTTTGAGCCGCGGTAAATAAAGTATTTTTGCGAAAAAGCGGGAAAAAAGATAAAATTATTGCGTAATTTAAAGCAAATTGCTATATTTGCAGCGATATTTGTAGAAATATGCCATAATAGACAACTATAATTGAGCATTTTTCTATAAAAAGAGTGGATTTTATAAATTATAGAAATGATATGAAAAAGGATGTCTTTTCTGAAAAAGGGTTGTATCGGAAGGAGTATGAACATGATGCGTGCGGAGTCGGGCTGCTCGTAAACATCAAGGGAGTGAAATCCCATCAGATAGTGGAAAAGGGGTTGCAAGTTCTTGAACACATGGTACATCGTGGAGCTGAAGGAGCGGATCCCGATACCGGCGACGGAGCAGGGATCATGGTTCAGATACCTCACGAATTCATTCTGCTTCAAGGCATTCCTGTTCCGGAAAAAGGAAGATACGGCACCGGATTGGTATTTCTCCCAAAAGATGAAGAAATGCAGACGATTATTCTGGACATAATCGAAAGAACGGCTATGCAGTCGGGGTTCCGAATGTTACCCGTAAGAACTGTGCCGGTTAACAACAGTGGTCTTGGACCTGTTGCAAAGGATGCCGAACCTGCAATCGTTCAGATTTTTCTTGCAGATGAAAATGATGGAGACGATACGGAACTCCGTCTTTATCTGATTAGGAAAGAGATTGAAAAGAAAGTCGAGACACTCGATTTCGAGATAAAAAAGGATTTTTATATAGTCTCCCTTTCGTCTAAAAACATCGTATACAAGGGAATGCTCTCGTCGCCTCAGCTGAGATATTATTTCATGGATCTGACAAGTCCATATTTCACTACGGCTATGGCTCTGGTTCATTCACGTTTCAGCACAAATACTTTCCCTACATGGAGTCTTGCCCAACCTTTCCGCATGCTCGGACATAACGGCGAGATAAATACCATTCGGGGTAACAGACTATGGATGAAAGCGCGCGAATGCGTTCTAAAGCCTGAGAAATTCAATGGACGGGATGTTACTCCGATAATTCAGCCAGAAATGAGCGACAGTGCCTCGCTCGACAATGTTCTCGAATTTTTCGTTATGGCCGGGATGTCGTTGCCCCATGCTTTGGCTATGCTTCTTCCTGAAAGTTTCAATGATAAAAATCCCATTTCACCCGAACTGAAAGCATTTTATGAGTATCATTCCATTTTGATGGAACCATGGGATGGCCCGGCTGCTCTTTTGTTCAGCGATGGCAGATATGCCGGGGGAATGCTTGATCGAAATGGTCTCAGACCGGCAAGATACGTAATAACGAAGAATGACACAATGGTTCTGGCATCGGAGACCGGAGTGTTACAATTTGATGCTTCTGAAGTCAAGAAGAAAGGGAAATTACGCCCCGGCAAAATTCTCCTCATCGATATGGAGAAAGGGAAAGTTTATTACGATGGAGAGATTAAGAATCTTTTGGCGTCGGAGTTTCCTTATGCCGAGTGGCTTTCTAAAAACAGGATAATACTCGACAAAATAAGCTCCGGCAGAAAAGTTACCGACGAGATTACAGATTTAAGAAAACAGCTCGACCTGTTCGGTTATCACCGGGAAGACATAGAGAAAATCATACAACCTATGACTATTGACGGCAAAGAACCGGTAAATTCAATGGGTAACGATACTCCTCTTGCGGTGCTGAGTACTATCCCGCGTTCTCTTTTCAGCTATTTCCGTCAGCATTTCGCACAGGTCACCAATCCTCCTATCGATCCATTGCGTGAGGAACTTGTGATGAGTCTCGACAGTTATATCGGGGCGATAAACATGAATCTTCTCAACCCGAGTCCCGATTTATGCAAAATGGTGGAATTAAAACGGCCTATCCTCACTAACCGTGAGCTTGATATCTTGTGCAATCTCAGATATAAAGGATTTAACACTAAGAAGATAAAAATTACTTTTCCTATCGCCGACGGTGCTAAAGGACTTGAAGAAGCTTTAGGTAGAATCTGCAATGAGGCGGAAGAGGCTGTTGACAACGGATGCAATTATATCGTCTTGTCAGATAGAGAAGTATCGGAATTTGAGGCTCCTGTACCGGCATTGTTGGCCACTTCAGCGGTCCACCACCATCTGATTGAACGGAAGAAACGTGTCCAGACAGCTCTTATAGTCGAGACTGCCGAAGCTCGGGAAGTAATGCATTTCGCTCTGCTTTCAGGATATGGAGCGAGCGCGATCAATCCCTATCTTGCATTCGGGGTTATTTATGATCTCACAAAGCGCGGGGAAATTCAGCTCGATTACGAAACGGCTTCAAAACATTATATCAAGGCTATCGATAAGGGTCTGCTTAAAATCATCTCAAAAATGGGCATATCCACCCTCACATCTTATAAGGGCGCACAATTATTTGAGGCCGTTGGACTCAGCGATGCTTTGACATCAAGATATTTCGGAGGTACAGTCAGCAAGATCGGAGGAATGACGTTGGACGATCTTGTAAAGGATATTCTCCGAAATCATTCGGCCGCTTACAGCTCTGACTTTGATGATTCATCAGCTGTCAGACACATAGGTGAATATTCCTATAGAAAGGACGGCGAACAACATGCGTGGAATCCCGAAACCATAGCTTTGTTACAACAAGCCACAAGATCTGGAGACTATAAAAAATTCAAGCAATTCACGGCAAAAATCGATAACAAGTTAACGCCGATTTTTATCCGTGATTTTCTTGATTGGAAACGTAAAAGTCCTATAGTTATCGATGAAGTGGAAAGTGAGGAATCGATCTTAAAAAGATTCGTCACCGGGGCTATGTCGTTCGGCTCAATAAGCCGTGAAGCGCACGAGGCGCTTGCCTTAGCTATGAATGCTTTAGGTGCCAGAAGCAATACCGGCGAAGGAGGTGAGGATGCTGAAAGATTTGCTCCTCGTGCCGATGGGAGTTCTGTAAGATCTTCTATAAAACAAGTGGCTTCTGGAAGATTCGGTGTCACGGCCGAATATCTCGTAAACGCCGATGAAATTCAGATTAAGATAGCACAGGGGGCTAAACCGGGTGAAGGAGGTCAGTTGCCTGGCTTTAAAGTTGACAAGATTATTGCTCGCACACGTCACTCCATTCCGGGGATTTCCCTAATATCTCCACCCCCTCATCATGACATCTACTCGATTGAAGATCTCGCACAGTTGATATTCGATCTGAAAAATGTAAATCCGCGAGCTATCGTCAGTGTTAAGCTTGTCAGTGAGAGTGGCGTAGGAACGATATCAGCAGGCGTTGCAAAAGCCAAAGCCGATTTAATAACTATAAGCGGCAGCGAAGGCGGTACAGGTGCTTCCCCCTTAAGTTCGATACGTCATGCGGGGCTCCCTGCGGAAATAGGGCTTGCAGAAACCCAGCAGACTTTAGTGCTAAACGGTTTGAGAGGACAAGTTAAACTTCAAACAGACGGACAGTTGAAAACAGCGCGTGATGTAATCGTCATGGCGATGCTCGGTGCTGAAGAATTCGGATTTGCGACTTCAGCGTTGATAGTGTTGGGATGCGTTATGATGAGAAAATGTCATATCAATACATGCCCGATGGGTATTGCCACACAAAACGAAGAACTCCGTAAACGTTTCATCGGGCGTTCGGAATATGTGATTAATTTTTTCCGCTTTCTCGCACGCGAAATAAGGGAATCACTGGCCGAATCGGGATACCGAAGTCTGGATGAAATCATCGGAAGAACCGACCTCCTTTTCCGGAAGGAATCTGTTAAATCTCCGAAAACGGATCATATAGACCTGAGACGCTTACTATTCTTTCCTGCCGAAAATAATGGCACGCCATTGCGTCATCTCACTCCTCAAGCCCATGAGATTGACCGGGTGATCGACAGGGAAATAATAAGCCGTGCATACCAGGCGGTAGAACTTGGACTACCTGTCGAACTGGATATGCCAATTTCGAATACAGACCGCGCCGTCGGAGCAATGTTATCAGGCGTGGTAGCACTGAAATACGGCGGTAATGGATTGCCTGATAACACCATCAACATAACCTTCACCGGCTCGGCCGGTCAAAGTTTCGGAGCCTTTCTTGCGCATGGCATAACCTTTAAGCTCTTCGGAGACGCAAACGATTATGTAGGCAAAGGTCTGTCGGGAGGAAAGATTGTTATCGTACCGCCCCCCGAAAGCACATTCGAACCCGAAAACAACATAATCGCAGGAAACACTCTGCTCTACGGTGCTACTACAGGCGAAGTGTTTATCAACGGACGAGTCGGCGAGCGTTTTGCAGTCAGAAATTCAGGCGCTACTGCCGTAGTGGAAGGCGTTGGAGACCATTGTTGTGAATATATGACCGGAGGCCGCGTGGTGGTTCTCGGTACTACGGGGCGCAATTTTGCGGCAGGTATGAGCGGAGGTATTGCCTATGTCTGGAATTCCGAAGGTAATTTCGACTATTTCTGCAATATGGAGATGGTCGAATTATCGCTGATTGAAGAAATGGCCGACAATAGAGAGCTGTTCCGTCTGATTTCCGAACATTACCGTCATACTCACAGTCCACTTGCCAAAAAGATGCTGGATGATTGGAACAAATATGTCGATCAGTTCATCAAGGTGATTCCTTATGAATATCATCAAGTGCTGATTGAAGAAAAAATTGAAAAAGTAAGAAAGAAAATTGCAGATACGGGAGTAAGAAGTATTTAACTAAAGAAGTATCTGACTAAAAAGAAGGATTATGGGAAACCCGAAAGCTTTTTTAAGCATTGACAGGAAAGAAGCCGGATATCGTCCGGTAATGGAACGAGTGCTTGACTATGGAGAAGTGGAACAGACACTTAACAATGAAGACCGAAAACTTCAAGCTTCCAGATGTATGGAATGCGGGGTACCTTTTTGTCATTGGAGTTGTCCTCTCGGAAATAAACAACCTGAATGGCAGGATCGCCTCTACAAAGGTGATATTCAAGGGGCTTACAATCTCTTGACTGAAACCGACGATTTCCCTGAATTTACTGGCAGAATCTGTCCGGCTCTATGCGAAAAAGGATGCGTTCTCAATCAGAGTGGAAATGCTGTAACTATACGGGAAAATGAAGCGGCCATTACAGAGCAGGCATTCCTTGACGGTTTTGTTTTTCCGAGACCTCCTAAGGTTCGAACTGGCAAGAAAGTAGCAGTAATAGGCTCCGGGCCGGCGGGTCTCACCGTTGCAAATCGCTTGAACCGCAAAGGCCACGATGTTACGGTTATTGAAAAGGATGAGGCTATAGGAGGACTTCTTCGTTTCGGTATTCCCGATTTTAAATTAAATAAAAACGTTATAGATCGACGTGTTGAGATTCTCAAACAGGAAGGCATAGAATTCATAACAGGGATGGAAGTCGGAAAAGATGTTCCTGTCGACAAGATTCTCGAAGACTATGATGCCGTATGTGTGGCTATAGGCTCAGGACAACCGAGAGACCTCAACGTCGAAGGTAGAACTCTTAAAGGAATCCATTTCGCTCTCGATTATCTAAAACAACAAAACCGCGTGAATGCCGGGAAAGAAATATCACACGATAAAAGAATTTCGGCTAAAGGTAAAAATGTTGTAGTTATTGGTGGCGGCGACACAGGAAGCGACTGCGTGGGAACAGCGAACCGACAGGGAGCTCTCTCAGTCACTCAGATAGAAATCATGCCTAAGCCTCCCGAAGGTAAAAACCCTGAAACACCTTGGCCATACTGGCCGGTTGTTCTTAAAACCACCTCTTCACATGAAGAAGGGTGTCGTCGCAGATGGCTACTCGACACGCGCAAATTCGAAGACGACGGACAGGGGAACGTAAAATCGCTTATAGTAGAGGAAGTGGAATGGGAGAAAGACTCGGAGACAGGAAAGATGACCATGCGACATACCGGAAAGACCGAAATTATTCAGGCTGAACTTGTACTTCTTGCTTTAGGTTTCACTAATCCTGTGCAAGAAGGGCTATTGGAGGAACTTAAAGTAGAAACGGATCTGAGAAAAAACGTAAAAACCGATTCTAACGGAGCGACATCTCTTGCCAAAGTATTCGCAGCAGGTGATGCAGCGACGGGTCAGTCACTGGTTGTTAAATGCATCGCATCGGGTCGCAACGTAGCCCAAGGGATACACTCCTTCTTATCCGGCCAAATGTAATTTAAATGCAGGTCGGGAGAATAGTGAGGAGGCGGCTGAGTGTGTCAGGAAGGGCGTAGGGATTATCAGGATGCTGATGACAATATTCTCGGAATTCGGGAGAAAGAGCCTGATTGATTGCAGACGTGATATCTTCAGTATCGGTTCCGCAATGTATCACCGTAGATCCAAAAGCGCGTCCTTTCTGTCTATTGCCGATGTTAACGGTCGGTATTCCGAACGACGGCGCTTCCGTGAGTCCGCTTGAAGAGTTCCCTATGACAGCCGATGCATATCTTAGAGCCGTATAATAGCGTTCACGACCGAGAGACTTGACGGCGACAGAGTTTTCTGAATTCTGACTTACCCATTGTTCTATAAGTTGTGCCACAGTATCACCCTCTGCATCAGAATTAGGCATCGTGAAAAGTATCTTGTGAGTATCGGTATAATGTGTTAGAGCAGACAGTAAATTTTTTGTCTGTATGGCTGCTTGTCCCCGTTCCATCGTAGCGGGATGAAAAGTAACAAGCAAAAACCTGTCGGATAATGGGAATCCGATAGATGTCTCGAGAGATTCGATAGAAAGAGGGATAAAATGCGAAATATTATCAGCCCCGAGGGCTCCTACATGGAACACCGTGTGCGCCGGTTTTCCCATGACGATTATCCTGCGACGATATTCGTCGGTTGAAGTGAAATGCCACGAGGAAAGCATGGTAACAGCGTTACGTATAGCGTCGTCGTTAGCTCCTTCGGTTATCTCACCTCCATACAGATGAGCTACGGGGATGGAAAAAATGAGTGCGGCCGAAGCTGCGACAAGCATTTCATATCGGTCGCCGAGAATCACAATCAAATCGGGGCTTAAACGCTCCAGAACATCGGCCATTCCTGTCATTTCTTCACCCATGCTTCTAACAATCTGACCCGGTGTGTCTCCTTCACGATTCATCGATATCCGGGCTGAAACCGTCAGACCGTCTTTTTCGATTTCCGTAACCGTCATGCCATGCGCCGGCGAGAGGTGCATATTGGTAGCGATAATCTGTAATTCAATTGCAGGATCCGCATTGAGCTCTTTCATCAGTCTGCTCATGATCCCATAATCGGCACGTGTGCCGGTGATAAAACAGATTTTTCGTCTTAGTCCGTTCATTTGATTGTAATCTGTTGGTCCGGCATGAAATCTTTTGGAGCTCTCAGCCCTATCACTTCATCCCAAAGCATAGGCGAAATTCCGTCACCGGGGCGTTTGACAGTCAAATTTTCCGCGGTAAAAAAATCACCTTTGGCTATAGGAACCGCCGCTACGATACTTTTTCGGGCAATAGGCATGTTTTTCCTTTCCGAAGGACTGGGAAATTTTTCGGGAGAGCCCAATGCCATTTCTGTGTGTCGGATCGATTCAACCATTCGTTTGAGTTCTTCCGGTGAAAGTGAGGCCAGATGATCTGGCCCGGGTAGAGATTTGTCGATAGTGAAATGTTTTTCTATGACTTCCGCTCCCATAGCCACTGCCGCTACGGGGATTTCAATACCGGGAGTATGATCGGAGTAACCTACGCGCGTTCCGAATGCTTCTTTTAATGTGATCATCGCACGGAGATTCACATCGATATATGGTGTCGGGTATTCCGTATTACAATGAAGCAACGTTATTTGCGAGAGAGGAATGCCTCCGGTTACAAGCACGTTGAGAGCTTCATCGATTTCGCCTAATCGACACATTCCGGTCGACATTATGACCGGCAATCCGGCTTTTGCCACGGCACGAAGATACGGCAGATTAGTCACTTCTCCTGAAGGTATCTTCATATAGTCCATCCCGAGGGTTTTGACTATCTCTATAGACTCGAGGTCGAAAGGTGTCGACATGAAAGGTATCCCGATAGAATCACAATAGGATTTAAGTGGGGCGAATTGTTCTTTACGAAGCATTATTTTCCTCACCATATCGAGTTGGCTTTCTTCTGTACCGGTATTTGTTTTTTGATAGTCAGCCTGTTCCGCAAAACAAGATATGACCTTTTCGGGTATACCGGTCTGAAATTTCACATAGTCGGCTCCGGCTTGCTTCGCTATATCAGCAAGTCTGCATGCGAGATCAAAATCGCCGTTATGATTCACGCCAGCTTCGGCTATAATTATGACACTCATGTATTTAAATTAAAATTATGGAACACTACCTCCTGCATATAACGGGATATAAACGTATCGGGTTTCCAATCGGTTACGCGTGAAACCGGAATCCCGAGCGCCTCTTTCAGAATCATTTCAGGAACTCGAGAGCCGGCTGCTATTGAAGCAACAACTCCACCCCCAAGACGAGGATTTACCTCCATCAGTAAAGTTCTCCCATCGGAATCGCGGAGGAATTGCAACGTAACGGCTCCTCTGAATTCCAAGGAGGAAAGTACCTTTTCAGACAATGTGATAAGGTCTGTATCGCTGACTGTTACGGTCTTGGTGACCTCGCCTCCGGCTGTGGCGAGCCTCAAACGTGGAACGACAGAAAGGATTTTCCCATCAGCTCCGATATAGCAATCGACTGTATATTCCTTGGCATCAACGATATATTCCTGAATAAGATATTTATCCGAATCTTCCACGGGCAGTTCGGATGACCGTTTCACCACGATTATGCCCTGCGAGGCACTTCCTGTACGCGGTTTCCAGATCTGGGGATAATGCTCTCCAGGCATAAAACGACGAGGGACGGGAATCTCATGTAATCTGAATAAACGGTCCGCTTCAACTTTATCGAACATCTTCCGACATAACTCTGGAGAAGATACGGGAATGAACAATCCAGGACAAATCTCACTTAAACGAGAGGCTATTTCAACCGCAGGATCTATAAACGGCAAGACAATTCGTATATCATGCTTATAAACCGTTTCTTCAAGATGACTGATGATAGCGGGATCACCACATCGCAAGCCGACTATCACTTCGCCAACCTCCGAAATGGGCACATCTTTTTCGATTTCGTATGAAAAGATTCTCAGCGTATGACCTAATTCCCCAGCCGCGCTCATCAACCGGCGCGCAAATGAAACGCGCTTTGCACCACCGAGAAACAATACTCCGATATCCATGATCAAAACTTTGTATGCAGTGCAAAATTACTGAAAAATAAGATAAAATTAGTATTTTTGCTACTTAATCATAAACGTTTTAGGAAGTCATGGCTAATCATTTGGAAATCGGTCACATATTGCGAAGCGGAAATTACACGTACGAAATAGAAAAAGTGCTTGGCCAAGGTGGTTTCGGCATTACTTATTTAGCGGCAACCACATTGAAAGTCGGTAATGTCAATCTGCGGGTGAGATTCGCCATCAAGGAACATTTCATATCAAGCGATTGTGAACGCGAGGCATCTTCAAGTCGTGTAATCTATTCCAATCCTGTTAAAGAACGGGTGGAAAGTTCGCGTAAAGATTTTATCGCGGAAGCCAAACGACTTCAGAATGTGGGAGCGAATCATGAAAACATAGTTAAGGTCAACGAGATATTCGAAGCCAACAATACTGCCTACTACGTTATGGAATATCTCGAAGGTGAATCGTTGCGCGACTATATCGGGAAAAACGGTCCATTGAGTCCCGATAAGATGAAGAAACTCATGCTGCCGATAGCCAATGCGGTAGCTGTTCTTCACAGCAATAACATGACCCATTTAGACATTAAACCGGACAACATAATGTTGGTTAAGGGAGAAAAAGAAGAAATTCGCCCGGTGCTGATTGATTTCGGATTGTCAAAGCATTACGGGAAAGACGGAACCCCGACATCCACCATCAACACTTTAGGTTGTTCCGACGGATATTCGCCCATAGAACAATATGCCGGCATCACCACTTTCTCACCTACTGCGGACATATATGCTTTTGGAGCGACAATGTATTATTGCCTGACCGGGAAAACTCCGAAAAAGGTGACGGAGCTAAAGGACGGCGAGCTGGCTAACGAGCTAAAAGGGAAAGTGGACTACGATACTTTCGAAGCTGTAAGAAAGGCTACGAGAATGTCGAAATCCGATCGCGAAAACGACATAAACAAACTGTTTTCAAAATCATTCTCTTCAGGCGAGAAACCGGTGGGTATTGACGACAACCCGACAGTCGATATAACGGCAGCCGGTTCCAGAGGTGAAGGAACCCGTGTGATAGGGAAGAAAATACAATCCGGCAAAGGAAAGACACCCGTTTGGAAATACGTCGTTTTCGGAGTTGTAGCCATCATTGTCCTTGGAGTTGGAATCTTGTTTTATTGGGATCAAAGAGGAATGAACAATGACTTGCCTTTGGATGATCCTTTTTGGTCATCCGGTAGAGCCGGCAATTATTACTATGTGGACTTAGGTTTACCGAGCGGTGCGCTATGGGCCGTCACAAATTATGGAGCAGAAATGCCGTGGGAGACCGGGACATACCTTACTGCAGAAGAAGCCGATAATATCATAGAAGTCACCGATAAAGGAGTATGGCGCGCACCTACGAAAGAAGAGCTTGATGAGTTGGTAAACTTTACTGTACATTATCCCGGCAGGCTTGAATTTACCAACGGATTGTGGTTTCAAGGAACCGGCGTTCATTTTGGTCTCTTTCTTCCGGCGGCAGGCTACGAGTTTATGGATAATGTTTCACTTGACGGCAAAGAAGGATGTTATTGGAGTTCTACAATCGAGACTCCGAATTATGATCCGGATACAGAATCATACGGATTTGGGACAGCCTGGCGTCTTAATTTTACAAAAGATGAGAAAATCGATATAGGCATAAAGGATTCCAATCTAAAATTCCAAGTACGTCTCGTCCTCGCCGACAGCGTGTCGCAAGAAAACAACCGTCAAATAGAAAAGAAATAAGACCAACAGATTAATTATAATAAATGTTAAAAAATCGACGGCGTTAAACTTTGTACAGTTTGACATGTCTAATTATCAGGAAGCAGAATCTGCTTCCTCTCTTTTAGTATTTAACCAATCAGTAAAACGCTCATAATGAAATACTTTTCATTCCGTTTTCTCCTCGTAGGCCTTATGCTCAGTCTTACGGCTGGCATTGTCCTTGCATATAACATCCGCGGAGTTATCGCCGACGAAAACGGCGAAACATTACCTTCAGCTACCGTACGACTCCTCAATCAACGTGACTCCGCTTTCGTAAAAGGTGTTCAGACAAACAACAAAGGCATTTACACCCTCCAGGACATTAACAAAGGGAAATATATTCTCGAAATCTCCTATATCGGCTACTCCAACCGTTTTACCGATGTGGAAGTCAACAATTCCAACGTGAGAGTCGACACTATCTTCATGGATGACAGCGGCATTGAGCTTAAGGAAGTGACAATCCGCGGTGTTCGCACGGAAATAAAAGTGATGGAGGACACGATAGAATACAACGCCGAGGCCTACAAGACACAACCCAATGCTGTTGTGGAGGATCTCCTGAAACGACTCCCCGGTGTAGAAGTAGATTCCGAAGGGAAAATTACAGCTAACGGAAAGGAAGTTAAAAAAATTCTTGTTGACGGCAAGGAATTTTTCGCTGACGACCCCAAGGTAGCCTCCAAAAATCTTCCCGTTGACATGGTCGACAAACTTCAGGTAGTAGACCGCAAAAGCGATCTTGCACGCCTGACCGGTATAGATGACGGCGAGGAAGAAACCGTAATTAACCTCACGGTTAAGAAAGGCATGAAAAACGGTTATTTCGGAACAGTCGAAGGTGGTTACGGAACCGACAAACGCTATTTAGGCCAATTCAATATCAATCGCTTCTGGAATGAAAATCAGGTAACTCTATTGGGGAACTTCAACAATATCAATCAGTTGGGATTTACCGACAGTAACGGCAACCGTTTCCGCCGCTTCGGAGGCAACAGCGGTCTTACGACTTCGCAGGCTTTGGGTCTGAATTTCAACGTAGGCAATAAGGAAATCTTCAGAGTGGGCGGTAACATCATGTGGAGCCGCTCCGACCGAAAAGTAATCAGAAGTCAGGAAACCCAATATACATCAATCGATCAGATTTCTTCGGCGGAGCGCGATGCCCGTGACAAAGGAAACAATTTCCGTGCTGACTTCAGAATGCAATGGAAGCCCGACTCGTTCAACACACTCGAGTTCCGTCCGAGCGTCTCCTACAATATCAACGACTCATGGAGCGTGGATTCGACATTGAACATGACAGGCAGCAGGGTAAAGAACAGTCTGAGCTACAACTCAAACAATTCTCACGGCAAATCTATTGAATTCGGCGCAGACCTGATTTATAACCATAATTTCAAAAAACATCGCGGCAGATCATTCTCGATCCAAGCGACTTACCGCCATTCCAACATAAGGGAAGACGATAACAGTTTTTCGCGAAATCTATTTTACATCTTCAACGACTCGATCGATCTGTATGATCAGGTAGGCGACAATCATTCATGGACAGACAATTTCAGCACACGTGTTTCTTGGACCGAACCGTTAGGTAATGTCGCCAACGGCCGATTCCTGACATTCGCATATCGTCTGAATTACAGGTGGAACAATGCCGATAATCTCGTTTATGACCATCCGGTATATTTCGATCCGGACGGAATTCCGCAAATAGATTACTCTACACTTATAGAGAACTTTGATCTGAGTTCACGTTTTAGAAACGATTACTTCAATCAGGATATACGATTGGGATTCAAGCAAGTGACGAAAACAATGAACCTCGATGCCGGAATATCGTTCGTGCCACAGATGTCGGAAAGCGAAGATCTGATCAACTCCGACAAGAACATTCCCAAACGCTGGGTGCTTAATTTCGCACCGTTCCTGCGCTACCGTCACAGGTTCAGCAACACACGTTCGCTCAACATCAATTACCGCGGTCAATCATCGCAACCGTCGCTTACCCAATTGCAGCCGGTTCCCGATATGTCGGACCCCATGAACATCATTATCGGTAACCCTGATCTTTCTCCAACGTTCTCACACAACCTGAACGTCAGATTCCAGGATTTCAACCAGCAGAGCCAACGCTCTATCATGGCAATGGCCAATTTACGAATGACTCAGAACTCCATCGTCTCAATCGTAATGAGAGAACAGTCGGGTGCACAGACTACGGAATACACCAACGTTAACGGCGTTTGGAACGCAAACGGAATGTTTATGATTTCAATGCCTTTCAGAAACCGTCTGTGGCAATGGTCAAACAATATTTTCATGAACTACAACCAGAACATAGGATTCATCAACGGCGAACGCAACCGAAGCAACTCGCTTATGGCGAGAGAAAGCATGTCGCTTTCGTTCCGTCCCGACAATTTAGAGTTCGAACTGCGTCCTTTCTATTCCATACAATCCACCACTAATACCCTTGCTAACAGAAACAACGGTGACAACAACGGAAACAACAATAACCGCAATGGAGTGAACAACACACTCGTCCAGTCGTTCGGCGGCAGTTTCTCAGCTTATTACTATACGCCAATAGGTGTAATCCTTAACAGCGACATTACTTTCAACGGCACAAAGGGCTACGCACAGGGCTATAATCAGAACCAATGGATGTGGAACGCTTCGATATCCTATCAGTTCCTGAAAGGGAAGTCGATGACTGCAGCGTTCAAAGCCTACGACATTTTGCGTCAGCAGAGTAACATTAGTCGTACCGATAACGGCACGAGCATAATCGATACGAGAGTCAACACCCTCGGCCGATATTTCATGTTCAGTCTAAGCTATAAATTCAATACTTTCGGAAAAGGCAATCAACCCCAAGGAAGAAATAGCGGAGGGCCTGGCGGACCTGGTGGTCCCGGCGGTCCTGGAGGAGGCCCCGGCGGAGGCTTCGGCGGTGGTCGCGGTCCAAGATAAAGAAATCTGTTACGGTAGCAGGGCTACTGCTATATATGGGGTGCTTCCTCTCCATGGAAGCGCCCCATTATATTTTTCGTAAACTATCGTCACTTTTTTGCCGGTACCTTCCAATGACTGAAGTTGCCGCGCAAGCTTCTCGTCGGTTATAGAGAAAGTGAAATCGCGGCGGTATACATCGTGCGAATCGGCCACGGGAGTCTCACTTATCATCTCACCCTCATAAGTCTTGAATAGTAATCCCCTTTTTTCAACCGTCGTGATGTAACCGGATATCCTCGCATCGGCTATATATGGGTTGAAATAATGAAAATATATGTACACCCCTATAGCAATCACGCACACGATAACAATCTTGGTCATGAACCGGCTTCTGTGTCTCCGGCTTTTTCCTGTCTGACGCCGATGATCGTCATCGTCAGGATTTTCAAAATCGATTATCCTTCTATTCGACGATGAATCGTTCTTATTCTCGTCGTCATATTCATTGAGGAAATAATCTTCGTGACTGTCAAAATCCATAATGAGCCAGATTTAATGCGTGTTTCTGCGTTTATCTACGGTGATGTAGATGAATGTGAAAATACCGAGGAGAATCAGCAGGATAGTGTTCGCTCCGAGAATCAGATTCGCTACCGAAGTGGAATAATCGAGAGTGAGTTCGGGAATGCCTGCCGAATACATACCGAGACCGAAAATCAAAGCCCATTGATATGGACCAATACCTCCGTTCGATGGCACGGCCATAGCCAACGACGACAGAACGAAACAAACCAGAACGGCCGTAAAACCATAGTCACTTATCACTTCACTTGTGGCCGGAAAAGCGAGAAAAGCCACATAAAGCTGTATGAAATAACTGAACCAGATCAAGAATGTGAACAGAAGCCATCGTCCTTTTCCCCGCATTTTAAGAATCACTATAAAACCTTGCCAGATTCCGGCAGCAAGATTTTTGACGATTCTCACAGGCTTTGATTGAGGATAAAACCTGAATATAGCCCAAATCGCTAAAATCATTAATATTATAGCCGCCCATATCCAAGGGGAGGTTACGAGCGCTGTCAATCTGTCATACATAGCGGGATCCTGACTTAGATAATCAATCACTTGATCTCGTGCTAAAAATAAAGTAGCTCCTAAAAGAAGAAAAACAACGACAGTATCGGCCAAACGGTCGCAAACCATCGAGCCGAAAACTTCCGTAAAAGAAGCTTTCTGCCGTTCGGCGATATAACCCGTACGCCAGAATTCACCCAAACGGGGGAGAACAAGATTGACAGCATAGGTGCCGAATATCGAAAGAACCGTAATGAACAAAGGCGGTCTTACATCAAGGGCATAAAGCTGTATCTGCCATCTCATTGCCCTGAATACATGCGAAAAAATGCTTATCAGAAGACCCAGGGCTATCCAACGGAAATCGCACTGTGTGCTGATAATCGTCCACATATCTTTTATGTCCACACCGGTAAAGAGAATCCAGCATAGAGCCACGGTTATGATCGGAGGTACGATATATTTCAGAAAAGTTTTCCAGAAAGAACTCTTCCCTCGGGTATCATTGAGGTTTATTTTATTTGATTGAATGTCATTCACATTGCAAAGTTAATCAGAAATAGCGCCATATCCTCGGGAGAGACCGATAAAATTGAATTATGGAATAACCTGATTGGAATTTTTGGGATTTTTTCAGACCAAATTGAAGATATTATGGAGATTATTACTAAATTTGAAGTGTAAAAGCCTAAAAAAACGACTTACAGACAGAAAAGAAAACGTTTTATGAAGAAAGAAATACCCCTTTCGCAACTAACCGGCATTCAGAAATACTCGACGCAATATAGTAGTTTGGGCGACGACTATATATTTTCACACATAACCGAACTCCGACATTTCGGAGATGCAGAGACCGCACCGATAAGGGTGAACGGTATCCTGATACTAATGACTTTAAAGGGCAGCATCGAGTTGGAAGTCAATCTCGCTTCTTTCCGTCTTACGAAAAACAGTCTGCTTGCAGTGGGACACGACCGTCTTCTCCAAGTGAAATCGATAGATTCCAACGATATCGATGCATATCTTTTCGTAATCTCCCCGGAATTCATCAGAGACATCAATCTCGACATGAACGTGATAAATCTCGAACGCTTCACTCCGAATCCGCAGCCGCCTCTGACGCTAAGCAAGGAGGAAGCTGCACTTATGAAACGCTATTTCGACCTCATACACTATAATACGACTGAAAACCCCGACGACATCTACGTCCGTAGCATATCGCGATGTCTTATCGCTTCCGCTGTCTATCAGATGATACAGTTCACGGCGAAAAACCGCGTGGAGGAACAGCCCGATAAAGCCGGTATGCGCCGGTCGAACTATGTTAAAGATTTCATGCGCCTGCTCCAGGAAAATCACCGAAGGGAAAGATCGGTGGCCTTCTATGCCTCGAGATTGTTTATCTCGACCAAATATCTTTCGCTTATAATCAAAGAGGCCACGGGAAAATCGGCAGCTGAATGGATCGATGAATATGTGATTCTGGAAGCGAAAAATCTGCTGCGGTTCTCTTCGAAGAACGTGCAGCAGATCGCATACGAGTTAAATTTTTCCAATCAGTCGTCGTTCGGCAAATATTTCAAACATATCACCGGAATGTCGCCGACTGAATTCCAGCGGTCCTGAATCAGTCGCCCAGGAAGTTTATCATATTTCCTTTAGAAAACCCCGAATTGCCTCGCCTGGGCGTATTCTCGGGTTTCATCTTTTCGCGCATCTCAGTCACAGTCTCGCGTGTACGGTTAAACGCCGGACTTTTTTCGAGAGTTTCTATGGCTACATCGTTGTCCATTTCATCGCGTGACAGCACGATATAATTGGTGCGGTAGGTATCTACCTTATCGCCGTAAGTGTCACGGATACGGTCAATGGTCGTAGGCTGTTTCTCACCTTTCTGAGCGGATGGTTCCTTTTGTTTCTTGCCGAAAGGCAGTTTGAATTCGGGTGATTCCACCTCCTCGCGGATAGCGGCGTCGAAACCGGATGCAAGGATAGTAATCTTCACCTGTTCGCCGAGAGAATCGTCGAAAGCCGCACCCCATATCACATCTACTCCCTTGTCGATTGTCTGTACGAACTTGGTTAGTTCATCGATTTCCTTAAGCTGGAATTTTTGCTGTGCGTTTCGTGAAAAATACACGTTGAAAAGCAACTTGTGCGAACCCATTATTTCTCTATGCTTGAGCAACGGAGATTTCAGAGCCATCTCGATCGCTTTCGACACTCGGTTTTCGCCTTCGCCGAAGCCTGTGGATATTATAGCAGATCCTCCGTCGCGAAGGGTGGTGTCGACATCGTTGAAGTCGAGGTTGATATATCCTTCCGATGTAATGATTTCAGAGATAGAGCGTGCCGCACTTGCCAGCGTTTCGTCGGCTTTTGCAAAACCGTTTATAAAATCGAGATCACCATAAATTTCGGCTAAGCGCTCGTTTTGGATTATCAATAGGGCATCAACATATTTGGCTATTTCCTCCGCGCCGTCGAGGGCTTTGTTGATCTTACTTTCTCCTTCGAAAAGGAACGGTATCGTTACGATGCCGATAGTCAGCAGACCTTTTTCTTTAGCCACGCGTGCAACAACCGGCCCTGCTCCGGTACCTGTGCCGCCACCCATGCCGGCGGTAATAAACACCATTTCGGTACCGTCGTCGAACATAGCTTCGATCTTTTCTATATCCTCTTCGGCAAAACGTTTCGCCTTTTCGGGTTTGTTGCCAGCACCGAGACCGTTTCCGATCTGCACTTTGTAGGGTACGGGCGAAGAACGCAAGGCCATACGGTCGGTATTGATAAGAGCGAACGACACCCCTTCGATTCCTTGCTTGTACATGTAGTTCACAGCGTTACCACCGCCGCCTCCTACACCCACTACCTTGATATAAATAGATTTATCGTTGATGTCCTCCTCGGGTATTCCTATGCTGCCTCCGATATTCAGATAATCGTCCATAAATTCTTTTTTTATGAAATGTAATTAATGTTAAGCGTTTTCGTCATCGTCAATGAAGTCATCGTCGTTTTCATCGGGTTCCTCAAGTATTTTCTTGATACCGGCCAACTTGGAGCCTACGCCTTTCCAGAAGCTACTTCTCCCTTTGCCAATGGTTGATCCCGTGTCATCCTCGTCTTCCGGTATGTCCTCGAAATCATCTTCTACCTCTACCGGCACCTCAACCGGTTTGGGAGTAAGGCAATCGACTGCCCCTTGCTCGACAGCTCCATAAATTATGGATATTACATCGATAGAATCGGAGGGATGGATACGACCGTCGGTAATTCTTACCGCCGGAGTGATCAGGCTGCCCGAACGGACATTCATCTGCATCGATTCGGCAAGCTTTTCATTGAATTCGGCGAGTTTGGCGCCTCGACCTATTATGATGATTCCCGACGGCAGCTCCGATTCCGAAAATCCGGTATAACCGATCTTTTCATCCGGTTTGAGTTGCTGTTTGATATTGGCTATTATTTCTGCCGCGCGATGACGGATGAGATTGTTAACGTCGGCAAATTCTATGTCCTCGATGGTCCCTCCCGATGTTTTCTTTGCTTTTCCACGCTGTTTTTTAATCGTCTCGGCGTCTTCTTCAAGATAATTGAGAGTGGTTATGTCACGAGTGATGTGGCGGGATCCTATAGGGATGGTTACAAGATATTGAAGGACACCGTGCTTGTAGATGGAAACAGTGACAGTTTCCGCGCCAAAATCGACGAGCATGCATCCCAACCTTTTCTCTTCCGATGTAAGAACGATATCGGCCTCTGCAAGCTGACGCACCACATATCCTTCGATACGAAGTCCCATCTTGTCCGTAACGAGAAGATCGAGATTTCTCTTTAGTTGCGGACGGCAAGCTATGATGTTCGACACCATTTTGATGTCCGTGCCGTAAACTCCTATAGGGTTCTCCACCTTCTTATTGTCTACGATATATTGTTCGGGGATCACTGCGAGAACTTCACGTCCCGGTATTCCGGCAGAAAAGGTTTCGTTTTTGAGCTGATCGATCAACGACGACGTAATTTCCGTTTCAGGCATCAACCGGCGCTCTACTTCCCGGCGATAGGACATCACGGAACGTCCGCCTACCGATACGTAAACGCCTTGCACCTTACGGGGCGATACCCTGTTTTCAATCTTTTTCAATATCTGTTTGGTGGCGTTGGACGTAGAGACGATATTTATGAGCTGTCCGTGACGCACACAGTCGATGAGCGGCTGTTCCTCGACGGCTTTAATGGATATCACTCCCGTGCCGTCGACCACTCCCACAGCTCCTTTTATTTTCGAGCTTCCGGTCTCAATAGCTATTATATGTTTTTCTTCCATAAACGAGGATTATAGTGAGGTTTTAATTATTCGTTGTTTTTTGCGGTTGTGTTGCCGCCGGTATAGGTTTCTCTGAATTGGCTTTTCTGCCGGCTAAGCTTTGTCCGGGCGCTACTCCTTCATCGGCAAGCATAGTGCCTACATCCACGGAATCTTCATCTTCTTCGATAATGCGAAGAGGAACGTCCACTTTCTTGTGGCGTCGTGTTGCAACTACCTGACCTGCCCATTTCACTGAAATCGTATCATAATGCTCCCATCCTTTGACCGGTAGCACGTTGGAATACATGCGCCGGAGCCGGCTGAACTTATCCTTGAACCTGTCAGGAGAACCGAAGTTAATCACATGACCCTTAATGATGGGAACGAGAAGCACATCCGTAGGCGAATCGACTTTTATTACCGACACTACCGAATTCCAGAGAGAATCCGCAGAGATGTAATCCACGAGTGGCATCAGATCGATAGCCTGAAAAGTCGAGTCGGTGAAATGGCCTATCACTACCGGCACATCCACATGATAACGTGCGTCTGCCGATATTCTCTTCCCTTGTTGGTTGATATAGTAAGAATCAGCGCCGTCAAACACTCGCATCACAGGATGCATCGGATCTACGGTTATGAGAATGTACCCGTCAGAAAGACGGACAACGCTTGCTTTTTCTATCTTGTCGATACCGTTGAGCACCCGCTCGATGCTGTCGGTGTTGATATCGAGTATTCTGCTTCCTTTCGATTGAGCTACCAACGAGCCGAGTTCCTTTGCGATCTCAGTGGATTTTACGAACTTCAGCGAGGTAGTGTCCCTCACATCAATCTTTATGCCGCGACAAATGCGGTTGCTCCGGATATCCGCCGAGAGCGAAAGAGCCACAACGAGATAAGCTATCAGACTCAGAGCGATAATGGCATGAAGGAAATTGCCGAATTTGCTGTTTCGGTTTCCTTTTCCGTTATTCTCTTTGTTTTGCTCTTTCATGCTTCAGTTTCAATCGTTTTGAATCGCGCTTATAATATCGGGGATGGTTTCGTAAATGTCGCCGGCTCCGACTGTCAGAAGAACTTCAAAGTTACGTTTTTTTAGCGTTTCCGCCAAGATTTCTTTTGAAATAAGGTGCTTGTCGGAAGAATCGATGCGATCTAAGAGCATATTGGAATTAACTCCGGGAATAGGTTCTTCGCGAGCAGGATAGATATCCAGCAGGAAAGTAGAGTCTGGCAAGGATAACGCAGCGGCGAAATCGTCGGCGAAATCCCTCGTACGCGAATAGAGATGAGGCTGGAACGCAACTGTCAGATGTCGGCCGGGATAAAGTTTTCTTACCGATTCTATGGAAGCACGGAGTTCAGCGGGATGATGGGCATAATCGTCAATTATCACATGACCCTTCTCGCCTTCTTCTTTCAGATGGAATTCAAACCGTCGTTTCGGTCCCATGAAAGAAGCTGATGCTTCACGTGCTTTTGCGGGCTCCAGAACGCCGGCAAGATGGATGGCTGCCAATGCCGCGATGGAATTGTCTATATTGATTTCGACAGGAACGCCCAGTTCTATTCCGTCGATTCTTATGTCGGGACCAACAAAATCATAGGTTATCGAACCATCGGAGATATGGATATTTTCAGCATGATAATCGCCATTGTCGCGCCCATAAGAATGAATTGTCACTCCTTCGGCTGTCCTTGGCATTACTTTCACTCCGGTGTGCATCAACAGCCTACCTCCGGGAGCGATTAATTCCGTGAATCTGGAGAAACTTTCCATATAAGCCTCCTCGGTGCCGTAGATGTCCAAATGATCAGGCTCTGCCGATGTTATTACGGCTATATGGGGTGTGAGATGGTGAAACGACCGGTCGTATTCGTCGGCTTCTATCACGCTGTATTCCGACTTCGGATTTAGAAGGAAATTAGTGCCGTAATTACGCAACACTCCTCCAAGAAAAGCATTGCATCCTGTCGATGAACTGTGAAGGATATGCGCTATCATCGAAGATGTGGTGGTCTTACCGTGAGTTCCCGCCACGCAGATACCCTTGCTCGACCTCGTAATTTCTCCGAGAACGGCAGCACGTTTGAGGGGTGTGAAGCCATTTTCCTTAAACCATTTGAAAATGGGCAGATCACTCGGAACGGCCGGGGTATAAACCACCACTGTTGTCGACGGATCTCTCATTTCCGCCGGAATTTCGGAGACCTCTCCCCCGAAAGTTATATTCACTCCTTCCTCTGCAAGATCTGTTGTAAGGGCGGTTGGTGTCCGGTCATATCCCGCTATATTTTTCCCTTTTGAGAGGAAATATCTTTCAAGAGCCGCCATACCTATACCACCGGCTCCGATAAAATATATATTCTTTTTCTCTTCCATCCCGATTGTTATAGGTCTATTTGTTTCAAGATCGTGTCGACTATGCGGTTGTCGCTGTCGTTGAGAGCCATTTCGTTGATCTTTTTCGACATTTCGTTTCTCTTGGCTGAGTCCGCCATAAGTGAACGCACATTGCTCCATAGCTGTTCTTCAGCATCGGAGTCAAGAATCATCACGGCCGCGCCGCGCGACGATAAAGCCTCGGCATTTTTCCGCTGATGGTCTTCGGCTACATTCGGAGAAGGCACCAGTATGCAGGCTTTCGAGAGTAATTGAAGCTCGGAGATAGTGCATGCGCCTGCACGAGCCACTACAAGATCCGCTCCCCTATATGCCAACGCCATATCTTCGATAAAGGGCATTGCCTTGACGTTATTGTAGCCTTTGGCTGCCGATTCGCACCTTTCAGCATAAAATTTACCGGTCTGCCATAGCAGTTGAATACCTTCCTTTTCGAGGAACGGCAACATGCTGATTACACTCTCGTTGATAGTCCGGGCTCCCAGACTACCTCCCGTTACGAACAACAACGGCTTTTCAGGATCGAAACCGAGTTTCTTGCGGGCTTCTGTCGGCGAGAGAGTGCATTCGAGCAGTTCATGCCTTACGGGATTGCCGGTCATAACTATCTTTTCCTCCGGAAAAAACCTTTCCATATCCGGATATGCCGTACAGATAGCTTTTGCCTTTGCTGCAAGCAACTTATTGGTTACTCCGGCATAAGAATTCTGTTCCTGGACAACGGTCGGAATCCCTGCCTTCTGAGCTTTTTTCAGAACCGGCCCGCTGGCATAACCTCCTACTCCCACGGCAACATCCGGCTTAAAATCGCTCACCACCTTAGCCGCTTTGCTTAGACTCCTACGCAATTTCAGAAGCACAGAGAAATTCCTCCATAAACGCTTTCTGTCAAAGCCTGCCACCGGAAGACCTACGATTTCATAGCCGGCGCGAGGTACTTTCTCCATTTCCATTCTTCCCTCGGCACCTACAAAAAGGATCTCACAGTCGGGAACACGCCTGCGTAAGGCATTCGCTATAGCGATTGCCGGGAAAATATGACCTCCCGTACCACCGCCTGAAACTATCACCCGTATTTTTTTATCCTCTGACATAGTTCTATTTTTTTAATCACAGCATTGTAGGATTATCTGCGCGTACATCCTCCGGAAGAACATCGATTTCGTTCTTAATATCCTGCTTTTTGCCGTTCCTGACTGCATGACGGCTAACGCTTAGCATTATCCCGAAAGCTATCGATGTGATCAATATCGACGTTCCCCCTTTTGATATTAGGGGCAGAGGTTGGCCTGATACAGGGAAAAAGCCCGTGACTATCGCCATGTGGAATAGAGCCTGGAATACTACCATTACGGCCATTCCTATCACAAGCAATGCCGGAAAAGCCCTCGAACAACGCGACGCTATCGAACTCGCTCGTCCCAATAGCCAAAGATATAGAATCAATACCACTATTCCCCCTATAAAGCCCATGTCTTCAATGATTATGGCGTAAATATAATCGGAAAAAGCCAATGGCAGACGGGCTGTCTCCCTCGAATTCCCGGGAAATACTCCGAAAACGCCGCCGTTAGCCTGAGCCATGTAGGAATACATCTCCTGACGGTTTTCAGCTTGAATTTCCTGTTCGTATTTGGGAGTCCCGTCACCGAAAAATCTTTCCAATCGATTCGACCACGTACCTGAGCGGCCATCCGTTTGCTCAATAGCTGCGGTTTGACCCGATGCTTGTTGAGTATCTTCCCTTCCATGAGAAAACAGAAAGAAAACACCCATACACGCCATATAAACAAGTCCCACTACTGCCAGCTTCTTCCATTCGATTCCGCCTATTACCATCATCGACAGACTGATAGCCATTAGAAGCAACGTATTTGTCAGACCCTGTTTGATAAGCAGTGCACCGAAAACCATTACAATTACAGCTGATGATATAACTCCCCAATTTTTCACGCCTCCCTTCTGTTGACTCTTAGATGTGATCCACGCTATCATCATTGCCGAAGATAATTTCAGAAATTCCGAAGGCTGGATAGTAATACCGAACAGTGAGAAACTTCTACGCGCTCCGTTCACGATCTCACCGCAAAACATCACATAAACCATCATGGCTACACTGACAAGCATAAACAGCGGAATCCATGGAATGAATTTACGATAATGAACTGTCTGCAATAAATATATGATCAGGCATCCTATACCGAGCATTGCTCCGTGTCTTACTATAGGACTGAAAACTCCCAATGCGCTCGACATATTGACTTCGCGAGAAGAAGCGCTGTAGAGCTCGATTATCGAAATCATACACAACAGAATGTATATGCCCCAGATATGCTTATCGGGTTTTGATACGGGGGTTTTTATCTCGGTCTGGCTTTCAGCCGGTTGGGAGAAAGAAGGTGAAATTTCTAATGAATCCATTTCGCGTGTGTAATAGATATAGTTATTTGATAAGATTTTTTACTGCTTCCTTAAACTGACGCCCTCGGTCCTCATAGCTGCTGAAGAGGTCGAAACTGGCGCAACATGGCGACAGAAGGACGGTATCGCCGTTCTGGGATAACTCGTTGCATACATCCACTGCCTCCTGAAGCGAATGAGTGTCCTTGATCACCGGAACTTTACCTTCGAAGAAATCGACCAATTTGCTATTGTCTTTTCCCATACATACTATAGCCTTGACTTTTTCATGCACCAGAGGTTCTATTTCAGAGTAGTCGTTACCTTTGTCCTTCCCACCAAGAATCAGGACTACCGGCCCGTGCATACTTTCGAGAGCGTACCAACACGAATTGACATTCGTCGCTTTCGAGTCGTTGATCCATCTCACACCGTCGATATCCGCAACAAACTCCAAACGGTGTTCCACACCTTCGAAATCCGACAAAGCCTTGCGGATATCTTCCTTGCGGATGTCAAGCAGACAGGCCGACAGACCTGCGGCCATTGAATTATAGAGATTGTGCAGTCCTTGCAGCGACAGCTCATCGCGCGACATCTCAAAACGTTCTTCCGGCGTATCGAACACTAAGAAATTATCGTTATTCACATACGCATGGCTTCCCGGCTGTTCTGTTTCCGAAAAGGGCATAAGCCGTGCTTCCGTTATGAGCTGCTCCATCTGTGCCTTTATCACGGGATCGTCCTGCCAGTAAATAAACGCGTCTTCAGGAGTCATATTATTGATAATTCTGAACTTTGCCTTAACATAATTCTCCATCTTGTAATCATAGCGATCAAGATGGTCTGGCGTAATATTCAGAATTACAGCTATATTGGCTTTGAATCGATACATGTTCTCCAGCTGGAAACTCGACAGTTCTATGACATAAACCTTATGTTTTTCCCGAGCCACCTGAAGGGCAAGACTCTTGCCCACATTACCCGCCAGACCTACGTCTATGCCGGCTTCCTTTAGGATATGATAGGTAAGTAAAGTAGTGGTAGTCTTACCGTTACTGCCGGTTATGCACACCATTTTTGCGTCAGTATAGCGGCCGGCGAATTCTATTTCTGAAATCACCGGAATATTGTGTGCCGCGATTTCTTTCATCACTTCCACCGTCGGAGGGATGCCCGGACTTTTTATCACCTCGTCTGCCTCCAGAATCCGTTCCAACGTATGATGTCCATCTTCCCATTCGATCGATTCCTCATCCAACTGAATCCGGTATCTTTCGGCTATGGTTCCCAAATCCGACAGAAAAACGTCGAAACCTTTGGTCTTGGCTAAGATCGCGGCACCTACGCCGCTTTCTCCTCCGCCTAATACTACGATTAGTTTATTATCCTTATTCTTCATCGAAGACTCCTATTATCTGATTTTTAATGTTACGAAAGTCACAGCTGCAAGAAGGATCGCTATAATCCAGAAACGCGTCACGATTTTTGACTCCGGAATAGCTCCGATCGGCGACTGGAGCAAAGCATCGATACCGCTGTTGCCCGGTTTTTGGAAATGGTGATGGAGCGGAGTCATTTTGAAGATTCGCTTGCCTGTACCGGTCTTTCGTTTGGTATATTTGAAGTAGATCACCTGAAGCATAACCGATAGATCTTCCACGAAAAAAATGGCACAAAGCACCGGTATCAACAACTCTTTTCTTATCAGAATCGCGAACACTGCGATAATGCCTCCTAACGTCAGGCTACCCGTATCTCCCATAAATACCTGAGCCGGGAAAGCGTTGTACCACAGGAAACCGATAAGTGCGCCGATAAAGGCGGCCATAAACACCACTAATTCCGAACTCTCCGGAATATACATGATGTTCAGATATGAACTGTAGATGAGGTTGCCACCCAGATACGCCATAATGGCGAGGGCGACCCCGATTATGGCCGACACGCCTGTACACAAACCGTCGAGGCCGTCTGTCAGGTTGGCACCGTTGGAGGTGGCTGTGATTACGAAAATCGTCACAAGGACAAACACTATCCAGCCTGCCTGCGAAGCATACTTACCTGCCCACTGTGTCAGGTATGAATAGTCGAAGTTATTGTTCTTCACGAAAGGAATGGTAGTCTGGGGTGTCTTGACATTCTCCGCTTTATATTCTATTACTGTCTCACCGTTCTCCACATTGATTGTCTCCACATTTTCCCTCATCACGATATCCGGACTGAAACACATCGTGCATCCCACGATGATTCCCAAACCGACCTGAGCCACGATCTTATATTTGCCGCTGATTCCGTCTTTGTTATGCTTCTTCATTTTCAGACGGTCGTCCATAAAGCCCAAAGCTCCGAGCCAAACGGTCGTAAGCAGCATCAGGAGCATATAGATATTTGATAGATTTCCTATCAGCAGACACGGTATCAGTATAGAAACGATGATAATGATGCCTCCCATAGTGGGCGTACCTGTCTTCTTCATCTGTCCTTCGAGGCCAAGCTCCCTGACGATCTCCCCTACTTGCATCATCTGCAGGCGGTCGATGATTTTACGTCCGAATATAATGGCGATGAAAAGCGACAGCACCAACGCCGCGCCCGAACGGAAGGTGATATAATCCATCAACCTTGCGCCGGGGATATCATACTGTTCAAGATATTGGAATAAATAATATAACATCGATTTACACTCATTACAATGTTGAGAATATTTCCTTTACTACTTCCCGGTCGTCGAAATGATGTTTAACACCCTGGATTTCCTGATAGTCTTCATGACCTTTCCCCGCTATCAGAATTACGTCGCCTTCCTCTGCTAAAGCCACGGCTGTCTTTATCGCTTCTCGGCGGTCTGCGATACAGAGGCTCATTGCCTTGGCGCGGTTGTCAAGTCCTTCTTCCATATCGTGCAGGATATCCATTGGGTCTTCGAAGCGGGGATTATCCGACGTAAGGATGAGCCGGTCGCTTCTCAAAGCGGCCTCGCGTGCCATTATCGGACGCTTCCCTTTGTCGCGGTTTCCGCCTGCGCCTACCACTGTCAGGATTTTACCTTTCGAGCCTACAATGTCGCGTATTGCCGAAAGCACGTTTACCACTGCATCCGGAGTATGTGCATAATCCACGATCGCCGTCACCCCGGTCTTCGATCGGAAAGACTGGAAACGACCCGCCACCGGGATCAGGCGGCTCATATTGATGAGAGTCTCTTCCACATCCCACCCCAGCAGTATTGAAGCGCCATAGACTGCTGTTAGGTTATAGGCGTTGAATCGTCCCGTAAAGAGCACCTCTACCTCTTTACCGTTTAACGACAACAACATCCCGTCAAGACGGCTTTCGATCACGCGGCAGTTGAAATCTGCTGGTTCTCTCAACGAATAACTGCGACGCACCGCCAATGTATTCTGAAGCATTACCTCACCTACCTTATCGTCTAGATTCGTAAGGGCGAATGCCGTTTTCGGCAGATTGTCAAAAAACGATTTTTTTGCATCCAAATAAGCTTCCACTGTCTTGTGATAATCAAGATGGTCTCTTGTCAGGTTGGTGAATATGCCACCCGCGAAATGCAGACCGGAGATACGATGCTGATGAGCGGCGTGGGAACTTACCTCCATGGCGGCATACGTACATCCCGCATCCACCATTCGTCTCAGAAGCGCGTTTAAGGTAAGAGCGTCGGGTGTTGTCTGCGTAGTAGGCTCGGCTACGTCGTCTATATAATTGCATACCGTAGAGATCAGACCCGCTTTATAACCTTTCAGACGTGCCATCTCATAGATTAGGCTCGCCGTCGTGGTCTTACCGTTGGTTCCCGTTACGCCTACAAGTTTCAGATGTCTTGACGGATTGTCATACCATTGGGATGCCAAAAAACCTAAGGCAACCGCCGAATTCGATACCTTTACGTAAGTGATGGTCGACTCAAGGCGCTCCGGCAGCTCTTCGCATACGATTGCCACCACTCCACCTACGGTCACGATGGGAATGAACAGATGACCGTCTACAGTCGTACCCTTGATGGCCACGAACAGCGAGCCCAAACCTACACGGCGCGAATCGCATTCCACCGAGCTGATCATCACTTCTTCATTTCCTATTACCTCTTCGACTGTGATCGCCGACAACAGTTCCGACAACTTTTTCATATATCCCGATTTTTTATTGTTTTCCGTTTGCTATCATTCGCGTAATGTCAGATGTATTTTTTTCCCTTCGCCCAGAAGTGTCCCGCCTTCAGGGATCTGTTTTGCCACGTAACCCGCACCGCTGAATTCCACATTGTAACCTGCTCGCTCCAAAGTGGCTATCGCATCCCGCAATCCGAAACCGACTACGTTGGGAATTCCTTTCGATACTTCTTTCGGATATGACAACGACTTCTTTTTCTTACCGGTGGGAAGTTCCTTGTGCACGGTCTTGTGTCGGCCTGCTGATGTGGAGGCATATAGAGTGGGCGACGAGTCGACACTACCTTCGCCGTTATAATCCGACGAATTGCCTAACATCCCGCGGGAGTAGAGTTTCATCGCTATATTTTTCAGCACCTGACCGCTCGTGTTTGCCGCCCCGAAAGCATAGCGTTTGGGGTTGGCAGTAAGCACTATACATGAATACTTCGGATTGTCCGCAGGAAAAAATCCGCAGAATGCAAGTCTTTTCTTCGAATTGTTATAATCCCCGTTCTCGATCATATAGCAAGTTCCGGTCTTGCCGGCTATCTTTACGTAATCGTTGCGTAATAGTTTGCCTGTGCCATGATTGCCCCAGACTACGTTCGTCAGCATCGAGCGCAGTTTCGCCGCGTTTTCTTCGCTGCAGATGCGATCTCTGATATAAGTCACAGGCATTATCGAATCGATATCCATACCGCTGACCCTGCTCACTAAACGTGGCCTGACATATTTACCCCCGTTCGCTATCGCATTGTAGATCGAAAGCGTGTAGAGTGGAGGTATTTCAGTCGCATATCCGTAACATTGCCGCGAAAGGCCTATTCTTCCACCACGGTCGTTCGGCAGACTGTCGATACGGGGTACTGTCTCACCCGCTATGCCCGTATGCATCGGTTCGAGAAAACCTATCTCTTTTAGCCTTGCATAGAAACCGCCCGGATTGCTGTCATATTTCCTCGTTATGATTTTGGTCATGCCTATGTTGCTCGATCGCTCGATCACTTCAGCCACGGTCACCGATCCCACACCGTGAGAATCTTTTATGGCTTTTCCTCCGGCATAGGCGTAGGAGTTCCCGGTCGGGATTACCTCATTGACATTGTTTACGATTCCATCCTCGAGGGCGATCATCATCGACAGAGTCTTTACTACAGATCCCGGCTCGTAACCCAGCACCGCGCGGTTCATTCCCTCTATATAGTTGTCGGCGCGCGGATTTTTTTCAAGATTCGAAATTGCCTTTATGTCGCCCGTCTGCACATCCATCAGAACCGCCACGCCCCAGTCAGCGTCCACATAGCTGAGAGTATTGTTCAGTTCGTTTTCTACGATATCCTGCATCTTTATGTCGATGGTGGTCGATATATTATAGCCGTTTGTCGCTGGCTTGTCTGTCCAGTTTACTATGCCCTTGGTCAAAGGCACTTTTTTTGCCAAGCCGCTTTTGCCGTAAAGGAGGCTGTCCAGAGCCTTTTCAAGTCCTGAAATACCGTGAATTTCCTTACACTCTGCCGTAGCACCTACGCCACCGATACTTCTGCGGGCCATATCTCCGTATGGGTTCACGCGTCTCATCTTCGACTCGATTGTCAGACCGTTCTTGTTTTTATTGGCAATTGAAAAGAATGGAAATGTCTTGATGCGGCGGTAGTCGGCATAGCTGATATTGTCTATCAGTCGGTAAGCTCTGGGGCGTTCCGCTTTCTCTTTTGCTAAAGGCTTCAGCAGATGAGCCTGCCATTCTTTTGAATCCCTGATAGGAAAATATCTGGCCATACTGTCGGAGAGAGTGGTGATATATTTCTTCAGAGTGTCTTCCTGAAATTTTTCGCTCCGGTAGTCTATTCTCAGTGTATAATACCTCAGATTCGTAGCCAGAATGCTTCCGTCCGATGCCAGGATATTGCCGCGTTCCGGAAGTATCGTGTCGGTACGCGAGAGTTCCTTCATCGCCTTTGCATTCCAGGCGTCGGCTGATATCACGGTCGTATCTACCAGTTTATAGATGATTCCGGCAGCCAGAAGCAATATCACTACGATTATCCAGCCGTAGCGCATCAGGATATGTTTTCTGTTCGATTTTTTCTTTGCAGACATGATAGTGTGGTTTTCAAAGTTTATACGGCGGTTTTTCCTGAACATGCAGATTCAGTCCCAACGAATCAACAAGATGCTGCATCGACGATTCTCGAGTGCGGCTCATATACGCGCTTCTCACTCTGATCCGTTCCGTCTTGACGATTTCCAGTTCCGTCTCCAACCTCCGGATTTCTTCCATTTTCGTCTGGCAGTTGTATTTGTTGGTGATGAATATCATTATGATGGTCAGAGCGGCGAAAGCTGTCAGCCAATGCTTTGCAAAAAAATCACTCGAGATCACCTGACCGTAAAGTATGCGACCTACGATGTTCCCTTTCTTTTCTTTTTTTTCTCTACCGCTCTTTGCCATGACTCTCAGTTGGGGGTTTCATTGGTTTTTACCGCTACACGCAGTTTGGCGCTGCGCGACCTCGGGTTTCTTGCTATTTCCTCTTCAGTCGGAACTATCGGCTTTGAAGATATCAGTTTCAGGGGAGAGTTTACATTTCCGAAGAAATCTTTTTCCTGCTCACCGCTGAAATTACCTGACTTCATGAAATTTTTCACTATACGGTCTTCCAGCGAATGATAGGTGATTATCGCCAATCTGCCGCCGGGAGCGAGAAGTTCGGAAGCCTGGAATAAAAATGATTTTAAAGCTTCCAATTCGCCGTTCACCTCTATCCTAAGAGCCTGGAACACCATTGCAAGTTCTTTTTTCTCCGCCTTCGGATTTATATAAGCCTTGATAGTCTCGATTAGATCCGAAGCCGTCGAGATGGCTTTTTGCTCGCGTGTCTTGACTATCGCTGACGCCAATTTATGAGCCGTTTTCAGTTCGCCGTAAATACGGAATATGTCTGTCAGCTGTTTTAAACTGTAATCTGCCAGAATTTTCTCTGCCGTTAACGATGATCTGCGGTTCATGCGCATATCCAATCGGGTATCCCAACGGAACGAAAAACCCCGCTCGGGATCGTCGAAATGATGGAACGACACACCCAGATCGGCCAGAATACCATCCACGCTGTCAACGCCGTAAAACCTCATGAAATTTTTCAGATAACGGAAGTTGGAGTGTACAATTGTAAACCGCTCGTCACTAAACGCCTTATTCACAGCGTCTTCATCCTGATCAACGCCAAACAGACGACCTATTCCCTTATCCAACTTCTCGATTATGCCGCGCGAATGTCCTCCCCCACCGAATGTGGCGTCTATATATGTGCCTCCCGGCTTGATATCAAGCGATTCTATGGCTTCTTCAAACAGTGCGGGTATATGATAGGGCGAGTCGGACATAATATTTTGGCAAGTCATTTTTCAGGTTTCAAAGTTAGTTATTTTTCATCGGAATTTACATAACTAAACAGCAAAAATTTCGCCATATTAATAAAGAAGTTATTAACATGGCGAAATACCCTTGAAACACTGTAAGTTATAAAGTCGTCTATTTCGTTTGCAATTGTAAACGGATTTTGAGGATCATTTTTTACCCCGGGTTAGTTCGTCGATCAACTGGGCCACGCCTTCGGAGGCTCCCTTTTTTATCACTCTTACTCCTGACGGAACGGCCGCTGGGTGCGGATCGATATAATAGATTGGAACGCCGGGTCTTACATAATGGAGTAGGCTCGCCGCAGGATAAACCGCTAAACTTGTTCCTATTACGACGAAGATATCCGCCTGTTCAGTCAGTTTTATCGCATTTTCTATTTCCGGAACCGCTTCCTGGAAAAACACTATATGCGGACGAAGATGCCTCCCCTCGCTGTCGGTTGATTCAGGACTCGTTTCTAAATTCCCTTCTTCAAGACGATATACCTTATATGGAGGATTAATAGTTCTCACTTTCATCAGTTCACCGTGAAGATGAAGCACATTCTTGCTGCCGGCTCTTTCGTGAAGGTCATCAACGTTCTGCGTGATTACATAAACATCGAAATATTTCTCCAGCTCTACGAGCCCCATATGGCCGAGGTTCGGATGAGCTTTAACCAATTCCTTGCGGCGGTCGTTATAAAATTTATGCACAAGCCCTGGATTTCTTGCGAAACCCTCGGCACTGGCCACTTCCATCACATCATAATTCTCCCATAGGCCGCCATTGTCCCTGAAAGTGTTTATCCCGCTCTCCGCACTCATACCTGCGCCTGTCGAGATCACGAGTTTTGGTTTGTTTTCCATCTTTTTATTCGTTTTTGATTATTGTTCGGGAATCAGGAATAGTGAGAAATTCACGCTACCGTAGGCGCGATGCTGGAGGAAATGTGGCAGCGTTGAAAAATCGTAGGTTTTCGAATGTTCCATCACGAAAAGTGTTCCCGGATGCAACATCGAGCTGTTTAAGATCAGCTCCGGGATCTTGCCGAAATCCTCCATATTATAAGGTGGATCTGCAAAAATAAAATCGAACTTCGTCTTCGACGTTTTGATATACCTCAAGGCGTCTCCTTTTATCAGGTGGAGGTTTTCGTCGCCTAACGTCTTTATTGTTTTCATGATGAAAGCGGCCTGGGGTGAGGCCTGTTCAACAGCCGTTACCGAAGCCGCCCCGCGTGAAAGGAGTTCAAGGGATATGGCTCCTGTACCCGCAAACAGATCCAACGCCGTTATCCCTTCGATATCTATGAGGTTTTCTATCACATTGAAAATATTCTCACGGGCGAAGTCTGTCGTCGGCCGGGCTTTCAGATTTGTTGGAGGCTCGAACCTCCTGCGTCCGTATTTTCCTCTAATTATTCGCATAAAGTCGTTGCTAACATTGTTAACGGTATTTCCGAATAAGCTTTCCCTGATTGAAGAAGATCGTAGGCGGTCATCCATGGACGGATCGATGGGAAATAAGTATGCAGAATCGATTCCGACAATTCTCCTCGGTTTTTCGAACTTCTCAGATATATCTTGGGATCTATTATTGAAAATGCTTCTTTTAATGCGTACAGATAATAAACCTCGTCGGTCTCCGATGCGATTCCGTAACTGCTTGCCGTCAGCAATGTCCCGTTGCGGAAAGCCGCGATGTCAAATCCCTTGTTGTTCTCGTTAAGAACTATATATTCATCTCCTTTTGCCGAATTTTGAAGATATTTTATCAACGGCGACAGACGGTGCGTTATTTTTATGCCGAAAAATGTTCGCTTTAGAAACGACTGCAATTCGCCTTCCGCTTCGTAGATCATCATTTCTCCATTGGAAAATTTTGATGTTTCGACTTCTTCTGCATCCGGAAACACACGGTTAAAATACAAATTTATAGTCTCCTCGTCGTCTGTCGAGGGCACATATAGAAATTTCTCCGTATCTATCAGACAGTCTATCCTTTTGAACTCGCTGAGCAACAAAGCATTGTCATATATCACGCTCTCAAGTGCCTTTACCAATGGTTTTTCAGGTGTGTCAAGCGTCAGCGTTTCCGTTATCGGGCTCTCAGTCTTGGTCGGAGGAAATAAAGCGACCGTCAGAGTCTGCTTGCCTATTTCCATCACCATACGCCAAAGTTGCGGCTGGGTTATTGCATCTCTCTTTAATTTGGGGCTCTCCATCTAATCTCTTTACGTGTTAAGTCATTTCTTCTTTCTGATCACCGACAATCCGTCGCGGATAGGCAGTATCACGCATTCGAAATCACGATTGTCATGCACTGCGTCGTTAAATTTGAGAATACCTTTCAATTGGGCGTCTTTCGGATTCTGTTCGGTCACTTGCCCTGACCATAACGTATTGTCGGCTATTATATAGCCGCCCGGGATTAGCCGTTCGCTCACTATTTCCAGATATTCAGGATATCGCCTTTTATTGGCGTCTATATAAATCAGATCCCAGCTCCCGGGAAGTTGGGGGATGATTTCCTCCGCATCGCCTGTATGTAGATGTATGTCGGCGCCACGGGGATTCTCTCTGAACAGACTCAGAAGGTCATCCGTCATTTCGTCGTCTATCTCTATTGTGTCAATCGTCGCGCCCTCAGGCATCCCTTCCGCCAGACATAGGGTGGAATACCCCGTATATGCTCCTAATTCCAGTATCCGCAGCGGACGGATCATTTCGGTCAACATCTTCAGGACTCGCCCCTGATAGTGGTCCGTACACATTCGCGGATAAAGCCTGTGGAGCCAGGTCTCCCTGTACAGTCGTGCTAATCGTTCCGGCTCCGGTGAAATATGTTCGGTGATATACTTGTCAAGGTTTTCGTCAATCATAACGTCCCGAATTTAAATATTTTTCGGCATTTTCTATTGTTCTGCGCATGATTTCCACACATTCCGTCGGGTAACGGCCCTGAGCCGTCTCCCCGGTAAGCAGCAGCGTATTGATTCCTTCCCAGACGGCTGTCGTGATATCCTGTATCTCCGCGCGTGTAGGCAGCGGATTTTCTATCATTGTCTGCATCATTTGGGTGGCCAATATCATCGGCTTTCTTTTTTTGCGGCATATTTTCGATATATGATGCTGGATCGCCGGAATTAGAGTGAAATCTACTTGGCTCCCCAGATCTCCCCGCGCAATCAGAATACCGTCTGAAGCGTCGGCTATCTCTTCTAAATGGCTTAGGGCGTCACGGCATTCTATCTTGGCATACACTTCTATCCCGCTCCCTTCTATAAGTTTTTTCACACTCTCCACGTCTTCCCGTGTCCTGACGAACGAGTGCGCTATCATATCTATCTTCTCTTCTACTGCCGTCAGTATATTCCTTTTATCTCTCTCCGATACGGCCGGAAGAGCATTGGTGTTCGCCGAAGGTATCGACACTGTTTTGCGGCTGCCGAGCGTTCCCCCTCTTTCCACTGTGCATGCCGTCTCCTTCGCGTCCGTACCAGTCACGGTCAGCTCCATTGCGCCGTCGTCTATCGATATTTTATCTCCCGCCTTTATACCGAGTTGTCCGGGATCCACATTCAGACCTATCTGAACTTCTTTGTCCTCTTTTATGAAACATTCCGAGCCGAAACAGATAATCACCCTGTCGCCCTTTCCGAGTTTGATCGCTTCGTAGCCGTCCTTTAATGCTGTCGTGCGGATTTCTGGACCCTTCGTATCCATCAGGATCTTCATTTCCGGTGCATATTGGCGGATCGCTCTTATTATTTTTCGCAGAGACTCTTCGTCGGTATGGGCCGAATTGATTCTCACCGAACCCGCTCCCGCCTCGTTAAGTCGTCTCACGAATTTCTCGTTGCAACGATCTTCCGTAACTGTCACCATTATGCCCGTCCTGACTCTCATCACTTCTCTATCAATGCTTCGATGCCTAAGCGGTAACTATCCGTACCGAATCCCGCTATGATTCCTTTACATACTCCTGTCAACAACGAACGGTGTCTTATCTCCTCCCTGGCCGCGATATTGGAGATATGCACTTCTATTACAGGTTTCTCGATGGCGGCTATCGCATCTGCTATCGCCAAGGATGTGTGAGTGTAAGCTCCGGCGTTCAGCACTATCCCCTTCAGACCTCCATCGAATCCTGCCTCATGCAATTTGTCGATTATTGCGCCCTCATGGTTGCTCTGAAAATATTCTATTGCTACTCTTTCGCCATATCGTTCGCGAAGATCCGTCAGACAGTGTTCAAACGACTTGTTACCGTAAATACCCGGTTCGCGCTTGCCCAACAGATTCAGATTCGGTCCGTTTATTATCAATATTTTTTCCATATTCTTAATCTTTTATTCATTAACAAATCATACTGTATCCAACATCCACATTCCCACATGGGTTAGTATCATCAACGCAAGAAGAATCCAAGCCATTGCCTGGCGACGGGGATAGCATATATAGGCCAACCAGCCTGCCGCTACTACATAAAACGGGTAAATCCACACCATTAATCTGTCGGGGCTTTCGGGAGGACATGAATTCAGAAGCATCGGAAATTGAAATACCGGCAACCCCACAAGTATTATCACCGCTAAAAACCAACCCGGAGTCTTGTCTCTGCTTATCATCGTTCGTTTCTATTTTTTCTTTGATTTTTGTTTCTCTTCACGATAATGTTTCACCGTCTCCTCGATTCCTCTTTCAAGCGGATAATCCGTCTTGAAATCGAAATCATTCTGAGCCTTTTCCACCGAACAGTTCCAGTTCCGTTGTTTCATTATCTTAAACTTATCGCTATTCAGGGTGGTGGCTTTCATTTTGGCGACTCCGTATTTCTCCGCTATCCATGAAGCAATTCCTACTATCCACAGCGGCAAACGTAGAGGAATCACGAACTTCCGACCCAATTTCTCCGATACGATCTGCCGGAACTCTTTCTGAGTGTAAGCCTTCGGTTCGGATATGATATATTTCTGTCTGAGAGTCTTTTCTGTCTTCAGCGTATCGAATACCGCTTTCGCTAAGTCCGCCGCATAGATAAAAGTCAGCAATTGCTTTTTGAACCCCACGCCGAAATCCCAATGGCTGTCGATGCTTTTTATCATCATCAGATAATCCTCCTCATGAGGGCCGTATACTCCCGTCGGACGTAGGATGGTCCACGGAATATCGCCGCAGCTTTCCAAAAATGTCTCCGCTTTGATTTTCGACACGCCGTAGCGGGTATTGGGCAGCGGGATCTGCTTCTCGGTTATTGGACTGAAATTTTCCTCATCACCCGGACCTAAAGCACTCAGGCTGCTTATCAGTACGAACCTTTCCGGAATCATATCCGACTTTCTCAGAGCCTCTATCGTATTGCGCAGATATTCGTAGTTGATTCGGTTGAAATCATTGAAATTCGTACACTTGGTAGCCCCCAGATTATGGATCACATAATCCCATTTCTCTCCGGCAGGTAAGCTTTCTTTGAGGGTTTCGCTCATCTGTTCCGGATTCTCGTAATCGAATATCAGAAATTTCAGCCGTGGGTCGCTGAGAAATTTTCGGGAAGTCGATTCGCGTACACCTGCTCCGGTTGTAAAACCCCGACGTAACGACTCGTCAGCGATATAACCGCCTATAAACCCGCCTGCTCCTATTATCAAAACGTTCTTACTCATTTGCCTGCTAAACTTAAAACCACTTCTTGCCTTATCCTTTTTGCAAATTTACAACCTAAAATAATCTGTTATCTGCGAATTTGGCCTATACGCTAAAAGTTGCCCACCTTATATATTTGATTATCAACATAATCATATAAAAATTCACCTTCAAATTTAACTTTATTTAACTACTGATATCGCTTTGTCCGTTATTCGGCTCCGTTTCTTCTGTCTTTCAGCACTGCATTATTTGCAAAGAAAATTGTAAGTTATTTTTGCAATTTAATTGCTTTTTGTTACCTTTGCAAGCGAAAATCTATCAAAAAGTCGTAAAATGAGCAGTCGCGAGATAGAGTTTACGAAGATGCACGGAATTGGCAATGATTATCTTTACATCAATTGCCTTGATAAAGAGCCGATAGGATTGGCCGAGCTTTCAGTTGAGATGAGCGATCGGCATACCGGAGTCGGAAGCGACGGAATAATTTTGATTTGCCCCGGAGGAGATAAAGCCGACTTTAAAATGAGAATACTCAACGCCGACGGTTCGGAGGCCAAAATGTGCGGCAACGGAATCCGATGCGTGGGAAAATACCTTTTCGACAAAGGAATCACCTCCAAGACTACATTACGCATTGACACTCTCAGCGGCATCAAAATTCTCCAGCTCCGATTAGGCTCGGATGGAAAAGTCTCGTCCGTCACCGTCGACATGGGAAAACCATCTCTTCTGCCTGCCGAAATAGGGCTTATCTGCGACAAACAGGAATTTATCGACCGGGAGGTACTCACTTCGGGAGGTGAGGTCAGACTCACGGCCGTTTCGATGGGAAATCCCCATGGAGTCATTTTCACCGACGACCTTTCTACAGATACTGTCCACAACGTCGGACGCGAATTGGAGTCACACCCTATGTGGACCGATAGAGCTAACATTGAGTTTGCAAAGGTGGAAGCTCCCGGACGAATCACAATGCGCGTTTGGGAACGTGGTTCCGGCGAAACTATGGCCTGCGGAACAGGAGCGTGCGCTGTCGCTGTTGCAGCCAAACTCACCGAACGCAGCGCCGGGCGAACTGAAATCTCGCTCCTCGGTGGAAAACTGGATATAGAATGGGGTGACGACGGACACGTCTACATGACAGGACCCGCTGAAACCATCGCCGACGGAGTCTATTACAGGAAACATCTTCCCGCTGGAGAAACAAAATAAAAAACTGATATATGGTTAGAATCAACGACAACTTCACAAAGCTACCGGCAAGTTACCTGTTCACCGACATAGCGAGAAAAGTGGAGGCTTTCGCCGCATCTCATCCCGGCGAAAGAATTATCAGAATGGGCATCGGAGACGTCACGCGACCCATTTGCCGCGCGGCCATCGATGCCATGAAAAAAGCTGTCGACGACGAATCACACGAACGGACTTTCCATGGATACGGCCCCGAGCAAGGATACGCATTTCTCCGCGAAAAAATCGCTGAACATGACTATCGGAAACGCGGAATAGCGATAAGTCCCGATGAAATCTATGTCAGCGACGGAGCCAAAAGCGACACCGGAAACATCGGCGACATTCTCTCACCCGACTGTAGAGTCGCTGTCACCGACCCCGTTTATCCCGTCTATGTCGATACTAACGTTATGGCCGGCAGAGCTGGAAAACTTAAAGACGGCAAATGGAGCGAGATTATTTATCTTCCCTGCACGGCCGATAACGACTTCATTCCCGCTCTCCCATCCAAACGGCCCGACATAATCTACCTCTGCTACCCCAACAATCCTACCGGCACCACTCTCACTCACTCCCAATTGGCTGAATGGGTCGACTACGCCCGTAAAAAAGGATCGTTGATACTGTTCGACTCGGCCTACGAGGCTTATATCACCTCACCCGATGTCCCGCGTTCCATTTATGAGATTCCCGGGGCTAAGGAAGTGGCTATTGAATTCAGAAGTTTCTCGAAAACGGCCGGATTCACCGGATTACGCTGCGGATATACCGTTATTCCAAGCGAGCTCAAAGGAGTCGACAAGGATGGCAAAGAAGTCCCCATCGGCGCTCTGTGGAACCGTCGCCAATGTACAAAATTCAACGGTGCAAGCTACGTCACTCAAAGAGCAGCCGAAGCCATCTATACTGACGAAGGACAGCAACAAGTCAAGGAAACTATCGATTACTACATGACTAACGCGCGCTTGCTCCGCGAAGGTCTGGCCTCAGCGGGCATTACGACTTTCGGCGGCGTTAACGCTCCCTACATCTGGGTCAAGACGCCCGAGGGCACTACGTCATGGCAGTTTTTCGACCTCCTGCTCCAACGTTGCAGAGTGGTCGGAACACCCGGAGTCGGATTCGGACCATCCGGCGAAGGATACTTCCGACTTACCGCTTTCGGAGAAAGAGACGACACTCTGGAGGCTGTCGAGAGACTTGCTAATCTGAAAATATAAACTTAAAATAATTACTTTCAATAGATTGGAAATAATTAGAGAGATCGAAAATTTCATTAAAACAATCACAAACCGTTAAAGCTAACGTAAAATGTCAACACTTAGATTCAAAGTAGTAGACGAGGCTTTCAACAGAAAAGCCGACCCGGTCAAAATCCCGGCAGAACGTCCCGAAAAGTATTATGGGATGTACGTGTTCAACCGCCAGAAGATGTTCGAATATCTTCCCGCTAAAACCTACGAGGCCCTATGCAACGCCATCGACAATAAGGAACCACTTCCGAGAGAAGTGGCCGACAGCGTCGCCGAAGGAATGAAACGATGGGCCATCGACAACGGTGCAAGGCATTACACCCACTGGTTCCAGCCACTCACCGAAACAACTGCAGAAAAACACGACGCATTCATCGAACACGACGGAAAAGGAGGAGTGGTGGAAAACTTCACCGGCAAACTTCTCGTGCAGCAGGAACCCGATGCATCAAGCTTCCCCAACGGAGGAATACGCAACACGTTCGAAGCCCGTGGATATTCCGCATGGGATATATCATCCCCGGCTTTCATACTCGACAATACACTTTGTATACCAACAATATTCATCTCCTACACAGGAGAATCGCTCGACTATAAGACTCCCCTTCTGCGTGCGCTCAACAGTCTCGACGTCGCCGCTACAGCCGTAGCCCGACTGTTTGATCCCGATGTCAAACATGTCAAAGCCTTTTTAGGATGGGAGCAGGAATATTTCCTTGTGGATGAGTCACTCTACTCCGCCCGTCCCGACCTTATGCTGACAGGACGCACCCTGATGGGACACGAATCCGCCAAAAACCAGCAGCTTGAGGATCATTATTTTGGCGCAATACCCTCGAGAGTCGAAGCATTCATGCTCGATCTCGAAATCGAATGTCACAAGCTCGGCATTCCTGCCAAAACGCGTCACAACGAGGTGGCGCCCAATCAGTTCGAACTCGCTCCCGTTTTTGAGGAATGTAATCTCGCCAACGACCACAACCAGCTCATAATGTCAGTTATGGCTGAAGTGGCGCGGCGACACCATTTCCGTGTTCTCCTCCATGAAAAGCCCTTTGCTGGCATCAATGGCTCGGGTAAACACAACAACTGGAGCCTAGGAACTGATACGGGAACTCTTCTTTTCGCCCCTGGAAAGACCCGCAAAGACAACCTCCGCTTTATTGCATTCACAGTCAACGTCATGGCTGCCGTACATCGCCATAACGCACTGCTGAAAGCTTCGATCATGTCTGCCACCAACGCACACCGTCTCGGAGCAAACGAAGCCCCACCGGCTATTATCTCGATATTCACCGGAACTCAACTCGCCGACATTCTCGACAAAATTGAAAATTCCACAAACGCCGAATTGGCCGATCTTTCCAGTAAGGAAGAATTAAATCTGAATGTCAGCCAGATTCCCGAAATAATTCTCGACAATACCGACCGTAACCGTACTTCACCGTTTGCTTTTACCGGAAACCGTTTCGAATTCCGGGCAGTCGGATCGTCAGCCAACTGCGGAGCGGCTATGATCGCACTTAATGCTGCAGTGGCCGAACAGCTCATCGAATTTAAGACTAACATCGACCGTCGTCTCGCAAAAGGAGAAGTCCTTACTGAAGCCATCCTGGAGGAGATTCGCGAGCTGATCAAATCATCCAAGGCCATTCATTTCGACGGAAACGGATATAGCGACGAATGGAAAGAAGAGGCTGCAAAACGTGGACTCGACTGCGAAACCAGCACTCCCCTCATTTTCGATGCCTACCAGCGCCGCTCGTCAGTCGAAATGTTCCGACGCACCGGCGTATTCTCCGAAGTAGAACTCGCTGCACGCAACGAAGTTAAATGGGAAATGTACACCAAGAAAGTACAGATAGAGGCCCGAGTGCTCGGCGACCTTGCTATCAACCATGTCATTCCCGTAGCGACACGCTATCAGTCAATACTGTTGGACAACGTAAAGAAAATCAACGAAGTATTTTCGCCTGATAAAGCAGCCGACATTGCCGGAGGGGATATGGCTACTATCGAAAAACTCGCCGAACACATGAAAGTGATCAAACGCGAAGTAGCTGCTATGGTCGACGCACGACGAGTGGCAAACAAACTCGCCGGCGAACGCGACAAAGCCATTGCGTACCATGACACAGTTGTGCCACACATGGATGTTATACGATACCATATCGACAAACTCGAACTGATGGTCGACAACGAAATGTGGCCTCTCCCAAAATACCGCGAACTCCTGTTCATCAGATAAATCGCATAGTACATAACTCTGAAAAGGAGGGCTCCCCATTGGGCGTCCTCCTTTTTTCGCTTCTCAAAACCCTGAGATAGTTGGCCTTAATGTATCATGACCTTCTTCGCCGTGCTTCCTTGACGGAAGATGGAGATATTGGGGCGGAACCGAACATGTCTTCCGTGAAAAAGTCAACTTGCAATGATATTATGGGATATAGAGTTCAATTCCATATCCCAACGAAGCTACAGAGTCGGCATATTGGAGGTTATTATTTACATTCATGAACGTTCCTTCTGCCTTTCCTTTGCCTTTTGCCGCTTCAAAATATTCTTTTAAATATTGATATACAACATACATGTTTGCACCGCTCCAGTTTGCTTCAGGTATTACTCTGAAAATGATTGTCGATACCTGAACGGAATCGGCTGAACGACCAATTTGTTCTATATTTAAATTATCAATGTTTAACCTACCAAATTCATATACAGTGGTTTTGTTGAATTCTTCTTTGTCATCGCACGATGCAAAGAGACTAAGTGCCAATGCTGCCATAACTGCTAAAGGATAAAGTTTTTTCAGTTTCATAATAAAATGATTTTGTGGCCTCAATCCTCTAATATGCCGTTAAATAAATGAAAAAGGTGTGAGGATTAAATTCGTCATATCCTGTAATTTGGCTCCGGTAAGGCCATAGCAACAGACATGAACGAAAATTGCATCCCACACCAATCTCGCATATAATCTACCCCAACAGGGGTGAATACACGCATTGGCGCAGGTGCATTTCAAACCATCTTGTTGCTATAAATTTTACCGGAATTTAATTACAAAGACAATTCAAATTACACCTTATGTGAACATTGCGCGGCCTCTGCCGCTATTTTATGCAAATATAGGAAATTAAATTGAAATACGCCATTTCATGAGGGGAATATGGGGTTGACAGGATTAATGGCCCGATTAGCATACTCGAAGTCTCGGTAGCATCATTCTTCTGTGCAGTCACGGAATCATGGATTAGGGAGATTTTTCGCTAATGGTTTGCGAGTTCGGATTATTTGGTTAATTTTGCGTCTGTAAACCCTTAAAATCAATCCTAAGCGGAAAGAAAAGAAAAACTAAATATTTTAACAACAAAAAAACAATAGTGATATGTCGAAAGTAACAGTAGTAGGCGCCGGCAACGTAGGCGCAACTTGTGCAAATGTTCTCGTAACCCAGCGCATAGCTGACGAAGTGGTTCTCATCGATATCAAGGAAGGTCTGTCGGAAGGCAAGGCTATGGATATCATGCAGACAGCCAACATACTCAACACCAACACCCGTCTGATAGGCGTGACCAACGACTATGCCATGACAGAAGGCAGCGACGTGGTGGTGATCACTTCGGGTATCCCCCGCAAGCCGGGCATGACACGCGAAGAGCTGATCGGCGTCAATGCCGGTATCGTTAAGTCGGTTACCGACAGCATTCTGAAGCATTCGCCCAACGCGATCATCGTATGCGTTTCCAACCCGATGGACACTATGACATATCTCATCCACAAGACTTCAGGCCTCCCCAAAAACCGCATTATCGGTATGGGTGGAGCACTCGACAGCGCACGCTTCAAATATTTCCTCAGCCTCGCACTCGGCGCTCCCGCTACTGAAGTGGAAGGCATTGTGATCGGCGGACACGGCGACACTACCATGATTCCTCTGGTGCGCTATGCGGCTCATCGCGGCATACCTGCTACCGAACTTCTCCCGAAAGAACAGCTTGAAAAAGTGGCTGCCGACACGATGGTAGGCGGTGCTACCCTGACCAAACTTCTTGGCACCTCCGCATGGATTGCTCCGGGTGCAGCAGCAGCTCAGGTTTGCGCAGCAGTGCTCCACGACGAAAAGAAAATGATTCCGTGCTCGGCACTCCTCGAAGGCGAATACGGCGAAAAAGATCTCTGCATCGGCGTTCCCTGTATCCTCGGCAAGAACGGTATAGAGAAGGTTGTTGAATTCAATCTCAACGACGAAGAAAAAGAACTCTTCCGCAAGAGTGCCGAAGCTGTACGCAAAACAAACGCAGCTCTGGCATAAAAACCGATAAGAAAAAATTGTTATGACCGGCACTGTCCGGCATAACAATTTTTTTCATACCTGCGGTTAAACTTTCAGTGTGATTAATTGTCTTAATGTAAGAGGAAAACGTTTTCCTAAAAATGATTATGAAAGAAATAAGACCGACCCAAATAGGTGAAAATGCGATAAAGTTGATAGCGAAAGACTGGATGCTGGTCACTGCCGGCGACATCAACGATTTCAACACTATGACGGCAAGCTGGGGTATGCTCGGCGAAATGTGGGGTTACGATGTGGCGGAAACGGTTGTTCGACCGCAGCGCTACACCAACGAATACATTTCTCGCACCCAGCGGTTTACTCTCTGCTTCTTCCCCGATGGAATGCGTCCCGTTCTTTCGGTGATGGGTACGAAAAGCGGCCGTGAAATCGACAAAATGCACTATTCCGGTCTGGACGCTTTTGAATTGCCGTCGGGACAGGTGGCGTTCAAGCAGGCAAAGTTAGTGTTGGATTGTGACGTGATTTATGTTGACCGTTTCTCTAAAGAAGCTTTTAAAGACAACAAAATCATCGAGAAATGGTATGCCGACGACTTCCACTATCGCTGGATCGGAAAAATAAACCATGTTTATATACCTGAATAATCATAAAAATAAATCGATATATGAAAATTTTGAAAATCACGGCTATATGCACACTCATGTTGGCTATCTGTGGACTGGCCGTGCCACAGCAGTCGGTAGCCCAGACTCAGCAGAAGACTAAAGCAGTTGCTGCTAAAGCGGTGGAATATGTGAAAGAGATCAAAAAGGGCGAAAAGATAGCAGCAAAACCCAAAGTTCTGACTATCATCGACTTTAACGCTACCTGGTGCGGCCCTTGCCAGAAATTCAAACCCATCTTCCACAAACTCGCCAAAGAATACAAAGGCAAAGTACAGTTTCTTAGCGTCGATGTGGACAATTGCCCCGAATTAGCACAGGAATTTAAAGTGTCGTCGATTCCTCAGATCACTGCTATCAAACCTAACGGAACACAGACCACAAAAGTAGGCTACATGGATGAGGCCACCTTCAAAGCCTTCGTCCAGTCGCAACTCAAATAAAACAACCCTCACTTTATATTTTCTCCCAACGGAATATACAGTCAAAATTTTTAGGAGGCAGACAATTGTGCTGCCTCCGTTTCATTTTCCCCAACAATAACGCCAAAACAGGAAATCCACTGAGGATGTTAGCGTGTGTAATCCTCCTCACCAAGGAAACAAAATCCTCTGAACCATGAACGATTTAGATAAAATAAATACCCTTATTTATGAGATAAGAGGACAGCGCGTGATGCTCGATAGAGATCTTGCCTCGCTTTACGGTGTTGAAACATCTCAACTTAAACGTGCCGTTCGTAGAAATATCAAACGGTTTGAAGGCGACGATTTTATGTTTGAGCTCACCAAAGATGAAATTTCAAGATGCCAAATTGGCACCTTGAATGAAGGACGAGGTAATAATTTCAAATATATGCCGTTTGCATTTACCGAATTGGGGGTTGCAATGCTTTCAAGTGTCTTGAGAAGCGAAACGGCTATAGAAATTAACAGAGCCATAATGCGGGCATTCGTTGAGATAAGAAGAATGCTTACCGAATCTAAAACAGACAGGCTTTCATCCATTGAAGTACGCATTGAAAAACTGGAAACATATATGGAGGAGGTTCTAATGGATCAAAACGATATTAACGAGGAAACCCGCCTGCAACTTGAACTCATAAATGAATCCCTTGCCGAATTGCAGTCACAAAAACCCTCTCCGAAACGCCCCAAAATCGGCTATATATAAGCAACATATCCTTTTTTATCAGAATCAAAATAAGTCAGCTCACCCCCAATGCTATCGGGAGATCGATTTTAGCTTGCTGCATAAAAGAAACGAGGGAATGTTATCACAACATCCTCTCGCTTAGATAATAAACCAATCATTATCACATTTCTTGCAATGGAAAAAGTAATTTTTGCTATGTATATGTAAAACAACGGAGAAGTATATTAGTTTTGGCTAAGACAAAAAAAAATGATAAATGAGGGCTGCATATAACATCATTTAACTTACCAGTGTCGCGTTTTTGCTCATATTATTTCGTATCTTTGCATCAGAGGAACGAAATCAAAAAATCAAAATAAGATGGAAAAGAAGAAAACGTCGACTGCGACATCCAAAAAAGAAAAGGCTCAGTTAGATCCCAAGAAAGCTAAATTGGCTGCTCTGACTCAAGCGATGGAACGCATAGAGAAAGATTATGGCAAAGGAGCCATAATGAAGCTGGGCGATGAGAGCGTGGAGGAAGTGGAAGTGATACCCACGGGTTCCATAGGTCTGAACTATGCTTTGGGTGTTGGAGGTTATCCCCGCGGCCGAATCATCGAAATATTCGGTCCGGAGTCTTCCGGTAAGACAACCTTGGCAATCCATGCTATAGCTGAAGCCCAGAAACTGGGGGGAATAGCTGCCATCATCGACGCCGAGCATGCTTTCGACCGTTTCTACGCTGAAAAGTTGGGAGTAGATGTGGACAATCTTCTGATAGCGCAGCCCGATAACGGGGAGCAGGCTCTTGAAATAGCCGAACAGCTTATCCGCTCTTCAGCAATAGATATTCTCGTGGTGGACTCCGTTGCGGCGCTCACCCCGAAGAGCGAAATTGAAGGCGATATGGGCGACCGTAATGTCGGTCTTCAGGCGAGACTCATGTCGCAAGCCATGCGCAAGCTTACAGGCACGATATCCAGAACGAACACTACATGCATTTTTATCAACCAACTCCGTGACAAGATAGGCGTGATGTTCGGCCCGAGCGAAACCACAACCGGGGGTAACGCCCTGAAGTTCTACTCTTCTGTGAGAATCGACATCCGCGCGAGCACTCCGTTGAAGGATAAGGATGAAGTTTTGGGTAAGCTGACGAAAGTGAAAGTAGTGAAAAATAAGGTTGCTCCTCCCTTCAAGCGCGCCGAGTTCGACATCATGTTCGGCGAAGGCATATCTAAGGCGAGCGAGATAATTGACTTGGGAGTAGCCTACGACATTATCCAGAAGAGCGGCTCATGGTTCAGCTACGAGGGATCGAAATTAGCTCAAGGACGCGATGCGGCCAAGCAAGTGATTCAAGACAATCCCGAACTGGCTGAAGAACTTGAAGCCAAAATTATGGAAGCTATGCGCGGCGACAATCCGAGTAAAACCGCTAAAACCGCTAAAAAAGAAAAGGAAAAGAAGTCGGACATTGAGCCTACCGACGAGTTCGACGACTTGGATTTCGACACTGAAATGCCTGACGATTTTTCAATCGAGGAAGATCTATAAAACTGTAAAACAGATAACTTTAATGGTATAAAAAAAGTCACCCTCAAAAGAGGATGACTTTTTTATGCCGTCAGCCGAGCTGGTCGAGGAGTTTCTGCATTTTGAACGATATTTCAGCGTTACAGAGATTCCCGATACTTCCCTCATGAGTATGAGCTACTGATTTCACCGGTCTGTACTCTCCACGCTCCACTTCCATTCCTACTTTCCTGTAAGCGTCACGGAATGGCATTCCTTCAAGAACAAGGCGATTTACCTCTTCCACTGTAAAAAGATAATCGTATTTCGGATCATCGAGAAGATTGTCCCTCACAATGATGTTTGCAAGCATGAAGTCACAAATTTCGAGGCATCTTCTGAGTTCTGTGCAAGCGGGGAACAGAAGGTCTTTTAGCAACTGAAGATCGCGGTTGTAGCCTAAGGGGAGATTGACCGTAAGCAGTGCGACCTCATTCGGCAGCGACTGCAGGATATTGCATTTTCCTCGCATGATCTCGAAAACATCGGGATTTTTCTTGTGGGGCATGATCGAGGAGCCTGTTGTAAGCTCGGCGGGGAAAGTAATGAAATTGAAGTTCTGACAGTTCCATAGACAAACATCCATTGCGAACCGGCCTAACGTCGATGCGATTGAAGAAATGGCCATTGCCACGGCTCTCTCCGTCTTTCCACGGCTCATCTGAGCTGCCACCACATTGTAATGTAAGGTTGAAAAACCGAGTAGTTCGGTAGTCCTTTTACGATTGAGAGGGAATGACGAGCCGTAACCTGCCGCAGAACCGAGGGGATTCTGATCGGCTATCCGATAAGCTCCCAGAAGCATCTGCATATCATCTATAAGCGCCTCCGCATAGGCTCCGAACCATAGTCCGAAAGAGGAAGGCATTGCTATCTGCAGATGTGTATATCCCGGCATAAGCTTGTCCTTGTGCTCTTCGCTGAGCTTCTGAAGAGTGACAAACAATTTGTTGACTGCCGCGGCAATTTCCTTAAGCTCGGCGCGGAAAAACAATTTGAGATCTACGAGCACTTGATCATTGCGAGAACGTCCCGAATGAATCTTCTTCCCTACATCGCCGAGTTTTTGCGTTAGAAGAAATTCCACCTGCGAATGCACATCCTCCACACCCGGTTCAATGGCGAATTTACCGTTTTCGATATCCTTTGCTATCTCGTCGAGTCCACGATCCAACTTCTCCCATTCGTCGGCTTTGAGAAGCCCTATTTCGGAAAGCATTTTTATATGGGCTTTCGACCCCTGTACGTCGTATTTCGCGAGAAGAAGATCAAGATCTCTGTCGCGTCCAACCGTAAAGTCTTCAATCATTTTGTCGGGTTCGAGCCCTTTACTCCATAGTTTCATGTCGTGCTTCTTTTAAGATTTGGTCAAGTGTCGTGAGATATTTGTCGTAAAAATTTATGCCTGCTTCTATTTCGTCTATCTCCACGAATTCGTCGGCCGTATGACTGCGCGAACTCTCCCCGGGTCCGATTTTAAGCGAAGGAATATTGTGGAGAAGCGACATATCGCTCGTCGTCGGGGAGACGAAAGGGGTTCCGCCCATTCTTTCGGCTGTCAGGACGAGAGGATGAGTCGATCGGATTACGGAAGCCCATACCCGGGTGGAACGCGGGCGACAATCGCTTTCCAGAGCGTCGTCGATAATTTGTGCCGTTTCCTCGTTGGAATATGCGTCGGTAGTCCGTACATCGACCACAAACCTACACTCTTCGGGAATGACATTGTGCTGCCGTCCGGCTTCAATCTGTGTCACAGTCATCTTTATATCGCCGAGAATATCACTCTTGCGGGGGAAACGGAAGCTACGTAGCCTCGAGATGTCGTCGAGCGCAATATATAGAGCGTTTACGCCTTCGTTTCTCGCTGCATGGCCGGTTTTACCGTAGGCGGTACAATCGAGCACTACGAGCCCTCTTTCGCCTATTGCCGGCTGCAAAGCTGTGGGTTCGCCCACGAGTGCCATGTCGATCTTAAGGCCTTGCGAGAGAAGATGTGGTAAAAGCAGTCTTATTCCGTTTTCTCCCCCTACCTCTTCTTCTGCCACAAGAGCAAGAATGATATTATAACCGTGAGAGAGCGATCGATGGATAAGATAGGCAGTAGTCATTGCCACTACCGAAGCGCCGGCATCGTTACTACCGAGACCATAGAGACGGCCTTCAGCAATAACAGGCTCATAGGGAGGACGCGTATAGGCCGGAGAGGGCTTTACGGTATCGTGATGGGATACCATCAGCAATGTCGGCTTTTCGGGATCGTAATCCGGGGCTACGACATAGATATTGTTACCAATCCGTTGCGGCTCAACCCCATGTGCGACGAACCATTCCGAAAGAATGTCGGCTGTTTTGTCCTCATTACGGCTTACCGACGGGGCGGCGACAAGCGCGGACAGTAGCTTCAGGGCATCGTCAATTGCAGACATCGTGTTTCGGAAGATTAAAGTCGTGTTATTTTCGTACCCCTGTCGAAGAGAAGATTTTCGGAGTTTTTTATAGTAACTGATTCCACTCCTTTGTATAATGCGTTGAAAGCATTGTCGATTTTTGGGAGCATCCCGCTATTTACCGTTCCTTTTTCCTTCATTTCGTCGTAAAGTTGCGGAGTAATGATAGATATCAGCGACGAAGGGTCGTCGATATCGGCAAGAACTCCGTCCTTCTCGAAACAATAAATCAACTCGACGGAAGCATTCTCCGATAACGCCACAGCTACGGCCGAGGCAACAGAATCGGCATTACAGTTGAGGAGCGCTCCTTTACCATCGTGCATTATAGCGCAGAACACGGGCGTGATACCTTGTTGCAGGAGGCTTAACAAGAACGGTCGGTTTACATTCCGAGGGTCGATGTCGCCGACGAATCCGAAGTCGATCGGCTTCGGTGCACGCCGTTGAGCTGTTATGGCATTTCCGTCGGCTCCGCTAAGACCTATCGCATCCACACCTTCTGCCTGTAACAACGATACGATGCGCTTATTGATCAAGCCGGCATAGACCATCGTCACTATATCGATCGTGTTTTCATCTGTGATACGACGTCCGTCGATCATTTTCGGTGGTATTCCGAGGCGCTGACTAAGTCGGGTAGCTTCCTTGCCGCCTCCATGAACGAGAATTTTCGGACCTTTAATCCGTGCGAAATCGGAGATAAATCTCTTTAAGGCCTCGGAATTATCGATAACATTACCTCCGATTTTGAATATTTTTATAGTCTCCTGCATAATCAAAGCGACTCAAGCATTCGTTTGAGAACGGTCTGAGCGGAAATTTCGCGGTTCGCGGCTTCCGGGATAACAAGACTACGGGGAGATTCGATCACTTCGTCGGTAACGATCATCCCTCGCCGTACAGGAAGGCAATGCATGAAAAATGCATTGTCGGTGAGCTTCATTTTTTCAGAATCAACCGTCCACGACATGTCCGTCGAAAGGATCTTGCCATAATCGGCATCATTAAAGGCCGACCAGTTTTTGGCATAGATGAAGTCGGCGTTTTCAAAGGCATGTTTCTGATCGTAATCGATCACAGCTCCGGCCGTGAACTTAGGATCAAGCTCATAGCCTCGGGGATGTGTGATCACAACGTCGTAACCCATAGCCACCGTCCATTCCGCGAATGAGTTGGGAACGGCCTGCGGCAGCGAACGAGGATGTGGAGCCCATGTTAGCACCACCTTGGGGCGCGGTTTGGTTTTATGCTCCTCGATGGTTATGACGTCGGCGAAAGCTTGCAGAGGATGTCCCGTAGCCGCCTCCATACTGAAGACGGGACGACCCGAATATCGAATGAACTGATTGATTATTTCCTCGCTATAGTCGGCTTTTTTGTCGGTAAGACCGGCGAAAGCCCTAACGCCGATTATGTCGCAGTAACTGCCCATCACAGGAATAGCCTCCAGTAAGTGCTCAGCCTTGTCGCCGTCCATTATCACTCCCCTTTCGGTTTCGAGCTTCCAAGCACCCTGGTTCACATCGAGAACCATCACGTTCATTCCGAGATTCATGGCCGCTTTCTGAGTGCTCAATCTTGTACGAAGACTTGAGTTGAAGAAAAGCATCAGAAGAGTGCGGTTTTTACCTAAACCGGAGAAACCGAAACGGTTTTCCTTTATTTTCAACGCTTCGTCGACGGCCGCATGGACATCGCCGATATCATGGACAGAAGTAAATTTTTTCATACGTTTTCTGTTGCTAATAGGTCTGTAAATTCCCGCAGGAAGAGGTCAGCGTCTTCTTTCGAGAGGTTTAAAGCCGGAAGCAGCCTGACCGTATGCGCTCCCGCACCTCCCGTAAAGATATGCTTATCGAAAAGCAATCTCTTTCTGAGAGCCGAAGCATCGCCTTCTATCTCGATACCGATCATGAGACCGCGACCCCTTACCTCCTTTAAGCCTGGAATCTCTTTCAGCTTTTCGATGAGATAAGAACCCACTTCGGCAACGTTTTCTATGAGCTTTTCGTCGCTTATGACATCAAGGGTGGCACAAGCCGCCGCACAGGCCAAATGGTTTCCTCCGAATGTCGTCCCAAGCATCCCCTTGAAAGGACTGATGGCCGGCGAAATCAGCACTGCTCCCATCGGGAAACCGTTTGCTATCCCTTTGGCGAGCGTTATGATATCGGGACGTATTCCGCTCTTTTGGAAAGCGAAAAAGCTGCCCGTTCGCCCCACTCCCGATTGTATTTCGTCGAGAATCAGGACGGTGCCGGTGTTTCGGCATAAATCCGATAATTCCTTAAGAAAGTTGTCGTCGGGCTCATGTATACCCGCTACTCCCTGAATCCCTTCTATGATGACGGCAGCATATTCTTTCGTCTCCAATTCTTTTTCCACCGCCTTGATGTCGTTGAGAGGAACGAACACAACATTATCGGTACGGTTGAACGGCGAGACGATTTTCGGATTGTCGGTGGCCGCCACCGCGCCGGAAGTCCTGCCGTGGAACGCCTTTTCGAAAGCGAGAATCTTTTTCCTGTCGGTATGGAACGAGGCAAGCTTCATGGCATTCTCGTTCGCCTCGGCACCCGAATTACACAGGAAGAGCGAATAATCGTCAAAACCTGATATCCGTCCTATTCTTTCGGCAAGAGCTTCTTGGAGGCCGTTTTTTACCGAGTTGGAATAAAATCCCAACTTTGCCGCCTGGTCGCCGACAGCCTTGACATAACGCGGATGAGCATGGCCGATAGAGATAACGGCATGTCCCCCGTAGAGGTCGAGATATTCCCGGCCGTCAGCCGTATAGACACGGTTGCCTTTACCCTCGACAGGTTCTATATCGTACAACGAATATACATCGAATAGTTCCATGATTAATATAGTTTAGAAAGCTGAAGGCTTGAGTTTAAGACCGATTTCCTCCGGAAGTCCGAAAATGATGTTCATATTCTGCACTGCCTGTCCGGAGGCTCCTTTCAAGAGATTGTCGATTGCGCAAGTGATCAGGAGCTTGTCGTCGACTTTCTTTATCCCTATAATGGCTTTATTAGTGTTGACGGCCTGTTTCAAATCAACGTCGCCGTCGGCTATGAACGTGAAAGGCGCATCCTGATAGAAATCCGCATAAAGTTGTCGCACTTCCTGTTCCGACATATCGGTACGCAGCCAGCTCATAGCGAAAATTCCCCGTGAAAAGTCACCTCTTACGGGCACAAAATTGATAGTCGCCTTATTCCCGGGCTGAACCTTGTCGATAGTCCGATTAATTTCTATAAGATGCTGATGATTAAAGACTTTATAGACCGACATGTTGTCAACGCGCCAGCTGAAATGGGTAGTGGCTCCCGGTTTTACTCCCGCTCCGGTCGAGCCTGTGATACCTGTTATATTGATGTCGCCCGACAATTTCCCGGCTGCCGCCAGAGGCAACAGCGAAAGCTGGATAGCCGTGGCGAAACACCCCGGATTCGCAACCTTGCGCGCCTTCTTGATCCGCTCAAGGTTTACTTCGGGGAGACCATAGACATATCCATCGGATTCATCCCTGAAATCCTGAGCCAAATCAATGACCTTCAGACTGTCAGGCATTTTGTTCTCTTTCCAGAACTCAGTGCTCTTCCCGTGTCCGCCGCATAAGAACAATACGTCGATGGCATTCAGATCATAACCTTCCGAGAAAACCAGATCGGTCTCGCCGATGAGTCCTTCATGGATATCGGTGATCTTTCTTCCGGCATTGCTCGACGATTGGACAAACGCTATTTCCGCCTCCGGATGGTTAAGCAGAATTCTTATAAGTTCTCCGGCCGTATAGCCGGCTCCTCCGATTATTCCGATTTTCATTCGTCTTTACCGTTGCGGCGTTGCACGTTATGATATATTTTCATCTGATTGCCCAGAATCTTGGTGAATCCCTTGACATCGTCGGCTGTCCACGCCTTGTTGACCTCTCCATATTCGCCGAAGTCGGTTTTCATCAGGTCGAATGGCGAATCTACGCCAACGAGCGTGTAACTGTAAGGACGTAACGTGATCTCGACAGTGCCCGTCACATTGCGCTGAGAGCTTTCGAGCATCGCCTCGATGTCGCGCATCACCGGCTCGAGATATTGAGCTTCATGGAGGAACATGCCGTACCACGTAGCCACTTGATCTTTCCAATACTGCTGCCATTTGGTCAACGTATGCTTCTCAAGCATCTTATGGGCGGCTATTATCAGAATAGGGCCGGCGGCCTCGAAGCCTACGCGCCCTTTTATGCCTATTATCGTGTCGCCTATGTGCATATCCCTGCCTATGCCGAATTGCGACCCTATTTCCTCCACCTTGCGGATGGCATCGACCGGATTATCATACTTTACCCCGTTGACCGACACTATTTCGCCTTTGTCGAAACCGATAGTGAGCTTCTCTTCACCTGTCTTTGTCACCTGCGACGGATAGGCTTCTTCCGGAAGCGTGAGTTCGGATTTAAGGGTTTCCTTACCGCCTATACTTGTGCCCCACAAGCCTTTGTTGATGGAATATTCCATTTTAGTAAAGTCGGCCTCATAACCGTGTTGCTTCAGATAATCGATTTCATATTCGCGGGTGAGCGTCATGTCGCGGGTCGGAGTGATTATCTCTATCTCCGGAGCGAGAATCTGGAATGTCAGGTCGAAACGCACCTGATCGTTGCCAGCCCCGGTTGAGCCGTGGGCCACCGCGTCTACACCCAGCTTCTTTGCATGGTCGATAATTGCCAGAGCCTGGAAGATACGTTCCGACGACACACTGATGGGATACGTCCCGTTTCTGAGCACGTTACCTGCCACCATATAACGGATGCTCTTGTCATAATAATCCTTGGTGACGTCCAAAGTGGTATGCGACTCCGCGCCAAGACGTTTGGCCTTATCGGCTATAATTTCCAGTTCCTTGTCAGAGAAACCGCCCGTGTTGGCTATTGCGGTGTGAACCTCATAACCGAGGTCTTCCGAAAGATATTTCACTGCGAAGGACGTATCGAGACCTCCGCTGAAAGCGAGAACGACTTTCTTTTTTGGAGTTTCCATAATTATTTCAAATGAAGGAATTTACTGATTTTATTTTTTATCAGGATAAGATAGGGTGTAGCCTTGGTGGATTGAACGGGTTCTTCGGCCGGATCGTAAAGCATTCCTGTGCACAGACACATCCTGCGATTGTTGCGTTTTAGAATGTCGAAATTGACACAACCTTCGCATCCCTGCCAGAATTCGTTGTCGTCGGTCAGCTCCGAAAATGTCACAGGCCTGTACCCCATACGGGAATTAAGTTTCATCACCGGCAGCGATGTCGTGATACTGAAAAGCTTGGCGAACGGGAAGCGCATGCGGGCAAGCTCGAAGGTCTTTTTCTTTATTCTGGCGGCAAGGCCGAGATGACGGTATTCGGGATCGACTATCAGACCCGATGTGGCTACAAAATCACCATGGCCCCAGCATTCGATATAACTGAAACCTATGAGTTTATCCCCATCGAGAGCCACCACGGCTTTCCCTCCCGTGATTTTCTTCGATATATATTCCGGGGAGCGCTTGGCTATGCCTGTTCCCCTTTGAAGAGCCGATTCATAGATAAGATTGCATATCCTTTCGGCATGAACGGCATGCTCCGGACGCGCAAAATCAACTATTATTTGGTCTGCATTCATTTATTCTCTGTTTATATAAATAGGCGACAAAATTACATAAAAATTCGCAAATAAATACAAAAAATCCCGGAAATAATAACTCTAAAACTTCTTTTTACGCATCCGGTGTCTTGATTGGACACAAAATTATTAGGCATAACGCAAACATCTGCTTGAATTTGAGACAAAAATCAATCTATTATGAAAAAATCATTTTACCGATCGTATTGTGCTCCTTCTGCCTTATTTTGGCTACAGGATGCGGAGGAAAGAAACAGAGGTCGCTGCGTTTGCTTACAAAATCTCTACGTTTATTGAAGCCGATCAGATCGATTCTCTCCTAAAGCTAATTTTGATTCGCTGAGTTTTGCAGTCACAGAGAAACCCCCGATTCGGGATGCAGAAGAAGCTGGAAAATGGAAAGTCAATTAAGCCCTATACTTGGATAATCTTTCTGCTCCGGGAGATTACAGATAGCCAAACGCACAGGCATGGTCGCCCGAAGATCCTGCCAAACCTACCGGACAAGAATATTCCGAGTATCTTCAGACTCTCGACTAATTCAGTCGGAAATTGAATTGAGGAAAGTGATGATGGTTTCGAGCGCGATCGATGAAGGCGACTGGCCGTCGCGTTCGTAGTCGGTTATCATTCCAGTCTTTGTCTCTTGGAACATATGATTGTGATCTTTCAGCAAAATGGCTTTTGCCGAAGGATTAAGCGACGATATTGTCTGCAAATTTCCTGAAAGCACCTGAAAATCCCTGTCGCCGTTCAACGCCAGCCAGGGTACGGAAACCGACTCGATAAACTCTTCCGGATTGATGCTTACCCAACGCTTGTACCACGGTGAAATTGCCACCTTTATCTGTTCGTCCAATTGCTCCTGCACGCCCGGAAATTTTAGAGCGTCGCCGAGTTGTGCCGTAAAAAGAGCCCAGAGCATTGGCAGGGTCTGATAGTCGGGCAGGTTCATCTTGATGATATTCAGGAATTCCCGCTCGGTTTTCTCGCCGTCCCATTTTCCCGTAAGAGCCACCGACATTGCGCGGCTTTGCGACATGATTATCGAATCGCCCGACCAGGCCGGAGCTGCCAGAGTGACTATAAAATCGCATAACGAATCGCGAGCGCCGGTCATTATGGCGACGAGACCACCCTCCGAGTGCCCTATCACCCCCTTTTTGATGCCGGGATAGATGGAGTCGAGTGCGCAAAGGGCGCTATGGATATCGCCCACGTATGTGTCGGTGGTATAATTTGTCATGTTGCCCTTCGATTTCCCCGCACCACGGTCGTCCATGCGCAGAACGGCATAACCGGCATCAGACAAAGCGTCCGAAAGAGTCTTGAACGGCTTGTGTCCGAATGCGCTTTCGTCTCTGTCCTGCTGACCGCTCCCGGTAGCGAGAACTATCGCGGCACGAGGATTTACAGGTTCTGCGAGCGTACCGGCCAGTATCGCATTATCTGAAGGATTGATTACCGTTATTTCTCTTTCCTCGGCCACTGCACCCAGGACCGTGAATAAAAATATAACTATCGGAAGGAATAAGGTTTTCATTGGCATTCTGTTTATTCGGGACGATATATTAGCGTTGCACTTCTGACGGGCTCCATAATTTTGCGGGCGGTCTCGCGTATCGTCTCAGGGGTCAACGATTTGTAACGGCCCACGATATAGTCGTCGGTTATTCCCATAATCGTGTTCAAAGCCATCGATTGAGCCTTTGAGATGAAGCCCACATTGCCCGCTTCCATACGGGTGATAAGCTTGTTTACTACTTTGTGCAATTCGGTGCTCGATACACCGTCGGTTTTCAGATGATCGAGTTCCGCCCACAGGCGTTGCTCGGCTGCTTCTATTGCTTCATCACTATTTTCTTCTATCTGGGCGTTTATCATCAGATAGCCTGCGTCGCGGCTGCCGAATATCGACGCATCCGCTAAGGTGAAAATCCCCGGAACGATATATTTCCTATAGAACCTCGAAGAACGTCCGAGCGCGAGAATGTCGGTTATGGCATCCGCCGCTTCATATTCCGGCGTGCCATAGTCGTCGCGGCCGGCCATCGGGAAAGCTATGGTTATGCGAGGAAAAGGCACTTTTCTTCTCACGGTCAGACGACGTGGCGAATCGATCTCAGGCTCTGACGGCAGATTCCGGACGCGTACATCGATAGGTGCGATGTCGCCGAACCATTTTTCAGCGTACGAACAGACCTGATCGAACGTCAGGCCACCCGTTACCGACAGAACAGCGTTGTTAGGGCCGTAGTGCGAGAAGAAAAAATTTCGCACATCCTCATTGCTCACCCGCTCGATATGCTCAGGCTCCTTGCCGATCACCGGAAAGCGGTAGGGATGACGTTCATATACAAGACCGTGAATCAGATGGCTCATGTCGCCGTAAGGCTGATTCAGACATGTCTGTTTGAACTCTTCCAGCACCACGCTACGCTGCGTTTCGAGCGACTCGTGCGAAAACAGCAGGCTGTTCATTCGGTCGCTTTCGATACGGAAGGCCGTTTCGGCGTTGATTGCCGGCAGAACATCATAGAAATTAGTGAAGTCGGCCGATGTCCACGCATTGCTCCAGCCGCCGGCATATTCAAGCTCACGGTCGAACTGCCTCACATTAGGCGAGCCGCCGAACATCAGATGTTCGAAAAGATGGGCGAGCCCTGTCAGCTCAGGATTCTCGTCGCGGCTACCGACATCATAGAGTATGTCGAAGCAGATATTGGGTGTCGAAGTGTCCTCCGCATGGACTATGCGAAGCCCGTTGGATAGTTTGTGATAGTTGATGTCCGAAGCCGTCATTTCACGATTTTCATCGAAATGATGCGGATATCTTCCGTTGGGCGGTCGTTACCGTCGGTCTCCGCCTTCTGGATTTTGTCGATTACATCCATCCCGCTCACGACTTCGCCGAACACTGTATAGCTGCCGTCGAGATGGGGAGTCCCGCCGACTGTCGAATATGCTTCCCGCTGGGCTGCTGTCAGAGTGTCGGGAGCGGAGGCCGCTTCTTTCTCTGTCTGTTCTATAAGTTTCTCCTGAAGGTCGCGAAGAGCAGTTTCATCGCCTTTATCACGCAGAGCCATGATCGTGTCGCGGTTCTCGCGCACCAGACGGTCGAATATCGACCGCATCTGCTCCTGAATCCGACGCTGATCCATCATGTCAAGCTGTTCCGGGGAGTATACTTTGCCCGTAACGATGTAGAACTGCGAGCCCGAAGATTTCTTTTCCGGATTGACCGAATCACCTTGTCGGGCGGCAGCCAGAGCACCCCGTTTATGGAAATGCTTCGGATAGACAAACTCCGCTTCGATCATGTAGTCCGGATCGCCCGAACCGAGCATCTGACCCGCGCGGGCGTTTTTCGAGTCCGGATCGCCTGTCTGAACCATAAACTCGTTGATTACCCTATGGAACAGCATCCCGTCGTAATAACCCTCGTTTGTCAGTTTCACAAAATTCTCAAGATGTTTCGGAGTGTCGCCGTAAAGCAGTATCCTGACATCACCCATTGTTGTGTGCATATCCACCAGCACGTCCTTTGTGTCTGATTTTTGTGTTTTTTCCTTCATCTTTTCTGTTTTTGCCGATAATAATAAACCTGCCATTATGACGGCTGACAGGCAGAATAATGTCTGTTTGAAAATTCTCATCATACCCGATTCTTATATTATGTTCGAGGGATAAAGTCTTTTATATATCCTTCGGAAATTATTGTCCGTCTCTATCAGAGTATCGATATGTTCCTGATAGTCACTCCCCCACACGCTGGGAAGAAGGTCGGCTATATAGCGGTGTTCGCGGTCTTTCTCGATTGCCGCCGACACCAGGCGAGAAATCTGTTTGGCATAATATTTGCTTTCTACTGCCGAGAGATAGCGAGCTGCGCTCACTGTGAACTGACCTGTTCGGTCTACGGCTATCATGTTGTCAACAAGGATATCCATCACTTCGTGACCCGCCTCGATATGATTCGCCATAAATTCATAGGTCAGTAAGCCGTCAGTGTCTCCCGAAAGCGCTTTTTTTATTTCTTCGTCCATCTTACAGACTCATTTATATGTGTTTTAAATTGCAAACATACAAAAAAATTAAAACTCTTTACAATTATTCATCGAATTTCGTTATTTTTGAACTATGATAGAACGTATCGTTATACTTGAAAATGTTGATCCCCTCACTTTCTACGGCGTCAACAACAACAATATGCAGTTGATCCGCAACCTGTTCCCTAAGTTGAGAATGGCTGCGCGCGGATCGGTTATCAAAGTGATAGGCGATGAGAAAGATACCGCCGACTTCGAGAAAAAAATCCACGAACTCGAAGCACATTGCCTAAAATACAACAAACTCTCCGAAGAGGCGATTCTCGATATCATACATGGAGATAAGCCCAAGGAACTGAAAACCGACGGAGTGATCATTTTCGGAATGAACGGAAAGCCCATTTCGGCCAGGACGCCTAATCAGCAGAGACTCGTTGATGCTTTCCATAAAAATGACCTCACATTCGCGCTCGGACCGGCAGGAACCGGAAAGACATACATTGCGATTGCATTAGCTGTAAAGGCCCTCAAAAATCGTGAAGTCAGGAAAATCATCCTCTCACGTCCCGCCGTCGAAGCCGGAGAAAAACTCGGATTTCTGCCGGGAGATATGAAGGATAAAATCGATCCGTATCTGCAGCCACTTTACGATGCGCTTGAGGACATGATTCCTGCCGTGAAACTTAAGGAATATATGGAGACTAAGGTCATTCAGATCGCGCCGCTCGCTTTCATGCGCGGGCGTACGCTGAACGATGCCGTGATTGTTCTCGACGAAGCTCAGAACACCACCACTCACCAGATTAAGATGTTCCTTACACGACTTGGCAATAACGCCAAAATGATTGTCACCGGCGATGCCACTCAGATCGATTTGCCGAGATCTACCGCATCCGGACTCATTCAGGCGCTCAAGATTCTAAAAGGTGTCGAAGGAATAGCACAGATCGAATTCGGTAAGAAGGACATCATTCGCCACCCACTCGTGCAGCGCATAGTCGATGCTTACGAACGGCACGACAAAGAGGCTGAACAAGAACGCGAATCGACCCCTCCCGAACGAGCCGAAACAGACTTAGCATAGCAATACGACATTAAAAGACCGGGGATTGGAAGCCGTTTGCTTCCCATCCCCGGTTTCTTATATTTAACCTCTTTTTCCTGTCCTCAGTCTCTCGCGTTGCCGAAAAATCTCAGCAGGAACAAGAACAGGTTGATAAAGTCGAGATAAAGTGTCAGCGCACCTAAGGTCGCCAATTTGCCGTATGATTCTGTGCTGGTCATCGAAGCCATCTGTTTGATTTTCTGGGTGTCCCAGGCTGTGAGGCCTACGAAAATCAGCACGCCGGCTATCGATATAATCCATTCAAAAGCGCTGTTGGCCCAGAAAATATTTATCACACAGCAGATTATCAGACCGATCAGAGCCATAAACAGTATCGAGCCCCATTTGCTCAGATCTTGCGAAGTGCAGTATCCGTAGACGCTCATTGCCCCGAAGGTGGCAGCCGTTATAAAGAAAGTTTTCGCTATCGACACGTGCGTATAAACCATAAATATCGGGAACAGAGCCACACCGTTTACTATCGCGAAAAGATAGAATAGCAAAGTCGCTGTTCCGGAACTCATTTTGTTGATGCCGCCGGAAATGGCGAATACCAGGATGAGTTCCGCTATGAATGCGCCCCACATCGCGCCCGGATGAGCCATAAAGAATGACATCACCGAACCGCTCTGATAGCACCATAAAGCCGTGAATGCCGTAACGAGCATTCCCAAGAACATTTTCACATAAACACGCTTCATCACTTGCGACGTTCTCGTACCGAGAGCCGTATTGTCGCTGCGGTTTTGATAAGAATTCAGATAATCGTTCATATTCATTTGTCTGTTTTGTTTCTAATTTAGTGTTTCCCTAAACATATAATCAAAAATCGTGCCAAAAAGTTCAATCGCCGATCACATCCTTTCCGGAACCTTTATACCCAACAGATCCATCCCCGTCCGGATTGTGTCTGCCGTCACGCGTGACAATGTAAGACGCAGCGCTCTCACCTTTTCGTCGTCCTCGCGCAATATCGAGCAGTCGTGATAGAACTGATTGTATTCTTTCACCAATTCGTATGTATAATTCGCTATCAGAGCCGGGCTGTAATTCCTTCCCGCTTCAGCTACCACATCCGGGAAATCGGCCAGGCGCTGGATAAGAGTCGTTTCGCGCTCACCCGCTTTTACGCCGACATAGCCCGTAGTCGACATCCCTGCTTCCGATGCCTTGCGGAGCACGGATCTTATTCTTGCGTAGGTATATTGGATGAAAGGCCCCGTATTGCCGTTGAAATCGATCGACTCTTTCGGATCGAACACTATATTGCGTCGCGGATCAACCTTCAGAAGGAAATATTTCAAAGCCCCCAGACCTATCGTTTCGGTTATTTCATCCACTTCCTCGGGGGAACAACCGTCCAGCTTGCCTAACTCGGCGCTTACATTTCGTGCGGTTGTTACCATTTCTTCCATCAGATCGTCTGCGTCTACCACTGTGCCCTCGCGGCTCTTCATCTTACCTTCCGGCAATTGCACCATTCCGTAAGAGAAATGCACCAGATCCTTGCCCCAGCTGAAGCCTAACCTGTCCAAAAGTATCGAAAGAACCTGGAAATGATAATCCTGTTCGTTTCCCACTACATAAATCATCCTGTCTATAGGATAATCCTCATAGCGCATCTTGGCTGTGCCTATATCCTGGGTCATATACACCGACGTTCCGTCGCTCCTCAACAACAATTTCTGGTCAAGGCCCTCGTTGGTAAGGTCAGCCCACACAGAGCCGTCTTCCTTGCGGAACATTTTACCTTGTTCCAGACCTTCCAGCACCTTTTGCTTGCCTTCTAAATATGTATCGCTTTCATAATAGATCTTATCGAAATTCACGCCCATACGGTAATATGTCTCGTCGAAACCCGCATAGACCCACGAATTCATCATCTCCCATAGCGAGCGTACTTCCTCATCCTTGGCCTCCCAGGCTCTCAGCATGGCTCTCGCTTCCTGCATTAGCGGTGATGCTTTCTCTGCTTCCTCCTTGCTTAGCCCTTCTGCTATCAGCTTTTCGACTTCGGCCTTATAATGCTTGTCGAACAGCACGTAGAAATCACCTATCAGGTGGTCGCCCTTCTTCCCCGTTGACTCGGGAGTAGCGCCTTCACCCCATTTTTTCCATGCCAACATCGATTTGCATATATGGATGCCGCGGTCGTTCACTATATTGGTTTTAACTACCTTGTTCCCGCAAGCCTCCAATATTTTCGACAGGCTCCAACCCAACAAGATGTTCCTGATATGACCCAAATGAAGGGGCTTGTTCGTGTTAGGAGAAGAATATTCAACCATCACCAACGGCGATTCATCACCCGATTTTTTCACCCCGTAATTCTCCTCTCCGGCTATTTTTTCAAGTACCGCTACCCAGAAAGTCGGATCTATCACGATATTCAGGAACCCTTTGATTACATTGAATCGATTTACGGCCGGCTCGTTTGCCACCAACCAATCCCCGATTTCCTTACCTAACTGTTCGGGATTTTTTCGCACTATTTTCAACAGTGGAAAAACCATCACCGTAAAATTCCCCTCGAACTCCTTTTTGGTAGTCTCAAGCGACACTGATTTTGGGTCTACATCTGCTCCGTAAAGCTCTTTCATCGCTTTTGAGACACCCGTTTTCAATATTTCGTCTAATTTCATCTTTATTCTTGTTTTGTGTTGTTATCGCAAAGTTAGCTAAAAAAACGGAATTGACACTTAACTCTCCTCAAGCTCCCTATGGTTCCGTATAAAATAATATCAGATTTCTTATCGCCGCGTCACACACCCGGCAGAAAGTCGGATAAGTATTGTTTCGCATGCGGCATTCGTCCGCCGGACGGTAAACGCCTTTCGCCGAATAGCCTCCGCCTTCGAAAACACCCGTTGCATAGCGTTTCGCATCAGCGACAGGAGTGGGTATCGGAGTGCCCTGCTCTATTAGGTTTTCCCATTTCGACCCGAAATCGACTAATGTCGTCAGATTCGGTTCCCAGGGCTCTACATCTGTCGGATAGCTGTCCTCCATCACATCCCCCTCATAGAAATATTCGTCTCCTAAACCGCCGAAACTGTGACCGAACTCGTGCACTATCACCGGAGGCATGGCCGGATGTTTGGCCGACGACATCACATAGCTGTTGAATATACCCCCTCCCCCGTATTCCGGAGTGTTTGCCAGAATGATAATATGTTCATACGGGATTCCGCGCAGAGCGTCGTGAACCTGAGGCAATCTGTCGGTCGTCAGATAACGGTCTGAATAAAAAGTCGAGAAATGCGAACCGAAAGCTGTCTGCTTCCAATCACCCTTTCGGGGGATACTCACCCCGCTTTCGGCTGAGGGAGAGGCCACGGCCACGAAATTAAACCGATCTGCCATTGCCTTGAAAGGTTCATGATTCAGCATCGCCGACACTGCCTTCTCTGCGTACACATAAAACGAATCCATCTCTTCCTCCGTATAACCCTCGGCTAAAATCGCTACATCTATCACTTCCTTCGGATCGCCGCCACGGTGAAGATATCTGTAAGGAAGCGAACTCTCACCCACTACTTCAACCAACTCGTCATCCGGACGATACACATGTTTCATCGCCGCTATCGGTTCATGTCTTGCGTTTAGAAGTTCTATGCTTATCACGGCCGCCCTTTTCGGGAGAGGCACTAAAAACGTATTCGGCATCGAACGTTTTATCGTCAAAGCTTCATCTGTCGACAACCATTCCTGAAATAGTGACGAAAATGAATTACGATAGATCGTATCACCCGTCGCCTTATCTGTAACCGTTATGTTTCCGTTGCCCGTAAGCGGCAATTCGTTCAGTTTGAGGCGACGACCGTACCAACCCGACGACTTTAGTTGTTTGTCGAGCATCACCTGCTGCGACGATACATTCCCTCCGAACTGATAATCTATTCTCAAAGTGCTGTCTGCAAACCAATCGTCAAATTTCAACTCTTTAGCTCCTGTATTCCCCGAAACAGCCGCGAATGCCTGTAACGATAGCGTTACAAACCACGACCAAATGCAAATTCTTCTTATCGCTTTCATAAAAATCAAATCTTTTACCATTACACAATTTATCGACTTAAACTCTTTTTGGAAACCGCCGGCAGATTTCCCGAATGCAAAAATACAACACAATACCCACCACTATCTGCGAATTTGGCCTATACGCTAAAAGTTGCCCACCTTTCACGCCTGATTATTAGTCAAATAACATCTTTTGCAACCTTCAACTTTAACTATATTTAACCAAAACGCCCCCATCTCGGCTATTCGGCGTATAAGAATTATTGGAATTATAAGATTCATCAGATCCATCGGATCTCTACAAAAAATGACGGCCGCGTCATCACGACGCAGCCGCCAGATACTCTATTAACTATTAACCTTTATGATAAAATCTTGTTTGGCCTAACTAAACCAATTAATGTTCTATCCATGGTTGAGTGCGATCTTGATCGGTATAAGTGTAACCCGGAGTCTGCATAAGAGCGGGGTCGCTACCGAGGAGTGATGCATCAAGCGGCCAGAGAACAATGTGTTTCTGCGTGTCATAGTTGAGCACAGGAGTTGCTGTTTCAATCGGAACAAACGGATTGCCTGTCGGACGAATTTCACCCCATGTCGGATGAGCTGCCAATTTGGCATCAAGTCCGTATCCGATACAGCCCTGAGGCTGGAACACCATGTGATCCTTGTCTGTTCCGCCTTTAACGGTAGTCATACGACGGAGGTCCCACCAGCGCTGACCTTCCTGGAAGAATTCCTTAGTTTTCTCCTGAAGGATAGCTGTCTCATTTTCTGCGAAAGTTCCGGCTGTGTAACCATATTTGTTAACATCCCAGTTGGCACCATAGGCGCGTTCGCGGATCTGATTGATATAGTTGACTACACCAGCATTGTCACCTTCGTAGTTGGCACATTCTGCAAGATAAAGAATAGCCAATGGCAGGCGATAATACATCATATCGTTATAACCTCCAAATCGTTCCGATCCGGCCTGGGGAAGACCATGATATTTCCAGATCCAGCAAGCTGCGAGAATATGATTGTCGAAATCGAAATTCTCAACGAACTGAACGTCATTCTCAAGCTCTTCTTCAGTCAGTTGATAGCAAGGCTGGAAAATCTTTATGCGAGAGTCTTCCTGATCGAACTGGTAGAAATAAGCATTTCTTACCTGATAACGTGACTGACCGGACACTTTCGTGTTATAAAACTGGTTGAAGTTCTTTACGCCGGTTGCCGGATCTGTATAGTAGGCAAGACGCTGTGCTGTTGTCGACCATGTCGTACCGTCCTGTTCCACACAGTTCCAGTAGTTGTTACGAGCACCACCGGTTGTAAAGTCCCAAGTGATGTAGTTCCACCAGTTGGTTGACGCTTCATTTTCGCCATAATACGTCGAGAAAATACGTTCGGTATTGTTGGTCTTGGTGTTGATAGCGTCATTGTAAGTCGGCATTAGCGAATAGCCATAATTGTTGACAACATTCTGGAAATGCTGTTTCGCAGTAGCCACATCAGCTGGATTAGCAACATGGTTGCCCGTCGAAACCTTTCCGCTCCAGAGATATACTTCGCCTGCTAACATCTGGGTTGCAGCAGGACTCCAGTAATAAACACCTCTGTTTGCATTGAAAATAGAGTTGCTATAACCGGTGCTTGCATTAAAGTGCTGAATTGAAGCTGCTACATCTGATTTTATCTGATTCAGAAAATCTTCAACAGGAGCCTGAGTCATATAGAGCGATTCCGGATCATAGTTGCCCAGGATTACATCTGCTTCCACACGGAGTGGTCCTGTGCCGTACATTTTGTGGATCTGGAAGAACGCCCATGCACGCATTCCGTAGATCATACCCAAAAGATAATTACGGCAGTTCTCGGCCATTACGCTACCTCTTTCATTCTCATAATACAAGAACGTATTGCAGTTTGAGATCAAACCGTAGAAATCCATGTATTTAGAGAACTGGGTATGACCTTCATCATACTGATTATAATTCCATTCCGCACCATACAGACCTGAACCGTCTATACCCTGAACAGGCCAATAATAGTCCGTACGTAGTTCGCCGGCGTTGAACATCATATTCTGATCATAGCCGCGGAACTGTGCCATCAATGCGGTAAGGTTGCCTTCAAACTGCGTCTGAGTATTCCAGAAGCCGAGTGCATCAAACTGATTGGGGTTAGTCTCGTCGAGATCACACGACTGCATCAGCCATGCACCGCCAATCACCGCCACAGAGGCAAGTATTGATTTATATCTGTTTTTCATTTTTCTTACTTTTTACCGTTAATTAGAATGATACGTTAATACCGAATATCACAGTTTTCGGCAGATTATATGTGCCGGCGTTACCGCTTGTACCATTAATTGCAGTGGTATTGTCCGGGAGAGGAAGAGTAGTCTTCTTCAGATAACCCAGGTTCTGACCGGTTACAGAAAGGCTCAGACCCTGACTGCGGAACTTCTGACATATCTTGCTCGGGAAAGTGTAGCTCAAAGATACCTCACGCACTGCAAGATAATTACCCGAGAAAGCGTTAAGGTCAGAAATACGACACCATGAATTGGTACCCATATTTGAAGCTATCACATAGCGAGGATATTTCGCATTCGGGTTCTCAGGAGTCCAGGTTTCTTTAGCTTTCGTGAGTGTATTGTATGTTCCCTGACCACCTGTCATCCACCATGAGTGAGCACCGTCATAAGTGATGAAATCAAATCCCATATCGAAACGAGCGTAGAGTTGGAGACCTTTCCATGAGAGAGCTGTGTTGAAACCACCTGTCCAGTGAGGCATACGGTTGCCAAGATCAAACTGGTCGTACTGGTCGATCATATTGTCGCCGTTACGATCGAGGAAGATCATATCACCCGGAGAAAGACGAACTGCACCACCGGCGAGTCCCATTTCTACAAGACGCTGATAACCCGATTCGTTAGCATAGATAGGTACTGACGATGCAGCAGAACGTGAGACGTCTACATAGTCTCCGAGAGCTTCTATGTCAGCTTCGCTGCGGAGAATGTAATTTGATTTATAACCCCAGATGTGAAGTGGTTCCTGACCTTCCTGACGGCCGCCTACCCAAATGAATTGACCATTTGAATCAGGAGTTGTTTTACCGTCCCAATTCTGGTTATAAACCTGCTGACCGCCCTGACGGTTGCGGTCGAGACCATTATCCGGCAGTTTTACGATCGTGTTCTTATTGAAGGTGATATTGGCGCCAAGAGTCCACTGGAAATCTTTTACGCGAAGAAGAGTTCCGTTGAATTCAAGTTCGACACCCTGGTTGCGGTATGAACCGTTGTTGTTGGTCACACTCGAGAAACCTGTTGTCTGCGGAAGATCAAGCTGTGCGTACTTATCCATTGTCAGACGGTTGTAGTACGTTGCGATTACGTTGAAACGGTTCTGAAGGAAACCGAGGTCAAGACCTATATCGAATGTGCGAGTGCGCTCCCATCTCAGATTTACGTTCGGAAGGCCCGAAATGCGGTAGCCGCGCTGTCCGTTATACAGATAGCTGGTATAAGAACCGAGCAGTGTATAGTAGCCGATCACGTTCGGATTCACGATACCGTTCAAACCGTAGCTGGCGCGGAGTTTACCGTAGTTAAGCCATGAGAGATTTTCTTTATCGTTCCAGAAATTCTCTTTGGTGAATACCCAACCTGCAGATACACCGGGGAAGAAGCCCCAACGATTGTTAACCAAGCGTGAATAACCGTCGGAACGGAAAGTAGCTGCAAGGAGATATTTGTCCATATAGTCATATTCGGCGCGGCCGAACCATGAGAGGATTTTTTCTTTATAAGTATAGCTGCTCATACCGCGTTTGCCTTCACCTGAATCGGTGTATTGGAGGTTGCCGAAGTCATCGGTCGATGCATTTGATCCGTTAGCGGCAAAAGTATGATATTTGCTCTTGTAGTATTCCGTACCGAGCATCACATTCACAGTGTGCTTTTCAGCAAACGTGCGGTTGAACTGAGCCACCAAATTATACGTCTGGTTGAAAGTCCTTTCAAAAGATTCCCTTGTAGGACGGCTTCTGTCCATTGCTCCGGACATATTGGTTTGGGTATCTTGTCTGAAATAATCGCCAAGATATTCGCTATAGTACCAGCTCATGGTGCCTTTGAGGGTAAGACCCGGGATGAGGGTAGCCGTGAGGCTTTGAGTCATCTGGAACTTATCTGTCTGGTTGCCGTAATGATATTTCTCCGGCTGGAACCACATATTCACACTGGTGCTATTGGAGTACTGGTTGACAAGAAGATTGCCTTCTTCATCTTCGAAACGTGCTGTTGGAGGATAGATTGCGAAACGACCGAAAACATATCCTATTTCCTGAACGTCATTTGAGCTGTTGTTGTAATTTGCTCTGTTATACGTAAATACCGAATTGGCTTGCAACCAGTTGGATATTTTATAACCACCGGTGAAAGAGAAGTTGTAACGTTCATAGAAAGTCAATGGCAGAGCACCATCTGCTTTATAATAACCCAAAGATGCATAGTAATTGCCGCGGTCGTTACCTCCCGAGAAGCTCAGGTTATAATCCTGAGAAGCGGTGTTGTTCTGAAGGTTCCATCCGAGAATATCTGTATCCTTGAAAATGATCTTGTTGTCAGTTCCTAACTCAGCATTGATAGGATCGTCCATCACCTGCCAACCGTGCTGAAGAAGATATTCATTTTCGGGAGCATAAGTGAGGATATTCCAAACTGCAGTAGGAGCGATAGTGATTCTACCGGTTGAATAAGGCTGCGATCCGTTAGTCAGGTTTGCATAGAAATTTGCCAACCAACGACGGTTGCCCAGAGTCGGGCTTGTAGTGTAGAAAGTAGCTCGACGTGTCCAGTAGATATAATCTTCACCATTCAGGAAGTCATAACCGGAGCTATAGTTAGTGATACCGTATTTTGCGCTCAAAGTCACTTTACCGTTACCCTGTTTACCCTTTTTGGTAGTGATGAGGATTACACCGTTAGCAGCACGAGCACCGTAAAGAGCCGTTGCACCGGCGTCCTTCAACACGTCCATCGACTCGATGTCGTTCGGGTTGATATCCGACATTGAGGTTCCGCGGATCTGACCGTCAACGACGATAAGAGGGTTGGATGCAGATCCGTCCCAGTTCGTACCACCGCGAACAGTGATATTTGGAGCTGCGCCGGGATTACCTGAAGTAATGTTAACCTTAACACCCGATACTGCACCGGCAAGAGCCTGAGCCGGGTTGGCGTTCATACCAACAGTGAGGGTTTCTTCGCTTACCTTTGAGATTGAGTTTGTAACCTTGGTACGTTTCTGGGCAACACCATAACCCATAACAACGACCTCATCGAGGAGGTTACCGTCCTGATTCATGACAATGTGGAGAGGACCACCAGTCCATGTCACGGTCATCGGCTTGAAACCAATGTAGCTTACAGTGATTTTTGCACCGTTTTTCACTCCGGCGAGTGTGAACTCACCGTCAATGTTTGCAGAAGCGGCAATCGAGGTGCCTTCAACGCGAACAGTTGCGCCGGTCAGAGGATCGCCCTGATCGTCAACAACTGTTCCCGTAACTGTACCCGTAGCCTGCTGTGTTGACTGCGGAGCCTCTGACCCCGCACCTGACGATGCTGCGAAAGCCGTTCCCGAAGATACCAGACCGGCAAGAATGAGCACCGCCCATGTCTTAACATTTAAGGTTTTGGACATCGTACAAAATGTTTAGTTAATTGGTTATTAATAAAGAATCTCTTATAGATCGCTTAACAATAGTTTGCTAAACGACTAAAAATTTTCGCAAATGTAACATTAAACCCCCATTTCCATATATACGTTATACTAAATTTTGTTAAATTATCAGAATTTAACATTCACCCCCCTTTTCAATCACCCCGCTACGACATCTTTTTTCGATGTCATTGCTGACCTTTACTTGTCTACATCGGCTCTCTCAGGTCGCGAAAGGAACTATCGGCTCCGCTCTGTCACGCCATCATTCAAAACCTCGAGTTGGAGGATATCAGCCGGCGGATTGTGGCGACAGATTCTCCCGTCCGCAAGCCGTCCCGAGGCGTATTGAAACAATAATCCAACAAGCGGTCTACCGACGATTCCGCTACATGCATCCTCATATCGCTCGAAGCGTAATAGATCAATACCCTGCCGTTTTCGTCGACTATCCAGCCGTTAGAAAAAAGAACATTCATCACATCGCCGATATACTCTTCACCCACAGGAGCCATCAGATATCCGCCCGGGCATGCTATTTCCTTCCAGGGTTCCTCAAGAGAGGTCACATACATGTAGAGCACATATCTCAATCCCGATGCGCAGGCTCTTACACCGTGTGCCAGATGAAGCCATCCGCGAGGCGTTTTTATGGGATGAGGCCCTTCGCCGTTCTTCGTTTCTTTGATCGTATGATAAGCCCTTGCGTCGATAATTTTTTCTTCCGTTATCACGGCATGTTCCATCGAGTCGACGAGTGCCCAGCCTATGCCTCCTCCCGAACCGGTATCGATAAATCCGTCTTGTGGACGCGTATAGAGCGCATATTTGCCCTCATAAAATTCCGGATGCAACACCACGTTGCGTTGCTGACTCTTACTTTTCAGATCCGGAAGCCGCTCCCAGTCTACAAGATTCTTCGTGCGCACAATCCCACAAGCAGCGACAGCCGCCGACAAATCCTCCGGATATCGTTCATCATGCCTTTCCACGCAGAATAGACCGTAGATCCAACCGTCCTCATGCCGGGTAAGCCGCATGTCATAGACATTAGTGCCCGGCTCGGCAGTCTCCGGAATCAGAATAGGTTCGCCTGTAAACCTGAAGCCATCTACACCCGTTTCGCTTTCGGCCAAAGCGAAATAAGATTTGCGGTCCATTCCTTCTACACGGACCACAAGCACATATTTGCCGTTCCATTTGATAGCACCCGAATTGAAAGTGGCGTTAACTCCAATCCTTTCCATGAAATAAGGGTTGGTCTCGGGATTATAATCATATTTCCAACGGGGAGGAATACTTTCGGCCGTAATTATCGGATATTTATATCTTTCATATATTCCGTTTCCTTCGATCGGCTCGTTCCGACGCGCTACCGTAAGCTCGTATTTCTCCTCCACCGCTTTGCGGCGTTTTGTGTAGATATCTGTCATAAACCTGTCTGTTTTCAAGTTCCGACGGTCAGTCGGATAGAAATAATTTAACGTATTTCGTTCATTTCCTTAGCAAAAACCGTTTTCGGCGATGCATGGAACTTCTTGAAATCCTGCTCCGACTGCTGCCCTTCCCAAGGAGCGAAATAATGATCGGGCTTATCGTGGGCATTACGCCAGACTACCACATAGCTTACCGGATATTTGCCGATAGTGGGCAACAGCACCTGGGTCCACCAATCATCCGACGGTATGCCTTCAAGACCTGTTTCGGTAAAAGCAACCAGTTTCCCGTGCTCTTGAGCCGCTTTGGTCGCCGCACCCAACGTCGAATCAACTGCGTTGACAAACACCTCTATTGAATTCCCGCCGGTATAGCAATAAACGTCGGCACCCATAATGTCCACCAGCTCATCGCCCGGATAACGTTCCATATATTGATCATAATTTTTCACACGGTCAGGAGAATAAGCCCATAGCACGTTGTCCACTCCCTCACGGTCGGCTATTTCGCGTGTTTTCTTCCACAAAGCCTTATAGTCCTCAGGAGTCGATTGAGCTGCGCCCCACCAGAACCAATTGCCGGTATGTTCGTGCCACGGACGGAACACAACCGCGATCTTTTCGCCTGAAGCGTCAGTCAATGAATTTAGGAAAACTGCAACACGTGTCATCTGGGTGTCAAACTCTGCCTGAACTGTCGAATCGTTTAGCAAACGGCTCACTATCGTGGTGTCAGAACATTGCCAGCTGTCTCCCCCATTGACCGGATTTACGGTATGCCAGCTCAGCACATTGATGCCGCCTCTTGAGGCTTGAGCTATAATCTCTTTGCGCATATGCTCGAAAGGAACTCCGTCAAGATTTTCAGCGTCGCCTTTCTCGATGCCGCCGAGATCCCAGTTGATCACAGCCGGGTAATCTCCTGTCACAGATTTCACATCCGACTTTCCTTCGTCCCAGGCCCAACTATGCCCGTAAGCAGTGTCGTCGGCATGGCCGAAAGCTATCAAGCCGCGCGACTGGAGGCTGTCCAACCGGCTCCTTAAAGCCTCTTTAGGCGATAAATCGGCTGTATTTTCCGCTTTTTTTGAGCTGCAACCTAACATTAGCGGCAACGCCATGAGCAACAAGTATTTCCTATTCATTTTCTGTTCTTTATTTCTTTGTTTATCCTTTTGATCATCTCAACGGTCGTCTTATCTTTCAGGAATACCGAATTCAGACCCTGATCCTCCTGAGCCGGGTCGCCTGAATAATCGTCGCCACGTTCCCAGGTGCGGTGAGCCGGTTCGGCGTAACCGCCCCAGCCCCAGAAATTGGCTCCGTTGATTTTCCCTGAGTCGCGGATGATAGAGAACACATGTTCATAATATCGGTCACGCCCTGTGGTAGGACTTCCGGGAGCGATCTCCATGTTGTCGCGTGGATAACCGAACTCTTCGAGTACGATGGGTTTGCCGGCCGATTTAAAGATTTCGTAATGTTCGTCGATATATTTGTTCGTTTCGTTGATAGCCGTATCGATGTTTTCCGTCACGGTTTCTTTGCCTATCCACTGCCAGTTGTATGGCCAGATATGGATATTTGCATAATCGATCTCGGGATAGGAGTGGATTTCACGCCAGAGATCCAGATCCACCTGACAGCCGTATTTACCCTCACTGCCGGTTGATACGAGATGATTCGTATCTATTTCCTTGATTGTGCGGGCCGTTTCGCGCAGCCAGTCGGAAAGCGCGCGCTTTCCTTCGTTGGAGAAAGCGCGTGGCTCGTTGGCTATTTGCCATGACATTATGGCCGGCGACTGACTGTAAGGTTCGCCGGTCACTGTATTTGTCCTTCCTACGATGTTCCTGACATGATTCAGGGCGAGCTGTTTCGCCGAGTCGCTCAGCACAAACTGTTTCACATAGTTCACGAACGGCATGTAACCGTCGACGTTGGGCAGAGGCGCCCGACCGTGGCCTGTCCATTCGAGATAGGTGCTGTAACCGCCACTCCATTCCCACGAATTGTTCAGATAAAGCACGGCTTTCATATCGCGTTTTTCCAGTTCGGCGATCAGATAGTCGAGACCTTGCAGGAGAGTGTCGTTATAAACGCCCGGTGCCGTCTGCAACACCGGCTCTATATGTGAGGTTACGCCTTCGTCGCCGTCACCCCCTACCAAGATGCGTAGATTGTCCACGCCTAGTGCTTTCAGCGTGTCGAGTTCGCGAGCAAGACGTTCGCGATCGCCGTACTTTTCAGACGCGAGGAGAGCACCGTACCAAAAGTTCGCACCGACAAACCGGTAAACGGAATCGCCGATATAGAACTCACCGTCACGGACGGTTACAAAATTGCGTTCGGGAGCTGCATCAGCTTTCGCTCCGGAACAACCCGCTATCAGCGACAGTCCGATCAGCGGCACGATAAGAAATGAGAGAATAGATTTCATGGATTTTTTTCAATTGCTTTTTGTTTCCGTTTGCAAAGTTAATCAATCTTATTAAATTTGTACTTTTTAAAATCTAATATCAGACATTTATGAAGGCTTTCTTGATAAAAGCGCTCGGGATACTTGCCATATCGTTCGCCGTTTTTACTGCCCAAGCTCAGGAGCAATCGGCGGAACAGCCCGTAGATTTCAACGTGGCCGATTCGTTGGTCGCGGCATTGAGAGATTCTCTCGAAACCTCGCGGCTCATCGAGGCTAATATGCTGATGGAGTTGGAGCAGTTGCGCTTTCAGATGGCCTCCGGTGACTCGCTTAAACGTGACGAACAGCGCCGGCGTATCGATTCGCTGCGTGTCACCACGGTAGGCGTACCGGTTGTGGTTGAAGGTGACACTCTATTCTACTTTTTCACCAAGCGTGGTGGCTATTCCCCGCAACAACGAGCGTTGATGACTCAGGAAATCATGGAGAAGCTCGGACGACGGTTCAACTTACGACCCGATTCTGTTTTTATCGATGACTCCGACAATGTATCCGACATAATGTACGACAATCTGGTCATTGCGTCGTTCACAGATCAGGACGCGCTTTGGGCCGGCATGCCGCAGGATTCCTTAGCTTTCGAACGCCGCAGTCTGATAGTGGCCGAGCTCGAGAAACTCAAAGATGAGCACGGTTTCTGGCGTTTGATTCGACGCATCGTCTTTCTCATTCTCGTAATCGCAGCACAGTATTTCCTCTTCAAGCTCACCAACTGGCTATACCGCAAACTTCGCCGACGGATCGAGGGCATGGAGTCTACCAAGCTTAAACCTGTAATGATCCAGAACTACGAGCTGCTTGACACTCGCAAACAGGTGGCTTTGCTCGAAATCCTCGCCAACATAGGACGATGGATCGTTATGGGGCTACAGCTTCTGATATCCATCCCCCTTATATTCTCAATTTTCCCCCAGACGGAAGCCTTGGCTTATACCCTCCTGGGTTATATCTGGTCCCCCGTAAAAGGAATTCTCGTCGGAATAGTGGAATATATTCCCAATCTTATCACGATAATAATCATCTGCATCGCTATCCGCTATCTAATCCGCCTGTTCCGATATCTGAGCCGAGAAGTGGAGACTGAAAGACTCAAGATTCCTGGATTCTATCCCGACTGGGCGCATCCCACCTACAATATCATCCGTTTTCTTCTCTATGCCTTCATGATAGCCATGATTTACCCCTATCTGCCGGGATCCGACAAGGGAGTGTTCCAAGGCATTTCGGTATTTGTGGGACTCATTATCTCCTTGGGATCGAGCACGGTGATAGGAAACATCATAGCCGGATGGGTCATCACCTACATGCGACCTTTCCGAAAAGGCGACAGGATCAAGCTCGATGAAACTGTGGGCGACATCATTGAAAAGACACCGCTGGTCACACGCATCAAAACGGCGAAAAACGAAATCGTGACGGTGCCTAATTCGTTCATCATGTCGTCGAAAAGCATCAACTATACCACTTCTGCGCGTGAATTCGGTCTGATCCTCCACACAGAGGTCACTATCGGTTACGATGTTCCGTGGCGATTGGTACACAGAATGCTAATCGACGCCGCTTTGGCTACCGACGGAATTGTAGCCGAACCCGCACCGTTCGTCTTGGAGACGGGGCTGAACGACTGGTATCCGGTTTATCAGCTCAATGCCTACACACGTGAGCCTCAACGGATGGCTGCAATTTATTCCGCGCTTCATCAGAACATTCAGGACCGTTTCAACCGCGAGGGAGTGGAAATCATGTCGCCGACCTATATCGCAACCCGCGACGGTAACGCATCGACCGTCGTCACCGATCCTGGTGTATAGCGGTTCCCGAATCCATTAGTGGGAATAAAGGGGATTACCTGTTGTCACATGTACCTCGAGGTCTAAGTGAGGCTGTTGGTTTTGCGGAGAGTTGTTTGTATCTTTGCAAAAGATTTCATAAGCACGGGATTCGAGATGAGAAAAATAATAGTGATAGGCGAGTGTGCCTTGGACATAATATTTCCCCAATCTACAGACAGCGACGAAGTTACGGCTCGTGTCGTACCCGCGGGAAGGCTGCTCAACGGAGCTGCGGCTTTAGGGGATATGGGTCACACGGTGACTTTCATGGGCGAAACCGGACGCGATTTCACAGGCGACCTGATTACAGGATTTTTGGAGCGTCACGGTGTGGAAACACGTTCGATAGACCGCTATACGGGTGCTACAACCCCCGTAAATCTGATACAGGGCTCCGACACGTCGGGAGCGATATGCATGCGTAGTTTCCCCGAAGATGACTTCGATGATATATGGCCTCGCGTTGATGAGGGAGACATAATCGTATTCGGTTCGTTTTTCGCCATCAGCGCCCGCAGTCGAAAGAGACTGATGGAGTTTTTAAGCCATTGTAATGAGCGTAAAGCGATTATAATGTATCTGCCGGGCTTTCTGCCGGGACAGTCGAGAAGAATCACTCATGAAATGCCCCTGCTCTTGGAAAATCTTGAGACAGCCGACATTGTAATTACACGCACGGAGGATCTGAAGACTATCTTCAAAAGCGAGGACGACGAAGCTGTATATCGCAGGCATATCGATTTCTATTGCCGTCCGATGATTAATTTCGACCGACAGAGCAGCGAGTTGCATTTCTTTTATGGGAAGGAGCGCGTGAGCCGCCATGTGGAAGGCGATCCGGATTCACTGAAACTTAATTCGCTGATTATGGCTCACATTGCAGACCGGCTGATAGCCGAGAAGGTAACAAAGGAGGGACTTGACAGCCTCGATATCGATAAGATGGAAAGAATCATAAGTTAACGTCCTAATAAATATAGCAATAACGGAGTATAGAAATTATTGGCGATAATGGAATACAGCGCACTTGATAAAAATTTCATAATGCCGTCAGGAAGCGAGGAGAGCTTTCTGGAACGGTTAGGTTCGAAAGTGACCAACCGCAGGCTACGCAGACGCTTCGACGCGATGACGTTTAACGATGCTTTCGATAAAATGAGAAGCTGGGCGCGAGAACTTACCGAGGAAGGTAAGGCCAACGAAGTGATGACGCGCATAGAGAATTTCGCTTCGCTGATAGACCGCAAAGGGGGATTGTCGGGGAAAAGCGGAGATCTGTATGCGGCTCTGATGCAGACTTTGACATCGGTCTATGTTAGCTTGGGTATGTCGGAGGAGGCTATGCGCACGGCAGCGAGTACCCTCACGTTGCTTTCGCAAGAGTCGCGCAGAAGAGACGAACCGTTTCAGGTAATTCTTGCTCTGACGCTGCATGATCTCGCATTGCTTCATTCACAACGCTCGAAATTCCGCCACGCCGAGAGGGAAATTGAAAAATCGATGAAAATATTCGACCGTCTGGCTAAGGCAAATCCCGAACGTTACGCTTCTGCTCTGGTTGCGGCGCAAAGTACGCTGACAAGCGTGCTTAAATCGCGTACGAGTCAAGCTAATCTATTGAAAGAGCACCAGGAAGCTACCGAACGATATATGCAGATGATGAACGAAGGCGTGGAAGAGGCTACGACTCTATTGGTAGATTCATTGGCAGAAGAAGGCAGGACGTTGGCTCACATGGGCAAAGACCGGGAAGCTGTGCAATATTTCAGCCGCGCATTGAAATATCTGACGAAAATCGAACCGGAAATGACTTTACGTCAGCTCAGGCTGTCGATAGATCTCGGCGAAGCTTTGATGAACGTGAAGCAAACGCGCGAAAAGGGTGTGCATCTGCTGAACACTATGCTTTACAAAGCGTCAAAACTCCATGCGGCCGAAGATCTGCGCCGCATAAAGGAAGTTTTGTCTGAAGAAAAGTCGAAACACCTTGATATACTGAGCTTCTGGTATAAATTATTCCCCAAATAACATGTCGAGAAATTTACCGCAATCCGAAATCCTTTCACTTGGGAAGGACGTGAAAATAGCAATTGTAACGGCCGAATGGAACGGTCGGATAACTGACGAGCTTGAACGTGGTGCCCGGGAGAGGCTGTTGGCATCAGGCGTGTCGGATGAAAATATCCGAACGCTTAAAGTACCGGGAGCTGTGGAACTGACCTTCGGCGCAGCCTTGGCTATCGAACGACTGCATCCTGACGCCGTGATAGTGTTTGGAGCAGTGGTGAGGGGAGATACGCCTCATTTCGATTACGTATGCATGAGTGCCACGCAGGGCGTGACGAGTCTGAACGAGCGCGGGGACGTGCCGGTGATTTTCGGTGTTCTGACAATCGACACTGAGGAACAGGCTTTGGAGCGAATCGGAGGAAGATGCGGACACAAGGGCGTGGAAGCGGCCGATACGGCGCTGCGCATGATAGCTTTCAAGCGGAATCTAATAGCGGAATGACGAGCCACCGAGGAACTCTCGGATGAGCGACGTACTTGGGACGTATTCCGAGCCGATGGGATTGAAATAGCTTAGAAAACGCAAAAGACGGCGAGCTTCGGCATATTCGGGTATGTCGTGGGGAACATCTCGCAAGGTGCGTTCGGCTTCATCGCGAATCACTGCAAGCTCAAAGAGAAGGGACGAATTGAATGTTGAGTCGGCGTTTTCCTGATGAGGAAAAATCCACTTTTCCTCGCCGCGCCTCACGCTCGGCCAGCGCCGGATTGTCTCGGCTGCATTAACCCCGCGATATTTGTAATCACGTATGATTCGCCTCAGAAGCCTATTGTCGGTAGTCGGAATCCAGTTATGGTCATCGATTGAAATAGTGGTTAGTGCTGAAACGTAGACACGGTATTTCATTCTCTCTTCTATCATTGCCGTCAGTTCGGGATTCAGCCCGTGGATACCCTCGATCAGGAGGATTGAGCGATCGTTCAGACGGATTTTATTGCCGCGATATTCGCGTGAGCCCGTTGTGAAATTATAAGTCGGCAATTCAACTTCTTCTCCGGCAAGCAAACGGTTAAGGTCGGCGTTGAAGAGCTTGATATCAAGAGCGTGGATAGATTCATAATCATAATCGCCCGACTCGTCAAGGGGTGTTTTATCCCTATCGACGAAATAATCGTCGAGTGATATCATGCGCGGTTCGAGGAGATTAGTAATCAGCTGAATTGCAAGACGCTTGGTAAATGTAGTCTTTCCGCTCGAGGACGGTCCGGCGATAAGGGCTATCCTGGCGCCACCTTCCTCGAAGCGACTGCTTATTTCATCGGCAATACCTGCGATCTTCTTACTGTGAAGCGCTTCGCTGACATTGATGAGCATTGGACTTTCACCCGAGCGGACTGCTGTATTGAGTTCGCCGACGTTGCGCACCCCGACGATAGCATTGAACCGTAGATGTTCGGTGAAAGCGCGGTACATTTTTTCCTGCGTTACAGGCTGAGCGGGCACGTCGGAGTCTGTTTCATCCGGTCCGAGCAATAATATGCCCTCCTTATAAGGTAGTAGATCGAAAACGCGTAGCATTCCTGTGAATGGAACCAAAGAACCATAAAAAGAATCGCAGACATCGCCAAGCCTATAGTAGACGGTATAGAGTTCGTGGATAGTATTGAGCAGCTTTACTTTATCGTCGAGACCTTCGTTACGGAAGATTCCGCAGACATGCTCGGTCAAACGTTCCTTTCGCTCGAACGGCAAATTTTCTGCTACAATTTTTCGCATATAGTCTTTCAGAGCCGAGATAACCTCTGTAGAGACTTTCACCCCTTCGATAAGACGACAGTAATAACCACGGGAGATAGAATGTTCGATACGCAGACGCGTTCCCGGATAGAGATCATGAACCGCCTTAAAGAGCATCATACATAACGAGCGTATGTATGTGCGTCGTCCCGACGGGCTGCCAATCGAAAGAAACTCAACCTTTTTCGGAGAAAATACGGGAAATTGTAGATCCTCTATCTTATAATTGACTTTGGCGCAAACGGGGACGAAGGGTAATTTTTCAGAAATACCACGATAGATGTCCCACAACGTGCATCCTCCCTCGACGGGAATATATTCACCTATGTTGTCACAATAGATTTTAAGCCTGTCGCTCATGTCAGTAAGTATTATTGGTCTTTTTCTTTTCTTTCGGTCATAATTTCGCGTGCCAAACGATAGGCGTCGCGAGACGACCGGAAACGCTCCACACTGATATCTCGTCCGGCTATCCCGTCGAATATGCCACCCTGCGCTATATAACAGTCTACAAAACTTTTTATTCCTTCCCATAGCGGCCGTAGCGACCCTATGGAGGGATTTTCGGCAGCTATTCTTCCGGCGAGATATCGTGCATGATTTTCTTCAGTGAGCCTATATTCGGCCGGAGTGTCGCAGCGATAATGCAAGATGTCGCCGTCAAGCAGATGCGGTCTTACATTGTCACGGAAAATCACTCTTTCCGCGACATCGTGCAGATTCCAGTTGGCATAACGTTTATCGAACAGTCGCACCTGGATGTCGGGATACCAACCGCAATGTTTCACAGGAGTACCGCAATAGAAGTTTAAGCGCGGAAAACTATATCCTCGATGTCGGAAGCCGTTTTTTTTGAGTTCAATCAAAGTAGATCGCAAAGCCGGTGAAATCACCTCATCGGCATCGAGAGCCAGGACATAATCGTGGGTTGTTAGCGACGTCGCATATTGTCGCTGTGCACCGTAACCGGCCATCCTTCGTCGGGTAACCGAACATCCGAGCTCACGGCAGATATCGGGTGTGCCGTCGGTAGACAATGAATCGACAACAATGATCTCATCGGCAAGATCGCGAAGAGATTCGATGCACTGACGTATATGACGTGCTTCATTAAGAGTGAGAATTGTAGCTGACAATTGTGCCATGACCTATAATTTTAAGCTCCTTCCCGCAAATGTACATAAAAAAGCTGATTATTTTTATTATCTTTGTCGAATAACCGATTTTTATGACGATATGACGATCAACTCATCAAAAAATGCAATTTTAAGATTGGCGACCGCAGTTGTGATTTTATTAGTTTCAACAACAGGATACGCTCAGACATTCAAACAAATACTCGCTAAAGCCCAGGCGGGAAACGCCAAGGCGATGGTTATGGCCGGAAACGCTTATCTCTATGGTAATGGAGTAGCTAAAGATGCCAAGAAAGCATTTTACTGGTATGAGAAAGGGGCTGCGAAGGGTCTCGACGGTGCCCAATACAGTCTGGCCAATCTTTATTTCGACGGCGTCGGAACAGAAAAGAATATCGAAAAAGCCGTTGATCTATATGCTAAGGCGGCTGCTCAAGGCTTGCCTGAAGCACTCAACAATTTAGGCTTATGCTATTTGGACGGCATAGGAATAGCAAGGAATCCGTCAAAAGCTTTTGAATGTTTCCAAAAAGCCGCTCAAAAAGGTAACGGCGAAGCGATGGCCAATGTAGGGTATTGCTATGAAACAGGATCGGGCACTGCCGTTAACCTGCAGGAAGCGGTTCAGTGGTATGACAGAGCCTCTGACGAAGGCTCCCAATTTGCCTATTTCCGTCTTGGGCTTATGTATGTGAACGGCTATGACAATAATACAAGATTGGAGGAAGGCGAACGCATGCTGATATATCTCGCAGAAGCAGGTTATGAACCGGCCATCTACGCTCTCAAACAATTCCGCGAACAAAAATAACTTCCTTACGGAAACAATAATTCATTTAAGACGTTATAATTACATAAAAAGTAAAATCTTAAACTTAAATGAATTATGAATTACGAACAAGTTATCAACAGTGCGCCGAAGGTGCTCGTTGAATTTTACGCTTCATGGTGTCCTCATTGCCAGAGGATGATGCCTATTGTGGCCGACGTAAAGGAAAAAGAAGAAGGCAAAGTGGCAGTTTATCAATATGATGTGGACAAGTATGCTGAACTGACTGACGCAAACGGTGTCGAATCATATCCAACGTTTATTCTTTATAAAAACGGCGAGGAAGTATGGCGTAGCGCAGGTGAAATGCCTGAAAGTGCATTGCTGAGCGAACTTCGTAAATATTGACCGAATAAAGAAACTTTAGTAATCGTAATAAAGATGGGTCTTTACGACCCATCTTTATTTTTTATCAGTTTGGCCGGTCGTTATGATATAATCAGCGCGAGCCACTCTGTATGCACCATAAGCCGCAATAAAACCGTCGGACGCTTGCTTGAAACTTGCCTCAGCTTCGAGAAGATCGGTGATAGTGCTCATTCCTGCTTCATAATACATGCGGTTCAATCTCAGATTTTCACGGCTTTGTGCTATCCCTTCCTGTTCTATTTCCATTTTTCGATGGGCAGCCGTCAGATTATCCCATTTTTCTTGCATGCGAACCTGAAGTTTTTGCGAAAGATCGTTGAACTGAAGGCGAGCGTTTTCAACTTCGAGTGATTTACGCTTCAACGCATGGCTTCCTCCCCACCAGGCAGTGATAGGGATATTCACTCCAATCAAAACTGTCGCAAAATTATGGTTCTGCTCCAGAAGATTATGATAGACCCAACCGGCGCCAAGTGCCACAGACGGAAGATTTTTCCCTAACTCAATTTTCTTTTCAAGTTCTTTGGCTCTGATGTTTTTACCCAGAAGCTGATAGTCAACAGTTGCCGGTAATGCATTTTCAGCGGGAATGAAAATATCGTACGGAATTCCGGGAGCGCTTGCAGGCACATCGGCCACTATATCAATATTTCCTTCCGTACCAAGGCCGACGTATTGTCCCAGAAGCATCTTCACCAGCTTTATGCCATTGTCGAGATCAACCATTTCCGAGCGGTAAGAATTTCGTTTCAGCTGCACTTTCAGCTTGTCGTTAAGCATTACAATACCGGCTTCTACTGCTGCTTGAACTTGAGCGTCAAGTGAATCAAGAGTCAGGATGGCTGCCTCGAGCGTATTGCGTGTAGCTTTAAGTGTGGCAAGCTTCCAATAAAGTGTCTCTACGGTGAGTCGAAGCTGGTCGTCGGTCTGAGTCTGTCGCAAACGCGCCACTTCCTCACCGACTTCGGCGAGTTTATTTCCGTTAAAGATCTGTCCACCGACAAAAATCGGCTGCATAGCTTCAATAGCTGCCGTACGGCCTTTTTTGATGATACCGAGTTCAATCATGTCGAGCACGTTGTATTCGAGCATGTGGTGGTTTGCCCAGAAGGCCATGCCTGTTGCCGATATCTCGGGGAAATATTTTGTAAAGGCCTCTTTTCTCAATTCTACCGCCGCACTGACGTTGTTGCGCGCTACGGCGGCATCGCTGCCGTGTTCGAGTGCCATAGCCGCACATTCGTCAAGTGTCAAAACCGTAACATCGTCGGAGGCTACTACTGTCTGAAGAGAAATAAGACAGGCAAAAGCTATAATGATTTTTCTCATGATTTAAAAGAGATGTGTTTCAAGTGGTTGATCCAACGGTTTGTCGGCATTTTTCGAGCGTGATTTCATCATGCAATATGCCACGGGGATAACCGTGAGTATGAATATCATCGTAACAGGTGTGCCCCAGAATATAACCACACCCATCGGTTTCCAAAGAGCGCTGTCGCCAAGCACCATCGGCAATACTCCCATGGTAGCAGCGGCCGATGTGAGGAATATAGGACGCATTCGACGCATCGATGCGTTGTAGACAGCATCTTTAACGTTCTGGCCGCTATTGCGCAACTCTTCAGCATAGTCGAGAAGAACAATAGCATTTCTGACCAAAATACCCATCAGTGAAACCAGTCCGAGCACACATGTGAGTGATAGATCGGTAGACTGAATTTTTAATCCTATTGCCGCTCCCGGTATACATAGCAACAAACAGAAAAGAAGAAGTAGAGCCGTTCCGGTCTGCGCATAATGGAGCAGAAGTATAAAGAAGATAATGACAACAGCTATAGCCAACCCTTCAAGGATCTCGGGAAGAGTTTCCATGGTGTTCTGCCATTCTCCTCCACGTGTTACTACCACGTCGGCAGGAAGATTGACCTTAGCTACGCTGTCCATTAGAGCGGATGTGCGGTCGATCACATTTACATTTCGTTGGACGTCGGCGATAAGCGAAACTGACGGCACGCCGCTGTAATGATTCAACATTCCGTAATGCCATTCGGGATTAACATCGGCAACTTGTCGTAGAGGTACGTTTCCAATTCCTATAACGGGCATAGGCTCATTCAGAAGATCTTCCGAAGTAGATTGATTTGCTGTAGCAGTTTTAACGACAACCGGTATACCATAGTCACCTTCCCACATAGTGGCGACGGGCAGACCCGCGCTATAACGCATTCCCAACGTGGCTTCCATTAAAATGCTGTTCAACCCCAGTCGTGAAGCTCTCGTTTTGTCCGGTTCTACAGTTGCCGATACAAGAGGATTGCCTAATGAAGAACGTACGTTACGTAGTCCCGGGACATTTCTCGCCACTTGAATCACTGAATCGCAGGTCTGTTGCAAAGTAGCGTAATCAGCTCCCGAGAAACGTAATTCGACGGGATAATTAGCCGTGGAATAACTTAGTTGCTTGAATCTGATTATTGCATCCGGAAACCATCCTTCGTATTTGTCGGCATAATCATTGAGCACTTCTATAGTTGCTTGATTGCTTTTAGTGTTGACAATAAATTGCGCATAGTCCGGACCTCCTACCTGAGGTGCGTATGTAGTCTGAAACCGAGGTGAAGAACATCCGTGGAACGACGCGATAGATACGACTCTGGGATCCTCTGCCAATATTTTTTCGAGTGAATCGGCCACTGATGTTGTTTTATCGAGCGCCGTTCCCTGTGGCATGAAAATTTCTACCGCAAACTGGTTTCTTTCGGCTATAGGCATGAGCTGTAGGGGTGTGCCCATAAAAAGCCATCCTCCCAATCCAACGCACACTATACCGATGAACACGGTAGTTTTCGGCCAATTGAAACAAAGCTTAATAAGCTTGTCGTATCCTTTTTGCATCGACACGAATGGGCTGAATTTCTTTTTGCCTGATGCTACAGCCTCCTGTTCAAGTTTGTAGATAGGTTTCTTAATCAACCGGAATTGCAGATAGGGTACGAGCAACTCTGCGATCATGAGCGAAACGAAAAGAATGATGGTCATTCCCCACGGGAAATCGGTAAGAAAATCACGGAACATTCCTTTGACAGTGAGCAGGAAGGGGAAGAATGTAACGGAGATGGCGAGAGTTGCCGAAAAAATTGCTTTGAAAAACTCTGTGCCTGACCGCAAGGTTGCAGTATGATGGTCGACTCCTTCCGAAATTAATTCCACATAGTCGTCGATAATCACAACTGAGTTATCCACAATCATTCCCAGCGATACAATGAGACAGGCCAACGTTACGGTGTTGAGTTCTATTCCGAAAGCATAGAAAAGACCGAGAGAGATGAAAATCGACACCGGTATGGTAGCTGCGGCGATGAGTGCCACTTTCAGAGGCAGCAGAATCATTATGACGATGACTACAGCCACAATAGCTATGAGTAGCTCCACAAGGAAGTAATTCACCGAACTGTTTACCACAACTGGCTGATCAGTGATATTAAACATCGTAACCGATTCGGGTAAATCAGCTTTGAATTTGGCGAGTTGTTCTCCCACTTCCTTACCCATTTCGACTATATTGTAGCCATCCTTCATCTGAACGCTAAGCAGGATGCATTTCTGTGTGTTGTTAGTGATATAGCTGTCGGGATCCGGATATTCCTTTCTAATGTCTGCGATATCGCCTAATCTGACAATGTCGCCTGAGGGTGTGCTGAGCACGACCATGTCCGCCACATCCTGGATAGAGGTTACGGCTCTTTCTACATAGATCGGAATAGTATATTCATCGCTGCGTAGCGAGCCTCCTGTAGTCTGGAATCCCTGAGCAAGAAGTGTTGCTCCCACAGTTTTCTCCGACAGGGCGTAATGCTGTAATTTTTGTGGATCGATGAGAACGGAAATCTGTTCGTTCTGCTTTCCGACTACATTCATATCGCCCACGCTTTTTATAGGACGCAACATGTCTCTCAATTCGTCCATATATTCGCCCAATTCACGATAGGTCTTTTCATCGCTTTGCATTGTGATGAGAAGAGCCGATGTTGCACCGAAATCACTGAGTGTCTCGACTGCGAGAACCCCGGGTGGCAATTTAAGCTTTTCCTGTTGCATACCGATCTTGAATTGATTCCAGAAGCTGTCGGTATTGTCAACATTATCGTCGAGTTCGACGAACACAATCACCATTCCCGAAGTCACCCGGGCGTTGGTTTTCTGCTTGTTTACCTCTTTATACGAGAATATATAATCCTCAAGCGGTTTCAACACTTCTTCCTCAAGCTGCGTAACTGAAGCGCCGGGATAGACTGCTGCTACGACTCCTTCTCTAATGGTGAACGACGGAAATTCATTCTTGTCCATCACCTGCAAGGAATAGATGCCGAAAGCCATCAGGAGACAGACTATCAGAATAATCTCCTTACAATATTTCACACCCATCACAACGAGCGGAGAGGGCTTCCGCGGAGGTTGCAAGGGCTGGTCAGGTGTTGACTGTCGATCTGTTTGTGAGTCCATAATCTTATCGTTTCAGCAGTACATCTACTTTAGTTCCGGTACCGACTTTACGCATACCTTCTACGATGACCGTATCGCCCGGCATCAGACCTTCTTTAACAGCTACACCCGTACGAACCAACTCGTCAGCTACGACGAAGCGGCGTTCAGCCTTGCCGTTTTTCACTATCCACACAAAGTTTCGGTTGTCAGAGTCCAAAAGAACAGCTTGCGACGGCAGAAGTATTTCCTTAACTTCCGTTTGATCCTGTCCTAAGTCCGGGAACGTCACTTCTCCAACCATACCAGGAAGGATTTTACCGTCAGAGGCCGGAAGACTGATCTTTACCGTATATGATCGTGTGAGAGGATCGGCGACAACCGACTTACGGATCACTTTACCCTGAAGGTTTTCCAGTCCCAACGATTTGAATGAAACGTTTGCGGATTGACCCTCGCGAATCGATCCTATTTTTGCTTCGGCAACGGGAATGTCGATAGTCATTCGATCCATCGTGACTATTTCCACAACTGGTTCGACCGGTATGACCGATTGCCCCTTAGAAGCCATTTTACGGCTTATAACGCCTGAAACGGGAGCTGTCAGAGTGGCATCTTTCAATGTTCGAGCCGACATTTCCGCAGCGTTTTCTGCCTGCTTTAGTTTGTTTTGGATTTCCACCCATTTAATATCAGGCAATGCATTGGCATCGTGAAGCTTTTTCAATCTTGCGTATGCGTCGCGCGCCTCATCGAGCTGCGCCTGCGCAATGTTGTCGGCATTGACGTAATCGCTGCTCTTAATCCTTGCTATCACTTGGCCTTTAGCCACTTTCTGACCTTCATCCACGTACATGTCAGTTATTGTGCCTGCCACAGAAAAACTGACGGTAGTCGAAGTTCCAGCCTGTACCGTTCCAGAATAGATACTACCCCCGGTGTCGGATTGTTCGTCAACCGCCATCACCGTTACTCTGACCGGAGGCGCTACAGTTGGCTCTACCTTTTCTTTGCAGCTTTGCAACAACGCCGCCGCCATCACGCCAACCGAGATGAATGCAAAAATGCCAATATTGGATTTCATGTCTTAAAATTGTTTGAAAATTGTTGCAAAATTACTATTCACATTGAATTTTCAAACATTTCGTACATGAAAAAAATTCCTATTTGCCAAATTTGCAAAAAAGAAGCCTTTTCGGTCAATTTAATCAGTATTTTATTATTTTTTCCCAAGATTTTGTAATTTTGCATCAAGTTGAGGGAACAAATGACCACATTCGACCAAATAAAGAAGAGTATAAAGCCCGAACTGAATGCGCTCGGCAAAAAGATGGAAGAAGCCTTAGATTCTTCCAATTCACTGATGGGTAGCGTCATAACCTCATGTCTGAAAACTAAGGGCAAACTGATAAGACCGGTCATCGTTATTCTCGCCGCGAAGCTCTTCGGCGAGGTCAACGACAAGACGATATCTTCGGCAGCCGCTGTTGAGTTATTGCATAACGCGTCGCTGATCCACGACGATGTTGTCGACGAATCAATGATACGTCGAGGCAAAGCGACAGTAAACAGCCGCTGGGACAACCACATCGCCGTAATAGTCGGCGATTTTTATGTATCAAGCGCTCTAAAGCAGGCTATTTCTACGGGCGACATTCGCATAGTCAACTCTTTGGCAAGCCTCGGAAGACTTCTCTCATTAGGCGAAATAGATCAGATCTACAATGCACGCGAACATCTTCTTGACGAGAAAGCCTATATTGAGGTAATCTCGAGAAAAACAGCATCATTGTTCGTGTCATGCGTAGAAATGGGTGCGTACTCGGTCGGAGCGCCCGAAGCAAACCTGGGAGCACTCCGCAAGTTCGCTGAAATTCTTGGTCTGTGCTTCCAAATCAAAGACGACATATTCGATTATTTCGACGACGAAACAATAGGTAAGCCTACGGGAAACGATCTCAGAGAGGGAAAAATCACACTTCCTCTTCTCTATGCGTTATCCCGCAAGGATTTGCCTGAAAACCGCCGGATGAAAGATCTTCTTAAGAAAGATGATCTTGACAAGGAAGATATCGATGCCTTAATCGGCTTCGCGAAATCGGCCGGTGGGATCGAATATGCCCGCAAGAGAATGGCGAAGCTTGCTGAGGAAGCCAACAAAGCGCTCGATACTTATCCGCCGTCCGATGCCCGCAAAGATCTCAAAGAGATTCTTGAATTCGTGATAGAGCGCGAGTGCTGATCCTAATAGCCCGATCGGTAATATACCGACATATGATATCCATACAATAAAAATTATGGCCGACAGTCACCTACAGTCTACCGAAAGCTCTAAACCATTGAAAGTTGTCCTTCTGTGTCACAGCGACTCCTTAGGAGGAGCAGCCGTCGTAACTTATCGACTGATGCAAGCTTTGTGTCGCGAAGGAGTAGACGCTAAAATGATAGTCTATTCGAAAATGAGCGAGGATTCTGAGGTTCAGATAATCGGACCAAGGGCTTTGCGCGGCTGGCGGTTTATGAGGGAGCGGCTCAGAATCTATCTGTCGAACGGGCTTTCTTACTCCAACCTTTTCAAAGTCTCGACAGCCGATTCGGGCTTCAGGATAGCACACAATCCGTGGATTGAGGAAGCGGATGTGGTGGTGCTCACCTGGATAAACCAAGGCATGATGTCACTTGAGGGAATACGTGAGCTCCATAGGAGCGGCAAACCGTTGGTGTGGATCATGCACGACATGTGGAATTTCACCGGCATCTGCCATCATTCGTTAGGATGTGACAGATACAAGGGAGAATGTGGCAAGTGTCCTTTTCTCGGGGCTAAAAAGGAGAATGATCTTTCTCGAAAAATCTGGCTGAAGAAAAAACGTCTTTATGACGAAGTGCCTTTCAGATGGGTAGCCGTGAGCAACTGGCTTGCAGAACGGGCGAGAGAAAGCTCTCTGTTAGGCGAAAAAAATGTAGCGGTAATCTACAATGCAATGCCGGTCCATTCGTTCCGTACTCAGCCCTTGGCGGAATTCAATGTTTTCAATCTCGACTATTCCAGAGATATAATATTATTCGGGGCAGCCAGGCTTGATGATCCCATAAAAGGATTGGACAAAGCTATCGAAGCGCTTAACTATCTTTTCGACAATCACCCGGAAGTGGCAAATAACGCTATGGTGGTATTTTTCGGCGGTCTTAAAGATAAAGAAGCACTGGCAGAACTGCGTTTCCCTCATCTTTGGGCCGGTCCGGTTTTCGATCCGAGCCTATTGCGTCAGCTCTATGCTTCAGCAAAGATCGTATTGTCGAGTTCGAGCTACGAGACGTTACCGGGCACACTGATAGAAGGTCAGGCTGCAGGCTGTTTGGCGGTAACTTTCGGCCGCGGAGGCCAGAGCGATATCGTGGAACACGGTGTCAACGGCTTTATCGCTGACAGTGACGACCCTATCAGTCTTGCCAACTGTATCATCGACGCACTCAACATGAAAGTGGATCGCCAGTCTCTTCACGAAAGCGTCAACGAGCGCTTCGGCGCGGCCAAAATAGCAAAGCGATTCATAGCTCTTTTTGAGGAAATCACACGGAAAAATCAATCCGAAACCTAAGAAATGATGCAGACAGTACTGTTCCATCAAACAATTTTCGGTCCGATCCATAGCCGCCGACTCGGCACTTCACTCGGTGTGAATCTTTCTCCCAACGACGGAAAGATATGCAGTTTCGACTGTCTATATTGTGAGGCCGGTCTAAATGCCCAAGGTCCGGGCAAAACCGGGTTTCCGTCGAGAGAAGAGGTAAAAGCACAGTTAGAAGAGAAACTCGTCACAATGCTCAAAAATGGCGAAAGACTTGACGTCATTACTTTCTCCGGTAACGGCGAGCCGACCATGCACCCTGCTTTCGCCGAGATTATCAACGATACCGTAGCATTGAGGGATAAATATTTCCCTGATGTTAAAATCAGCGTACTCAGCAACGCCACGCGATTGACAGACAAAAACGTTTGCGAGGCTCTTAAAAAAGTTGACAATAATATTCTTAAACTCGATTCTGCCATTACTCCGACAATGCGCACTATCGACCGTCCTAATTCTCGGGATTTCACTGCCGAAAATCTGATAGAACAGCTGAAAGAATTCGGCGATAAATGCATTATCCAAACAATGCTTCTCAGAGGAACTTTCGATGGAAAGATAATAGACAATACTACTCCCGAAGAGATTGACGCCCTGATTGAGGCATACCGGCATATCGGCCCGGCACAAGTGATGCTCTACTCAATAGACCGCAAAACTCCTGTTGAAACTCTTCGTAAAATAGAAAAGGACGAATTGCAGCAAATAGCCGATAAGATGAAGAGTTGCGGTATACCCGTGGCATCTTTCTCATGAATTACATTGACATACCGATATGAAAACCTCTGAAAAGAAAGATATCATCATTCCCGCGCCCTTAGAACCGGGTGACAAAGTAGTCTTTACAAGTCCATCAGGTACCGTTAAGGCCGAAAACGTGGAAATAGCCGCTGAAATACTCCGTGAATTTGGCTGGGAAGTGGAAATAGCGCCACATGCGCTCGGTAAATACAACACATACAGCGGTACGCCTGAGCAACGTTTTGCAGACCTTCGTAACGCTCTCCTTGATCCTCAAGTAAAGGCTATCATTTGCTCACGCGGAGGCTATGGTGCTGTCCATATACTTGATGAACTCGACAAATTGCCATTGCGCGAGAATGCGAAATGGATCGTGGGGTTCAGTGATATTTCCGCGCTCCATGCCCTTATGGCGCGTCATGGCATAGTGAGCGTGCATGCTCCCATGGCAGGTCATATAGCCAAACATCAAGGTGAGGATGAGGATACGCAGACTCTCGTATCGCTATTGGAAGGCGATATGCCCTGGTATCTACTTGATTCACACGAACTGAACCGTAACGGAACGGCACGCGGTAAACTTGTGGGTGGCAATCTGGCGGTGATCGCCGATCTGATTTCCACTCCATATGATGTTTTTGAACCCGGAGCCATACTCTTCATCGAGGATGTAGCCGAACCAGTCTATAAGATAGAACGAATAATGTATCAACTCAAAATGAGCGGCGCTTTAGCTAAGCTCGGGGGTCTGATAGTAGGTAAGTTCACGGATTACACACCGGGAGTCGACGGACAGACGATGGAGGAAATGATAGCGCAAATGGTAAAGGAATATGATTATCCTGTGGCTATGGGCGTACCTGTAGGCCATGTGAGTCATAACATTCCTCTTCCGGTTTCAGCTCCGGTAACACTAATCGTTCGTCCCGGCGACACTATTATTGATTTCAGCGGCAAAGAATGATCAGAACAGTGTGAGCTGATTGTCAAGCAATCGAAAACTCATCCTGTGTAAGGGTGTTGGTCCGTATTGGGCTATGGCTGCGCGATGGACCTTGGTTGGATAGCCTTTGTTGATCTCCCAACCGTACTGGGGATACTTCAGAGCGAACTCTTTCATTAGCTTATCCCTATGTGTTTTAGCCAATATCGAAGCTGCCGCTATATTGGCAAACTTGCCGTCACCCTTCACTACAGTCTGCCATGGTATATCTTTCCAGGGCGTGAATTTGTTTCCGTCGACAGCTACGGCTCCTGGGGGCATTTTCAGACCATCCAAAGCACGGTGCATAGCCAAAATCGACGCGCGGAGTATATTTATCGAATCAATCTCCTCATTATCCACTATTCCTATAGCCCAATCCATAGCCGATTCTTTTATCATAGTCGCAAGCTCCTCCCTTTGACGTTCGGTAAGCTGTTTAGAGTCGTTTATATCGGCATGTGAGAAATCGTCGGGGAGTATAACCGCCGCGGCCACCACCGGTCCGGCAAGGCATCCTCTACCCGCTTCGTCACATCCTGCCTCGTTCCTACCGTTTACGATACACGGAGGAAGATGAGATATAATTTTGGATTTGGTCATTGTTTAGTGGCTTAATGTTCGATGAATCCGTATCCGAAGCCCTGTCGGTTAACGATATAGCGTCCGTATTCTCCCAATTTTTTCCTTAAACGCGAAATATTGGTGTCGACCGCCCGTGCCGAAGCGCCTTCTTCCTCCCAAGCCTCGTTTTGAATTTCCCCACGTTCGAAATATTGATTGCGATGCCTCAGGAACATCGCCAGTATAAGATATTCCGTTCTGGTAAGATTGATTTGCTCACCGTCGATTTTCACTGTCCCTGCACTGAAATCAACAGTAAGACCTTTGAATGTCATCTCGCTACTCATTCTCCGAGCAGTCATCATGCGCCTGCGTCTCAAAACTGATTTTACTCTGGCGAGCATTTCGCGTGAAGAGAATGGTTTAGTCAGATAATCGTCGGCACCGGCATCCAGTCCTTCCACGATATCGTCCTCGGAAGGTTTTGCCGACACGAAAATCAACGGTAAGTTTGCCGTTTCAGAATTTGATCTGAGGTTGTGGGCAAATTTTATGCCGTTGAAGTGTTCGGTCGAAAGATCGGCAATGAGAAGGTGATATTTCGAGATTTTCCCATTATCTATTTCATCTCCATTTTTTACTATTTCCACCTTAAACCCTTCGCTTTCCAATCGGAACTGCAGAAGCTCGCACGCCATCGTATCCGAATCAATAATGAGAACACGATCCGGGTTTAAGGGTTTTTTATTCGTCAGATCTGTCATTTATCTGAAAAAATGAGATGAATTAACACTAAAACACGCTATTTATCCTAACTTGAAGCAAAATTAAATAATAATCCGGTTCCGCAAACAGCGTAACCGGATTGTCTTAAATTTGTTGCTGAATTTTAACGTCAGCCTACGATCTCAAAAGCGTTTTGACTTTTTCTGCTCAAGCGGCGTTAGTCTTGGCTTGCTCTCTTATCGCATCGACAACGTTGATGATATAGTCGCCGGTTTTTTCGAGAGTTGAAACAATATCCATGTAATATATACCGGCTTGATATTCATAAGAGCGATTATTGATATTGTCGATGTTGGCTGTACGGAGTTGATTGCGGAAATTGTTGATCTCACGCTCCTTGTTGTAGCTGACGATTATTTCCTGTTCTCTGACATGATCGATATCTGAAAGTAGAGAGACCATATTGTTCATCGCTTCCTCGACATATCCGAACATGGTGTCGATATTCTCATATATGCTGTCGTTGAAGCGAACAGAACTTTGCTGTTTTCTTATGAGAATCTTTCCAACCCCGGCGCAACAGTCGGCAATACTTTCCACTTCGCTTACGATTCTGAGCATGGATGCAATTTTGAGTTTACCGGCATTGGACAATCGTCCTTCGGAGATACGGTTCAAATAATGGGCTATTTCTATTTCCATGCGGTCGGAAATATCCTCATATTTTTCAAGCCGCGAGAATTCGGTATTGAATTCCTCCGTATCCTCCTTGATGTGAACGAGATTCTGCGCCATTCCTATCATCCGTTGAACACGTTCGGCGAACACCCCGACTTCTTTCTCAGCCTGAGCTATGTTAAGTTCGGCAGCCGACAACATACCGCGTGATATGAATTTGAGCTGGAATTCCTCGTCTTCCTTGTTCTTGGACGGTACCAGTTTTTCCACTATTTTCACGAATACATTCGTGAACCATATCATTACCGAAAGGTTGATAAGATTGAAAACGGTGTGGAAAATAGAAAGACCAATGGAAACACTCTGCTGTAGATGAGCGACTTTGACTGCGACATCGTGACCGGCTGGGAGTGAATTGTCAAACAGATGGTTATAAACGTCGGGGTCAGTCTGTTCAATTTGGTTGACGTATTGCGACAAAGCAGCGGGGTCGCCTTGCCCCAGAGCCTCTGTGAGCCACTCGTTGAGGTGTACAAAGGGAAAATATAATATCAAAACCCATAACGTTCCGAGCAGATTGAACAGGAGGTGTCCCATAGCAGTACGTTTTGCCGCTACATTACCACTCATCGAAGCCAAGAGTGGCGTGATAGTCGTTCCAATGTTACTTCCGAGCACCAACGCACATGAAAGGGGGAAATCAATCCATCCTTTACTACACATAATCAGCGTGATCGCAAACGTAGCCGCAGAAGACTGAATCACCATGGTCAGCACTAATCCCACCGCAACGAATATGAGCACCGATCCATAACCCATCGAAGCATAATGCTGGAGGAAGGCGAACATCTCGGGGTTGCTTTGCAAATCAGGCACATATTCGCTGATCATATCAAGCCCCATGAACAAAAAGGCGAAACCGATAAGAAACTCACCTATCGATTTGTTTCTGCTCTTTTTGGTGAATAGGAGGGGAATCGAAATGCCGATAAGAGGAAGGACAAAGGCGGAAATATTGACCTTAAATCCAAACAGGGCTATAACCCACGCGGTAAAGGTTGTTCCGACATTTGCACCCATAATCACTGCCATAGATTGTGCGAGCGACATCAATCCGGCGTTAACAAAACTAACAACCATCACCGTACTGGCCGACGAACTCTGAATCAACGCCGTGATTAAAAATCCGGTCAAGGTTCCGGTAAATCGGTTGCGCGTCATTGCGGAAAGAATATTTCGCAGACGGTCTCCAGCCGCTTTCTGCAGGCCTTCACTCATCACCTTCATGCCGTAGAGGAACAATCCTACGGCACCTAAAAGGCCTAAAAAGTCCAAAAAACTGTAATTCATCTTCTGATGTTTTGAGGTAGAGAGGTAAGGTTTACGTCCCGTTTCTGACGCAAAGATAGGTTAATTTTTTTAAATTATCCTATCCGACCGCAGATTAATTTATCAAATAATTTTTTTCGTTACCGATTTTCATAATTGCCATCCTCCACCCAAAACCTTATATAGCTGAACCAGCGCGAGATGTTCGTCGCGAATGGCATTATTGAGACCTATCTGCGCTTCCAGATAGCGTCGCTGAGAGTCGAGCACATCGATATAGTTTATGCTTCCTCCGACATACTGTTTGCGTGTCAGGTCGTTGTATTTGTTGGCAGCTTCAAGCTGATTTGTTTTGAGAGCTACGGCATTACACGCACTTCTATAGCCGATAACGGCATCGTCAGCTTCTTTGAAAACCTCGAGTACTTTCTGCTCATATCCTAACCGGGCTTCTTCGTAAGCGGCAATCGCGGCTTTATATTTCGATTTTTTTCTGCCGAAGTCGAAAATAGGACCTGTCAATCCTCCCATAACGAAAGAAAACGGGGATTTGAGGAGATTTCCGAAATCATTGTCCTCCACACCTCCTGTGAGCTCTATGTTAAGTTTGGGGAAACGGTCGGCATAAGCGGCTCCGACTGCAGCCATCGCCGCCTTAAGAGATGCTTCAGACGCCTGGACATCAGGGCGTCTTTCAAGTAATTCAGACGGTATTCCCACGGGAATACGTCCTTCGAGCGTATTGTTTGTAAGTTCAGAGCTTCTTTTAATTTCGGTTTCGGGATTTTCTCCCATGAGAATAGCCAAAGCATTTTCAGTGGCGTTGATATTCGCTTCAAGGTTTGGTACCAAAGCTGCGGCGGTCGCATACTCCACTTTTGCCTGCTGATAGGGAATTTCGGCTGTTAACCCTCCCTGAAAACGGATTCTGGCCAATTCCATCGCTTCCTTACGCATTTCGATCGTATGGCGAACAATCCAGAGTTCATTGTCAAGAGCCACCAGACGAAAATATGCCGATGCGGCTTCAGCCACGAGAGTCATTCGCATAGCCCGTTCATTGTCCATCATCGACTTCATCTCGGCCGCTGATTTCTTTTTAGTCCAACGAAGATTGCCCCAAAGATCGGCTTCCCATCTCACGCTGGCTTTGATCCCTATTTCGGGATCGAGGAGTACAAGTTCTTCGTTGTAATGGTTAGTTTCCCGGTTAGCGTAAATATTTCCTCCAAGTGTAGGCAAAAGGTTGGCTTTATCGAATCCGAGCTGCTGACGGGCTTTTTCAACGCGTGCAGCTGCTATGGCGAGCCTTTTGTTATTTTCGAGTGTTTTACTGATAATTTCGCGCAAATATTCGTCGCCATAAAATTCCCACCATCTTAAGTCAGCGATCGTCAGAGTGTCGTGACTTTCTTCCATGCCGATATTTTGTGGCAAATCGACCGATGGGGGTGTAAGGTTTTTCACTCCGTTACATCCGGTAAGTAGAGTCAAGCAAAAGAAAAGCAAAGCTAATATGGCGGTAGTAGCAACTCTCATTTTTCCGAAGTTTTTTTGTTTAGTTTCTCCTTAATGCGATAAACCCAAACGAAAAAGAACGGCACAAAAACGATACCGGCCGTAATCGCAACAATCATTCCGAAAAACACACCCGTCCCTATTCCCTGCCGGCTGGCCGAACCGGGTCCGGAAGCGAACACAAGGGGGAGAAGTCCCAGAATAAAGGCCAGAGAAGTCATCACAATGGGGCGGAAACGCAAATGTGCAGCAGTGAGAGCGGCCGCGACGAAATTACTGCCTTTCTCAACTTCTTCTTTGGCGAACTCGACAATGAGGATGGCATTTCGAGCGACGAGACCCACAAGCATTACAAGTCCTATCTGGAAGTAGATGTTATTTTCCAATCCGAAAATCCATATTCCGATATAGGCTCCCAATCCTGCAATCGGCAGAGAAAGAAGCACTGCCACCGGCACCATCCAACTTTCATATTGAGCGGCAAGGAAAAGGAAAACGAAGAGAAATGCGAGCGCAAGGACTATTCCGGTCTGTCCGCTCTGGTTTTTCTCCTGATAGGACAATCCGCTCCATTCGAGACCAATATTCGAGGGGAGATGAGCGGCAGCGATCTCTTCGATAGCGGCCATTGCCTGTCCTGAACTATAACCGTGAGAGGCTTCACCAGAAACGGGAGCAGCGTTGAACATGTTAAAACGTTTGATCGTGCCGGGGCCAGTTTCGTATTTTGTCCCTCCGAGCGATGTGACGGGGATCATATTGTTGCCGGCTCCCTTGACGTAGAAAAGATTCAGATTGTCCTTCGTAGCGCGGTAAGGTGCCTCAGCCTGGATATAAACGCGGTAAATTCGATTGAACATGTTGAAGTCGTTCACATAGATGGAACCGGTGAACGTTTTCATAGTAGAGAAAATGTCGGCCATCGAGACTCCCTGAAGACTTGCCTGGTCGCGATCGACATCGAAATACAACTGGGGTATATCGTTTTGCATCGAAAGCGCGAGGGACGAAAGTTCGGGGCGTTTGGCCGCATAAAACATCAGAGTATCGGCAGCATTCTGCAAATCCTTGTATGTAGCGTCGCCTCTTGCCTCGAGTGCGAATTCGATGCCACCCGAATTACCCAAACCCGGTATGACTGGCGGTCTTGAGAGATAGACTTTGCTTTCGGGATAACGGCTAAATTCCTTTTTGACTCGTTCCATGATTTTAGCGGCGTCGGCAGTTTTTCTTTCTTCCCATGGCTTGAGAATAACCGTGAGCTGGCTACGCGCCTGGCTTGTTCCGACGCGTGGACTCGAGCCCGTGACGTTTAGGACGTAGTCGACATCGGGATCCTTAAGGAGATAGTCCATCGCCCGGTCGGTGACGGCACGAGTTCGTTCGATAGTAGCATCCTCGGGCAATTCAAGCTCAACGGTGAAGTATCCCTGATCTTCCTGCGGTATGAAGCTCTGAGGCAGCAGTTTATTCATCAGCCAAATGAGCACGACAACCAGTCCGAAGGCGGCAACCATTCTTCGTGATCTCGTCAATGCAGTTATGATAGAGCGGGCGTAGAACTTGTTTCCTTTTGCAAGCCAGATGTTTATACGGCGGAAAAACCGATTTTTGCGTTTTTTTTCGGGTCGAAGAAAGATTACGCACATAACGGGGCTTAGGGTAAGCGCCACGACTGTTGAGATAATAACGGCAACCGCAATGGTTATTGTGAACTGTCGATAAAGCTGACCTGATATTCCGGGTAAGAAACTTACGGGGACAAACACGGCGCAAAGCACGAGCGACATGGCCACCAATGCCCCTCCGAGACCGCTCATGGCTTTTTTTGTCGCCTCATAGGGAGAAAGGTGTTCCTGATTCATTATGCGGTCGACATTTTCGACGACCACAATAGCATCGTCGACCACAATACCGATCGCCAGAATGAGCCCGAGGAGCGTGAGCATGTTGAGAGAGAATCCGAAAATCAGCATAACCCCGAAAGTACCGATTAGCGAGATGGGGACGGCGATGATGGGTATTATCGTGGCTCTCCAACTCTGCAGGGAAAGGAAGACCACCAATATCACCAGCCCGAGCGCTTCGAACAGAGTACGGTAGACATGATGAATCGACTCACTGATGTAGGTAGTCATGTCGAAGGGTATGTCGTAAGTTATGCCGTCGGGGAAATTTTTGCTGAGTTCTTTCATCGTCTCCTTAACGCGCTTGGCCACATCCATAGCGTTTGCTCCGGGGAGCATATTGATGTTCATGACCGCGGCGTTCTCTCCGTTAATTCCGCTCTCGGTATTGTAGGTTGCGGCTTCCAGTGAGACGCGAGCCACATCCTTGAGCCTAATCAGCGAGCCATCGGCGTTAGCCCTTATGACGATATCCTCGAAGTCGGAAACGGATGACAGTCTACCCTGAGCCGTAATGGGAAGGGTGACATCCACGCCATCCATCGGTGCCTGTCCGAGTACTCCGGCGGCAGATTCACGGTTTTGATCCTTCAATGCGTTCTGAAGATCCTTTACCGTCAACCCCATGTCGGCCAGTTTATCGGGCTGAACCCAAATCTGCATGGCATAATAACGGCTTCCGACATTCGAGACGCTTCCGACTCCGGGAACACGTCGCAACATGTCGAGTACATTGAGGGTAGCATAGTTTGATAGATAAATTTCATCAAACTTCGGGTCGTCGGAAAGCAGAGTGATTGTCATCAGCTTGCTCGATGCCTGTTTTTCCACTGACAACCCGTTCTGAACCACTTCGGCGGGAAGTCTCGATTCAGCTTTTTTGATTCGGTTCTGAATGTCGACGGCGGCGATATCGGGGTCAGTCGATATGTCGAACGTCACTTTAGCCGTAAATCCTCCGGAGTTGGAGCTTGATGACTCCATGTAGAGCATTCCGGGCGTCCCGTTTAATTCCTGTTCAATCGGAGTGGCGACTGCTTGTGTGACGGTCTGCGCGTCGGCTCCGGGATAGGAGGCGGAAACTTGTACGGTAGGCGGAACGATGTTGGGATATTGGTCGACAGGAAGTAGCGTAAGTCCAATGACTCCGACAATCACAATGACGATCGATATGACAATCGAAAAAACGGGCCGGTCTATGAAAAAGTCGGATTTCATTCTTTTTCGTCTTCGCTTTCAGGTTTTAAAGCGGCGCCGGACAAAGGTTCGACCTTCATGCCATGACTCAACTTATGGAATCCTTCGACAACAATGTTTTCGCCTTTCGAGAGCCCTCTTTCGATCACGGTTTTATTATCAACTTCAGGGCCAATTTCGACAAAACGCCTCTCGACGACGCTGTCAGGTTTCACGACATAGACGTAAGCTCCTCCCTTTTCGATTTCGAGCGCTTTCGAGGGAACGACAACGGCATTTTCCTTGACGTCAAGCAGCATTTTCACACGCGTGAACTGTCCCGGCAGAAGTTCATGATTTTTATTCGGCATCTCTGCCCGAACCGAAAAGGTTCCTGTTTTGGGGTCGATCTGCGGATCGGCGAAATCCACTATTCCGCGATAGGGGTATTCGGATCCGTCGGCCAAAGTAACAGTGACGTATGCGTCTCTTGTGTGGATTGAGTCTTTCTGTCCGATGCTTACATTTCGGGCTTTTGATCTGAGGTAATCGAGGGATGTCATGCTGAAATCGATCTGCACGGAGTCGGTCTTAACGACTGTCGCGAGGAGTGATTTTCCTCCGGAGGGTCCGACGAGCGTGCCGATATCGACATTTCTCTCAGAGATATATCCGGAAATCGGGGATTTGACGGTGGTATATCCCAAAATCATTTGTGCTTGGGTAAGATCTGTTTCACTAACCGTGACATCGGCCATAGAACTCTCATATTGAGCTATGGCATTGTCGAGATCGAGCTGACTGGCAGCATTTTGTTCATAAAGCGGTCGGATTCGATTGAGATCACGTTCGGCTTTGTGTGCCTGTGCTTTGGCTTTGTTCAGCCGCGCTTTGGCACTTTCTACTTGAGCCCGGTATAACTTGGGGTCGATAATGAACAAAGTCTGTCCGCGTTCAACGTATGTGCCTTCGTCGAACAGCATCTGTTCGAGATATCCCTCGACACGTGCACGAATTTCAACAAATTGCTGTGCGCGGACTCTTCCGACGTATTCTCCATAGATGTTTACATCCTCTGTTTCAACGGGCTGTATAGTCACGACGGGTATATCGGGTTCTATTTCCTTTGGCCGAAGAATGAAAATAATCCAAAGTGTGACTGCAGCGACAGCGAGCAAAAGGAGAATCCATTGCCATGGTTTAGGTCGGATATGGGTGGAGTTGTTGTATCTGTTCACCAAGTCCGAGAACTTTATATCTTTCAGCTTCTGAAGGTTGATAGTTTTATCTTTCTTTTCGTTCATTTGGGGGCGATATTGCTTATCCACACTGACATTCCGGGGCTTTTGGAGCCTAACTGCTTGAGATTGACAATGCAAAATAAATGATAATCCCGCTATTTTCAACTATTTTCTTGTAAAACTATCAGCTAATTTACAAAAAATAACATTAGGGACTTAGATAAGATCCGGGAGATGTTTTTGGATGCCTAAATTGTTAAATATTACTAAAACTGACGTATGCGATTATACTTATATCCTTGAAACTTAGGCACAAGAGGTGGGCAACTTTTAGCGTATAGGCCAAATTCGCAGATTGATGAGGAAATCCGGTTGTAATTTTGCAACGAGTCCTCCGAGACAGACCTATCACCTGTCTCCTCGAAGGATGAGAGAACATTGACATGATTGTTTCAGTCCATCAGCCTTTATGGATCCGAAAGCAGGCTATTGAGCCTTTTGATTGAGCAAATCCCTGTATCGTAGAATTTCAGGACGGTATTCAAAATGCATCGTATCGAAATGATACCAAGCTCCTCCCCAGATGAAACCGTATTTTTCGAAAATTCTGACGATTTCGTGCGGAATACGGTTAGCATACGAGATTTTTTTCGTTTCCGATGCTCCGGGATTTTTCCAAAGCCAGTAGTCGGAATGATCTACCCCTATGTCGAAAGCCATCCCATAGCTGTGTGCACTTTGTCTCTTCGCCCCTCTGACAGTGCGCCAATAAAACGTCCCCGAGCTATTTAGATACTTCCTCAAATCGGGATGTGCTTTGAGCTCTTCATAGACTTTCTGCAACTGCTGAGCCGCTCCGTTAACGGGTGTGAACCGCACTTTTCCTCCGAACCAATCGACGCTTACCAATTTTGAGGAGACCTCTCCGGAGCTTGAGCCGTACATCTTCTTGAACAGCTTCTCAGAGCGTGATCTCCCTGCATCGGCAAGATATTCAGGTGTTCCAAGCGAATCGGGATAAGGTACGTAGAACATGTCTTTGGGGGTAGAATTGTCAAGCATAAATTCAAAATCCTTCTCTTTCCCGTCGTCGTATTGGAGCAGAGTACCGTCGGCGAAGACAAGATTGCCATCCTGATAGCCGGTGATTTCATCGGGATATGCCTCAAGCAATGCTCTGACACCAAGTGGATATGCGGCCATAGGGTCGGCCTCTATCGTATCAGCAACAATCTCGACGCTGTCGGTCTCTTGAACCGTCGTCGGGCTTCCTTCGTTACTTGCAGAAGTTCTATTTCCGCAACCAGCTGTAATTACGAGGAATATGGAGAACAGGACATTAACCAGACCGGGTGTAAACTTACTCATAACTCTTAATTTTCTTAATGTTGCTTAGCTCAGTGTCACTCAACGAAGAGTTTACATCTGTATATCGAGGATTATACCAGCTGAACTGAGAGAAATATTCGCGAAGATCATCACTCTGGAAGATATAACCGTGGCGAGCATAGATGTAATTTCTCATAATCCTGAGTTCTTTTTTAGACTTGCCCGAGAGGTCGGCAGCAGTGGCCTTTCTTTGTAAGAGCCATGAGTAGTTATCAGACGAATAAGACGGTGCCACGACAGTGCGACCTCCCTTTTTCTCATAGTTCTGAATGGCTTTGATGTTGCTCTGTTCGAGCGGGGTAAGCAATGAGTTTACATCTGAATATTTAGGGGTGTACCAGCTGAACTTCGAGAAATATTCACGCAAATCGGGACTCTTGAAAATATATCCGTGACGTGCGAAGATGTAATTTCTCATGATTCTAAGATCATCCTTGCTCTTCGTAGACAGATCCGAATCGGTGACGAGCCTTTGTGTGACAAAATAATATTCATCTCCTGCTGCATCCTGATCGGAACCTCTGAATTTATCGGGTTTAATCTTATCGTAGATAGACTGCCGTCCTTCGTTTCCGTCATTAAACGTGGCAGTCATCGCGCCCACTACTATTTCCACATCAGTGAAAGCCTTATTATCCTGGTTGATATTTCGAATCATCTGTCGGAAATATGATTTGAGCTGTTCCTGCACCTCCTCCATCATCTTAGGTGACACTTCGGGATTGTTAAAACCAGTTCGGCTATCGATCATCTCCATTTCCCCACCTGAATACCTGAATCTGACAGCCTGATTTCCGGTTTCTATCCGCACGCTGTTGACATCATACCGGAGTGCGACAATGTCGGGTTTTTCTACCGTCCACTTACCTTTCACTCCAACTGAGAAGGGAATGTCAATATCCTTGCCATAGGAATCATATTCGACTTTCCCTGAAAAAAGCTGCATGAAATCTCCTTCATCTTCATCTCTTCCTTCAAAGACAATGATTTCATTGACTTTCATGTCGTCGAGATTGCCGGATAATTCGGTTTTCCAGTCAGTTTCCCAAATACCGCGGATTTTGCCTGAAATGTCTTCTTTTTTTTGACATGACACAATTGACAACATTAACGCGAGCGTCATAAACAGGCTCTTATTCTTCATTTTTTCAGCAGTAAAAAAGTTAGACGATAATTAATTCAGCGACGAGTTTTCTTTCGTTTAGTGGCAATTTTAGTCTTGCTTGATTTTTTCTTGGAAGCTTTGACTTTGGAAGAGCTTTTCTTGCCTTTCTTCGATTTTTTTGCCGAAGTGGTTTTGGATTTTCCGGAGAAATTGAGTCCGGAGTAGGCAGACTGCATGAAGCTGTTAGAGGCGCGGACCGTTTCATGGAGTGGTCGTCCATCCTGGGAGAGATCATGTAGGAACAGCCATTCATATACCTCGGGTATATAGAACATTCGTGCAGGCTGAGAATGATTCATTCCGGGAATACGGTCATAGATGAGACGCGTTCCACGATGTTCGGAGTTGTTGATGATATCGACAATCCTGTCGCTCTGACTGACAGCAACAGCGTTGTCACCGGTTCCATGGACAATCCAGAGAGGTAGCTTTCCGAGATTGGATATATTTTTGACGGTGCCTCCGCCACACATAGCGATAGCGGCTGCAATTTCGTCGGGATAGGTAGCGGCAAAGTCGATAGTTCCGTATCCTCCGAGGCTCATTCCGAGAACATATACGCGGTTAGGATCGACATTCTGATTTTTTATGGCCCAATCCATTATTTCCTTGATTTTAGCGGGCTTCCAAGACCCTCCTGGATTCTGCGGGGCAACGACATAGGCATCGATATTTCGACCTCTCTCGAGGGCGTCGATAGTACCATAGCGTTTCACCTGATTCAAATCGTTACCGCAAAGACTCGCTCCATGCAGGAAAATGACGAGGGGTTTTGGTTCGTTAAGGTCGTCGGGAACCGCCAACCAGAATTTATATCCTCCCGCAGCCACAGCTCCGTGGGGATCGGCCTTTCGAGCCGACACCGAGCCGACACAAAGGCAAAATAGACATATTATAAAAAGTTTTTTAATCATTGGAGTGTAATTTTGTAAATACCATTAGTCCTCGACCCAAGAATGATGGAATTATCCACAATAGCAGGTGAGGATTCGAAATTATGTCCCACTTTTTCGGTTAGGATTATTTCTCCGTTTTCTCCGTTAATAACGTAAATATTTCCGTGACAGTCGCCTGTAACAACGATCCACCTTCCGTCGTTCAAGAGATAACCAACAGGAGAAGACCAAGCATAAGCTTTAAGCGGCGTTTCATATTTGACGGCTCCGGTTTTTCTGTCGAAGGCCACGAACGCTCCGTTCTGCCCTGAAAGGTTTTTCACGCAGTTAGTGAAAATCAGACCTTCGCAGTTACCTTTGCCAAGGAGTGCCGATGCATAGAATCCTCCGTCGAAATGTTTGGTTCCTGTTTGGTATCTTTTTCCGGGCACTTCAGCTTTCCATTCTTCCTCTCCGGTCAGACCGTTGAGTTTGACGAAAACACAGTAACCGCGCGCCTGACGGTCGATTTCACAGCCCACGTAAAGATAGGGTATGCCATTTTCGACTGCTACGAGAGGAGTGGCATCGGTGTCATCTCCGATGGAATAATGCCAGACGGGGGTGAGATTGTCAAGGTTAACTCCCAAAATATTGCCATGATTATCAGTAACAAACCCATAGTTTGAATAAATGGCCATCGAAGATTCGATTCCGGGAGCCGCTCCTCCGACAGAATATCTGAGGACACTATGGAGTTTTAACGATGCTTCGCCGACAATAAATTTGTAGATGCCACCATTTTCAGCGGGGCGGAAAAGGAACTGCCCTACGCGCAAGGGTGAAGAATCGTAAGCTCCCCAATGTCGCCATGCTTTAGAATCTTCTGCAAACATATCGAAGACCTTGTTTGTGAAAAGGCTCACGCCGATAGCTCCGAATGGTCTCTTACCGGGGACACCCTGTCCGACATAGAGGTTACCGTTGAATGTGGGATCAAACGATGGTGTGCCTTTAATTGGATTTCCGGCATCGATAGGATTTCTTGTAGGAACGCCTTTCCGGGGTTCGATGAAATAAATCTTTCCGCATAGAGAGCCGACTATAATTTCCTTTCCGTTAAATTCGGGCAATACGGCACCGGAATTTTTCAACTTCGCCGCGAGAGAATCAGGCCATTCGACGTAGAGTGGTTGTCCGGTCCAGCCGGAGCCTCCTCCCCACGGCCCGAAAGGCATCGGCGACCAATCCTCGGCCGTTTTGAATGTCCAATCGATTTTAATAGCTTTTGGCATGCTGTCGAGTCTTCCGTCGAAGTTTCCCTGTCGTTTGAGCCCGCGACGGAAGGTCATGAGTGACTGTTTATTGTCGTAGAGATCGGTGAGTGATTCCAATCGTCCGTTTACCGCACTATCGAAGATGTCAACCTTATATTTAATTTTTTCAGCGGAAGGAAAGACAGTATCGGGTAGCCTTTCAATCACTACCGGAACCTCCGCGGAATCAGCGGCTTCCAATGCGTCAGCTTCAACATTTTGCTTATTTCCGTTTCCCTTACATGAAAACAAAGTCAACGCGACCCCGAGGATCACAAAATAGTTCACAATTCTCATAAACTTATCGGATTTATCAAGCGTTCTGATGAAACGCAATGTTTTTCGCGTGCAAAATTACATAAAATATTCATTTTTTGGTAACTTTGCGTTATGCAACTACGTAGTCTCACTGTATCCAACTTCAAGAACATATCGGGAGCGACCTTAGACTTCTCTCCCAAGATCAACTGTTTCTTAGGCGATAACGGCATGGGTAAGAGCAACTTACTCGACGCCATCCACTTTTTAAGCTTTTGCAGGAGCTTTACGGGAGTACCGGATTCGTTAGTTGTTAAAAATACCGAAGATTTCATGATAGCCAAAGGGATCTATCGGCGCCGGGACACAGATGAAGAACTGCTGATGGCAATTCAGAAAGGCAAACGCAAAAGTCTGAAAAGAGGGGGTAAAGAATACAGCCGCCTATCGGAACATATAGGGCTCTTTCCCGTAGTACTCGCCTCTCCTGCCGACACGGAATTAGCCAAGGGCCCTTCGGAAGAGCGCCGCAGATGGATGGATATGGTGATCTCGCAAGAAAACCGTCCATATTTAGAAGCTCTGATACGCTACTCGAACTCATTGCGCCAACGTAACCGTCTGCTTCGCGACGGCATAAGCGACCCATCGCTATATGGCGCGATAGAGATGCAGATGGCGATGGCAGAAAAAATCATCACTCCCGCGCGAAAGATCTGGACTCTGCGTCTGACGGAACGTGTGGGTCACTATTACCGTGAGATAGCAGGGGATGTCTCGGAAGCCCCAGTCATAGGTTATAGAGCAGGTTATACAGGCGAATCGTTCGAGCGCGCATTGGGTGAAAACCGCAGAAGAGACGAATTTATGCGTCACACGACTGTGGGTCCTCACCGTGACGACATAGAGATGGAGCTAAACGGGATGCCTCTGCGTCGGACGGCTTCGCAGGGTCAGACAAAAACTTTTACTACTGCTCTGCGTTTGGCGCAATACGATTTTCTGCGTGAATCATGCGGCATCAAACCTCTTCTGCTTCTTGACGATATATTCGACAAACTCGATTCGAACCGCGTGGAAAAAATCATGAAGCTTGTAACCTCTCCCGACTTCGGTCAGATATTTATAACCGACACCAATCGCAAACATTTGGACGATATCATAGGCCTTACCGAAGGCGACCGGAGACTGTGGGCCGTGACAAACGGGAATTTCTCCCTCATCGATAGCGCAGCCTCATGAAAAGAACAGAACCTAAAACATTCGCCGCGATTTATTCGGAAGCTTTAGAACGAGCGGGCATGACCGAAACTTTCGCCCGTCAGCAAGCATCGTATCTATGGACGGAGATAGTGGGCCCGGGCGTAAACAAATACACAACGCGCCGGTATATGGCCAATGACAATCTGCATGTCTATATCAGCTCCGCGTCGCTAAAAAACGAACTTCGATTTCACCGCGCGGCCATAATCCGCGATATCAACGCCCGAATAGGCAGAGATATCCTAAAAGACATAATATTCCATTAAGAACAATTTTTTCAAGAAATGAAAATAAGAGGAAACATCATTGACGAAAATCCGAGAGTTCCGGCGCAGACTGTACCATTCCGCCACAAAATGCCGGTGCAGATGCGCTTCACGGACATAGACATGCTGGGGCATGTGAACAACAACGCATATCTGAGCTACATGGATTTAGCTAAGGTGGCTTATTTCTCGGAGGCTCTTCCGGCGGGAATGGACTGGAGAACGGTTAGTTCGGTGATAGTCCACATCGATTGCGACTATTTTTCGCCAGCCTATTTCGAGGAGCCGTTGGTGGTGCTGACTACAGTCATTTCGGTGACCCAGCGAAGTTTTCTTATGGAGCAACGCGTGATAAACGATGTGACGAAACAGACGAAGTGCGTGTCCCGCACTACAATGGCGGGGTTCGATCCCAAAACGGCCACAGGAAAGCCTTTAGATCGGACGTGGATAGAGCACGTAGCACGATATGAATCGCGTGATCTATGAGCATAGGCAGATAATCCGATATTGAAACAGGAACAAACTCAATTGAATAAAAATGAAGAAAAACAATATACAAAGAATCATAACTCTATGGGTCGCGCCGCTATTGTTAGTCGTGAGCATTTCCGCTCAGAGTCCGGATACGCGGAAAAGCAGCAGCACCCGGCAGGCGGCAATAGGACTGATGAAACTTAACAGCCCGAGGTTGGCCGTCGATACGACTATGAACGCGAGCCAAATGGCAGCGTGGCGTGGGGAAATGAGCGACGCGATGAGAAAACTTATGAAACATCCGGAGAAGGAAACGGCAGCTCCGCGGAAAATCGGGGAAGCTCAAAGAGAGGGTTACCGGATAGAACGGTGGCAGTCTTATCCGCTTCCGGGAGCGACTGTGAATTTCTATGTGCTGATACCCGACGGGGTTTCAGCTGAAAAACCGGCACGCGGCGGAGTGCTTTGTATCCCGGGATTCGGTCAGACGAAAGAACTCGTTGCCGGTGAGAAAGAGGGGGTATATGATCTGTCGGCAGGTGCGGACACGACAGTCCATCAGGGTTCGATGGCTCGCCATTTCGTAAAGACGGGTCTTGTGGCGGTAGCCGTTGACAATCCCTCGTTCGGAGAGTTGAGCGACAACGGTGTGGCGGACTATCTGAACACGAGCCGTATACTCTTAGAGGAGGACTGGAGCTATTTGGGTTTAGCCTCGTGGCAGGATAAAGTTATCCTCGACTGGCTGAAACGACAACCATATTTAGACAAGGAAAAGATAATCGTGAGCGGTTTTTCGTTAGGGACGGAGCCGCTAATGGTGTTAGGTCTGTTAGACAATGACATTTTCGCTTTCGTTTATAACGATTTCCTGTGCAGGACGAGAGAGAGAATTTTCGTAGTAGACAAGCCCGACGAGAACGGCAAGCGTCCTTTCCCGAATTCGATCGAGCATCTGATTCCGGGCTTTTTGAAAGAATTCGACTTTCCAGATATAGTGGCAGCTTTAGCACCGCGTCCACTGATATGCACCGAGGGAGGACTTGACCGTGATTTCGGCATCGTGCAGACGGCTTATATGAAGTCGGGCGCTCCTGAAGCATTCACTTACCACCATTATCAGAAATATGAAAATCCCGAAAACCGCAAGATGCTTAACGCAACTGAGCTTCCGGGAAATCTGAACCCTAAGGAGTATTTCGATCTGACCAACGTAGACTCACCGCGCCACTACTTCAAAACGGAGCATATCATGCCATGGCTTGAGATAGTGTTGGGCGATGATGATGATTAATGTGAGCCGACGAGGGTTAGCGCTTTTTTGACATAAAGATCCCTTACGGCGGGTAACTCGGCGAGTCCGCGCATGAGTATGTCGACACGATAGCCAGCAGAGCGTATGACATCGGCAAATTCTCCCGCTATGTCGTTTTTAGTATGGTTGCCGCAAACGAGAAGGAGAGGGACGAGTGTGACATTCCTGATTTTTTTATCGCGTTTGAGCTCAATCAGGGTCGTTTGGGCAGTTGGATAGCCTTCGATAGTGCTGACATGGCAGTCGGATCGTCCGCCGACATGGAGCATGTAGTCCAATTGCGTATATGTGGCCGTGGAAGGTCGGTCGTTTCCATGACCTACATAAACGACGGCTTCTCCAGTCCGCGAGGGTAGTTCCTCGAGAATCGAGACAAGGGCACGGCAATCGGCGGGAGAATCGAGCAGAGGCTGGCCGACTGTAATCAAACCGAAGAATGGTGAAACCCGGTCAGCAAATTTTCTTACTTCTGCCGTTTCTATTCCGTCGATCATAGTGGTGGGCTGTACGAAGACGGTGTCATAGCCTTCGACACGCAACCGGAGCAATGCGTCGACAGGGCTTTCAACTGAGATGCCTCTTTTAGCGAGATTACGGAGTACAATGGGGGAGATGTATGCTTCGCGGACTTCGAGCAGAGGCAACGCGGAGCGAATGTCGGCGGTGATTTTGTCGATAGTAAGGGTGCGCGTAGTGTCGTCGCTGCTCCCGTAATGAGTGACCAGCAGAGCAGTTTTAGCTTCAGCGGTAAGAGGACATAAAGAGGCCGCGAGAATGACGATGAGAGTCAATGATTTTCCAATGTTATTCATTTCAGAGAATATTTAGTCGATATTAACAGCGAGGCTTATCACGAGGGAACGTCCAGGAGAATAGAGAGCGAAGTTTTTGTTAAGGGGCCTCATATCACGGCGATTGAAGATATTGTCGATACCGATGCCAGGCGTTAGAGTGAGGCCACGGATACCGGTGAAGGTGTGACGTGATGTCAGATTCCAGATACCGTAACCGGGGGCATCGCCATCGGCATCACCGGGATAATATGTTTTGGATTGCATACGCCCGTTAAGATTGAGGTTAAGGCGATATTTATTCCAAGTGTGCCCATAGTTGGCGGTGAAAGTGACAGTATTTGCCACACTTCTGTTCTGCCGCTGCCATGTTCCGTCGGGATTGAGACCGCGACTGTAAGCATAGGAATAATTGATGCTGAAAGAGAGGTCGGAAAACGGATTATAACTCAGATTGGCTTCGATGCCACGCACTTGCGCTTTGGTGAAGTTATAATATTCTTTGAGTGAAACAAGTGACTGCTTCGTATTGGCCAGTTCGGGAAACTCTTTAATCAGCTCCTGTTGCGTAGCTTCTGGGAGGTCGGCGAACTTGGTCGATTTGGAAGTAACCATGTTCTTGATGAAGTTCAAGTAGCCTGTAACAGAAGCGCTGAATTTCGTCGTTCGGTATTCGAGATTGATGGACGCGTAGTCGCTTGATTCGGACTTCATGTCGGGATTTCCGAATGTGATGACATAGCGGCTGCCCATAGGTTTGAACATCCGGTAATAGAGCTCGTCGATTCCCGGGGCACGGTAGCCCATGGCATAATTTCCGCGGATGTTGACGTTGCCTATGTTGTACATCAGCGATACTTTCGGCGTCAACCGGCCGCCGAGTGTCTGATAGCCGTCATAGCGCAGACCGGCAATTGCCGTGAAATGACCGAGGAATTTCTGTTCGTGTTGAGCGAACGCCGAGAATGCACCGAGCGACTTGTCGAGGTCGGAGTCGGTGCGCCGCAACACTTCGTCCTTATATTCGAGTCCGAAGACGGTGGAGCCAGAGTTGATGAAATTGAAAACACCTGTCAGCTGAACATCATTGTAAATCTGGCGTTTGGTATCCTGATAGTCTCCTGGCAGGTAATCGCCTGTCGCAACCATATATTTGTACCACTGGCCGAAAGTACGCCCGCTATAGTCGAGCTTGATCGTGCCGAGTTGTCCTATATAATATGAGCCTCCGGCAGCCCACGACCAGCTTTCGGACATAGTGTTGTAGTTCGTGCCGCCGGTAATCTCGGGGTTTGTTACAGGGCGGTCGAGTATGCGGTGATAGTAGCTGCCTTCGGCATAGAGTTTGAGTTTGGCTGAAGGTTCCCAGGTGAATTTTTGTCCGAAGTTGGTGGAAGTATATCCGAGTGAAAGTTGTGCGAGAGTAGGAATAAGGTGCTCTCCGCTCTCGGTGAGGTTGTTGTTTTGCCATCCGTCGGAATGGGCATAGTTGAAGTTTGTAAAAGAACCTACCCGTCCCGGATGGAGACTAAGATCGAGGCCTTGGTTGAATTGGTTTTTACGAGTGTAACTCGTGCGTGAATTGACCTCGATTGCGTCGGAGGGCTGCTTAGTGATAATGTTGATGACTCCTCCGACGGCATCGGATCCATAGAGTGTAGATGCAGCTCCGTTTAGCACCTCGATGCGCTGAATTGTGTTGATGTCGATTTGTCCGAGGTCGACGTTTCCGCTGATATCACCTATGAGTTTGCGGCCGTTAACGAGAATGAGCACATGGCTATTTGTCAATCCGTTGAGCCGCAAATAGGAACCCATGGCGTTAGGGGAAAATGAAAGCGAGGGAACCATCATGGTGAGTGCTTTTTCGATATCGTTGATGCCGGCTGTACGTATTTCGGCGGCTGAAATCACCTGAACGGGTACGGGAGTGTCCTTGAGCCGCTGTTGGACGCCGGTACCGGTAACGACAACGGGATTAAGCTCATATTCGGGGAGAGAGCTGTCGAATTCCGAGGTGAGAGTTTCTTCAGCAAAAACCGCAAGAACCGAAGAGAGGGCAATGAGTGACAGGATCGGTTTATTAATCATATAGTTTAATTTTGAGTTGAATGTTGATTTTTTTCAACTGCAAAATTAAAGTGAAAGCGAGGGGCGGACAATCGCCAAAATCGGGTAAAAAACGGAGCGAATCGGCGAGTCAATACCTAATTCCCATTAGATGCGGCAAGGAGGATGAAAAAAGAAGACCCGCAAGGGATGCGAGTCTTCTTCAATATGGTTGGAGTTAAAATGAACTCTTAACCGTTGAATTTCTTCATGCGAGCGATGAGATCGAGCACTTTGTTAGAGTAACCGATTTCATTGTCGTACCAAGAAACAACCTTAACGAATGTCGGAGTGAGCTGGATACCGGCCTTAGCGTCGAAGATAGACGTGAGGGGGCAGCCGAGGAAGTCACTTGAAACGACAGCGTCTTCAGTGTAACCGAGGATACCTTTGAGTTCGCCTTCTGCAGCTTCTTTCATAGCAGCGCAGATTTCGTCGTAAGTAGCAGGTTTAGCAAGATTAACTGTGAGGTCAACTACAGAAACGTCAAGAGTAGGAACACGCATTGACATACCAGTGAGTTTGCCATTGAGTTCGGGAATAACTTTACCTACAGCTTTAGCAGCACCTGTAGAAGAAGGGATGATGTTGCCAGAAGCAGCACGGCCACCGCGCCAGTCTTTCATAGACGGGCCGTCAACAGTCTTCTGAGTAGCAGTTGTAGAGTGAACTGTAGTCATGAGACCTTCAGTGATACCGAACTTGTCGTGAAGCACCTTAGCGATAGGAGCGAGACAGTTGGTAGTGCAAGAAGCGTTAGAAACGAACTGCTGTCCAGCGTACGTCTGATCGTTTACACCGCAAACGAACATAGGAGTGTCGTCCTTAGAGGGAGCCGACATAACTACGTATTTCGCACCAGCATCGATATGAGCCTGAGCTTTTTCCTTAGTGAGGAAAAGACCAGTTGATTCAACCACGTATTCAGCACCTACAGCGCCCCAACCGATTTCAGCGGGATTCTTGCAAGCAGTCACGCGGATTTCCTTACCGTTAACGATGAGAAGGCTCTTTTCCATGTCGCATTCCACAGTACCGTCAAAACGACCGTGCATAGTGTCGTATTTGAGCATGTAAGCCATGTAGTCAACGGGGAGAAGGTCGTTGATAGCAACTACTTCAATGTCGTCTCTCTTAGTCGAAGCACGGAAAACGAAACGTCCGATACGACCGAAACCATTAATACCTATTTTTGTCATAGCGTTGTAAATTATATAATTGGATTATAAAAAATGTCGTCCTTCGAATGCAATCCTCCGAGGGGATAGCACGCCACAAAATTAATAATTTTTTTTGTTAAGGAAAATCGAAAAGAGCATGAAAAATAGAGTAAAAGCGAAAAAAATGAGAAAATGAGGGATATTTGTTGTAACTTTGCGGTGTAAACCAATAATTATAAGCGAAAAAGTAAAGAATTATGGCAAAACTGTTGAGTGAATTTAAAGAATTCGCGATGCGCGGTAATGTGATCGATATGGCTGTCGGCGTAGTAATCGGAGCAGCATTCGGCAAAATAGTGTCTTCGCTCGTAGACGATCTGATCATGCCTTTGGTTGGAGTTGCAACCGGCGGCATGAACTTCACTGATTACAAATGGGTGATCCAGCAGGCTGTGATAGACGGCGAAACGGTGATCAAACCTGAGGTGACTCTTAACTGGGGCTCATGGATACAGACGATCGTGGACTTCCTAATCGTAGCATTCTGCATATTCATCATGATTAAGGGCATCAATAACTTGAAGAAGAGAAAGGCCGAGGAAGCAGCCGCAGCCGCGGAGGCAACCGTGGCGGAAGCTTCTAAGGAAGAGGTGCTTCTGACTGAAATCCGCGATCTTCTCAAGGAACAGACCAAGGCTTAAGCCTGGATATAAGTAAGAATGGAGGTATAGGGGTGTGCCGGAGCCAATCGCTTCGACGCACCTCTTTTTTAAGTCTATTTGCGGCCGAAATCTGCGGGGATCTCACCCCATTTTTCTGTCTGCCATTTCAAGACGCGGTTTCTGACCGTATGAGTGCGCAACCATATTTCAGCTCTCTTGATCAGTTCGCGTACATAGCTGTTGTCGGGAGTGGGCGTAAGTGTAGTCTTAGCCATTTTATTCCTGACCCATGCCATTCCGCTGACACTATCGGAATAAATCACTGTCGTGGTATCGCCTTTTTTTTCGAGCAGCGCGAGGGCATGGACTATAGCGAGAAATTCTCCTATATTGTTCGTTCCTCCTTTCAGCGGACCGACATGAAAAATCTGCTGTCCGGTGCGAAGACTTACACCACGGTACTCCACGGGGCCGGGATTGCGTGAGCATGCAGCGTCAACAGCTATAGCATCGGGTATAATGTCGGGGAAAGCCTGAAAATTGATAACGGGCTGTTCATGTGAAGCTATGCTGCGTATCACATCAAGGTCATCGGAAAGTGGATCGGTTCTATAGGCTTCAACTGCCGCTTCGCGTGTGGGAAAAGCTTTATATCTGGCCTCGGGAAATCCTTCTACTTGCAGACGACATTCGTCCCAGCTATCGAATACTCCGGTGTCGTGACCGGCCCAGACTACATAGTATTTGTTTCTACCCATGGGTCAGGAGAGTGTCAGGAAGAGATTGATGTCGACGGGACGCATGCCGGCAATCGCAGCTATTTCAGGATTGACAGTCTTGCCCATGAATGTATAGACCGCTTTTCTGATTCCGGGAAGCAATTTAACAGCATTGTCGGCTCCGTCGCAAGCGAGGATGTCGCGTATCAGAGTGAGCAGGGTGTTGCTTAAGGCCATAGCAACGGTACGGGGTACCGCACTTCCGGCATTTACATAACAGCATCGCGCGGTGGTGATTTCGGGTACGGCATCCACAAGATCGACGCAAGGAAGAGAAGGAAACGCCTTCCCACAATCATGTGTAAGGTCGAATACAACCACTCCCCTCTTCATATCTGCCACCACATCGGCACCTATCGTGAAAATGTCATTTATTTCCGTATATATCACGATATCAGCAGAACGAAGAGCGTTATGAAGCACTTTGGGATGGAGAGCGGAACCCACAGCCCAAGGGCCGAGTTCGCGGGTAGCAGCTCTCAGACGGTAGACATCGTTATCGAATATCCTCACGAGCGCACCCGTGCCGGAGGCCGAACGGGCGGCGGCCGTCGCCGCTATACCGGAACCGACGATCAGCACTTCGCATGGGACGACTCCGGCCACTCCACCCAGGAGTATACCTTTTCCATGAATCGCATCGGCAAGGAGGGACGCAGCAATGGCAATCGAGGCTCTTCCATCAATTTCCTCAAGAATGTCGGCAAAAGGTCTGTTGTCAGCTTTGTCGGCAATCAGATCGAGGGCGACGGCACATATTTTCATCTCGGTGAGAGCCTTCACAGTTCGTTTCGACTGACGACAAAGCGAAAGCAGTGAAAGTAGAACGGCTCCGCGTTTCATTTTACGGATATCGCCTTCGGGAAGAGGTTCAAGATGGATTACAATGTCGGCTTTCAGTGTCTCATCACGCCCGCAGATATGTGCTCCGGCTCTTGTGTAGGCACTGTCGGAATAATGTATTGTCCTGCCTGCGTCTTTTTCTATGAGGATTTTCAGACCCATGTCCACGAGCACAGCCGCGCCTTCGGGGGTAAGAGGGAATCGTTTTTCATTCGCTCCCGACGACTTCGGCAAACCGATTGTGATAGATTTTTTACGATTCTCGACTAATGCCGGGGCGGTAAGGACATCGGGGGTTTCGATAGCATTTGTTTTCATTGGGATTCGGATTTAAGGTTCATTCCCATAGCGCGAATAAAATCTTTTGCTGTGACGCTGATTTCACTCTCGTTTTCAAGTTGGTCGCCTTTAAAATTTATTTTTGCTTTGGAGTAGAACGGGCGCCGTTTTTCGAGCGCGTCAACGATAAACTCCATCAATTCCGTTTCATTTTTATCCGCTATCAGCGGCCTCTTATGCCTCCCTCTCAGCAGACGCGTATGGAGTTTAGAGAGCGAAGTGTCGAGAAATACAGTGGTTCCCGCCTGATTCATAAAATCCATATTGTCGAAAAAACATGGCGTCCCTCCCCCGCATGCAATGATAACATCCTGAAATTCTCCGACTTCGTGCAACATTCTGCGCTCAATTTCGCGGAAACCACCTTCGCCCTTATCACGGAAAATATCTTTAACCGAAGTATGGAAACGTGTCTCGATATAATTATCGAGGTCAATGAATGGAATGCCGGTCAAAGCGCTGACGTTTCTGCCGAGCGTGGATTTGCCGCATCCCATATATCCTATTAGGAAAATCGGGCGCATATTCGGAAAGGCTTTTCCGCAAAAGTACATAAAAAAGCTGAAAAATTAGTAACTTTGTCCGTTGACAGGTGTCCGAATCCAATAGGATGAAAAGGGAACAGGGTGTAAATCCCTGACAGACCCGCTGCTGTGATTCCATTAACATCCTCGGCCATTGCACTTTGTAATGACAGCCACTGACCGTTTGGTCGGGAAGGCGTCGGGGTGGAAAAGTCAGAAGACCTGCCTGTCGAAGGAAATTTGTAAGTTTTCGGGTGATAAAACACAAATGAGATTTATGAAACTGAAATTCGCAATCGAAATTGTTTTGAGCGTCGTCATGGTGACTTTATGCGGCTGTGGCAACGGGAGAAAAGAGGGTGATGCAAACAGAGTAGCAGCATCGAATTCCGTAGATACCAACAAGCGAGAACTTGACGTGAAATATGCTCGTGGTTTCAGCTTGAAAAACCTTAGTCCGGGGATAACGCTCGTCGACATAAGCGATCCGGAGAAACAAGATGGAACAGTCTATAAATTCGCCCTTGTAGATGAAGGAGTATCGTCAACAGAAGTGCCCGAAGATTATACGACTGTGAAGGTACCTATAGAAAGAGCCATCTGTATGACTTCATTACAATTATCGAATTTTGCAAAACTCGGAGAGCTCGACCGTATATCGGGCATTACAAGCACGCGTCATCTTTTCAATCAGGAGATGAACGAGCGGCTGAAAAACGGCAAGACGCATAAAATCGGTATCGAGGGTAATTTCGACAACGAAGTGATATTGGCCATCAATCCGGATATAATTCTGATTTCACCTTTTAAGCGTGGGGGTTACGACGCACTGAAAAATGTCGATGTCCCTCTTCTGCCACATCTCGGCTATAAAGAACTGACTCCGTTAGGTCAGGCCGAGTGGATAAAACTCGTAGGACTTCTTACAGGGCAGTCTTCGAAGGCATGGGAAATATTTTCAGGCATAGAAGATCGGTATAACGACCTGAAATCCATGGCCGACAATGTTACGGAACGGCCTAAGGTAGTAAGCGGCCAGATGCAAGGCGGACACTGGTATGCAGTAGGAGGCCGAAGTTTTTTAGCCCAACTTTTTAATGATGCCGGCGCAAGCTACTTCCTAAAAGACAACAATGAGTCGGGCGGCGTTACTCTGGATTACGAAAAAGTGTATAGCGATGCGGGCGACTCGGACTATTGGCGTATAGTGAACAGTTTCGACGGCAATTACAGTTACGAGGCGCTCAAGAATGAGGACAACCGCTATACCGATTTCAAAGCATGGAAAAACCACGGTGTGATTTATTGCAACATGCGTGAGGTCCCGTTCTACGAGACAATGCCTGTCGAGCCCGAGGTGGTTCTCGCTGACCTCATAGCTATTTTCCATCCGGAACTTCTCCCCGAGCATAAACCCCGCTATTATCAGTTGATGAAATGAGAAAATCCTCCGTAGCCATATCCATGACCGCTCTCGGAGTGTCAATACTAATCTTCTTGATGCTCAATATCATGTTGGGTTCTGTGAGCATACCGGCCGGAACGGTTGTCCGGATAGTGTTTGGAGGCGACGAAAGCAATGAAATATGGCGGAATATCATCTTCAAACTGCGTTTCCCCCAGAGCCTTACCGCTATTGTAGCAGGAGCCGGGTTGGCTGTCAGCGGATTACTTATGCAGACGGTATTCCATAATCCCTTGGCGGGTCCGTCGGTATTGGGTATCAGCTCCGGTGCGAGCCTGGGAGTGGGTTTTGTCGTTCTTTTGTCGGGTGTTTTCGGAGGGGTGGCTCTAAGCCGTTTAGGTGTGATAGGGGAGATGACCATAACTATCGCCGCAATAGTCGGCTCGCTACTTGTGCTTGCCCTTATAGCCTGGGTTGCCCGTAAAGTCAGAGGGAACGTGACATTGCTCATCATTGGCGTGATGATAGGCTATATAGCCAATGCTATTATCGGAGTGCTTAAGTTTTTCAGTGTAGAGGAAGACATCAGGGCTTACGTTATATGGGGATTAGGAAGCTTTGCGCGTGTTTCCGGCGGACAGACAACTACTTTCATCGTCCTTATGGCATGCCTTTTGCCGTTCACCCTTCTTTTGGCAAAAACACTCAATCTTCTGCTATTGGGCGACTATTATGCGGGAAACTTAGGTCTGAACATCAAGAAAGCACGCCTGATAGTGATCCTTTGGGCAGGCGTATTAGTGGCAATCGTCACGGCTTATTGCGGCCCGATAGTATTTTTAGGGCTCGCTGTACCACATTTGTGCCGGGGAATATTCCGAACTGCCGATCATCGCGTGCTGCTTCCGGCGTGTATCCTCACCGGTGCCTCGCTCGCCCTAATATGCAATCTGATTGCCCGTCTGCCGTGGATGGACGGAGCTTTACCCGTCAATTCAGTCACTGCTCTCGTTGGAGCTCCAGTTGTACTCTGGGTATTATTTAAGAAACGAAAAAGCGGAGCGTGATGGAACAACATATCGACCAGGCCATAGAACTTGAAGCAATAACCCTCGGATATGAGGGCAAAAAAGGAATGAAGCGTCTCGCCTCCGACATTACCGCATCGCTCAACGTGGGCACCCTCACGTGCCTCCTCGGACCTAACGGAGCAGGCAAATCCACCCTTCTACGCACATTGTGCCGATTTCAGCGTCCCCTCGAGGGCAAAATAAAACTATTCGGGAAACCGTTGAACGAATACTCCCAGCCAGAATTGGCAAGAACTTTAGGCATTGTTCTGACTGAAAAGCTCATGGTCAGCAATCTCACGGTGCGAGAACTCATAGAACTCGGTCGCAGTCCTTACACAGGTTTTTGGGGCAAACTGCAGAAAGAGGATGAAGCAATAATCGGGCAAGCTATGACCTTGACATCCATCTCCCACTTCGCCGACCGGGCCGTTTCGACTCTCAGTGACGGAGAGAGACAAAAAGCCATGATAGCAAAAGCTATCGCACAAGCTACTCCCATAATCCTTCTGGATGAGCCAACCGCATTTCTCGATTATCCCAGTAAAGTGGAGATCATGCGTCTGCTCCACCGACTTTCGCGCGAAGAAGGGAAAACCGTTCTCTTATCCACTCACGATCTGGAACTCGCTCTCCAGATGGCCGACCACCTCTGGCTCATGGACAAAACATTAGGTCTTCGCACAGGCACTACCGATGATCTTATCACCCGGGGCGAAGTAGGGCGCTATTTCGACCGCGAAGGTATCACCTTCGACACTCAAACCCGCGTGTTCCGCCTCGCTGATCCCCGATAACTCCGCTTAGTTTTTATTTCCCCAAATAAACATTAGCCGTTGATCGCGACACATGCCATTATAATAAGCTTTAGTCGCGACAGAAGTGGGGAAATTTCTATCTTATGCAAAAAGAGCTGGAATCGGAAGATAGATTTATTTGGTGAAAGGTCCGAGAATCCCGATTACGTCGATATCGGTCTCATCGAGTGAGTAGGACGCAAAGATACCTACTCCTCCGTTAATATTTGAAAAACTTTTAAGGGGTTCTGTGAAACCGAGATCAATCATACCCCCGTGAAGGCTTGAATCACCGGCCGAATTGCTATATAACCTTGACAAAAGATAGTTATAATACGCCCTTGAGATAGAAAAGAGTTTAAAACGCCGTTTCATCTTGCTGAAAGCAGGTAGATTTAGTTGGTCTCCTTGGATTATTTCTTTCACTATAAGTGTGTGGGTCTGTCCGTCGATACCATAATCCGAAAATGGAAGCCCCGTATAGCTGTATGGCTCCCATCCTGGTACTATCGAGTTGATCTGTCGTGCAAGCTGTTGGAATACATATTCATAGGTATAATCTCTGACTCCGAAATGGAGATTTCCGCCTTCGAAAATATCATACTCTCCATAAGACAAAAAATAAAAGTTGTCTTCTGCAACCGGATCGGAAAAGGTGATTTGGTATGTCACCAGATAATCTTCTTCGGAATATATTGACATGGGGCCTTGCCGTGACACATCGACCGATTCTATTTTAACTTTATTGGGGATAGTATCCCGACAATCTATGTGCTGCCCTCTGTATTCGGTAGTCAACTCCAAAACATCTCCTTCCGAGGGTATCAGTGACGATTCATACATGTTAGTCTCAGGATTAAATGTCAATATTCCCGTAATATCGCCGTTTATCTTATATGAAATCTCGAGATCACGAACATATTGGCGGCTTTGTACCGGATCGGAATAGAAAAATGTTTTGGTAGCGACTGCAGCTAACGTCGAATCGGGATTGACTACGGAGTTTAATGAGAGCAGATTTTCACCATTCTCTCCTTTATATTTATCAAGATCAATGTCCTGGTAACAGCCGGCAAATAGTAGTAAGGCTGCCGGTAAAGCTATGATTCGGGTTATATCGTATTTTTTCATTTTTCAATTAACTTTATGATAATTACATTATTAAATTCAATTAAAATTCATAAGTCCATGATATCGACGGTATGATAGGCAGCAGACTTAATTTCCGGAATTTTTTGTTGGAGAATGTGAAATCTACCCATCCGTCTTTAACGATAGTTATAGGATTCATCCGACAGTAAGCATTATAAAGACTGAAGTTCCAAATGGTTCTGTTGCCGTTCTTTAGTTTCTTAAACAAACTCATTCCGATATCAAGTCTGTGATAAGCCGGCAGCCTCACATTGTTCCTTTCGGATATATATCCCACTCCCGACGCATTTTCAAGATTGTCAGACCACCAGGAAGAGTTGAAGTCGCCCATGTCTGTAGGTGCCTGAGGAAACCACTCGCCTGTAGAAGGATAATCATAGAGCGATATTGTCAGTCTGTTTCCTGTCATATAAGTCCAGCCGGCGTTGAATTCTATCTTATCATTGAGCCTATAAGACGCGTTTATATTGATTTTATGGCGATTGTCGAATTTGGCCGGAAATTTGACTCCTTCGTTGAGCTGACTGAATTTGCGCCAATTCCACATAAGTCCGTAGCTGATCGAGCCGACCACTTTGCCTAATTCTTTTGTCACGCTCAAATCAATGCCGTAGGCCCAGCCTCTGCCGCTAACAGTTTTTTCATCCCACGTGAGATTGGGATTAAGCGTAGAAATTCCTTCGCGGAATTCAAGAAGATTCCTCATATCTTTATACCAGCCTTCGATTGAGAAGAACGTCCCCCGAGACAAATTTCCGTAAAATCCGACTGAGTATTGATCGCTCGACAATGGTTCTTTCCCCTCTCCTATCGGCTGCCAGAGATCGGTTGGAAGATTGATATAATTCGGAGATACCTGTTGAATGAACTGATTTATTCTCGCGTATGATGCTTTGACGCTATAATCCTGCGTAATGTTTATCCTGACGGACGCACGCGGTTCGAGACGCGGAAAGGATTTACCTGAAATATTCATGTTTACAAATCGAAGCCCTACATCCAACGACGCTCTGTCGCCGAAATTAATCAGATTGTCTAAATATGCGGAAGCTTCCATTGATTTTACTGAAGGATTGCCGTTATTCTCCGTCCAGGATTTCCCATCTTCCATAAACCTGTTAACCAATCCTTCGGGATGATAATTATGATGAACTATAGCCGCTCCCGCCTTAAGGAGCCACAATCTGTCCCATTGTTTCATATATTGAGCCTTCAGGCCAATGTCGGCGATGGAATTATAAGTCGCGTCGTAAGTCAATCCATAACTTAGCGGATCGTTCGTATCCAACTGATGTTCTGCCTGTTGTGTGAAACGTGAAGAATATTTCGTAAAATAGGCTACAGCGTTGAGGCTACCCTTACCCACTCTATAATCGGCGTTGACCGATACGCCCCAGTTTCCCCATGCGAGACGATTGGAGTTCTCTTCATAATGATATGATGTGTTTGCCGCTCCGTCGGAAAGAGAAGACAGCGAGGACGGTTCTACTTGGGAGTAATCCTCCGGAGCGCTCTTTTGGGACTGTCGCAATCCTATCTTCAAGTAATCATGACCATAATATCCTATGGCATAGAGCTTACCGCTCCCTAATCGCCAGTCGATACGGGCGTTGAAATCGGTGAAACTATAGGATGCGATAGTTTTCTTCCCGTTTTTCTTCTGGATAGCGTTGAATATAGCTAATGCAGGCAATCCCACAACATCTACCCAGGAACGTCTTACTCCGGCACTGAAAGCCAGTCGTTCTTTGACTATGGGTCCTGTTACGTAGGCGTTGGCGGCGAGGAGTCCGACAGTGAATTTCCCTGTATAAGAAGTAAAGTCGGGCTCGTTCATTGTGATATCGGTGACGCTTGAGATCCTGTCCCCGAAACGAGCCGGAAAGGCGGACTTGAAGAAATCAACTTTCCGGATGGTTGATACATTGAACGCCGAGAATATCCCGCCCAAATGGGCTACGTGGTAAACGGGCAGTCCGTTGTAGAGAAACAGATTCTGATCATTTTCCCCTCCGTGGACATAAAGACCTGAAAACCCTTCCACCCCCTGTGCCACGCCCGGCAGGGTCTGTAATGTCTTTATTACATCTGGTTCTCCTAAGAGTACCGGCAGTTTGGTGATCATTTCGCTACCTATGACGTGCCGTCCCATCTCTGCAGCCTTCAGATTGCGGTCCGCGCCCGTAGCCCTTACCGTCACCTCGTCGAGATTGACGGTAAGGTCAGCGATAATAGTGTCGGTCGTTATAATCCTCTCTGTTTTCGGCTTGATGATCTTGGCTGTTTCCCGCTTTTTTGTCTTATCCTTTACAAGGATCACATTGTTGCCTTTTACCTTGTAGGAAATCCCTGTTTCTTTGAAAATACGGCTGAGCACTTTTTTCAGCGGTTGATTTTTAACATCGATATTCACTATCATATCTTTCAGAATATCGGACGAATAGACAAAATTCATGCCCGTCTGTGACATGATATTACGGAAAACCTCGGCCGCCGGTTCATCGACTGCTCGCACGGTCACCTTCTGCGCATTTGACGCAAGTGAAACTAATAGAAATGTGAATAAAAAGAGAATTGAACGTTTCATAGTGTTATTCATAGTTTTTGATTGTAATTTCAGTATCAAGAATTTCGTTTATGGTTTCTATTAATTCTATAGCTGAACCTTCATAATGAAGCGTAAGACGATATTCCTCTGCATTTTCAGGCAGACCGGTTACGTCTACTCCGTAAACCGCTTTGATTTTCTCTATCACAACGGGCAAAGTGGCTCCATCGAAGTCAATAGAATGGACAACCATTTCTGAAGGTGTGGGATCTGAGGTCTGTTGTTCTATGGCCGATACGGGCTTCTCTGCAAAATATCCATTATGTACGAGGATTGCCGCCGTTGCACCGATAACGGCGAGCAAAATGGAGGCGGCAGCTACTCTCGGAAGAGTCCACCATACTCTAACCAACGGTTTTATCTTTCTCAACGCCGGTTCGACTCTGAACAGTCCGGCTCTATAATGTCGGGCTATAAACCCCGTCTCTTTTTCAAAATCTGACATTTTCATTGCGTCTGTTTTTTATCATACGACGCAATTATCCCAAAAAGGTCCTATCCTTCACAATATTTTTTTTGCTACAATTAATAAATTAGTTCAGCAATGCAGGAAATTTTATGTCGAGTCGGACTACTTGGTTTATTTATAGGAAGGGCAAGAAGAAGGGCTTGTGACCTGAAGAAAGGGCTTCACGCAATCGGCTGAAAGCCTTCGTCATCTGATTTTTGACTGTCTTTAACGATATTCCCAGCTCATCGGCTATTTCCTGATTAGACAGACCGTCGCGCTTACTAAGAAGAAAGATTTCACGACACTTTTCAGGAAGGTTGTCGATGGCTCTCCATATTTTGGCATCTCTTTCAGAAGTATCTACAGTTTCGTCATCTATTTCGGGAATATTTTCCAACCCTATCATTTCTTTCTTTTCTCTGAGAAAAGAGATACATTCATTTCGGACGCTGCGGTACATATAAGCCGGAAAATTTTCTATACACTCGCCCTCCTCTACCCGTATCCACGCTTTCGTGAAAGCCTCCGACACGATATCTTCCGCTGTGGGCGCATCATTAACAAGACGAAGTGCATACATCCCCAGAGGTAGGTAAAGTTTACGGAAATGTTTGTCGAATTCCAAGCTGTTCACTTTAGTCTCAAATATGTCACACAAATATCAGTACCAGAAGTTGGGCTATGACTATACGGCTGAAAATAGCCATAGGATAGACCGTTGCGTATCCTACCGACGGATTATCGCCGGGTAACGTCGAATTGGCATAATCAAGAGCCATCGGATTGGCCATCGCTCCGCATATCATGCCGCACGACGATCCAAAATCTATTTTGGACAAACGCATTGCTATCCACGACATGATTACAACCGGCACAAAAGTAATGATGAATCCTATGCCGATCCAAATCAGTCCGTCGGCCTTCATGATCGTATCGAGGAAATTGGCTCCCGCTGCCAGTCCGAGACATCCCAGATAGAGCGATAGTCCTATACCGCGCAGCATCAGATTTGCGCTGCGGGTTGTGAAGATGACGAGGTGGAACTGCGGGCCGAAGCGACCTATGAGTATTCCCACGATTATGGGACCACCGGCGAGTCCTAATTTAACCGGAGTGGATATGCCAGGGATGAAGAAGGGGATCGAACCGAGCAGGAGCCCGAGAACGATTCCGATGAACATCGCCGCCATATTGGGTTCGCGGAGCACATCGACGGCATTGCCGAGCACTTTCTCAACATTTTCAACTGATTTAGCTTCTCCAACCACGGTAAGGCGGTCGCCTATCTGAAGCACGAGGTTTGGGTCGGCGAGCAGTATTACCCCGCTTCTGATCACCCTCGATATATTGATGCCATAACTGTTTCTTAATTTGAGCGATCCGAGTTTTTTACCGTTAAGCTCCGGCTTGGATATTATTATCTGTTTGGAAATCAGAGAACTGTCGATAGCGTCCCAGTCGATATCGTCGGCATTCCAGTCGGTCTGCTCTTGTTCGCCGAATAATAATGTCATGGCCGGTGCGTCTTTTTCGGTCGTTATTACGAGAAGCCTGTCGCCATCACATAGTATCGTGTCGGAATTCGGTATTGAAACGGTCCCGTTCCTCCATAGACGCGATATCACGAATTTATGTTGTATCAGCGTTGCAGCCTCCCTTATGCTCATGCCGAAAACTCCGGGATTATGCACCTGATAGGCTGCGATAAAAGTTTGGTTCGCATCGTCGGGCTCGGTATCTTTGATGTCCGTAGGCCGAACGAAAATCTTCCGAACTAAAGCTATGGCGATAATAACGCCGACGACTCCAAGCGGATAAGTGACGGCACAACTCAACGCCGCTCCGTTTGCTGATACTCCGACTTGTTCAAGAGCTTGCTGTGCCGCACCTAAAGCCGGTGTGTTGGTCGTCGCTCCCGACAAAATTCCCACCATGTCGGCCATCGGAACGCCGAAAAGATAGACCATCGCAACGGCGAGCAATGTGCCGAAAAGCACTGTTGCCAGACCGAGAAGATTCAATCTCACACCGCCATGGCGGAAAGAGCTGAAAAATCCGGGTCCTACCTTCACACCCAATTCATAGACAAACAGTACGAGACCGAAACTTTCGGCATACATAAGCATCTGCGGATCTATCGAAAAGCCCAGATGACCCGCGATTATGCCCACAAAAAATACCCAAGTCACGCCCAATGAAATTCCGCAGATATGGATTTTACCTAATCCTAATCCTATCGCTATTATTATTGACAGGACTATCACCGCTTGCACCGCGCTATGTTCGAAAAGTACGCTCTGAAGCCATTCCATGCTGCAAAGGTAAGCAAAATTCGCTTGCCTGCTTGCAGTCTTAAAAAATATTCGTACCTTTGCAGCGGGTAAGTCCTACACGACCAGCTCCCCGGGAACTCCGTCAGGTCTTGATCGAAGCAGCGGTACCGGGTCGTAGCGGTGCGATGTAGTCAGCTTACCCTTTTTTATTTCATTATCCTTCATGTGAGCCCATAAGTCAGCGAAAAAAGCTTATCTTTGCAAAAGATTTCAAAGATTGAAACCTTAATGTCGATTGAATTAAATGAAGATCCGATTTTTTCTCTTTGCTATTATAACGTTGGTGTCACTTTCAGCGCGGGCGCAGTCTCATAGTCCTGAAGTGAAAGGATATCTCGAGCGAGGCGAAGCGATGCTTCGCGACAGAAATTATGCCGGCCTCGATCATCAGATGAAAGAGCTATCCCGGCTTAACCCTTCTGCGGCTCAAACAGAAGACGCGCGGCGTCTATCGTCCATAGCTGCCATCCACCTGCCCGGGATGCCCGACGCGCTCGCTCTTATAAATTCTTGGCTTGCCGACTATCCGGGTAGTGTATATTATCCCGAAATGTTATCTCTAAAGGGTGATTATTATTTTTTTAGCGGCGAATATTATACGGCTATTCTTATCTATGAAAGTCTCAACCGTTCGCAATTTGACACTGCATTGGCTTCAGATATCACTTACCGTCTTGCATATGCGAAGATGATGTTGGGCGAGAGTAGCGAAGCTGCGAAACTCTTTGCCACGTTGTTCGGGAATAAACAATGGAGCCCGGCGGCCAACTTCTATTCCGGTTATCTCTCGTATTCCGATGGAAACTACGCCCAGGCGCTGAATTATTTTGGTAAGGTGCCGAATAACACGGAACTTTCCGTTGCTGCAGATTATTACACGGCACAAATTTATTTCACTGACGGACAATATGAGAAAGCCCTCTCCATCTCTCAAAAGCTTATAAAAGACAATCCGATAGAAGAATATTATGGTGAAATATGCCGTATAGCGGGAGAGTCGCTTTATAATCTTGGACGCGAAGAAGATGCGGTTCCCTATTTGTTGAAATATGTAGGGACAACAGCCAACCCATCACCTTCAGCCATGTATATTCTCGGGGTGGGAGAATACAAAGATGGCGATTATACCTCCGCTATAAATCATCTTGTCAAAGTCGCACGCGAAGATAATGCGATGGGTCAGAGCGCAAATCTTTATATCGGACAGGCCTATGTCAACCTGAACAAGATCGACGCTGCCCTTATGTGCTTTGAGAAGGCATATAGAATGGGATATGACCGTCAGGTCGCGGAAAGCGCACTCTACAATTATGCTGTGGCAAAGAGCGAAGGAGGAAAGATACCTTTCTCCAACAGTGTGACTCTTTTTGAGGATTTTCTAAGGCAATACCCTGATTCGCGATATGCCACTCAAGTCAGAGAATATATGATCTCGGGCTATATGTCCGACAACGACTATTCCCAGGCACTGAGGATCATCGAATCGGTTAAAAATCCCGACTCCGAAATAATGAAAGCCAAGCAGGAATGTCTGTTCGTTCTCGGCACGAGAGAATATAACACCGGCGACCTCTCAACAGCTCTGACGCGGTTCCGACAGGCGGCTCTGATAGCAAACGGAGATAAAAATATTTCCCGTCAGTGTCTGCTGTGGCAGGGTACATGCCAGTATGACCTCGGTAAATATTCCGACGCGGTCAAGAGCTTACAAAGTTATATCGAATCGGCTTCGTCAATGGATGAAAATCTCGCGCTCGCCCGGTATGATCTGGGATATGCACGGTTTGCTCAACACGATTATAAAGCCGCGTACACAGACTTCCGTCAGGTGATAGATCTGAATCCCGAGCGGAAAATGCTTGCCGATGCTTATAACCGCGCGGCAGACTGCCTCTATTATCAGTCTGACTTCGCCGGAGCTGAAACACTTTACAAGAAATCATTTGACACCAATCCCTCGGAAGGAGATTATGCCATGTTCCAGCAGGCTGTCATGAAAGGGCTTCGGAGAGATCATGCGGGTAAGATAAAAGCCTTGGATGACATGATAGACCGCTACCCTGCTTCCACCCTCATTCCGGCTGCTATCCTCGAAAAAGCAGAAAGCTACTCCGCTACAGGAAATACACAGGCTGCCATAGAAAACTACAGGGCTTTGTTGAAAAATTTTGCCGAAACATCCTACGGGCGTAATGGCGCTTTACAGCTTGCCATTACCTATCAAAGCGTTGGTCGCAACGATGAGGCTATCGAGACTTACCGCCATATCATAACGTCCTACCCCTCAAGCGAAGAAGCCAAACTCGCTGCGGAAGACTTGAAACTGATATATGCCGACAATGGAAGATTGAGAGAATTTCAGCAATTTTTGAACTCGATTCCCGGAGCGCCTTCGATGGATGCTTCAGAAGTTGAAGCGCTGACATTCCGCAAAGCCGAGTCGGAATATATCAATCGTCATTCGATTGAACTTGTCGAATCGTATCTACGTGAATATCCTCGCGGTGTTTACCGCCCACAAGCCTTGTATATGGTGGCTGAAGCCCGCATGGATAATGGCGATATCGACAAGGCCTATGATTATGCATGCGATATTGTGAAGGGATATCCCGATTCGGATGTGGCTGTCGATGCCCTTCTGATAAAGGCTATGGCTGAAGAAAACAAAGGAAAGACAGCCGAGGCGTTACATTCATATCAACTTCTCGACACCCGCGCAACTGGTGCTAAAATGACAGGTAAAGCCAGATTGGGAATACTACGTACCGCTACTGATTTGAAACAGTACGATACCGCTCTCGAAGTTAGCGAAAGGTTGAAGGCATCAACCGGTCTCGGTTTAAATGAACAGAAAGAAACATCTTATCTCCACGCTGTGGCTTTATATGGCGCTGGAAGAAAAAACGAAGCGATGACACAATGGGAAGCGCTTGCCAAAACACCCGAAAACATCTTCGGTTCAAAAGCGGCAGTAGCATTGGCTGAAGCACAACTTTCGTCAGGGAGAGCCGCCGATGCTGAAAAAACTGCCGACGCTTTCATCTCATCCAATCCGCCCCATCAATACTGGCTCGCAAGAGGATTTATAGTGCTCAGCGATGCCTTAAGGGCACAAGGTAATACTTTCGAGGCCGATGAATATCTCCGGAGTCTACGCACGAATTATCCAGGAAACGAAAAAGATATTTTTGAAATGATCGACCGACGTTTGAAATAAATCAGAATTCGGAAAAAATGAAAAAAATCGCCATACTTATAGTTGCCGCTTTCCTGCTCCCTTTGCGCCTTATGTCGCAAGGGTTGCACAACGAGATAACAGTGGAGCATGACGTGATTCCCGAGCAGAGAGATGCCGTAAGATTGGGTTTCTTACCTCGGATTTCGTTGAATCCCGTCCAGAAAAGCACCTTACATTATAGCCGCGCAGGAATTACTACCCAAGTACCACCCGGATTCGACATTCTCGATCCCGCGGCCTATGGTGACACTGTCTACACTTCGCCGTGGAAAGGATATGTCCGCGCAGGTATTTTCCCCTTTATGTTCAATTCATCTGTTTCTGCCGGATACCGCGTGATTGATAACGAAAAAACCCACTTCGGTGCGTGGCTACAATATGACGGCACCAACTACCAGAGATCCTACGGGAAATTTCAGTGGGCTGATCCGGTCATGATGCCTGACAAAAAAACGTCGATAAAACATAACACTATAACCCTTGAGGGTGCTTTGCTGCAGAAAACCGGAAATGCATCGCGATTTGAGCTTGATTTTGGCTATACATACGCTAACTATAACCGTCCGGCGATTGCATCGTACGAAGCTTTCAATCCCGTGGAGATCACTCGCGATTTTATAGGACAGGGGCTGAATAGATTCAATGTAGATGCAGGATGGAGAGCGGAAGTGAAAAATATTAATTTCGGAATCAAGGCCGGTCTTTCACGCTTCGCATTTACCGATGCGGGCATTATTTCTTCAGCTCGTCAGAATCAATGGAAAGGCGAAGCCGATGCCTCGGTCGCATTGGACGACAAATCGAAAGTGAAGATCGCGATTGACTTCTCATATCTGCAAAACAGTCAGAATGCCGTGGAAAACACTTTCCCTTCACAGGATATCGCGACCGACATTCCTTTAATCGAAGCGACTCCGGGTGCTGACACATGGCTTCTTAGACTCAAACCTTCTTATATTCTTACAACCGATAAGACGGTTTTTGATGCCGGTGTAAAAATCGATTTTACCCATAATGCCGGGAAAGGATTACATATCGCGCCTGATGTGAGATTCTCTATCAATCCAAAGGGTATCGCGGGTATCACTCTTTATGCTGGAGGAGGCGAAATGCAGAACTCCTTAGCATTCGTCTACGACCGCATAACTCCTTACATCCCGACCTATTTCACATATTCCAACGCCCATTTGCCGATAACGTTCGGTGCCGATTTGCGCTTCGGTCCCGTTGCCGGCTTCTATGCTTCGGTTTATGGGCAATATGCTAAGGCCAATGATTGGCTTATGCCATCCTTCTCCGACGACTATAACTTCCGACTATTGGAGACAGTCAACATGTCAGGCCTTATGGTCGGCGCCAAGTTAGGATATCGCTACGGGAAGATAGCCGAAGCGAAAGCCTCCGTTGAATTTTCGCCCCGCAAGTTCCCCACAAGAGGATACTATCTTTGGTTTGATCGAGCCAAAATGGTGGTCAACGGCTCATTGATAATCACCCCGATATCGCCGCTTGACATAACTGTAGATTACACTCTCCGAACCGGACGCGTTGTTGCTTCCGGCGATGGTTTCGTTGATATCGGCAATATGTCGGATCTTGCTATAGGAGTCACTTGGAGATTTAACGACAGGTTCTCTGCATTCTTGAGAGGTGAAAATCTTCTAAATGGGAATTATCTTCAGCTCGGATTTGTCCCCTCACAAGGGCTGAACGGATTGATTGGAATTGCATATAAATTTTAAAACAGTGAACGACAGCGTAGTCATAATACCCACTTATAACGAGTGTGAAAATATCTCCGCGATTATCGACGCGGTTCTTGGTCAGCCTCATCCGTTCGATATCTTAGTGGTCGACGACTGTTCGCCCGACGGTACGGCAGCAATTGTCAAAGAAAAAATGAGCGGTCATCCTTCGAGAATCCACCTCCTCGAGAGAGAAGGCAAACAAGGGCTCGGCACTGCCTATATCGCCGGCTTCAAATGGGCGCTTCAACATGGCTATGACTATGTTTTCGAAATGGATGCCGATTTTTCTCACAATCCCGCAGATCTAAACGAACTTTATAAAGCTTGTGCCGTCGACGGAGCCGACATGTCGATAGGCTCGCGTTATCTCACCGGTGTCAACGTTGTCAACTGGCCTATCGGACGAGTCTTGATGTCTTACTATGCCTCCGCTTACGTTAGATTCGTAACGCGTATGCCCGTTCGCGATGCTACTGCCGGATTTGTGTGCTTCACACGAAAAGTTCTCGAGGCATTGCCCCTCGACGACATAAAATTCAAGGGCTACGCTTTTCAGATCGAGATGAAGTTTCTGACATGGATCTACGGCTTCCGCCTGAAAGAAGTGCCCATCGTTTTCGTCAATCGTGTGCTCGGAACAAGTAAGATGAGTAGCGGCATCTTCAGCGAAGCTTTCTTCGGAATCATTCGACTCAAACTCTGGAGTATCTTCAACAAACACCCATACTGTAGAAAGAAAAAGAACGACAAATGAAAGCGGGGAAAAAGACATTGATTCATAACGTACGTATTACCGACGACGGAACGACTATCCGCGGTTACGTCCTGATTGAAGATGAATTTATACTTGCCAAAGAGGAAGGCAATGTCTCCCCGCAATTGATTTCCGAATGTCATACTGTGATCGACGGCCAAGGGAAGTTGCTTATTCCGGGTGGTATTGACGAGCACGTCCACTTCCGCCAACCCGGATTAACCCACAAAGCTGACATCGCTTCTGAGAGTAGGGCTGCGGTGGCCGGTGGTATTACGTCTTTCATCGACATGCCTAACACCAACCCGGCTACTGTGACCGTCGAAGCCTTGGAGAATAAACTCACCCTGGCTGCACAATCCTCCGTGGCAAACTATGGTTTTTTCCTCGGTGCCACTAACGACAATATCGAAGAGCTCAAAAAGGCCGATCCACGGAAAACTGCCGGAATAAAACTGTTTATCGGCTCGTCCACAGGCAATATGCTTGTAGACAAAAGTTCCACTATTCGACGTATTTTGGAGGAAATCGACATGCTCGTAGCTGTTCATGCCGAAGACGAACACACCATCCAGGCAAAACGCGCTGCTGTAATCGAACGATATGGCGAAAACCTCCCTATCGATTTCCATCCCGTCATACGAAGCCATGAAGCTTGCTACAAGGCTACAGAGGGTATTGTAGCACTCGCTAAAGAAACCGGAGCGCGATTACACGTCCTTCATATCTCTACAGCCGATGAACTCCGGTTGTTTACACCGGGTCCCATCGAAGGGAAACGAATCACTTCAGAAACTTGTCCTCAGTATCTCCTTTTCACCGACGAGCTATATGCTTCACTCGGAGCCAGAATAAAATGCAATCCCGCAATCAAACGACCTGTCGACCGGGATGCGCTCCGCTATGCGGTTGCCAACGGGCTCATAGATGTCATAGCCACCGACCATGCGCCTCACCTTCTTGAAGAAAAAAAAGGAACAGCCCTCACTGCGGTAAGCGGAATGCCTATGATTCAGTTCTCACACCCCGCCATGATCGAATTGGCAAAAGAAGGGGTGCTAACTATGGAACAGGTCGTTGAAAAGATGTCAAACAATCCTGCGCGGCTATTCCGTATCGACCGACGCGGCTTCATAAGGCCTGGCTATTACGCCGACCTCGTACTCGTAGATGATGACTGCGACCCATATCCCGTTACTCCCGAAATGGTTTTGAGCAAATGCCGATGGTCCCCACTCGAAGGTGCACCCCTCACTGTGAAAATCGACATGACATGGGTAAACGGTCACCTGCTCAACAGCTACGGCATTATCCTCGACACACCGAAAGCACTCCCACTCCGGTTCAACTCATCCGATTGATCTAACCTTTGCGATTGAAGAAAACAAAATGATAACAATACGCAAAGCGCAAACCAACGACATTAAGGCTATTGGCGAAATCTACGAAAAAGCACGCAATTTTATGCGCAGCAACGGAAACAACAGCCAATGGAGCGATGGATATCCCGACGATAACGACGTCGCAACCGACATAAAAAATGAAAACGCCTTTGTAGGCGAGGATGCTGCAGGAAACATCGTCATGGTTTTTGCGTTCATCGAAGGCCTCGACCCGACATACGATTTGATTGAAGACGGCAGATGGCTCAATGACCGCCCCTACGGGACGATCCACCGTTTGGCATCCGACGGTAAAACGGGTGGAGTCCTACAAGCATGTCTTAACTTCTGCTTTGAAAAAATCGACAATTTGCGCATCGATACCCACAGAGACAACCGTCCTATGCTCGCAGCGCTGAAGAAGGCCGGCTTTGCCCGATGCGGAATTATCTACTGTAGGGATGGTTCACCACGCATTGCGTTTCAGAAAGATCTGACTGCTCCGGTTCAATCGTAATGCTTTTCCCCAAAATGTTTTAAATTCAGCAATTATGGCTAATAAATACGATTTTGACGAAATTATAGAGCGCCGGGGAAGCGGTGCTCTTAAGACCGACGCTCTTCAGGAACGTTACGGCCGCCCTGACCTCCAGGCTCTTTGGGTAGCAGATATGGACTTCGCCACTCCGCCCTTCATCATCGATGCGCTTAAGAAGCGTCTCGATCATCCTGTATTAGGCTACACGGTCGTTCCATCCGAATATTGGCAGTCCGTCATATCATGGATCGAAAAACTACACGGATGGAATGTCAAGCGTGAATGGCTGGCTTATATCCCCGGAATAGTGAAAGGAATAGGCATGGCCATAAATGTATTTGTAAAGCCCGATGAAAAGGTGATCATTCAGCCTCCTGTCTACCATCCGTTCCGGTTGACTCCCGAGGGTAATGCACGCAAGGTTGTGATGAATCCTCTCATCCACAATAGCGACGGCTCGTATTCGATGGATTTCGACAATCTTCGCAAAGTGGCCGACGATAAATGCCGAATGCTCATTCTATCCAATCCACACAATCCCGCAGGCATCGTTTGGACGAAAGACACACTTGCCGAACTCGCGGAAATTTGCGATGAAAGAGGCATTATAGTGATTTCTGACGAAATTCACTGCGATATGGCTCTTTTCGGCAATCGCCATACACCGTTCGCCACCGTTAGTCCCGCGGCTGAACGCTGCTCCATAACTTTCGGTGCACCATCGAAGACCTTCAATATTGCCGGCGTAGTAAGCAGTTATTCTATAGTGATTAACCCCGCTTTAAGGGAGAGATTCTATTCCTGGCTTACCGCTAATGAACTCGACGACCCTACTGTCTTCGCTCCGATAGCCACCATCGCGGCTTTTTCGGAGAAAGGCGACGAATGGCGCCGACAGATGCTCTCCTACGTCGAAGGTAATATCGAAGCTGTTATCGACTTCTGCCGGCGGAAAATACCGGAGATTAAACCGTTCCGCCCCGAAGCCTCATTTCTCGTTTGGCTCGATTGCCGCGATCTCGGCCTAAGTCAGGAGCGTCTTGTCGATCTTTTTGTCAATCAGGCACGACTCGCACTCAACGACGGCGCTATGTTCGGACAAGGCGGAGAAGGATTTATGCGGTTAAACGTCGGTTGTCCCCGCTCGACTCTACTCTCCGCGCTCGATGCCCTTCACAAAGCACTCCGAGGATAAATTTCTCACGGTTAGTGAGCCTCGAGCCAGTTACGTCCTGTTCCGGCGGCCACTTCCATATTCACTTTGCCGTGGTAGGCATTGACCATATCGGTCACGACTATACGCTCAAGCTCCGGAAGCTCGCTCGGAACGACGTTAAACACCAATTCGTCGTGAACCTGCATGATCATTCGCGATTTCATGCCGCGCTCACCTATATGGCGGAAAATATCCACCATGGCTTTCTTGATTATGTCCGCTGCCGACCCTTGAATCGGCGCGTTGATGGCATTGCGTTCGGCATAACTTCTCACTACCCCGCTCCGGCTGTTGATATCAGGCAGGAAGCGTTTGCGACCCATGATTGTCTTTACATATCCGTTCTCCCGGGCACTCTCGATAGTATTCTCCATATACGCCCTAATTGCAGGATAAGAACGGAAATAGCCGTCGATGAGCATTTTTGCTTCCGCCCGGGGAATGCCTAAACGTTCCGATAGACCGAAAGCCGATATACCGTAAGCTATTCCGAAATTGGCGGTTTTCGCATTCCGACGCTGGGTATCCGTAACGTCCTCTGGCTTCTCGTGATATATTTTTGCCGCTGTTGCTCGGTGGATATCCGCCCCCTCGCGGAAAGCCTCTATCATGCCTGGATCGCCGCTTATATCAGCTATCAGTCTCAGCTCGATTTGCGAATAGTCGGCGCTCATCAATATATTGTCTCTGTCGGCTATGAAAGCGCGTCTTATCTCCTTGCCATCTTCCGAGCGGATGGGTATGTTCTGTAGATTCGGATTAGCCGACGAGATGCGCCCCGTAGCAGTCCCCGTCTGGTTATATAGAGTGTGGATTTTGCCCGTGCGGGGATTGACAAGCGCGGGAAGAGCGCTCACATAAGTGGTGAGCAGCTTTTTCAAAGCTCTGTAACGAAGTATCAGATCAACTATTGGATGCTTCGGACGCAATTTTTCAAGAATCTCTTCCGTCGTGGAATACGTCCCTTTTTTGGTCTTCTTGGCCGATGAGTCTATTTCTAATTTATCGAACAGAATCATACCCACTTGAGCGGGAGAACTTATATTGAACGGCTCCCCGGCAAGATCATGGATTTCTTTCTCCATTTGATCCAGCCTCTCGCTGAAATTCTTATTGAGGCGGATCAACTCGTTGGTATCCACACGCACGCCCGTATACTCCATAACGCCAAGCACCTCGATCAACGGAAGTTCTATGTCGCGGTATAAATCTTCCAGATCCATCTCCTTGAGCTTGGAGGAGAGAATAGGACGTAGCCGCAGACTCACGTCGGCTGCCTCGCATGCCGCTTCACGTCTTTCCGATTGCGTCATTGGCTTCGCACCCCTGCCTTTTGCCTCTTGGATCATCGAATAGCCAAGATATTTTGATGCCACGAAATCAAGAGTGTGCTTCATTTCCGGATCTATCAGATAATGGGCCACCGACGTATCGAAATAAGGACAGCTACCGATTATCCCCTCACGGTGCATCATCACCATATCTCGCTTCACATTGTGACTCACGAACTCTGACTCGCTTCTGAAAAATGGCCGCAGGAGTTCTACCCTTTGAGGACTGTCGAACGAATCCAACGGAATATAGAAAGCTTTGCCCGGCTCTGTTGCGAAAGCCAAGCCGTGCCACATAGCCGTCATTGCGTTCTCACCGGGAGCGTCGAACGACACGCCCACCCGCTCCTGCTTCATTGCTTCGGCAAGAAAAGCCGTGATTTCCTCTTCAGTCTCGATCACCGAATAATCATGATTCGTCGTCGAAATATCATTGGTCGGAAGATTTTCCTCTTCCATGAGATCATTAAAAAGACTTCCCACAAAACCGTCGTCATCTCCCCCTTTCTTTTCGGTCTTTTTCTTCACTTCGGGTTTCTTGTCTGATTTGACATGCTGTTCCAATTTCTGAATGAACGACTTGAACTCAAGCTGGCGGTAGATATCGAACAGCGATTCGTAATCGATCTCCTGACGCACCAGCATCTCTGGACTGATTTCCCCCAACGGCACATCAGTCTTTATCGTTGCAAGAAACTTAGAAAATATTATCTGCTCGCTGTTTTCCTCGATTTTTTTCTTAATTGCGCCTTTGAGATCATCCGTATGGGCTATCAGATTTTCAACGCTTCCCCATACTGCAATCAGCTTCGACGCCGTTTTCTCACCTACTCCCGGACAGCCTGGGATATTGTCCGACGAATCACCTTCGAGAGCCAAAAGATCGATCACCTGTTTCGGCTCGTTTATACCGTAACGCTCGCATACTTCCTTCGGACCCCGGATTTCAAAGCCCTCGCCACGAAGCGACGGACGGTACATCAGCACCCTATCCGTCACAAGCTGACCGTAATCCTTATCCGGAGTCATCATATAGGTGATATAACCCTCTTTTTCGGCAATCCGCGACAACGTGCCTATCACGTCGTCTGCTTCGTAGCCCGCTATCTCGACACACGGTATCCTGAGAGCCTCCAGTATCTTCTTTATCCATGGTAGCGAGTCTGTTATATCTTCAGGTTGCTTATCGCGTCCCGCCTTATACTCCTCGTAAATCTCGTGCCGGAACGTCGGACCCGCTGGATCGAAACATACGGCTATATGGCTCGGATTCTCCTTGCGGAGCACCTCCCGGAGCGTATTGCAGAAACCGAAGATTGCCGAAGTGTTAAAACCCTTTGAAGTGATACGAGGTGAGCGTATCATTGCATAATAGGCGCGGTAGATAAGCGCGTATGCATCAAGCAGGAACAACCTATTGCTTTCCATATTCAAGATTCATAATCGTTTTTAATACAAAATGTAAAATTATTTCGCTAATTTACTAATAAATTGTAACATAGCAAAAATATTTCCCTCTCACCGGTGTCTCCTTCCTGCGAGCGGATGATTAAGCGCCTGATCACGCTATAACCTATATAGGTTCAGGAGATTTTCGATATAGTTCTCTTCCGAAAATTTCAGCCGGGCTCTTGCCGCGATGTCATTATAATCGTAGGTTCTTGATAGAGCTTTTTCAACCGCAACCCTGAGAGCAAGAGCATTGCCGGCCTCAAATACTTCGCCGTCCGTAGCCGGTATTAATTCGGGAATCCCGCCTATGGACGACCCCACGACAGGAGTGCCGCAACTGAGTGCCTCTATCACCGAAAGAGGCGAATTCTCAAAACATATCGACGGGAGTACGAGCAACCGCGCTGATGCCAGTCGTTCAAACACGACTTCCTTTGGTTGTTTTCCCTCGAATTTTATGTTGGGATATTCTTTGTATTTCTTCCGCAGCTGGTCCTCATCTTCTCCCGTACCTATTATAGTTACCTCCCATTCTCTACCTTTAGAGGCTTCTAAGAGCACCTCGATACCCTTTTCTGATGAGAGTCTTCCCACATATACCACCTCTTTCCTCTGTCCTTTTTCCAATGCCCTCTTTACTGTCGATTCCGATCCGCTGTAAAAATTGGGAAGCACAGAGAGTTTTTCTTCGGGAAAACCGGCTTCTTTCATTTTATTCAGCATGAAGACGCTCGGACAGATGAAACGATCTACAGTTGCGGCAAGTGCTCGACGGTTCCATTTCAATGACTCTATCCACGCACCTGCTGAAGGGACGACACGCCCACGAAGGCATCTGTTCCGCAAAACACACCCGATTTTGGACCGGGAAAGTTCGCACAGTTCGCCTCCTCTCATGAAAGAATATGCAGGGCACACCAGCTTATAGTCATGAAGAGTCCACACCACTTTCACACCCCTTTTTTTCGCTTCAGCCGCTACTACGGGCGACAGATAGCTGTGCACATTGTGGAGATGAACCGCATCCGGGTGGAAGTTTTCCAACATCTCAACGGCGCGAGCTCGTGCTCCCGCTCCTCCAAGCATCCTTAACGAGGCCTTGATCTGCTCGGCCGGAGAACCGAAAGGGTTCACCGACCTCACATCATAGTAATTGAACGTCTGTATGATATTGTCGTCATGTGCCATTGCCAAGACTGCCGTCTCGTGGCCGCGACGTCGTAGAGCACTCTCTAAATCGATAGCATGGACTTCGGCGCCACCGCGCCGATAGAAAAATTTGCTTGCTATCGCAATCCTCATACTGTTTCCTGATCCTGCGCCCAGACACTTGCCAGACCACCTTCGCCCGTTTCTTTGTAAATGGAAGGCAAGTCATGACCTGTCTGTTTCATCACTTCGACTACGTGGTCGAACGACACGCGATGTTCGCCGTCGGTAAACATCGAGTAAAGATTGGCGTCTAAAGCACGCGCTGCAGCGTAGGCATTGCGTTCGATACAGGGTATCTGCACCATACCGCATACCGGGTCGCAAGTCATTCCTAAGTGATGTTCCAGACCCATTTCCGCAGCATATTCGATCTGAGCCGGACTGCCGCCGAACAACTGGTTTGCTGCGGCTGCGGCCATAGCGCATGCCACGCCGACTTCGCCCTGACAGCCTACCTCCGCACCGGCTATCGATGCGTTATGTTTCACGATATTCCCTATAAGGCCTGCCGTAGCTAAAGCACGGTAAACTCTTGCGTCGGAAAACTCACGGCTTTTCTTCAGATGATAAAGCACACCCGGAACTACGCCGCACGAACCGCATGTCGGTGCCGTAACTATCTCTCCGCCCGAGGCATTCTCCTCGCTGACGGCAAGGGCATAACTGAACACGAGACCTCGCGACTGGAGGTTCGATTTATAGCCTGACGCGCGGACATTATAGATGTTTGCACGACGGCGAAGGCCTAACGGCCCAGGAAGTACTCCTTCCTGGTCAAGACCTCTCTCTACGGCAGCTGCCATGGTTTTCCATACTTCCGCCAGATAATCCCATATTTCCGGGCCTTCGCAATCTTCCACATATTCCCAATAAGATTTCCCCGTCTTTTCACACCATTTTAGGATATCCGAAAGGGTCGACATGTCATAGACCTCTTCAGTTGCAGAACGAGAAACACCCTCTTCGGCAAGCTCACCTCCGCCTATGCTGTAAACTATCCATTCATCTGTCTTATGACCCTCACTGTCCGTGGCCGTAAACTTCATGCCGTTGGGATGGAAAGGCAGGAATACGGTCGGTTCCCATACGATCTCTACTTCCGTTATGGGTTTGATTGCGTCGATAATCGCAACGTCCGTAAGGTGACCTTTACCGGTTGCCGCAAGGCTTCCGTAAAGGGTTACCGTGATTTTCGCGGCAGTACGGTTTCTTTCTACAAAGAGTTGAGCTGCTCTCCGCGGTCCCATTGTATGGCTGCTTGATGGACCTGTACCTATGCGGTAGAGTTCTCGTAGTGTTTTCATTCCCATGGCTGATTAAATTTATGGTTAGATCTGTATTTATTAGAATTCTTTTTAAGTGAATAAACCCCGGTACCGAATCCCGGCACCGGGGTTGTAATATTTCCTTAAACCCGCTGATTATTCTCTGAAGAATTTCAACAGATTGTTTTTTACCTTATTTTTCCCGAGGAGTACAACCGGGAGGTTGTTGCTCAACATCTGAGCGCCACGGGAGCGGCTGAACATGGCGGCGTTTTCAGCATAGTCGTAAGGACGGCCTTCGTTATCGTTGCTGATCACGTTGAAGACTACCACACCGGTGTTGGCCTTTACTGGACCTACCAATTCACCCGGCTTCGCAGTAGCGACGTAAGCAAGGATTTCTGGACTTGAGAACATCGGATAGAACATCGAATTCTGACCGAAGTTAACCGATGCTGTGTCTACCCTGCTCTCCATCACTTGTGCATAACCCTGAAGGTCTTTAGCCTTGCCCTTGTACTGATCTATGAGAGCTTCAGCCTTCTTATCGTTTTTCAAACGGCGGCTGATTGCGCCACCTGCCTGAGGATCTCTTGCAGGAATATAGTCGTCATAGATATCGTCGATGGCTACTACCATCAGACGGCCTGTCGTTTCATCTCCGAAAATCGGAGAAACCATACCCTTCTTATTGTTCATCGCCCAGCTCACGGCATTCCGGCTTTCCGGAAGCGAACCTATCTGCGGACTCGATGCGCTGACCATATCCTCGAAAGTCTGGTAATTGGCTTCCGCAGCATTTTTCATAAACAGTTCCGCTGTCGAGTTATTGTTTATGAAACTCTGAAGATCGTTGGTAAGCTGGTTGATTGTAGCGTTCGACGGCTCGGCTTCGAAAGTGATCACGGCAAGGTCGTAAACAGTCACCGGATTTTTGCGGTTTGTGATTCGTGCAACTACGATATTTTCGGCTGCCGTTGTGTCTGTCACGAAATATCTGCCGGTTGGCTGGCTCTCGAAACGCGATTTCATCTGAGTCATCTGGGGATCTATCATCGAGAGATGTTGATCCTTCTGAATCTGTGCCACTGTCGAGATTGTCTGAAGTGAATCGAAGGCGAGCGTTCCGCCATTCAGAGCCGTTACGATCGAATCGGCTGTCGAGCGTGGAGCCATCACGGCGAAAAGATCCACGTCTATCGAATCCACTTCGTTGGTTTTGTTTATCAGCTTGGCCAAAGTGAAATTATTGCCCGATCTGGTCACAAGCTCGGCGCGGCCTACCGCCGTCGAATCGGCGAATTTCTTGATCTGGGCGTCTCTGATTCCTGCGCCTGTAGTTTTCACTCTGTTGACTACGAAGAGTGTGTTGTCGTTCACCCCGTCTGTTTCCGGCTTCTCGTTCAGAGCTGCCAAAGCGTCTTCTACCTGCTTTTCCGCTGCTGTAAAGTCTGCTTTCGACGGTTCTATGGGAACGCTGATATAGCTTACGCGGCGGAGCTGTTCCGGAATAGCATACTGTTTTTTGTGCTCGTTCCAGTCCTTCTTGATTTCGTCCGATGTCACATTGAAATCTTCATCTTTTAACGACGAAAAGTCTTTCAATACGTATGCCACGTTCGAAGTCGCCATATTTTCGTCATATAGAGCCTTGGCGTCAAGTTCATTCGCTGTGATCGTACCGTCGAGGAGTGTCAGGAATTTCTGTTGCAGAAGCTGCTGCTCCATCTGGCTTTCAAGGCCCATCCACATCTGCTGGAGCTGAACAGCTGTCTGCTGATCAAGACCGTATTTCGCCGGATTGAAAGCCATATCGTTAAGAGTACGTGCGTCGTTAACGCCGAACTGCTGTCTTACAAGTTGGTCTACATAAGCCGAATTTGCGCCAACCATCATTTCACTCAACTCCTTGTCAGTAACCTTCAGACCGAGCTTTGCCATCTCTTCCTGGAAAAGTTTCTCCGCGATCATCGAGTTCAGAACCTGCTGCTGAAGCAATGCCTGGTCTATTTTCTGACCCGACTGCTGATACTGCTGGTTCGCCTGTTCCATGCGCTGCTGGAACTCCTGGATATCGATTTTCTGGTTGCCTGCCTTAGCTACCGTCGTCCCCGTTCCGAAGAAAGTTCGTCCCGAAGTGAAAAAGTCGCCGATGATAAAGGCTATCAGAGCGGCACCGATGATGATTAGCAAAAGCACTGATTTGCTTCTAATTTTCTCTAATGTTGCCATTGTTTATTTTTGCTTTTTATTTTTTTCGTTAGTGGAGCCCGAAATTTGAGCGCACAAAGATACGACAAATCCGTATTATATCAAAACTTTATCCCTCTTGATAAGATTTTTTAGGATTTCCGCTCCTCCCTGATTAAGGCTCATGCCTGAGGGCTTGGCGGATGTCTGCTACTAAGTCGTCTACATCTTCCAGACCTACCGAGATGCGGATGGTCGTGTCGAGAACGTCCATCGCCTTGCGCTCATCGTCCGTGAATGGCCCGAAAATTGTACTTGCCGGGTGTATCGCGAGTGTCTTATTGTCAAACAGATTGGTCGCTCGTTTGATCAGTTTCAGAGAGTTGATGAAATTGAAGCATGCCTCGCGGTCGGAAAGTTCGAAAGTTATCATTCCTCCGAAAGTTGGACCGTACTGGCGTTTTGAAATTTCATGGAAAGGATTGTCTTCTAAACCTACATAATTCACTTCCTTGATTTCGGGAATTTCACGCAGACGGCGTGCTAATTCCAGAGCGTTCGACGATTGTAGACGATATCTTGCATCCAAATTCTCAAGTCCCAAAGCCTGCATATAAGCTACATGAGGAGTCATATAGGCACCCATATTCAGCAGCATCTCGAAACGCATCCGCGCTGAAAATCCCTCGATTGTTCCGTAATCTATCACTAAACCGCCTATCGTCGTTGCACCTCCGCTGATATATTTCGTGCTCGACACTACTTCGATGTCTACTCCTAATTCCTTAGCAGAAAATTCTGTGAACGGAATCATCGTTGTATCTTCCACCAAAGCCGCCCCCGCTTTATGAGCTATTTCTGAGAGAGCTTTTACGTCCGCCACTTCCATCTGAGGATTCGTCAGCGATTCGAAAAAGATGCAACACGTGTTTTCGTCTACAGCTTTTTTTACCTCTTCGAGGTTTATCAGATCCACAAATCTCGCTTCCACCCCGAAACGCGACAGGGTGCGAGAAAACAACGCGTAAGTGTTGCCGAAGACGTGGCGCGAAGTCACCACGTTCTTCCCTGCGCCCGATAGAGCCATCAGAGTGTTGGATATTGCCGCCATCCCCGAAGTAAACGCTATCACGTCGTTTGCACCGGTCAGCGACTTCACTTTGTTTTCAAAAAAAGTGACTGTCGGATTCATCACGCGTGAATAGTCCGGCGAATCAGAACGGCCGCAGAACGACTCTATCATGTCGGCGGCGTTTGTAAACTCGTATGCTGCCGTATGATAAACGGGCATAGCTAACGAACCGTATGCGTCCTCACGTTGAAATCCCGTATGGATTGCTGCTGTCTGTTTCTTCATTGATCTATGATTTTCTTAATTATTTTTTAATTGCATCTCTTTGAAAGCTTCCGAGAGTGCTTTCTCTCGTTCAAGGCATGTGGCGCATCTACCGCACGGTTGAATTCCGCCTCGGTAACAGGAATAAGTCATCGAGTAATCTATTCCCAATTTCAAGCCTTTCAAAGCCAAATCTTTTTTTGTCAGGTTAGTGTAAGGAGCCTCAAGCTGTATACCGGCGTAAGTTCCCGTGGCGATAGCTTTCGACATTGCCTCGATAAATTCCGGCCGGCAGTCCGGATAAATCGAATGGTCACCTCCGTGGTTGGCCATCATTATTGTTTTCAGTCCCTTTGACTCAGCGACACCTGCCGCTACCGAAAGCATTATGCCGTTACGGAAAGGAACCACCGTCGATGACATATTCTCATCCGAATATTCTCCGTCAGGCACCGACTCAGCTCCCGACAGTAGCGAGCTTTCAAAATGATTTTTGACAAAAGGCAAGTCTATTTCTATTAGCTCGATACCTAATTTTTCACAATGATAACGAGCGCAACGTCTTTCCTCCGCATTATGGTTCGAACCATAGCTGAAATTGATTGCAAGACTTATCACCGATGCGTACTCATACAACATCGTGGTCGAATCAAGTCCTCCCGAATATATCAAAGCCGCGTTTTTTTCTCTTCCCATAGTCCTAACGGTTGAATTTGCTGAAATCCGACTGGAAAGCTGACAGGGTTCGGGCTTTTTTCAACTCCTCATGGTCGGAATCCGCGTAATTGGCGAAAGGATGGATGGCTATGCCGCCGCGGGGAGTAAATAGGCCGATCACCTCGATATATTTCGGATCCATCAACTTTACCAAGTCTTTCATTATGATGTTCACGCAGTCTTCATGGAAGTCGCCGTGATTTCGGAACGAAAACAGATATAACTTCAGACTTTTGCTTTCCACCATCCGCTCACGGGGGATATAATTGATAATTATTTTCGCGAAATCGGGCTGTCCTGTCTTTGGACATAGCGAAGTGAATTCCGGACACAGAAAAGTAACTACATATTCGTTTTCTGGATGTTTGTTGGGGAAAGTCTCTAAAATTTCCGGTGTATATTCAGTTGGATACTGAGTGTGATTTTCGCCTAGGAGGGATATTGTACCTAATTCGCTCTCGTTTCTCATTTCTTTCCGTTTATTCTGTCATCGACAACATGTCCTTATAAACCCTTATTATACTTTCGCCATAACGGCTGTTGGCTGCCCACCGTTGATTCAGATCGTTCCAGGTCGGAGCTACTCCGCGCGACACAAGCGAAAATCTCGGATCGATCTTCTCCTCCCCTGCCGGAAGGTTCTCCTTCGAGGCGTAAGCGTAGAGATGTTGGATCTGAGCCTTTACGCCATCGGTCACTGTCGCGAAACTGTGCCCTTTCATCCCTTTCTTCGTTACGCCCAGGCCGCAGAAATTATTTTGGTCGAGCGTTACGGCTGTGCCACCCGTGAAAAGAAACCATCCTGTCTCGATTATAGCCTGGCAGAGTGCCACGTCACCTCTCACGCCGTAAAGCTCGCCTACATCGTAGAAGGCTCTGGCTATCTCCGGATTGAAATCCGGATTCGTCTTGACGACAAATCTCACCATTGTCTCCACATCCACAGTCGCTTTACCCATGATGGACAGCGAACCGTCTATGTCGGCTATGCATGGAGTCAATATCTCCATGGGAATGCTCTCACCCGAAGTTTCTTCAACTGTCAAGCTGTCCGAAAAGGGCAGCGTCTCGAAATACACCGTCTCCGGAATCACGATAGTGTCAGCAGGTATTTTGTGCTTGATCTTAGCTATTCGCGTTTTCTTGGCATAGCCCGACATCGCGACCGTTAAAAGGGTGATAATCAATATTCCTATTCTTTTGCTATTCATTCTTCTCTGGTTACTTTCGATTTCTTTGCAAAATTACATACTGATTTAGCCCTTAATCTGCGAATTTGACACAACTATCGTAATTTATTTTTCAATACCTTGACTGACAGTTATATATAGAAATGAGTTTAACTTTATTTAACGTCTATGTTATCAAGTTAATCAATCCATCAGTTTCCGGTAGCGTTTACGGGGAGGTTCTTTACCGCCGTTCTGTGCTTTTTTCCATTCTTCGTAGTCCGAATACGAGCCGGCATAATAAACCACCTTGCCTTCACCTTCAAACGACAGGATATGAGTGCATATACGGTCGAGGAACCAGCGGTCGTGGCTCACAACTACAGCACACCCTGCAAACTCGTCCAAACCCTCCTCCAATGCGCGGAGCGTATTCACGTCGATATCATTCGTTGGCTCGTCCAAAAGCAGAACGTTTCCTTCCTCTTTCAACGCCATCGCCAGATGCAAACGGTTACGTTCTCCACCCGACAGCACCCCGATTTTCTTCTCTTGGTCGGCTCCAGAGAAGTTGAATTTCGACAGGTAAGCCCTCGCGTTGATATCCTTGCCTCCCATGCGGAAACTCTCCACGCCCTGAGAAATTACCTCATAGACTGTCTTTTCCGGAAGTAGGTCATGATGCGACTGGTCGACGTAGGCCACTTTCACCGTCTCGCCGACATCGAACGAACCCGCGTCGGCTTTCTCTTGACCCATGATCAGACGGAAAAGAGTGGTTTTACCGGCTCCGTTAGGACCTATCACACCTACGATGCCGTTCGGCGGAAGAGTGAATTCTAAGTCTTTGAAAAGTTGCTTTTTGCCGAAAGACTTCGCTAAACCTTTGGCTTCTATCACTTTGTTTCCTAAACGCGGCCCGTTGGGAATGAAAATCTCAAGTTTTTCTTCCCTTGCTTTTTGATCTTCGTTGAGCAGTCGGTCATAACTCGACAGACGCGCCTTCCCTTTGGCTTGACGCGCCTTAGGAGCCATTCTCACCCATTCCAGCTCGCGTTCGAGGGTCTTACGGCGCTTACTTGCCTGCTTTTCTTCCTGAGCCATACGCTGGGTTTTCTGCTCGAGCCAGGATGAATAGTTCCCCTTCCAAGGTATGCCTTCGCCGCGGTCAAGTTCAAGTATCCAACCTGCCACATGATCGAGAAAATAACGGTCGTGCGTTATGGCTATCACCGTACCCGGATATTGCTGCAAATGTTGTTCCAACCAGTCTATACTTTCAGCGTCAAGATGGTTCGTCGGCTCGTCTAAGAGCAGCACGTCCGGCTGCTGAAGCAACAGACGGCATAAAGCAACGCGCCTACGCTCGCCACCCGACAAGGTCGAAATCTGTTGATCGTCCGGAGGACATTGCAGAGCGTCCATCGCGCGCTCCAATTTCGAATCTATATTCCAGGCGTCGGCTGCGTCCAACGCATCTTGAAGCTCTGCCTGACGGGCAATGAGTGCTTCCATTTTGTCGGGATTTTCAAGGACATCCGGATCACCGAAACTCTCGTTCACCTTGTCGAACTCAGCCAGAAGATCCATAATCGGCTGGACACCTTCCCGGATCACTTCTATCACTGTCTTGTCCGGATCAAGTTTCGGCTCCTGTTCGAGATAACCCACAGAATATCCCGGCGACCAGACTACTTCGCCCTGATAACTCTTGTCTATCCCGGCTATGATCTTCAGCAAAGAAGATTTTCCAGAACCGTTCAAACCTATTATTCCGATTTTCGCTCCGTAAAAGAACGATAGATAGATGTTCTTTAACACTTGTTTCTGAGGTGGGTAAGTCTTGCTTACGCCAACCATTGAAAATATCACTTTTTTGTCGTCTGCCATTTTTGCTGATTTTTTCAGTTATCGTCTTCTTGGCGCATATTTCGCCGGATAGTCACATTTCGTTTTTCCGTTCACTATATCGTTGAGTTTCCCTCTGATGAGCTGTCTTCTGATCGGAGATACATGGTCGATATACATCTTCCCTTCGAGGTGATCGCACTCATGTTGCACTATGCGTGACAAAAATCCTTCCATCACCTCTTCCCGCGGAGTGAAGTCACGGTCAAGCCACTTTAGACGGATCTTTTCAACTCGACCCACGTTTTCCGATAAACCCGGTAACGATAGACAACCTTCCGCACGAGTTATTTTTTCACCTTCAAGCACCTCTATTTCCGGATTGATCAGCGTCAGTTTTCTCCCGGCGCATTCCGGATGAGTGTCAGCTACCGGATCGGCGTCGATTACCACCAAGCGGATATTCTTTCCTATCTGAGGGGCGGCCAACCCTACACCCTCAGAGTAATACATCGTTTCAAACATATCGTCAATCAGGCGATCGAGGTCAGGATAATCCTCTCCAACCGGCTCTGATACTTTCCTCAGAAGAGGATGACCGTATAGATAAACGGGTAATTTCATCTGTTTTGATATTTTTTACTGTCAAGATAACTGTTTAGGATTATTACGGCGGCCATCTCGTCTGCATTCTCTTTCTTGCGGCGGTCGCTTTTTTTCATGCCGCTGTCGAGCATTCCGCGATGGGCGAGCACGCTCGTGAAACGTTCGTCCCACATCACGATTGGCATATCGGGCAATTCTTTCTTCAAGCGGTTCAGAACCGGACGGATATATTTCATCGAATCCGATTCATAGCCTTTCATGTCTTTCGGTTCGCCGGCAACGATACATTCCACCGCTTCACGTCTGACATAACTCTTCACGAAATCTATCAGATCCGAAGTGGGAACTGTCGGCAAACCTGTCGCCACGATTTTCAGAGAATCCGTCACGGCTATACCGCAACGGCGTCTCCCGAAATCTATCGCCATAAGTCTTCCCATGCTACAAAATTACATATAATCCGGGAAATATTCGTATCTTTGCTTAATTTGAAATAAATACAACAGCATAAATTATGAAAAAACAGCTACTTGCAACAGCGTTTCTGACTGTTGCAACTATTCAGACTTTCGCGCAGCAAACGGGAGATTCTCCTTTATGGCTGCGCTATCCCGTAATTTCACCCGATGGAAACACTATCGCGTTCTGCTATCAGGGCGACATTTTCACTGTGCCTGCATCAGGAGGTCAAGCGACTCAGATCACATCTAACCCTGCCTACGACACACAGCCGCTCTGGAGTCCCGACGGGTCTAAGATAGCTTTCGCAAGCGACCGTGAAGGATCCCTCGACATCTTCATCGTCGATGCGAAGGGAGGAGTGCCAAAGAGACTCACCACACATTCGGCATCCGAGACTCCGGTTGCCTTTCTCGACAACGAAACGGTTCTTTTCTCTGCTTCGCTCCAGCCGGACAGACTTGACATACAGTTCCCCTCTTCACAATTCCCGCAGATCTACGCTGTCAGTACACAAGGAGGTCGTCCGCGTCTCTACTCTTCTTTGGCGATGGAGCAGATTTCATTTAATCCCGTCGACGGGTCGCTGCTCTACACCGACAAAAAAGGATATGAAGACCCTTGGCGTAAACACCATCAGTCATCCATAGCACGCGATATTTGGAGAGCGGATAAAGGAGCGGCTGGAGGTTTTAGGAAACTCACATCGTTCCCTGGCGAAGACCGTAACGCCGTTTGGGCTTCCGATGGCAAATCATACTATTACCTTAGCGAAAAAGACGGCTCGTTCAATGTGTACAAAGCATCAGTCGACAGCCCCCAATCGATTACACGTCTCACTCAGCACGCCGATCATCCGGTTCGTTTCCTCTCGGCATCCAAAGATGGAAAGATGAGCTACAGCTACAACGGAGAGCTCTATACACTCACCGAAGGCAAACAACCCCAAAAGGTTAAAGTGAATATCACAAAGGATAATATCGAAAAACCGGTTGTCGCTCAACGCCGGTCAAGTGGAGCTACCGACATCGCTGTCTCTCCCTCCGGCAAAGAAGTGGCTTTCATTCATCATGGCGATGTTTATGTCACCTCAATCGAATACAATACCACTAAACGAATCACCGACACTCCGCAGCAGGAACGTAACATCGATTTCAGTCCCGACGGACGTTCCCTCGTCTATTCGGCCGAAAGAGGCGACACATGGGGAATATACGAGTCAAAAATTGCCCGTCCCGATGAAAAACAATTCACCTATGCCACGGAAATTGTCGAGACGCCACTCGTTGTTAGCGATAAGACATCGTTCCAACCGCTTTATTCTCCCGACGGCAAGGAAGTGGCTTTCCTCGAAGACCGTACTACTTTGAAGGTCATAAACCTCGATTCCAAACAAATCCGCACCGTTCTACCCGGAGAATACTTGTATTCATATTCCGACGGAGACATCACGTTCCGCTGGAGTCCTGACAGCAAATGGTTCCTCACTGATTATATGGGTGACGGAGGATGGAACAATCCCGACATCCTTCTCGTCAAAGCTGACGGCAGCGGTGAAAAAACCAATCTCACGTTAAGCGGATACAACGACAATAACGCAAAATGGGTACTCGACGGCAAAGCTATGATTTGGGCTTCCGACCGTGCCGGTTATCGCTCGCACGGTAGCTGGGGTACGGAGGAAGACACTTACATTATGTTCTTCGACCCCGAAGCTTACGACAGATTCCGTCTCTCCAAAGAGGATCTTGCTTTGCTTGAAGAACAGGAAAAAGCCGATAAAGAGAAAAAAGAAGCAGACGACAAGGAAAATAAAGACAACAAAAAATCTAAAAAAGCCGACAAATCTAAAGACGCAGAGACCGTTAAAGACCTTAAATTTGATCTTGACGGCAGAAAAGACCGCGTGATGCGACTCACAGTCAATTCTTCCCACCTCGGCGATGCCGTCCTCTCGAAAAAAGGCGACAAACTTTATTACTGCGCCGCTTTCGAAGGTGGTTACGATCTTTGGGAGCATGATCTCAAGAAGAACACCACCAAGATTCTCATCAAAGGAGTTGGTGGCCAGATGAAACCTTCGAAGGATGGAGAAAAAGTCTACATCGTGCGAGGAGGAGGTCTCAAAGAAATCAGCTTCAACGATGCATCGACAAAAGATATTCCTTTTGAGGCTGAGTTCAATTACCGGCCAGCCGAAGAAAGAAAATACATGTTCGACCATGCATGGCGTCAAGTAAAAGACAAATTCTATGACCCCGATATACATGGCATCGACTGGGAAGGATATCATGAGGCATATTCACGTTTCCTGCCCTATATCGACAATAACTACGACTTCTCTACAATGCTCTCTGAAATGCTCGGCGAGCTCAACGGCTCCCATACCGGTGCCCGCTATTACGCCTCAAACTCCGCACCGGCCACGGCTTCACTCGGAGCATGGTTCGATGAAAGTTACGACGGCGATGGTCTTCTCGTGACTGAAGTAATAGCTCGCGGACCGCTCACAAAGGCCGATAGCAAAATCAAAGCCGGCTCGATTATCACGAAAATCGACGGTCAGCCCATTGCTAAAGGACAGGATTACTATCCGTTGCTTGCCGGAAAGGCCGGGAAAAAAGTTGTGCTCACAGCCAAAGAATCAGCGTCTGCACCCGAATTCGAACAGACCGTCACCCCGGTTTCATCGGGCCAATTGTCCGATCTCCTCTACAAAAGATGGGTCGAACGTAATCGTAATATCGTCGAACAACTTTCTAACGGCAAAGTAGGTTATATCCATGTCAAGGGCATGGATAGCCCAAGTTTCCGTGACACCTACTCCGACCTTCTCGGAAGATACCGCACATGCGACGCCGTCATAATCGACACTCGACATAACGGGGGTGGATGGCTACACGATGACCTCGCAACTCTCTTGTCAGGCAAGGAATACGCCCGATACACCCCACGGGGTCAATATGTAGGCAGCGATCCGTTCACCAAATGGCTAAAACCGTCGTGCGTGCTTGTTTGCGAGGACAATTATTCCAACGCCCACGGATTCCCATGGGTTTACAAGACGCTCGGAATCGGAAAACTCATAGGAGCACCCGTACCCGGCACCATGACAGCCGTATGGTGGGAAAATCAGATCGATCCTTCGATTGTATTCGGAATCCCACAGGTAGGATGTGTTGACATGAATGGCCAATACCTCGAAAACCATCAGCTTGAACCCGACATTCTGATTCTTAACACTCCCGAGCAGCAACTCGCCGGAGACGACCGACAGCTTGCTCGTGCAGTTGAGGAAATGCTCCGCACATCAGCAAAAAAATAAATTCCCCTAACCTCAAGATACAGTAAGCCCATGGTAATCAGTATGATTCCATGGGCTTGCTGTTAATATATCACTTATTCAAAGAAAATTCACGGCGTATATCGTCGATACGATCCAGTTTCTCCCAGGTAAAGAGTTCTACTTTGCGGGTAAAGCTTGTCGCTCCTGCACCGAATGTCTTTTCCACTGTCATTGGCTCGCGGCCCATGTGACCGTAGGCCGCTGTTTCCCGATAGATGGGCTCACGTAGTTTTAGTTCTTTTTCGATCCCGTAAGGTGTCAGATTGAAAATATTTTTTACTTTCTCTGAAATCTCTCCGTCGGTCAGTGGAACATTAGCCGATCCTCGCGTATTTACATAAACACTGACAGGTTCAGCCACTCCGATTGCATAGGCAAGCTGCACGAGAGCCTCGCGAGCCACACCGGCTGCCACTAAGTTCTTCGCTATATGACGTGCGGCATAAGCTGCCGAGCGGTCAACCTTCGACGGATCTTTGCCTGAGAATGCGCCTCCACCGTGGGCACCACGTCCTCCGTAAGTGTCAACCACTATCTTCCGTCCGGTAAGACCCGTGTCCCCGTGAGGGCCGCCGATTACGAATTTGCCCGTTGGATTCACGTGAAGGATCAGATCCGAATCAAACATCCGGGTGATCTTCTTGGGCAGTTTCTTCTTAAGTCGGGGAAGCAGGATAGAGCGTATGTCATGCTTGATGGTTTCGAGCATTTTGTGGTCAGCTTCTTCTTGACTATGTCCTCCTTTCGGCGTAATAAAGTCATCGTGTTGGGTTGAAATCACTATCGTATGGATACGTTTGGGCTTGCCGTCCGGAGTGTATTCCACTGTCACCTGACTTTTTGCATCCGGCCGCAGATATTTCATTTTTTTACCTTCTTTCCGAATTGCGGAGAGTTCTATCAGTAACTTATGGCTCAAATCAAGTGCGAGCGGCATATAATTGGGAGTTTCGTCACACGCATATCCGAACATCATACCCTGGTCGCCCGCTCCTTGAAGTTCGGCGTGTTCTCTTTCAACCCCTCGGTTGATATCGCCGCTTTGCTCGTGAAGTGCTGAAAATATTCCGCAGGCCTGGGCATCAAATTTTAATTCGCTTCGGTTATAACCAATCTCGTGAATTGTCTTCCGCACGACTTCTTGAAGATCCACGTATGCTTCGCTTTTAACTTCGCCCGCCACTACCACCTGACCGGTGGTGACTAATGTTTCACACGCCACTTTCGAAGCCGGATCTTGGGCAAGAAATTCGTCAAGAATGGCATCGGAAATACGGTCGGCCACTTTATCCGGATGGCCTTCCGAGACAGATTCGCTTGTAAATAAGTAGTTGCCTTTTTCTATCATAACTTAAACTTATAAAAAACGGCCTTTGCAATAATGCCAAAGCCGAGCGTGATGATAGACAAGACGTTGCAGTTTTAGCATTTTTTTGAAAGTGGTTGCAAGCAGCCAAATTTTTCCACTTAGCCAAATCCCTTACCGGTCATTGACTCTGCAAAAGTAACAAATTAGCCCGAAAAACACAATTTATGCAACTAAATTTCTCGAATTACACCCTGAGAAACGGGAGTTCTTTATGAAATTTCTTATAAAACTATTTTCAATTCTATATCGATCTGATCACAATGATGTCATAGGTCGATGCGAGTCGAACGGTCGCGTCTGCGCAGACGGTTAAGCAACCTGTTGCCATAATTCGTCAAACGTTGCCAGAACGGAGATGAAACTGAAATTATATCGGCCGACATTGTGTCGGTGATCGTGATTTCTTCGGCCTGTTCGCCGAACTGCTCCGGATAGAGAACGATGATATTGTTCTTCGCGAAATAACGCTGGAGGAAGCCGGGTAATGTGTCAAGATCCGCGGTATGCGACACTGAACCTCGACGAGCGTTAACAACAACGAACAGATCGTCGTCAAGCACACGGTTCGCTAATAATATGAAATCGTCCCATTGCTCCATTGTGCGGTATTCGGAGCGGATTGCATAGCGCCCGTTGCGCAGAACGGCTGCTATCGCTCGTTGGGTTTCTTTATAGCAGCAAAAAATCAGACGGCAACCCAACTGAGAGGATAGATTGCCCAGAGCTCTCACCCACTGGCCGAAACCTGTCTCAAACTGAGCTTTTTCAGGCACCACCACAACTATGCGGGTCATCGTGTTCACCGGTATGAAACAGCGTGAAATAACCACCATTTTGTTTGTGGCTCTTAGGAGATTGCCCAATTTTTCCCCGAAGAAAGAGTCGATCACATTCGTACGCCGGTGAAGTCCGATGATCACCCTGTCGATGTCGCGTTCGGCTATTGTATTGGTTACTCCCGTGACGAAATTAAGGTCATAACGCTCTATCGGGGTGATTTTCACGTCTACACCGGCAGCCACCTGTTCTGCTGTGTCGAGCGAATTTCTCGCTATCGATCTGGAAGAAGGTGCATTATCGTTTCTCACATACAACGCGTAGACTTTCCCTCTTTCCTCGCGTTTCCCTCTCATCAGAAGAGCCAGATCTACAAGCTCTTTGGCAGTCAGAGGATTGGAGACCGGAATCAGTATATGGGATTTCCTTTGGGACTTTGAAAATATTTCCTCGGGAGTTTCTTCCGAAAGTGCTCTGACTTTAAGTCGCTGAGCGGCACGTGAAGTTCCAATTGATGAAACAGTGCATGTGACGAGAATCATTATCACTGTAGCGTTCAATATCACCTCATTGAATAGACCGAAGCTGTAACCTATCGTCACAACGGCAAGTGCCACCGCCGTATGTGCGTTACTCAACTGATACATTACCGATCGGTCAGCCGCTTTCATGCCGAATGTTTTTTGTGTCGCAAAAGCCGCAAGCCACTTACAGCCCATAGCTATCGCCGACATGATAGCCGCAACATAGATTGTGTCCCACCCTTTAGTGACTACCCCAACATTGATCATCATTCCAACCCCTATAAGAAAGTATGGAATGAAAATAGCATTCCCGACAAACTCTATTCTTCCCATTAGAGGGGATTTGGCCGGAATATAACGGTTGAGCACTATACCCGCAAAAAAAGCTCCGAATACCGACTCTATGCCGATCCATGCAGATAGTTGAGCCGCCAGAAACATCATCGCCAGAACATAGATGAATTGGAGCACGTTGTCGTTCCAATGCTTGAAGAACCAACGTGTCAGACGCGGATAGATATAGGACAGGACGACGCAGTAAAGAACGAGCGACCCCAATAGGCGCAACAGACCCGAAATCTGGAATTCACCTTGATGATAAACGCCTATCACTCCTGCCAGCACTATTAACGATCCGAGTACAGTGAAGATAGTGCCCGCGATGGCGATAATTACCGATGGAGTGCGCGTCAGACCCAATCGGGAAACAATAGGGTAAGCTATCAAAGTATGCGCTGCAAACATAGAAGCCATGAGCAGCGCCGTCATCGCGCCCAATCCAAGAAGCAAGTGGGAGGCGAAAGCACCTACGATTAGGGGGATTAAAAAAGTATATAGGCCGAAAATAACCCCCTTGTTCAGATTTTTACGCAGATGATACATATCAATCTCGATGCCCGCAAGAAACATCAGATAGAGAATACCGACCTGGCCGAAAATCTCGAAACTCATATCGCGGGCGAGAAGATTTATACCGTATGGGCCTACTATCACCCCCGCTACAATCAGACCGATAATGTGCGGAATCCTTAACCTGTTGAGGATTATCGGAGCTATTAGGATTATTAGCAATACGACAAGAAAAATCGGCACCGGTGCCGTAAGCATCGGTGTCTTAGCCGGTATTGCCTGTAATAACAGCATCTGCCCCCTCCGGTTGAATTGTTAGCGGAATTGAGCTCCGTGAGCGATCATATACTGCGCGATCTGAACTGCGTTCAGAGCAGCACCTTTTTTGATCTGGTCACCCACTACCCAGAACGACAATCCGCACTCGTCAGTAAGATCACGGCGGATTCTGCCTACATAGACTTCATCTTTTCCCGCTATGAACAAAGGCATCGGATATTTCTTTTCTTCCGGAGTGTCCACCACGATTACTCCCTCTGCCTTTGAAAAGGCTTCCCGAGCTTCTTCGACAGTTATCGGACGTTCCGTCTCAACCCAAACGGCTTCCGAATGGGCACGCATCACCGGAACGCGAACACACATCGCGCTGACATCCAAATCAGGCTCATGCATGATTTTCTTTGTCTCGTTCTGCATCTTCATCTCTTCTTTAGTATATCCGTTGTCGGTGAAAACGTCGATGTGCGGAATCACGTTATAAGCCAATTGATAGGCAAACTTCTCAACCTTCGGATCGCCACCTTTCGCTATTTGCTTATACTGATCTATCAATTCCTGCATCGCGGCAGCTCCCGCACCGCTGGCTGCTTGATAAGTGGCTACATGTACACGCTTGATTTTTGCCAAGTCGTTGATTGGTTTCAGTGTAACGACCATCTGGATTGTAGTGCAATTAGGATTGGCTATTATACGTCGGGGAGCATTGAAAGCATCCATCCCGTTAACCTCGGGAACAACCAACGGAACGTCGTCATCCATGCGGAAAGCGCTGGAATTATCTATCATAATCGCACCGTGTTTGGTTATCGTTTCCGCATATTCTTTTGAAGTGCCTGCTCCTGCAGAAGTAAACGCGATGTCTACATCTTTGAAATCATCGTTATGTTTCAGTTCCTTCACTTCAAGCTCTTTCCCTCGGAAAGAATATTTTCTGCCTGCACTACGATGAGAGCCGAAAAGCACCAGTTCATCTATCGGGAAATTCTGTTCGGCAAGTACGCGGAGAAACTCCTGTCCTACCGCTCCGCTTGCGCCAACAATCGCAACTTTCATTTTATGTCCTTTTAGCTGATTATTATAAAATTGATTAGTCCGGACATCATTACTCCAAACTGCTTGCAAAGGTACGAAATTTCTCCGAACTTCCTTGTCATTTATTTCCGTCTACCTCTAATCCTGCGGGAAGCAGGTGGAGGATTAAGGTAGGGCCGAGACAGAAGAGAGCGTCAAGGATTGAAAGACCGGGAATAAAACCAAGTCGTTCTATCCGTGGCTGCCAATAAGGCTTCTGTTTGATTTCTATGTCGTTAAGCTGTAGCGACTGATTGGTTCCGATGGCTTTTACCGATGAGAGTGCTTCAAATGGTGGTAATGGTAGCAAGCCCGAAAGAATACTGTGAGATCGCTCGATATATTGACGCAGAGGACTTTCGTTCCAATCGCGGGAAAACAGTGGGCGCAGGGAGTCAATATAAAATTCAAAATATGGAGTGCGACCGTATGCCGATTCGAGAGCTGTCAGATGAACCGATTGCCAATCACCATGGGAAGAGATGAGTATGTCGTTCCACGTAGCTCTCGAGAAACTATCCGGCTTTACGACAGGGACAGTCAAAGCGAGCGGTCCGTTAACATCTGCTATATTGTAACGGCGCGCAGCCTTGTCACGCTTGTCGTATCGAGCATTCCAATCCACCGCGATTTTTCCATATTCAACCGTTTTCGCATAATAATCCAAGCCCGGGAAGAGTCTCGGAGGAACTATAATAGTTTCTTCCGGATGTTTAAGGAGGGGTGAAACTGATTCTTTGACAGATGCTGTCATCAATCGGGATTGGCGTTTTTGAACACTCTGTTCCAGCGTATTCCACCGTCGAACAATCCCTTGTCCTTGTCGAAGGATATAAGCACTCGCATGGGTTTCCCGATAATGTGATCTTCCGGAACGAAGCCCCAATAACGCGAATCGAGTGAATTGTCGCGGTTATCGCCCATCATGAAGTAATAATCCATTTCGAATGTATATTCTTTAGCCGGTTTACCGTCAATATATACAGTCGATGTCGATTCGTCGAGCCATGAGTCGGTATGACCTTCATAATTTTTGATAGCACGGTTGTAGATCGCCCAATTTTGAGGGGTGAGGGTTATTTTGGCTCCCTTTTTCGGAATCCATAACGGCCCGTAATCCGCGCGGGTCCATCCTTCCGATATTCCTTCCGGGAATAGCATTTCGTCATTCAGAGCGGGGAGTTTAATCAGATTTAAAACCCCTGGCAGTTGGTGGACTTTAGACAACATATCCTGCGTCAGCGGTACTCGGTATATTGGTGGAACTGAGCCGTCGGAATTAGTGTGGAATCCGAAATAGGCCATTGTCGCACTGTCCGTTTCAGACGACGGAACGAGACCTCGGTCGTCGACAGCCACACCGATACTTTCCCAATCGAGATCGGTAAGAGGCGACTTCATCTGGATCAGGTATGTGAACTGAGCGTCTTTTGGCAACTGCTGTATTTTACCGTCGATATAGATGTTGCCATCCTTAATGGAAAGTGTTTGTCCCGGCAAACCGACTGCACGTTTCACGTAATTCTCCCTCCGATCTACCGGTCGATATATCACATCCCCGAAAACTTGGGGATTTTTTTCTATATAATCCCGCCCGTAGAGCCGTACGAGCGTATAATAGTCGGGGTTCTGCACCTTCAATGCCACGGTATCACCTGCCGGAAAGTTGAATACTACTATATCTCCTGCCTCCACATTACCCATACCCTTCAAGCGATGGTATTTGAATTGAGGATTCTCCAGATAGCTTTTTGTCCCTATTATTGGGAGTGTATTCTGTACTAACGGAAAATGAACCGGAGTCATAGGAACGCGCGGGCCATAGGCCATCTTGTTCACCCATAGATAGTCGCCCACAAGCAGGGATTTCTCGAGTGACGAAGTCGGAATCTGATAATTCTGACCGATGAAAGCGAAAACAAAATAAACGAGTATAAGAGCATAGACGATCGCGTCAACCCAACCCATAACAGTGCGAACCACCTTACTGTTGCTGTTTTTCCACCATGTGAAAGGAATATAACCCGTGATGTATATATCGAACAGCAAGATAATCAACAACGCCACCCACCAGTTTTCAAGCCATGCCACCCATCCCAGGAACAGTAACGAAACTATGGTGAAACGGATCCAGCGCGTTTTCCTGACATCGGCTATGCGCCTTTTGAAATCAGCCTTTGAAAAAAACTTCTCTTTATTCTGAGGATTTTCGTTTTCAGTCATAAGTGAAAAATAGAAACTTTATTTGAAGTTACGGTTTGGGGTCGGCTATGACCGAACGAAGCATTTCATCCATCGTGAGCCAGCCTTTTCTTCCTTTGACCCATTCGGCCGCCATGACCGCACCCAAAGCGAATCCGTCACGGCTTTTGGCTTTATGCTCGATTGTAATAGAATCTACCGTGGAATCCCAGTTTATTATGTGAGTGCCGGGCACTTCACCTTCTCTCTTGTGATTTATCGTGATTATGTCGTCACCTTTCTCTGTCTCACTCCAACTTTTGATACGTGGACACTCATCGATAATCCCTTCCGCAAGGGTTATTGCAGTTCCACTTGGGTGATCGAGTTTGTGGATATGATGGATTTCTGTCATTTCCGGGCGATACTGACTGAACGGCTCCATCAAAGCAGCGAGATAACGGTTCACTGCAAAAAACAGATTCACACCGATACTGAAATTTGAAGTCCAAAAGAAAGTGGCCTTACCTTTGTCGCACAATTCGTGAATTTGCGCCATCTTTTCTTTCCACCCTGTCGAGCCGCATACTACCGGAACGCCCTGTTCGAAAGCAGCAAGACAATTTTCCAATGCCGTTGCCGGGGTGGTGAACTCGATAGCCACGTCGGCAGAACGGAATTCAGGCGTATCGAAGCCTGTCGAAGCATTGTCGATATCTATTTTCTGTACTATTGTGTGGCCGCGTTCCAAGGCTATGCGTTCGATAGCATGCCCCATCTTGCCGTATCCTATTAGTGCTATTTTCATCAGTGATGGTTTTAATCAATAGTTCGGTTGGTTTGCGAGATTCCAAAGATTCAAAAATGCCGCGCGGGTAATATCTACAGTCTTGTCGTAATTGATGCGATCGGCATGATCCGACGGTTGATGATAATCGGGATGACCGTCTGTGTGATACCAGATAATGGGGACTCCCCTTTTTGCAAAGGAGCCGTTGTCGCTACCGCTCACCGGGTTGTCCCATGCTCGATAGTCTGGCTGAAGTTTCAGTCCGCGCTGAGCGATGTCATTCTTGAGCCATTCTCCGAATGCGGGATGTGAGGCAGTATAGAAATATACCACGTGCTCAGGACGAGATTCATTGTTATTGCGTCCTATCATGTCGAAATTGAGATAACCTTTGATTTGAGCCGGATTTTGCCATTGCTGCATGAAATATTCCGAACCGAGCAAACCTTTTTCCTCACCGTCCCACAGGGCGAATATAACCGTCCGTTCGGGTTGTACCCCACTTTCCACAAAAGCTCTCGCTATCTGAAGCACAGCTGCTACTCCTGATGCATTGTCGTCGGCACCGTTGTAGATTTTGTCGCCGTCAAGTAGCGGATCAACGCCGAGATGATCAAAATGCGAACCGATAATCACTGTTTCTTCAGAGTTTTTCCCTTCGATTTTGGCAAGGACATTCGTCAACGCAAGACGTTGCCATGCGTTATCTTTTTTTATTGCAGATATTGAATCGGGATGAACTGTATATCTGCCTTTTCTTTGTCTTTCTTTGCGATATGCTTCGAATGGCTGTCTGTAAGAATTTCCATCCCATGGTTGCAGACCGAGAGTGCGGAGGTAGGATTCTATGTATTGAGCCGCAATCTGGCCTGAAGGATAACCGGCCTCACGACCCTCCAGCAGATCGGATGCCAAAAATCCTATATGAGCCTCCGCGGTAGAGCTGTTAATGCTTGCATAACCCTTGTCTATCGGAGCCGAAACAGCTTCTTTTTTCTGTCGGCCCAATCCGGAAAAACCGATCATTGTCAAAGACAAAACGAGAATAACGGGGCGTAAAATCCGTGACATTTCAGTATCAATTAAAAATTTGATGTAAAGTAAGTGAAATTTTCCCACGCGGCAAAGCGCTGACATAATAAATATTTACTTTAATGAATGCGGCAAGAAATTTTTATATTACTTTTGCAAAAAATAGATAAATTTACGGATATGGATTATTTTGACAGAATAAGTGCCGACATTAAGGCTGCAATGTTAGCTAAAGACCGCGTTAGGCTCGAAACTCTCCGCGGAATCAAAAAAGAATTCCTGGAAGCAAAAACGGCTAAAGGAGGCGACGGGTCGCTTTCCGACGAAACGGCAGTCAAGATCATGACTAAGATGGTCAAGCAGCGTAAGGAAACTGCTGAAATCTATAACTCGCAGAATCGGCCCGAACTACGCGACAATGAGCTTGCGGAGGCAGCCGTGATTGAGGAATATCTTCCCAAACAGCTTTCAGAGGAAGAACTCACCGAAGAGCTTAAAAAAATTATCGCTCAGACGGGTGCGACTTCAGCCAAAGAGATGGGCAAAGTGATGGGCGTGGCCTCAAAAGCCCTCGCAGGTAAGGCCGACGGAAAAGCTATTGCGGCGAAAGTGAAAGAACTATTGGCATAAAAAGAGAAATCATGCTGACTATCCAACAAATAAAGGAAAATCCCGAGCTCGCTGTAGCTAAGCTCGCTGTCAAAGGTTTTGACGGCAAAGAAGCGATTGATGAGGTTATTCGTCTTGACAACGAACGCAAGCAGCAACAACTTGCAAGTGATAACCGCGCATCCGAGCTCAATAAATTCGCTTCTCAGATCGGAGCACTTATGAAACAGGGCAAGAAAGACGAAGCCGAAGTGGCCAAAGCCAAAGTTGCCGAACTGAAAGCCGAACAAAAAGAAATGACTGAAAAGCTTTCGGCCACCGAAGCGCGTATCCGTGAAATTCTTCTGACTGTACCTAATCTACCGAATGATATGGTACCTGAAGGTAAAACGGCAGACGACAATATTGTTGAAAAGACCGGAGGTAAAATGCCGGAATTGGACGACAAAGCGCTTCCCCATTGGGATCTCGCAAAAAAATATAACCTTATCGACTTCGATCTTGGAGTGAAAATCACAGGAGCCGGCTTTCCTGTCTATCTCGGCAAAGGCGCCAGACTGCAAAGAGCTCTCATTCAGTTTTTCCTCGACGAAGCCAACAAGGCAGGCTATCTCGAAGTGCAGCCTCCTTACGTCGTGAATGAGGCTTCAGGTTATGGTACGGGGCAGTTACCCGACAAAGAAGGTCAGATGTATTACATCAACGAAGACAATCTCTATCTGATTCCAACGGCGGAGGTGCCTGTCACAAACCTTTACCGAGACGTTATCTTTAACGAACAGCAATTACCGGTGAAAAATTGTGCTTATTCGGCTTGTTTCCGTCGCGAGGCTGGTAGTTATGGGAAGGACGTGAGAGGCTTGAACCGTCTCCATCAGTTTGATAAGGTTGAGATTGTCAGGATAGAAAAACCTGAAAATTCCTATGCCGCATTGGAGGAAATGAAAGATCATGTTCAGGGGCTGCTTGAAAAACTTGGGTTGCCGTGGCATATCCTGCGCCTATGTGGAGGCGATATGAGTTTCACATCGGCTATCACTTTTGATTTTGAAGTGTACAGTGCTGCACAGGGTCGATGGCTTGAAGTCTCATCGGTTTCCAATTTCGAGACATATCAGGCAAACCGTTTGAAATGCCGTTACCGTGATGGTGACAAAAAAACAAAATTGTGCCACACCCTCAACGGATCAGCACTTGCGTTGCCCAGAATCATGGCCGCCATCCTTGAAAACAATCAGACGCCCGAAGGAATTATTGTGCCGGAATGTCTCCGGAAATACACTGGATTCGACATTATCGCTTGAATACCCTCAGGATGGAAAAGAAAAAGATTTGGGAGCTGGGGCGGGACTCCGTTGAGGAGTTCCGCTCCAAACCTAAAATGGATGTTGTGGTTGTTCTCGACAACATCAGAAGTCTTAATAACATCGGCTCAATATTCCGTACGTCCGACGCTTTTGTTGTCGACAGATTGATGCTTTGCGGTATTACCGCTCAGCCGCCATCGGTTGAGATTCACAAGACAGCTCTGGGCGCGGAGGATTCGGTTGCCTGGGAATATTTTGCGGATACTTCGGATTGCATCCGTCATTTAAAACAGGCTGGATATCAGATCTGTGTGTTGGAACAAGTTCATGACAGCGTATCATTGGAGAATTTTAAACCTCAACGAGGTGAAAAATATGCCGTTGTCGTTGGTCACGAAGTCCATGGAGTCAGCCAAGAAGTTGTAAATGAATCAGATGTGTGTATAGAGATTCCCCAGGAGGGAACGAAACATTCGCTGAATGTTGCTGTTTCGGCAGGCTTGGCTATATGGCGTTTCTACTGTTGTTTGCGATTACAACAATCTGATTGACAGCCATTAGGCAGAAGGTGTCTTTCCGAGAGAATGGCTTCTGCTGCCACCTTGTCCTTTTGTAATTGTCTTTGTAATTCCTTTATATTTGTTTGCTTTTTCTCTTGGCGGATTCTTTTTATAAAATCCACCATTATCTTCTCTCCATATATTAAACCGCTGAAATCAAATATATTAACCTCAACTGTAGTCTTTGGCTTTTCAGAGCAGTCTACTGTTGGACGCGTGCCAATGTTGAGCATACCCCCTTTCATTATACCCTGCGGGAGGGTTACAAGCACTGCATAAACCCCCGAAGCCGGGAGCAGACGACGATCATGTGTCAGACGGATATTTGCTGTCGGAAATCCTAAAGTGCGTCCTATCTGTTTCCCTTTTTCCACTATCCCTTCCAAAGAATAGGGACGTCCAAGAGCGACCGTGGCTTCCTCCATTTTGCCTTCTGCTATCATTCGCCTAATATACGACGAACTTATTCGCGTCTCCCCGGGCAAAGGCGGGGCTGCTATAACTTCAATGCCGATCGACTCTCCAGCTTTCACATAATCCTCAATTTTTTTCAACCGGTCATGTCCGAAATGATGATCATAACCCATCAGAATAGCCTTCACTCCATACCGATCCCGAAGCATAGCCATAAAGTCAGCCGCTTTCAATTGTCGTAATGATTCGTCGAAATCGAGCCTCACAACAGTCATCCGGCCACTCGAAGCCAGAAGTGCGGTTTTTTCATCGGGATGGGTCAAAGGAGCGGGATCGTTTTCGGGAGAAATCACGCGCATGGGATGGTGGGAAAAGGTAACTATCAATGGCTCCATACCACGTCTTTCAGCCTCCTCCTCCAGTTTCGACAACAGAAATCTATGTCCCCGGTGAACGCCGTCAAACATCCCGATTGTCGCAATTCTGCCCTTATTCTCCGTCATAATCCGCGTTCTTTGAGCAACTTATCGAATTCACTTCCCGGAGGCACGAGCATAGTCGCAAATCCTAACGCTTCCGCAGCGTCGAGATTGGCCTGTGAATCATCTATAAACAGCGTCGTTTCCGGATTAAGCCCACATTTGTCGATGGCATAACGGAAAATCTCGCTGCCAGGCTTCATAGTGCGAGCCTCGAAGGAAGTTATCATGCCGTCAAAGTAATCCTCACGTTCCAGTCCTTCTGCCTGGAAATAACGTTTAATGTCGTGTTGCCACATTATCGGATTGGTGTTGCTGAGCATATAAATACCATAGCGCTTGCGTAATTTCCTCAAGGCCTCAAGTCTGTGGGCCGGTATCCCTGTCAGAAATCTGTTGAGAGCCGTATCTATCTGCTCGTCTGTTGTTTCTTTCGGTAAATATTTTCTTATGGCCATGCGGAACTCCTCGGGAGAGATGGCTCCCGATTCGAGGTCGCCGAACGGACCTGCCTGTACATATTCTCCTAAGAAACATTCGGGATCTTCCATCCCGAGCGCTTTGAAAGCGGCCACGCAGTCAGATCGCCGGATATCCATAATCACGCCGCCGAGGTCGAAAAGTAAGTCTTTAATCATCCTCATTTAATTTTATGCGACAAAATTAACTAAAAAATGCCGCTCTTCACGCCCATCATATTGCAAAATGTTTGCTAAATGATATTTTTTCTCTAATTTTGTCAACATTACTGACGAAATCGGAATATATCGGATAATGGAAAAATTAGATACGCTCGACAAAAAAATTCTTGACATCATCATGACCAACGCCCGCATTCCGTCCAAGGACGTGGCTCAGGAGTGCGGAGTATCTCGTGCGGCAGTCCATCAACGTATACAGCGTATGATCGACCAGAACATCATCACTGGATCCGGCTATCACGTTAATCCTAAAGCTCTTGGATACAGCACTTGCACTTATATCGGCGTTAATCTCGAACGCGGAGCGATGTACCGTACGGTTGTGCCCGAGCTCGAAAAGATTCCCGAGGTGGTGGAATGTCACTTCACCACCGGGCCTTATACCATGCTCCTCAAGCTTTATGCTAAAGACAACGAACATCTTATGGATCTACTCAACGGCAAAATCCAGATGATCCGGGGAGTGACGGGAACAGAGACGCTGATCTCTCTCGATCACAGCATAGTCAGAGAAATACCTATCGATAACGATTGACAATCTGATAAATCAATAAGAATATGGCAGACAAATATCATGATACGGTAGCCAAAAGTTCCGTAACTGTCGACGACAGTGCTGTTGCGGCTGAAACGGCAAAAATACTTGAGATAGCGGGTGATAAACATAATACGCCCGACATTCTAAAATTTCTCTTCTCTTGTGTTGAGCTAACTTCGCTCCGCTCTACCGACTCCCAGCAGTCAATATCGGCTCTCGTCGACAAGGTCAACCTTTTCGAGAGTGAACATGGCGACCTTCCGAATGTGGCCGCTATCTGTGTCTATCCAAATTTCGCCCAGACTGTAAGAGCCGTGCTCGAAGTTAGCGAAGTTGAGATCGCTTGCGTTGCAGGTGGTTTTCCTTCGTCCCAGACTTTCCCCGAGATTAAGGTGGCTGAAACGGCATTAGCCGTGGCGAGCGGCGCCGACGAGATCGACACGGTGATCAACCTCGGTGACTTCCTTGATGACGACTGGGAATCGGTTACTGACGAACTGGGAGAGATCAAGAACTCTTGCCGCGACCATGCGCTGAAAGTCATCCTCGAGACCGGAGCTTTGCAAACGGCTACCCGCGTGCGAGCCGCCGCTATTCTTTCTCTTTATTCGGGTGCGGATTTTATTAAGACCTCGACCGGCAAAGGATATCCCGGTGCGACTCCTGAGGCTGTCTATGTGATGTGCAAGTGCATCAAGGAGTATTTCGGCGCAACGGGACGCATGGCTGGCATCAAAGTGGCAGGAGGAGTCTCTACAGTAGCCGACGCTCTTCGTTATTATGCTGTTGTCAGTGCCGTGCTCGGAGAAAAATGGCTCACTCCCGAATATTTCCGCATAGGTTCTTCTAACCTTGCCAACGAACTATACAAAACAATCACCGGCAAAACCGAAAACTTTTTTTGATTCCTAACGATGGAAACTACCGATTATAAATATTGGATTATCCAGGATGGACTCCGCAAGGGTCCTTTCAGCTACAGTGAATTGAGGAGTCTCGCTGTCGACGGAACCACTCCCGTCTGGCGGGAAGGACTCGCCAACTGGATAGCGATACGCGATCTTGATGAGTTTCGTGATGATTACCGTCCCGTGATTCCGCCTCCCCCGGTTCCAGGGCTCAATCCTCCGGCTCGTGAAATCCGTCATTTCGACGAAGCTCCTGCTTTCCGGCAGTACGACTCAGCGCCTTCATCTTCCGGCGGCGATATGCCACCGATGCCGCGTACTTACCTGGTATGGAACATTCTCGCTCTCATACTCTGTTGTCTCGTTACAGGTATTGTCGGACTCGTTTACTCATCCAAGGTATCGACCCGCTATGCCTCCGGCGACTATCAGGGCGCTGTCAAAGCGTCGGAGACGGCTTGTCTGTGGCTGATAATCAGTATTGTCTGCGGACTTGTTGCATTACCTTTCCAAGTTATTTTCGCATTTTTATGATTCCCGTGCGGGAAAGAAAAATAACACTCTCACTTATGCTGGCCGTCGCTTTTGTGACGGTCATCGTAATTTATGCACTTTTCGACCCGGCCACAACACCATTCCCACGCTGTATCTTCCTAACTCTCACAGGATTCCAATGTCCGGGTTGCGGATCACAGAGAGCAATCCACGCCCTACTCCATCTCGACATATCCGCTGCCTGGCGATATAACGCCCTTTTTGTGTTATCTCTACCCGTTATTGCTTCAATGCTCGCCGCAGGCATACTGCGACGACGCATCCCTCGACTATATTCCATCTTAAATTCCCGAGCAATGATCCTGAGCACCCTCACGCTCATACTGACGTGGTGGATCCTCCGAAATCTCCTCCGGACCTGATTCAGATATTTCCTAACGATATTTAGATAGTCAAAGGAGGTATGATGTATAGGGACAAGACATCATACCTCCTGTAAATTAATTCAAAGTTTATCTTTTGCGCCGAACGACCATCCTATTGTAAAAGTGCCGCACGTAGTAGGTAGATTATATTTTTTATCTCCAGCTACGAATTGGCCCACATTCAACAATCCTATATTTGTTTTGTACGCTAAGATTACTTTTACGATTTTTATACCGAAATTAAATCCAACCCCAAAATCAAATGGTTTAGTTTTTAGGGACTCATAATTAGATCCTCCTAAACGGAAGCCTATATAGGGACCCGCGTCTATAAAAAGTCGGCAAGCTTTGATTTGTCTTCCCACTCCGGCATGGATAGGTATACAGAGTTCGTTATAGTTGAAATAATACTCGTCATCACCTATAATACCCATAAAATCATTACCCTTTTTTCCTCCTCTTGTCTGAAATTGCAGTCCGACCAAACCATAATAATCAGCTTTCCCATCAGCAAATGTCTTAAATTTTTTTCTAGCATCGATACCTAAAGAGTACGATACTTTTGCTACTGAATAAGGTTCTTTGGAAAATGATCCGCCGAAGCCAAAGGAAACATCACATGTTATACCTTTTAAAAAATTTATAGGTCCATCAGTTACGGATTGTGCGCTCGAATAGACGTGGCACATCATAGCCAATATTAGAATCAAAAAAATTTTTTTCATAATCGAAAGAATTTAAAGTTTGACTGTATTTAAGCATTAGATCCGGATTTCTAATCACCCCACGAAATTAATATCTTATGTCCTAATCTCGTTTGTCCTTTTTGTCCATTATCAATCCCCACTGTCAATCAGGCGTTTAGGAATCAGTCAACTCTCTTCTTTTGATTTTATTGCTTCATTTGGTATTTTTGCATAAATAAAGGTAAATTTATGACTGAAATAAACCCTCCAATCAATGCTCATAACAAAGAGGAATATCCTCCCATGCACACAGCTGAACATCTTCTTAATGGTGAGATTGCCAGACGGTATAAATGTGGACGTGCATTCAGCTCGCATATAGAGAGAAAGAAATCCAAGCTTGATTATCATCTACCGGCGGCAATGAATGATTCAGAACTTCGGTCATTGGAAGAGTATATAAACCGAATTGTCACGGAAGATGTGGAGGTAACCGAAGATTTTATCTCACAAGAAGATGCAATGAAAAGATTTGACATGAGCCGTCTTCCTGAAAATGCTTCAGAGACTGTAAGGATTATAAAAGTCGGAAAATATGACGAATGCCTTTGTGCTGGAACACATGTGAAACGAACGTCCGAAATCGGTAAGTTCCGTATCACAAGCAGCCGTTATCAAGACGGAGTACAACGAATAGTTTTCAAACTTGATTAATTATGTGGATTCAGAAAGAGATATTATTGAAACCGAGGAAAAGAGGAATTCATTTGGTGACGAATGAAATTCTCCGTGAATTACCTCGTTTGCCCGAAGTCGGTTTGCTCAATCTCTTTATCAAACATACTTCAGCGGCATTGAGTGTAAACGAAAATGCTGATCCTGATGTAAGAGAAGATATGGAATACATTCTTGACAAATTGGTTCCTGATATAGATCCAAATTATATCCACCTTGATGAAGGTCAGGATGATGCAAGCTCTCATACCAAGACCTCTATAATTGGACCATCCTTGACAATTCCAATTACAAGAGGAAGGCTCAATCTTGGAATCTGGCAGGGAATCTATCTTTTGGAATTCCGAGAAAACAAATCAGCGCGGCATATCATAGCCACAATAACAGGAGAATAATAAACTTAATGTAATGAAAACAATCTTAGTCATTTGCTCTACCGTATAAACCGGCACGCAACCTCAAAACATTCCCAAAAAAACACCTGCTAATTATAATAATAAAAAGCAGCTACCTTTTTAAGTAACTGCTTCATTAATCCTGTGACCCCGGAGAGGCTCGAACTCTCGACCCAATGATTAAGAGTCATTTGCTCTACCATATAATCCGGCACTGATCCTCAAAAATTCCCCAAAAAACACCTGTTAATTATAATAATAAAAAGCAGCTACCTTTTTAAGTAACTGCTTCTTTAATCCTGTGACCCCGGAGAGGCTCGAACTCTCGACCCAATGATTAAGAGTCATTTGCTCTACCAACTGAGCTACGGAGTCATTTGCTGGTTTTGCGGTGCAAAGTTAGATGTATTTTTTCATTTTGCAAAATTTATACGGTTATATTTTATTCAAATCACCAGGAAAGACGTATCTTTGCGGAGCAATGATAGAATTAACCGATATAAGAAAAAGTTTTGACGGACTGGAAGTCCTAAAAGGTATCACTCTGTCGATCAACGATGGTGAAGTAGTTTCGATAGTAGGCCCGAGCGGGGCCGGAAAAACAACATTACTTCAGATCATCGGAACATTATCGCGACCTGATTCCGGAAGTATCTTATATGATGGTTATGACCCTTTAGCCCTAAAATCCAATAAATTAGCGAAATTCCGGAATGGCAACATCGGATTTGTATTCCAATTCCATCAGCTACTCCCCGAATTCACTTTACTTGAAAATGTCGCATTGCCGGCTCTAATAGGAGGTAAAAGCCGAAAAGAGGCCTTCCGCAAGGCGCGTGAATTGGCCGATTATCTCGGCCTGAATAATAGAACCGACCACCGACCCTCGGAACTATCGGGAGGGGAAAGGCAGAGGGTCGCAGTAGCGCGTGCGCTTATCAACTCACCGTCAGTCGTATTGGCCGACGAGCCATCCGGAAGTCTTGACTCAAAAAACAAAGAAGAGTTACACAATCTTTTTTTCGACTTGCGGAAGGATCTGAATCAGACATTCGTGATAGTGACACATGACGAAGGGCTCGCCGGAATGGCCGACAGAAAAATAGAAATAGCCGACGGACTCGTTACAGATATTGCCACCCGCGATGCCGAATTTGCATAAAATATGCTAAAACAGCATAAAAATAATAGTACTGTCGAATTTTCTCTGTAATTTCACGGCGCAAAATTGAATCCAAGATTAACTAACACTTTTCTGACATGAAAATGAATAAATTGTTCTCGGCATTTGCCGCGTTAATGTTACTTTTCACTGTTACATCATGTGACAACGGACCCGATCAGGTTCAATGGTCTAATGTCGTTACCTACCAAGGTCTCTCTAATGGTCAACCGGCCGTTAGTTGGCAGGGCATGAATGATTCCGAATCCATTATGCTGTTGCTTAATACCAATTTACCCGCCGACATTTTACCGGGCAGTAGATTGTTTCTAAGCTTTATCGCAAACGTTGACGCTACCATTACCAACGGTACAGTTGTCGAACCTATTAGCCTCGTACGGGTTGAAACAATATCACCCCAAACAGTTAGCGGCACACCCTCTGAATGGGAGGGAGACGAGCTCTACCTCCAGTTCATGTTCCGATCGGGACATTATCTCAACCTCCAGTCATTAATTCCCGGTGCAACCAAAAACGAAAGTATGAAATGGGAATTCTTAATCGACTATACTACCATCGGCACAAGTAACATCGTAGCTTATCTTAGCTATACCAACACTGCTGCCGAACCGGGAGCGTCTAATTCCGTAACCTATCTCAACTGCGTTGACATTAACTCAATCATGAGCGCGGGGGCTAAGACTCTGACGGTAAACATCAACAATAGCAACACAGCTCCCAATCAGGATTACGGACCCGACTACGGTCAGGCCTCACAGTCCGGAAAGGTGATTGTCATCCCTATGCCGGATTACTGGAATTAAGAATCAACTACTATATGAACGACAAGAAAAACGAACTGAAGATTGAGGTTAGTCCGGAAGTGGCCGGGGGTCACTTCTCTAACCTCGCTCTGATTAACCATAGCCCTACAGAATTCTTTCTCGATTTCATTGCTATGGCTCCCGGAATACCACAGGCTCGTGTTCAATCCAGAATAATCATGACACCCGAACATGCCAAGAATCTTCTTGCTGCACTGAGTGACAACATAAGGAAATATGAAGCCACATTCGGCGAAATCAAACAGAAATTTCCTAAAAACGTAAATGGAATGAACGGAAATCCCGGTGAAATACCCAACCCGTTCATTTCGGGAGGAATGGCTTAAACTGAATCGCGATGCTCGATAATAATCTGACAATCTATAATTCGCTTTCAAGAAACAAGGAGACATTCGTTCCTTCCCACCCCGGGCATGTCGGTATGTATGTCTGTGGCCCCACGGTGTATGGTGACGGGCATCTCGGACATGCCAGACCGGCAATCACATTCGACGTGCTTTACCGCTATCTTAACCATCTCGGTTATAAAGTCAGATATGTGAGAAACATAACCGATGTCGGACATCTCGAACATGATGCCGACGAAGGAGAAGACAAGATTGCGAAGAAAGCCAGATTGGAACAACTTGAACCGATGGAAGTGGTTCAGCTCTATCTCAATCGCTATCGCAAGGCGATGGAAAGACTCAATGTCCTCCCTCCTTCCATAGAGCCGCATGCGTCCGGTCATATTATCGAGCAGATTGAATATATCAAAAAATTGCTGGACAGCGGATACGCTTACGAAAGCCAGGGATCGGTATATTTCGACGTTCCCAAATACAATCGGGACTACAACTACGGCAAACTTTCCGGCAGAAATGTCGACGAACTTTTATCGGCCACGCGCGACCTTGATGGACAAAACGAAAAACACTCTCCTGCCGATTTCGCACTGTGGAAAAAAGCATCCCCCGAACATATCATGCGATGGCCTTCTCCTTGGAGCGATGGTTTTCCGGGATGGCACCTCGAATGCTCCGTCATGGGAGAAAAATACCTCGGAGAGACGTTCGACATCCACGGCGGCGGAATGGATCTCAAATTCCCTCACCATGAATGTGAGATAGCACAATCCGTAGCACGCCATGGCCATGATGCCGTGCGATATTGGATGCACAACAACATGATTACCATCAACGGGCAGAAAATGGGCAAATCACTGGGCAATTTCATCACATTGGATGAATTTTTCACAGGTAGCCATCCCTTGCTCGAGCAGGCCTACTCGCCCATGACTATCCGCTTCTTCATTCTTCAGGCCCATTACCGTGGGACTGTCGATTTCTCCAACGAAGCCCTTCAGGCCTCTGAAAAAGCTTTGCAACGGTTGATCGAAGGATATAAACGGCTGCAAACATTGAAACCGTCCGATCAATCGACTGTCGACATCAAGGAGTTGGAAAGAAAATGTTATGAAGCTTTGGACGACGACCTCAACACGCCCGTACTCATCGCTCATCTTTTCGAAGCGTGCGGAATAGTCAACCGTATCAACGACGGCCATGACAAAGCCACTGCCTCTGACATAGAGGAACTTAAATCTCTATTCGACACTTTCCTCATCGACATTCTTGGCATTAAGCCCGAGGAGGGTGGCGATGAGGATTCGCTGACACCGTACAAAAACGCTGTCGATCTTCTCCTTTCCATCCGTGCGGAAGCAAAAGCTAAAAAGGACTGGGCTACCAGCGACCTCATCCGCGACAAAATGGCTGAAATAGGCTTCAAGGTAAAAGACACCAAGGATGGGGTAGAATGGTCCATTGACTCCAAAAGTTAATCTGCTCAAAAGTTAACGCTATGACCATTTATGATTTTTCGGTAAAGAATGCCGAGGGCGAAAACGTGGATATGTCAACGTTCAAAGGTAAAGTCCTCCTCATCGTAAACACTGCCACCGGATGCGGATTCACGCCTCAGTACGAAGGATTGGAAGCACTCTATAGTAAATTCCGGGATAAAGGCTTTGAAGTTCTTGATTTCCCATGCAACCAGTTCGGACATCAGGCACCCGGAACGGAAAAAGAAATACAAGACTTCTGCACGCTGAAATATCACACCACTTTCCCCCTTTTTCATAAAGTGGAGGTGAACGGTAAGAATGCATCGCCGCTTTTCGTTTGGCTGAAAAAACAGAAAGGCGGATGGTTCGGAGGAGCCATTAAATGGAACTTCACCAAATTTCTCGTCGATCGTAATGGCAATGTCGTAGCGAGATTCGCGCCCGTGACACCTCCGGAAAAAATCAGAGATAGGATCATAAAATTGCTATGAAAACGCTACAGGAAACTTTCAGTGGGCTCAAGAAGCGTCTCGGGCGCCTATCATTTCGTACCGGTGTGATAGTCCTGTCTCTCTGCGTTCCTTTCTATATTTTATCGTTTGCCCAGATGGCGCTCCCTATTTCCACTTCTGCTAAAGGAGTCTTGTGGGTGGTGCTTTTCGGGCTTGCCAAGACATTTCAGTATGGCGGCCTTGTCATATTGGGTGCTGAAGGAGTGAAGCGAATCAAACTCTACTTTAAACGCCGCCGTTCGGCGCAAGAAATCGAATAATTAACTAAATAAACTATTATCTATGAAAATGAAATCGAAACTAAGTCTATCTTTCCTCGCGATCACAGCATTTTTGCTGTCGTTTACATCATGTAACGAAGCTGAGGACACTCTGATATGGTCAAATATCGTGACATATCAAGGCACACAATCAAATGGTTACAGTCGCGTCACATGGCAGGCTGCTATGGATAGCCAACCCATAGAACTTCTGATAGGTTACGACCTCAGCGCTCTGCAGTCAGGTGCGCCTACTCCTGTTGGCACAAGGATCTTCATCGAATTTACCACCGACATCTCTGTCAAAACATTAACCGATGGTTTGATGGTCACTCGGGATCAGATCAGCAGTCTTTTCGTTGTCAAGACTCTTACACCACAGACTTCCTCGCAGCTTCCTCCTGAAAATTGGAATGCCGAACCTAATCAGTTTATCGCGACTATATACCGCAGCGGTTCCTATCTGAATATGTCGTCACTGTTGCCTCTCGGAACTGTATCAGACCAGATGACAATGACTTTTTACGTTGACCCACAGACTATCGGACAGGAGAATGTCGTGGCTTATCTGAGCTATACAAATCCTGCTGCATATTCGGGAGCGACCCTCGCAAATACATACCTTAACTGTGTCGATATTTCAAGCTTGATGAACGGTAAGTCAAGCACTCTTACCGTTAATTTCAAAAACGAAAACACCTCTATCAACGTTAACGTACCTTACGGCACGGTTGCATCCGACTACCAGTCTGTTACCATACCTTTGAAATAAATAGTATTTGCTACACAAAATAAAAAGCGGGGCTGTAAAATCAGCCCCGCTTTTGTTTATCCTGACGAGCTTAATTTTTCCGGAAACCGACTTTGTCCTTTTCGGTTATCTTTCGGATGACTTTACATGGATTTCCCGCAGCCACTACCCCCGACGGGATATCGTGAGTCACAACGCTACCTGCACCTATCACAGTATCGTCGCCAATCGTAACACCGCTCAGGATGATGCTTCCACCTCCTATCCACACGCGATTCCCTATCGTTATAGGTTCTGGAATTAATGCTCCCGATATTCTTTCTTCAGAATCGAGAGAGTGATTTGCCGAGTAGGCACTAACATTCGGGCCTATCAAAGTATTGTTCCCTATACTTATCTGGCCGCAATCCAACAGTGTACAGCCGAAATTGATATACACATCGTTACCTATCGTTATATTTTTGCCGAATTCACAGGTAAATACTGGCTCCATCCATACACGTTCGCCCACCTTTTTGAAAAGCTTACCCATGATTTCCCTGCGTTTCTCTACCTCTTCGTCACTCGTGCTGTTAAACTCTCGGAAAAGTTTTTTCGCCTTGACTCTCAGGTCAAACAAATCCGGATCGAAATCGTCATAGATCTGATGCCTCTGCATCTTATCCCACTCTGTCATAATTTTATTCTTTATATTTAATAATTAAGAGGCTTAGACATTGAACAGGAAATGCATTATGTCGCCATCCTGAACCACGTACTCTTTCCCTTCTACTCCCATCTTGCCCGCGGCTTTTACGGCTGCTTCCGAACCTAATCCTACATAGTCGGCATATTTGATTACCTCTGCGCGGATAAAGCCCTTTTCGAAATCCGTATGTATGATTCCCGCACACTTTGGCGCTTTGCTCCCGCGAAGGAAAGTCCAGGCTCTAACTTCGTCCGGACCGGCGGTGAAATAAGTCTGGAGATCAAGAAGAGAATAGGCTGCGCGGATCAGACGTGAAACCCCCGACTCCTCTAAACCTATCGATTCGAGAAACTCTTGACGCTCCTCATACGTATCTAATTCGGCTATTTCAGCCTCGGTCTGGGCCGCGACGATTAGCAACTGTGCTTCTTCTGACTCAATTGCCTTTCTCACCTTATCTACGTAGGCGTTGCCATTGGCGGCCGAAGCATCGTCCACATTGCACACATAGAGCACCGGCTTATTGGTCAGTAGGAAGAGTTCACGGGCAAACTTCTGTTCGTCAGGAGTATCGAACTTCACCGAGCGAGCCGGCTTTCCTTTCGACAAAGCATCATGATAAGCCGACAAAACGTCATATTGCATTTTTGCCGTTTTGTCACCACCTGTCTGAGCCTGCTTCTGCGTTCTCGCCATTCGGCTCTCCACGGTCTCGAGATCCTTCACCATAAGCTCATAGTCTATCACCTCTTTGTCGCGGAGAGGATCCACTGTCCCGTCTACATGCGTAATATTGTCATCGTCGAAACAACGCAACACATGGATTATCGCATCGGTCTCCCTGATATTTGCCAGAAATTTATTGCCCAGTCCCTCACCTTTGCTCGCACCTTTCACAAGGCCTGCGATATCAACTATTTCCACCGTCGCCGGCACGATACTTTTGGGATTGCACATCTCCACAAGCTTCGTAAGCCTCTCGTCTGGGACAGTTATCACACCCACATTCGGTTCTATTGTACAGAACGGAAAATTTGCACTTTGAGCCTTGGCGTTCGACAGACAATTAAAAAGGGTTGACTTACCAACGTTGGGCAGTCCCACTATTCCGCATTTCAATGACATACTTAGTTCTTTTATTTTTCTTTTTCAATATTGTTCAATGATTTATCCGTGAGTCTTTTCAACGCATGGTTCAGATCGTCGAAAAAAGATTTAACCGGAGTTATTATCGGTTTGAACCCCGCATAATCCGGATTTGTATAGATATTTATCTTACCGGGCTGGCAACTGATTTCCATTCGCTCACCCATAGTCACCGGCTCACCGTCTACATGGGCCACACCCGCCTGCTTGCGGCTTATAACCGCCGACGGAACCCTCAACGTATGGATGAGGGTGTTTTTATCCAATCGTCCTGTCATGAGCTCTATACCCATCAACGCTGTAGTAAAAGGATTCCCCTGATGGACCACCGTAATATCCAGCAAACCGTCAGTGAGCGAAGCGTTTGGAGCTATATACGCATTGTTACCGTACTGGGATGCGTTACAAACAGCCACGATAAAAGCTTTCTCCGTAATCTTCTTTCCGTCAGCCCAGATTGTATATTCATCGCTATGATAATCTTTCAGCCGTTGCACAACGCTCTTCACATAAGTTATGAAACCGCGCTTTTTTTGCTCTGCGAACAGATGGCTCACTTCTGCGTCGAAACCCAATCCGAATGTACAGAAAAAAGGCAATTCGTTCACTAACCCGTAATCGCACTGGGTCACGTTATTTTTTATTATTATATCGATTGAAGCCTTGATGTCGATAGGAATGCCCAAGTGTCTTGCAAGACCGTTCCCCGACCCGCAGGGAATGATACCCATCTTCGTATCGGTTCCCCTTAGAGCTGCGGCTGCCTCGTTTACTGTGCCGTCGCCACCGGCCACTATAACAGTATCATAACGAGCTTTCGCGGCTGTAGAAGCTGCAACAGTAGCGTCTCCGTGACCGAGAGTCTTAAATAATTCTACTTCCATAGATGGCAGACTCCTCCTCACGAGCTCTTCCAGCCCGCGCTTGTCAAAAGTCCCCGAAATAGGATTGATGATCAGAAGACATCTGTTTCTATCCATAAGCAGACACAAAGTTAACTATAAATCCGCGGAGCGGTACAAAAAACCACAAAGAAAAATGGGCTGACCTCACGGGCAACCCAATTTCATTTACACATAGTACTTAACGTCAGTGGATTTTATCTGAATGTCTAATTGTTGTATGAAAAAGCGTCTTAATGTTTGTTTCGATGCAAAGATATGATAAATTTTCACACCCTGCACATCTTTGAAAACCATGTTATTAAACATTGTTTTATTTTATTGATGTGCGACAACGCTTACAATCTTAAAGTTTACTTCCATAAGCCTTTTTTTGCTTACGGATTGTAACCTTAAATCCCGTCGAAGGATTGAAATCGTAAAAATCCATAATACGCCGCATAAATATACATTTGCCCGGTTAAGTTATGACTTGGCGCATTAACACTATTTAACCATACCCCCTCCCCTTTCTGCTTGGCTTATTACGGATTTTACAGCAAATCGGGACGCAAACGGCGTGTTCTTTCCATGGCCTGCTCATGTCGCCAGTTGTCGATTCGCGCCTGATGCCCCGACAAAAGAATCTCGGGCACCTTCCACCCTTTATATTCAGCAGGACGGCTGTAAACCGGTGGAGCTAAAAGATTATCCTGAAACGAATCGCTCAGAGCGCTCTGTTCGTCGCCGATAGCTCCCGGTATCAGTCTCACTACAGCGTCGGCTATTACCGCGGCCGGCAATTCTCCACCCGTCAGGACATAATCGCCTATCGATATCTCACGCGTCACCAGATGCTCCCTGATTCTATAATCCACACCCTTATAGTGGCCACACAGAATCATTATATTCTCCAGCATTGACAGACTGTTGGCTATAGGTTGAGTCAGAGTTTCACCGTCGGGCGACGTAAAAATTATTTCATCATAATCACGCTCCGATTTCAGACTGCTTATAGCCCTGTCTACCGGCTCTATTTGCATCACCATTCCGGCCTCTCCGCCGAAAGGATAATCATCCACTTTCCTATGTTTGTTCGTCGTATAATCTCTCAGATTATGCACATGAATCTCAACTAATCCCTTATCTTGAGCTCGCTTGAGTATCGAACAGTTCAGTGGCGACTCAAGCATCTCGGGAACCACCGTCAGTATATCTATCCTCATAATCTTTTAAAGTATTGTCGTCTTCACACACCATTCCCTCAAACATTCCATGCCATTTTCTTACAGCCACATATCCCAAGACCTTTTCGTTTTTTCCCGTATTATGTTTCTTAACCTCTAAATGATTTAAAAGTCTGACTAAGGCGCGACCGATTGCCGATGAAAGATTAACGGGCACAGCATTCCCGATTTGTTTGTATTTGGAAGACATTGAACCACAGAATTTCCAGTCATCAGGGAATGTCTGAATTCGTGCATATTCTCTTACTGTCAAAGGTCTTGTTTCGATTGGATGACAACGTTCTGTCTGTTTTTGGGCAGGAGAGCAAGTCAATGTTAGACTCGGTTCGCTAAATGATAGGCGTCTCGCCATCCCAGTCTTCCCTCCACCCAAATTATAACTTCCTTTCATATAGTTTTTTGCTATATTGTCAGGCAGATCCCTCCAGTCACCTCCCTCAGGTACTAACTCAAGAACACGTTTTTTACTCTCTGGATAAGTTTGACCTTCAGATACAGGAACATCCTTATCATAAAGATCGCCTTTAAAGAAAGCGTCTCGTAAAGTCATCACTCTTCTTGCGGGTGACGGCCATTTGAAGTCTATGTCATCCGCAAGATCTTTTCTGATGGCAATAAGGATTAACCTTTCCCTCTTTTGAGGTACTTCGAATTGGATTGCTTTTAAAATTCTCGGTTCTATCAGAACATAACCGATATCCTCTATCACATTTTTGATAGTTGCAAGTGTTTTGCCTCCATCATGCTCTTGTAATCCCTTGACATTCTCACACATAAAGACAGCGGGGCGTATTTCGTTCACAGCTCTCGCTAATTCAAAAAATAAAGTACCTCGAGTTTCCTCAAATCCTAATCTTTTGCCTGCATAAGAGAAAGCCTGACATGGGAAACCGCCTGAAACCAAATCAACCATCCCCCTATAGTTTCTGAAATCTATTTCGTGAATATCGCCTTGAATGACATTCCAATCAGGACGGTTAGTACGCAACGTTTCACAAGCATCTTTGTCTATTTCGTTTAACAGAACGTGTTTGAAACCAGATTGTTCAAGACCAATAGCAAGGCCGCCTGCACCGGCGAACAGTTCTACGGAAGTGAACGGTCTTATAGGTTGTGTCAACTTTTCCTCATCCCATTTTGTCATAAGCATCTCATTTATCTGAGGTACGAAAAAGAGATCTTCCATTAAGAAACATATTTCTTTATTTTTAGAAATGGGCTTATAGACTCCGGTTTCAGCTCGTTTCTCAATTGTGGCGCGTGATACTCCTAAGAGATCCGCAAGAGAACCTGAAGATATTATTATTCCGTCCATTTTTTGTTTTCAAATTCAGTAAAACCTTCATAAGTTGAGAAAGCAAGAAGATACAGACTTGAGAGTATATCGGAATTCGTTTTGAGAAGTTCCTCGAAAACTGTATTTTTTACCTTTAAATTTTTATTCTCTTTCAAAACATCATCAATGATTGTAGGCAACGCTTTGCATAACTTGAAGAAAGCGCGTGAGTCATTAAATACAATTTCATAAAATCTGTCAATAGAAATCCTTCGGATTTTCTTATGCGATTTTTTTATTTTGTCAAGAGATATCAACCAGTTTTCGTCTTTCGATCTTGTTGAAATTGCCTCCACTAAATAACATGTAGCCTCATCATCTTCTAAAAGTTTGCTTTGCATTGTAATATAAGTGTTTTTAGCAGAAGCCGAATTCATTGTATTATGTTTATTCTTTATTTCAGCGTAAATATGAAGACTTTGGTTCTCAACATCAAAACCTTCTTGGGGAACTCGCCATCCGTTTCAGCATATTTGAAGATATTCTGATGAAAATAACCTATTTCATTTGTGTTGCTTTTGTCTATTTGTCTCAAACATTCGTTTTCTATAGTCTTTTCTATGGATTGACCATATACTTTTGAATCAAATGTTAGTTTTATGGGATCTATTATGCTCGCATTGAATTGCATTAGATTGATTTCTTTTCGATAAGCCTCAACTGTTTGCCTCACATGGTTAAAAATATCTTCGTTTGAGATAAATCCTAAATCATAATTTCTCATCATGTCTGTAATTGATTCAGTTCTGTGGTTTTATTTTGTTATCTCGTAGTTTTCCAACGATTTCTCCAAATCCGAAATCATCATAGCACGTAGCTCCGGAGGATCTAAAACAGTAACCTTCGAACCATGCGATAACAATTCCTCCACAAAATCCGGTGTTAGTTTCAACCGATATGTAAATATTGAATACGCATCCGTTATCATTTCTGATTGAGTGTGATGCAGAGGCAACGCACGGAAATATTTTGCCTGACGTGCATCTACTTTTATTACTACTGTTTTTACTTCACCGTGAGAAAAAACTATACCGTAACAATCTCGGAAATAAGCTTCCGCGTCAAAATCTTCGGGAATTACAAACACTTCGTTCACCAGGCTCACATCCGACATCCTGTCCAGAGCATAAGTCTTTATCGTATTCTCTTTCACATTCCGACCCGTCATATACCATCGTTGTTTGAAAAGCTTCAGGAAGTAAGGCTCCACTTTTACGTCCCTGCTCGGAATGCTCCTCATGTAATTACTGTAGGTAAATATCAGACGCTTGCACTCCTTGGTCGCCGTCAGAACTGTCGTAAGATGATGGCGCGACGACGGAACATCTTCAAGAAATATCTTGTCCGACACTTCTCGTGCGTCAGTAAGGGCATTGCTCATCGTAGCAGCGTTAAGCAACCATTCAGTAACGCTCTCCTTATGCGAATCGCCCCCGTCGTCGATATAATACTCGTAAGTTGCCGTATTACATTCTATATTGATTTTAAAAAGCTCTTCGATTGCATTACGATAGTTATAAAACGTTCGCCGAGGCAAAGCCTCGCCCTGTGAAAAAGGCGAACGGCTCCACAAATCGTTCAGTTCCTCACGGGTGATCCTTTTGTGACGCCGTATAGTATCGATAAGCCAGATATAACGGCTAAACAGATTCCTTGACATAGTCGTTTGATTTTGTCGGGTTGATTCCTTTTTTAGTTAATATTGAGGTGACTTTCAGGCCGATCATTGTTAATCCCGCGTTTAGCAGCAACAACTCGAACCCCGTTTCATAACCGAATGTCCATTTGATCCACCACTGGATAAACCATGCCAACAGCGGAGCACCGATACATACCGCCGGCACAAGACTGTCGCGCACTTCGCTCCGGCTCAGAAGGCCGTAAGCGAAAAGTCCCAGAATCGGACCGTAAGTATACGATGCCAAAGTATAAACTGCGCTTATCGCGTCGTCGCTGCTCAGATGATAGAACGCGATGATAACCAATCCCATTATCACGGTCATCATTATATGAACGCTTTTGCGGATCTTCTGCGACTTGCTATCCTCGCTCTTGTCGTCTATTCCTAGGATATCTATAGAAAAAGATGTCGTCAGGGAGGTCAGAGCCGAGCCGGCCGCCGAATAAGCCGCCGAAATCAGACCTACCACAAAAACAATGCCTAATATCACCGGCATTGACGGATGCGAAGCTACCATTCCGAAAATATCGTCGCTCTTTTCTGGCATAGACATACCGTGATGATCCATGAACAATAGTAACAAAGTCCCGAGAACTAAAAACAGACCGATCACAAAAAATTGTATCACACTGCTCAGAATCATGTTTTTCTTCGAACCGCTCGAATCCTTGCACGCCAGATTGCGTTGCATCATATCCTGGTCTAAACCCGTCATCGCTATCACCATGAAAACACCCGCGATAAACTGTTTCCAGAAATATTGACTCGACATAGCGTCTTCAAAGAAAAATATCTGCGAACTCTCATGATCTTTTACCGCCGATATGGTCGAACTCAAATCCATCCCCAGATCGGAAGAGATAAGAACAATGCACATTATCACTGACCCCACCAGACACACGCTCTTCAGAACGTCTGTCCATATCACTGACTTTACACCGCCCCACGACGTATAAAGCCATATCAGAGCTATTGTCGCTATAACGTTCAATTCGAACGGGATTCCTAACGGACCGAACACTAAAATCTGAAGAACCGAACATACAACGAAGAATCTGACGGCAGCGCCCAACATCTTCGACACAAAAAATATCCACGCTCCCGATTTATAACTCTTTTTCCCGAATCTGTCACCCAAATAACCGTAAATCGAAGTCAGACCTTTTTTGTAAAACAACGGTACCAAAACATAGGCTATCACTATATAACCGGCAATAAATCCCAAAGCCATCTGAAGATATCCGTGACTCTTCGCCGCAACCATTCCCGGAACGGAGATGAAAGTAACTCCGGATATGGGTGCGCCTACAGTCGCTATCGCCACTAAAAGCCACGGCATTTTCTTTCCGCCTGAGAAAAAAGTAGCATTATCGCTCCCTCTCGAAGCCATAAAAGAAATCAACGCCAACAAGGCGAAATATCCCGCTACTGCTAATATCACTGTTATCGGACTCATTACCTTCCCTCTCTTTATTCTTCGTAAAGTAAATATTTGCGCCTTTTAACCTTAAAGGACTCTACATCTGCCTTCCAGCTCGCTTTTATTTCATCCGCGCTCTTACCCGCCATGATCATCCTCTTCACTTTGTCAGTCCCTGCCAGAAGATTAAACATCTTGTTGAAAAAACGTTCCCCCATGTTCATACTCCGGTAAGCTTCTATCACATATTCCAAATTCAGACCCTGCGCGATGATCGACTCGTCGTCCAACCCGCTCAGATCCCTGCCGTAGCATTTTTTGTCCTGATGAGGCGGATTTTTTGCCCCGGCTTTGCTCCGGGGAGTGAAACTGAAAGTCCCTCCTTTCAACTGAGGATGACCATACATCGTAAACGGCCGGTCTGTCCCTCTGCCTAAGCTCATCACCGTGCCCTCGAAGAAACATGTCGATGGATACAGATAAATCGACTTCATATTCGGTAGGTTAGGCGATGGTGCTATCGGCAGTCGATAGCGCGTTTGATGCGTATATCCCTCACATGGTATCACTGTAAGCTTAAGATTTTCAGCCCCTTTCAACCATTGTTCCCCTTTTGCCATCATAGCGAGTTCTCCCATCGTCATACCGTATACCGTGGGGATAGGAAGACGCCCTACGCCCGACTCGAAAGCCATATCCAATATCGGCCCGTCCACTGTCATGCCGTTCGGATTCGGTCTGTCTAAAACCATGAATTCTTTACCATATCTGCCGGCTGCCTTCATCAGATCTGTCATCGTGCAGTAGTACGTATAGAATCGTAGACCAACATCCTGAAGATCGCACACTATCACGTCGAACTCATCCATTGTCGCAGTTGAAGGCATACGGCTCTTGCCGTCGTAAAGCGAGGCGATCTTTATACCCGTCTTGCTGTCTCTACCGCTGCTCACATGCTCGCCGGCGTCCGCCGTGCCGCGGAATCCATGCTCCGGAGAAAAAATCGTTGTCACGTTTATCCCCTTCTCCAACATGATATCTAAAGTATGACGATCGCCTACCATCCCGGTGTGATTGCTCAGCAGAGCCACACGTTTCCCTTTAAGCAAAGGAACATATTTTTCCACCCGCGCAGCACCTACCGTCACTTCCGCCGACACCGGCAAACATACTGTTATTATGACAGCCAGTAACGCCACTATTTTCGATAAGATTTCCCTTTTCATCTCTACTTGTGTTTTCACTTGCAAAGATAATATCGCATCGGGCAAAGTTAAAGCAGTCCCGACTTAAACTATGTTAACACAGCACACCTTATTCACCCTTTTGATAATTTTGTCTCAACAAAAAGTTTGATATTCTCATGACATACCCACGTTGTTTATTAGCTTTGACAGCTGCATTTACTTTTGTGGCTTGTACTAACGACAGTCAACCCGAACCCGACCCGATAATCGATCCCGTTGAAGAAGCCATCGACCTCAGTGCCGAAGAAATGGCTAATTGCTACATCGTAACCCAGCCGGGACTCTACCGGTTCACGGCCGACAACCAATTCAATCTCGGTGAGGGATTGCCCGTTCCGCCACAAATTTCACCCGTCTCCGCACGTCTGCTCTGGCAAACACGAAAAGACCTGGTTTCATCCGTCGAACTCGTTCAGACCGAAGGACTTCCCGTTATTCTGTTTCAAGTCGACGAACCCGGCGGTAACGCACTCATCGCTGCTTGCGACGATAACGGACGAATCCTCTGGAGCTGGCACATCTGGATGCCCGAAGAAGAAATCACGTCAATTCCCACCGCCACTGGCTACGAACTGATGAACATGAACCTCGGCGCTTTAAACAATTCCCCGGCCGATCCCGCCTCCTACGGCATGCTTTATCAATGGGGCAGAAAGGATCCGTTCCCGGCTGCTGCAACGCTCACCGGCACGACATCCACGGTCGGTGCACCAATCTACGACATTGATGGTAAAGAAGTCCATATCACCAATTCCGACTGGAACAACTCTTTTGGCAACACGATACCTTACGCCATCGCTAACCCGACTGTCTGCCTCTCCAACTTTGCACATTACGCCACCTCCCGCGACTGGCTCAATCCCGAAAATTCCGACGACTCGCTATGGGGAAACCCCCAAGGTGATAAAATCGACCGCGAAAGCGGAACCTTCCCCAACAAAGGAAGAAAGACTTGTTACGACCCGAGTCCCGCAGGATGGCGAGTGCCACCTCCCAACGTTTTCCGCGATTTCACCTCTTCAGGAGGATATGCCTGGACATTCGACGACTTCAACGTCGCCGACATTAACTCCGACGGAGTAATCGACCTCAACGACTACCGTTATGGATGGAATTTCATCGTCAGCCCCCAGACATCCCTCTACTTTCCCGCAGCAGCACGTTTCGACGGCTCCTACGCCATGCTCATGGGAAGTGTAAGCGGACTCTGGGGCAACTACTGGAGCAATGCGCCCTACTCCACGATGTCCGGTGGTGCCTTTTGTCCGCTCGCGTTCCAGATCAAGGATCAGAGTGGACGCGACATGATCACGGTATCCCCGGCGGCAGCTTCATCACGTGCCGACGCCTTCTCTATCCGCTGCATACGCGATTAGTAAAGGAAAATCGCCCTATCACCTCAATTAACTTTTTCTCCTCTTTTTTTCCGATTTTTTGTCTTTTTAAGTACATTTGTGCATTAAGAAATTTTATCTAAAACCGTAACATAACTTAAATCAAACTGTATTATGCATTTAACTCCGAAAGAGCAGGACAAGCTCACCCTTCTAACACTGGGGCTGATTGCTGAACGCCGACTCAAAAAGGGTCTTAAGCTCAATTACCCCGAATCAGTAGCCTATATTACTTCTTGCGCACTCGAAGGAGCTCGCGAAGGTAAAACGGTCGAAGAAGTTATGCACGACGCCGCAAATGTCCTCACTAAAGCTGACGTGATGGAAGGCGTTGCTGATATGATCAACCTGTTGCAGGTTGAAGCCGTTTTCACTGATGGTACACGCCTTGTCAGCATACATCAACCTATCAAGTGAATCTATCCTTTTTCCGTAAAAATCATTTAAAAAATACTTGATTATGGCAACTGACAATACTACAACGCCCCAAGCCCCTGAAACTTATGAAACACCGCAAGGTATTTTCCAGGGAAAACCGGCCATCGAATATCCGAACACACCGGGATTCACACCGGCAACGCCAGTCCCCGTAGGAGGAGTTATACTTGCTGACGGAGACATCGAATATAATGCAAACCGCCGTACAAAAACGCTGAAAGTCCGGAATACAGGTGACCGACCCATCCAGGTTGGCTCACATTTCCACTTCTTCGAAGTAAACCGCTATCTCGAATTCGATCGCGAAGCTTCATTCGGCTACCATCTGAATATTCCTGCTACTACTGCTATCCGTTTCGAACCCGGTGAGGAAAAAGAAGTCGAAATCGTTACGTTCGCAGGCAAAATGCGCATCATCGGTTTCAACGGCCTCACTCAAGGATTTGCAGGTCTCGAAGACACTCCAACATATTATCCTCGTGAGATACGCGCATTTGGCCGCATGAGCAAATACGGCTTTAAAAACATTAGCGAGGAAGAAGCCGACGCTGAATTCACAACGCCGGAAAAGTAAATCTTAAGTCTAACCAACTACAATTTTTTACAAATGGCTACAATCTCACGACAAACAAATAACGAACTCTTCGGACCAACCGTAGGTGATAAGATCCGCTTGGGTAACACTGACTTATATGTCGAAATTGAAAAAGACCTCCGTGTTTACGGCGACGAAGTTGTTTACGGTGGTGGTAAAACGATACGCGACGGTATGGGCACCGCTAATACTATCACTTCTGCCTCAGGCTCACTCGATCTCGTTATCACAAACGTAACCATACTCGACCCCATTTTGGGAGTTATCAAAGCCGACCTCGGTGTTAAAGACGGCAAAATTGCTGGTATTGGTAAAGCCGGCAACCCGAACATTATGCAGAATGTCACTCCGACACTCTGTACCGGACCTTCGACCGACGCTATTTCCGGTGAACATCTCATCGTAACTGCTGCTGGTATCGACGGACACGTTCATTTCGTTTCTCCACAACAGGCTTACAACTGTCTTAGTAACGGTATCACCACACTCATCGGCGGTGGCGTAGGTCCGACTGACGGATCTAACGGAACAACTATCACTTCCGGCGTTTGGAATACACACAAAATGTTGGAAGCAAGCGAAGGGCTGCCCATCAACATCGGTCTCCTTTCAAAAGGTAATTCTTCAGTTAAGGAAACTCTCGAAGAACAGATTTATTCCGGCACTTGCGGATACAAAATCCATGAAGACTGGGGCACGACTCCGGCTGCCATACGTGCCGTTATGAAAGCCGCCGACAAATTCGACGTACAGGTTGCTATACATACCGACACTCTTAACGAAAGCGGCTACGTGGAAGATTCAATAGCTGCTATCGACGGACGTACAATCCACACTTACCACACAGAAGGCGCCGGTGGTGGACACGCTCCCGACTTAATGAAAGTCGCTTCGCTTGCCAACGTTCTTCCTTCATCGACCAACCCGACACTTCCGTTCGGAATCAACTCGCAGGCTGAACTCTTCGATATGATTATGGTTTGCCATAACCTCAATCCCAAGATTCCTTCTGACGTAGCTTTTGCTGAAAGCCGTGTACGTCCCGAGACTCAGGCTGCTGAAAATGTGTTCCACGATCTCGGAATCATCTCCATGGTTTCTTCCGACTCACAAGCTATGGGACGTGTGGGCGAATCATTCATGCGTACATTCCAGATGGCTTCTTACATGAAGCAAGTTCGCGGCAAACTGCCTGAAGATTCTGACAGCAACGACAACTTCCGTGTTCTACGTTATCTCGCACAGATAACTCTCAATCCGGCCATCACCTATGGTATTTCCGACATTCTCGGATCTATTGCCGTTGGAAAAATGGCTGACCTCGTTATCTGGGAGCCTGCATTCTTTGGCGTGAAACCGAAAGCAGTCATTAAAGGCGGTCTTATCAACTGGGCCAATATGGGTGATCCTAACGCTTCGTTGCCCACACCGCAACCAAAGATCATGCGTCCGATGTACGGTGGATTTGGAAAAGCAATGCCGCGTACATGTGTTCGCTTCGTGTCTAAAGCTGCTTACGAAAACGGTATCGCTGAAAAAATCGGCACTGACAACATCTTCTACCCCGTACACGGAGTACGCCAGCTTACCAAACACGACATGGTGCGCAACACTGCTATGCCTCACATCGAAGTTGATCCCGAAACGTTCAACGTATATGTCGACGGTATTCTCGCAACAGTTCCACCGGCAAAAGAACTACCGCTTTCACAGCTTTACTGGTTCAGCTAATTCATTTGCCACCATTGATGGTAATAGATAATAATTGAAACCTTAAGTGAAGGGGTGGAACTTCCGGCTCCACCCCTTCTTCAATAAATTTCATACTAAATGGAAGTAATCACTGAAATCATTGGAAACGTCCACTCTCCGGAATGGAAAGAAAAACTCAAGGACGCCCATATCGAGACTATTTTTCTTGACCAGTGGACGGCACAGAAAAGCCGTTTCCTCGTAAAAAGCGACCATGGAAATGAATTTCCTATAGCACTCAAACGCGGCAGTCGTGTTACCGACGGAGACATCATTCTTTTCGACCCCGAAAAGAAAAACGCTGTCGTCCTTCACCTCGATTTAAGCAACGTGCTCGTAATCGACCTCGAAGGGCTCAAGAACCTGACCCCCGAAGAAGTCATACGTGTCAGCGTCGAGCTCGGACATGCTATTGGGAATCAGCACTGGCCTGCCGTAGTGAAAGGGACAAAAGTCTATGTCCCACTCACGGTCGACAAAAAAGTAATGCTCAGTGTAATGGAAACCCATAACATCGATCATATCAGATTCGATTTCCAGCCCGGCAACGAAGTGATCCCTTATCTCGCGCCTCACGAACTCCGCAAACTCTTCGGAGGTGCAAGTCATGAAAGTCATTCCCACGTCCATTAATCCGACGCCCAGATGAACCTGATGTATCTTCTGCAGATGACCGATTCCACTTTCCCGGTGGGAGCATTCTCTTTCTCCAATGGACTCGAAACTGCCGCACATGAAGGTATCGTGCACGATGCTGCCACTCTCGAGCAGTACACGCGTTCCGTAGCTCTGCAAGGAGCGTTTTCCGATGGTGTTGCCGCTCTTATAGCTTACCGTGCCGTGAAAAACGGAGATATCGATGCTGTCAGGGAAATTGACCGTCAGCTCATTCTATTCAAAATGAACGACGAAGCCCGAATGATGCTTCAGCGAATGGGTAAGAAAATGGCTGAACTTGCCGTCCGGCTTTTTCCTGATTCTGATATCGTTGCCCGGTGGCTCGAGGACATTAAGGCAGAAACAACACCGGGAACCTTCCCCGTGGCACAGGGAGTAGTCTTCGCTGTGGCGGGACTGACGGAAGAAGACCTGTTTGCCTCACACCAGTACGGAGTCATCAACATGGTACTTGGAGCTGCTTTAAGATGTGTCAGAGTTTCTCATTACGACACTCAGCTCATACTCCAGAAGCTCTCGGCCGATGTGCCCGCATTGTACGAACAGGCACGTGAGATGACATTCGAAGATATGAACTCATTTGTCCCTGAAATGGACATTTTCGCATCGATGCATGAAAAAGGAAATATGAGAATGTTTATGAACTGATATCTCCGAAACTTCAATTTTTTCTGATTTATTAATTTTTAATTTATTATACAGTGAGTACTTGTAGAATAGGAGTCGGAGGACCCGTAGGATCCGGAAAGACAGCCATCATAGAAGCAATCACACCCCGCCTGCTTGAACGCGGGATGAAAGTTTTAATCATCACAAACGACATCGTGACTACGGAAGATGCAAAACATGTCCGTAAAACCCTCAAAGGCATATTGCTTGAAGACATGATCCTCGGCGTTGAGACGGGAGCTTGTCCGCATACCGCCGTCAGGGAAGATCCCTCGATGAATATTGCCGCCGTTGAGGAAATGGAAGCCAAATTCCCCGATGCTGACATTGTTCTCATCGAATCAGGAGGAGATAATCTCACTCTTACTTTCTCACCGGCTCTCGTCGACTTCTTCATTTACGTTATCGATGTTGCTGCCGGCGACAAGATTCCGCGTAAGGACGGCCCCGGCATCTCACAAAGCGACATTCTTGTCATCAACAAAACCGATCTCGCTCCTTACGTTCATGCTTCACTCGAGGTCATGGATCACGACAGTCGATTGATGCGACCCGGAAAACCCTTCGTTTTCACTAACGCCATGACTGGCGAAGGTATCGATGAACTCGTCGATCTGATTTTCAAAATGGCTCTCTTCGATAAAAAGTAAATTAAATGCCGATACCCAAATTTCCCGAACTGACCACCGATATCGCTATCGAAAGTTTCGACTCCGCGAAGGAGATGAAGCCTTATCTTACGCGACCACGAGCTATGCACGTCGGAGCACCGGGCAAACATGGCTATCTCAACCTTGGGTTCGAACTCGACCGCGAAGGTAAGTCCATCTTGAGGGAGCTCGACCGACGAGCACCCCTCATTGTACAGCAGGAACTCTATTTCGACCAGTCGATGCCCGAAATGCCATGTGTCTATATACTTTCTTCAGGAGGGCCGAATATCGACGGAGACCGTTTCCGTCAGAATATCACGGTGAAAAAAAATGCCATTGCATTCGTTTCAACGGGGGCTGCGACCAAACTCTCCACGATGTACGACAATTATTCCGGACTCCGCCAGAATATCGTTCTTGAAGAAGGTGCTTATCTCGAATTCCTACCCGAACCTGTCATTCCCTGTGCTCACACCCGATTCATTTCCGACACGAGAATGTGCGTGCATCCCACTGCAACTGTTTTCTATTCCGAAATCTACATGGGAGGAAGAAAATACTACAAGGACGGAGAATTGTTCCAATTCGACATACTTTCCGTATGCACCCATGGCGAACGGCCTGATGGAGAACAGTTATTCAGGGAGAAATTTATTATTGACCCTCGCCGATCGCCCATAAGAGACGTTGGAGTGATGCATGGCTACGATATCTTTGCAAACGTTGTGGTGATGACTCCCCCTGATAAAGCAGCGGAAATTTATCAAGCGACAACAGCATTTATTGATCGGAAGCATAAAATTGCAGCCGGAATTTCTCATCTTCCTAATGGTGCCGGGCTGCTGTTCAAAGTGCTCGGGATGGAAACCGGCCCCGTAAAAAAAACGGTTCGGGAATTCTGTTCGAAAGTGCGGATGGCGGTAAAAGGCAAGCCGCTTCCCGATGAATTCCCTTGGAGATAAATTGTAATAACTTAACAACAGTATCATGACTATTAAATCAGTATTTAATATTGGCAAAGCTTCTGCAACCGGTGTTGGACAGGTCATGTTCCAGCAAAGCTATTGGACCGGTCTGATTTTTCTCGCCGGAATATTCTGGGGATCATACGAATGCCATCTTCCTCAGGTCGCGTGGGGAGCCGTCGTAGGAGCCGTCGTTTCTACCATTGCAGGCTATCTCATGGATCCTGATGCACCCGATGGAAGCGCCGGACTTTATGGTTTTAACGGCACTTTGGTGGGTTGTGCGTTCCCCACATTCTTATCCAATACATGGTATATGTGGGTTGCACTCGTTTTTTGCGCAGCTATGTCGACGTGGGTTCGCAAAGCGTTCAACAACGTAATGGCCGCTTGGAAAGTAAATTCATTGACATTCCCGTTTGTGTTCACTACCTGGGTCTTCCTTCTCGCTTCCAGGATGATGCATGATCTTGCACCTGATGCTCTTTCCTATCCAACTCTCCACATAGTTCTCGACGGTACTCTTGACACGTCCTTCGGATCACTTGTTGTTTATTGGCTCAAAGGTATTTCTCAGGTGTTTTTGGTTGATTCATGGATCACTGGCATATTTTTCATCGTAGCCCTTGCTGTGTGTAGCCGATGGGCTGCTTTCTGGGCTATGTTTGCTTCTGCTATTTCACTGGCTGTCGCGATACTCTATCATGCCGATCCGTCAGACATCGCAAGCGGACTCTTCGGCTTCTCGCCCGTACTGACCGGAATAGCACTCGGATGTACATTCTACACCCCTAACTGGAAAACCGCTCTCTGGACTGTCATCGCAGTTATCGCCACGGTGTTCCTGCAGGCCGGAATGGATTCGTTCATGGCACCCTTAGGAATACCTACGCTTACAGGGCCCTTCTGCATCGCAACATGGCTTTTCTGGTTGCCGCAATATAAACTTCAGACTGGAAATAAGTAACATTTGACAAACACTCATTCCATGCCGCAACAGGGTAAGGGCCCCAGCATAAACGTCGACTTGGCAACCATGAAATTGCGACCCGCACATTTCAGGATCATTTTCGTGGCTTCGCTCGGACAATTTCTCGGACAAGGTCTGGCCACTTTGGTTGGCATAGTCATTCCGCTCCTTCAGCTCACACTACCGTCCGGTTTGCCATCAGGCCTGCAGGGAATCCTCGGATGCATATCTCTCATCGGCATCATGATCGGATCTGCCGTTATCGGTAATCTTAGCGACCGCTTCGGCTACCTGCTCCTATTCCGGCTCTGTCCCGTAGTTTGTGGACTTGCGGCGTTAAGCGTAGTCATATTCCCGCATGTAGCCGTCCTGACGGGGGCTCTATTCATTATGGGATTCGCTGTCGGGGGAGAATACAGTCTCGATCCTAACTACATCTCCGAACTCATGCCCGACAGATGGAAAGTATTCATGGTCGGGGTCGCCAAAGCACTCGCATCCGCTGGCAGTGCTTTCGTAGCTGTCGTGTGCTATATTGTTCTGTCCGACGGAACAAGTCCACGCGTCTGGTCTGCGCTCATGCTCATCATCGTGGCGATTTGCGTCGTTATAGCTGTTTCAAGGATTAACTTCGCGCAGAGCCCCGAATGGCTTATTGAACATGGAGAAAAACAACAGGCTGAGAAAGCCGTCAAAAAACTCCTCGGCCCAAATGTCGATATGACGGTTAATTCACCTGAGCCCACCACTCGACCGTCTGACTCCACACCCTCGATCTGGACCTTTATTGTCTCCCGCTTTCGAAGGGTCGTGCTCACAGGCGTCCCATGGGCTTGTGAAGGTCTCGGAGTCTATGGAATAGGTATTTTCCTTCCCGTTCTTATCATGGCTTTCGGACTCGACTCGTTTAGTGCCGACGCCTCACCCGATGTGCGTATCACACATTCCGTCGGACTCACATTCATCCTATGCCTTGTAATGATGGTCGGATTTGCTATCGGACTTGCACTCCTGAAAAAAATCCGTCACACTCACATGCAGATTTGGGGATTCTGGCTCAGCGTCGTGGGACTCGCCGTTCTCCTCGCTTCATATCTGCTTCATTGGCCTGTTGCTGTCGCCATCGGAGGATTCATTCTCTTCGAACTCGCCCTCAACGCCGGGCCCCACCTCATAACATTCATTCTCCCCTCGCAGGTTTTTGCTGTCAACGATCGGGGAACGGGAGCCGGCGTAGCGGCTTCCATCGGGAAACTCGGAGCCGTTATCGGAGCATTCTGTATACCCGTCATTCTTCATCGGTGGGGAGCTACCGGAGTCCTTCTCGTCTCTATTGTTGTCATGGCGCTTGGAGCACTCATCACCTGGATATTCGGCCACAACCTCAACAATAACCAACCCGGCAATTGAATGTTTTGACTCCTGAAATAATTTCAACTTACCATGTCTGATAAAATGATCAATAAGCTCTCCGACAAATCGCTTCACTTTTTCCATGTCCTCTCAAACATCCGACCAACCGTCTGGATAGCACTCTATGTCGCCGTCACTCCTGTTTATGCTCTCATCTACTGGCTGTTGCCGGAAGGACAGTTTCGCATCCCCGACGAAAATCCCATGGATTATGGCTCCTGTCTTTATTACAGCATAGTGACTATAACTACGCTCGGATTCGGCGATTATACACCCACTCATGCCTGGTCTCAGGCGGTCACGGCCTGCGAGGTCATGACAGGCTTGATTGTGCTCGGACTCTTTCTGAATGCTGTCGGATCCATGAAGTCGGAAATTGATGTTACATCCGCACTCGAAAAACAACGTATTCTCCATTTCAATCAGGAGCGTGACAAATTGCTCAAAAACACTCCTGTCATCATTCATCACATCAACAACTTCCTAACCTGTTGCTATCTTGCCACCACACCTCTCGACAAAAGGAATTCGACAGACCCCGTTTATAATCCCGACTTCACGATCGACGATATGGCCGACATCGACAAGCCCTCTACCCTCCGTGATGCGCCTACAGATCAACCCGTTATTAGTCAGCTACTCAATTCGGCCACACGTACAAGCTTATTCCTCGATTCCGTACAAAACCGCGTCGACATTTCCCTATGGCCCGAACTGCTGGAAAATTTCTTTACTTTTGTGGCCAACGAACAGATATTCGAAGCGAAAAACAAAATTGCGGGAGGAAAAGTCGATCTTACAACTGACGACCTCAGCGAACTGAGCGCATTCATCAAAAAGAACGCATCCGCTGCAATGCAGATCGAAGCCGCACTCACAAGGCTCGCTCTAAATCAGGCTTGACAACATTACGAGTTGCGCGCAGGAAAAACCACAGAAACAGACCTGCTGCTAAAAACAACGACACCGAAAAACTCAGAACGATACCGTAAAGACCTCCGCCAAGAGTAAAACCGAAAAGATACGTCACCGGAAGACCTACGACGATATAGCTCACGAAAGCTATCCATATCATCGGCATCACCCTCGACGTGCCTCTCAAAGCGTTCGAAAAATTTATCTGCGTCGCATCGCCATATTGATACAGTATCAGGGGCAATATCAACGCGAACGATGCACCGAGAACTGCAGGATCGTGGGTGAACTCCATGATGATTGGCTTACCGAAGAAATAAAACACACCCGACGATATCGTTGCCAACACTAACAGCACTTTATATCCCGCCATTGCAGTGCCACGCATCGCTCGCCTGTCGTCTTGACCGGTTGCGTTACTGACCAGCACTGACACTGCCGACGCTATGCTGTAATAAACGCAGAATCCCAAAGTACCTAAAATGATGATCACCTGATAAGCCGCCAAAGGAACGGCCCCTAACCATCCTGCCATGATTGCTGAACCGGTGAATGAACCCGACTCGAAAGTCATCTGTAGCGCCACGGGAAGAGATGTCCTCCATACGGTAGCTAACTCCAACCGGCTGATTCGCCCCTTCTTGAATCCGTCGCTATAATCCCTATACTCCTTTCGCAGGAAAAAAACAAGCATTATCGCCAACGGACATAATATCCGGGATATCAAAGTCGAATAACCGGCCCCGTTCAGACCTAACTCGGGGAAGCCCCAATGACCGTAGATCAACAACCAGTTGCCGAAGATATTCAGCCCGTTTGCCCCCAGGATTATCCACATCGGCATTTTAGTGCGGTTGATGGCATACGACCACTGAGCGAAAACATTAAACAACGACAGCGGGATCAGACCAGACAGATAAATCAGATAATACGGACGGATTAAAGGAAGAAGCTCCTCGGGCTGACCCATCTTGTCTAAATTCAGATAGATCGCTGTCATCACACCACTCACTCCTAAAGTGAACAGAATGTTCAGCAACAATCCGTTTTTAAGAAGCTCACCTATCGCTCCCTTCCGTTGCTGACCGTAAAGAGCACCCGCCAAAGGAGTGATACCGTAAGTGAAACCGATACACGCGAATATGCACACGTTGAAAAGATTGTTTACGAACGACGACGATGCCAAAGCAGCTGTCGAATACATCCCCAGCATCTTCGTATCTGCGAAACCGACCAAGATCATACCTAATTGACCCGCGAGTATCGGCAGACCCAATCTCAGAATTTTAACATAAACTCCTCTTTCCATCCCCGTTTAATTCTCTCTCCTTTCTCTCTTCTTTTCGCTTTGCCGACCTCAATACTGCTCGTTTTCGTTCGGGAAATCGCGATCCTTCACGTCTTTCACATAATGTCCGACACCTTCCGTGATTATTGATGCCAGATTCCCGTAACGACGAAGGAACTTCGGAGAAAATTCATTGTTCATACCCATCATATCCTGGAACACTAATATCTGACCGTCTGTACCTCCTCCGGCTCCTATCCCTATCACAGGCACACTTACCGATTCCGATATTTCCTTGGCCAGTTTCGCCGGAATTTTCTCCAATACTATCGCAAAACAACCCAAATCGTCTAAAAGCTTTGCATCCTTCTTCAGTTTATTTGCTTCAGCTTCCTCCTTGGCCCTCACACTGTAAGTGCCGAACTTGTTTATCGATTGAGGCGTAAGGCCTAAATGACCCATCACCGGAATACCTGCAGTCAGAATACGCTCTATCGACTCCCGGATTTCTTCTCCTCCCTCAAGCTTTACGGCTTCTGCACCCGACTCCTTCATCACGCGGATTGCCGAAGCAAGAGCCTCTTTCGAATTGCCCTGATACGTTCCGAAGGGCAGATCCACCACCGTCAGAGCACGAGTTACACCCTTCGTTACACCTTTGGCGTAAGTTATCATTTCGTCAAGCGTTATCGGTAGAGTGGTCGCATTCCCCGCCATAACGTTCGACGCCGAATCACCTACCAGAATTAAATCCACACCGGCCTCGTCTACAAGACGTGCTACCGTATAATCATAAGCCGTCAGACAAGCTATTTTCTCACCGCGCTGCTTCATCTCCATCAGCCTGCGAGTCGTCACCTTCGGCTTCTGCTGTTCATTATAACTTGACATATCTTTTTCGTTTTTCCTTTTTTTAATTTATGCAAAATTACAACACAAATCATCTACAATCTGCGAATTTGACAAAAAAAATTCATAACTTAGCGCAAACTCTTAAAACTTTTTCTCGAAAGATGAGCAACCAAAACACCCACAGATACTGCGTCATTATGTGTGGCGGCATCGGGAGCCGTTTCTGGCCATATAGCCGTACCGACAGACCTAAACAGTTCATCGACTTTTTCGGCACCGGCCGCTCACTCCTTCAGATGACTTTCGACAGAATTCTCAATCTCGTCCCCAAGGAAAACGTTATCATCGTTACTAACCTGCAGTACGAGCACCTCGTGCGGCAACAACTCCCCGAAATCTCAGAATCAAACTTACTGCTCGAACCATGCCGGCGCAACACCGCGCCATGTATCGGGTGGGCTGCAGCACACATCATGGCTCGTGACCCCGAAGCAAGCATGATCGTAACACCCTCCGACCATCTGATCACCAACGAAAAAATGTTTGAACAGTGTGTCGAGAAAGGATTTGATTTTGTTGAGAAAAACGATGCGCTCCTCACACTCGGAATCAAACCCACACGACCCGAAACAGGATACGGATACATACAGATCGGACAGGAAGTCGAACCCGGCATCCTTAAAGTCAAGACATTCACAGAAAAGCCCGACATTGAAATAGCACGGGTTTTCTTCGAATCCGGTGAATTTTTCTGGAACTCCGGAATTTTCCTCTGGAGAGGAAAAACCATACTCGATGCATTCCGAAATGTCGCACCCGACCTTACAAGGGAATTCGAAAAAGGAAGCGACTTATTCGGTACCGACAAAGAGCAGGACTTCATCCGCGAGCATTTCCCATACTGCCCGAGCATATCCATAGACTACGCCGTCATGGAAAAAGCATCTAATGTCTACGTCGAATGTGTCACATTCGGATGGAACGACCTCGGAACTTGGAGCGCGCTCTACGACAATTCGCCGAAAAACCGCGAAGGTAACGTCACACAGCGATGCAACGTCATAACCTACAACTCTACAGGAAACATCTTTGCTGTCCGCGACGAAAAAGTTCTTGTCGTATCCGGACTCAAAGACTACATCGTCGCAGATGCAGGCGATGTCCTCCTCATCTGTCCTAAAGCCGAAGAACAACAGATCAAACAGATGGTAAACGACATAGCAGCTCGCTTCGACGACAAATACCTCTGATCCAGAGTCACCCCCAATCCACAAAGCCATATAATATCAATCCGATTACCCTCTGCGACATTGTTTTGCGATGTCAGCCCTCTAATTACCCAAACCATCCCTCGCAGCCCCGAAACCTCATAAAAAATCATACGAAGATCCCTCTAAAACCTCATCCGACCCACAAGCCCCGCACGATTATAGGACTTATAGACCTGATAATCCTATCTCCCATTTCTAATGCCTCTCTTTAATACTTTTTTGCCGATATCGGCAAAAAAGTACTAACTTTACACTTAATCTCCACCAAAAACTTGCCGATAGAGCCAATGAGCATTGAAAAAAATTATATCTCAGTAAAAGAATGGGCTGATCTGAATGGTATTCCCGAAAGAACTGCCCGAAATTATTGTGCGGGGGGAAAAATTCAAGGTGCATTTCTCACTGGTAAAACCTGCAATGTCCCGGCTGAAGCGACTCTACCAGCGATAACCTCCATCAGATAGTATCCGGTTCAGCCGGAGTATGAACCGGAATCTCCACCTTCTCCGGCTCATCCTTAGGTGTTTCCTCCGGAGTATGTTCTTTCGGCGACTCCGTTACAGGTGCTGTGGCTGTTGAGTCACGCTTCGAAGCCTTAGGCTGCCTTTCACTCTCGCCGGAAGTGCTTGGAGCCACGAACCCACCGTTCCCTTGAGTCAAAAAGCGCTTCACTCTCGCCGAACTGCCCGAATTACATGCATTGAAAATATTGAACGCCACAACTATATCCGTTATGTTGTTATCCGCCACATACTGCTTTATATTTCGGTTGAAATAACGGAAATCCACCACGTGGATATCCGAAAACGAATAGAACAGATATCCCGGAAGAGCGTTCCCGAACGAATCTTTTATTATCAGCAAGCGACGTCCCGACGGGCTCCCCGTTTTCACATGAACGAGGTTCTGGTCGCCTCCCATAAACGTACAGTAAGCCGCACTGCTTCCGTCCTTATAATCCTTGAAAAACGGACTTGCCACCTGCTTCGACTCTCCTGTAAGCTTATAATCCTTATTAACCTTATAACTCGTAAACAAAGCCGTATAGTTCAATCCCTTCGGCTTATAGTACACGAAATCTTCCGGAGAATTTTTCACCGAAATATCTTTCGAATAACCATACATCGAACCCACATAACCGTGGATCACTCGACGTTCATAGCTGTCGAGTGTACGGAAAGGCACACCTGCCGTCTTTGCAAAGGCCTGAGCCGCGTAATAAGCCCCCAACGGTGCCCAGTGATGATCTGTCCGCAAAAAGATATCCTCGTTCACATGGCCCGCAAGCGCAGAATGAACGTCAACATACTTCACTCCCGGTCCTAGACGATCCTTGATGCCTTGCAGAGTCGGGGTTTCCGGCTTCATGCGGTTTGACGCCTTCTCCGGTGTGTAAAACTCCCCGGCCGACGATGCCACCAGAGCATAGATCTTTACCCCAGGAAAAGCCGACGCATACTCGTTCAGCATATTCGCATACGATGTCCCCGAGTTGTAAGAACCGCCGAAAGCCATCAGCGCCCGCACGTTCGGCGCGTTCCCTACAACGATTATACCCTTGTTGGCAACCTTTGCGTTCGCATCCGCCAATGGATTCTCATGAACCGACGTATTTCCTCCACCGCTTTCTTCTTCAGGCATATCCTCCATTACAATCATATCATCCATCTCCCCCATTTCATCCATATCGTCGCCCGTTGAACGAAATATTACAGCGTCTTCATCTTTCCGCATATTGAATCTCATTGCATTGCGAACATTCATGCTCAGAGTCATGAAATCGTCACGGTATGGTTCGCTGTCGTTAAACCACTCTGAAATAGCCTCTGTCAGACCCGTCGGATTCTCATTGAAATTTGATAGATCTGGAAACTCTGCCAGATCTCGCTTCTCTAACTCCGAGTACTTCGATCTCGGGAACAGCAGAAATACTACCGTCAGCGCTATGAACGCTAATCCCGTTACCACTATATAGATCCAATATGGAGCCGACGAACCCGGCCGATTAGTATTCTGCATCGATCATTATATTTAACCTGTTTGCCGTTGAGCCTGCGAACGCCAGCTCTATACAATTCACAAAAAGAAGATCCGTGATATCGTTGTCTATCACGTAATCCAAAAGATTATGGGGATAATAACGGAAATCAACCACATGCACTTCCTCGAAAGAACCGAACAGACAAGGAGCCATAGCGTTACCGTAACTATCCTTTACTATCAGCAGTTTGCGATCCGGAGTTCCACCGGTGTTCCATACTTTCACCGTACGCGTATCACCCCCCATGAACGTCGAATAAGCCGCCATGCTTCCGTCTGGAAATTTCCTGAAAAACGCCTCCGGATGTGGCTCGCTCTCGCCCACCGTCTTGCCGTTCGACACTGTATAAGTGATAAATTCCGTACTGTAACCCTCTGCCGGCTTGTAGTAATAGAACGTTTCGGGATAGCTCCTTATAGAGTTGTCACCAGAAAACTTCACCATTGTCCCCACATAATCCATCACGCTGTCCGTACTGTAAGCCTCAAGCGGCAGAAACGGTACACCCGCTGCCTCCGCGAAAGCTTTCGCTGCGTAATAAGCCCCCAATGGTGCCCAGTGATGGTCTGTCCTGCTGTATATCTCCTCGTCCAAATGATTTCTCATCGTGTCGCACACCGACACAGTCTTGATGCGCCGCGACATGTTGTTGTACGTCGTATTGATCGCACGCTCCTCCGAACCCATCGCCGAACCTATCGGAGGCATATAAAATTCCCCTTGCGTCGGAGCTATCAGCGAATAGATCTGGACTGCCTCCCTCGACAATTCGTCGGCATAACGGTTCAACGCCGCTGCATAGCTCCGACCGGCTGTATAAGATGCCGAAAAAGGCGACATCGCCCGCAGTTTCCCTTCCTTGTCGCGGTGGACTATGATTCCCTTCGCACCACGGTGCATCCACTCACCCGTCGACGGATCGCTCATTATCGTGCTAACGGTTGGAGTCGCAGGTTTGGTGCTTTTCACTGTCTTTTTCCCTTTTCCGGTCGTCTTCTTCCCTGTCTTGGTATTTTTCTTTCCTTTCCCAGTCGATTTTTTCGAAGTCCCCGACTTTTTTGTCTTTTTAACGGCGGCTGAAGCCGATGCAGTCGGCAAAGGACTCATTTCCCCTTCCGAAAGCAATGATATCGTTAGTGAAAGACATAAAGTCGCTAATATCGTTTTTAAAACTCTTTTCATAGTCAAAATCTTGTGTAAATAAAGGCATTGTTAGTTGCTCCTATGAGCAAAGATATACTTATCACCAGGATTCCTACAGATATGAACGCTCGCGTCACCTGAACCGCATACGTATGATGCACCGGAGTGCGCGAAGAGATCTTCTCCAAACCCTTCTTCAGCAGCGGACGAACCGGCATACACAGAACTATCGCCGCTATCCAAAGCCATAGATTGTCGAATATCAGGCTCTCCGTTTCGATGGGCATGCCGCTGCCGCTACCTAAACCGAAAAATGCTCGGTAAAACTCCTGAAGACGCCCGAAATCGTCGAAATAGAATATCCCCCAACCTATTACGATGAGGGTCAAACTGTAAAGATATCCAATCACTCGCGGCACTTTCCAGCGTAGGATCGTATATTTCTCCAACATCACGATCAGACCGAAATATAGACCCCAGATGATGAAATTCCAACTCGCGCCGTGCCACATCCCCGTCAGAAACCATACAGTCATGATATTCAGTGTCTGATGCCTCCGGTTACCTCCCATCGGAATATAAACGTAGTCACGGAAAAAGCTACCTAAACTGATATGCCATCTGCGCCAGAACTCCGTGATCGAACGTGAAGTATAAGGATAATTGAAGTTCTCGGGAAAATGGAAACCTACGCTTCGACCCATACCGATCGCCATATCCGAGTAACCTGAAAAATCGAAATAGATCTGAAGAGTGAACGCGATTATGCCTACCCACGCTGAGATCGCCGACAGATCCGTCAGACTTCCTCCTATAAGCTGAGTCGCTATTTCGCCCAACACATTCGCGAATATCACCTTTTTTCCTAAGCCTATAAAAAACCTGTACGACCCTTCCGATACGTCTTCCGCGCTCACGCTGCGATCATGGATTTCGTCTGCTACTGTATCGTATCTCACTATCGGTCCTGCTATCAGCTGCGGGAACATGGAGATGTAAAGCAACAGGTCGAAGAAATTGCGCTGCGCCGGAGCTGCTCCGCGGTATACGTCTATCAGGTATGATATCGACTGGAAGATATAGAAACTGATTCCTATCGGCAACGCTATCTCCGGCACGCTCACGCCCAGGCCTAAGCTATTCAGTGTGCCCGCGAAAAAGCCCAGATATTTGAAGCTGCCCAAAATTCCCAGATCGCACGCCACACCGCATATCATCCACGTCTTTTTCCACTGCTGGCTCTTGGCGTCTGCTGTCAGAAGACCGAAAACATAGTTTAGAACCACAGCTATAAGCATCAGAAAGATATACACCGGCTCGCCCCACGAATAGAACAACAGCGAAAATATCATCAACACTATGTTTCTCCACAGCATAGGTCGGTGCAAAGTCTTCTCTCTCTGGGTTGCTAAAGACACGCGCTTCTTATCTACCGCCGTCATCAGCAGATAGCCGATGATGAAAAACGGCAGGAATACGAATATGAACAATAAATCTGAAAATACCATTTCGTTCCTATCCTTTTAAACTTCTAATCCGACATTAGATATGAACTTATACAATCAGCTATAAGCCTCGCGCCCTCTGTGTTCGTGTGCACTCCGTCCGTTGTATATTTCTTCCGTTTTGACTCTACAGAATTACGGATTTCCACTTCCTTGTCAGCTCTCACCACCTCAAGGCCCATCTTTTTCCCCGTGCGTTCTATGATATCCGACACCGTGTGAACGTTCGATGCTGTCGTTTTAGCCATCTCAACCGGAGTCACTAAGATGATCCGTGCATCCTCGAACCTTTTTTGAAGAAGACTGCATGTCAGACCTACACTCGATTCGAGCGTCGTGAAATTACTCGGATCGCAAGCCTCTGCCGACGTCGGATAAACGCCGCTGAAGCCCGTCGTCAGATAGCCCGGACGGTGACGTTTGCCGAACCATGCATCGTTCGCGCCGGCGTAGATGATGATTATGTCTGGTTTTGCCTTCACATCGCTCTCGCATTTCTCCAGAAGCCTCAACGCCTGGTTGAAAACCACATTGTCGTCATCCAATACCTCCGAATACGATTCCGTCGACTTCTGTGTTTCCGATGTATTTGTCCACGTAGCACCGCTGCGAGCGTACATATCGATTCTGCCCGGCTTCAACTTGTTTTTGAAATGACTTGTCCAACCTCGCTCATTTGTACACGAATCTCCACCTATCCACGACATCGAATCACCCAATATCGCTATTTTACTATCTGATAGAGCCGTCACGCCCTGAATCTCAAAAAACAGGAACAACAAAACGGCTATCGTGGGAAGCAATCTTTTCATCTATGGGAAAATGGGGCGCTAATTCGCGTTTGGCCGACAAAATTATAACTTATCTCACGAACATTCCGACTTTTATTAAACTTTAACATTGATATCCCACTTCTACACGCTTATTAGTGTTTCTTTTCGTTTTAACAATGCCCGCACTCACCATTTTTTATTTACCTTTGCATAAACTATTTTTTGAGCGCGCATCATGGATCTGGATTATTCGCCTACACTTAGCAATGTAATCGTGAGAAACTATTCTTGGGAAAACGCCCCCGCGGGAGCGCCCGGAAAACTTTTCGTCAATCCTTCCGAAATTTTCGTAATAAAAACCTATGGCGATGGAGCGCGCGAATTTTCACTCTGGATTTATCACACCGGCTTGTCTAACTCTGCAGGAGGAGTATTCGACCGGCCCTATGTCAAGGATTCATCATTCTATCTCGCACCCGACGAAAGAATCGATCCCAACCTCCTTCTCAGGCTTCTCAAAGCCGGAGGCGGCTCTGCACCTGTGATTAAATCCGCACCGCTTTCCATCAACAACGAAAACCTTAGAAAAGACGTTATCATACGCTTTCTATCCACTGAAGAGCTCGTCACCCTCTTCCGAGGAGCTATTAACGGTTTACTTCCTTACGGCGAGGCAATCGTCGCCGACGCAACTTCAGTCGTAAAGGATGCCAAAGACCTCGAATTGCTCGAAGCTGCCGATATCGTGGCCGAAATGGAAGAACGACTCTCATCGGCCGCCATCTTTGAGGTAGTTACACCAGAAGGACAGACTGTCGACATTGCGCGTAGCGAAACACCCGAACGCAAGCTCACCCTTCAGGAAATCGAGGACGAACACGAACCCGAATACGTCACCCTTCCCAAGGCGCTAAAGAGAAAACGCCCCAACTACTGGATTCTGGCACTTTTCGCCGTCGTAGCGCTCGCCGTAGGATGGGCGGCTGTCAGCTTCCTGCCCACACTGCTCCCCGACAGCAACTATACCAAGGGAGAGGAAATGGTTGTAGACGACAATCAGCCTGCCATACTTTCCTCCGACCAACAGCAGCAGTCCTCTGAAGATCCGTCGGAGCAACTACCCGAAGAAACCGACGTAATTACGGCCGACATGCAGGAAAGTGAGCCGGAGCAGACTTCCGCGCCGCCTGTCGCCAATTCTCCCGAAGCTCAGGACATCCAATATCTTAACGACAACAACGTCTGGGAAAAAGCAGCGCTCAAATCCGAAAAATATAAAGCTTTCTTCGACCTCCTCTCAACGGGCGACATTCGCAAGATTGCCGAAAGCGACTATTTCGCCGTCTCCGGGAACATGAAAAACCCGACAGCAGAAAAAGTTATCAATCTCCTCTGGGGAGCGCTCGATTCCGGAACGCAAAAAGCCAATGAAAAACAGATGCAGAACCTCGCGGATCAGCCATCTATCGATCTCGATCAGCTCTACGGAACTCTCGCCCGTTACCGCGATAAAAAGCCTAACACTTCACCACGACCAGTAAAATAATTGCCTATGCAAGCCGCACCGGTTAAAAAATTCCCCGGCGAAACTAAGCGTTATGTACGCCGACTGAAACTTCGCGACAATCCCGAACTTATTTCAGAATACCGTCTTCGTCATTCCCAAGAGAAGATTTGGCCCGAAATCATCCAAGGAATACGGGATGTAGGAATACTTGAAATGGAAATCTTCATCCTCGGAACTGATCTCGTTATGATCATGGAAGTACCCGCCGACTTCGACTGGGACAAAGCTATGGCACGTCTCGCCACACTCCCAAGACAGCAGGAATGGGAAGACTACATGGCTCTTTTCCAGCAGTCTGAACCCGGCTCTACCGCCGACCGTAAATGGCAGACAATGGACCGCATGTTCCACCTCTACGACTGAACCGTGCGGCTGGTTATACAGAGAGTCGCAAATGCCTCAGTCACTGTCGACGGACAGACCGTTTCATCTATCGAAAAGGGACTGCTCGTACTCGTCGGAGTTGAAAACGGCGACACTGTCGACGATGTGCAGTGGCTCGCGGCTAAAACTGTCGCACTCCGAATTTTCCCCGACAGTGAGGGAATTATGAATCTAAGCCTCAACGACATCGGTGGAGAAATCCTTGCCGTCAGCCAGTTCACACTCACGGCATCTACACGCAAGGGAAATCGACCGAGCTACATTCGAGCCGCGGGTCACCAACTCGCTGTCTCCCTTTACGATGCCTATTGTGCTAAAGTGTCTGAACTCACTGGACGCCCCGTAGCCAAAGGCATTTTCGGAGCCGACATGAAAGTGTCACTTGTTAACGACGGTCCCGTAACCATCATCATAGACTCCCGCCTCCGCGAATAACTTTTATCTTCCCATCGCGTCCCATCGCGTCGCGACACCACCATTACCGCAACCCCTCGTAAACCAACTTCGCCTTCGCCGGACCCACGACCTCGGCCAGAGCCTCCACTGTGGCCTCCTTCACCCGCTTTACGCTCTTGAACTGTTTCAGAAGCAGCTCCTTCGTCTTCTCCCCCACACCCTTTATCTGATCTAATTCCGATGCTGTCTGACTCTTGCTACGGCGGTTCCGGTGATGCGTTATCCCGAAACGGTGAGCCTCGTCGCGCAAAGCCTGGATCACACGAAGCGTCTCCGAATTTTTATCGATATATAGCGGAATGCTGTCACCGGGGAAATATATCTCTTCCAAACGCTTTGCTATGCCTACCACGGCAATCTGACCACGCAGACCTATCGACTCCAGCGTCTCAACGGCCGCGCTCAGCTGACCCTTTCCGCCGTCTATAACTATCAGTTGCGGCAAACTCTCGCCCTCGTTCAGCAGACGAGTATAACGCCGCGTCAGAACCTCACGCATCGAGGCGAAATCGTCAGGGCCCTCCACCGTCTTGATGTTGAAATGACGATAATCCCTCTTTGACGGCTTCCCATTCTTGAATACCACGCACGACGACACCGGGTTCGTCCCCTGAATATTCGAATTGTCGAAACACTCTATGTGGTGAGGCAGTTCCGTCAGTCGGAAGTCATCCTGGATACGCTTCAGCAGACGCTCCGTTCGCTGTTCCGGACTCCTTTTCTCCATTTGCTTCAGCTTGTCTATCTTGGTTTGCGTCGCATTTCTTTTCGACACCTCCAGGAGCTTTATCTTATCTCCCCGCTGAGGGATGATAAAGTTCACGCCCTCCATTTCTACGTCCGGCTTCTGCTCGACGATCACGTCCTCATAATTCACCTTCAGCTCCTTGCTGATTTCGTCCATCGCATACGACAGCAGTTGCGCTACGCTCTCGTCCATCCTACGCTTATACTCCAGCGTGATACTGCTCACAACCGCCCCGCGCCTCACATGCATATAATTGATATAAACATCACCCCCGTCGTCGTCAACGCCGAACACGTCCACATCCGTCACCGTCTGGCTCACGATCGCGCTGTTCGCCCGGTAACGTTCTATCTTCTGATACTTCTCCTTCACGGCCTGCGCCTCCTCGAATCGTAGCTCACCGGCCAAGCGGGTCATTTCCTCCTTCAGCACCTCTTGAAGACCCGAAATATCCCCCTTTAGGATCTGTTTCACATTGCGGATATTGTCCGCATATTCCTGCACCGACATTTTACCGATACACGGACCCGCGCAACGCTTTATGTGATAGTCCAGGCATACATGCCATTTCCCTCGCCTTATCCCGTCTGCTGTCAGGGGGTGACGGCACGAACGGATCGGGTAGAGATCCCTTATCAGATCCAACACGGCGCGGGCTGCACCTACGTTCGTGAACGGGCCGTAATACTTCGACCCGTCTTTCAACCGCTGACGAGTCATGAATACTCGTGGAAATGTTTCGTTCGTCACCACTATCCAAGGATACGACTTATCGTCCTTCAGCAGAACGTTATAGCGCGGCTTATACTCCTTGATCATCGAATTTTCCAGATTCAGAGCGTCCTCCTCCGTCGGAACCACTATGTAACGCATATCGGCTATAGCTCGCACCAACAGATTAGTCCTTACCGAATCGTGAGTCCGGTTGAAATACGACGACACGCGACGCTTCAGATTCTTCGCCTTGCCGATGTAAATTACAGTCCCCTGGGAGTCGAAGTACATATAGACTCCCGGCGACGACGGCAATACCGCTATCTTTTCCTCCAGTTTCAACGATCTCTGATGCTTTGCCATTTCTCTTTCCTCTTATATACAAAATTACCCATTTTTCCCCGTTCCTGCAACATCACCCACGTCTTATTCCACGCATACTGCGCCTCCCTTTGTAGGGACGCAATATGTTACACTTACCCACTAACACCCTGAAACTCAATCGCTTTGCTAAACATTCACTGCAGAGCAGCATCAACACTTTCCCGGAGAAATGACGATATATACGTAACCCTTGCGCTACTCCGTGCTTGATACCCGAGCCAATAAACAAAAAGTGCCGTAGGAACTTACTCACATCCACCGTCCCGTCACTCACCAATAACTTTTATCTCATATCTTTCCATCTCCCAGCGACACTCCCAAACATATCTCATATCTGGTCTATTTGGTTCATGATTTGCCCGGTTATCATGATTCCATATATCCTATTTTTCAGAATGAGATGAGAGACGTAACCTCTACGCCTTCCGGCAAGTTTTCGCGACCATGGAGAAACGGAATCTCTGAAATGAAATTGATATAGATTTTTCGGGGATTCATCGATTTTACAAGATCGTAAGCCGCATGCATTGTGCCTCCCGTCGCCAAAACATCGTCATGGATCACCACGATATCGTCCTCCTCGATAGCGTCGCGATGTATCTCGATTGTATCCTCGCCGTATTCCTTCTCGAACGTAGCCGAAATAGTTTCCGCCGGCAGCTTTCCTGGCTTCCGTGCCGGAACAAATCCGGCTCCGATTTCGTAAGCCAGTATCGAGCCGCCTATAAAGCCGCGCGATTCGATGCCCACCACTTTCGTCACGCCCTTGTCGCGGTACAGGTCGGCCAGAGCACGCCCTATCTCCTTAAGCGCTTTCGGGTCCTTGAACGCCGTGGTAAGATCTTTAAACACTATTCCCTTTTGCGGAAAATCGTTGATGTCCCTGATTTTTGATTTTACGTATTCCATATCATTCGAGATATTTATGAATCCAATTGTTCCACGTGGAACATTATCGCCCGAGCATTAATATTAATATACTGATATCGCTTGGCGATACTCCGGGAATTCTTGACGCTTGCCCTATCGTTTCTGGATCTATTTTCCGGAGTTTCTGCCTTGCTTCGGTCGATAGCGATTTAATTTCGTCGTAATTAAGTTTGCCTTTCAGCTTCATATTCTCAAGGCGGCGTAGCTTGTCGGCGTTCTGCCGTTCGCGGTTTATGTATCCGTCATACTTCATTAGTATTTCCGCCGCCTCTACTATTTCTTCACGTCGTTCTTCTTCTATGTTGGTTGTGATAAATTCTTCGAGTGAGGGTATGTGGTCTCTGAGAATTCTGATATTCATCCTCGGACGAAGCACCAAATCCGCTATCCTTGCATTCTGCTTTATCGGCGATTCGCCGTGCTCGCAGAGAACTGTATTGATTTCCGACGGCTTCACCGACGTTGTTGCCATGAATTGCATGAGGCTGTCACGCTGGTCTCGTTTCGACAACATGAGATCGTAGCGGCGTTCGTCGACCAGGCCCACTTCATATCCGCGTGGCGTCAGTCTCATATCTGCGTCATCCTGACGCAGAAGGATGCGGAATTCAGCTCGCGAAGTGAACATGCGGTAAGGTTCGTCTACACCTTTTGTCACCAAGTCGTCTATAAGCACTCCGATATAAGCCTCGTCGCGCGCAAGCGTAAACGGCGGCTGGTCATTCGAACAGAGATGTGCGTTAATGCCGGCTATCAATCCTTGACCTGCGGCCTCCTCATATCCCGTAGTTCCGTTCACCTGCCCTGCCAGGAACAAACCAGTCACCACTTTGCTCTCCAATGAGTGGGTGAGCTGTGTTGGGTCAAAGAAATCGTATTCGATGGCATAGCCCGGGCGGTAGATCTGCACGTCTCGGAATGCAGGGATCGTTTGAAGAGCCTCGAGCTGGATGTCGAACGGCAAAGATGAGGAAAATCCATTGAGATAAAATTCCTGTGTCGTTTCACCTTCAGGTTCGATGAAAAGCTGATGTTCGTCCTTGTCGGCGAATGTCACTATTTTTGTCTCGATACTCGGACAATAGCGAGGCCCTATACTTTGAATCTGCCCGTTATAGAGCGGTGAGTCCGGCAACCCGCGGCGAAGAATCTCATGCGACTCCTTGTTTGTGTAGACGATGTAACACGGCCGCTGGCGCAAAACGCGCCTCACGTCCGGAAGATAAGAAAATTTGTGATCGTCTCTGTCACCTTCTTGGATCGCAGTCTTTTCCCAATCGATACTGCGGCCATCGATACGAACCGGCGTGCCTGTTTTCATTCTTTCCGTCCGTATTCCGAGCCCTTTAAGTTGTTCTGTCAGTCCTATCGAGGCCGGCTCGGAGAAGCGTCCGCCACTCCATTGTTTTCTGCCTACATGCATCGTTCCGTTCAGAAATGTTCCGGCAGTGATTACTGTGGCCTTCGATTTGAATTCTATCCCCAACGACGTCCTGACTCCATCCACGTGGCCGTCAGTCACTATCAGTTCGGTAACGTCTCCCTGCCAGAGATACAGATTTTCAGTATTTTCAAGGATGCTCCTCCACGTTTCCGAAAACTTCATCCGATCGCTCTGCGCACGCGGACTCCACATCGCTGGTCCTTTAGATCTGTTCAGCATTCTGAACTGTATCGCCGTAAGGTCTGTCACTATTGCAGTCTGGCCGCCGAGAGCATCTATCTCTCTGACTATCTGCCCTTTGGCGATACCACCTATAGCCGGATTACAGCTCATTTGAGCTATCTTGTTGAGGTCGTGAGTGATAAGAAGAGTCGACGAACCAAGTCGAGCCGAAGCACATGCAGCTTCACAACCCGCATGGCCCGCGCCAACAACTATTACGTCATATTCAAATTTCATTTCTCACCTCTATCAATCATTCGTCACTCAACTCATTGTAAAGTCTAAGCGCCTTGTCTTCACATTGTTCCATAATCTCACGCTCCCCTTCCCCTTTGTCGTTGATACCGCAAAGATGGAGTACACCGTGGATTATCACTCTCAGCAGTTCGCACTCGTAAGGCTGCCTGAACAGGTCGGCGTTACTTCTCACCGTTTCGAGGGATATGATCATATCGCCCGAAATTTTCTTGCCTTTACTGTAATCGAACGTTATGATGTCGGTATAATAATCGTGATTCAAAAATTCACGGTTCGCTGCGATTATCTTTTCGTCGTCGCAAAAAAGATAGCCGAGTTCGCCGCACGTCTTTCCATAGTCCGCTGCAACCGCCATGATCCATCTTTCGACAAGAATATAGTCAAGCGGAGGCATTTCTACGTTTTCACACGACCAATAGATTTTGTTTGCCATCTGACTGAGTTACCCGTGATTTCGGGCATTTTTCATCACAAAATTAATGAAAATCACGTCCCAAAGCAAAAAAAGACTTTGGCTCGATTTTTCTGCATATTTTTCCAGAAAATTAAAACATCGTCTAATCCATTGATTACCTGCATTTTCAAAAAAGATTAACCCTCTGAGAATCCGTTTTAATCCACGCGCCCCAATATTCACTCAAGATAAAACAAAGAGAAAACATAAACAAAACACAAAGAAAATCCAAAAGGAATCTCCAATACTCTATTTGAATACGGAGCCGCGCAGCAACATGTTTTTGAACTCTGCAACAACACAAATTCCTTCAATTTGATTTAATTTTGCCATGCGAAAAAATTAAGCCTCCAATGTGGTATCTTTTGCCCATCTTTTTCTTAGGAGTCCTGACCCCGATTCAGACGGCGGCCAATTCACGTTTACGCCTGTCGGTTGTCTCTCCTTTTGTAGCTTCGCTCGTGTCGTTCACGGTCGGCACCTTGTTTCTGACTGTCCTCACTTTACTCGAGAAAGGAACGTTGACGTTCGGCGGATCACTTTTCGCTGAACTGCCCTGGTGGGCGTGGTTAGGAGGCGTTTGCGGTCTGTGGGGACTAACCGTCAATATCATCATTTTTCCGAAACTGGGCGCAATGCAGACTGCTCTGATGCCAATGCTCGGACAGATTGCAATGGGCATAGTAATCGACAGTTTCGGACTGCTGTGTTCGCCTCAATTCAGCTTCACATGGCTTAGAATGATAGCCTTGTGTGTAATTCTGTCAGGTATGCTGATGGTGATTTTGGAGGGCAAGAAGAAAACGCAAGGAGAAAGCAAACTATTATGGCAACTCATCGGATTTAGCGGAGGTGCTGTGTTCGCTATGCAACCGTCGATGAACTCCTTGCTTTCCATCGGTCTATATTCGTCGATTCACGCCGCATTGGTTTCCTTTCTGACGGCCACTATATTGTTGATCGTGATAGTTTTCGCCGTAAAATCCAACCGCACATATATCAGCCGTATATTCTCGTTCGACCGCCCATGGTGGTCATGGCTCGGAGGAATTATAGGCGGCACATTCGTAGCCGGCTTCGCCTTCTTTGCGTCAAGAACGGGGATTGGCGTGCTGTTGGTTACGAGCATCTGCGGTTTGTTGGCCAACAGCCTTGCTATTGATAAGTTCGGATGGTTCGGTGCACGAAAGAAAACGATACGGCCGATTCAATACGTAGGGCTACTCTGCGTAATCATTGGAATCATGATTTTAAGACTGAATTGAATATGGAAACTGTCATAAAATTGAACAATGGTGTTGAGATGGCTGGTTCAAAGAGGGATACCCGTAATCCCAAAGACTGTCAGCAAAGAGCGGATGAAGGAAAATATCGATATTTTCGATTTTGAGCTATCAGCTGAAGATATTAAAAAGATAGGTTGCTTAGACACAGGTAAAAGTCTGTTCAACTGGTGGTAATTCACAAAACATTATAATACTTTGACGATGAAAATTGTGGTTTTAAAAGGAAGTCCGAGAATTAACGGCAACTCTAACCTTTTAGCGGGAGAATTCATAAAGGGAGCGACTGAAGCGGGTCACGAAATCATTGAGTTTGACTGCACAAGGCATAAAGTGGGTGGTTGCATGGCATGCGAACGATGCAACATGGCCGGTCCATGCGTCCAAAAAGACGATTTCGAGCTTATCCGTCCCCATCTGATCGACTGCGATGCGATTCTTTTTGCAACGCCCATTTATTACTTCGGCCCAAGCGCTCAGCTGAAAGCTGTAATTGATAGGTTTTATGCCATTCACGGACTGATGGGACCGAAGAAAACCCTTTTGTTTACGACTATGGTGAATCCTAACCCGGGCGTGGCCGAACCGACGATAATCATGTTTGACAAGATGAACGCATATCTCGGGTGGAAAGATTGCGGAAGGATAATCGCAAACGGAATATTCGGAACGGGAGAGGTAAGAAATACGCCGTTTATGGAACATGCATACGAACTGGGAAAACACCTGAATTAATCATGGAAAATCCGAGTGTATACAATTACAACGATATAATCTACAATTGTTTTCAACCTGACGAATCGCTTTCTGAACATTGTCTTCCTCGGCATGCGCTGGTCTATGTATATTCGGGCGAAATCCAAATCAATGACGGTGACACAGAACACACAGTGCGCTCCGGGGAATATGTCTTTCTTAAGAGAGACCACCGGGTTAGGATCCACAAACACACATCCGGTGACTCACCTTACAGGGCCATCAGCATACGGTTCGACAGGGAATTCCTACGCGATTCTTTCAAGAAAATCGACACCAAATCAATGCCGGAAGAAGTTCAAAGATTCAACGCCGCTGTTATAAAACTGGAGAAATCGCCTTATGTCGAATCGCTTTTTGCTTCTCTTTCCCCTTTCACCGACAGAGGAATCATACCCTCGGATGATTTTGTCAGAATGAAGATGGACGAGGCATTGAGGTGTGTATTGTCTTCAGACGACAGGTTTTATCCCACCTTGTTCGATTTCAGCGATCCGTGGAAAATCGACATAATGAAGTTTATGGAAGAGAATTTCATGCAGGATTTGAGCATTGGGGAATTTGCGTTCTATACCGGCAAGAGTTTGGCGTCGTTCAAAAGGGATTTTGCGGAAATATGAGGTCACACAAACCTCAGACGGCGATAGAGGCCTCTATCGCACTCCTCAGCGCTTCCGAAAGTGTCGGATGAGGAAATATATATCCGTCGATTTTTAACGCGCTCAGACCCCCTGAAATTGCGACGGATGCAATTTGGATCAGATCGGCCGCATGAGGTCCGCAGATGTGACATCCTAAAATCCGTCCTGATTCCCTTTCAGTCAAGACTTTAACCAATCCGTCGGATTCACCCGATGCTACAGCTTTGCCGTTGGCGCGGAAAAACGCTGTTCCTACCGAAAATTCGAGCCCTGCGTCTCGACATTGAGCTTCGGTCAATCCTGTCATCGCACATTCGGGACTCGTAAACACAGCGGAAGGTATCGGATCGAGCAGTTGTTCCATTCCGAGAGCCACACGCCCTTGAGCCGATGCAGCGTGCGCAAGCATACAACGTCCGTTCACATCGCCTATGGCATAGAATCCTTCGACAGAAGTTTCCATACAGTCATTTACCTCGATGAAGCCCCTGACAGTCCGTATGCCGGCTTCTTCGGTGCCTTCGGGAAGAACGGCTTTTCTGCCGACAGCCATTAGCACAGTGGAAGCCTCCACTGCTTTTTCCTTCCCTTTCGCGGTATAGCTGACCCGTAGAGATTCTCCATATTCGGCAATAGCAGTCACCTGCGCTCCGGTTACGATTTCCACACCCTGCCGTTTCATCGTCATGCGCAGACGTTTGGCAATCTCTGCATCGAAGGGAGGTAGTATTTCCGGGCAATATTCAAGAACGGTTACATCTACACCGAACGAGTTGAATATCGACGCGAATTCCAATCCGATAACGCCGCCACCGATTATGGCTATACTCTCGGGTAACGAACGCATATCCAACGCGAAGTCGCTGTTTATGGCAAGTTCCGTACCGGGAATGGGAAGCACCGCCGGACGCGAACCGGTGGCGATAATAATCTGTGGCGCAGTGTATACCTCCTCGCCGACAGATACTTTACCAGCTCCGAGAATTCTGGCTTCTCCTTTCACCACGTTAACGTCACGTAGCAGGATCGCTACGCCATCCCGTAGTTGGCGGACAACTTCTTCCTTCCGTTCGACAGCCTTGGCAAAATCGAATGTAAAAGAGGATGTACTGCAACCGTATTTGACTGCCTCGGCCACCGTGCGGGCTACTTCTGCCGACCGGCAAAGCGCTTTAGTGGGAATACATCCCCGGTTCAGGCATGTGCCTCCGAGCTCGTCGCGCTCGATGAGAACCACTTTCCGGCCTTGTTTAGCTGCTATCTCAGCTGTCTCATAACCACCGGGGCCTGCTCCGATTATAATCAGATCACTTACATTCGGTTGCTTTTCCATAATCTTTTGATGGCGAATTGTTTATTTCGTTGATTTCAGATCCTTAAACGTCACGACAGGATTGAGAGCCGCCTGTGTGTCATCGGGACGTGAGATTGGTGTAGAGTGAGGTGCCGATTTCACGGAATCGGGGTTCTCCTTGGCTTCCACCGCAATTTTCTTCATCACGTCGATGAACTCGTCAAGCGTTTCCTTGCTTTCGGTCTCGGTGGGTTCGATCATCAGTGATTCATGGAACAGTAGAGGGAAATATATGGTCGGCGCATGGAAACCATAGTCAAGCAGCCTTTTGGCGACATTGAGTGTAGTCACACCTGTAGATTTATCCTTCAGTCCGTCAAAAACGAATTCATGCTTGCATACCCTGTCGATGGGAAGAAGATAGAGATCACGCAGCGATTGTTTGATATAATTGGCGTTGAGTGTAGCCAACGGCCCGACATGAGCCAGTCCGGATTTACCCAAGGACAGGATATAGGCCAATGCCCGGAGTTCCACTCCGAAGTTTCCGAGGGTGGCTGAAACATTACCACAAGCATCGTCGCCACACTCCAGGCTGAAAGTGCCGTCAGGATTTTTCACAACACGTGGATTCGGGAGAAATTGTTCCAATCCTTTCCTTACGCCCACCGGACCCGATCCGGGGCCACCGCCTCCGTGAGGTGTCGAGAATGTTTTATGAAGATTGATGTGCATCACATCGAAGCCCATATCGCCGGGACGGGCGATCCCGAGCATCGGATTGAGGTTCGCGCCATCGTAATACATCAGTCCGCCAGCCGCGTGCACCATATCGGCAATCTCTTTTACACGGCTTTCGAAAATACCGGCAGTGTTAGGGTTTGTCATCATTACCGCAGCCACCGTGTCGTCGAGAAGCGGACGCAAAGCATCTACATCGATTGTACCGTCGGGGAGACTCTTCACTTCCACTACTTTCAGCCCCGCTACCGCCGCACTTGCCGGATTGGTTCCGTGAGCCGAGTCGGGTACGATTACAGTGGTGCGTTTCGTGTCGCCGCGGCTTTCGTGATAAGCCCGGATAATCATCAGTCCGGTCAGTTCTCCGTGTGCTCCGGCAAAAGGATTGAGCGTAAATTCATACATGCCTCCGATCTCGGACAGCATGGTCTGCAATGTCCAATAAGCTTCGAGTGCGCCCTGAACCGTTTCGGCCGGCTGATAGGGATGGATCCCCGAAAATCCGGCGAGAGAGCTCATCTCCTCGTTGATTTTCGGATTATATTTCATCGTGCAACTACCCAACGGATAAAAACCTGTATCAACTCCGAAATTATTGTTGCTCATGTTAGTATAGTGGCGAACGACACTAAGTTCGTCAACTTCGGGCAATTCGGGTTCAGCTTCACGTTTCAAAGCTTCAGGTATGGCAGTCATAGCGTCGGGACAACCGTTTTTGGGAATCGACGCGCCTCGTCTGCCGGGCTTCGACAGTTCAAATATGATTTTTCCGTAATATTCTCTATTCATGGCTTAAAGACTTTTGACGAGTTCCACAAGCTTATCCATCTCACCGATTGTCTGCATTTCCGTAACGGTAATGAGCAAACGGTCGCTACCTATTTTCACACCCGGCAGTATTCCCGCATTTATTCCTTTTCTGATCAGTTCGTCGGGATCGAACGAACAAGTCAACAAAAATTCATTTACGAACGGCTTGTCGGGGAAGGTCAATTTCACTTTTCCCGTTTTTATGAGCTCACCGGCGAGGAAATGTGCTCCGTTAATACCCTGTTCGGCAACTTCGCGCAGTCCCTTCGGCCCGAGAAGACTGAGATAGACAACGGTGTGCAACGCCATCAGCCCTTGATTGGAGCAAATATTACTTGTGGCTTTGTCGCGGCGTATATGCTGTTCACGAGCCTGAAGAGTGAGGACAAACACTCTTCTGCCGTCGTTGTCGGTGGTAGCGCCGGTTATTCTTCCGGGCATTTTTCTGATGAGTGATTTCGTTGCGCATAAGAAACCCAGATAAGGCCCCCCGTAGCTTAGAGGCATTCCGAGCGACTGAGCGTCGCCCGTGGCGATATCCGCGCCCCATTCACCGGGTGTACGGAGAACGACGAGGTTGGATGCGACACAATTCATTATCAACAATGCTTTGGACGCATGACATTTATCAGCCCATCCGGAATAGTCCTCCGCTATGCCGTAGAAATTCTGATTGGCAACAATCACCCCTGCAACATCTCCCGCACTCAGTTTCTTTTCAAGGTCGTCGACGGATGTAACGCCGTCGTGCTCTTCGATGATGTCCGTGACTACTCCGTGATAATGAGCATAAGTTTCTATCACTCTGCGTATGGCCGGATTTATGGTTGCCGAAATCAGCACACGGTTTTTCTTTCTGGCGGCAGCCACGGCCATCATCATAGCCTCGGCCGTAGCCGTCGTTCCGTCGTACATCGAGGCATTGCTGACTTCCATCCCGGTCAGCTCAGCCATCATCGACTGATATTCAAAGATATATTGCAGTGTGCCTTGCGAAATTTCGGGTTGATAAGGAGTGTAGGCGGTCAGAAATTCCGATCGAGCAATGATGGAATTTACCGCAGCCGGCGTATAGTGATCGTAATATCCCGCACCTGCGAAACAGGCGAGTTTGCGGTTTTTTGCTGCGAGTCCGTTGAAAAAGTCTCTGATTTCTTTTTCGCTCAGACTCTCGGGCAGATTATATTCTTTTTTCAGACGAATGTCGGCTGGAATGTCAGCGTATAAATCGTCGAGCGAGCTGACTCCGCACGCATCAAGCATCGCCCTGACATCGTCGGGCGTGTGGGGGAAGTAATGATGGGCCATAAACGGATCAGTGTGCTTGTTCCTGTTCGCAGAAAGCGTTATAAGCTTCTTCATCCATCAGATCTTCGAGTTCTTCGGGATTAGTAAGCTCCACTTTGATAATCCAGTTTTTCATGGCGTCCTCGTTGATCAGACGGGGATTGTCGATAAGGTGTTCGTTGATTTCCACCACTGCACCGCTAACCGGTGAGAATAGGTCGGACGCAGCTTTTACGCTTTCCACCGCACCGAATTCTTCTCCTGCCGTCACGTCGTCGCCTGTTTCAGGCATATCGACATAAACCACGTTGCCAAGTGCTTTTTGCGCGTAGTCCGAGATTCCAATCAGACCGATGTTTCCGTCAACTGTCACATATTCATGTGATTTCGAGTAATATGTTTTGCTCATAACTGTGTTATTTTATCGTTATAAAATTATTTAGCGTATTTATTTCTTATAGCTCTTTTTGTAGAATTTCTTGGCGATCACCGTAGCCGGAAAGACTTTCTTGCGTATTTTGACGGCTACTTCCGTTCCTTTTTCGGCATACTTGCTATCGATCAGTGCCATAGCCAGACTTTTGTCGACAGAAATACCGCGGTAGCCGGTGGTGATGGCCCCTATTGTCTCCCCGTTCTTGTCGAGAACCTCATAGCCATGGCGTGCTATTGCCCTGTCATGGATTTCCAGACCTACGACCTTACGGCTTACTCCCTGCTCTTTCTGACGGAGAATGGTTTCACGACCTATGAAATCAGGCTTATCGGTTTTCACGAACATCGACAGGCCGGCTTCTACAGGCGTTATTTCTTCGCTAAGTTCGTCGCCGTAGAGCGGCAGCCCCACTTCAAACCGCAACGTATCGCGGCAACCCAAACCGCACGGCTTGCATCTGCCGGATTCCATGAGCTCGTCCCAGAGACGTACGATCACAGGATGTTCTCCATAAATTTCAAATCCGTCTTCGCCGGTATATCCCGTGCGACTTATGAGAATGTGGTTACCGTCAAGCAGACATTCCTTGAAAGTGTAGAAAGTAAGCTCTTTACAACCTATTCCAAGCACTTCCTCTATCACTTGTTCGGCTTCGGGTCCCTGAATGGCTATTTCGCCAAGCACATCACAGAGATCGTCGATTTCGACATCGAATCCGGTAGCCTGATTGCGGATCCACGCCACGTCCTTGTCGATATTTCCGGCATTTATCACGAGAAAGAAATTGTTGTCACCGCGTTTGTATACAAGCAAATCGTCTACAGTTCCACCCTTTTCATTAAGCATCATTCCGTAGAAAATCTTGCCTTCGGGAGCACCGGCAACATCGTTGGTAAAGATCCTGTTGACAAATTTTTCCGCATCTTTTCCCGATATGTTGACCTCGCCCATGTGGGAAACGTCGAATACCCCGCAAGCAGATCTTACTGCCTGATGTTCTTCGGTGATGCCTTCATACTGTATGGGCATCTCGAATCCGCCGAATGGGCTGATAAGAGCACCAGCTTTTACATGGCGGTCGTAGAGACAAGTCCTTTTGTTTTCCGATTTGATGTTTTCCGACATATTGGTTTGCTTTATTGTTGTTTGTGATATTTCAAGTGTTAAATCCGTGGATTGGCAAAATTACATAAAATTTCGATAACTAATCATCCTTTTCGGATAATTGCGATTTATTTTTAATTCCTCTCGATCAAGGCGCATAATTATTCCAGACGGCATAAATTCTCAGAGCTGTCGGGTGAAGTAATCATTCCGATCAATGTATCGACGTCGAGTCCGTCGATTATCGCCGACAGGTCATGACCATCGAGAGCCTGGGAAAGTGCAGCGGCTGTGGGTTCGACACCTTTGAGTAAGCCGGTCAGTGCTTCGTCTGCGTCCGCAAGATTGAAGAAGTCGCCGGTAAGACTGACAGTATCAATGCGTTCGTCAGTGTCAACGGTATAGCCTAAAGCAATCTCCCCTATTCCGGGAAGGTGTTTCAGGTTGGTGCCTGTTCCCTTTCCGATGGTGCGGAATGTCCATTCGGGTTTATAATAATGGCGTTCAAGCTCCTCGATTTTGCCCACATCTTCAGCAGTCAGTTCAATCTGCCTATCGCCGCAAAGACTCGCCCGGGCATGGCTTTTGAATCCTTCAAGGGTCAGTGATGGCAGATGACTGCGGATTGTCGTAATCCGGCTTTCTATTGATTTTACCCCTTTTGACGATAATTTCGCTCGTGACGGTGTAAGGGCGTTTGCTATGTGACGTCCGTCAGTGTCATAAAGCATCGTTCCGTGCACAATGCTTCTGCCGGGAAGATGATAGAAAGCACATCCCGAAACTTTGCGGTCGCCGATAAGAATATCGTTTCTCGCATTATCCGACGCATCAAGTCCGAGTTCGCACAGCATCGAGGCTACCCGTCCGGTATATTCCGAAAAAGTTGTGCGCACGTCGGAGGATTTTGCGATGTAGCTGAACATGATGTTACTCCTGTCGGCAAATACGCAACCGCCTCCGCTTTTACGTCGGACAACATCAATCCCTTCACGGCGGCAATAATGCAGATCGGTCTCTTTTTCCACTTCCTGGTTCCGTCCGCAGATGACCGTCGGATCTACCTGCCACATGAAGAACAAACCATCCTCATCCCTATTGGACGCTAGATATTCTTCCATGGCGAGATAAAACCCCAAGCGTCGGTTGATGTTTTCAGATTCTTTCGGGAGCGAAACGTAAATCATAGTATAATTATCGGAATTTTAAAGCTCAATTTTTACAATTCTGAATTAGCGATTTGTGGATTTAATGAATAGCCGGGATAGTTACGCTACTTACCCCGGCTATAGATGTTCGGTCAAAATTTTTGCGGTTATTTAGCAATTATTTCGTAGATTTCAATCGGCCCTTCGATAGTGATTTTCTGAGTCTCGGGCTGAAGATTTACGGTAGTGTAACCGGACGTCAGCGGTTGCGTGCTTGTTACGGTTTCTTGCTTTTCGGTTTTGCCTTTCTTCAGTTTTTTCTCTACTGTTGCAGTTTGTGTAAGCGTCACATTTTTTCCGGGCGCATTGGCCAGTATGACGAGTGACTGAGCGTTAGCGGGACGGTTGAAAGTAAACGTTCCGTTATTTGAGTAGATAGTTGTGGGATTTAGGTCAAAGGCAGCCAAAGCCGCATTGGCATTGTCGGCGGAGATGTCGAGGCCTACGCTTTCCTGAGTGGGAGTGTTTACGCTGAATTCGCGCACGGCAATCCAGCTTCTTTTGGGCGAATGTAATTTTCTAAGACGAACATAACGTGCATCGACAGGTGTGCCGTTCCATTCTATCACATAAGTATTTTGAAGCGAATCGGTAAGTGCTTTCCAATCCTTACCGTCGACCGACACTTCGAGTATGGCATTGTCGAAATAATCCACATCGTTCACCGAATTACGTCCCTGTTTGATACGGACATCGCGTACCGGACGGACAGTGCCGAGATCCACTCCAACCCAATGTCCGGGAGCCTGGCTGTTACCCGAGTGGTAGTACGTTGTGGTGTCGCCGTCGAACATTTTCTTAGCCTGGGTGGTTCGGAGATTGCGGTAGGTACCCGTAGCCTTATACATTGTGGGTACTTCTCCGGACATTTTTTTAAATTCGGCTTCAAGCATCCCATCCATTGCGTTTTCGTAGAAGGGCTGAAGCTTCATGGTGCCGGATTTGTGAGCGTTATAGGCGTCGCGATCGGCATCGCTCATCAGATTGGCAGTATATGCTTCCCAGAAAAGAGAATCGTTTCCGCCTTCGTAGATTTTAATGAGATCAAGCGTACGCACTCCCCTATCACCTAATTTCCCGAACTCTGTGAGCCAAGGGCGAATTTCTGTCAGAAGCGCTTTATTGGAAATTTTTTCCATTTCTGCGGGTACGGCTTGTATTTTTTCAAACTCCTCTTTCAGAGCGGCGAATTGCGCAGGGGTATAGTCATTGAATGCAAAAGTCTCCGTTTCCCAAGATTCGTCACGGCGATATCCCGTTTCGGTGTCACCGTTGTGGATGGCAAACAAACGGTAAGCCTCGGCGGCTTCGGGAGCGATCTCCACGAGTCCTCTTTCCCAGTTGTCGATGGGATTGTAGGCGGCCGGATTCCAAGCATAGTCAGCCACACCGTAAAGGGCAAGCTTTGAAGCCTCGCCGTGTTCCATCGGATTGCTTTCGATACCGGCAACTTCGGCTGCCGTCAGCGACGTGTCGAGTCCATAGACAGGACCTTGAAGAATATAATTACGTGCATAATCGGTAACGGGATAATTCCACCAGTAAAGCGCCGGGCGTTTTATTCTCGAATTGACAAATTCGAGAGTTTCGGGAGTGAGGTCGCTGCACACAACAGCTCCTGTCCAGAATACCTCTACATCGGGATTAAGCTTATTGCCATAGATGGCGAGCTGGCCGTTAGGACCGGGGTTAGCCCAAAGCTGTGAATAATCCGTCGGGCAAATCATGAGGTTTGTCACGTCGCCTTTTGTCTTTACGAAGTCGCGCGTAAGGTCATTAACGAGTTCGGCCTGCATGTTCGAGTCTGTGCCGATACCTTCTATGTCATCGAAAAAGAGGGCGAAAGAGCGTACACCGAGATCGTACATCATGTTTAGCTTATTCAGAAGGCTGTCATAGTCTTCCTTATTCCAGCGTATGTCTTTTCCCGGATGGATAGCCCAGACGAAATTCACGCGGTTTTTCTTGCTTGCTTCTACAAGTTCGTGGATCTGTGCGGCTTCTTTTTCGGGGTAGGGGAGCCGCCAGTGAGGTGAGCTATGATAAGGATCGTCCTTCGGGCCGAAAATATAATTGTTCATTTTGTTGCGGCCGTAGAACTCAATCAGCGACATGCGTACGTCGTGGCTCCAGGGGGTTCCGTAGAATCCTTCGACTACTCCGCGATAAGGAAGAGCGGGATAATCAGTAACCGCGAGATAAGGTAGCGTTTTATTTTCAGCAACAGGCGAATTGATGAGCTCTCGCAAAGTCTGAAGACCATAGAATGCACCGGTATCGTCGAAAGCCGTGATTTCCACTCCCTTTTTCCCTATTGTAAACTTATAAGCGCCTTCCTTTAGTTCAACTCCGGCTTTTTTAGCGGCTTTTTCGCCGACCTGGATAGTCAGAGCCACCCCGGCAGCTGATGTCGGAATACCGAGATGGGTGAGATCATCGGCATATTTTTTTGTATCCTTTGTGGATTTAAAATTGAATCCTTGCTTGATATCGACAGTGCCTTCGTTGACAACCAGCGATTGTGGGGTAGGATTGATTATGATACCTTTGTGGTCTAATTTTTCGCCCGGAATCTTGTTGAATCGCTGCACTTCCTTGCGCTGCGAATTCAAATCAAACGAATCTTGCCCGAACGTAGGTGTAGCGGCGGCTACGCACAATGACAGACAAATGCCTGAAAAAATGGAAAGTTTCATGGTTTTTATATCGCAATTTTGAATTATATGCAAATGTAACACTTTTCGGGCAAGTAATAGTGCAACAGCTGAAAGAAAATATACTTATTATCATCAAGAAAGCGGAAACGAACCGATGCTGCGACTTATACGGCAAATCTAATAAGTTCATTAGCATGACATTCTGACAGTTTTCAGGATACAACTATGTCTGAGACACTTAGATATAAGAATTACATCGAAAAGCATAAATGGGTGTTAGCCTGCTTCGATGCATCATTACGGATAATTGTTTTTGCCTAAACAGAACCTTTTTCAAGTGGTTTAACCAGTCATTTTTCTCCTCGTCCAGATTTCGAAATTTAGACTTTGAAAGATCGTCAGGTAGCGCTTTGTCTATCCCAAACTTGAAAAATTATTGTAAAGTCTAATTCGAAGTGCAATATCGGATAGACCAAACAATATATTTTTGACCCACAAGCGAAAGAATAATTGGAAATGGGGTTTCACACCACCAAGCGCCCCTTTCCAAATATTCTTGAGCGGTAGAAAAGGAAGAAGACAAGGGCAATACAAAAAGGGAGACCGAAGTCTCCCGGAGTTTAAATAATTTTGTATTGCTCATGTACAAACATCTAAACCCGTCACAAAGGTACCACCTTTTTATTGAGCGTCAAAACAAAGGTACCAAAAGAGCCAGGACGCAGGCCCAGATTGCGGCAGAGATGGGAGTCCATCCCTCTACGGTAAGCCGCGAGTATAAACGTAACGCCACAGCCAGGGGAGGCTACAATGACACCCTGGCTCAGAAAAAGGCGGAAAAGCGTAAGGAGAGATCCATTCCCCACAACCGCAAGGACAGACTGCTGTGGTGGCGCATAGAGAACTGGATCATAGAGGAACAATGGTCTCCGGCCCAGATTGCAGGAGTGCTGCGTAAGGAGGGTACTAAGATTTGTAAGCAGACCATATACAATCATATCCATCAGGACACTACGGGACGGCTGTTGGCCAATACACGCCATAAAGGCAAATACAACAGGAAGACCAGGAAAACACCCAAGCCAACGAAGGCCACCAATATCAGGAATCGCACAAGTATCCATGAAAGACCCCCGGAGGCAGACGGAACTCGTTTTGGAGACTGGGAGATGGATCTGATCATAGGCAAAGATGGATACGGGGCCATACTTGTGCTCACCGAAAGAAGCACTAATTATGTCATCATTGAGAAGCTGCCTCATGGTAAAAATGCCAGGCAGGTTGCAAAAGCCGTAGTGAGACTGTTATTCGCCTACAGGATAAAAGGTGTCTTGACAATAACGACCGACAACGGCAGTGAATTTGCCGCCCATCAGGATATTACCAGGGGATTAAACGGAGTCATTGTTTATTTTGCAGATTCTTATTGTTCCTGGCAGAAAGGCCTGGTGGAATATACCAACAAGCTGCTTAGACAATATATCCCGAAAGGTTCTGACTTCAAAGACTTTACCCCCAAACACTTGTCTAAGATCCAACATAAACTGAATAAGAGACCTAGAGAAAAATTAAAATTTTCTACTCCTCGGAATGAATTCTTCAAACATTTTAATTAAAATTGCATTTGCCCTTGGACTCTTCACTTGAAAAATTATTTAGTAGAATATTGGTAATAAGCGAGAATAGGATATTTACATTTGGAAAAATTTTGTAACTTTGTAAGTTCTAAACTCCGCAAGGATTAGACTTATGGTAAGGAAGTACGATTATCTTGTAATAGGTTCGGGTATTGCCGGCATGAGTTTCGCTCTTAAAGTAGCGGAAAGCGGCCGTGTTGCGTTGGTTTGCAAGACAACTCTTGATGAAGCCAATACTGCTCTCGCTCAGGGTGGTGTGGCTTCCGTCACGAACTTAGAGAAGGACAATTTCGAGAAGCATATAGAGGACACTATGATAGCGGGCGACTATCTGAGCGATCCGGCAGCTGTAAGGAAAGTGGTGACTGAAGCTCCGGGACAGATTCGTCAACTGTTGGAGTGGGGTGTTGATTTCGACAAGACTGACGACGGCAATTTCGATCTCCACAGAGAAGGAGGTCATTCGGAGTTCCGTATACTTCATCATGCCGATAATACGGGATTCGAGATACAAGAAAGTCTCATAAAAAAAGTAAGGTCGCATAAAAACATCGATATTTTCGAACATCATTTCGCCATCGAAATCATTACTCAGCATCATCTGGGAAAAATAGTAACGCGCCGGACTCCGGACATAACCTGCTACGGGGCTTACGTTCTTAACGAGCAGACAGGTAAAGTAGACACTTTTCTGGCGCGCGTCACTCTTATGGCGACAGGCGGTGTAGGCGCGGTCTATACGACGACAACAAATCCGCTTGTGGCCACAGGCGACGGCATCGCGATGGTTTATCGCGCCAAAGGAACTGTGAAAGATATGGAGTTTATCCAGTTTCATCCAACGGCTCTCTATCATCCGGGCGACCGTCCGTCGTTTCTCATCACCGAAGCCATGAGGGGCTACGGAGCCGTGCTCCGCAATCTAAAGGGAGAAGAATTCATGCACAAATATGATCCGCGCCTGTCGTTGGCGCCGCGCGATGTCGTTGCCCGCGCTATCGACAGCGAGATGAAGCAATATGGCGATGATCATGTTTATCTCGATGTGACCCATAAAGATCCTGAAGAAACAAAAAAACATTTTCCGAATATCTATGCCAAGTGCCTGTCGTTAGGCATTGACATCACCAAGGATTATATTCCGGTGGCTCCTGCGGCTCATTATCTTTGCGGAGGTATTGTCGTGGACGGCAACGGAGAATCGTCGATAAAGCGACTCTACGCCGTCGGAGAATGTTCGTGTACCGGATTGCACGGCGGCAACCGCTTGGCATCAAATTCACTTATAGAAGCTGTGGTTTACGCAGACGCGGCGGCTCGCCATGCCATGATTCATACGGGAGGCTACGAGCTGCGCAAGGACGTGCCAGAATGGAACGACGAAGGAACAAGTCATCCGGAGGAAATGGTGCTTATCACCCAGAGCATACGTGAAGTAGGCCAGATAATGAGCGCTTACGTGGGAATCGTGAGGAGCAATCTTCGCCTTGACCGTGCGTGGAACCGTCTCGACATCCTTTATGAGGAGACGGAACGTCTTTTCAAATGTTCGAAAGCGTCGCGGGAAATCTGCGAATTACGCAATATCATCAATGTGGGTTATCTGATAATGCGTCAGGCCAAGGAACGGAAGGAAAGTCGCGGTCTGCACTATACATTGGATTATCCTCCTCTCCATAATCACGAGTCGGAAAAAATAGAACATCCGGCAGATACATTTCAAGCTTTAAGTTGTTAATCTAACTGATGAAATTAATAAAGATAATATTAGCGATAATCTTGACTATTCCTTCCGTGACGACTGTCAAAGCGGCAGTTGCGGAAATCCCGTCACGTGCTGATATAGAGGATATCGACGAGGATCCGGATCTTCCAAGTCCTCGATTGACGGGCTATCAAGGTTATTATATCGACAATATTAACGGTGAGGACGTGAAAGTATACGTTCTTCGTGAAGTAACGGTTTTCCCTCCTTTGGTTTTTAAAAACAAGAAGGAGGAGGAATTTTATTGGAAGACCGTGCGCGATGTCAAAAAGACTCTTCCTTATGCAAAACTGATATGCTCCACTCTTCTGGAAACCTACGAATATATCGAGACTTTTCCCACTCAGAAAGAGAGAGAGGATTATCTTAAACAGATGGAAGGTGAGCTTTTCAAGCAATATAAGCCGGCGATGAGAAAATTCACTAAGTCGCAGGCCAAAGTGCTGGTGAAACTTATCAAGCGTGAGACCGACCAGTCGAGTTATAACATTATCAAAGCGTTCTTAGGTTCATTCCGCGCAGGATTCTGGCAGACTTTCGGGCGCCTTTTCGGCGTGAATCTTAAGGGAGATTATAAACCGGACACCGACCGCAATGACGGTCTGATAGAACGCATCGCAGTCGGCGTAGAGTTAGGACGGCTTTAAGGCTCGGCCTGTAGTTATAGACCCGTTAACAGGGTCAGACTGTAAGAATTTCCTTTTCTTTTGCGGCGAAAACTTCATCGATCTTCTTAAGATACTTATCGTGAAGTTTCTGAACCTGATTTTCAGCGTCTTTTTCTGTGTCTTCGGGCATACCCTGTTTCACGGCTTTCTTAAGGGCGTCTATAGCCTCGCGACGTGCATTGCGCACTGAAACCTTAGCCTGCTCTGCTTCGGCTTTGGACTGTTTAACGAGCTGTTTGCGTCGTTCTTCAGTGAGCGGCGGAATGGAAATACGTATCACTTCGCCATTGTTTTCGGGAGTGATGCCGAGTTCGGAATTGATAATTGCCTTTTCGATTTCCTTGAACATCTGCTTTTCCCACGGAGTGATAGTGATAGTTCTGGCGTCGGGCACCGCAACATTGGCCACCTGCGAGATCGGAGCGGCGCTTCCATAATAATCCACACGTATACCGTCGAGAATTTTAGGATTTGCTTTTCCGGCTCGGATTCGCTGAAGAGAATCATCGAGATAAGCTACGGCGAGTCCCATTTTCTCTTCCGCGCCATTTAGATAGTCTTTAACTTCCATATTGCAATCTTTTTATGTTTTGAATTTCATGATATTAGTAAACGAGCGTTCCTATAGGCTCTCCGGCCACTACCTTAGCGAGATTGCCGGGCAAATCCATATTGAATACAACTATGGGCATGCTGTTTTCCTTACATAGAGCTGTGGCCGTTAGATCCATTACTTTCAGGCCTCGATTGTAGACTTCATCGTAAGTAATTTCCGTGAATTTCACCGCTTCGGGATCTTTTTCCGGGTCGGCCGTATAGACTCCGTCCACTCTTGTTCCCTTGAGCATCACATCAGCCTCTACTTCGACTGCGCGGAGGGCACTTCCTGTGTCGGTGGTGAAGAATGGATTGCCTGTACCTCCCGCGAGAATAGCCACTTTCCCTTGCTTGAGAGCTTCAAGTGCACGCCATTTGCTGTAGTGCTCGCCGATAGGGAACATAGCCACTGCTGTGAACACTTGAGCGGGACATCCGACAGCTTCGAGCGCCGAACTAAGAGCGAGCGAGTTGATCACTGTCGCGAGCATTCCCATCTGATCGCCTTTCACACGGTCGAAACCGGATGCGGCACCTGAAATTCCTCTGAAAATATTGCCACCCCCTATAACGATAGCTACCTCAACGCCGCCATCAACTATTTCCTTAATCTGGGAAGCATATTCGGCAAGACGCACGGAATCAATGCCTGTTTTTTTTGTTCCTGCAAGAGATTCTCCGCTAAGTTTCAGCAATATCCTTTTATATTTTGTTCTCATCTGTCAGTTTATTTCAATTTTTTCATTTCACAAAAATAATCGTTTGAGCGGAATAAACAGGTGATTTCGATGATGAAAGGATAAATTTAAGTTTTTTTTAATAAAAAAATAATTTTCAGGGTTGATATTTGATATAACTTTGCAGAGCAAAAATCTGATGCATTAATAGTAAAATCAAGAAAATAGATATGGACAACAAGGATTTGGAGAGCATAAGCTATGCTTTAGGAATGAGCATGGGAAACAATTTCCGCAACAGCGGTATCGATCAGATCGATATCAATGCTTTTTCGGAAGGCGTTTCGTCGGTCTTCGCCGGTACTACTCCGAAAATGACTTATAACGAAGCAAAGGAAGTGATCCGTCAATATTTCACAGCTTTGGAAGAACGCAATCAGAAACAAGCAGCTGAAGCTGCCAAAATAAATCAGGCTGCAGGCGAGTCGTTTCTGAAAGAGAATGCAAAAAGAGAAGAAGTGAAAACAACCCCCTCGGGTCTTCAATATGAAATAATCAAGGAAGGTGAGGGCGATAAACCGAAAGCAACTGATCGCGTGAAAGTACATTATACGGGTAAACTTATCGACGGCACGGTGTTCGACAGTTCTGTTGAACGTGGTGAGCCGGCTACATTCGGCGTGACTCAAGTGATTCCGGGATGGGTTGAAGCCCTTCAGATGATGAAAGAAGGCGCACAATGGCGTCTTTATATTCCTTCCAACTTAGCTTACGGTCCTCAGGGAGCCGGAGGCGTGATAGGTCCGAACGCGACTCTGATTTTTGATGTGGAATTATTAAAAATAGAAAAATAAATAAAGATGAAAAAATTATTCTTAGCAGCCGGCGTGGCAGCTCTCCTCTGTGGGATTACTTCCTGCCAGAATTCCGAAAAGGGTGCCGACAATTTGACTACTTATGAAGATTCATTAGCCTATTATATGGGTTATTCCCAAGGTGGTATGATAGGTCAGCAGATCGACCAGATGATGTCGCCTGAAGAAAAAGCGCGCTTCGACAAAAAGAAATTCCTGAAAGGTCTGAAAGAGATGTTAATGACGGATACAGCCAATATGGATTACCTGGAAGGTGTTGGTCTCGGTCTGAATATGGCCATGCAACTCGGTTCTATGCAGCGTCAGGGTGTTGATATCGACCGTAAGGTGATCTACAAGGAGTTTGCTAAAGCCTTTATGGCCGACACTCTTAACCAGATGGATCTTCAGATGGCAGTAGGAACATTCCAGAGACTCATGATGGAAAGCCGCGACCGTCAGAAAGCTCTTCAGGAAGAAAAAGAACGCGAAGGCAGAAAAGCGCAGGCTGCTGAAAACATCAAGAAAGGCGAGGAATTCGTAAAGAAAGCCAAAGAAGCTGATCCTGAAATCAAAACCACAGCCAGCGGTCTTTCATATAAAGTTCTGAAGCAGGGTACTGGTCCGACAATCACAGAGAACGACATTGCAAAAGTGCATTATACCGGTAAACTTATCGATGGCACAGAATTCGACAGCTCAATCAAACGCGGAGAACCGTTGGATTTCAAAACTTCACAGGTTGTTCCCGGCTTTGCCGAAGCTCTGAAAATGATGAACAAGGGATCGAAATATGAGATTTATCTTCCGTCATCGCTTGCTTACGGTGACAACGACACGGGCGGTATCATCCCTCCGGGATCTACTTTGATCTTCACTTTGGAAATTATCGATGTGACTCCTGAAACAACAGGCGCAGAGAAAACTAAATAAGAAATAATCCCAATTATTCTCAACTCCAGGGTTGTCGCTACCGTGAGGTAAAGGCAACCCATTTTTATTGAAAAATTTTTTTTATTACTTTTTTGATTAAAAATTTGGCGGAATCAAAAAAGGATATTAACTTTGCAGTCGCAAAAGCGCCAAAAACGCCGATGCACTCTCGAAAGAGATCGAGGTGTGGTAGTTCAGCTGGTTAGAATACCTGCCTGTCACGCAGGGGGTCGCGGGTTCGAGTCCCGTCCATACCGCAGAGGAGAGAGGAGAATGAGTAATCGTTGAAAATGCTTTGCAAATTCACGTTACTCATTCTTTTTTGTGTTTATCCTTATTTTTTCTGCATATCGAAATTAAATTTGACGTTTGCTGTTGTAGTTGCAGGTTAAATAACGTAACTTCGCAGTGAATAATCCGTAATAATATAAATCAATTAAAAACAAAATATAAATGGCAAAAGTACTGATCATAGGAGCTGGCGGCGTAGGCACTGTGGTGGCTTACAAATGCGCTCAGAATTCGGATGTGTTCAACGAAATAGTTCTCGCATCGCGTACCCGTTCGAAATGTGAGGCAATCGCCCGCAAAATAGGTGGCGGTAAAATCAAAACCGATTCGGTGGATGCCGACAGTGTAGATCAGTTGGTAGAATTGTTTGAAAGACATCGTCCCGATATTGTCATCAATGTTGCACTACCTTATCAGGATCTAACTATAATGGATGCCTGCCTTAAATGCGGTGTCAATTATCTTGATACAGCCAACTACGAGCCAAAAGACGAAGCTCATTTCGAATATTCCTGGCAATGGGCCTACAAGGAAAAATTTGAACAAGCGGGATTGACTGCTATATTAGGTTGTGGATTCGACCCTGGAGTTTCTGGTATTTTCACGGCCTACGCTGCGAAACACTATTTCAAGGAGATGGAATATCTCGACATAGTTGACTGTAACGCGGGCGACCATGGTAAAGCTTTTGCCACTAATTTCAATCCGGAAATAAATATTCGTGAAATCACCCAGAACGGACGTTATTGGGAAGATGGAAAATGGGTAAAAACCGGTCCATTGGAAATTCATAAGACCCTTACTTACCCTAATATTGGTGGACGTGAATCTTATTTGCTCTATCATGAGGAACTCGAGAGCTTAGTGAAAAACTATCCGAGCATCAAACGCGCCCGCTTCTGGATGACTTTCGGGCAGGAATACCTTACCCATCTGCGCGTGATTCAGAATATAGGGATGGCTCGAATAGACGAAGTGGAATATAACGGCCAGAAAATAGTGCCCCTGCAATTTCTGAAAGCCGTCCTTCCAAATCCTCAGGATCTGGGCGAAAATTATCATGGAGAAACTTCGATAGGCTGCCGTATATCGGGAATAGACAAAGAAGGAAAGCATCTTACATACTACATTTACAACAATTGCAGTCATGAAGAAGCTTACCGCGAAACCGGTATGCAGGCCGTAAGCTATACCACGGGAGTTCCTGCCATGATAGGAGCAATGATGTTCCTCAAAGGCTTGTGGAAAAAAACGGGAGTCTATAATGTGGAAGAATTCGATCCGGATCCGTTCATGGAACAGCTTCCCATTCAAGGACTTCCGTGGCATGAAAAATTCAACTTGGATCTCGAAGTCTGACAATCGTAATAGACCGCGTGAGCGCAGGCATGAAAAAAATATGCATTTACGGTGCTTCCAGCAACCATATAGATGACGTCTATGTCAAAGCCGCTTTTCAGACTGGCAAGCTTATAGTTACAAAAGGCTACGGGTTAGTGTGCGGCGGAGGCAGAGGGGGTCTCATGGCGGCTGCTATTGAAGGAGCTTTAAGTGCGGGAGGTCATACAACCGGTGTCCTTCCGGCCTTCATGATTGAAAAAGGATGGCATCACCCTGGATTATCCGAGACAATCGTGACCGACGACATGCATTCACGCAAATTAACGATGGCGACCCGCAGTCAGGCCGTTATCGCTTTACCCGGAGGAGTTGGCACACTTGAGGAACTCATGGAAATAATCACCTGGCGACAGCTTAAACTTTACAGTGGCCGAGTGGTAATACTCAATACGGAAGGTTATTATGATCCGTTGCTCGAAATGTTCCGAATGATGAAAGACAAAGGTTTCATGCGGGAGGGGAGCGGTAGCTTGTGGATCACAGCTTCCGAGCCCGAAGAAGCCATCGATTACGCCATTTCAATCAAATAGAACAACGCTTTGAGTACCACTCCCACCGATACATTGACCCAACTGAACGATACTGTAGCTTTGACTGACAGTATTGTTCCCGTATCGGCCGCAGACATATCTGAAGACACAGTTCCCGCTCTTACCGTTTATATTCCACAGGCTTACGAATCAGGTATCAAAGGCGAACCGCGCGTCAATCTTCCGGGTTACGATTCAGGCATCATGCTGCTTGTTCTGTTCACCTTGATTTTTGCAGCATTCAATATCCGCCAGTATTCCTCGCTTCTTAAAAGTTTCGGCCAGGATCTATGGAGCGTGAGAAACCGCGAAAATGCATTCGATTCGCACACCTTAAACGAAACGAGAATAATCATGTCGCTCATAGCGGTGTTGTGCGTAAGCGAAGGCATAATGATGATGTGCCTGGGTCAGAGTCAGGGTTTTTTAGGTAATTCAGTGTCTTTTCTGACTCTTTTAGGCTTGACGGCAGTCGGTGGATTGCTTTATTTATTCCAATACTGTTCCTATTCGCTGGTGGGTTATACCTTCACTAACCGCAACTATGCCAATCAATGGTTAAGATGTTTCAACGCAACTCAAGCCATGTCGGGCCTCTTTTTCGTTATTCCTGCACTGGCTGTGCTATTCAATCCTTCCATGACCGGCCTGATGTGCGTGCTATGTTGCCTGATTTATATAGGGTGTCGTATTATCTTTATTATTAAGGGTTTTAGAATTTTTTATCATAATTTTTTCTCTCTTATCTACTTTATTTTGTACCTTTGCACCCTGGAAATCGTTCCTCTTGTATTGTTGTACAGGTGTCGCGAATATCTGTCTCTATTTTAATATCATTCAAGGTTAAAGAGAGTGGAAATAAAGAAAATATTAGTATCTCAGCCGCGTCCGAGTTCTGAAAAGTCGCCGTATTTTGAAATAGCAGAAAAATACGGTGTGGAAATAGATTTCAAACCTTTCATAAAAGTGGAAGGATTGACGGCAAAAGAGTTCCGCCAGTCGAAAATTAACATATCCGATTTTACGGCCGTTATTTTCACTGCCCGTACAGCTATTGACCATTTTTTCCGTCTGTGCGAGGAAATGCGTATCAATATCCCCGATACGATGAAATATTTCTGTACTACTGAATCTATAGCCCTATATCTTCAGAAATATACAGTCTACAGAAAGCGCAAAATATTCCACGGTACGACCGGCAAACTTGAAGAACTTCTTCCTTTTCTTCAAAAACACAATAAAGAAAAAGTGCTTTATGCCATCAGCGATGTTCATAAGGATGAAACCAACGTGCTCGATGATCATAAAATCAAATATACAAAAGCCGTGATGTACCGCACGGTAAGCACTAAATTCAATCCCGACGAACCGTTCGACTATGACATGCTGCTATTTTTCAGTCCGAGCGGAATAGACTCTCTTCTTAAAAATTTTCCTGATTTCAAGCAAGGCGACATCAGGATAGGTTGTTTCGGTTCGAGCACAGCAAAAGCGGTGAAAGAAGCAGGGCTACGTCTCGACTTGGAAGCGCCGTCGCCCAATGCACCGTCGATGACGGCCGCTCTCGACAACTATCTTAAGGAAAATCGCGCGAAAGAAAATTAATCATAGTAAAGTAGGTTGCATAAATTCAGTCTAAATAAAAGACAACGTCTATGTAGCCAAATTGCTATCGACCGATTGTTTTTATCCTCCCGTCAAACAGAGGGAGAAAGTGGTCATACTGTGGCTTATCCATGGAGAGCAGTATGGTATAGGGATGATTCCCGTGAGGAAACAGGTACGAAAATACTTATTTCCGTGCCTAAAAAGAAATTGAAACATGCCGTCGACCGAGTGAAAATGCGCCGTAGATGCCGCGAAGCTTACAGATTCCGCCAATTTTCTATTCAAAAAGATTTAAAACTCGATATAGCTTTCATTTATATAGGTAACGGTCTGACTGATTTTACCTCTTCGCATGACAGCATTGGTAAAATATTGAACAATATCAATAAAAAACTTCTTTCCTCTTTAGATAAAGATGAAAAATAATCCTTTCGTAAATATATTTTCTCATCTTATTATTTTTCCGGTAAGAATATATCAGATCGTAATTTCACCCTTACTTCCAGCTTCATGCCGATTTTATCCCACATGTAGCCAATACACTATAGAAGCCGTAAAAAAGCACGGACCTCTTAAAGGAAGCTATTATGCAATAAAAAGAATACTCCGCTGCCATCCATGGGGAGGGAGCGGATATGACCCTGTTCCTTAAACAATATGTTAAGAGACTGTCATACCCATAATCTTGCATCTACCGACGGAATAATAAGTGTAAATCCGGATTTCAACGATTTCAAACCTAATAAAAATTATTCGTGCGGTATCCACCCATGGACTACTCATCAGATCGAAAATGAATCCACTCTTTTCGATCAATTAGAAAAAACCTGTTCAGAAAAGAAAATAATAGCTTTGGGAGAAGCCGGCCTTGATCGTCTGCGCGGTCTTCCACTTTCAGCTCAAATAAATATTTTTATAAAACAAATAGAGTTGAGCGAAAAATACGAATTACCCATTATTTTACATTGCGTAAAAGCTTCTTCCGAACTATTGCAACTGAAGAAAAAATTCAATCCCCGACAACCATGGATATTTCACGGTTTTAGAGGTGGATTCATAAATGCACGCCAACTTGCGAATGCAGGATTATATTTATCGATAGGAGAAAAATTCAATCGTGACGGAATAAAAGGTATTCCTGACGACAAATTGCTTGTAGAAACTGACGAAAGCCAACTTTCAATCGAAGAAATTGCCGCGCGTATCGGTCCCGACACCTTAAAAATATCTACATACAATCTTAATAATTTGTTGAATAACTAAGAAGCGTAAAATTGCGGGTTCTAATTCCAATGATTAATTTTGCGTCAATCTAATTTTTCTAAAGCTTCAATAAATATGGAAATAATTAATTTTGATAAAATTCCTTCCATAGTAAGTCAATATATGGCGGAATTGAGAGATATTGAAATTCAAAAAGATCCTATGAAATTTCGTCGCAATCTCGAACGAATCGGCCAGATAATGGCATTTGAAATAAGCAAGACAATCAATTATAAGTCAGTATCCATAACCACTCCTTTAGGTAAATCCGAATGTAAGACTATAGCTGATTCCATAGTCCTTGCAACTATATTCCGTGCCGGTCTTCCTTTTCATCAGGGATTTCTTTCTTATTTCGACTATGCCCAGAATGCATTCGTTTCCGCTTATAGAAAATATAAAGAAAAAGAAAATTTCGATGTTTTTATAGAATATATAGCTTCACCTAAACTGGATGGTAAGACTCTCGTCATAGCTGATCCTATGTTAGCTACAGGTGCTTCAATGGAACTAAGTTATCGTGCTCTTCTCACCAAGGGAACTCCCGATAAAATTCATATAGCTTCTGTCATAGCGTCAGAGACAGCTGTGGATTATATAAAAACTACATTTCCATCAGAAAAAACTACTCTTTGGGTAGGTGCTATCGATAAAGAAATTGACAGCCATTCATATATTGTTCCGGGATTAGGCGACGCAGGTGATCTTGCATTCGGTGTAAAAGAATGATTTACAAACTATTATTATTGTAAATAACAATGTTAATAACTATAATAAAACAAACATTCAACTTTTTATAAAACCATTTGCAATAATACGGGATATTTTCATATAACATTAATATCCCAAAACAATCAAATTTTCATCGAGGATAATAAAACATTTATCTACCCATTTTTAAGCAATATTAAAATGAAATAAGACCTAAAGTTATTAACTTTGCAAATTATAAACATCATGTTAATAACTATATTAAATAATTGAAAATCAAAATATACAGATGTAAATAAACTATCAATAAGAATATGATGCCAAACAATAACACTGAATTCCAATATATAGCGGATAAAGTTATTATCAAAACTTACATCGGTTAATATTCTTATTAATTTTTTATTTTTAAAACTTAAACAAATAAAAATATAATGAGTGTGGAAAAGGAGTCACCTGAAAGATTGAAAAAAGAGATAGAACTTCTCAAAAAAGAAAGAGGAGCTGTCATTATGGCTCATTATTATCAGACAGGTGATATACAGGATATAGCCGATTATATAGGCGATTCGCTGGCATTGGCTCGGATAGCATCTCAGGTTAAGGAAAAGGTTATAGTGGTTTGTGGAGTTCATTTCATGGGTGAAACGGCTAAAATACTTTGTTCGGAAAAAACCGTACTGGTGCCTGACACTGATGCAGGTTGTTCGCTTGCCGACAGTTGTCCGGCCGATGAATTTGAAAAGTTCGTTAATGAACACCCCGACCATACAGTGATAAGTTATGTCAATACCACGGCTGCTGTAAAAGCTCTTACCGATGTGGTGGTGACTTCAGGAAACGCGCGTGAGATAGTGGAAACTTTCCCTAAGGAAGAAAAAATCATTTTCGGTCCCGACCGCAATCTTGGAAACTATATAAACGGAATAACGGGCAGGAAGATGCTTCTTTGGGACGGTGCTTGCCATGTACATGAACAGTTCTCTTTGGAAAAAACACTTAAATTGAAAAAAGAACACCCCGATGCGAAGGTGCTTGTTCATCCGGAATGTAAAAAGCCCATGCAGCTCATAGCCGATAAGATAGGTTCGACAGCCGTGTTGCTAAAATATGCGGGCGAAAGTGATGCAGAAAAATTCATAGTAGCCACTGAGAGCGGTATCCTCCATCAGATGCAGAAAGAATATCCGCACAAGATTTTTATTCCCGCTCCTCCTTCCGATTCTACTTGCGCTTGCAACGAATGCAGTTTTATGAAACTCAATACTCTTGAAAAATTGCGTGATTGCCTTAAAAATATGAGTCCTGAGATAATTGTGGACGAAAAAATAATTGAAAAGGCGCGTCGACCCATAGAAAAAATGCTCGAACTTTCAGAAAAAATAAAATAGTAATTTATTATATAGAAATGGAATACAATCATAAAGAAATCGAGAAACGCTGGCAAAATTACTGGAAAGAAAATAAAACTTACAAAACTGAAATAAAGCCTGACAAAAAGAAATTTTACGTGCTTGATATGTTTCCTTATCCTTCGGGGGCCGGACTACATGTAGGGCACCCGTTAGGCTATATAGCTTCAGATATTTATTCGAGATATAAAAGGTTAAGAGGTTACAATGTACTTCATCCTATGGGATATGACGCCTATGGACTTCCCGCCGAACAATATGCCATCCAGACCGGTCAGCATCCCGAAACCACTACGGTAAAAAATATAGAAAGGTATCGTAGTCAGCTTGATAAGATTGGATTCTGTTATGATTGGGATCGTGAGGTTAGGACTTGCGACCCTAACTACTATAAATGGACTCAATGGGCTTTCATTAAAATGTTCGGTAGTTATTATGACACAGCGTTACAGAAAGCCATGCCTATCGAAAATATCATAGGTATGTTTGAAAAAAATGGAACTGAAGGAATCAACGCAGCTTGTGGTGAAGAACTCAGTTTCACGGCCGATGAATGGAAAAAAATGTCGGAGAAGGAAAAGAGTGATGTTTTGATGAATTATAGGATAGCGTATCTCGGTAATACGATGGTCAACTGGTGTCCAAAATTAGGTACCGTATTGGCCAACGACGAGGTGAGCGAAGGCGTGTCGATAAGAGGTGGTTATCCTGTAGAACAGAAGTTGATGTATCAGTGGTGTCTGAGAGTATCGGCTTATGCTCAAAGACTTCTCGACGGCCTTGAAACTATCGACTGGACCGATTCGCTAAAAGAAACGCAGAAAAACTGGATAGGCAGATCTGAAGGAGCGGAAATGAAATTTCCTATAGAGGGCAGTGATGTGGTGTTGGAAATTTTCACTACACGCGCCGATACAGTTTTCGGAGTAACTTTCATGGTACTTGCTCCCGAAAGTGAATATGTGGAAAAAATCACCACTCCCGAACAGCGTAAAGCTGTCGAAGATTATATTGAAAGCATACGTCATAAGACAGAGCGCGAGCGTATGATCGACAAAAAGGTGAGCGGTGTGTTTACCGGGGCTTATGCCGTTAATCCTTTAACGGGTAAAAAAATTCCTGTATGGGTGAGTGATTATGTGCTTGCAGGTTATGGAACCGGGGCCATTATGGCCGTTCCCGCCCATGATAGTCGCGACTATGCCTTTGCCCGTCATTTTTCACTCCCTATAGTTCCTCTGATTGAAGGTGCCGATGTTAGCGAGCAAAGTTTTGATGCTAAAAGCGGTAAAATGATTAATTCCAAGAGCGAAGAACTTGATCTTAACGGATTGGAGGTTAAAGATGCTATCGCGGCGACAAAGCGTTTCATAACTGAAAAAGGTATAGGAAAGGTGAAGGTTAACTATCGCCTGCGCGACGCTATTTTCAGTCGTCAGCGTTATTGGGGCGAACCTTTCCCTGTTTACTATAAGGATGGAATACCTCATGTGATGGATATTTCCGAACTTCCACTTTTATTACCTGAAGTGGATAAATATCTGCCTACTGAAACGGGTGAGCCTCCGTTAGGAAGAGCAAAAAACTGGAAAACTGCTGGAGGATATCCTATAGAGTTGTGCACGATGCCAGGTTTTGCAGGTTCGTCGGCTTATTATCTTCGCTATATGGATCCGCATAATGATAAGGAACTTGTTTCGAAAGAAGCCGATGAATATTGGAGAAATGTAGATCTCTATATCGGTGGAACCGAACATGCCACAGGTCATTTGATTTACAGTCGCTTTTGGAATAAATTCCTTTACGATCTCGGTAAAGTTTGCGAGGAAGAACCTTTCCGTAAACTTGTGAACCAAGGTATGATTCAGGGTAGAAGTAATTTTGTTTACAGAATAAAAGATACCAATACGTTTGTAAGCTACAACCTGAAGGATCAATATGACGTTACACCTATCCATGTGGATGTCAATATGGTGAACAACGATATTTTGGACATTGAAAGATTCAAGGCTTGGCGTCCTGAATTTAACGATGCGGAATTTATACTTGAAGACGGAAAATACGTGTGTGGATATGCCGTGGAAAAGATGTCGAAATCGATGTTCAATGTAGTCAATCCGGATGATATAGTTGAAAAATATGGTGCCGATACATTGCGTCTTTATGAAATGTTCCTCGGTCCTCTTGAGCAAAGCAAACCCTGGGATACGAACGGAATAGACGGCGTGAATCGTTTCATTAAAAAACTTTGGGCACTTTTCTATAAGAACGGTCAATTCCTTGTTGAAGATGGTGAACCCACTAAGGAAGAACTAAAATCGCTTCACAAACTGATAAAAAAGGTTACTTCCGATATTGAAGGATTTTCATTCAATACGTCGATAGCCGCATTCATGATATGTGTTAACGAGTTTACGCAGCTGAAATGTCATAATCGCGAAATACTTACACAGCTCATCATTCTGCTTGCTCCGTTCGCACCTCATGTCAGTGAAGAACTTTGGCACGCTTTGGGTAATGATTCTACGGTATGCGATGCCGAATGGCCTGAACATGATGAAAAACATTTGATTGAGGATACCGTGACCTATGCCGTTTCGTTCAACGGGAAGGCTCGTTTTAATATAGAAGTTGCAGCCGATACTCCTTCGGGAGAAGTTCAAAAAATAGCTATCGAACATGAAAGTGCAGCCAAATGGTTGGATGGTAAGCAGATAGTTAAAGTTATAGTAGTTCCGAAAAAAATCGTCAATATTGTGGTGAAATGAAAAGAAAAATAGTCTTTGCCACTAATAATTCCCATAAACTTCATGAAATAAGAAGGATAATAGGCGACAAGATAGATATTTTGTCACTTGCCGATATCGATTGTCATGAGGAATTGCCGGAAACGTCCGACACAATTGCCGGAAACGCTCGGCAAAAAGCGCGATATGTGAAGGAACATTATGGCTATGATTGCTTTGCTGACGATACCGGACTATGTGTGGAGGCACTCGGAGGAGCACCCGGAATCTATACTGCCCGATATGCGGGCGACAACCATGATTCGGAAGCAAATATGAATCTCCTGCTCAAAAATCTTGAAGGAAAAGATGATCGTCGGGCCTATTTTTTGACAGTGATAGCGTTGGCAGAAGGTGACGAAATAAGAATTTTCGAAGGAAGAGTGGATGGAATGATAGCCCGTGAAAAATCGGGTATGGGTGGATTCGGTTATGATCCGGTATTTATTCCCGAAAACGAAACTGTCACTTTTGCGGAAATGGATGAAGATGATAAAAATTCCATAAGCCACAGAGGCAGAGCTACTGCAAAACTTCTCGATTACATAGGAGTGGAAAATAAGTGAGAATAAGAGTAAAAACAATCCTCATTCTGATTATCGTGGCGATGACGGTTCCCCGATTATGGGCTGACATCGCTCCCGGATCATGGATAGTCCATCCATCGTTTGTCATGCCGGCACAAAATGTGGTTGAAACCTCTCAAAATGTTTATTTTCTGACAGGAGGTTCGCTTTTCGGTCTGAATAAAAAGAATGATGAAGCAATCAGCTATGTGTATGGAAGTCCGTTGAACGATTGGAATATAACCGGAATATATCCCTCCGGTGACAATAAGTCTATTGTTATAGCTTATGAAAACGGTAATTTAGATATATTGGATGATAACGGCGATATCGTAAACATACCGGATATAAAAAACGCTTCGGATTTGGATAACAGATATGTTTATGATGTAGTGTCGGATGGAAAAACAGCTTATATAGCTGCCGGCTTCGGTCTTGTGATAGCGGATATCACAACCGGAAGAATTAAGGATTCGGGCAGATATGGCTCAGCGGTAGAAGCTGTGACGCTCACAAACGATAGAGTCTATATTGTCAATGAAGGTAAGTTATATTCAATGGCGAAGACCGACAGAATCAACCGATTTGAAAATTTCACTTCTGAAGGAAATATTAGAAATTTGGAGGAACTTCACTTTCTGAACGGAAACATTTTTTTAGTCAGAAGCGGAAAATTATTGAGCCTCGGAAAGATTGAAAACGGTAATTTCAACGAATATGAATGGATAGAAATACTTGATAAGCCATTGATAAAGGGCTCTGAAGGAATATATGCCGTTACTCTCGACAACAGACTGCTACGAGTGAACGAAGACGCAATCATCGATGCTGTCGCTACAGCTGTTCAGGTAGGAAATGATGAAATAATAGGAGGGTCGAAGCCTGAAACGGAATATTGGAGTATAGATAAGAACGGTATAGTGAAGATGACCCTCGATAATGGCACATGGATCTCACAGTCCGAAAGATTTATACCATCCGGAACGCTAACCTCACGAAGTATAGATTTTATCATACCCGGATCTGATCCCAGCAGGATTTATTTGGGAAACATAGGCGCTACACTCTACAGAAACGGAGCCACCGACGGTCTTGATGTGATCCAACAGTTGACATTGATAGAAGAAGGTGCTGTTACCGACCGGTCGGCCTCCGGCGTAAAGGGCGATTTTTATAATGTAGTCCAACAGCAGGAAAAGCACGGGTCACTTTTGATCACTCCGCAAAGATTTGCTGAATTTCCCGCGGATAAGAATGTATACTTTATCGGAACCGGTAATGACGGACTATATAAAATTGAAAATCGTCAATTTGCAGGACGTTATGCGGGAGGTAACTCTCCTATTTCATCACCGTGGGGGTATAGGGTATTTGAAGTAAGTGTCGATAACGGCGGAAATCTATGGATAGGTTATGACGGAAGGGGAAACGAGACAGGTGTAGCTGTTCTGCCGGCTGAAAAACTTCAGCTGCCTCCGTCGCAAGTAACTCTATCCGACTGGTTTGAAATAGACATAAAAGGGATGCCGGTCGACCGTGATATGAGAATATATCATAGCAAGAAATTGCCGGTTACACTAATATTCAATTGGAACGGTGAGGACGGAATCATCGTGATCGATAATAATTCAACCCCCGGGGATTTTGCAGACGATAATGTAATGTTTTATCATTACCTTGTGGACCAGGACGGTCAGATATTCACACCGGAAAGATTTACCGCAATAACCGAAGATCACAACGGACATATCTGGATAGGATGCGAAGGGGGACTGATTGAAATAAGCGATCCGCTTCAGACTGACAATTCCCGACTATCGGTGCGCCGTATCAAAATAGGTCATGACGATGGGACAGGTCTGGCGGATTATTTCTGCGGAACAGATCGCGTGCTGGATATTTCAATTGACGGAGCCGATAGAAAATGGGTAACTACCGAGGAATCCGGAGTCTATCTGCTCAATAAAGAGGGGAATACAATACTACACAATTTCACAAAAAATAATTCTCCATTGGCTTCAAACGATGTGAAATCTGTCTATACCGATCCTTTTAGTAATTCCGTTTATTTCGGAACTTCCTCAGGACTCATTGAATACGGAAACGATGCAACAGAACCGCGGGAAGATTTTTCGTCGGTAAAGGTATATCCTAATCCCGTAACACCACAGACTGCTGTGAATTTCGTAACGATTTCCGGTTTGACTGATGGAGCCGAGGTTAAGATAACAGATTCATCCGGAGGTCTTGTATGGCAGGGAAGATTTGAGGGAGGTATGGCAAAATGGCCTTTGGAAAACATATCGGGTACACGTGTCCGGACAGGTATCTATTATGTGTTTCTTTCTTCCGGATCGTCTCGTCATTCCGTTGCCAAAATCATGATAGTGAACTGACAAAAAGATATAAAAATATGGAAAACAGACTTAAATACCGCGATGAGAACGACAAAAGTTACGGTGCTACGGGCATGGCATTGAGCTTGGTAGTGCTCGACGGCGAAGATATGCTGACAGGTATAACCCTTGACTGCAATCCGGGCGAAATGATGGAGATGCATTCGTCGTTTTACTTTACGGGTAATCCCGGTATTTCCGCTAAAGCCGCCTGGCAGCAGATGAAACATAATTTCGGCCTTTCTGTGGCAATGCTCATCGGAAATGTGATGTCGCGCTGGATGGTGCAGGAACGTAAGGTTATAGAGCCCGAAATACGTAATACACTAACTGAAAGAGTAGTACAAGAAGGAGAAAATTCAATAGGACTTGAAGCCGATGAAATTCGCGATATGTTCAATCAGGAATATGCATATCTCTACAACGTTTTCAGTCATCAGCGTCTGCATGGTGTGATACATGAATTTGCCGAAACATTGCGTTCGCGGAGGCAAATGTCGAGAATGGAAATCATAGATCTTCTGCGTACTCTCAATATGATTTGATTAAAGGATTATGGATGCCATCGAACGACTGAAAAAAGAAGTGGAACTTCGTTTTCGGAAAACTCCGGCTTCCCCGTCTGATTTCGACGCTCTGTCGCTTGCAATAAGCTCAGCAACGGGTGAGAACGTTAGTCCGTCTACTCTTAAAAGAATTTGGAATTATGTCAAATATGACCACACTCCCACTCATTCGGTTTGTTCCGTGTTGGCTCGTTACACCGGTTATCTCGATTGGGATGATTTTCAGAAGTCGGAAGGCATAACCGATGTCTCGGATTTCATAAGACAAGATGTCTTGCGTGCGGAAAATCTCGAAAAGGGGACAATTGTAGAAGTGAGATGGATACCGGATCGCAGATGTAAATTCTTATATCGTGGGAATGGCGAATTTGAAGTAATATCAGCCGTGAATTCCAAATTGCAAGCCGGAGATGTATTCAAAAACACTCTGATGGCAGAAGGAGAACCGCTTTATTGCACGGATCTTCGTCACGGCGACGAATCAATAGCGGGATATGTGGCTGCTAAAATCAGAGGGATAACTGATATTCAAGTGAAAACTCCCTCGGCCGGTTAATGATGGATGAAAGATTTTCGGAATTTTTCTCGGAGATTGACTTTGATCACATTTTAGGTTTCTCCGAAATAACTTTGATATATGACTCTGTAGGGGGTTTCACTCAAGTTTACCGCGCCAGAAAAGATCTAAGGAAAGTAGCCATCAAGTGCATCAAGGAACGTTATCGCGAAGATCCGGTTTATAATTCGCTGTTGCGCAAAGAATATGAATTGGGAATACAGTTTGATCACTCAGGCATATTAAGATTTTATTCCTTTGAGAAAATCGAAGGAATGGGGATGTGCATTGTCAGCGAATTTATCGAGGGAGAGACTTTAGCAGATAGACTTAAAAGAGGAAAATTGGATGAGAAGGAAGCTATGAAGATCCTAAAAGAACTATGCGAAGCAGTCGACTACCTCCACCGCCGTCAGACAGTTCATTTCGATCTTAAGCCCGACAATATAATGCTTACTTTCAATGGAGGCCATGTCAAACTTTTGGATTTCGGTTTTGCAGATGCCGACAGTTTCGCAGTTTTAAAACGGTTAGGGGGAACGGCGGGATATTGCGCTCCAGAACAAATAGCAAAAGGGGAGGAAAATCCTGACTTTAAGTCGGATATCTATGCTATTGGGAAAATAATGAAAGAAATGGTGAGCCGCCCTTCATACGGTTTTAGAAAAATCTCGGATGAATGTATTTCTAAAAATCGACAGAAACGGCCCTCTAATGCGATAAAAATTTTAAGTAATACCCAACTATATAATAAAAATAAAATCGCACTGACGGCTACGATAGGGGTCTTTATCGCCGTTTTAATAATAGGGGTGCTGTGGATGAATTATGATGATCCAAAAAATGAGGAATTGAAAAGTATAGGAGAAGAACTCCCTGCTGCTACCGGTTCCGACACGGTAACTGATGTGGATTCAGTGAAACAGGCGGTGATAAACAATAGAGAAGAAACGATATTGCAGTCACCACGAGCAGATCAAAACATCGTAACGGAGACATCTGAACCTTCCGTCGAAAAAACCGAAATGAGAAACAGTATCCATCCGTTAGAGATCATCTGCTATAACTCAGTTTTAAGGGATGCCAGGATACTGTTTAAGAATGCCACTTCGCCAAAGGACACGGTCAATTGGCGTGAAAAGGTGAGCCGGAGTGTGAATGAATGGGTAATGACTCAGGTATCATCTAAAGATACGCTCCTATTGTCATTATTGCAGAAACGTATAGAAACTACGATCCACGATCTCTCGCTCAAGAAAGAACTCAAGAAAGAATTAGAACAACTTTATAGCTCCTCGCCCGAATGACAGCCCTTTGGGCAAAATTCATTCCATATCGGAGTAGTCGAGATCCTCGTTAAAATTGTTGAACGAACTTATGAGCATTATGGCAACGTAAACGTCTTTTGCCGTACCTGTCATCTGATTGAAAATTTTGTCGGCCTGAGGATTTTCATATAATTCGTCCAAGACAGTATAGATCTCATCTTCCCTCTCTTCAGTCAGACCTTCGAACGTTTCATCATCGAAATCCAAATATCCGATAACGATAAAAAGCTTGCATTTAGCCTCCATGGGCAGGTTGTGCAAGTCGGCTTTTTGCAATACGGGTTTTATCTCTTTTGACACTTCGGCAGCGGGTGCATTCTGCTGTACGAGATTGAAAGCTTTATCGATATCGCCTTCACCGGAACAAGAAGTGATGACAGTGATGAGAAGAGCGCAAAAAAGGAATGATAGTTTCTTCATATAAAAGAGAATATAGTTTATAGATTTATAATCGATGTTTTAAAGTTAACAAACAGGATGGTGTCAGTCGGAAAATTCGATTACTACCGTGCGTCCGCTGACGAAAACTTTCGGATAACCTGAAGGAGCTTCGAGATAGTCTCCTTGACCGATAAAACCGGCATTTTTCGCCGTAGTCATAAATTCTTTTATTTCGGCTTTATCCGTGAAATTGATCAGTACTTTAGGAAGTGAAAGAAGTTCAACCGATACTCTGCCGGCAAAAAGATAATAGTCTGTCATAGTGCGGGGACTGTTTCCCTCCCAATCGTCTGCTTCAGATCCTGTATAGGTTTTTTTCTCCACGCGCCAGCCTTGTTTGAGGAAATTGTTTTTTATCGTCTCCATTTTTTTCAAACGGAAGGAAGAACCTGATTTTGACAGAAAATCATTGATATTAAGGAATATGAGTGTAGAATCAGGATTTTCCGCCGCAACAGAATCGATTAACATTCCGTCGGTATAAGGATCAGATGCAGCCAACGTATCTTCGGAAATTTGGGAACCGTCGTCCGAAGAAACTCGCGACGAGTTAGAGCCATCTGAACAGCCCACGATAAGCTGAAATACAATCAATACAAGGACGATAATTTTATATTTCATCAGTATAAAATAAAATTAGCCGTGAAAAACAAGGCTAAAATTACGTCATTTTGTTGGATCTTCAAAACAGATATATCAAAAATCGGCCCTATCTACTCAAGAAAGCTGGCTCAACCAAACAGGATTGTTTAAAATATAAAAGTGTTGCAACGGTGGATTTATTGTAATACTTTTGTGATAAAGTTACTATTTACGGAATGGATTCCATGATACCGAAAATAATCCATTATTGCTGGTTTGGAAGAAATCCTCTTCCGAAATCAGCTCTCGAATGTATCAAATCATGGAAGAAATATTTCCCTGAATTTGAAGTAAAAGAATGGAATGAAGATAATTTCGATGTAAATGTTTCACAATACACGAAAGCCGCTTATAATTCGGGTAAATATGCGTTTGTGAGCGATTATGCACGTTATTGGATTCTGTATCATTTCGGCGGCGTATATTTCGACACAGACGTTAAAGTTATAAGAACTTTTGATGACATAATTGAAAAATCACCCTTTTTGGGTATTGAGAAGGATCGTAATATGATATCGGTTAATCCGGGTCTGTGTATGGGAGTTTATCCCAAAATGGAATTCTGCAAAGATATTTTAAGAATTTTCGATTCCATGGATTGTTCTTCTCCGGACTATGAACCGGAAGCTATTATGATTAAAGAAACCACAAATTTATTGGTGGATAAAGGTTTTATAAAAGCGAACAGGCTACAATCTGTGGCCGGTTTTAATATTTACCCGAGCGAATTTTTTGATCCGTTGGATGATTACACCGGAAAATGTCAGATAACGGAAAATACACGAAGTATCCATCTGTATGCAAAATCTTGGGTGACTGGTTACAGTACTTTCCGTGATAAAACGGCAAAATTTTATCACCGTATACTTAGGATAAAAGATCTCTTGAAAATATAAAAGTATGCCGGCTCATTTATATCTACCCGTATATCTGTTAATAGTTTCGTCGATGTGTTTTGTCACTTCGGTAAGATATTTTTCTTCTTCGGGTTTTTCCTTTCAGCAAAAGAATACATCTTTTATCGTTCCGCTTATCATAAGTCTCATTTTTGTGTTCTGGCTTGGTGACCGTCCGGTGAGCGGCATTTATTTCGGCGACACTTCCAGTTACGCTCATTCTTATGAAAATGATTTATTAGGAGGCGGAAAATTTGGTTTAAATATTGAATGGTTTTGGAATTTAATCGGAATACTCTGTAAAAAAGTAGGTTTTTCAGTCCATGTTTATTTTATAATCATCGAGGCTATTTATATTCTGTCGGTTTTATGGGCTGTAAGACTATTCGTACCGTCCAACCCTATGCTGGGAATGTTGTTTGTGTTTTCTTCCCTGATGTTCTTTGCATTCGGCACAAATGGCCTGAGAAACGGTATGGCCTGTCATTTAACATTACTATCTTTAGCTTTCTTTTTAGACGAAAAAAAGTTACCCGCAGCAATATTAGCTTTATTAGCCTTCGGCACTCACAGGTCTGTATTTCTTCCTATTATGGGCGTTTTGGCTGCGAGATATTTTTTACGTGATTTCAAACTTTCTCTTATTCTGTGGGTCGTATGCATTCCCGTCTCCCTGATCGCGGGTGGTTTTTTTAGCAACGTGTTCGCATCTTTAGGGTTTGACGATAGAATGACTAATTATTTACTAAATCATAATAACGATCATTTTTCCCACACAGGTTTCAGATGGGATTTATTACTTTACAGTATCCCTCCCGTCTTGCTTGGTTGGTATGTGTTGATAAAGCTTCAGATAAAGGATGATTGGTTCAGAATTCTATGCATCACCTACTGTTTGTGCAATGCTTTCTGGATATTGGTGATCCGCGTAACTTTCACTAATCGATTTGCTTATTTGTCATGGTTCTTATATCCGATAATTTTTGCCTATGCATTGATAAATATCCCCATCTGGCAAGACCAGGATAAAAAAATCGGCATAATCTTATTCGCTTACGTGTTTTTCACAGTGTTCATGAACGTTTTCATCTGGTAGTTTTGTGTAAGAACCACCATGATCACCTTTAAGGAATTTTGTAGAAATTTTCTGCAGAAGGATTATAAATAAAATTGTGAGGACGAACACAATAAATGGAAGCGTAAAAGAAAGAAGATTTAATATTTTCGCATTTAAATAAGCGAATAAATTTAAAATGAAAATATGAAATATATAAATATCCGTGGAATATTTCTTTCCCACAAATTCAATTAATGAATTCTTTCCTACGAAAGGATATTTTACCGCAATGAGTACCATCGATGCAGCAAGAGGAATCGTTGTTATAATATAATCTCCCGATAAAAGGCGTGAGCCGGTAAATTTTAAAAGAACAATCTCACATTCAGATAAAATTAAAATGATTATGGTTAGAAGTATTGGATATGAGAATATTTTAAGCAATTGAGAGCTATATTTTCTTATAAGCCAGCCAATCCCCACACAAGGTATTCCCATTGTTATAAAATTACGTGATAAAATAGTAGTGTTAGGCAGTTGCGGAAAAAGGAATGCATATTTGCCCAATATTAAACCTAATATAATCAAGAATGGTATAGAAAACCATAAATAGCCTAATACTCTGAGTCGTAGTGCAATTATAATTACGATTAACGCTTCAATATAAGCATTCAAATACCATAAATGAAATCCCAATTTATTACCGATGATAATATACTTGATTAAAGATTCTAAATTTTTAAACGGAACAGGATCCGATGGGATATAATAACAGACATAATAGAAAAGGTTTGCATATAAAGTTATCCAAAAAATTTTCTTTAAAGTGGCAATACATTTGTCTAACGCATCCTTAGGATTATCCCTATAAAGAAAGAAACCGGAGATAATAAAGAAAAAAGGAACGGCGGTCCTTATTATCGGAAAAAGATACCACAGATCAAAACAATGAATACAGATAATAAAAAATGCCCCTAAAGCTTTTAGACAATTGATTGATGAAAATCTTAATTTCTCATTGGATTTAAGATTACCGTTTTCTTCTGTTGTAACTTGAGAGAGTGTCACTCTTTGGTAATATAAAATAGTGAATTCGGTGTTTATCCCTACTAACGAAATAGAGAATAAAAGCGATAGTAAAAAACGTGTGTATTCAATGACCCGAGTAAAGGGCGCATTTGTATTGCAAAGATATTAACTTTTTTGTTTTTACGACAGTTGTATTTATGCGATTTTTGTTAATTTTGCCACATGAGGGGTCTGACCGCGACACTGAGATATCATTTTGTGAAGTCGGCTGAAAAAACTTTAAAAGCAGCAGACAATCTTCGACACACTCAGGAGGAACAACTCGAAATGCTTCTACATTACGGCCGCAAGACATCTTGGGGACATAGGCACAGGATGTCAATCGTGGGAGGTTATGACGATTTCCGTAAGGAAATACCGGTAGTAGCCTATGAAGATATCCGCACGGAAGTAATGAAAATGGTCGACGGAGAAAAGGATGTTTTATGGCCGGGGAAAGTTAAACGATTCGCTCAATCGTCGGGCACATCTGACGGAAAAAGCAAATATATTCCTATTACGGATATCTCCCTCAGTATAAATCATTATCGTGGCGGTAGCGAAAGCGTAGGCCATTATCTACGACAAAACCCTAAGAGCCGGATTTTCGACGGCAAAGCATTCATACTGGGAGGTAGTTTCGCCAACGAATTACATCTGAATCGGAAAGGAGTGAAAATAGGCGATCTTTCGGCCAATCTTATTGACGCTATCAATCCTTTAGTCAATATGCTGAGAGTGCCGACTAAACGCATAGCACTCATGGAAGACTGGGGAGCGAAACTACCCGCTCTGATAGAAAGTGCGGCCAATCAGGATATTACGAATATATCGGGTGTCCCGTCTTGGTTTTTAACAGTGCTCCAGGGTGTGATAAAACATAAAGGGGCAACTACTATCCATGATGTTTGGCCAAATCTTGAAGTTTTCTTCCACGGAGGGATCTCTTTCCGTCCTTACCGTAGTCAATATGAGCTGATAACCGATTGTTCGAAAATGCATTATCTGGAAACCTACAACGCCTCGGAAGGTTTTTTTGCCGTTCAGATAGAAAAGGATTCCAACCGAATGATGCTTCTCCCTGATGCAGGTGTTTTCTATGAATTTATCCCGTCGGGTGGCGATGAAAAACAAGCGGTTCCCGCATGGGAAGTAAAAAAAGGGGGTATCTATTCAATGATTATAACAGCGTGCAACGGACTTTGGCGCTATCAGATAGGAGATGTTGTGAAAATAGAGGAAACCGCACCGTTGCTTGTCACTATCGCAGGGCGCACCAAACATTTTATAAACGCATTCGGTGAAGAGGTAATGGTTCACAATACGGATGCCGCAATCGAAAAAGCCTGTCGAGAGACCGGTTGCCATATATGCAATTATACGGTCGCACCGGTATTTTCAGAAAATGGCCGTAAGGGTCGGCATCAATGGTTGATAGAATTCGACGTTCCGCCTACAAACTTAGAGGAATTTGCTCATATACTTGATATAAAACTTCAGGCAGAAAACAGTGATTATCAAGCTAAACGACAACATGATATTTTCCTCGACTGCCTGACTGTTACACCGGCACGCTTGGGATTGTTCGACGACTGGCTCCGGAAATCAGGAAAATTAGGCGGTCAAAGGAAAATTCCCCGTCTTTCAAACGAACGGAAGACCCTCGACGAACTCCTAAAAATGAATAAATGAATAATATAGGACTTCGAGTCCAAAAATAATCCCGTCGCAATTCAGCGGCGGGATTATTCGTTTCTATACCGTTATAATTATGTTATTTTGTAATCAGACCGAACGCAATTTGGTTGTGTATTATCTGTAGTCGGCGAATCGGGTCTGGAGTTCCTGGCGAGCGAAGAATATACGGCTCTTGATAGTACCGAGGGGCAGTCCCATTTCTTCGGCTATTTCGTCGTATTTGTATCCAGCGACATGCATCTGGAAAGGACGGCGGTATTTTTCGGGGAAAGCGTCGATGGCGGCTGTTATTTCCTGCACGGAGTAGCTTTCTTCGGGTGAGTCTATGCCGGAATCCTGCGATATGTTGAGGTGATACAGATCCTCGGTCTGGTCGATGACAGTAGCCGAACGGACAACTCTGCGGTAGTTGTTGATGAAGATGTTACGCATGATAGTGAACACCCATCCCTTGAAGTTAGTGTTGTCGGTATACTTGTCCGCGTTGTCGAGAGCCTTGAGCATAGTGTCCTGTACGAGATCCTGTGCGTCGTTACGGTTAGCGGTCAACATCAGAGCGAAGTTCTGCAGGTTAGCCTGAAGTGAAGTTAATCTCTGTTGGAAGTTGTCGTTCGGTGTCATGATCTGATATTTTAAATTTGTGTTACAATTTGATTACGATGCAAAGTTAAGTTGGAAAAGAGGGTCTGCAATAGTTTTACGGTTAACGAAAGTTAAATTCGTTACGGAGTTGTTACAATACAAGTAACAACAAGTGACAATTGGTTATATGATATTGATGTATAGTCAGTTAACAGATTCGGTAAAATTAGAAATATATTTGAAAAGTCATAAATATTAATAAATATCCAGACAGTGATGAATATTGTCCTTTTTAGTGAAATAATTGGAATAAAACGGCATAAGTAGTAGAATACAAAGTGAAACAGGGATCTAAATCGAAGTTTTTTCTTGACAGGGGGAAAATAGTTGAGTAACTTTGCAGTCGGAAAAGTGGATTTTTACACATAGAATAGAAAAATTAAAATTATACATCTAAAGGAAAAAGTTATGAAAGCAAGCGTCTTAAAAACAACAGGTTTGATCGTAGCGGTATCTGCCACGCTGATTACCGCCGGTTGCGGTAAAAAAGACGGTCAGTCACAGCAGGAAGCACCCGCTCCGACAATAGCCACTATGACCCTGACAACGGGCAATTCTGAGCTTGAAAGCACTTATCCGGCTACTATCAAGGGTAAAACCGACATCGCTATACGTCCACAGGTGACGGGCTTCATCACAAAAGTGCATGTGGATGAAGGACAGTATGTAAAGAAAGGTCAGCCGTTGTTTACTTTGGATCAAGTTCAGTTTCAGGCAGCTGTCGATCAGGCTTTAGCGAGCGTGAACGCAGCAAAAACGGCTGTTCATACTGCAGAGCTGACAGCAGACACTAAAAAGAAGCTTTATGATAAGAATATAATAAGCGAATATGAATGGCAGTTGGCCGACAATCAGCTTCAGACCGCCCGTTCGCAGTTAGCCCAGGCTCAAGCAGCTCTGACCAACGCAAAGAAAAACTTGGCTTATACGGTAGTAACGGCTCCTTCAGATGGTGTAGTGGGAACAATCCCCCAGCGTGAAGGTTCGCTTGCTTCGCCGTCGTCGACTCAACCCCTCACGACGGTGAGCGATATCTCTGAAGTCTACGCTTATTTTTCACTAACAGAGAAAGATTTGTTGAAGCTAACCGATAATGGTCAGCGTTCGGTTAACGCAGCAATCGCTTCGATGCCTCAGGTGTCGCTTCGTTTGGCAGACGGCTCGATCTATCCGGAACAAGGAAAGGTGGCGACGGTATCAGGAGTGATAGACAATGCTACGGGTTCGGCAAGCGTGAGAGCGTTGTTCAAAAATCCTTCGGGACTGCTGCGTAGCGGTTCGACAGGCAATATCGTTATCCCTCAACTTGAAGACAGTGTGATAATAATACCTCAGAGCGCGACTTACGAGCTTCAGGACCGCCGCTTCGTGTATGTCGTGAACGATTCGAATATAGTAAATTCAGTACCCATCACCGTCAACCCAATAACCGACGGCAAGACGTTCGTTGTCCTCTCAGGTTTGGAGCCAGGTCAGAGAATCGTAACGGAGGGTGTAGGCACGTCGATGCGCGACGGTCTGAAAATAAACCCGGTCGAAGCGCAGGCTACTAATACCCCGCAAGCTGCCGGACAGCAGTGACAAATAGGAAAGGATTGAGATAAAGCGTCTTATCAAAGAATAATTCAAAAAAGGACAAATGAAATTAGACAACTTCATAAAACGACCGGTATTGTCGACGGTTATATCTATCTTCATTGTGTTGCTGGGTATAATCGGTCTTCTATCGTTGCCGGTGACTCAATATCCCAATATTGCACCTCCCACGATATCGGTGACCACGACTTATCAGGGAGCAAATGCCCAGACTGTGTTGAATTCCGTCATAGCACCTCTTGAAGAGTCGATAAACGGTGCTGAAGGAATGACTTATATGGAGTCGACAGCCACAAACATGGGTTCGGCGACAATCAATGTTTATTTCGAACAGGGTTTCGATCCGGACATGGCTGCAGTGGACGTACAAAACCGTGTGGCTAAAGCCCAGTCGCTCCTTCCTGCGGAAGTGACGCGTGTAGGTGTGCTTACTCAAAAGCGTCAGACTTCGATGTTGTTGGGTATAACGCTTTACGACGAGAGCGGGAAGTATCCGGAGAATTTCTTGGAAAACTATATGAAAATCAACATCGTGCCCCAATTACAGCGTATTTCGGGTGTGGGCGACGTGATGGTGATGGGAGCCGACTACTCCATGCGTATATGGTTGAAACCGGATGTGATGGCTCAATACGGTCTAATGCCGGCCGACGTATCGAATGCTTTGGCCGAGCAGAATATCGAAGCCGCTCCCGGTGCTTTCGGCGAACAAGGAAATCAGAGTTTCCAGTACATAATGCGTTACAAGGGACGCCTCTCGCAGCCGGAAGAATTCGAGGACATCGTGATCCGTGCCAATGACAATGGCGAAGTGTTGCGTCTTAAAGATGTGGCAGATGTAGAGTTAGGGCGTGTTTCTTATGGCTTCCACGGTATGTTCAACGGTAAGACGGCCGTATCGGCCATGGTGTTCCAGACGGCAGGTTCAAACGCTACAGCCATCATCAACCGATGCCTCAAGTTTGTCGACGAAATGAAGAAAGATCTTCCGTCAGGTATAGGCGTGGCGATACCTCTGAATAATAACGACTTCCTCTATGCGTCGATCAATCATGTGGTGATGACGCTTATCGAAGCATTCATTCTGGTGTTCTTCGTCACCTATCTTTTCCTGCAAGATTTCCGCTCTACTTTGATTCCGGCGATAGCAATCCCTGTAGCATTGGTCGGTACTTTCTTCTTCATGAAGTTGATTGACTTCTCCGTCAATCTCATCACTCTTTCCGCTTTGGTGCTTGCGATAGCGATAGTGGTGGACGATGCGATAGTGGTGGTGGAAGCGGTGCATGCCAAACTCGATGTGGGGTATAAGAACGCACGTAAAGCTTCTATAGACGCTATGGGCGAGATCGGAGGAGCTATTGTTTCGATCACGTTGGTGATGATGTTGGTGTTCATTCCTGTTTCGTTCATGCCTGGAACATCGGGAGTTTTCTACCGACAGTTCGGCTTGACAATGGCCATAGCGATCGGTATCTCGGCTTTGAACGCTCTTACTCTTTCTCCGGCTCTTTGCGCAGTGTTCCTCAAACCTCATAATTCGGAATCGTCGTTGAAGGAACGCGTAGGCGAAGCTTATTCGGCTGCATTGGAAGGCGTCAAGGAGCAGTATAAACGCCGTTTCCGCCTTCATATATCTTTCCCGCCGATCATCACTTTCATTCTTCTCTGTGCTACTATCACGTTCATGGTGATGGGTTGGTTTGATTTCGAGAACACACTGTTCGGCATCATAGCCGTCGCAGTGGCCGTATTTACGATACTTGGTCTTTTGAGTCCAAATTTCCATAAAGCATTTGAAAAGACTTATAACGGACTTCTGAAAAAATATAATATCGGCACAAAGCTCTTCATAAAGATGAAATACGTGTCGATGCTGCTGGTAGCAGCGACTATAGGCATCTTGGTATGGCTCATGAACATCACTCCTACCGATCTGGTGCCGAACGAAGATACCGGGACCCTGTTCGTGATGGTGGATATGCCTCCGGGCACATCGCAGGAACGCACGACAGAAACGCTGAAAAAAGTGGATTCCATTTTAGCACAGGTTCCAGCTATCCAATCGCGTACCATGATCAACGGTTATAGCTTCATCGCCGGTCAGGGTTCGACATACGGAACATTTATTGTGAAACTGAAAGACTGGAGTCAACGCAAGGAGTCGTCGGATGAAGTTCTGGGGATGCTCTATGGAATGATGTCGCAGGTGAAGGACGGTCGAGTGGTGATGTTCGCACCTCCGATGATAACGGGTTATTCCGTCACCAACGGTTTTGAAGTCAAGATGCAGGACAAGACCGGCGGTGATATCAACGAGTTCTTCGCCATTGTCCAGGGCTTTCTCGCGCAACTCAACCAACAGCCGGAAATTCAGGTGGCCTACACGACATTTAATCCTACTTTCCCGCAATATATGGTGGATATAGACGCTGCAAAGGCAAAACAAGCCGGGTTGTCACCGCAAACCATTCTCTCGACCTTGCAGGGATACTATGGCGGTATGTATGTATCGAACTTCAACCGTTTCGGTAAACTTTACCGTGTGATGATGCAGGCCTCTCCAGAAGCTCGCGTATCTCCCGAGACACTTAATTCGATTAAAATAAGAAACGGCAACGAAATGGCCTCAATCACGAACTTCGTGAAACTGACAAGAGTTTACGGGCCGGACCTATTGAACCGCTTCAATATGTTCCAGTCAATTTCCGTAACCGGTCAGCCTGCTCCCGGCTATTCTTCAGGTGATGCCTTGGCGGCAATAACCCGAGTGGCCAACGAGACTCTGCCGTCGGGTTACGGTTACGAATACGCCGGCATGACGCGTGAACAAGGTAATTCGTCGAGCAACGCAACGGCTATAATATTCGGATTATGTTTATTGTTCGTCTATCTGTTGCTTTCGGCGCAATACGAGAGTTATATTTTGCCATGGGCCGTGATATTGTCGATACCGTTCGGTCTGATGGGGTCGTTTATCTTCGCGTTGATATTCGGAATATCGAACAATATCTACCTCCAGATCGCTCTTATCATGCTAATCGGTCTTCTGGCTAAAAACGCCATTCTTATAGTTGAATTCGCAGTAGAGCGCCGCCGTACGGGCATGAGTATAGTCAACGCCGCCATTTCCGGTGCGTCGGCTCGTCTGCGCCCGATCCTAATGACTTCGCTCGCTTTGATTATCGGCCTTCTTCCGATGATGTTCGCCCATGGTGTCGGTGCAAACGGTAACAAGACTTTAGGCGTAGGCTCGATAGGCGGTATGCTTATCGGTATGATTCTCCAGATATTTGTTGTACCGGCTCTGTTCGTGATATTCCAGACAATTCAAGAAAAGATAACTCCGCTTAAATGGGAGGATACGGACAACGAAGGCATCGAGAAAGAAATAGAACAATATGCACGAACCTGATTTACTCATTCACAACTCAAACAGACATGAGACTTAATAAAATCATAATATCCTTGTCGGCGGTAGCTCTTTTGAGTGCCGCCACGGGATGTAATATCTACAAGAAATTTGAACTCCCCGAGGATACAGCTATAACCAAGGAATATAAAGAAGCGATAGAATCGCCGGTCGATTCCACCACTTTCGGCAATCTCCGTTGGGAGGATGTTTTTACCGACCCAATGTTGGTGGATCTTATAACCCAGGCGCTCGAAAACAATAAAGATTTGCAGAATGCGAAACTCAACGTCGATATAGCTCAAGCTCAATTGCAGGGAGCCAAACTTAGTTATCTTCCCTCGCTGGCTCTGAGTCCAAACGGCGCTTTGGCCAAATATGGCGAAGGCTCCTGGGGGAAAACGTACCAGATACCTGCCGCAGTGAACTGGGAAGTGGATATTTTCGCGAAAATCCTGAACACGAAGCGTGGTGCTGAGGCAAACTACCGATATGCCGACGACTATCGTCAGGCTGTGCGCTCGCAGATCATCGCCGCAGTTGCCAATTGTTATTATAGTTTGGTGGCTCTTGAAAACCAGCTTGCCTTGAGCCGACAGACAGCAACTCTCTGGTCGCAGAACATCCAGACAATGGAAGACCTGAAAATGGCCGGGCGCGTGACTGAAGCAGCAGTAGTTCAGAGTCGTGCTCAATATTACAGTATCCTTGGTTCGATAACAGATCTTGAAACATCGTTGAGACAGACAAACAACTCTATGTCGTTGCTGCTTAATGTGATGCCTCAGTCGTGGACTGTAAGCCCGGATGTGAAGCTTGCTATCCCTGAAATCTATAGGGAGTCGGTTCCGATGCGTGAACTTGCATCTCGGCCCGATGTGCGGGCTGCAGAAGAATCGCTCGCGGCCGCTTATTACACGACCGCCGGTGCGCGCGCTGCTTTCTATCCGTCGTTGAATATAACGGCCAACGGAGGCTATACCAATCTTTTAGGATCGATGATCGTGAATCCAGGCGATTTCTTCGTACAACTCGCCGCCCAGCTCACAGTCCCGATCTTCTCACGAGGCACAAATATAGCTCGGCTTAAAGTGGCTAAAGCGCAGCAAACCCAAGCGATGAACAACTTCGAATATGCTATTATGAGCGCATCGGCTGAAGTTAGCAACGCCCTTACTATCTATGAAAAAACAAAAGAAAAAATGAATTATCTGACCGAGCAGGTCGACAATCTCAGCAAATCGGTGGAAATAACCGAGGAACTTCTGACATTAGGAGGATATAACACTACCTATCTTGAAGTCCTGACGGCTCAACAGAGCCTTCTGTCCGCCCAAATGGCTCTGATCACATGCGAACTTACCAAATCGCAAGCGGTTGTCAATCTGTATCAGTCACTTGGTGGTGGAAGATAAACTTAAATACCTTAAACTATGGCAACCATGATAAGTCCGTTGGCTCACGTGGATCCGTCAGCCAAAATCGGTGAAAACGTAACGATCCATCCCTTCGTCTGTATCGACAAAGATGTCGAAATCGGCGACGGTTGCGAGATAATGAGCTTCACTTGCATTATCCGAGGAACCCGCATGGGTAAAAACAACAAAATCTATCAAGGTAGCAAAATAGGAGCCGACCCACAGGACTTCCGTTGGAAGGGAGAGGAAACCTATTGTTACATAGGCGACGACAACGTGATCCGTGAGAATGTGATCATCAACCGTGGAATCAAGAAAGAAGGCGGCACACGCATTGGGAACCACACTTTCATTATGGCAGATACCCACATAGGTCACGATTCGCAAATAAGCGACAAAGTGGTGATCGGCAACGGTGTGAAAATCGCCGGTAGCACTCAAGTAGGCTCTTGCACAATTCTTTCATCTGGAGTAATCCTTCACGAAAAGAGCCGTGTAGGCGATTGGGTTTTGGTGAAAGGCGGATGCCGCATCACAGGAAACGTTCCTCCTTATGTGATAATGGCTCACAATCCGACCTCATATTTCGGCGTTAACGCGTGGATATTGCGCAGAGGAGGATATTCCGATGAAGAAATCAATGAAATCGCAAAAGCTTATCGACATGTCTATCAAACGGGGACATCGGTATTCAATGCACTCAGACGTATTGAAGCCGACCTTGAAGAAGGCAAGATTCGCAAAGCTATCACTGAATTTATTCGCGACTGCGACCTCAAAATCGTAGCTATTCCTAAAAATATCGAATGATTGACTACGGATTGTTGGCGGCTCAGATTGAGTCACTGGCCGAGGGCGAAGACAATACAATAGGGGTATTGGCAAATGCGTCGGCTCTCATCAAAGAGGTTTCAGGCTGGTTCTGGGTAGGTTTCTACATAGTCAACGGCGACAAGTTGACTTTGGGACCTTTCCAGGGTTCTCCGGCGTGTATGTCGATAGGTTATGGCAAAGGTGTATGCGGTACGGCATGGGAAAGAGGCGAAACATTGATTGTAGATGATGTTGAAGAATTTCCCGGGCATATAGCGTGCAGCGCTCTATCGCGCTCGGAGATCGTTGTTCCTCTGAAGTCGGAGGGAAAAGTTGTCGGCGTTCTCGACATTGACAGTACGGCAGCAGGTACGTTCACGACGGCTGATGCCCGAGGGCTTGAAAAGGTGTGCGACGCGCTGAGTCGTCTTTTTCTTTAATCCTGATTGGCTAAAAGCTGTTTGTTTATTCAGGTTTGCCGGTAGGGAGTGACAGGTCGAGATTTATCCAGTCGGTGCCGTTAAGATAATGGAATGTGCCGTTATAATATGTCAAGCTTTTGTATTGAGGTTTTATAAGTTCTTTTCCTTCTGAATCGCATGCTCCGACGAGATTGTCGCGACTTACAGAGTACCAGATTTTGCCATCGGCTTCCTGCCGTACGATATTGTCATAGCCGGCAGCCGGCGAGATGATTTCTTTGCCTAATTTGTCACAAAGTCCTGCTGATTGCTTGGTGCCGGAAGTACGGAACACAGTATAATAGACATCACCGGCACGTGTGCGGTGTTTGTATACATCGCTGTAATCACGGTCGATAGCAATCACACATTTTCCGTCCGGTTCGAATACTGCCACATTTCCGTTGAGCGATGCGCGGAAATATGAGTCGTTGGAATGATAGACGACCAAATTGAATTCCGGTGGGATCAGAATCTGTCCGTTAATGTTTTCTGCGCCCCTGAGCCGACCGTCGGTTATTTCGATCCATTTGAAACCGTCGATTTCATCACGGGTCTTTTTTTGTTGTGCCGACGATATAAAAGTGGCGAAAAGGTATATAGAAAGGATTATTGTTTTCAGTCTCATAGGCTATAGTTTTTAATCGTTGCGTCGCGCATGAGCCGATAGTTTTCTATGTCCTACACGGCAGAATAAGCATTTACGTTTTTCGCAGTAGTTCTTGCGCAATTGGATGAGAGCCTGAGTAGTAAAAGCATCTTCCACTTTAATGCCCGTTTTTTCGAAAAGTGATATTATGGAATTATTTTCAGGCTTAATCATGTGGGTCATTTCGATGGCGCGGTCTGTAAGAGCAGTATCGCCCGTAGCATTGCCATAGGCAAGCAATAAAGGAATGACGACGTTGATGGTCATAATCGTAGCCGAAGCACGGCTCATAGACGATAATATGCGTTGTCCCTGTGTCCCGAAAGTATATCGTGTTTCCCAATAGCGGGAGAGTGGCGGTGTGAAAAGATTGAGAGCTTCATCGGGATTTTTAACTTCCAGTATCCGGCTCATCATTCTGAATCCTCCATGAAGGAGCGCGGCAAGAACGGCAATTCGGCGATGGGGGAAGTTTGCGGGCCGCATTCTCGCCATTTTCCACCCTAAATTGGAAGGCGGTTTGAGTCCGAATTTCTTGCCAAGAAATTCGTATTCGGTTTTCAGTCTATCCGCATATGAATCGGTGGGAGCGATGGATAGAAGTCCGCTTTGACCGAAGAGTAGCGCTTCTATCGATGTGAGTGAGTCGCTGTGTTTTCCGATAAATATCAGAGGAAGACTTAACGCGAGTCTTTCGAAAGGTTCGCCGTTCGTTCCAAAGCCGAGACATCTTGCTACAGTGACGTAGCAAGCTTGCTCCCAGTCGCCTGAAAAACGGCTACGCCACTCCTCGATCCGCTCGGCTTTTTCATACAGTCTTTCGTAGGCGAGTGTAGCAATCCAATCAGTCAGATATAGGCGGGGCATTTCTTTGATTGTAGCCGCGCACGGCAAGTCGATATCCGCTCTTCCGGTAAGATCGCCGTAATGTTTGTTAAGGTCCGTTGCACACGGCATTCGCATCTGTGGTATAATCTCTCCGTTTTTCCGTCGGATTACAGCATCGTCCTTATCGACCACATGCAGGATTACGGAATCATAACTTTCGTCGTCATCGTGTTTGTGACGATGCCAGTCGCTCGCCCTGACATGTATTTCAATGTTTCCGGCCCACATTTCGCCGTCGATAATGACTTTGGCGTTAAAAAAATCAGGCCCCGCGTCATTATTCAGTTTACCCGGATCGATTACTTGCACACGTCGTCCGTCGACTGTCCTCATTTCAGACTGAGGCCAGAGACGTTGTTGCCAGACGTATTGCATCAATCGCTCCATAGCGAGTCTATTTGGTGATTTTTAAGGCCACACCGCCACCAGGTGCAAGATGAACGGGGAGTTTCGTCAATCTGTCAACCATTTTTTCTGTGCGCTTATAATCTCGGCCTAATCTATAGGCATTCGCTCCGTCGGTGAAAATTTCGGCCTTGTGAGTACCTTCGTCCAAAATAGAGAGATCAATTTCGATATCGCGCGGAGTCCAGTCGGTTATACCTCCGATCCACCAAGTGTCGCCTTTTCTCCGCGCTGTCACTATATATTCACCCATCTTTCCGTCAAGAATTCGAGTTTCATCCCATACGGTAGGTACTGCTGCGATAAAATCCCTGCTTTCGGGCTCTCTGTCATAGTTGGTGGGAGAGTCGCAGAGCATGGTCAGCGGAGAATCGAAAATCATGTATAGCGCGAGTTGATGAGCCCGTGTTCCTTGGCTCATAGGTTCTGAATTCGAGGCCTTGAAGTTTCGGCGTGAAGCATTGAGCATTGCACCTTGGGTATAATCCATCGGGCCGGCCATTTGGCGCAAGAAAGGAATCTGAACGTCATATTTCATCATGTCCAATGTGTCGGGTGCCCATTTTACCTGTTCGAGTCCGTTGACACCTTCGAAATTGAGGACATTGGGATAAGTGCGGTTCATTCCTGCTGGTTTGTGTGTACCGTGAAGGTCAAGCAGAAGTCCGTATTTGGCAGCTGTTTCAGCGGCGCGATAGTTGAAGTCGGTCATTTTCTGATCATCGCGATCCATAAAGTCGACTTTGAACCCTTTCACTCCCAGATCGGCATAATGTTTGATAACGGCTTCCATATCGCGGTCGAAAGCCCAATAACCGGCCCAAAGAATGATTCCCACTCCCTTATCTTTTCCATAATCAACGAGTTCCTTAACATCGATCTCTGGAACCACTTGCATAAGGTCTGCCTTCTTGTTGACCGCCCATCCTTCGTCGAGGATAACGTACTCTATGCCGTTTCGGGCAGCGAAATCGATATAAGCTTTGTAAGTGTCGTTGTTTACGCCAGTACGGAAATCGACTCCTCCGAGATTCCAGTCATTCCACCACTCCCAAGCCACTTTGCCGGGTTTAATCCATGAAATGTCTTTCACTCGCGAAGGTTCGGCAAGCAAATAGCTAAGGTTTGTTTCAGCCAAGACTTTGTCGTCGGGTGCAATGACGGCAACTCTCCAGGGCAGTCCACGCGGTCCATCAAGCTTCGCTATGTAGTCCTCGCGTTCAGTCACAAGCATCTGAAGGTTGTTATGTCCACCCTGGACTTCCTTTTTCGGATAGGGTGCGAATACTCCTGTCAGATCGTTCGATCTGTTTCCTTTCAGATAAAGTCCCGGGTAACTTTCCAGTGCAGCCTCGGAGAGTCCTATTTTTATGCCCTGGTTTGTTTCCACAGCCATTGGCAGAAATATCAGGCGGTTGGGGTCAAGTTTGTCGATGGCAGTGACTGTATATGTGTTTTCGAAGGAATTGAAAAACTGTTTGTCGATATTGCCGGCGTTGTCTCTAACATAAGGAACAGTGGCAATTGCATCAGGAGAAAATTCATATTCTACCCCTTCATTTACTATAGTCACAGGCTTTTTGCCGTTATAGATCCAGCGATATGCCACTCCGTCATTATAAGCCCTCATTGCAATCTTCCAGTCTTTCCCGACATTGAAAGTAACACCGTTGTAATTGTCGTGGATTTCAGTCGCCCGATAGAAAGGGGATGGAACCATCTCATCAACTTTTTGATATTTTATACCTGAAATCTTAGAATTTTCTCCCACTTTCTCGCCAGCTGCAGTGGTTATAGTCATTTGAGGAGCAGTGAAAAGTATTTTACCTTCGTAGTTCACTTTATATCCAAGCTCTTTCCCCGCATCGATATTTACAGTAATCTTTCCGTCAGGGGAAGATAGGGTTAGAGTATTAGCTGCATCAGCACAAAATAGTGAAGTGAGAAATGACATTACTATGATTAGTTTTTTCATTTTCATGAGATTTAATTTATGGTTTTCGATATAGAGATTAATTAGTTTTGTAGAATTCGTATACTTTCCATAACCATACGTCCGTTATGGTAGGGACATTTCCAGTATCCGGCTTTGTCCTCCTTAAGGTTGACGCTTCCGTCGGACAGGCGGCTCCAGTACCACTCGCCGTTCTGATTGTCCACGATTTTTTCTTTGATATATTCCCATGTTTGGAGAGCTTTGTCGTCGAATCCCTCCAAACCGTGAAATTTCCATAGATAGAGCTGTCCGACAACGTTTTCAGCCTGAACCCACCAGTGCTTTTCGTTGTCGTATGATCCTGATCGATGCCGTTCGTAAATCATCGATCCATCAAAGCAACGACCTTCGAGAGCCGCATCAGCAATTTTTCCGGTAGCTGTTTTAACGACGTCGAAGAAAGCCGTATCTCCTAAAGTTTGCGCCGCTTCAAGAAGCAGCCAACTCGCTTCGATGTCGTGACCGTAAGATATGTCACCGTCCTCTCTATTCCAATCGCGGTCGAAAAACAATCCCAAATGTCCGCTTTTCGAATCGACTATTTTGTTTAAAGTAAGAACTATCAATGATGTTAGCGCCTCCCGAAGCGTTTCATCAGGCCACACTCGGTAGAGTGCCGAATATGCTTCAAGGATATGCAGATGTGTGTTCATCGTTTTGCATGAGTTGGCATCCTTTTCGCTGAGACGCATGTCATCTACCGGCTTCCAGTCGCGAGTCATTGCTTCGAAATAGCCTCCTTTCTCTCTGTCCCGGCTATGTTTTTCTATCAGCCGGAAAAGGGCTATAGCTTCATTCAATGCCGATTGATCGCCCGAGGCTCTATGGTATTCCGAGAGACCGTAGATCATAAAAGCCAGTGCATAGAACTGTTTTTTAGTATCTAAAGGAATGCCTTTACTGTCAACGGCCTGAAAAACGCCTCCAAATTCAGGGTCTATAAATCGGCGGACGATATAGTCATAGGCATGACTGGCGGCCTGAAGATAGTTCTGATCTCCCGTGAGACGGTAAGCAGCCGACATAGTCCATAAAATCCGGGCGTTCATGATTGCTCCGCGCGGAGCATCGGCATGCAGGGTGTCGTCGGCATCGCGTCGCCCGTAATATCCACCTGCCGGATCTGTCATCTTGTTGATCCAGTAAGGGAGAATGTTCTGCTTCAGGTGCGCTTCCATCTCCTTCGCCATCTTATGCCGTTTGGTTTCCGTCATTCGGTCAGGTGTTAGTGTTGGCAAAATCCTCGGCCGGTGCTTCGACGGGTTCGAGCCTCAAGCGTTTAAGCTCTTCAACGATTCCATTCATTTTACGTGTTGTCAGCGGGTAGAACCAGACTACGACAATGGCGAGCAGAGCCACACCAGCCGGTATCCATGTCATTAGCATCCATAGACACGATAATGCACTCTCGGGCTGGACAATCATCATGGTTTCCTGTCCTTCGGGACGCGCAATGTAGCCGCAAGCATCGAGCAACCACATCACAGCGGCGCCACCGATAGCACCTCCGAATTTCTGTGCCATGCTCGATGACGAGAAAATCAGACCGGTCGAAGCTGTGCGGTAACGCAGTTCGGCATAGTCGCTAACATCGGCATACATCGACCATACCAAAGGCGACATTATTCCCGTAAGTATGGATATGGCTATTTGCAAGAGGAGCATCCACCAGTATCCCGTCGGAGACACAGGAACGAAGAAGAATAATATGCTTAGCCCTATCAAAGCTGCATTGACAAGAATGAAAGTGGTCTTCTTACCCAATGCTCCAGCAATGGGCACCGTCAGAGCCACGCCAATCATATTGGCTACCTCGCCTACACTCAGGAACAGACCCGAATAAAACAGCAGGCTTAGACTGAATATCACAATGTGGGCATCATTTCCGATCACGTCGGCAAAGAAATAAGCCACCGTAGCGCCGCGAACCGTAGCGAACAAATTGTAGCACAACGCCGCCCCGATAAGCAACCACCAGGGGCTGTTGCTCAGCAACGATTTAAAATCTTTTCCTATCGATACAACCGAAACAGTCTTGATGCGCTCCTTAGTGAGCTTGAAGCAACAGAGGAAAAGGATAAAGCAAGCGATGGCAATAACTATCATCGCAGCCTGCCAGCTTGACTGTGGAGAGAACCCCCAGCGTTCGTCGAACATCTTGCAGAGTGGCTCCCAGCTTGCTAATGCAATGAAAGAACCGCCGTAGGCAAAGAACATTCTGAACGACGAAAAAACGGTTTTCTCTTTGGGATTTTCGCTCATAACGCCCAACATAGCTCCATAAGGCACATTAATGCCCGTATATACGGTCATCATCAGAATATAAGTGACATACGCCCAAACCAATTTGCCGGCATATCCCCAATCGGGAGTAGTGAACAAAAGAATGCCGCAGATCGAAAAAGGAGCGGCCACCCAAAGCAGATAAGGTCTGTATTTACCCCATTTTGTTTTAGTGCGGTCAGCGATTATACCCATCATCGGATCGGATACGGCATCCCACAGGCGTGTCACCAACACCAATATTCCGGCATCGACAAGCGACAGACCGAAAATATTAGAGTAAAAAAACGGGAGATAGTAGCTGAAAACTTTCCAGAACATCGACGACGCCATATCGCCGAAGCCGTAACCTATTTTTTCAGATAATTTTGCCATGGTACAGATTCTAATTCAATATCCTACAAAGATAATCAATTTTTCCTATACCGACCATATCATTAAACTTCAATGGCATTAAGAATAGATGTATCAGAACCTTATGAAGAGTCCAAGGGCAAATGCAATTTTAATTAAAATGTTTGAAGAATTCATTCCGAGGAGTAGAAAATTTTAATTT
>JAFLSD010000010.1 GCA_022511125.1 Paramuribaculum sp.
ATGTATCACAACTTTTTTAAAGTCACCTTCTATCCATTGAAGTTGCTTCTTAATATTTCTCATAAAATTTATTAAATTATATTTATCAATACAAGAAATGCTGTCTATAATAAACACAAAATTACGTTATTTCTATTAAAACAGAGATTAATTAAATTGTTATTAAAACAATTATTCATAAAAACGATATTCATTGATAAGTTCGATATACTCCCTTTGAGCAATCCTTTTATAAAAGTGATAAAGATTTAAATGTGATTGAAGAGAGAACTTCATCTCAATGATAAATATCAGAATAGATTCTTAAATAGCACAAAATCGTAAAAAATTCACGATTTTGTCTTTTATAAATGCCATTATTCCGAGTTTAATTGTATCTTTGCTATGTCTCACTAAAAGATATGCCATGATACAAGAATTTCAGGTCTCGAATTTTTACTCCATTAGGGAGCCAATAAGCATAAATTTCTTGCCATCATCAGATGACAAAATGCTAGATTACTATACCCATGAAGTGAAGCCAGGTCTCCGTTTATTGAAATTGGGCATTATCTATGGTGCCAATGCAAGTGGTAAAACCACAGTCTTGGAAGCTATTTCCTTTTTTAGAGACTTCATGGTGAAACGACCTGACGATAAATTAAAGGATATGGGATTTATCCCCTTTATGCTCGACAATTACTCCCGTGATAAAAATACATCTATGAGAATGATCTTTTTCATAGATTGCGAAAAATATGAATTGAAGTGTGAGTGTAATGAAAAAGTAGTTTTAAGCGAACAGCTGACCGTTTATACTTCGAGTCGCCCCACTTTATTGTATCAAAGGAGTTATATCCCGGAAATGGGAAAACCGAACATAACATTTGGCTCCAAAGCTGGACTTTCAAAGAAGAGTCAAAATGCCATTGAAGGTAATACTACAAATAATTGCTCCGTGATGGCCGCTGTAGGGGCATCAAATATTGAATCTACACGTGTCGATAAAGTTTTTCAATATCTTTCTCAGAATGTATTGGAAATGTTGTATCCCCGAATGACCGTGATGGAGTATATCAAGAAGCAGCTTAAAAATCCCTCACAGAAAGAAATCAAATCTTTTCTACTTCAAGTATTGAAGGCATCCGATTTCAACATTGTTGATTTCTATAGGTCAAAGAAAGATGAACTAGAATCTGAAGAAGATTTGATTTTCAAGCACACTGGAGATGGTGGCGAATTTACATTAAATGAAGAACTGGAATCTGCCGGTACCAAAAGGTTCTTAGGAATGGCGACTATTTTGTATAAGCTGATTCATCAAAATTGTTTTTTTCCAGTTGATGGGATAGAGACAAGTATCCATTACGAACTATTTTCCTATTTTATAAAAGTCTTCCTCGCCAATAGTGAGGGATCGTCTCAGCTCTTAATGACCACTCATGATATAAATCTTTTAGATGAAGTTTTTATAAGGCGTGATGTTGTATGGTTCACGGTTAAAAATGAAAGTGGAGCCACTTCTATCAAACGACTTTCAGCCAGCGGACTCCATAGAACGATGTCGGTGTATAATGCTTACAGGCAAGGAAAGCTCGTTAAGTTGCCATTTCTTGGAAGTATATTTTTAGAGAACTGATTGAATGGATAATTAGAAAAGTATTGCAATAATTGGTGAAGGTGAAACCGAATGGTTTTAATTAGACTTAGAGTGCTATTCCCTTTAAAGTGCCATAAGCATCCGAATCTTGTCTTCACAAAATATTTGTAACTTTGCAAAAGAATAAACAAATTGAATTAATTAGTAAATCCAATGAATAAAGATCTTACCTCTTCTAAAATTGCTCGTCAGAATGTACTAAATAATAAGTATGCCCTTCAAGAAATACAAAAAGCTGTAGGATTACCTGGGGTTGTTTTTAGAGGACAACTTACTTTTACAAAGTCTCAAGTTGCAAGTTTTTTTGGTGTAACTCTTAGAAGTATAGATACATGTATTAAAAATAATGACGAAGAATTAGCTTCTAATGGTTACGATGTCTTAAGAGGTAACTCATTGAGAGAGTTTAAGTTAGCCTGTGTCCACAATCCGCTTTACGAAGTTAACTTCGCAAAGAGCATCCCCCAACTCGGAGTATTTAATTTTAGAGCGGTACTTAATATTGCCATGCTATTAGGTCGGAGTGAGAGAGCTAAAGAAGTAAGAAACCTAATACTTGATATCGTTATTGATACGGTAAATAAACGTACAGGAGGTGCAACCAAGTATATAAATCAACGAGATGAAGATTTTATTCATAACCTATTAACTAACGTAGACTTCCATCAAGAATTGGTTGATGCTCTTACGGATTGTGTTGATATGGGGCGGATTAAATATATTAGATACAATGATATGGTCTATAAAAGTATATTTAAGGAAAATGCAGATGAATACCGAAAAATTCTCCGACTTTCTAACGAAGAAGACGAAAGAATGACAATGTATAGTGAGGTGTTGGATCTTATTGCAAGTTATGAAGCTGGGTTTGCAGACGTAATTAGAAATGAGTTTAATCATCGCGGCAAGAGACTATTATCTCCATTAGAAGTAGATGAATTATATAAAACCTTCGAATCTCAACGTTTATGGGTTCCTTTGATGAATAAGGCTCGTTCAAAAATGGCAAGCCGTGATCTTTGTTTCAGAGATGCCCTGCATCAAAATTTGGTAGAACATGTAGGAGCCGTTCCTCCGGAAGATTTTAATCGTTTTATTGGAGAAAGAAGTATGGCATTAAGTGAACGTATCCAACAGTATGAAGAAGCTCTTAAACGATTAAAAGAAAGAAACTGATGTTTTATATAACTGCCGAACGAGCAATTGAAATCCACCAAGAAACAATTAAGAATAGTGGTGGTGGTGATTTAGGACAAATTAACATTGGCTATTTGTCTAGTTGTTTAGACCACATACAGAATGATAATTATTATCCTACATTTGAAGATAAATTAGTACATCTAATTTGGTCAATTAATAGAAATCATTCATTTTCAGATGGAAATAAACGATTATCTATTACTCTTGGGGCAGCTTTTCTATTGCTAAATGGGTATATGTTTTGTGTGGGGAGGTTTATGGGTGAGATGGAAAATATAAGTTATCATCTTGCAGCAGGTAGGATTTCAAAGGAATTGCTTCAAAAGTTAATACATTCATTTTTAGAGGGAGAATTAGATTTTAACGAGGATTTAAAATTAGAATACTTAGAAGCATCAGCATATGGTCAAATGGGATTTGACGAATGATATGATAACAGAAGAAAAAACATTTAATACCCACAACTTATTAATATAGGACAATAGAAATGGAAAGTCCACTTCATAAAATTGTAATTGAACTCACTCACATAAATAATACTCTGCTGAAAAAATTCCCGGGAAAAGATATTCTTCCTGACACCAAAGTAGAGATTGTGAAATTTTATAAGCATTGGAATGATGTGGAAGATATCGCATACAATATCCGCCAATTTCCTTTGATGGAAAAGGAAATATTAGTTGACGATGCTAAAGAGCTATTGGTTCAATCTTCCATTTTTATTGAATTAAGTCGAAAAGAGAAAGAGGATTGGGAAGAATCGATCCATTTTGAAAGCTTCTCCGAGAAAGTCGTACCAACACAAGAAGAATACCAGAGAATAATTGGTAAGCCGGGCATGCAATCGGAATTGCTAAAATCCATAATAGATGGGATTGAAGGAATTGATAAAAAAGCAGAATGGCAGACCCTTTGTAAAGTTGCAGATAATATAAGTCAATTCCAATTGATTTATCTGGAGATGTTGGCCAGTCAGCTAAGGGATTTGGCTGTTGGTACTCTCATTTCTTTACCAAAATATACAGCTCTATGAATCCATTTATAAATGATTTCCGATCATATATAGGGCTGACTTTCTGCGGTCAATTGTTTGAATTGTGCCGAAATAAACAATTTGAGGCCATGCATTGCGGAGATTTTGTGAATTTTATTAATCTCCGGCCAACAAATCAACCAATCAAAATTAAAGATGGCGAGAATCTAAGGCTTTCCTATCTTATTTTCGTTATAGGTACCGAGGTTGTGGATTCAGATTATGCGGCATACTGGATAGATGCAATGTTAGGTCAATGTCATATTTCAAAGAAATTTTATAACAGCCATAAGAAATACCTCATCTCTGACGATACAAGAAAGAACATTGAATTTAAAGAATCGTTACATCAGGCAATAGAAAGAGCCGATAAATTTGACAAGGGTCTATAAAATTCAATATTTTCCAGTAAGACTTTATTTTTTTTAACAAATTCTTAACATTCTCTTGATTTTATATGGCTGAATATCAGTGATATAAAATTAGGAGAATTTTCTTTTGTTCCAGTAAATTACCCATAGACCCCAACCTCGATATATAGAATTTTGCAATGTCGAAATAAGATAGACTACGAACTATCTGACAGCGACCATACATCAAACGAAGACGGTATTCGTAGACCGTCAGGGAGAGATGTATATTGCAAAATTTCTAAACAATGTTAGAAAATATTTTAGAATCCGCTGCCAATGTGCAGTTGGTTATTAGAGCAAACGATCTTCAAGAGCTTGCCCGGATAATCATTGATAAGGTTCGTAATGAATTTGTCAGTGAAGAAGACCATAAGAATCAGAATACTTTTATTACCGGTACTGCAGCCGGTAAAATATTGGGTAAAACACGCAGCACTCTATGGAGATGGGAACAAACCGGTTATTTGATTCCTGTCCGAGTCGGCAAGACCTTGAAATATCGTCTCAGTGATGTACTCAAAGTAAAGGAGGGTCGGTCATGAATGAAACCAATTATAATAACCTTCCAATACTGACATCGGAAGTGGTAAGACATCGAGTATTCGATGTCAAAAATGATGAAGCGGAAAGCTATGAGAAGATTCTTGAGGATTGTATCATTAATCCCAATAATCCCATTCCGGAACCGGAAGTGATTTTATCCTACAATGGAGTAACTGTTTTATGGCGTGGCTGCAAGTCATTCGTTTGTGCAGTCGCCAAAGCCAGGAAGACTACTGCACTCACTTTATTCACTGCCATACTTCTTGGGAAAGATGAATCGGCAAATGGTTTCAAGGCTTTCCCTGCCTGTCGTGTCCTGTTTGTCGATACCGAACAGGCCAAGTATGATTCTCAAAAAATTCTCAACCGTGTTTCAAGACTTTGTGGCAAAACTCCAAATGAAATGACCGAACTGATGGTGTTATCTCTCAACCTCCTTATTTCATTCCTGAAGGTCTTTTGCAGAAGTCTTCTTCCAGAGTAAAAGAAACAGGATTATATCATTGGCTGATTAAGGAATTCAATTCTTCTAAAGTTGATGAGATCTTAACGCTTTATAAAGTTGGAGCTTCCTCTTATAAAACTCCTGACGGTTTTCTTGCCACAACCTTCCCGATGATAAACTCAAAAGGGCAATGTGTGGATTGTAAAATTTTTCACATTGATCCTGTAACCGGAAGCAGGAAATCAGCATCTCCACTTTATTCATGGATTGATGGTAAGAGTGGTAAACTTATAACCATCTCAACCACTTTTGCAATTTCTGATATGAACCGTAAGACTTGTATGGCTTGTTCGGATAAGTTGAATTGCAAAGACAAGGAGACCTGTTCTAAACTCAAACGAAGGAAGAGTGATGCGGCTACAGGTAAGACAGAATGGCCTTACTTCGGTGAACATCTTCTTATGAATCTTGACCGAAAGATGTCCGTCGCTATTGTCGAGAGTGAGAAGACAGCCATTGTCTGTTCCATAAACTATCCAAATTTTACATGGCTAGCAACTGGGAGCAAAGCCAATCTTTCCCCTGAAAGATTTCTCCCTCTAAGAAATTTCGACTGCACGATTTTTCCTGACCGAGATGGATTGACAGGAGATGGTAATTGGAAAGATAAGGCTTCTCAATTATCTAAGTCAGGCTATCGAATAAAACTCGACACCACTCTAACCAAGTATCCCGGAGAAACGCATGATGATCTTGCTGATATCATTATCAGGTTAAAGAATGGTACGGGAAGTAAGACACCATCAACCGAAAAAATTTCAGCAACCAATTCAATTCCTACTGAGAATAAAAATTCATTTGAAGAAGATGCCTTTGACGAAGAGGATCCTTTCAAGCAATCTCCGCATGAAATTTACGGAGAATTTATTCCATGGAGACTATTAATTCCGGAACCAAAAGTTAAGTATTCCAAAGAATGGAATAAGTGGTTGTTTGACCGAGTGACTTGGTATTATGATCAGCGAGAAGATTTCTGTCGGCATTGCGTCCATTCAGTCTTCTACGCTGAAAAAGATTTTCGTTGTCGAGAAAAGATAACAATTGAAGAAGCTGCGAGCCAAAAAATCTGCCGTGGCTTCCAACAGAAATAAGGGCTTGCCCGAAAAGAGGCAAATAAAGGCCATGAGTAGCCTAATTCCCCGAACGTAAATAGCGGTGCTCTTCACAACCGGGGTTTTGAGCCTTAAAATCAATAGATTTTGGCTCACAGCAAGCTGAAAAGTAGGGCAAAATAAGTAACAAACTTAAAGAATCAATACATGGAAAATAAAGAAAAAGACTGGAGAAACATGGACGAAAGAAACATGACTCTCAAAGAAAAATTAGAATATCGTGCTCGTTTTGATAGAAAAAAATATCAAAGATATCAGAAATATCTACGAGATATAGCCGGTCTCGACATTAAAAATATGGGACTTTTACAGCGTCATTTAAGAAGCAGATGATTTGATTTTAACATATCTATTACACATCTTTCTATGATTTTAGGTTGTTCGAGGACACAATATAATAGGATGGAAAGAGGAGAAAACCGTTTTAAGGAAGAACAACTTGAAACTCTTGCCACCTTTTATGGAAAGGATTCTACCACTTATAAAGACATGCAAGATGTGGATGCAATTATAAAGGCTGCCGGTTATTTTAAGGACAAAGACAGGTCATTGCGACTTATGAAATGGCTTTCAGTTATATGTTCCCAGTTTTGGATGATAAGGGTACACAAACAGATTTGACTGTATTTGTTCCAAAAGTTTTTATTGATGTTCAGCCAATTTCTAAAGAAGATCAGAGGAAAATGTGGCTGGATATAATCGAAAAAATGCATTCTCGCTCTCGTGCCAATTATAAAAAAATGACTGAGATTGGCAATGAACTGACGAAGATGTCAGGCTTTCAGGAGAAAGAACAAATACCTCTTCGTAAGAAATTTCATCTGTTGGAAGACGAACAAATCTCTATTGATAAACTTATCCGGAAGCTACAAAACTGGTTAAATCCGGAAGAAAAATTATCTTGATTTTTCTTCTAATTAAGATGTAAAACACGATATTTTTCTTATGAATCAATGATTACATCGGGATTATTTAGCTATCAACCGATTGAATCCTCGCTAATAATTCGTAATTTTGCAGTGCCAGCCCAAGCATATATTATTATATGTAAGTGGGTGGGCAGACATATTTCAAGGCGTAATTTGCGCTTTTGTTCTGACCATCTTGAATCTGGACAATTTAACAGCCTGTCAGAAAAAAGTGGCAATGTTACGCCCTATGGGTGTGTAATGCACTTCCGTCATGCCATTTTATGGTGTGCCGATTAGTCCATTTATACACAGCGTGGGGCTGGCGTTGCTCGTTTCTACAGGCAAGGGAGTCCAGACCCAAAGATGGTGGAGCGAGCAACAATTGAGGCTCCACGTTTCTTGTTATATGGTCTGATAGTTTGATTATTAACCGGCTCATTCGGAGTTTCACGAGCCGATAACAATAGAAGCGTGATGAAAACAATCACTTATCAGCCAAAGAAGGAACAAGACCTTGATGACAAATTTGTCAATTTATATGGGTCTAGGTATGTCGGTCTGCTTTCAAGATTTCAACAAATTATGCAACCAAATCAATTCATCGGAGCATCTCTTCCGCTTCTGTTATGGCTTGACGATGAGCATAGAAACGTATTGAACAAGCGGTACAGAATAATGATTTTTGGAAGGGAAACCAATAATTGGAATTCACCCAATATTACCACCTATAATTTCAATATATCATCATCTGATGATATTACAGATCAAGTTAATGCGATTCAAGATATTTATAATGCTTATTGCTATTTCAATGATAGCACAAAATCACGTTTTACAAAAAACGGACCGATGTTGTTTGAGAACACATTTAGAGAACTCATTCCGAATGAAAGCGCCTGTTTTATATGGAACAACATCTGTAAAATAGGCAGAGGCAATGTCGGAACAGGACATGCGTGCGGATTAGCCCCATACACAATCCACAAGGCTGAACAGGAGCAGTTTGATGTTGTTCCTTCCGAAATAGAAATTATTCGCCCCAATATTGTCGTTTTTCTAACCGGAAGTCAGGGTGATAGTTTTATAAAGGAGAAATTCCCTAATGCAGAATTTATTTCAATGCCAGGTAATTCCTTTGTTGATAGAGTAAGTCTTCCCGAACAAGAGTCAGTTAAATATGCATATAGAGTTAATATGCATCCCAGTGCTCGCATTGCTTCTCTAAGGGAAAAACTTGAAAATGTATATCGCTTTATTATTGGGGATTTCATGGATAATATATAAAAACTCACTATCATGAAAGATTATTCCTATTGGGAACCATCATCGCGGCTTTGTTGGTGGGTTAAATATTTAAGAATTGTAGTGTGGACGTGTATTATAGGATATATTTTAATAATTGGTAGTACAGGATTATTTGGAATAGGAGAAAATATGGAGAATTCTAAATATTCCGACAAAATTTTCGGGTGGATGGTATTTAGTATTTTCTTATGTCTTCTTTGTATTGGAAGAATGGGTGGATATAGTAAAACCGGTATTACTAACAAGCTGGAACCCTCAGTTTTTTATAGTTTTCAGTTTTTTATAGTTTTATTATGTGGTTTATTATTGTTTTGTCTTTATTTATAATTGGTTTATATGCAAATTCAGTTTCTTTGAATATAATCATTCTTATTTCTATTATAATATTGGTTGGATTGATAATCGGATTCAATTATTCAATTCCTTTTTATCATTATTATAAAAAATACGCTCGTGAATTCATCCCTCGTAATATGTATTGGGGTAAAAGCCAATGGCAAATAGACAGGATGGAAAATACCTACGCAAGATTGCAGGCATGGTATCCATTTAGAGTTGTTGCAGTATTTTGTTGGATAACTTTAGGTTGGATACTATTACCATTTATAAACATCACTGTATCTTAATAAAGATAAATATACTCTAAAAAAATAAATTCCAAAATAAATAACAGAACTATGAAAATTAAAAGATTTATTCTAAGCGTGATTGCAATGTGGGTAGTCGTTACCGGCTATTCTCAACTCTATTTCGCTGATACCTCTATTTATAAAGATAAATTCCCTGAGGTTACAGAAGAAACGAAAGATATAGCTTATGAGGCCCAATCAAGCGAATTGGCAGGAGAATGGATTGGGCACACCACTAGTTATAAATTTAATACGAATGGAACAGGGGAATGTATAAGTTTAGGTGGTCGCTTAAAGGATATTCAATATTATCGTATATCTCGATTTAAATGGATAAAAAAAGGAACACGCTTGACATTGACATTTTCCGAAAAGCCGGTAATAGCCATATATAATAAAGATATATACAATAAACTTTCCGCAAGATTGAAAAATGAAGTGGATGCAGATTTAGCAATTCAGAATAGCTATAAAAAAGACGATCCGTTAAGATTGCGAGATGTTTGCTTTATCAATAAGGATTTCCTTATTTTCGGAGAATTTTATCCTGACGAATACTATATCAAGAGTGAATATTTCAAACAACTCCAAGAAGAGACTAAAGAGGAAGAATTAAAAAGAAAGGAAGAAGAGGAAAAGGCAATAGCTGAAAAAGAAGAGGCTGAGAGAATCGAACAGATAGATCAAAATATCTATTCTCCTAATGATCCGGGAGTTATACCAGCACATTTTGATGATAAGCATGAATCTTATGGTGCATGGCTATCACGAAATTTAAAATATCCACAAGCTGCCCAAGAGAATAATAAGCAAGGTAACGTTGTCGTAAAATTCGTTGTAAATAAGGATGGGACAATAAGTGATGCTCAAGTTATTGAAAGCAGTGATGAAGATTTGGATAAAGAAGCCTTAAGAGTAGTTAAAAGAATGCCAATGGTTCCTGCCCAAAAAAATGGCCAAAAGGTAAAGTCATGGCTCGAAACTACTATTAGCTTTAGACTACAAAATTGAGATACTTTATAATTAAATAAATGGAATCCCGGTAGCCCTGAGCAATCATGCTATCGGGTTTTGTTTTGATCAAAATTATTCCTCTTAAGATTATAAAAAGTTAAGGTTGTCAGGATTGCAAACTAAAAAATATGTTAATCAAGCAATCGTCACAGACCGGTTATAACCTTTATTATGGAGTATGTTTTAGATAGAAGCTTGTCTATATATGAAGACCTTTATATTATCATAACCTAAAGATATTTCATCCATATTCAAAACAGTCGACAAATACGACCATTTTGAATACGCAAATATACAAATAATCTTTTAATGTCCTTATTATAATTATACTCAAATCAAAATTAAATATTTAATTACGATCTAAAATTTATCTTATCCACTGTTTATTTTGACTACCCTTTGGCAACTCAGAAATAAGAAACCCTTTAACTTTCAATTAGTTAAAGGGTTGTTTGTGTGCCCCTAGTCGAACAGTTCTAGAACCAATATTACGGGATTTAGACAGGTTATATGAAATGAGATTCTGGATACCAGACCCTACCAAACTAGTCACAATTGAATGGTTGAAAAGTCAAGGTTTGATTTAGACGAGTTGATAATACTTGTTTTGAGGTGGATGGTCTTGACCGGTCATCCATCTTTTGTTCTTCTCAACCTTGTTTTGTATCAAAACACTATGTGACTCATTTTAATCAATAAACGACCTTTGGTACACCTGTTTTTTGTATCGTTCTAACTTAAAAAGTAAAAACGAGTCACTGCGATAGAACTCCGTTTCGTAATTTGATAAAAAACAGATAACGTTGTTTCTGTTGTACATCCCCATCTTCTTATCATTTCAGATTATATTTCCTCATCCCCTTTTGTGATTCTAACATTTAATGTTGTTCCTTTTTCTTGGTTTTTTTACGGCTTTATTAAGGTGAGACGGCTTCACTCTATTCAATATAAAGGATTCACAAAGGGGGATAAAGAATAATAAAAAAGGATGATGTTACTCATAGGGTATCAGGCATGTACAACGGAACTTCTGATACAATGAGGATGATGAGATGTACAATGGAACAATCTATAACAGGAATGATGACATGTACTATTCCCATCATCTCTATCATTTGACACCTGTTCACATTGATACCTCACCACATGCATCCACACAGTCAGGAGAGTTGGGGATAATGGGGATTGGACATGAACAATGTGGATGGGTTATAATGATTTAAGACAGATTTGATAGGAAGCGGAGGGGAATAGGTGGTGTTAGGATTTGGGAGGGAAAAGTGTAATAAGTTATTTTGCTATGATAGGAAAAAAGATTGGAAGTTAAAAGTTAAAGAATCGAGAAATATTTGTTATACAAAAGTCCATAATAAAAACAGAGATTCATTCGGTGTGTCTTTATCCTACAAAAAAATTGTATCTTTGCAGTAGAAAAAGAATGATTATATGAATACTCTTGAAATAAAGAATGTTGGCCCAATAAAATCAGTTAATATTGAACTCAATAAATTCAATATATTTATTGGCCCTCAAAGTAGCGGGAAGAGTACAATTGCGAAGATTATTAGTTTCAGCCATTGGTTGGAAAAAGATGTTCTTGTACATCAAGATATAGAGTATACAACTGCTTCTAATTTTATTGAAGAAAATCTCATTAAGTTCCATAAGCTTAAAGGATACTTCAAGAAAGATTCGTTTGTGTGTTATCAGGGTGATATCATTACTTACCGTATTGAAGGTGATGGACGTCTAATAATAGAGAAGAACGATTCTTTAGAGGATAAGAAAGTGGGGAAGATTGCATATATTCCTTCTGAACGCAATCTAATGACTTTACAGGGGATTGAGTCTTTACCTCTTTCAAGAGATAATATAAGAACATTCTTATTTGACTGGTTGTCCATTCATCGTAAGTATAGTAAAGACAATTCCTTTGACGTATTAGATCTCGGAATTAAGTTTTATTTTGATGAAGATACTCGTCAAGATACAATATTACTAAATGACGGTAATAAAATTACCTTAGATGTAGCATCAAGCGGATTACAATCAGTAGTACCACTTTGTGTTTATTTCTATGATGTCGTAAAATGGGTGTACGATCATATCGAAGATATATCTTTCCAAAAGAGAAATTTATATCTAAACTTAATCTATAGACCTTTATTAGATGAATTGAAAGAAAAAGGAGCACTAAACGAAGATATATTAAGTAACGACCAATTTAAAGGACAACTCACAGAAGCATTAACGCAGTTAACTACTGAATATAGAAAATTACGTACACAAATCTCTATAGAAAATTTTTCTCAAAGATTGGAACATATTATTGCACTTGAGGAAAATATTACTAAACCTCATTTCTCGAGTATAATAATTGAAGAGCCTGAGCAAAATCTTTTTCCCCAGACACAAGAAAAATTATTATATTATTTTCTTAGGTTAATAGACAAAAATCGTGATAAACTAATAATTACGACTCATAGTCCATATATTCTTTATGCGTTAAACAACTGTATGCTTGGATGGTTGGTAAAAGATGAAATTGAGCCAGATGAAGATATTGAAGCAATAAGATTTAAAGAATCTTGGATAAATCCTTCAGATGTTTCGGTTTGGGAAATACGAGATGGTCAAATAATGGGAATTAATAAACATGAAAATCATACCATTCAAGATAAGGATGGTTTAATTTCTTCCAATTATTTTGACAGAATTATGAAAAATATAACATTAGACTTTACAGAGTTATTGCAATATTTACCTAAAACCAAATGAAACGATATTTTAACTCTGCTGAACTACATAATGAGGATGCGTATGTAGTTGATTATAGTGAATCAACAAAACAGGAACGTGGAGTTGAAATCTTTTGTCATAAGCCAGAAGACATCGAATCGTTTCATTTATCTAATCCTAATGGACATGAGTATTGGAGTGTAAATTTTGAGAAACATAAAGCATTCTTTAGGGGCGAATCTAACTGCGAATGTATGTTCGCTACTATACGCAATGACCATAGAAAAGGTAGAATCGCTCTTTTTGTTGAATTAAAATATGGCTTCGAGAAAAACATTGATAGAAATGTAAACGAGGCATTAGGACAACTAATTAACACACAAAGAATTATTAGAGAATGTGGATGTATAGATGGACAATATAAAGTTTTCTTAAACGTATCCTCACCTAAATATACTCATAGAGAGCCATTTACTGCTTTTCTCTTACCTCAAAATGATATTAAATTGAAACAAGATGAAAACGATGTTATAATATTAGGTCTAAATGAAGTGATAATACTAACTCCTAAAAACATTAAATTACCAAGAGAGGAAGTGTAAACAGGATGAAAATTTGTGATCGTAACTGTAAAAATACAAAGTTGTTAAATATAAAAAAATTAGAGGTAATCCTCATATTTTAATAAAGCGAATGACGTCTTATGGAGTATAACCAAATTTGAAAAGAGTTTTTGAATTTGAACGCATGGCTTAGGATTCTTTCGTGTTCTGGTATGGAGATTGAACATAGATTATCGAGATTTAGAGGTTAACAACAGAGTGATGAGCTTGAAGGGGAGAGAGGAACAGACCTAAAATCAAGATGTGTTTCAACAAGTCAAAGACCAACTTCGATCTATCTTCCAAAACAGATTCAATCAAGAAGCCTGGAAATCAATCGTGGTAAATATCTTTGGAGCCGGACAAGTACGCCCGGTATATGAAAAATTTACATCAGATGAAGATTTAGAGGAAGGATATTTCTTGGGTTCTATTGATACTCCCGATAATTATAGAATTGGACTTTTCTATTATAATATTAATTCAGGTTCTGTAGCACATAAGAAAGTCGGATTTAGAAACCTTGTCAAAAGGTTCATCAATCAGAACTGGGGAGAATTTGATGCCGCTATCGTGGTATTTAATGACGGCGAAGAATGGAGATTGTCTTTTATATGTGACATTAAAGAAGAAGCCACAGCACCTAAACGATTTACATACGTTTTCGGTGAGGATAATAACTTTTATAAGACTCCTGTAGATAGATTTGAGAAATTACAAACGGAGGAACCTACATTTGCGAATATCAGAAAGACTTTCTCCGTAGATGCTCTTAGTGATGATTTCTTTGATGATTACCGGGAACTTTACGCTGACTTTGTTCAGTATATTACTGGAAAGAGATATGTTAAATCCGGTAGTAAATGGGAGGAAAAAGTAATTACAAGGCCAAATCATCAATTTCAAACTACTTTTGAAAGAAATGATAAACTCGTCAGGGATTATATCAAAAAGATGTTTGGTCGAATAGTTTTTCTCTATTTCTTACAGAGGAAAGGGTGGCTTAATGGCAATAAACAGTATATGCACGACCTCTTTTATAATTCAGATAAGAAAGATGATTTTCTTGACGGAGTTTTGGAACCACTATTTTTTGAGGTTTTGAATGAAGAAAAGCCGAATCGTACAAAAGAGGCTAAATCATTACCCGGTTGTGATAATATTCCATATCTGAACGGTGGCCTTTTTGCTAAGGATGAAATTGATGAGAGAACCTGTGTGTTCCCTGCTGAGTATTTCAAAAGGTTATTTGATTTCCTCGATAGTTATAATTTCACTATTGATGAAAATGATACCGACGATGCAGAAATCGGTATTGACCCCGAAATGTTAGGACGCATCTTTGAAAATCTTCTTGAAGATAATAAAGACAAAGGTGCCTTTTATACCCCGAAAGAGATAGTGGATTATATGTGCCGTGAATCTTTGATTGCATATCTAGTCGGAGATCTACCGGAAATTAAGGAAGAAAAATTAAGATTACTTGTAGAAAAATTAGATACCACAGACTTATCCGATAAAGATAAATTAGATATTCGCAAGACATTACAGAAAGTAAAGATTTGCGACCCGGCTATCGGTTCAGGAGCTTTTCCTATGGGTCTTGTAAATCTTCTTTCTAAAATATATGTTGCTATGAAGACCGATACCGACACAGCAAAGATGAAACGCCATATAATGGAACAGAATATTTACGGTGTCGATATAGAGCAGGGTGCTGTCGACATAGCTCGCCTCCGTTTTTGGCTCGCTATGATTGTGGAAGAAAAAGAGCCGATACCTCTGCCTAACCTTCACTTTAAGATAATGCAGGGTAACTCGCTTCTTGAAAGTTACAGTGGCATTGACCTTTCAGACCTCACAAAAGTGAATGCGCAGAAAGGACTATGGGATTCAGAAAATTTTGAACGGGAGAATTTGATTGAGGCATTAAGAAAATATTATAAAACTGCCGACCATTCAGAACGAGATCGGCTTTTTAATGAAATTATAAATAATGTTCGTCGCCAACTGTTGGCAAAAGGAATAACTCTTCCTAATGGAGAAGACCCGTCTGCAAATACCGATTTCTTCCTTTGGCACACATGGTTTTCGGATGTCTTTGCCAATGGAGGCTTTGATATAGTAATTGGGAACCCACCGTATGGAGCCAAGGTTCCTAATGAGCAAAAGAAAACATTTCAAATGCTGTATCCTGTTGCTAAAACTATTTCTGGTAAACAAAAAGGGTCACAAGATACTTTTGTAGTCTTTTTGAACCAAGCTTATAATCTTTTAAGAACGACAGGAATTTGTTCTATGATAGTCCCTATGAGCATAACTGGTGCTAAATCTATGGAAGGGTTACATAATTTATTGAAACGGGGTGCCGATGATATTTATGTAAGTTCTTATGGAGATAGACCTAGAAGAGTTTTCGAAGGTGCAGAGCAACAAGTTTCAATAATTCAATTTATAAAAACTAATACTACTGCCCAAAATCTTTATTCTACAACTATAAATAAAAGGTTTTCTGACGAACCTTTTTCAGTAATGATTGATAATCTAGAATTTGTAAATGTTTTAGAATTCGTCTCAAATGGGAGAATTCCAAAGGTCAGTAAAGATATTGAAATTAATATTCTAAGAAAGCTTCATTCCACTCCACAATGTCTAAAGGACTACTATGATGTAAATGGTTATCCGATATATTACAGAAAAGCTGGAGGCAGATATTATAAAATAATAAAGACAGATCCAACAAATTCGAGTGCTGAAGGAAGTATTAAAGTTTTAAAGAAATACCACAAAGTAGTAGCAGCTTGTATGGCTTCAAATATTTTTTATTGGTTTTGGCTTATACATTCTGACTGGCATAATCTAAGAACAAATGAACTGGAATGGTTCCCAATTCCTTCAAATATTTCTGATGTGGATATTGTAAATTTAAATAAACTCTATGAGTCTTATGAAAATGATCTTAATGATAAAAGCGAATTAACTTCTACTGGACTTCTTCGTTTTTTTTGCTCGCAGATCAAAACCTTTTATAGATAAAATTGATGATTATATCGGAATCCTTTATGGCCTTGATAATAAAGAAATAGAATTTATAAAGAATTTTGATGCTCGATATAGAATAAATGAAGATTAAATGTCGAATACACCTTTAGATAATATTCAAGTCTGGTTATAATATAACTGCTGATTTTCAGTTATATCATTTTCAACTATAGTGACAAAGTCTAAAATATTTTTTATATGGGCTTCTATTGTATTATGGGTTAAACTTGGTGTCGCATCTTGGTGTATTACATTATTTCTAATTGCTATAAGTGAGTTCATCTGATTAAGGCATTCTTGAATCGGTTGTTTTTTTATTAAATTTTCTAATCCATGATTGGAAAACAATGATTCGATTTCTTTTTGTCCATGTTTGCCATAATTAAATTTATTTGAGGGACAAATATTTTTTATTTCAGAAATTAACATTTCTTCATTACTATAAAGAGTGATAAGGGAATTAAATAATTTTTCTTTTTCCGATCTTTTCTTTCGTTCATAAATTAGTATAATACCATTATCAAAATATTTTTCTTTTAAATTTTGTGGAAAAGTCTTAGTCGTGTGATTCTTTAGCTGCCTTTGGATATGCTCCTCAATAAATTCTTCAAGAAAAACTTCTAATTTCGTTGAAAGCAGAACTATTGCAACTTTATTAAATAATTGATATTTAGACAATTCTCCTATATTGCTTTTTGCGTAATCAATCAAAACATTAACTTCGTCTATATTAGTCCTAATTCTATCAATACACTCCATATCAGAATTGTTTATCCTTTACAGATCTTATCAATTTCCTTACACCATTTAGATAATCTTAAAGTAATGATTTTTGTATCAGAGGTGCCAATTTTCAAACTATTTGAAAATTCATCATCTGTTTTAATCATTTCAGATAAACGGTTGTTAATAATTTCCTTGTTAGGATATAATTCTTCTAAGGAATGTTGAGATGAAGATAACAGTAATATATCCATTATTGCTCTATTAATACTATTTTCCTTTCCTCCATCTCTTGTACTTCTTCGGAAAGCATCAGTATCATAAATGGTTATCACTTTATTTATAGTCTCTTCAAAGAGAGAAGTCCATTCATTGGATAAATCAACTTTAATATTTTTGTTATCTGACATGAAATTATTTAAAAAGGATTTCATTCGTCCCTTATATCCACGTAATTCTTGTGCTTCTTTATCCCATGCATTATAAATTGCTAAAAATCGAAGTGCCAATTCTCTATCTGCCATGCGTTTATGTGGGGATTTGAGACCTAAAAGTTGTTGCCACGTCTCATTTAAAGAGAAAGCTTTTAACAACTTATTGAGATTCCCTCTGTATAAACAATTTCTAAGTTCCTGTTCGGTTAAATGTACAGAACCGGTATTTAACCTCATAAATACATCATATTTTATTTCCTCATTTGAATCATGAGTAATCATAATAACACGTAATAGACCATTTTTAAGCATCCGAAGAGCTTTAGGATTAAGGGTATTTATATCCTGCTTATTCAATTCAGAAAGAATCTCAAGTCCACTTAATTTAAATTTGCCGTCAAAGAAACGTTTAAGAGAATATAATCTTTGTAATCCATCAATTACAGACCAAGTATCGTCACTTTCTTGGGAAACATATATAACAGGTATGGGAACATTTAAGACAATCGATTCTATTAACATTGATGCTTTTTTATTGTCCCACACATAATGTCTTTGATAGTCCGGATCAAGTCGAATTTCTTTATCATCGATCATTCTTACTATATCTGAAACACTCTTATCATAAGCCTGCGTAGTGATTTTACGAACTTCTTGAGGAATTTCATAAGGAATTTTGGATTCTTTATCTGAGTCATCCTCAAATATGAAATCTTTATTGTCAGAATCGTATGCCATTTTATAATGTTTTATTAGAGTAACAAATTTTTTTTGTTTCTTATTGTTCCATTTTTCTGTACAATTTATACATATATAGGAAGGTAACGTTTAATGAAATTACTTTGTCTCTATTCTAAAGACAATGATTTGGATTGTCTTCTTAAGAATATTTAATATCTCTTTTTTTCTCATCAGATAACTTTATTTGGGCCTCCTCATATAGAGTTTCCTTAGTAATTTCCTCTATAGCTTTATTACATTCATCTATTTGGTTCTTAGCTTGATTTATGAATGTTGAAAAGTCAGATTGAGGATAACGTTGGCTGAATTTTACTGCATCCTTATATTCTCTCACCCAGTAATCTTTATTATCTTGTATGGTTTGGAGTTTTTGTTTTATCAATCCTTTAGAAACTCCTTCTGCAATAATTCTTAAAGGGTGATATTCCGGCAACACAAGCTGTGTCGCTTTCAGATAATCTGTTAGAGGGTCCTTATTCATTTTTAATCTGAATTAAATTATGCGAGTTTGCCGGTTTCGATTTCGGATTGGAGGAAGGAGAAGACATATACAGGGCTTTCATAATATAAGCCACATTCCGGGTCTGTAAGCCTTTCGAAGGTTTCGGAGGTGTAAAGTTCATCTAAGGCTCGTTTCATGTCCCAACCGTATTTCTCCATTAACATCTCTGTAAGTTCAACGGCTAAACAATCAATCTGAAATTGTATTTCCGGAGTAATCATAATATTTTAACCCATGGTTATAACATAACTGTTGGAGATCCTCAACAGCATTTTCTACAGATAAAGTATGCTCAATGTCGTAACATTCTATCAAGAAATCTATACCGGTAAATCTTTTTAAATAGGAATAGGCCTGAGGAATGGCAAGATTATATTTCTCTGCAAAGGCACCAATGCAGGTCACTAAATATTCTATTTGATTATTTTTTTTCTTATCCAATTTATAGATATTTCTTGAATTTGTCGGTGCAAATTCGGTGCAATTCTTAAAAAAAGAAAAGAGTCAACTAATTGGTTTTGTTTTAGTTGACTCTTGTTCAGGGTGCCCAGAACAGGACTCGAACCTGCACGCCTCTCAGCACTCGCACCTGAAACGAGCGCGTCTACCATTCCGCCACCTGGGCCACTCGTTGCTTAAAGCAGCGCAAAGTTAATTGTTTTATTTTAATTGTGCAAACGTCAGTAGGCGTTTTCTTCTCCGTGTATGATGTTGGCGACAGTGCGTAGGATGATTTTAATGTCGAGCCATGGTGACCATGTTTCGATGTATGCGAGGTCGGCGTCGATGCGTCGCTGCATTTTCGATGGACGGTCGGTGGCGCCTCGGTATCCGCTGATCTGGGCGAGCCCAGTGATGCCCGGTTTTACGGCGAGGCGACGGTTGTAATCCCGGATAATTGATTGGTAGAAGAGGGTGTGGGTCACCATGTGTGGTCGTGGTCCGACGAGCGACATCTGTCCGAGGAAGACGTTGATGATCTGGGGCAGTTCGTCGATGGATGTTTTGCGCATGATGCGCCCGACTGTGGTGACGCGGGGATCGTTCCGCCGTACGGGGAGGTCGTTTGCGTCGTTACGCATTGTCCGGAATTTGTAACAGAGGAATGTCCGTCCGTTCCTGCCGGTGCGTAGTTGTCGATAGAAAACGGGGCCTTTTGAAGTGAGTTTGATAGAGATTGCTGCCGGTATGAGTATGATTGGGAATGCGACGAGCGCAAGCGACGAAACAGCAATGTCGAATATGCGTTTTGCAATTCGACCTTTTTTGCTGTTGATATTATGTATCCGCGGGTCTGAAATGAGGGTATCTTTGAGGCGGGATTCCGTTTTTTCAGCCGATAGTGGGTTCATGTTCTCTTTCGAGATGTATTTTTGATTTAGAGTTTATCGTCGATAATCGTGATTTTTTTGGTGAGCTGTTGGATGTCGTCTTTGAGCCGCTGAATTTTATTTTCCATGTCGCGGAGTATGCTGCTTCCGTTTTTGGACGTTGCGTTGAGGAAGCCGAGATTGTTTTCGTATGTTTTGAGCTCGTTGAGTTTTTGGTCGTAGGTTCTTGCGAGCCTGTCGCGTTCTTTTCTGAGTTTAACAGGGTCGGCACCAGCTTGATTGATTTCAGCTTCGAAGGCTTCTATTCGTGCGGCGTGCCCTTTTAGGTCGTATTTGTCGAACAGTTCGCTGACGATGTTGCGGTATTTTTCCTGTATGCGGTCTTTTTCTTTGTAAGGTACGTGTCCGGTCTGTTGCCAGCGGTTTCTGAGTGCGTGGATTTCTTCTACAATCGGTGCGGTTTCTTGTGGTGTCTCGGCGTCGCGTAATTCCGTGAGCCGAGCGATTATTTCTCGCTTGGCAGCGAGATTTTCCTGTTCGAGTTTACGGGTTCCGGAAAGTGCTTTTTTCTTTCTGTCGAAGAAAGTGTCGCATGCGTCGATGAATCTGCGCCATACTGCGTCGGAGTGTTTTCTTGCTACCGGTCCGATCGTTTTCCATTCTTTTTGTAGCCGGACGATAAGGTCGGTGGTTTTTTTCCAGTCTTCGCTCTGACTTAGTTCTTCTGCTTTCAGGCAGAGTTGTGTTTTCTTTTCGAGGTTTTCTGCGAGTTCGGTTTTCATTCGTTTGAAGAATGCGGTTTTGCGAGCGAAGAAGTCGTCGCAGATGGCTCTGTATTCAGCGAAGAGTGTGTTGTTGACCTTTCTTGATGCGTAGCCGAGTTTTTTCCATTCTTCCTGTGCCTGAAGGATCTGAGCTGTCATGGCATCCCATTCGGCGTATGTTTTTGGTGCGTCGAAGTCGAGCTCTTTGAGTTGGAGGATTATTTGATTTTTTGCTTGTTCGTTTTCTTTTTCCTTGGCTTTCCGTTCTTCGAAGAATGTCTGGTAGCGTTTGTTAATGTCGGCAGATGCGTTTTTGAATGAGTTCCAAAGTTCTTCGCGTACATCCTTAGCAACGGGTCCGATTTCGCGCCATTTGTCGTGCAGTTCCTGTAGTCGGCGGAAAGCGAAGATTATGTCTTCGTTGTCGTTCAGCCGGACAGCCTCGTCGAGCAGGAGTTGTTTTTCTATGAGATTTTTCTTGAAGTCGTAGTCTCTCAGTTCTTTGTTGACTTTCCACTGGTCGTAGAATTTTTCAACTGCATCCTGGTAAGCTTTCCAGATTTCGGTTGTGTGCTGAGGCGAAACGTCGCCGAGTTCTTTAAATTCGGCTTGTAGTTCTTTTACTTTGGGGTAGTGGAGGTTGACTGTGTCAGTGTCTCCGGATAGGGAGTTTAGTTCGGCGATTATTTCGCGTTTTCTTTCGTAGTTTCGCAGTTGAGTAGCTTCAATGAGCGCTCTTTGGGTTGCTTTTTTCTCTTTGATAGCTGCGATGAGTTGTTTTACAGTTTCTTCCTCGGGGTCAGTTTGTGGGACGAAATCTGCTTCTGCTCCTCCGTCGGCAATGAATTGAGCTTTTTGCTGCCTGATCTGTTCGTTGTGTATGTTATAGAAGTTTTGTTTGAGTCGTGCGATAGTCTCGGCTGTGATGTCAGCGCAATCGGTTTGTGCTATTTCGGTGAGTGCGGCGATGACTGATTGTTTGGTGACGGGTTCGCTTTTGGTTTCATCAGCCGTTTGGTTTTCCGTTTCTTCCGGCAGCCGGTCGTTTTGAACGTTGTTATCAACTTCTGTTTGGGGAATAGAATTCTCGTTTTGAGGAGTCAGAACCTCTTCAGGCAGGGACGTTTGCATATTCAAAAATAAGGATTGGTTTAAAATAAATTGTTTCTCTTTCAGAAAGAGAATAGCTTTCAAAGATATAGATAATTTTTGAAATGAGAGCAAGTTTTTGAAAAAAATCGCTATTGAACATTCGAACGGTGAAGTTGGTGAAAGGTAGAATATCAGGCACATTAAAGTTAAACTATATTAAATATTGAAAGGGTATTATTGATAATCAGTGAGTTAAGGTGGGCAAGAAATAAGGTATAGGCCAAATTCGCAGATTGCGGTGCGCGTATGGTATTAACTTTGCGGAGTGTTTCACGGAATTTCACTGAATTGGGGGTGGGGTGAGTGAATGGTTCCGTTAACATTCGAACATTGACATATTGGTGAACTTTTAGGGATTAAAGTTGTTTATTTTGTAAAGGTATGAACTTAAGATTTAAGAAGATATGAAAAGGACTTTGTTTTTTGGAAGCATATTTAGCCTCGTAGTTACGGGCATGGTGTTAACGGGTTGTTCGACGGAAGATGATCCGATGGGCGGCGGTGACGAAACGGGCGGCACGGAAACGCCAGGAACCGGTGGCGGCGATGGTACCGGGAAGAGTAGTCCGGTCGACAGCGTGACAACAGACAGCGACGGGACAACGTGGAGATTGGTTTTCTCCGACGAGTTCGATCAGGAGTCGGGTACTCCGGATGCTTCGAAATGGGTTCTTTGCGAGAAAGGGTCGTCGGATTGGGCTCGATATCTCTCAGAATCATATGATCAGGCTTATATCGAAGACGGAAGTCTCCATCTGATAGGGGAGCGCGTGGACGGCGAATACAAGACAGGTGGTATAGAAACCCGTGGAAAGTTCAATTTCGAATATGGGAAAGTGGAATGCCGTGCACGTTTTGCAACCCAGCCATCGGGAGGACATACAGGAATCTGGATGATGCCATCGCCTCCAGCCGAGCAGTGGCCGAAGTCGGGCGAAATAGACATCATGGAGCATCTGAATTCTGAAAAGAAGATTTATGAAACGATTCATTCGTGGTATTGCGACGATATGGACAAAACGGATCCGAAGCCTCAGGGAACCGCGGAAGTGGATAATGACGAATGGAATACTTACGGAGTAATATGGACAGCAGATTCGATAACGTTTACAGTTAACGGCGAGAAATATCTGAGTTATCCCAATCTGCATTTGGAGAACGCAGAGAACGCAGCTTATCAATGGCCTTTCGATCATCAGTTTTATTTGATTCTGAGTCAGTCGCTAGGTGGAGAGGGGACATGGGCAGGCCCGATAGACAATTCAGAACTTCCGGCAATTTTCGAGGTAGACTGGATAAGGGTCTATCAGCAAGAGTGAGACGAGCTGTCCGACGGCAGGATGAGGTAAAATACCAATTATGAGGTATTGGTATTTTAGGCAGGAAGTAGTAAATTTGCGGTGGAAAATGAGATTAAAAGCGTTAATATCAGTAGCTTTATGGATTTTGTCGAGCCATGTTGCAATGTGGGCAGACACGATCCCCGATGTTGAGGAGACTCTTCAGGAAGTAACGGTCACGGCTCGTGGGAGCGGTTTGATGAAACTTCGGGGTACAGCAACAAACACCGATCGCATCTCGTCGGCCGAGCTTCGCCGGGCGGCGTGTTGCAATTTAGGCGAAAGTTTTACGACCAACGCTTCGGTGGATGTAAATTACAGTGATGCGGCGACCGGTGCGAAACAGATAAAGCTGTTAGGGCTTTCGGGGAACTACGTTCAGATGTTAACAGAAAATATTCCGAATTTGCGCGGTGCGGGTGGTTCTTACGGTTTAGGTTATATTCCGGGTCCGTGGATGGAGTCGATCCAAGTGAGCAAAGGTACGAGTTCGGTGAAAAACGGATACGAATCAATTACCGGCCAAATAAACGTGGAGTTTCTGAAGCCTCAGGACGATCAGTCGGTCAGGGCCAACGGTTATGTAGATCTTTTCGGAAAAGCGGAAATCAACGCATCCGGGAATCTTCATTTAGGTGAGTATTGGTCGACAGGTTTACTGTTGCACGGCGAAAACGGGTTTGCATCTCACGACGAGAATGACGACGGTTTTATAGATTTGCCGCGCATCCGTCAGTTTTCGGGGATGAACCGGTGGGCCTATTTAGGCGAAAATTATATATTTCAAGCCGGAATAAAGTATATAGACGAGAATAGGGAGAGTGGTCAACACAGTCATAGCGTGGATGTGCACTCAGCGGGTCATGAGCCGTACAGGATAGATGTCGGTACAGTCCGGTGGGAAGGATTTTTGAAGAATGCCTATATCTTCGACCGTGACAACGAAGGGAATGTGGCGTTGATTCTGTCGGGTATAAGGCATAAAGAGGATGGTAGTTACGGAGAGCGGTTGTATGACGTGACGGAACAAAACTTTTATGCGTCGGCCATATTCGAACGAAAATGGGCCGACGGTCTTCACGGTCTTTCGGCGGGTTTGAGTTTCAATTACGATCATTTCAACCAGTTGTACCGGTTGGAGAACAATCAATCTGTTACTCCGTCGCATCTCAAGGAACATGAAGGCGTTGGCGGCGTATATGGGCAATATACTTATAATTTAGGGTCGAAAGTGTTGTTGATGGGTGGCATACGTTATGATCACAGTTCGGTATACGGAGGGATGATCACTCCGCGGGGACACGTTAAGTTGAATCTGTTGGACGGGTCGTTGTCGCTATTCGGTTCGGCCGGGAAAGGCTATCATTCTCCACACGCGCTGCTTGAGAACCGGTTTCTGCTTGCATCTTCGCGCAAGATAACGATAGGTTCGAATTTACAACAGGAAAGAGCCGTGAATTACGGGGGCGGAGCAAACGGCTTTTTCAATCTTTTCGGACGTAAGCTAAATTTAAGCGGTGAATACTATTACACGCGTTTCAGCCATCAGCTGCTTGTAGATTTGGATTCGGACGGCCATGGAGTGACAATAAGCGATTCGGAAGAGCGTCCTTCTTATTCCCATACCGTTCAGTTGGAATTAAGCTACGATCTGACGCGCGATCTGTTGTTTACGGCCGCTTATCGCATGACAGACGTAAAAGTGGATTATGGAAACGGTTTAGTCGAGAAGCCTTTGACATCGCGCAACAAAGGTCTGTTTACTCTGAGTTGGACACCAATGATGGGAAAATGGCAGGCGGATGTGACTTTAGCGATAAACGGCAGCGGCCGCATGCCGAGTCCTTATCTTAAGCCGGACGGCGAGCTGTCATGGCCCACCCGTTATCACACATTTCCCCAGCTTAACGCCCAACTCACCAAGAATTTTCGACATTGGTCGTTATATTTAGGCGGTGAAAATCTGACGGGATACCGTCAGAAAAACCCTATAATCGACGCTTCAAATCCGTGGGGTGACAATTTTGACGCGACTATGGTTTACGCTCCAATCCACGGCGCAATGATTTATGCCGGTTTCCGATATACGTTCACAAAATATTGAGTATTAAAAAACAACGATAAAAATTACGATTATGAGAAAATTAATGACAGTGCTTTTGCTCGCAGTGTTCGCTGTGAGCTTCGCAGCGGACAAAACGACGGCTGTGTTTACTTTAGATCATCAAATGTCGACCCATTGCGAGAAGAAGATCAAAGAAAATCTGAGATTTGAGAAAGGTGTGAATACCATTGAGGTATCTTTAGAGAAGAATACCATCACGATCGATTACAATCCGAAAAAAACAAATCCCGAAAATTTGATCGAAGGTTTTAAAAAGATAGGTTTCAATGCGAGCGAGGTAGGTAAGGCTTCGAATGTATCTGATTCGGGTTGTTGCGGCAGTTGCAGCGAGAAAGAATGACCATAGGTATCGAAGTGATGCAATGCGTGGCGCAGACTCGCATCCGGGAAATGGAGATATAGTTGAAAGGTTTGCGTGGCGGTATTGCAAATTAATGGAAAAATATGTAACTTTGCGGCGCTTTTAAGCGAAAAAGTAATAATCAATTATTAATCAACAAAAAACATGAAGTACGAAACCGTTTTCATTTTAACTCCCGTTTTGTCTGATGTTCAGATGAAGGAAGCGGTAGAAAAATTCACAAAGGTGCTGACTGACAATGAAGCAACTATTGTGAACGAAGAATTGTGGGGACTTCAGAAATTAGCTTATCCTATCGACAAGAAGTCGACAGGTTTCTATGTTCTGGTAGAGTTCGAGGGCGCCCCGACTATAGTTAAGAAATTAGAGACAGCTTACCGTCGCGACGAACGCGTGTTGCGTTTCCTGACTTTCCGCCAGGACAAATATGCGGCTCAGTATGCTGAAAAACGCCGTGCCAACCGTTCAGGCAAGCAGGCGAAGGGAACAGAAGAAGTAAAACCAGAAAGTAAGGAGGCTTAAGGATGGCACAGAGTCAATCAGAAATCAGATATCTCACTCCGATGTCTGTGGACGTTAAGAAGAAAAAATATTGCCGTTTCAAACGTAGCGGTATCAAGTATATCGACTATAAGGATCCGGAATTCCTGAAGAAATTTTTGAACGAGCAGGGTAAGATCCTTCCGCGCCGTATCACTGGAACGTCGTTGAAGTTCCAGCGCAGAGTAGCCCAGGCGGTAAAACGCGCCCGTCATCTGGCTCTTCTGCCTTATGTAACGGACTTAATGAAATAACCTTTAAAATTCAGGAATCATGAAGATTATTTTAAAAGAGGATATACCATCCTTAGGTTATAAGGATGACATCGTGGAGGTAAAGAACGGTTATGGCCGCAATTATCTCATCCCTCAGGGGAAGGCCATCATAGCTACTCCGATAGCTCTGAAGGTGCTTGCTGAGAATCAGCGTCAGCGCGCCCACAAGTTAGAGAAGATGAAGGCAGACGCGGAAGCTTTGGCAGCTTCATTGGAAGGCGTGAGCTTGACAATCGGCGCAAAGACAAGTTCTACCGGCACCATCTTCGGTTCTGTGAACAACATCCAGATAGCTGAAGCGTTGGAGAAAGAGGGTCACAATATCGACCGTAAGCTCATCGTGATCAAGGAGCCAGTGAAAGAAGTAGGCGACTACAAAGCAACCATCAAGCTTCATAAGGATGTAACGGTAGAAATACCATTCACAGTCGTAAGCGAATAAGGAAAGCTGTCAGAATCAGCCGAAAAAAATAAACTTAAGAGGGCGTCAGTTAAAATTCGGACGCTCTCTTTTTATGTGGTTGCATTGCATAAAAAGCGGATTTATGTGCATTTATTAGGAGAGTCGGAGTAATGTTTCGTAATTTAGCGGCTGCCAAGTCAAAAAAAGAATCATCTCTGTAGCTTATGCAGGAATTAGAATCACTGTTACGAACCCCGTGGATATACTGGACTTTGCTTTCGGCTTATGTTCTGACAATATTGAGCATAATAGGCATCATATTGTCGGAAAACCGCAATCCGGTAAAGTCGTTGGCGTGGGTAACGGTTCTTCTGATGTTTCCGGTGGGAGGAGTAATCCTCTATATATTTTTCGGCCGAAGCATCAAGAACAAGCGGATGATTTCCAGGCGCAACCGAAAGCGTCTACGTGAATTAGTGGCTCCCCGAGCAGATGAGGAGGCGGATTTAAGCCAATATTCCCAAGAAGCGCGTCAGCAGATCCAGTTGGCGTCAACATTGACAAAATTGCCTTTTTATACGGGTAACCATGTAGAGATAATGGATTCGAAAGAGAAATTCGACTCTTTGGAACGGGATATAAGGCAAGCTGAGAAGTATATCAACCTGCAGTATTACATATTCAGCGACGATACGACCGGTCAGCGAATCAAGTCAGCTCTAATCGAAAGAGCTCGTGCAGGAGTCAAAATCAGGGTGATTTATGACCACATAGGTTCGATCAAGGTGAAAAACCGTTTTTTCAATGAAATGAGAGCAGAAGGGATAGAGGTATACCCATTTTTCCGAGTAGCTTTTCCACCGTTCGCTACGCGAGTGAACTGGCGCAATCACAGAAAGTTAGTTGTGATCGACGGAAAGACGGGTTATATCGGGGGGATGAATATAGCGGATCGTTATGTGGACGGGGGAAAATTTTCCAAATGGCGTGACACGCATTTGCGGATAACGGGTCCGGCGGTAGGAGCGCTGCAATATTCGTTTGCAGTTGACTGGCGTTTTATGGGTCGAGACCTCTTAGAGGAAGGCATATCGAAAGAGCTTCCGGCCAAAGATATAAGATTTCCGGAAGATACGAGCATGCATATTATGCGAAGCGGGCCGACGAGCGAATGGAGCAATATATCCTATATGCTGTTGAAAGCTATAGGCAATGCCAAGAAACGTATCTATATCCAAACGCCTTATTTTTTGCCGACCGACGGCCTTCTGCGGATGTTACAGGTGGCCGCTCTGTCGAAGGTGGATGTCAGAATAATGATACCAAGGAAGAGCGACAGTGTGATTCTAACCCATTCTTCGAGGAGTTACGTGTTGGAGTGTCTCCGTTCGGGTGTAAAGATGTATTTCTATGAAGCCGGTATGTTACACAGCAAAGTCGTAATCGTGGACGACGATTTCAGTTCTGTGGGCTCGGCCAACATCGATTTCCGCAGTTTCGAGCATAATTTCGAAGCGAATATGTTTATTTACAGTCGCAGTGTCAATGCCGAACTGACGAAACGATTCAACGATGATATGAAGGAAAGCCGACGTGTAAAAGAGGCAGAATGGCGCAAACGTCCGATAGTAAATAAGGCCATTGAATCGATTCTGAGACTTCTCAGCCCGGTGCTATAAAACTATAATGAGTTATGGTTTTACCATTGATTTAAGGATTTTAACTTAAAAAAGTGGTTAAATGGCTGTTTATTCTGGGAAAAAACATTAATTTTGTAAAAATTTGGAACGACAATGCCTACACCTCTCGAGCAACTTATAGAGAAACTGCAAACAAAGGCGACGATGTTGCAGCAACGTCATGAGTATCTTCAGAAGGGGTTGGAATCGAAAGAAGCGGAAATCAGAACTTTGCGTGATGAATTAGATTCGGAACGTCGTAAAAATTCGGAGCTTCTCCAGAAGGTGGAATATCTTCAGGTTGTTCACTCGGTAGCTCCGAGCCGTTCTGACGTAGCAGAAACGAGGGCTTTGTTGACCGGATTGGTGCGGGAGATCGATAAATGTATAGCAGATCTCAGCGACTGAATATGGCAGAAAAACGAATTGATATTAATCTTCAGATAGCAGGTTTACTCTTACCGCTGAAAAATACGAGTTTAGCGGAAGAGGGAATATTCCGTGAGGCGGCAAAAGGTATAAACGAACGCTGGAATCAGTGGCGCCGTAATTATCCGAAGGCCTCCGATCTTGAAGCGTTGGCAATAGTAGCCCTGACATACGCCAAGGCCTATCTGACGTTGAAGGCGAATATTTCTGAAACCGAACAGGCGTTGGTCGATTTTGAAAAGAAATTAGACTCAATGCTCAATGAAGGAATGTCGTCGCAATCATAAATAGCTCCGCCGTAAGCAGCCAGGCTTGAGAGGCAAACATCGTCGAACCCGCAAAGATCATTAGGCATCTTAAAAAGAGGCCAGCAGGATCGGAACGGGATTTTTTATTTGTATATAATTGTAACATAACAACATAAGTAAATAAAATAAATTAGAATATGGAAGCTTTAATTTACACGTGTATAGCCGTGGGAGCCTTAGCCATAGGGATAATAGTCTCTATGGTGATCCAGAAGAATATGGCAAACTCACGGGCAAAATCAATAATATCAGAGGCTGAAAAAGAGGCGGAAGTTTTGAAAAAGAACAAACTTCTGGAGGCTCGCGAAGAAGAGATGAAAATCAAAGCGGAAGCAGAAAAGGTGGCCAATCAACGAATGCAGAAAATCCAACAGTCGGAAAGCCGCATCAAACAACGCGAACTTCAACTGAACCAGCAACAAAGTGAGAACCAGAAGAGTAAAAACGAAATAGAGCAGACTCGGGTCCGTCTGGAAGAGCAGATGGCTCAGATAGAGCAGAAAAAAACTGAGTTGGATGCTTTGAAGCACAAGGCCCAGGAAGAGCTGGAACATGTGTCGGGTCTGTCTTCGGAAGAAGCACGCGAGAAACTGATAGAATCTCTTAAGGATGAAGCGAAGACGGCAGCCGCGAGCTATATAAACGATATAATGGACGAGGCAAAAATGACGGCCAATAAAGAGGCTAAACGCATTGTGGTGCAGTCGATCCAGCGTGTCGCAACAGAAACGGCGATAGAGAACTCCGTGACAGTCTTCCCCATAGAATCGGATGAAATCAAAGGTCGCATCATAGGCCGCGAAGGTAGAAACATAAGAGCTCTCGAGGCAGCAACCGGGATTGAAATAATCGTGGACGACACTCCGGAAGCAATAGTCCTGTCGGGTTTCGACCCTGTAAGACGCGAAATAGCACGTCTTGCCCTTCACCAGTTGGTGGCGGACGGCCGAATCCATCCGGCCCGCATAGAAGAAGTGGTGGCAAAAGTGAGACGTCAGATCGAGGAGGAAATCATCGAGACCGGTAAACGCACGGCGATAGACTTGGGCATCCATGGTCTGCATCCGGAATTAGTGAGAATGGTGGGTAAGATGAAATATCGTTCGAGCTACGGGCAGAATCTGCTCCAGCATTCTCGCGAAACCGCCAACCTGTGTGCGGTGATGGCTTCAGAATTGGGTTTGAACCCCAAAAAGGCACGCAGAGCCGGTTTACTCCACGATATAGGCAAAGTGCCCGATGAAGAGCCCGAACTGCCACATGCTCTTTTGGGAATGAAACTTGCGGAGAAATACAAGGAAAAACCCGAGATATGCAACGCTATCGGTGCTCATCACGACGAGATAGAACAAACTTCGTTGCTTGCTCCGATCGTCCAAGTCTGCGACGCGATATCGGGTGCTCGTCCGGGTGCACGTCGTGAGATTGTGGAGGCTTATATCAAGCGTCTGAACGATCTCGAACAACTGGCCTTGTCATATCCGGGCGTAATAAAGACCTATGCTATCCAAGCCGGCCGCGAGCTGAGAGTGATAGTGGGGGCCGATAAGATCGATGACGCAGAGACGGAAAAACTGTCAGCCGAGATAGCTAAAAAGATCCAGGACGAGATGACTTATCCGGGTCAGGTTAAGATAACCGTAATCCGCGAGACTCGCGCGGTTAGTTTTGCGAAATAAACCGGAAGGAAAATCTAAACAATCGCAAAGTCAATGGCAACAGACGATGAATTGAGAGCTGACAACGTCGAGCAAGCCGAGAACAACGAGCAGGCAATAAACGGTCACCCATGCCGTGATTGCGGCGGCTCAGGCTGTTCGAAATGCGGCTGTCCGAGCCGCGGTAAGCTCCATTGCTACAACTGGCTTTCTGATATACCGGACGGCAAAGCCGACAGCGATCTGGTAGAGGTTCAGTTTAAGAATACGCGAAAGGGCTTTTACCGCAATCCAATGAATATACCGTTAAAAACGGGCGATCTCGTGGCAGTGGAAGCTTCGCCGGGCCATGATATAGGCGAAGTGACACTGACGGGCAAGTTGGTGAATCTCCAGATGAGAAAGTCGGGCATCAAACATGAGGCAGAGCTAAAAAAGGTGTTCCGCAAGGCAAAAGCATCGGATATAGAAAAATTCGAGGAAGCTAAGTCGCGAGAAAACGACACAATGATAAGGTCGCGTAAGATCGCAGCCGATCTGGGTTTGAATATGAAAATCGGCGATGTGGAATATCAGGGCGACGGTAATAAGGCGATTTTTTATTATATCGCAGATGAGCGTGTGGATTTCCGCCAGTTAATCAAGGTTTTGGCAGAGACCTTCAAGATAAGGGTGGAAATGAAGCAGATAGGTGCAAGGCAGGAAGCAGGTCGAATAGGAGGAATAGGCCCATGCGGCCGACCGTTATGCTGTTCGAGCTGGATGACAAACTTCGTGTCGGTAGGTACGGCAGCTGCGCGTTTCCAGGATTTATCGCTAAATCCACAGAAATTGGCCGGTCAGTGTGCTAAACTGAAATGCTGTCTGAACTTCGAGGTGGACAGTTATGTTGAGAGCGTAAGGAAGATGCCGGCTAAGGAAATAAGGTTAGAGACGGCAGACGCTACTTATTTCCACTTCAAGCACGATGTTTTTAAACGCGAAATAACTTACTCGACGGATAAAAACATAGCGGCTAACCTTGTGACAATCGATGCGGAACGAGCTTTCGAGGTTATAGCAATGAATAAAGCCGGCGAGAAGCCGCTGAGTCTTCTGCGTGAAGGTGAGCGTAATGAATCGGACAAGAAGCAGTATAACGACATCTTAGGTCAGGACATCACGCGCTTCGACAAAAAGAAAAAGAAGAAGAAAAAGAATAAAAACCGTTTACGCCCGGGGGACGCCCCGACAAACGACGCTCCAGGGACAGGGCGTAACGCCAATCATCAGCTTCCTCCGGCAATGTCGCCGTCGCGCCGAATGCTTAACGGAAACCAGCCTCAGAATTAGAAACTTTTCCAAATTTTTTTCTCTCCGTCGTGCTATGAGATGTGGTAAGGGAATATTTTACTCAACGATGATCATCGTTTTTCTAATAGCCGTATCTTCATGCGGAGGTAGAAAAGCGGGTAATTTCCGCGATATTGAGGATGGGAAGTGGTCGTATGGCGATGAGATAGTTTTGGCGTGCGATTCGGGAGGTCACAATGAAGAAATGGCGGTGGCATTGCGTTATAACGACCGTTATCCTTATCGAACGATTACGCTTAGAGTGATATTGACCGATAAGCAGGGTGAAGAAACGATCGATACGCTGACTATAGAGCTGAACGATGAGAACGGCAAGAGATTGGGTCACGGCATGGGAGGGAGCTATCAGATAGAGAAGGTGTCGCATTTGATATTCCCAACCGACAGTTGCACTGTGACACTGAGTCATGTGATGAAAGAAGCGACCGTGGAAGGCATAGAGATGGTTGGTGTTTTATGTAATAAGTGAACAAAAGATGGAACCGATAATTCTACTGAATGAAAAGGAATACGATCTAAGGCTATCAAGACTCAGAGAAAGGATGGAGGCCGGAGGTTTTGATGCTATTCTTGTGAGCGATAATGCCAATATCTACTATCTTACCGGAAGAGTGTTCAGCGGTTATATTTATATACCTTCGAGCGGTGAGGCAATCTTTTTTGTCAAGAGACCGTCAGGCCTGGAAGGCGACGGTACTGTCTACATACGCAAGCCGGAGCAGATGGGTGAAAGCATAGGGTTGAATATGCCCCAAACTCTCGGCATGGAACTGGATGTGACTCCCTGGAGCACTGTAGAACGCATCAAAGTAGTGTTCGATATGTGCGAACTGAAAAACGCTTCGCCTCTACTAAGAGAACAACGCTCGGTGAAGACAGATGAGGAAATAGCCCTAATAAAGAAATCGGGAATGAAACATGAGTATGTCTATCGTCATATCCCGAAACTTTATGTAGCCGGAATGTCGGATCTGGAACTTCAAGTGGAGATAGAGAAGCTATCCAGGCTTGAAGGTTGCCTCGGGCAGTTCAGGATATCGGGTGATTCGATGGAGCTGTATATGGGTAATGTCCTGACAGGAGATAACGCCGACATTCCTTCGCCTTACGACTTCGCCATGGGTGGGGGAGGGCTTGATCCTTCTTTGCCTGTGGGATGTGACGGTTCAGTGATAAAACCCGGTTCGACGGTGATGGTGGATATGAACGGGAATTATACGGGTTATATGACAGATATGACGAGGACTTTCGCTTTAGGGACAATAGAGCGGATGGCTTTGGACGCACATGAATTGTCGATATCCATCTGCAGTGAACTGTCAAAATGTATTCCGGGGACTCCTGCCAAAGAAATGTATGAAAGAGCTAAAAAAATGGCCGATGATGCAGGGCTTGGCAATTATTTCATGGGTCACATGCAGAAAGCAGGTTTCATAGGCCACGGAGTCGGAATCGAAGTGAATGAACTTCCGGTAATAGCTCCGCGGAGCAAAGATATTTTACAGTCAGGGAACGTGATAGCTCTCGAGCCGAAATTCGTTATCCCCAAGATGGGAGCCGTGGGAATAGAAAATACTTATGTGGTTAGGGAAAACGGGATGGAATGTCTGACCAACGCACCAGAAGAATTGATATATTTCAGTGAATAACAAGTCGGATGTATACCTACAAGGACGCTCAACGTAAAATTAAAGAGAAACTCAACCGGAAGATATTCCGCACGGTCGGAGAGACAGCCGCTGAAATCGGACGGGCATGCTATGCTGTGGGCGGTTGCGTGAGAGACTTCTTGTTGGAACGGAAATCGAAAGATATCGACTTTGTAACTGTGGGGAACGGCATAGAACTGGCCGAAGCGTTAGTCGCAAAATTAGGTCCGAAATATCATTTGGCGGTGTTCCGTAATTTCGGAACAGCTCAGGTGAAACACCGTGACACGGAGCTTGAATTTGTGGGGGCAAGAAAGGAATCCTATCGGTCTGACAGCCGAAAACCGATAGTAGAAGACGGGACGTTGGAAGAGGATCTGTCGCGGCGTGATTTTACGATAAACGCTATGGCGGTATGTGTGAATCCGGATAATTTCGGTGAACTCGTAGATAATTTTCATGGCCTCGATGATCTGAACAACGGTATAATAAGGACTCCTTTGGATCCGGACATAACTTTCAGTGATGATCCTTTGAGGATGATGCGTGCCATAAGATTCGCAACGCAATTGGATTTTGAAATCGAACCTGCTACTTTCGAGGCCATCCGCCGCAATGCATCGCGTATAAAGATCATATCGGGTGAAAGAATAGTGGACGAACTGGGCAAGATGATAAAATCGGCCTTTCCGTCAAAAGGCTTCCGCCTGTTGGATGAGAGCGGACTGTTGAAGATAATTTTTCCCGAGATGGTTGCATTGAAGGGGGTTGAAAAGGTGAACGGCAGGGGGCACAAAGATAATTTCAAACATACCTTGGAGGTGCTTGACAATGTGTCGCAGTGGTCGGACAACGTTTGGCTCAGATGGAGCGCTGTATTCCACGATATAGCAAAACCTTCTACAAAACGATGGGATGACGCCGCAGGGTGGACTTTCCATAACCATAATTTCGTAGGGAGCAAGATGATTCCCAAGATATTCCGCCGCATGAAATTTCCGATGAACGAGCCGATGAAGTATGTTCAGAAAATGGTGGAACTACACATGCGTCCGATAGCTCTGGTGGAGGACGAGGTGACAGATTCGGCCGTTAGACGTCTGATTCATGACGCTGGGGATGACATAGACGATCTCATGCTACTTTGCCGAGCTGACATAACGTCGAAAAACGAAGAGAAGGTGAAGCGTCATATTCGCAATTTCGAGCATGTGAAAGAGAAAATTGCTGAAGTAGAGTCGCGTGATCATGTTAGAAATTTCCAACCTCCAATCGACGGTGACGAGATAATGAAGATGTTCTGTCTTAAACCGTCAAAAGAAGTGGGAATGCTAAAGGCTTCAATTAAGGACGCGATTCTTGACGGCGTAATTCCGAATGAGAGGGATTCTGCTATGAGCTTTCTTTTGGATAAAGCCAAAGAAATGGGTCTTATCAGGGTGATTTGACCCATTAAAGAAGTTTATGTCAGTTTTGACTAAATGGTAAGGATTCCGGAAAAAATATGTAAATTTGCGATATTAAGACTTTAAAGATGAAAAAAGAGATATTGTTAGCTATAGGGATGATGTTACTGGCTTTTAGCCGGTTTGCCGCATCGGGTCAAACAGTGGAGGAAGCCAAAGAATTGATGAATGACGGCTTTTATAAGGAAGCGGCAGAAATCCTTACCGTTGCGGCCGACAATGAGACGAAAAACACATCGCTCAACCATCTGGCAGGTGTTGCGCTACAACGGTCAGGTAAATCGGCCGAGGCAAAAAAATATCTCAAAAGAGGCACCAATGAATCGAACATAAATCTGGCAGAAATAGCTTTGATGAATTATAATATCGAGGAGGCGGAAGGATTGCTGGATCAATATGAAACGACATTGCGGAAAGGGAAAAAGAATGTTGAAATTCCGTCTACGGTCTCCGCTCTCAGAGACGAAATAGAAAAGGTTCAGTCGATGCTCGACAGAGTGGAGAAGATAGTGATCATCGACAGTATAGCCGTGGACAAAGAGGAGTTTTTCAAAGCGTATAAACTGGCTCAGTCCGCCGGCAGTCTGCAAGGCGAAGAAGGTGTGCCCGAAGGAGCGGAGTATGCTTACCCGGTAGTGGTTTATGTAACGGAAAACGGCAGGCATAAAATATGGGCCGCTCCTGATGAGAACGAAGACTATGTGCTGGTAGAATCAACTCTTCTTGATGACGGCAAATGGTCGACACCCGAAGAGTTGGGCGAGAATCTTGGTGAAGGGGGCGATGCAAATTTTCCTTTCCTGCTTAATGACGGTGAAACCCTTTATTTCGCAAACGATGGCGAAAACAGTCTCGGAGGCCTGGATATTTTTATCACCCGCAGGGATGAAGACGGTTTCTTGCAGCCGCAAAATATAGGGATGCCGTATAATTCCCCCTATGATGACTATATGCTTGTGATAGATGAAGAAACCGGGTGCGGCTGGTGGGCAACAGACCGTAATCAACTTGAAGATCAGGTGACGATCTACCGCTTCATTCCAAGCGAATTAAGAAACAACTATCCGTCGGATACCGAAAATCTCGAGGATAAAGCATTAGGAAGAAATTATCGGTCAACGTGGGAGGAAGGGAAAGATTATACGGCTATTCTAAGACAGATGGATGCAAAGACGGTAAAACCGACTGAGAAACAGACGGAATTTATCTTAGGACTTCCTGACAGCCGTATATATACCTCTCTAAGAGACTTTAAGAATCCTTCGAGTCGCGGTCTGATGAAAGAATATTTAGATTTGGAGAACCGTCTGCAACAGTCGGAGCGACGTGTGGCCGAGCTGAGAAAGGAATATCGTAAAGGGCGTCAAGGCGTAGCCAAGGAGATAGAAACATCTGAAAGCGACCTTGAAGCGATGCGTGCCCAACTACGTAATCTCAAAAACGATATAGTCCGTTCGGAAAAATAATATACCTTATCAGAGCGACTACATATAGTAGAATCCCTGAATAAATACGAGCCTGTTAACATTAGCTCATTTAGCTTAGCTTTGATGCTGTTAAGGGCGTTTTTTCAGTTTGTCGACGGCTTTTTCGAGTGATTCTGTAGGCTCGATTATGTTGTAGTCTTTCCAAAAATTCTCCTCCCAATAATTGTCGACTATGTCGGTGAATACTCCCCGTTGACCGAAAGAATTGTTGAATTTGACATTTTTATCAGGGTTTTCATCTCTGTCAACCATAATCATTTCTGCCTGGGTGGTATAACCGGATGAGAAAAGTTTTTTCTTCCAGTCGCATTTGAATTTTACTATAGAGTTGATATAGTTCAGGTATGTCTTACCGTCTACAAGTTTGTAGGTGGCAATCCCCGAAACTTCCTGGGGCTTGAAATGTAATCCCGAAGGTTTCTTGCGGAGGATGAATTTTGTGACTTTGTCTTTGTCGGACATGTCGAGTTCAAATTCGACACGTGAGATGGCCAATGTCTCCATGTCGATGAACATTTTGCCTTTATATTGTGGATAATCGTGTTTTAGACGCGGTTTGAAGCTTATGGCGAAATGGTTGCGATCGTCGATGGATGCCGGTGCTTCCATTTTGAAGTTGAACTCATCGAGTTCGTCAATAGAGAAAAGGTGCTCTCCGTTCTTTACGGCGTCGAGGAAAACAGCCATATAAGGGCCACCAGTCAGTTTTACGGCAAGTGTGTCGGATGGTTTCTGGCTAAGTAGTTTCCTGCCCTTGTCGATTTGTACTTTTTCTCCGTTAGTATGACGGTTTTTGTAAGGTCTTTTAAGGACATCAAGCATCGCTTCCGATATTCCGACGAATCGGTTGCCTTTTCTGACGGTTTCACGATAGAAAGCGGTGAAAAGGTTGTTTTTGTCAGAGTAATTATCGGGAATCTTGAGCAATGCTTCGCGAACTATCATGCGCGGATCGGCACTTTGCACAGTCACTTCTTTGAGCACTTTCCCTATAGGTTCCATTATAATTGTCAGGTCATCCCGATTTAAAGATAACGCATTTTCCGGCACAGTGACGCTTCTATAACCTAATCGGAATGCGCGCAAACCGTTGTCGAAAAACTCTGACGGTATTTTTATGGTGAATCTTCCATCTGAATTACTAACAGTAGCGATATTTGATCCCGGTACGGAGAGCGTCACGTTTTCGAGGGTCTTTTTGCTATTTTTATCCACCACCTTACCTGAAACCGATATCAACTCCTCGGCAAAAGACGTCAAAGATATAGACATTATCGATAAGATCAGGATAAAGCTGCGTGCTATGTGACTGTGTAGTGTTTTCATATAAAGTCGATTATTTTGCTCTAAATTAGTAAAAATCTTTGAAATATACAATAGAAATAAGTCTGTAATCACCAGAAGAGACTTATGATATCGCCGGGAGAAAACGAAAGCGCGTCTCATCACTGAGACACGCTTCGACCAAAATACTAATACAATTAAATATCTTTGCAAGTCGCGTTTCCCAACGTCCGTTGCCAAGTCATCAAATTAATACAATGAAAATATTACCTATAATTTTTTAGCCGAAACACTTTCGACATAAATACCTTTGTTATCCTCGGAGGGAACAGCAATGTAATGGGCATAGCTGATGCCATGTACCGACGGACGATTGAGCTTAATACGGTCGCGTCGTTTGCCGTCGACATATACCGTTGCTTCGGGATTTTTTTGTTCAAGATTCCATTCGACTTTGACGGTGTGCCATTTGGTGTCCTTGATGCCCAGTTGCTTTCGAGAGAGAGGCACTACAAACTGCGATTCCTTCAGCGCTACTGTATCGGTAGGATTCATCCAGCGGTCGTTGAGTATAAGGGAAATATTGTCAGCATCGTCGGGGATTTTAACGGACGTTTCGAATTTGCCTTTTCGAGCGGCGGGAAAGTTCCACACTGCGCCCCTGGTATCACTTACCAGCGAGTCAGCTTTTTCATAATGCAGCCACAAAGCGTTGCGCCCTTCTTTGTCGGGATGAGCTACAGTTTTCGTTCCTTCTATCCTGTTGTAGGAGCAATGTCCTTTTATGCCGTTTATGTAGTTGAATGTACTCCAATCGGTGGTTCCGCGGCTGAAATCATCTTCTCTGCCATCCTCAAGCAACCATTGCGTGTCGAAAGCCACTATACCTCTATGGAGAGGATGCTGACCGATGGCGGCAACTATTCTTCCCGGCGAAGGCTCTACAAACTGCGCCTGATGCATTCCTCTGTCGATACCTTTTCCTCTTAGAGCGTAGTCGCTTTCGTTTCTCAACGGATCCATCATCAGTTCACGGAATCCGCTCCAGGTCTTCCCGTCATCGAATGAAATGGCGGCATGGGTCACGTCGCGGTTGGTGAATACGTCGTCCCAAACACCGTCGGCAGTTTCCAGTTCAGGCAGGGGAGTAGTGTTGGTCCAGAGTAAAAGAAGACTTCCATCTGAGAGACGTCCGAGTGTAGGCATCGTTATCGTGCCATAGAAAGAGGACGGCCGCGAATCGCTCCAAGTGAGTCCGCCGTCGTTGGAGAATGCTTCATAATGATAGTCCTGAGATGTTCTGACAAGCATCCAGAGAGTGCCGTCGTTGAGTTCCACCACGGTAGGTTCTACCGCTCCATGGTTCCATCTTGTACCTTTATGGAATCCGCCTTTCACATGGTCGGGAGCAGTGACAGTGTTCGATCTTTTCCATGTCAGTCCGTCATCGTCGGAAACGTAAGTAAAGCTGCCTTTAGGCGTAACACCTCCATGCGCAGCAACAACTACTCTTTTACCATTACGTATGAAAACCGGCGGTTTAATCATGATCGCTCCGATAGAATCAACCTTACGTAGAGTTTTGTCGCCTTCAATGCCGCCTTCCGTACGGATGGCATACACGCCGTTTTTCCCCATGTTCAAAAGACGTATATATTCTCCGCTAACAGGGCTCTGACGGTCGGCGTAAAGCATTTCTTTGGTATATTTCTGTTTCGTCCATGTCTTTCCTCCATCCCGGCTTGACAAATAGAATGTTCCTTCATCGGCCTGTTCGCCGTAGTTGTAGTGTCTGATCTCACCGTCGGGGAGTAGTGATAGTCCGATGTATGCATCGGAAGGTTGAGTAGCCACTTTAGTGGGAGGAAGAGGACTTTTTGTGAAGGCAATGATTTTAGCCATCTTATCGTAGAAATCGGGGTCTTCCCCAATACAGATGTCCGCTATTTTTCCTTCGGGGTCGATCAGTATTTTCGTGGGATATCCTTTCACTTGATATAGCTCGTTGACAGGCTTGCCCTCTTTAGGTTCGTTATAGAGCTGTATCCAATTCATTCCGTTTTTCTCCACGGCTGCTTTCCAGGGTTCGCGTGGTTCCTTACAGTCGATACCTACGAAATAACATTCGTTTTTGAATTTCTCGTAGTTTTCTTTCATTTGCGGAACGCCAATCATGCACCAGGGACACCAAGAGCCCCAGAAATCGAGTAAAACCCACTTACCTCTCAACGATGAGAGGCTGACGTCCTTACCCTCAAGGTCTGGAAGAGTAAAAGAAGGTGCGACGGCTCCTTCCTTGATTTCGATGTTTTCAGTGGTCTGATTCGAGGTCGTAGCGGCGGTCACAGGAATACCTGCGAGACATACTGCTGTCAATGTTGCTAATGTTAGATGTCTTAATTTAGCTTTCATGCGACTTAATTATTTAATATTCATGCGTTTCAGAAGGTTATATGATTGAATTACACCTAATTCACCCGATTTGCTAACATCTGCCGAACCGGAGTCTCTGTCGCCCAACATATAGTAGACATATCCGCGGTTATAATAAGCTTCGCCGAACTCGGGTTTTAGTGAAATGGCTTTGTTAAGGGCGTTTAGTGCTGATGTGTAGTCCTGCATTTCAATAAGTAAAACCCCCTTGTTGTAATGGGCTATAGGCATGTCGGGCGACAATTTGATAACTTCGTCGATATCGGCCATCGCTTCGGCCGTTTTAGCCCTTCGTTCTTGAGACGACAGATTAGCTAAGGTCAGTGTGGGTGATCCGTTATCCGCCGGATCATATTTCGGCGATTCCATATTTCTCAGACGTGCTATAGACCTCATGAAATAAGCCATTGTGAAATCGGGTGACAGTTCAATGGCACGCGAAAAATCGGAAATAGCTTTGTCGTAGTCTCTGAGTGTCAGAAAATCCATTGCTCTTCCGAAATAATCGATGGCTCTCGGTGTATGTGTCGATAAATATGAATTGTAGTAGTTGACCGAATCGAAATGCCGTTTTATTTCGTCGTCATCATTCAATACCGGTTCATTGTTAGTGACTTGCAAGACGAATCGAAGAGCCCTTGTGCGATTGATTTCGTCCACTTCCTTGATAAACTCGGGGTTAGGCTTCAGTTCTGTGGGAGAATTATAGTAGGACGCAGCAAACATAGGCTCGACACCGATATTCATATTCCTGTCTTGCACTTTTCCTCTTATATTCTTATTGTTGAATTCATGGCCTATCGTGGTGTTGTCTTCGACAGTCAGGAGAGAGCTGAACTTAGCTGCAACCGATTCCTGGCTCTCATCATCTCCCATGATCAGTTGGTCGAAGGCTTCTTCGGAGTCGGTTTTAGGGCCTTCGGTTGACATATTTACGTTTGGAGAAGATGTGTTAGAGCTCTTTTTACCTTTTTTGGTCACTCTCTGCTTAGCCAACGCCATAGAGCGGTCGAAGTCGTCTTTAGCTCTGCGGTCGCCCATATCGCGCCTTATCTCCGAGCGGAGGAAATAGCCGGCAGCGAGCGAAGGATAGGCTTCTATGACGGCATTGATGTCGTCGAGCGCTCCGTTATAGTCTCTCTTGGCTTTTTTAACTATCGAACGATTGTAGAGCGCTCTGTAATCCATTCCTTTGAGCGAAACGACCTTATTGAGGTCGTCGAGAGCCTTGTCGTAATCTCTTACTTCGGAAAGCAACAGAGCGCGGTTATAATATGCTGTCGGATTGGTGGGATCGAGCTGGATGGCATAGTCGAAATCGCTGACAGCTCCAAAATAATCGTCGGTATTATAACGCAGGAAAGCACGATTGATGTAAAATCCCGCAAGACGTGGCTGTAATTTGATGGCCTCGTTCATATCTTCGAGGGCGCGTGCATAGTCTGCATGGCTATTGATGGCCACATCGGCACGAATAAGATAGGCGTTGACAAGATTTTTATTTATCGAAAGAGCTTTATCCACATCCTCAAGCGCTCCTACGGTGTCGCCTTTCTCCAGTTTGAGTCTCGCTCTGCCAACATAGCCAGCATCGTAGTTCTTGTAGAGTGAAAGAAGCTTTTCGAAAGTTTCAGTCGACTTGTCAAAATCCTTGATTTCTTCTTCGGCAAGCGCTTTGTTGAAAAGGATGTTTTTATTCCCGGGCATAGACTTGAGAATATACTCATAGTCCTCGATGGCTTTTTTTGATTCTCCGATGTTCTGGTAGGAAACGGCACGGAGTTCGTAAGCGTCGTTCAGGAACGGGTTGCGTTCCAAAGCCAGACTCGCATCGGCTATTGCACCCTGATAGTCGTCAAGATTGTATTTGGCGAGACCTCTGAAGAAGTAGGGTTGGGCGAGATATGGTTTGGCGGCAATTATCTGGTTGAAGTACTGTATGGAGAGTATATAGTCTTCGAAATAAAGGGCGTTTTTACCCACCTGCATTACCTGGTCGGTATTGATCTGCGCTTTGGATGTGAGCGACAGTCCCATACCGATAAAAAAAACGATAATATATCTGATGATTTTATCCACTGTATTGTATTAATTTGAGCAGGGAATTTGACAACCTGTAGTTTCCAACTTATGCAAAGTTAAGCCCTTTTTCGGTCAGAGTCAAATCATTCAATGTTTTTTAATGTGAAAAATCCATAATAATCAGCTTCTTGCCGATAACTTTACAGTGTCTGAATTTGTTATCATTATAAGAGAATCATTATAGAAATAAATTAGTTGACGTTAACCGATGGAACGGAAACAGAAAATAGTTGTGATAGGCGGCGGTTTCGCAGGTCTCAATTTTTTGAAAAAGATCGATAAAAATAGATTTGATGTCTTGCTTGTGGATAAGAATAACTATCACAGTTTTCCTCCGTTGTTCTACCAGATCGCTTCAGGAGGGCTTGATCCGGCGAGTATCTCGTTCCCTTTCAGGCGCGAAATGCGCAAAAAGCCCGTAAGAGGCACGCGTTTCCATCTTGGCAAGGTAAAAACCATTGACGTAGAAGCCAAAACGGTGCAGACTCAGTTTGAAACTATCCCTTACGACAAGCTCGTGATTGCAGCCGGAACGACCAACAATTTCTTCGGTAATTCGGAACTGATAAAATATGTCTACACACTTAAATCAGCGGCGGAGGCGATCAGATGCCGCGACGAAGTGCTTGACCGTTTGGAAAGGGCTTCTCTTACCAAAGACAAGGAGCTGCGCCGACGTTTGTTGAGTTTTGTCGTTATCGGCGGTGGACCGACAGGAGTAGAAGTGGCCGGTGCGTTGGGAGAGATGAAGCGCGACATCATTACGCGTGAGTATCCCGACCTTGAGGTTGATGAAGTGAATATAACGTTACTCGAGGGCTCCGACCGCCTGCTTGGAGCCATGACCCGCGAGTCGTCGGACGACGCGTTGCGCTATCTCGACCGTCTGATGGTCGACGTGAAGCTCGGTCATCTCATGAAAGAATATTCCGACAATGTGGTGACACTTGAGGACGGTACCCGCTTGGAGGCCGGGATGGTAATATGGACGGCCGGAATCACTGGCACCGGCTTTCAGATTGAAGGAACTGACGTAAAGTCCGGACCCGGCAATCGCTTCGTGGTCGACCGCAATTCGGCTGTCGTTGGCATTCCCGATGTATATGCGCTGGGCGACATAGCTTTCATGACATCGCCCGATTTTCCGAAAGGGATGCCGCAGTTGGCCCAGGTGGCTATCCAGCAGGCCCGGCATCTTGCTGAAGTGTTGAATGCTGACGGAAAGAAAGAGATAAAGCCGTTTGAATATAACGATAAAGGTTCGATGGCCACCGTAGGAAGGAATCTCGCCGTGGCCGACCTATATAAAATCCACCTTTCAGGTCGTCCGGCATGGTTCACGTGGATGTTCATCCACCTCATTTCCATTCTGGGAATGCGCAATAAGGTGACGGTGCTGATCAATTGGATATGGGCTTATTTCACCTACAGCACATCTCTAAGACTGCTCATCCATACCACTCGCTATCCGCTGCGCTCTCGCTGGGGCGAGAGATAATTTTTTCGCCAAAAGTTATAGTTTTAAGCAAAGAAAAATATAATTGCACTGCAAATAGTGCAAATATGTGGTAAAATTGCACTGTGTGGTGTGCAATTTTGTGATTGTTGCCTCTAACCCTCTGATATTTAGCTAAAGCACCACTGTGTTAATATCTTATTTATTTTAAATCTTTATATGACTTTAATTATTTGTCGTTTGAACTATATCAATGAGTATTGTTGTCGTTTAGACGGACGATTTTGAAAATTTCAAAATGAATAACATGCGATTTGCAACAGATTAATAAGAAGGCATGACAAAATACATGACATGCCTTCTTCAAATCCATTGTTGTATTTAACAAGAGATGGTTATTTTGAACAACTTGCTGATTTTATGCTAAAATAATATGGATAGTTTGGTGTTAAATTAGATACGGCTTGCGAGGCAGTTGTAGAGCTACCATTAAAGCTGATGGTAACGGTATCTGCTTTTTTATCCGTTTTTGCATCATAAATATCAACAAGAATAGAACCGCCAAAAGTGGCTTTTGGTGAAATATCAATAGTAATAGTTAATGATCCGTTTACATTTGTTACATTACTTGTACTTCTCAGCGTAGCGACAGAATTTGAATTGCTTCCGGCTATCGGACAACTGTCTCTTGAAAACGCCATTAATGAAAAGAGTAAAAAGAAGATTGATAAGATATATTTTTTCATAAATCAAATATTTGTTATTATTCCTACTCACTTAGGGCTTTTCAGAATACTCCCCGTACCTTAAGAAGATATAATACTTACATAAAAAAGCGCGGTACTTTTAGTCTATTCTTCTCTCTAAGGTGTTTGGCGTAACCCTACCGACTGAATAGCCAAAAGCCCACACTTTATGTGCGAGCGTTTTGCAGATATTCCTGTCGGTATATAAGTCGCCAAACTTTTAGAGAGACAGAATAAAAGCTAAAACACTTTTCCTATATTTAAAATGCGAGTATCAAAAGAATTATTAATGTATCATAGGCATATATGTTTTAATTGTGTTTACAAAAATAATCAATATATTTTTAATTTGTAGTTTTAGTAGAATTTTTTATAGAAATCAGGTCTGCATAGCATTTCAATAAAAGAGAAACCCCTCGGTTGAGTGGGAACTCTACCGAAGGGCTTTTTAAACTATCGCAATTATCTTTTTAGAACAATTTTTCGGGATATGTGCCGTCAGCGTGGAGCTGGGCAAATTTTTCTACTACACCGGGACGGTCGGCTGCGTAAGTCACTCCGAACCATTTGCTGTCGGTATCGAGAACTTTCACCGTAGCTTCGTCATTCTTGATCAGAGCGTCGATACACAACGGAATGAAAAATTCGCTCTTCGGAGTGTTGATGTCCTTGTCGAGGAATTTTTTGAATTCGCGTTCGCTGTAGTCGAAGTAGTCGGGAGTAAATCCCCAGAGATTCATCGATACGGGAGTAGCCGGGTCGAGAGTCTGTTCTACGCCGTTTTCGTCCGTGAACACGATTTTGCCGTCCTTGTCATAGCTGATAGCAGTGCGCTCTACAACCGAAGTGAGGTTACCGTCGGCCGAGGTCTCGCAAACGCCGCGAGCCACCGATCCGTTTTCCGTCATGGTGTTGCCCACGCGGAAGCCCACCATGCAGTAGTCGCCCTTGCGGTCATGGTCGCGCGAAAGCTCCTTGGCTATAACTTCGAAAGCGTTGCGGCCGTAGAAGTCGTCGGCGTTTATCACAGCGAACGGCTCTTTAATCACGTCCTTACCCATCAGAACGGCATGGTTGGTGCCCCAGGGTTTGCTGCGGTCCGGCGGACAGGTGTAGCCTTCGGGAAGGTCGTCGATGCTCTGGAAAACGACTTCCACCGGAATGTGTCCTTCATATTTCGAAAGGATTTTGTCGCGGAAATCCTTCTCGAAATCCTTGCGGATCACGAACACCACTTTGCCGAATCCCGACTTGATGGCATCGTAGATCGAATAGTCCATTATCGTTTCACCATGAGGGCCGAGGCCGTCAAGCTGTTTGAGGCCGCCGTAACGGCTGCCCATTCCTGCTGCAAGAACAAAAAGTGTAGGTTTCATCGGTTTATTGTTTTTATTTTGTTTTAAATGAAAATTCTATCGTTTCCTCGAACTTTTCACCCGGGCGCAGAACCGGATTTGGGAAATTCTGATGATTCGGAGCGTCGGGGAAATTCTGACATTCTATGGCTACGCCGTCGTAGTCTTCGTAGGAACGTCCGGCCTTGTTTTCAGGCGACCCTGCGAGCCAGTTACCTGTGTAAACTTGCGCTGCCGGCTGCGTTGTGCTCACTTCCAGCACACGTCCTGAGGGCTCGGAGCAGAGGGTTGCCACATGCTTGAGCTGTCCTTTTTCGTAGCCGTCCACCACCCAGCAGTTGTCGTAGCCTTTGCCGTAGACCAGAGCCGGGAAATCCTGCTTGATATCGCGGCCTATCTTCTTCGCTGTCGTGAAGTCCATCGGAGTTCCTTCCACCGGAGCCAGTTCGCCCGTCGGAATTAGCGTATCGTCGGTCGGAAGGTAACGGCTTGCGCCGAGCCACATTTCGTGGTCGAATATCGAGCCGGCGTTATGTCCTTCCAGATTCCAATATGCATGATTCGTCAGATTAACTACTGTCGGAGCGTCTGTCTCGGCTTCCAGTTTGAGCGTCAGCTTGCAGTCGTCGCTCCACGTATATGTGGCTTTTGCTTTCAGATTTCCCGGATAACCTTCGTCGCCGTCGGGGCTGTCGAGAGTGAATGTCACCTGTCCCGTAGCTTCGTCGGCCGAAGAGTTCCAGATATGGTTCATAAATCCCGTCGGTCCGCCGTGAAGTGCGTTCGGTCCGTTGTTAATTGCCAATGTATATTCCTTGCCGTCCAATGTGAAATGACCTTTGGCTATACGGTTTGCATAGCGGCCGGGGACTTTTCCGGCGCACGGGCCGTCGTCGATGTAGTCGGCCGGATTTTTGTAGCCTATGCAGACATCGTCGATTTTGCCGTTCTTGTCGGGAACTTCCACGGCAACGATGCCCGCTCCGAGCGACGAAAGCGTCACGGAGGCGCCCGTAGCATTGGTCAGTTTATAAAGTGTTATTTCGCCAAGTTTAGAGGGGGCTGTTGTTTTCTCGATTTTCATGATATTTAGTTTTTAATTAGATTTCGTAAGCGGGCGCACATCTTTGCCCGTCTGCAAAGATAACGATTTTTTGAACATTTGCGTAAAATTATATTTGATTTTCCTTCACTTTTCCGCTATATCATTCGCCATCGCACCAGAGGAGACAAGAGTACAATCTGATATGCTTGAACTGAATATTTATTCAAATAATTCATTCATTGTAATCGGAATATCCGAAATTTCCGAATACATGTTGTCTTTAATTCCATAGGTGGTTACTAATGAAACCTGTACTCCTCCCTTGTGGTGAGTTTCTTCCTGAAATGCATTTACCCTTCGGATAATTTTGCGGTATTCGTTTTCGCTAACGGTATAATCATCCTTTGAATATTTTATCTCACAGATAGTGGCGATACCGTCTGCTCTATCTATGATTAAATCAATCTGTACGGCAGGACGGCTATCCTGACTTCTCCATGCATAGTATTCGTGCCTGATTGTATCAAGTCGCAGGCCATGTACAATCTGTTTGATATGACAGAGGCATACTTTTTCAAATGTAAATCCATACCATGTGTTTTGTTCCGGTGTACCGAGCGAATTGCGCCAGAAATGCTCGTCTGTAATCCTGCTGTTACCAAACTTATGATGGAATAAGGAAAAGAAATCAACCAGTTGGTAGATTCCGTTCTTTTGTAGAGCGCCATTATTGTATTTCCTGATAAAATCACAATGTTCAAGATCATCAAGCATACGACTAAGATGACCGTTGTCAGGGATTTTCAGCCCATTCGCTATCTCAGTCCTTGTATATCCGTCGCGATGGCTGCTCAGGTAACGTATTATTTCCATATAAGAATCTGCGTTCTTGAACAAAGAATGGAATAATCTATCATACTCATTTTCCAATTCAGGTTCGGACGAGAAGAACAGCGAATCGATATTATCCGGCACGTTTTTTGTGGAATCAAGCAAACTGAGGTAATAAGGAACACCTCCAAGAACCATGTAGGCTTGCAATATTGATATTCTTGGCCATCGGAATTTACGACTTTTCAAATATTCCTCCGTCTGTCCCAATGTGAATGGCCTAAGGTGCATAATATGCGTTGTGCGCTTGTGAAGACCTGCTCGGTTATTTACAATATTGCTCATCATCCATGAAGTTGCTGACCCGCATACGACAAAATAGATATTCTCTATCCACGATGCCCGGCTGTTCCAGAATAAATCCAAGGCCTGTAGAAAACCCGAACGGGGAGTATCGAAACATGGCAACTCATCAAGAAATACGACCAACCGTCTTTTCCGGTTCTTATTTTTACGTTCCAATAGAACTGCAAGCTGATTAAAGGCTTCATTCCATGTTTTAGCCTTTTCGCCCTTGTAGCCATAACGAATCAATGATGCATGGAATGCATCCATCTCGGTTTTGCGCGATCCGTCAATTACTCCGGTAGCATAAAAATCAAATTTGTCTTTGAAAAAACTCCGGATTAGAAATGTCTTTCCAACCCTACGACGTCCATATAAGGCGATAAACTCACTTTTGTCCGAATTGTAATATTCTGTGAGTTTGTTTGTTTCTTTCTCTCTTCCGATTAATTTTTCCATTCTTATATAGATTGATTCTTATTATGGTAGTCTTATCCTTATGCAGAAATCGTGCAACTCAGTGGTACAAAGATAGTAATAATATTTATCACTTGATATAAACCGGGCGGAAACTTTGATTTTTTAGTGCTTTCCGCCCGGTTAACATTGTTGTATTATATACATTTCTGTCATATTAAATTTCATAATCTGCTCTTAAACAATTAAATTATTTAGTTATCACCATATGGAAATCTTGTTGGAGAATACCTACTCTGAAATAACATTCACTTTCCGCAATTATAAGCACTAATGACCGATAGTCATTTATGTCAATGTAGAAAAGTGAGTATGTATCCTCAGGGGAGTTTTATTGGAGAGGTCGCGGGTAGAGGATAAAAAGATGGCGGACGCCGGCTACAAAAGAGCTGCGTCCGCGGAACGAATTTATATGTTTATGTGATTTTAGAAGTTGTAGGAAAGTCCGAATTCGAGGTTCGAAGAGCTGAGGTCGATACCGAACTTATTGTCGTAACCGGCATATTTGGCGGCCTTGTTCGCTCCGTTGTAGCCGATGAATCCTAAGTGGGCCACGATGGTGAAATGCTTGCTCAGATCGTAGGCAATACCCGGTTTGAAACCGAAGTCCCATACGGCTGCCGTTTCGCTCTTTTCACCGTTTACTTTAGCGTTTCCCAGTCCGACTCCGGCAGTGGTGTCGAAGAAAACAGTCAGGCGACCGTCGGCGGCATGAAGAAATTTATAACGGAAGTAAGGATTGATCGAGAAAAGGTTGGTGCTGATACCGTCGTTGTAGTTGTGGGTGAATTCGAGAGTACCACCCACCGCAGTCTTGGAATTGAAGTTATGTCCTACTTCAGGGGCGATGGTAAAATTGGTCTGATTTTTAGTAGTGTTGCGTTCGAGGCTGAATGAACCGCCTACGAAAACCTGGGCTGAAGCTGCTGTCACCGAAGCGATCGCTACAATAGCGATGGTCAGAATCTTTTTCATTTGAGTAATTTTTATGTTAGCAATTAGTTTTAGTAAGTTTCTTTTCGGAGAGGCGCGACATAACTTTCGTTCCTCTTTTCAAAAAAACAAACAATCCTCAATTTTAGTTCGCTCGCTCACCCGGTTGAATTAATCTGAAAAAAGAAGGGCTCGTCGATCGACGAGCCCTTCCGGGTAGTAATTGCATAGATAATGCTTAGCTAACCTTAACCAATTAACTAACCTTAATTTAAATGTTCGTAGGAGCTTCACCTGTGAGCATCGGCCATCCCGGATTCTGATAAATAACCGTAGTGCTTACCGTACCGTCTTCAGAAGCGGCTGTGAAGTCGTTCATACCGATCGGACTCAGGTAATGTGCTCTTGTCCATCTGTAGCCTTCATATACCGCATTGTTTACGGTCTTTTCCTGATAAGGATGGATATACGGGCCGAAAGATTCAGGCGACATATTACCGCTTGTCGGGTCTATGATTATTTGAGATGTCATATAGAGCGGGCTGCTCGGATCTGTGTAAACAGTTCCCCAGAATTTCATACCTTCGATGAAATAAGGAGTTTCGATCATCTGGTCGAGAGCGGCCCAACGGCGTAGGTCATCCATACGGAGCGATTCGGCGATGAGCTCGTTTCTGCGTTCGCGACGCACGTTGTAGAGAGTCGGATTGATGAGCTGACCGGATGAATAAGCACCCCAGTCACCGAGAGCTTCCTGATTCATGTCAGTGGCTGCGATAGTCACGTTGTAGTCCGGATTAATGAGCGCGCGGTTTCTCAGAGCACGCCAATAACCGTCGGCTGTGTTGTCGGGCGAACCGTTGAGTTCCACACATGCTTCGATATAGTTGAGCATGGCTTCCGTAGCACGGTATGCAATGCAACCTGTCTGACCTTTTTGACCTGTACTTGCTTCGAAAAGGTTATAGCTCATACCTTTCTTGATGGTGAAACCGGTTGTAACTTTTGAGTTGAACGCTCCTTCCAGAAGTGTTACACCCAAGTTGTAAGTAAGCGGTGCACCATCATCCTGGTAAGACTGAATGCAATTGTCATACTTTGTGAAAATCTGGATGCGTGAGTCGCGATCCTGAAGAGTTGCTTCTACGCCTTGGTTTTCCCATTCTGGGTCGTAACCCGAACCTGCGGCATAGATCGGCAGACCGTTGCGCATTACGAACGAATTTACCAGTCCGCGTGTCCAGCCTGTTCCGCCGCCGTTTCTCTGCAGCTGCATCTGACAATCGGTATAGATTCCTTGCAGATAGTCGTAAGATCTGTAGAGAAGCACTTCGCTATAGCCTGACAGGTCGTTGTCGCAGAACATTGTGTAATATGGGTTCTGACTCTGCAGTGCGGCATTCTGACCTACATAAACACCAGTATTCTGTACGAGGTTGTTCACGATCAGATCGCCGACTACCTTGGCCGATGCCATGGCTTCGGTGAAGAAGTAGTTGATTTCAGTGTCGATATTGAAGCCGTTGAGCATGCTCTGGTCGCCGGGCCATCCGGGTCCGCCGGGAACGAGGGCTGTGCCTTTGTGATATTTCAGCCATGTAGCCTCGAAGAGAGCAACGCGTGAGCGCAGCAAAGAGGCGCAAGCGCTGTTCAAGCCGTTTTTGCCTTTCGAGCTTGTTGCCGGCAGATACTGCGCAGCTTTAGCAAGGTCATCGAGAATAAAGCGGGCAACCTGATTGCGCGGGCGGCGCACCGACTGCTCAAGAAGAATTTCCTTATCGTCGGGAAGAACTTCCGTTATAATCGGGAAGTCGCCCAGCGTCTTGTAATTATTGTAATAGAAAAATGCGCGGAAGAAATATGCTTCACCGAGAGCCTGGTTTATTTCAGCTTCTGTTCCGGTAACTTGACCGGCTTCAACGGCGGGCACTGCATTTTCAAGGAAATTGTTGATTGATCTTATGTTGCCGAAGCTCCAGCTGCCCTGACTTGCAGGTACTCGCCATTCGCCGGGAGCCCACTGGTTGCTGTATTCCGAATAGGCCTGGTTGTCGGTTCCGTTATCATTGGAGAAAGTACCGAGACCGCTGCTGCTATGGCTGGGGAAATTGTTGTAATAATTGGCTGTGTATGCCGACAGATTAGATGCCGATGTGAAGAAGCTCTCCTGAACGAGATCCGCAAGAGGTTCGCGGTCCAGAAAGTCATCGCAGGACGCAAAACCTAAGGCTAAAGCACCTAAGAATATTCCGTTAATATATTTTTTCATGATTTTTCGTTTTTAGAATGTTACGTTTAAGCCACATGAGAATACTCGTGATAACGGATAAACCTTACCGAAGTTGTTTTGATTGTAAGCTTCGATCATTTCGGGGTCGCCAAGTTTTGTGAACTTGGTTATCTTGCCCAAATTTTCGCCCGAGAAGAATATGCGTACATTTTCAAGATAAGCTTTTCTTGTCACCTTCTGCGGGATGGTATAGCCGATAGTCAGGTTCTTGAGAGCGCAGTAAGCTGCATTCTGTAGGAAGTGGGTCTGTGTTTCTTTGTTCTTCGTGCCGGTAGCGTAGTTCGGTCTTGTGAAGTATGCATCCACATTTGGACCTAACGGGTTGGTGGTGTCTTCCGGACGGAAATAGTCGAGCTGGGGTTCATAGAGGTTTGCCTGGTATTTTGCATTGTTCATGAAGCCCCAGAATTCTGATACACCGTTACCCGATACGGTGGGATAGTAGTCGCGTTTGCCGACACCCTGTAAGAATACTCTCAGGTCGAAGCCTTTCCACTGTGCATCGATAATGATACCGAAGTTGTAACGCGGAGTCGTGTTACCGATGATTGAAAGGTCACCATGATTTTCCAGAGTGTTTTCGCCTGTGCTGATCACACCGTCACCGTTGATATCGGCGTACATCATATCGCCGGCAGTCCAGTTATTGCCTAAACGGCTCTGGTCTACATTTGCGAGGTGATCAGCCATTTCTTGGTTAGTCTTTGCTATACCGATTGAGGTATAACCCCAGATTTCACCGTATTTTCTGCCGGGATAGTACTGGCTGAGCGAATTACCCGGATTAGGATATTCGTTGATTATTGTGGTGTGGTCATACAGATTCAAAGTCACGCCGTATGCGAAATCCTGGATGCGGTCACGCCAGCTAACTGTGAGTTCCCAACCTTTCGATGTCATCGACAGGTTATTGGTAGCGGGGGCGCCTACTCCCAATACGCCCGGTAATGTTTGACCCGGACCCACCATATCCATAGTCTTGCGGTTGTAGTAGTCGAATGTACCGGTCAGTCGGTTGTTCAGGAAGCCCCAGTCCAAACCGATGTCCCAAGTGCGGTTCTTTTCCCATGTCAGAGAAGAAGATACGATGCCCGGCATCGAAGCTACTGTTGTTTTTGAGCCGTCGACAAGCCAGCTTGAGCCGTCAACTACGAAGCCCATGCTGCTGTATGTAGGATACCAGCTGTTAGTGTTCTGGTTTCCTAACTTACCCCAAGAGTAACGCACTTTCAAAGTGTTGACTTTCTGGCGTACGCTTTCGAACCATGCTTCGTTAGCCACGTTCCAACCTAATGAGAACGACGGGCTGGTCGACCAGCGGTGACCGCGGCGGAAGCGTGAAGTTCCGTCATAACGGAGGTTACCTTCGATCAGGTAGCGACCTTTGTAGTCGTAGTTGATACGGCCGAAGAAACCGGCTGTTGACCACTCGGCTGCTGTGCCGCCGAGTACCGGATCGCCGTCAGTTTTGTCAAGATATGGAATATCGGCAATGATACCGGTTCTTTGTGCAGAGAACTGATCGTTTTTAAGCCATTCAGCCTGGAAACCGGCCATAACCTTAAATTGATGGTCTTGCTTGATATTGAACTGATATGTAGCGTATGCGTTCGGGTTGAAATAGTTTGTCCCGCGATAGAAGTTGTAAACTCGAGACTGTTCCGGTCCTACAGGGCTGTCAGGTGAGTTCAGTTTATAAGGGTTATCGTTGATGTCATACCAGTAAGTCTGGAGATAATAATGACGAATCTTATAGTGGCGTGCACTATAGTTCATGTCCGCATTGATTGTCAGACCCTGAAGAGGATTGATCAGGAAAGAGAACTGGTGGTCGAGACGGTCGTTAGTCGATAAGAAGCGACCACCTTCGGTAAGAGTCGGTATAAATGACTGTACTACATAGTGTCCGTTCGGGTCAACCAAAGGAATTACCGGCCAGTTTCTCGATATGTCATGATAAAGCATTCCGCCTCCAACATTATCCGTGAGCAATGACGGTGCGTTGTAATCCACGCGGCTCCATTTTGCTGCGTAGCCGAAGAGCAACCACGGAGTGATCTGGAAGTTCATGCGACCTGTTATGTTGTATCTCATGCGCTTGTCATCACCATAATTCAGAAGACCACCCTGATCCAGGATATTGGCCGAGAAATATGTGTTGATTTTGTCTGTACCGCCTGTTAAGGAGATATTGTGTTCCTGAGAGAAAGAAGTCTTTCCGAATATTGCATAGAGCCAGTCGGTATTGCCTGTCGGAAGGCTTGTATCCGTGCCGTTAACACCCCATAAGCACCAAGTGCCGGGATTGCCAAAGTCCTCCCACATATTAGGTGTAGCACGACCTTCAACCACATCTTTAAGTTGCTGGAGTTTTTCTGCTCCGACATAAACGCCTTGGCCGGCATTCATGGCTGCTTCGTTTGCCGTTATAGCCCAAAGATAAGAATTGGCCTGATGAGGGAAGTTTGTAGCACTGCTCCAACGGAAAGAGTTGTTGTAAGTCACCTGTAATTTACCTTCCTTACCGTTTTTGGTGGTTACGAGAATCACACCGCCGGCTGCGCGCGAACCGTAGATCGACGCTGAAGCGGCGTCCTTAAGGATAGAGATGTTTTCGATATCCTGCGGGTTAACAGTATTGAGGTCACCTTCCATACCGTCAATGAGAACAAGTGGTGTTACGCTTGAACCTGATCCGATCGTACCGACACCGCGGATGTTCATGCTCTTGGTTGCATTCAGCTGACCGCCGAGGTTTGCACCGTTGATGTTGAGACCCGGAGCCAGACCTGCAAGAGCGTCAACTGCCGACGCTACCGGGCGGTTGGACAGCTCTGTTGCTGTAATGGTTGATACGGCACCGGTGAGGTTGGCTTTCTTCTGTACACCGAAACCAACGACTACCACCTCATCAAGAGAAGCAACGTCGTCTTCCATTGTAATGTTGAGGGGAGTACCTTGCCATTTGGTTTCATACGGTTTGCAACCGATCATGGTGAAACGGAGCGATTCTCCTCTGTTCACATTTGCGATGGAGAAGTTACCGTCAACATCGGTTGAGGCTCCTTTGGAAGTTCCCGGAACCATTACGGACACACCTACGAGAGGTTCGCCGAATTGATCCACAACCGTACCTGTAGCCGTTTCGGGCGCAGGCGCTTCAGATGCCTTCACATTGAAGTTACACAGCATCATAACGAGAACTGATAGCAAAAACGCCAATCCAGGCAATTTCCGCTTGCTCGAAGTTTTTTGATAATGATACATGTTGTTAATTATTTAGTTATTTAATAGGGTTCGTATTAATGATAATTTCGTGTTAATGATAATTAAGTTAATTTGAACCGGTTTTCATGTTTGTTTAAGGATGGTTTACCCTTCATTTTGCAAAATTATATTAAATGAACTATTTTATCCCCCCCCCACGGTTAAAAATTCTTAAATGGACGAAATTTAATTTTTAACAAACACGAAAAAAGAGTGGCAATTATCTGTTTTATAAAATTTTATCTAAAAAGAAAAAAAATAATTTTTTTTTTATGTTTTTTGATGAATTTTTCAAACTTCAACGTCACTTTTTGAGTGAAATTCCGATTATTTGAGTTTCCGCAACATAAAAAAGAAGGGTCCGTCGCCCGACGGACCCTTCCGGGTAGTAATCGCATGGATAATGCTTAGCTAACCTTAACCAAATTAACTAACCTCAATTTAAAAATTCTTTGGATTTTCACCTGCAAGCATTCCCCATCCCGGGTTCTGATAGAGAACCGTAGAGCTTACCGAACCGTCTGGCGAAGCAGCTGTAAAGTCATTTTGTCCTAACGGGCTGAGATAATTAGCATTCACCCAAACATATCCGTTATAAACTGGATTGTTGAATTGTACTTTCTGGTAAGGACGAACGTACGGACTTAGGCTTTCCGGTGACATATTGCCGGTTGTCGGATCGACGATAACTTCAGCTGTCAGGAACAGAGGACTTGAAGGATCTGTGTAAACCGTTCCCCAGAATTTGATACCTTCGATGATGTAAGGTGTCTGGATCATCTGGTCGAGAGCGGCCCAGCGACGGAGGTCATCCCAACGTAGAGACTCGCCGATGAGCTCGTTTCTGCGTTCGCGACGCACGTTGTAGAGAGTAGCGTCGATGAGTTGACCGGCTGAGTAAGCGCCCCAGTCGCCGAGAGCTTCCTGACTCATGTCGGTGGCTGCGATAGTCACGTTGTAGTCCGGATTAACGAGCGCGCGGTTTCTCAGAGCACGCCAGTAGCTGTCGGCTGTGTTGTCGGGCGAGCCGTTGAGTTCCACACATGCTTCGATATAGTTGAGCATGGCTTCGGTGGCACGGAAGATTATCGAACCTGTCACTGATGAATTGTTAGTAGTCTGTTCTACATTATAGGTCTTACCTTTCTTGATGCCATAACCGGTAGAATATTTCTTATTGGTCTGAGCATTCAACATTATGTTCAGATTGTTGTAGTTGGGAGTACCGTCTGTCTGGTAGTTCTCGATGCTGTAATCTCCTTTTGTGAAGATCTGGATGCGTGAATCGCGATCCTGAAGGCTTGCTGAGATACCCTGGTTTTCCCATTCGGGATCATAACCCGAACCTGCGGCATAGATCGGAAGACCGTTGCGCATCACGAACGAGTTGACCAATCCGCGTGTCCAGCCCGATCCGCCACCGTTCACCTGCAGCTGCTGCTGGATATCGGTATAGATATTCTGGTCTGTATTGTAGTACTTGTAAAGAAGCACTTCGCTGTAACCTGTCAGGTCTTGATCGCAGAACATTGTGTAGTATGGGTTCTGACTCTGCAAAGCTGCATTCTGACCTACTATATTACCGGTGTTTTGTACGAGATTGTTTACAATCTGGTCGCCCACGATCTTGGCCGATGCCATGGCTTCGGTCAGGAAGTAGTTGATTTCAGTGTCGATATTGAAGCCGTTGAGCAAACTCGGGTCGCCGGGCCATCCGGGTCCGCCGGGAACGAGGGCTGTGCCTTTGTGATGTTTCAGCCAAGTTGCCTCGAAAAGAGCCACGCGTGAACGGAACAACTGTGCACAAGCGCTGTTCAAACCGTTTTTGCCCTTAGAGTTTGTTTCAGGCAGATACTGTGCTGCCTTGGCAAGGTCTTCAAGTATAAAGCGTGCTACCTGATTGCGCGGATAGCGTACCGTCTGTTCAAGAAGAGTTTCCTTATCGTCGGGAACAACTTCCGTTGTAATCGGGAAGTCGCCAATAACCTTATAGTTGTTGTAATTAGCGAATGCACGGAAGAAATAAGCTTCTCCTATAGCCTCGTTGACCTCTGTCGACGGGCTGAGAACACCCGATTCGAGATTAGGCAGAACGTTTGCAAAGAAATAGTTTATCTGTCTCACAACCGTGAAGTCCCAGTTGCCGCTATGGGCAGGAACGGTCAGCTGACTCGGAACGAAACGAGTACTGTATTCCGCGTAAGCCTGATTGTCGGTGTTGTTGTCGTCTGAGAAAGTTCCTAACTCCCATGAATTATTGGAGTGTGTGCGGAAACCTCCATAGAAGTTGATTGTATATGCCGACAGATTGGAGGCTGACGTGAAGAAATTCTCAGGAATGATGTCTGATAGTGGTTCGCGATCCAGATAGTCGTCGCAGGATGCCAAACCTAAGGCTAAAGCACCTAAGAATATTCCGTTAATATATTTTTTCATGATTTTTCGGTTTTAGAAAGTTACGTTTAAACCACAAGAGAATACTCGTGACAACGGATAAACCTTACCGAAGCCCGATGTCTGGTAAGCTTCGATCAGTTCGGGGTTACCCTGCTTGGTAAATTTGGTCATCTGGGCTAAGTTTTCACCGGAGAAGAACAGGCGTACTTTTTCAAGATATGCTTTTCTTGTCACCTTCTGAGGGATAGTATAGCCGATAGTCACGTTTTTGAGAGAGCAGTAAGCTGCGTTCTGAAGATAACGCGTCTGTACCTGCTTGTTTTTACCTGTATTGTTGGTGTAACTCGGTCTCGCATAGTAAGAGTCGAGGTTCGGACCTAACGGGTTGGTAGTATCTTCCGGACGGAAATAGTCGAGCTGATATTCATAGAGGTTGGCGTGGAATTTTCCGTTGTTGGTGAATCCCCAGAATACAGCATAGTTGTTATTGCTGTTGTCGGGGAAATAGTCGCGTTTGCCTACGCCCTGGAAGAATACTCTCACGTCGAAGCCTTTCCACTGTGCATCGAGAATGATACCGTAGTTGTATCTCGGAGTAGTGTTACCGATAACTTTGAGGTCACCGTGATTTTCCAAAGTGTTTTCACCGGGGCCAACGACGCCGTCGCCGTCGATGTCGGCATACATGATATCACCGGCTACCCACTGGTTGCCTAAACGATCCTGGTTTGCTTTGGCAAGGTGAGCGTCCATTTCTGCCTGATTCTTGGCGATGCCGATAGTGGTATAACCCCAGATATCGCCATATCTTGCGCCCGGGAAGTAGGTAGAAAGAGTCTTGGATTCATTAGGATACTCATCGATTGTGATGATGTGGTCATACAGATTCAAAGTCACGCCGTATGAGAAATCCTGGATGCGGTCGCGCCAGCTTGCTGTGAGTTCCCAACCTTTTGATGTCATCGACAGGTTGTTGGTGCTCGGACCGGTTACGAAACCGGAAGCATTTGCTGCTGTACCCAACAGGTTCGGTAAGATTTGACCCGGACCTACCATATCCATAGTCTTGCGGTTATAGTAGTCGATCGTACCGGTCAGTCGGTTGTTCAGGAAGCCCCAGTCCAAACCGATGTCCCAAGTGCGGTTCTTTTCCCATGTCAGAGAAGTTGATACGATGCCCGGCATCGTGGCTACTGTTGTCTTTTCGCCGTTTACTAACCAGCCGTATGTACCGGCACTGTAACCCATATTGCTGTATGTCGGATACCAGTTGCTTGTGTTCTGGTTGCCTAATCTACCCCAAGAGTAACGCACTTTCAAGGTGTTGACTTTCTGGCGTACGCTTTCGAACCATGATTCGTTAGCCACGTTCCAACCTAATGAGAAAGAAGGGCTGGTTGACCAACGGTGACCGCGGCGGAAACGTGAAGTTCCGTCATAGCGGATGTTACCTTCTACGAGATAACGGCCTTTGTAGTCGTAGTTGATACGGCCGAAGAAACCGGCTGTTGCCCATTCGTTTGCATAACCTGTAAGAACTGAAGGACCGTCAGTTTTGTCAAGATATGGAATATCGGCGATTATACCGTCTCTCTGAGCTGAGAACAAATCATATTTGAGCCATTCGCTCTGGAAACCGGCCATAACCTTGAATTGATGGTCTTGCTTGATATTGAACTGATAGGTAGCATATACGTTCGGGTTGAAATAGTTGGTGATCTGAGATCTGTCAGCTACGCGTGAGCCTGTAGGATAACCTGCGGGATAGTCCGGAGCATTCAGGTCGTATGCGTCACCGTTAACACCCCATGCTTGGGTCTGAAGATAAGCGTGATGGATTTTGTAGTTGCGTGCGCTATAGTTCATTTCTGCATTGAGGCTCAATCCTTCAAGCGGAGTGATCAGGAAAGAGAACTGGTGGTCGAGACGGTCGTTGAGAGATTTGAATCGACCTCCGTTTGTCAAAGCCTCGATGAATGAATATGCGTTGGGATGACCGTTCGGGTCGTAAAGCGGCATGTTCGGCCAGTTTCTGGAGATGTCATGGTAAAGCAGACCGGCACCTGCGCTATCGGTAACGTACGACGGGAAATTATTGTCGATACGGCTCCATCTTGCAGAGTAACCGAAGAGCAACCACGGAGTGATCTGGAAGTTGATGCGGCCGGTTATATTATATCTCATGTGCTTGTCGTCGCCGAAATTCAATATACCGCCCTGATCGAGGATGCTGGCTGAGAAATATGTGTTGATTCTGTCAGATCCGCCTGTCACAGAAATATTGTGTTCCTGAGAGAAAGAAGTCTTTCCGAAAAGATGATACATCCAGTCGGTATTGCCGACAGGGAGTGTATTGATATTTACCTGACCGTAATCATCCCATTCGTTAGGAGCGTTAGGTTTCGGATACATCGTGGTGTAGCCTGTTTCAACGGCTCTCTTGAGTTCTTCAACTTTGCTGTCCGGGAGAAATACACCCATACCAGCATTGAGAGATGCTTCGTTGGCTGTTAAAGCCCAAAGGTATGAGTTGGCATTGTGAGGCAATTTGTAAACATTGCTCCAACGGAAAGAGTCGCTGTAAGTCACCTGTACTTTACCCTGCTTACCGTTCTTTGTAGTAACGAGGATCACACCGCCTGCTGCACGCGAACCGTAAATTGAAGATGCGGCTGCGTCTTTCAGGATAGAGATGTTTTCGATGTCCTGCGGGTTAACAGTATTGAGGTCACCTTCCATACCGTCGATTAGCACGAGAGGAACCACGTTTGAACCGGAACCGATCGTACCGATACCACGGATATTCATGGTCTTGGTTGCATTCAGCTGACCACCGAGGTTAGAGCCGATGATATCCAGACCGGGAGCCAGACCTGCAAGAGCGTCGACTGCCGAAGATACCGGGCGGTTGGAAAGTTCTGTTGCCGAAATCGTTGATACGGCACCGGTGAGGTTGGCTTTCTTCTGTACACCGAAACCAACGACTACCACCTCATCAAGAGCAGCAACGTCATCTTCCATTGTAATGTTGAGGGGAGTGCCGTGCCAGACGGTTTCATACGGTTTGCAACCGATCATGGTGAAACGGAGCGATTCTCCTCTGTTCACATTTGCGATGGAGAAGTTACCGTCAACATCGGTTGAGGCTCCTTTGGAAGTTCCCGGAACCATTACGGACACACCTACGAGAGGTTCGCCGAATTGATCCACAACCGTACCTGTAGCCGTTTCGGGCGCAGGCGCTTCAGATGCCTTCACATTGAAGTTACACAGCATCATAACGAGAACTGATAGCAAAAACGCCAATCCAGGCAATTTCCGCTTGCTCGAAGTTTTTTGATAATGATACATGTTGTTAATTATTAAGTTATTTAATTGGGTTGGGTTCGTATTAATTATATTTAAGTTAATTTGAACCTGTTTTCATGTCTGATTAAGGCCGACTACCTTTCATTATGCAAAATTATATTAATTGGTCTATTTTATCCCCCCCCTACAATTAAAAAATGTTAAAATTATTAATTTTTTTTGACCCCTTTTTTGACTATTGACTATAATAGTCAGTAGCCTAACGCTTTGCGTTGCTTTGATGAAATTTACCTTATTTGCTGTTTTGGAAGTGTCAGATGACGGCTGACAGCATCTCCACCGGCTCGGATGTGTGGCGGCGGAGGGCGCAGGGGGTAGGATGGTCAGCCGTGATGGTGATTTCGGCGGTGATCTTCTTTGAGGAAAGAAGTGAAAGCAGGGTGCCGACGAGGTGACGGTCGATTTCTTCCAGGGCGTGCATTTTCAGTAGGGGATCGCCGAGATGTCCGGCTTCGTCGGGTGCTTCTACGTGGATAAGAACGAATTCGGAGCCGCCCTCCAATGCCGCGGCCGCTGCCATGGCTTTGCCGTCGTAATCTGTGTGGAGGCTTCCGGTGGCTCCGGGAATATGAGGCGCTGTGATTCCTGTAGCCAGAGCTATTCCGCGGACGAGGGGAGTGCCGGTTATTGCTGCGGGTTTTTCGTATCCTGAAAGTTTGGAAAAGGGGGTGAGTTGCGGCAGACGGCCTCCTCCCCATAGCCATAACGAGAAATAACGAGCTGATCCACCGATATCTATGCGGATTCTGTCATTGATTATCGTCGATAAGGCTTTTGCTTCGTCTGAATCGGGTTGGTCGGGTGGCAAAATTTGCCAATTTTTGACTCCTTTGAATTTCGATTCATGAGGAGGGTGGTAAATATGGCCGTAGAATCGATTTTTAGATACCGCCACGCTCTTTAAATCCGAAAAATGTGTTACCCTATATCCCAAACTTTTTAACGCGCTGAAGTGGCCTAAAAATCGATTTTTGAGTGCGTCGATTTTGATGTCTGCCGGCCGGTCGGTGATAAAAGAGCCTTCGGCGTTGATTTCCACGATGTTACAACGTATGGCGTGATCTTCATCGCTGATGTCGATTCCGACCCCGAGGGCTTCGAAGGGTCCGCGGCCGACTTTTCCGTAGATTTCCGGGGGATAACCGAGCAGTTTGAGTATGGCGTTTTCGCTTCCCGGGATCCTTCCGTCGTCGAATGTACGGAACATGCTTTTTCTACCCGATCGGGCAAGCATGCCGATGTTCGGGGTATGGGCGGCCTCGAAAGGCGTCTTTCCCCTGAGTTCGTCGCAAGGCAGGTCGGCGGCTCCGTCGAGGATGATAAGAATTTTCTTCACTTAGCTGGCTTCGTTAGCGGATGTTCGCTATACTGAAAATGTCGGCGAACACTCCCGCGGCTGTGACTTCCGCACCGGCGCCGTAACCTTTGATCACCATCGGAAATTCACGGTAGCGTTCGGTAGTGATGAGGATAACGTTGCTGCTTCCACCGAGGTTATAGAACGGATGGGAGGCATCGACTTTTCTGAGGCCTACTTCCGCCACGCCGTCGGAAAAGCTTGCCACAAAGCGGTATTTTTCCCCGGTCTCCTCGGCTTCAAGGCGCTTTTGCTCGTAAAATTCATCGACTTCCGCCACCGTTTTCATAAATTCGTCGACCGTTCCCTTAAAATATTTTTCGGGAAGCAGAGGAGTGAGACGGACATCTTTTTGTTCGACGGCATAGCCGGCTTCGCGAGCGAGAATCACGATTTTTCTGATCACATCCGTACCGCTTAGGTCTGTCCGCGGATCAGGTTCGCTATATCCTTCGGCATGAGCCTTGGCTATGGTTTTGGAAAGCGGCATTTCTTTCGAAAGCGTGTTGAAAATGAAATTGAGCGTACCGGAAACAACAGCTTCTATTTTGAGGATACGGTCGCCGGAATTGATAAGCGAATTGATAGTGTTTATGATCGGCAGTCCGGCGCCTACGTTGGTTTCGAAAAGATATTTCACGTCTTTCTGCCGTGCTATATCTTTGAGCCGTTTGTAATCCTTATAGTCCGATGATGCCGCTATTTTGTTGGCGGCCACGACATTGACATTGTGGCTCAGCATATCGCCATAGAGCGCGGCTATTTCGGGGCTCGACGTGCAGTCGACGAAAACGGAATTGAAAATGTTCATTCCGAGAATCTCGTCGCGTATCAGTCCCTGAGAGGAAACCAATGGCGATTCGTCGAGGATCTGACGGTAGGACGCGAGGTCGATTCCTTCGCGGTCGAACACGGCTTTTTTGGAATTGGCAATGCCCACTACCTTTAGCTTCAGAGCCTTGTCGCGAAGAAGAGTTTCTTGCTGCAGGGCAAGCTGCTGAAGCAGGTGACGCCCAATGTTGCCAATTCCGATTATGAAAAGATTAAGCACTTGGGTGTCAGAGAGAAAAAAACTGTCGTGGATGACATTTAGCGCTTTGCGCTGGTCCTTGATGCGGATAACGAACGAGATGTTGGTTTCGGAGGCTCCCTGTGCGCAGGCTATCACGTTGATACCGTTGCGACCGAGAGTGTTGAAAAGCCGTCCGGCCACGCCGGCGGCATGGCGCATGTTTTCGCCCACGATAGCCACGGTGGCAAGATTGTGTTCGGCGTGGATGGGGTTGATCTCGCCCGAAGCGAGTTCGGAAGCAAATTCCCGTTTGAGAGCTTCGACAGCAAGCTGGGCGTCCTCGTTTTTGACGGCAAACGACGTATTGTTTTCACTCGATGTCTGCGAAACCATGAAAACGCTCACTCCCTCGCGTGTCAGCGCATTGAAGATGCGGGCGTTGATACCTACGATTCCTACCATGCCGAGACCCGACATGGTGATCAGGCAGGTGTCGCTGATCGATGATATTCCTTTGATGGCTTTGCCGTTGACGGGTTTCTCCTTCTCCTCCCGGGTAGCGGAAATGTAGGTTCCGGGCGCAGTCGAGTTGAAGGTGTTTTTGATAAGAATAGGAATGTTTTTATGGAAAACGGGATAGATGGTGGGAGGATAAATCACCTTTGCCCCGAAGTTGCAAAGCTCCATGGCTTCGACAAACGTGAGATGGTCGATGACATAAGTATTGTTTATCACCCTGGGGTCGGCAGTCATGAAACCGTCGACATCTGTCCATATTTCGAGAATTTCGGCATCGAGCGCCGCGGCGATTATAGCTGCAGTGTAATCGCTGCCTCCACGGCCGAGATTGGTAATGTCGCCGTTATGAGCATCGGTGGAGATGAAACCCGGCACGACACCAACCTCGAAATCCATATTTTCGAAAGCGTCGAGCACCAGCGGCAGAGTGACATTATTGTCAAGCACATGTTTGCCGAACTGGTCGACGGTTTTGATGAATTTGCGGGAGTCAAAAAGTTTCGCGCCTTTTATGATGCGGCTGATAATCAGACTTGAAAGTCGCTCCCCGTAACTGACGATTATATCCAGCGCTCTTGTCGAAAGGTCGCCCAGGAGGCTCACTCCTTTGAAAATATTGCCTAATTCGTCGAGCATTTCCGACACTTCCTCACGTGTTTTTTCGCGCAAATGTTCGGGAACCATTCCGTCGATCACCGTGAAGTGCCGTCGGGCTATGAGGTCGTAGGTCTCTTTGTAGTCGTTGTTCTTTCCTTCAGCGGCGGCTCGGGCGGTATTGATGAGAAGGTCGGTGACGCCTCCCAATGCAGAAACCACGATAATGACCGGATGTTCTCTGCCTTCCACAATCGACTTGACATGCTGCAGACTTTCTACAGTTCCCACAGATGTCCCGCCAAATTTTAAAACCTTCATTTCTTGTGCTTTACTTGGAATATGAATGAATTGAAATTTCTAATAATGCCCTTGCGGGTAAAATTCGCCACAAAAGTAGCTATTTTTTTGTAAAGATTGCAGAAAATAGGCTATTAGTCACACTAAAAGTATTATGAGGTCTTAACTCATCCGATTAACCGGCAAAATAGAATTATAGTCATCTATTCATGTATTCCGAGCAATAAAAATGAATGATAATTAGGAAGATGAAACGTAAATTTGATATCTTTGCCGACAAATCATTTAAAATTTAGGACAATGAAATCAAAGATTATCGTTTCGGCGTGTGTGATGTTGGTGGCTCTATGCAGCTGCGCGGGTGGTCAGAAATCGGAAAATGAAGAGGGCGGCAAGACTTTGGTGCTCTACTATTCGCAGACCGGCGCGACGAAAGCTGTGGCTGAGGAAATTGGCAAACAGCTTGAGGCCGAAGTGGTGGCGATAGAGGCGGAAGAACCATACGACGGCGATTATCCAGCTACGATCGAACGTTGGCGTCAGGAAAAAGAAGCCGGAGTGAAAGTGGGTATCAAACCTCTGCCTGTCAACCCTGAAGATTACGAAACGATTTTTCTCGGATTTCCTGTGTGGGGTGGAACTGTAGCGTCTCCCGTCGCTACATTCCTCGCAGACAATTCATTGAAAGGTAAAAAGATAGTAACATTCGCCACCTTCGGAAGCGGAGGTCTTGAATCATCAACTGCAGATGTGGCGGCAGCACAGCCCGAGGCAGAAGTTGTGAAGGGTTACGGTGTGCGCAATGCGCTGGTAGCCAAAGCTCCTGCTGAAATAGAGCGTTTTCTGATTGAAAACGGATTTAAAGAGGGTACAGTTACCGTATTACCGGATTATGGTGAAAACGAACCTGTTAACGAAGGAGAAATAGAAATTTTCAATCAAGCATGCGGGGATTATCAGTTTCCGCTGGGGACGCCTGTAAGCGTAGAGAAGCGTTCGTATGAAGGGATTGATGATTATAAATTCACTGTAAAATCCCAAACGCCCGATGGTAATGAAACAACGGCTACGATCTATGTTGTTGTCGCCGAGGGAGAAACGCCCGTTTTCACACGCGTAGTGCGTTAGTGTCACAGCTGAAATATAGAAAAGTTAGGAGTAAATCTGTCAAAAAGTTAGGAGTAAATCTGTCAAAAAGTTAGGAATAAATTCATCAAAAAGTTAGGAGTAAACTCATCAAAAAGTTAGGAGTAAACTTGCTAAAAAGTTAGGAATAAACTAACTTTGCAACCATAATTGATTTAATTATGGAAAATCCATCATATCATCCTCGTATTTGTGACGATTATCTTAAAAGGAAACTTAGATCCAGTGGCGCGGTTTTAATAATAGGACCGAAATGGTGCGGAAAGACGTGGACCGGTTTAAACGTTGCCAGAAGTGTGATTTTTTTACAGGATCCGGATAAACGCAGTTCTTATATCCGATTGGCTCAAACGGAACCATCTTATTTGCTACAAGGCGAGAAGCCCAGGCTCATCGATGAATGGCAAATAGCTCCAGTGCTCTGGGATGCGGTGAGATTTGCCATAGATTTAGATGGTAAAAAAGGCCAATTTATTCTTACGGGAAGTGTAGTAGTGCCGGGAAATGATTCACTTGCTGAATATGAACGGCGAGAACATAGTGGAACGGGACGTATTTCTCGATTACGAATGCGTACAATGAGCTTGTTTGAAAGTGGTGAATCAACAGGTTTAGTGTCATTAAAATCATTGTTTGACGGGAAAGAAGATATCGTGGGTGAAGGGAAACTATCGATTACCGACACTGCTTTCGCAATATGTAGAGGCGGGTGGCCTTCGGCCGTGGATATGGAAAGAGAGGACGCTCTCGAAGTAGCATATAATTATGTGGATGCTGTGTGTGAAGAGGAGATATCTATAGAAGGGTCAAGAAAAAATCCCGAACGAATGAGGTCTATCTTAAGATCTTTGTCAAGGAATGTATCAACCATGACATCCGACCGTACAATAATAAGCGATGTTGTGGCCAATGATATTTCTTTGACAAATAAGACTTTGGAAAATTACATCAAAGTATTACGTGATTTATTTTTGATCGAAGATATAAAAGCTTGGCAACCGTCGATCAGATCAAAAACAGGCATTAGAACCTCAGATAAAAGGCAATTTACCGATCCTTCCTTAGCCGTAGCATCGCTGGGATTAAGTCCCGAGGCTCTTTTGGATGATTTCAATTATTTCGGCTTCTTGTTCGAATCATTAGTCGTAAGGGATTTACGGATTTATTCCGAACCTTTAAGAGGCACGATAAAACATTATCATGATAATAGCGGTCTTGAGAGTGATATCATAATATCACTTGATGACGGCCGTTGGGCGGCGGTTGAAGTTAAGTTAGGCACAAAGGAGATAGATATGGGCGCTGAAAATCTAAAGAAATTATCATCGAAAATAAATACAGAGAAGCATTCTTCCCCGTCATTCCTAATGGTAGTAACAGGCGGAAAATTTGCATATAGGAGAGAGGACGGTGTCTTAGTAGTGCCGATTTCAGCTTTAAAGGACTGAATAGAATCTGTAATGCCGGTATGCTTAAAGCGTTACGTGGCGACGTATTATCACTCGACCACGATCGACACTGAAAACACAAGCCAAAATAGCGAAAGCGCAGGCAGTCCATAGGCAAACTTCAACCGACAGCCCGATTGCCGGTATCAGAGCGAAAATAATGGTTACGAATGTTGAGCCGAGTGTCTGTCCGGTCAGGCGCGCCGTGCTTTGCATACCCCCTGCTGCTCCCGTGCGTTCAACAGGCGTGGCCATAACCATAACGATATTGTTGGGTGTCTGAAAGAAACCGAACCCTACGCCGCATATTGCCATTCGCCATATTATATCCCAAATTCCGGCGTTAGCGGGCATAAAAATGAGAGTCAACAAGCCGCCAATGAAGATGAACATTCCCGCAGCTGCCGTAAAGGCGGGATTATGTCGCTCGATGTATCTGGCAGCAAGAGGGGAGATGATCATTGTGGCCAACGGCCAGGGAGTCATGATCAATCCGGTGGAGAGTTCCGAAAATTTCAATTCCGTGAGGTAAAGAAACGGAAGGGCTATCATGGTAAGGTTCTGAGCGATGAAGGAGCATACGGAAGTAAAGATGCTCGTGGAATAAAGCCTTGTATGGAACAGATCGATGGGAAACATGGGATGCTCGAGTCCACGTTGCCGCCGTACGTAAATCACGGCTATAACCAGTGAAAGCACAAGAAGAAATATACTTAAAGTAACATCACCTTTTCGCGAGAAGTTGCCGAGCGCAAAAAACAGGAATCCGAAGAAAAGCATGTTGAAAAATCCGCTAAGCCAATCGAAGTGAGGGTGTGGCGGCCGTCCGGGATTACGGGGCAGCGTTCGGAGCCCGATAATAAAAGCAATAATGCCAAACGGAATATTGATGATGAATAGCCAGTGCCAAGTCGAGACAGACATGATCCATCCGGCGAGACTGGGGCCGGCAGCTGTGGCTATGGATATGAACATAGCGTTTAAAGCCAAGCCGCGACCAAGGATAGCACGAGGGTAAATAACACGTGTCAGAGCTACGTTGACACTCATCACTCCGGCACCACCTAAAGCCTGGATAGCTCTCGATACCAACAACATGGTGAAACTCCGCGACAGGGCGCACATAGCAGAACCGGCAGTAAAGATTATTACTCCGAGAAGGAAATTACGACGATAACTGTATTGGTCGCCAATCGACGAAAGAGGCAACAGGAGCATGACAATGATCAACTGATAGATAGTGACGAGCCAAACGGTAACGGATTCGGATACACCGAACTCACCGCCGATCACAGGCAGAGCGACGTTCATCAGCGAAACGTCGAGCACTGTCATTACCAGCACTATTATAACAGAAGTGATAGCGACATATTTGTGGAATTCCAGCTTAGTTTCTCCCATAATGCACTAACAGTCGACGGTAATTCAGATATTTATAAGATACAATCATTGCGCTTTCGAGTCAGTTCTATAGCTTCTTTTCCTGTGACGGAACTTATATCGAGTCTGAAAAGAGTCACCCTTGGAAGACCTGAAGCTATTTCCTGCTCATCGTCAATCCCGGGAGAATATTTAGAAGTGAGAAGTCGGAGTGCGTTGATCCTATCCGTTTCATCGGTAACAAATGAAATAATTCCCGAGGCTATTACACTTCGGAAAAAAGTAGTGAATTTTTCCGGATGTATTTCGTCCAGATCTATGACAGTGAATGATGCATGCGGATTATTTCTGATGCAGTCAATCTTCTTTCCCTCTTTGGCACAATGGAAATAAATAGCCTTTTCGCCGTCGTAAACGAAACTCATTGGCACCCCATAAGGAATATTGTCAGAATCGACAAGCGAGAGCACTCCGCTCGTCGACTTGTGAAGGATTTGCTTCACCTCTTTATCCGGCAATTGTTGTTTGAATCGCCTCATGATCAGTCAAATTAATGTTTTTTGACTTGTTTGAACCGGATCTTTTGCTCAGGGTTGTACTCAACGCTTGCACTTTCAACAAAACCGGCAGGAATGGTAATCTCAAATTCTCCTTCTACCATCTCATAAGTTTCATACTGTTCGCCTCGCACTTGAGTAACGCCTATGTCGGAAAAATTGACAACGACTCCATTCAGTCCTCCTCCTTCGAGCGATGTAAACTCACATTCATAGGCACTTACTTTCTTGTCGTCTCCCTCCGTTACATTGCTTACAAAAATGTGTGGCGGATAGACAAACGCGGTACTCCATGAGAGAGAATGGCCTTTCCAAAGTAACGTTATTGAGGTCTGGGCCTCATCGTAAACCCCTCCATCCTGAGGTCCTGCATAGACAGTAGCCTCCTCCATATATGTCACATCGATGTCGTTAGACGGATCATTGTCGCAAGCCGAAAACATCATGACAGAAACAATGGCAATCAGGATGTTTAATAATAGATTATATCGTTTGATAATCATGGTCAGTAACTTGAGGAGAATTAGAATTCGGAATTGAAATGGAAACGGATTTTAGGGAAATCCTGCTGAGCCATAGAGAGAACATAAGCTGAGTCAGCAAGGAAAACGTCACGCCCTTCGCGATCGACGGCCATAAACTGATATTTGCGTTTCTTGAAAGCTTCCAAAGCCTCTTTGTCGTCGCTTTCAATCCAACAGGCTTTGTAGAGCGATATAGGTTCCCACCGGCATTGAGCTCCATATTCGTGGAGCAAGCGATATTGTATAACCTCAAACTGGAGCTGACCTACAGTGCCGATTATTTTCCGGCCGTTAAACTGATTGATAAAAAGCTGTGCAACACCTTCATCCATCAGTTGCTGAATACCCTTTTCAAGCTGTTTGGATTTCATGGGGTCGGTATTCTCTATGTACTTGAACATCTCAGGGGAGAAGCTCGGAAGTCCTTTGAAATGAAGCTTTTCTCCAGCAGTGAGAGTGTCGCCGATTTTGAATGTTCCGGTATCGGGTATGCCGACTATGTCTCCGGGGTAGGCTTCATCGACAATATTCTTTTTCTGAGCCATGAAAGCAGTAGGTGCCGAGAATTTAAGAGTTTTGTCGGAACGGACATGATGATAGGGCGCGTTTCTTTCGAATGTGCCCGAACAAACCTTGACAAACGCTATGCAAGAGCGGTGATTGGGATCCATATTTGCGTGGATTTTGAATACGAAACCGGAAAATGGTTCTTCGTCGGGACGTACTTCACGCTCTTCAGCGTTAATGGGGCGAGGCGACGGGGCTATACGCACGAAGCAGTCCAGGAGTTCTTTGACACCGAAAGTATTGAGCGCCGACCCAAAGAAAACGGGAGCGACTTTCCCCTCAAGATAATCATTGACGTTAAATTCCGGATAAACTCCTTCGATTAGTTCGAGATCCTCGCGAAGTTTCTCGGCGTCAGCTTCGCCTACTGCCTCGTCGATACGAGGATCTTCAAGGCTGTCGATTTCCACTCGCTCGGTGATTTTCTGTTTGTCGGGAGTGAACAAATCGAGAGAATGTTCGTAGATATTGTAAACGCCCTTGAATTTAGCCCCGATATTGATTGGCCAGCTCAGGGGACGCACGGCGATGTGAAGTTCTTGTTCCAGCTCGTCGAGAATGTCGAACGGGTCGCGGCCTTCACGGTCGAGTTTATTTACGAAGATGATTACCGGAGTGTTGCGCATCCTGCATACTTCCATGAGCTTACGGGTCTGTTGCTCTACGCCTTTAGCTACATCGACCACAATGATCACGCTATCGACGGCCGTGAGTGTACGGTAAGTGTCCTCTGCGAAGTCCTGGTGGCCGGGAGTGTCAAGGATATTTATCTTGTAGCCGTCGTATTCAAATCCCATCACTGAGGTTGCTACAGATATACCACGTTGTTTTTCGATTTCCATCCAGTCGCTCGTGGCGGTTTTTTTGATTTTGTTTGATTTGACGGCTCCCGCCACGTGGATAGCTCCTCCGAAGAGCAGCAGTTTCTCGGTAAGAGTGGTTTTACCGGCATCGGGGTGGGAAATGATGGCGAATGTGCGCCTGCGGTTTATTTCATCAGTCAATTTCGACATGTCTTTATGATTCAGTTATAAGATATATAGAATTTTCGTCTACAAAGTTACATACAATTATGGAATTGTGAGTAATTTTGCAATGGAATGGACTATACGAATGCGATAAGAAAATTGGTCGGATCGCTTGACAATGCGCGCGACCGAAGAGAAACCGGACTTTTCAAGGCGGAGGGTTGGAAGTGTGTTGCCGACACCTTGGGTTATTTCGACACAGAACTGCTCCTTTTGTCTCACGAACGGTTGGTAGCGATGAGGCAAAGAGAAAACTTTAAGGAAATAGATGAATCCAAGATAGTTGTAGTGCCCAACCGAGATTTCCGGCGCATGACGAGTCTGTCAACAGCATCCGATATAATAGCGGTCTACAAAATTCCCGACAGCCGGGTTGATAAAGCGGATTTGGAGAATAAACTCGTGCTCGCTCTTGACGGTATCCAGGATCCGGGCAATTTAGGCACTATCTTGAGAGCCGCCGACTGGTTCGGAGTGCAAGATGTTATCTGTTCACAAAATACGGCTGATCCCTATTCTCCCAAAACGGTAATGGCATCGATGGGTGCCATCTCTCGGGTAAGACCTAAGAAATGCAATCTGAAAGATATTATCTATCAGTCCGAACTGACGGTTTACGGCACTTCCCTGGCAGGCACAGATATCTATAAAGCTGATCTAACGGCAACCGGAATCATCGTTATGGGAAGCGAAGGTCGCGGTATGTCGGATGAAATAGCCGGCATCGTAGACCGGCATCTTTTCATTCCTCCTTACCCGGGCGACAGTCCTACATCGGAATCGCTCAACGTGGGTATGGCGACTTCAATAATCTTGTCCGAATTCAGACGACGACTTATCTAACCTCAATATGGCAAAGACAACGAAAACAGTATGGTTTTGTTCTGACTGCGGCAACGAATCTCCAAAATGGGAGGGCCGTTGTCCGGCATGCGGTGCGTGGAACACAATGGTGGAGGAGAAGATTACTCCGGCTTCAAAGTCGCGGAAAACCGATCTTGTAGCTAAATCTAAGCCAGTCAGGGTCTCGGAAATCGTTTCCGAAGAAAGTCCGCGCATTCCTATGCCGTCGAAGGAGCTCAACAGAGTCCTCGGGGGCGGTCTCGTTCCCGGTTCGATGGTGCTGATAGGGGGAGAGCCTGGCATAGGAAAGTCGACTCTCGTTTTGCAGAACACGCTGTCGATAAAGTCGCGTAAGGTGCTTTATGTGAGCGGTGAAGAAAGTGCCGCACAGATCAAGATGCGTGCCGACCGTCTGGGACGCCACAGTGAGAGTGTATACATTGTGTGCGAAACATCTCTTGAAACTATTTTCGAACATATACGAACGGTTAATCCCGACCTTTTGGTCGTTGATTCGATCCAGACTATAGCGTCAGACTCGTTAGAGTCACCCGCCGGAAGCGTGGGACAGGTGCGCGAATGTTCAGCCCGGTTATTGCGCTATGCTAAGGAAAGCGGAGTTCCGGTGTTCGTTATCGGCCATATTAACAAAGAGGGCAGCATCGCTGGGCCGAAAGTGCTGGAACATATCGTCGACACGGTTCTTCAGTTCGAAGGCGACAGCCAATATATGTACCGAATCCTGCGATCAATAAAAAACCGTTTCGGGAGCACGGCTGAAATAGGTATCTATGAAATGTGCCGCCAGGGACTGCGTGAGGTAACCAATCCGTCGGAAATGCTTCTGACCCATTCGGACGAACGTTTGTCGGGGACAGCTATAGGGGTGACAGTCGAAGGTATCCGTCCGCTGATGATTGAAGTACAGGCACTTGTCAGCACGGCGGCATACGGCACGCCGCAACGTTCGGTGACCGGTTTCGACGGCAAACGCATGAATATGCTTCTCGCGGTATTGGAAAAACGTGTGGGTTTCAAACTTACCCAGAAGGATGTGTTTTTAAACATTGCAGGCGGTCTGAAAGTAAACGACCCCGCTTTGGATCTGGCGGTGATTTGTGCGATTCTTTCGAGTAATGTCGATATGGTTATACCGCGGAGTATCTGTATGGCGGGAGAGGTTGGTCTAACCGGTGAGATCCGTCCTGTCACTAAATTGGAACAACGCGTGTTGGAAGCCGAAAAACTCGGCATGGAGGAGATTCTCGTTCCGAAAGGCAATCTGAAAGGGTTCGACAAAAGCCGTGTCAATATAAAAATCACTGAAGTGGGAAAAGTCGAGGAAGCTTTCCGCGCCCTATTCGGATAATATTACAGGTGAATAATAGTTACTTCTATTTTGTTTATTTTGAGTAATGTTATCACAGTTGTTATTTTCATAAAAATATCACGATTAACAAAATTTAACGGGGGGGGGTAGACGATAACATATAAATTTCTAATTTTGCTCTAAAATTATTATGTTATTATTTGAATATTCTTATGATGTTTAGAGTTGTAAAATTAGTAAATACTGTTTTTGCTGTCTCACTATGTTTTTTATTGTTTTCAACGAATATAAACGGACAGGTTTATCATAGGGAATATAAAAAATCTGATTTGAAGAATGAAGTTTATAAAAGAGGAAATAAACCGGTTTTAGAGGATGGAAGAATTGTTTTTGTTGAAACATTAGAAGGCGTTAAGCCGAAAGAAATGTATTGGCGTGCTCACAATATTTTGACAAATTTAATGGGTACTACCGGGAAACGGCACTCTTTATTTCTTAATAAATTCACTCTATTACAAGAGAATGAAAGGATTCAACTTGACGGCGGTTATGAATACTGGGTAAAAACCACTTTTTATGGATTACCTTCTAATCCAAGTATTCATACTCTTACTTTTAAATTATTAATGGAATTCAAAGATGGACGATATAGAATGGTTTTTTATGACTTTAAGGATTTTGATGATGTCAGTAATGCTACTGGTCCTTATTATAGAGAACACGCAAATTTAGTTTTTAATACTCCGGATGAGGACGAGAAGTGGGATAAATTTTTCGACAAAAATGGATTTCCGAATAATAAAGGAACCTGGAAGGGTAGTTTTATGAGAATGGCATTTATCGACAATCTCAATTATTTCCATAAAACAATATCTGAAAAAATGAAATCTCCGATCAAACGTAATAGTGATACGGAATTGATTAGGGAAGATAAATGGTAATCCATAGTCTTTTCATATAGATTCGAGAATCGTAACTGGGTTTTCGTTAATGACAGTGTAGTAGATAGACGGAATAGAATTATAGTGGCAGAAGATGAATCTGGGTCGTTTAGCAATGGTTAATGGAATAATGTATATCCCTATATCTCAAAATGATAATTTAAAATTTGTCAAATATGATAAGACGGGTAATCGAGGAAGCTTTCCGCGCCCTATTCGGATAAAAGGAAGATTTAATGAAAATGATGGCGGGTGCGGTTGGCGATGTTTACGAGGGAGAGCATGACAGGAACCTCGACGAGCACTCCGACAACGGTAGCCAGTGCGGCTCCCGACTGGAGGCCGAATAGTGAAATTGCCACAGCTACAGCCAATTCGAAAAAGTTGCTTGCTCCAATCATTCCTGCCGGTGCCGCGATAGAGTGGGGCAATTTCCAAGCGCGTGCCCATCCGTATGCTATGAAGAATATTATAACTGTCTGTAGAATCAGTGGTATAGCTATAAGGATGATGTGGAGGGGATTGGCTAAAATGGTGTCGCCTTGAAATGCGAAAAGGATAATCAACGTAAGGAGAAGCCCGATTGTGGTAAATGGCCCGAATTTGCCTACAAATACGTTGTTGAAATATTCAATGCCTTTTCGCTTTACAACTATTATTCGTGTTATTATAGCTGCGACAAGCGGTATAACGACAAATAGAACGACCGACAGAATGAGCGTAGCCCACGGAATTGCAACACCGCCTATCCCAAGTAGAAAGCCGACAATAGGAACGAATGCAACAAGGATAATAAGGTCATTGACAGCAACCTGAACTAAAGTATAAGCAGCATCGCCCCGCGTCAGATAGCTCCAAACGAACACCATGGCCGTACAAGGAGCGGCACCGAGAAGAACAGCTCCCGCCAAATATTGGTCGGCAAGTTCCGTCGGTATAAGAGTTTTGAATATAACAAAGAAGAAAAGCCACGCAATGGCAAACATCGAGAACGGCTTTATGAGCCAGTTGGTAATACAGGTTATCAGTATACCTTTGGGCCGCTTGCCTACGTTCATCACGCTTTTAAAATCGACTTTGAGCATCATAGGATAAATCATAAGCCAAATCAGCACAGCAATTGGGATTGACACATTGGCATATTCCCACTTGCCGAGCGTAGCCGGGAAGGCAGGAAGGAAATAACCGATTGCGATGCCGGCAATGATGCATAGCGCAACCCAAATACTCAAATACTTCTCGAAAAAGCCTATTTTTCTTGATGAATCATTCTTAGTTTCCATTGTGTCAGTTCCGTAGGTGTCAACAACATTTTTTGTCTTTGCATGAGCAGTCGTTGAAGAACTGCGAGAACATTGTCTGTGCTTCTTCCCATACATCGCAGTTCACGCAATAGCGGACTTTGGGGGCAAGAACCTCGCCTTGAATCAAACCAACTTCTTTAAGTTCTTTGAGATGTTGTGAAACGGTAGGTTTCGCAATATTCAATACCTCGGCTATGTCTCCAAAATAGCATTCTTCACGCTTTGCGAGGAAGTACATAATGGCAACTCGGGTCGGATGACCGAGAGCTTTGGCGAAGCGAGCGAGACGTTCCTGCTCGGGAGTAATTTCAATTTTTGCCATACGATTTATTTAGTTATTCGCAAAATTACTAATAAACTTTATAAATAGTAAAAAAGCCGGAGTTTTAACAAAATTTAACGGGGGGGGGTAAATAATAATTTTTTCGTTTTTAATTTTGCGTTAAAAGAATTAAAATAAAAGCAAATAATCTTTATGGAATCGCATAGTTTTAATGAAATCGAACAACGTTTAGAACCTAATGGAAATGAATGTATATTTTGCGGCCGCAATGGGATCGATCATTCCGAAGACGATTACTACACATACCTCTATAGAGAAGAATCAAGGTTTAATGCTGTGGTTTACAGAAAGGTTAAATTTAAAAAGATCCAGATAGGAGCAACGCGTTGTAAAGATTGTAAGCAGGAGCATAAAAAAAATTCTGTTTATAGCTTCTTTATGACTTTGGGTGTGTTTTTGTTTATAACAGCCGGAATCGCAGGTTTAAGCTATTTGTTAATAGACTATTTGCACCCTTTAGTAGGAATTATTGCAGGCCTGATTATGTTAGTCTGCAATATCTCGTATTGTTGTGATAGATTATATCATAAATTTCATAGGAAGTTAGCTGAACGGAAGGGAATTTATTCTCCTCATGAAGGCTTAAAGTCATATACGTTAGTTCGGGAACTGATTAGTCAAGGTTTTAAATTCAATCAACCTTTAGCTTGAGAATTAAGTAATTATAAACATAAATCTAACTTTAAAATTATGGAAAATGAAATGACTCAGAACGAGTATGCAGAAATGGAACAGGCTCCGCGCCGCAACAAGTTTACCACCTTTTGGCTTTGGCTGATGATTGTGGGAAATATTTTAAATATAATAGGAATGTTCGTTCAGTATGCTATGAGTGAATTTTTGTTAAAATATGCGTTGGGCACTTTTATTGTGAGCATAGGTATGTCTGCTATTTCGATTTTTGGTGTGGCGAGACTATTGTATTGGAAAAAAGACGGTTTTAGGATAGTGGCTGGTGCTATGATGTTTAGCGTATTTTGGTTGTTCAAAGATGTTAATTTTGAACTTGCTATTGCAGGATTGGTAGGTTCGATAGTAGGAATAGGTATTCTCTGGGGAGTATTGCAATGCACCAAGGACGGCGTGAGCTGCTGGAGTCAGTTACGTTGACAAAAAAATGATATGTAAATTGACAAGTTGAACTATTAAAATTATAAATCAATGAAAAAAATTCTCCAAATATTCTCGATTATCGCTCTTTTCGCATCGTGTAACAAAAACGAAACTATTTTGCAGTCGGCGGTGGATCAGGCAAATAAACTATGTCCGATGACGGTGGACGAAATTACAACCCTGGAATATGTCAAATACTATCCCGGCGATACAATCTTGACATATGATTACGTTATCAATGAAGAAAAATGCCCTATAACGCTGATTTCAGCCAATCTCGAAACGTTAGGCGAGACGATGAAAAGCAATTTGAATTCTCCAGCCACTAAAATACTTACCGACGCATGCAGTAATGCTGGTGTTTTAATCAAGTTTTCGTATCGCGGTGACCAAAGCAAGGAGTCTTGTGCTGTAGTTTACGATCCCAAAACCGGTAAAACCGAATATGAACCGATAGAGTAAGATCCTGAAGAGTGAGTGAAGTGAGGTTGCGTGTGGCGTCTAATACCATGACTATTTATGGCAATCGTGGGGATGGTTTAAGCCGCGATGCGGAGCTTATATGTTTAAGCAATAAAAACAGGTAAGAATATATGGCAAAAGAAATTTTTTTAACGGGAAGACTGGTTTACGGTCTATGGTATTTTGTAATGGTGTTCTGGTGTGCGATCGGGTGTGTTCGTTTTGAGAACCTCTCGGTTAATACGTATATTTCTTTAATAGTTCTGATCTCTTTAACGTTAGTTGGTTTCGGGGCCGGTAAACTTTGTTTTTTTCGACGAATGTCGGAATGGTATGAAGTCGGCCAACCAAAAAAGATTGGATTTAAGCTGATAATCTTAGGGGCATTGGTTCAAACAGCATGGTTTTTCGGTCTATCGCTGTATATAGGCAATTTAGAGTGGTTTATTATTCAAACTATAGTTTGGGCAGGTCTGTTGTATGGCACTTGGAAGATATTGAATGTGAAGAAGAACGGCGTGAGCTGGTGGAGTCTATGTAAATAAAAGATGCTGTTATGGTAAAGAATGTAGTTTTGAAGTTAGTGCTTGCGGTCGGGTTGGTTATAGCCGGTGCGTCGACAGTGTCAGCGCAGGGACTTGTTCCACCACCTAAGAAAGAGCAAACAAAACCAAGTAAGCCGTCGACGGCGAACCAGAGGGGGAAGACGAGTTCGTCAGGCAAGGTTAAAGATTTAAAAGAAGCATTTAATAAGGGTGATTACAAGAAATGCTTTGAATTGGCCAATCAATTAAAGGAGCATGCAGCTGCGCAGAATTATTTGGCCATTATGTATGCCGACGGATTAGGTATGGCTCAGGATTACGCGGAGGCAGCCAGATGGTTTAGGAAAGCTGCGGAGCAGGGAGATGAAACCGGGCAATGTGGTTTAGGTAGGATGTATGCAACTGGACAAGGTGTGGCACAGGATTACGCGGAGGCGGCAAGATGGTACAGGAAATCGGCTGAGCAGGGAAATGCAGCTGCGCAGTGGTCTTTGGGTTTGCTGTATACCTATGGAGAAGGTGTGGCACAGGATTACGCTGAAGCTGCGCGATGGTTCAGAAAATCGGCGGAGCAGGGACATGCGGATGCGCAGTACGACTTGGGTGTGATATATCATAATGGACAAGGTGTTGCACAGGATTACGCGGAGGCGGTAAGATGGTTCAGAAAATCAGCTGAGCAGGGAAATGCAGATGCTATCAAGGTGTTGAAGGATATGGGCGAATGGTGAGTGTGTGGGTTTTAAATGGGTGGTCGAGGTTGTGGCACGGCTCCGCCGTGCGTGGGGGTGTGGGTGGCGTGTCCGCCGGTACATGCTGCCGGCGGTTAATCAAGGTTAATGCCGTTCCACGGCATGGATTGGTGCGGTGATAATGGAGATTTGGTGAAACGAATGAATTAACGATAAAAAAAGAATGATTATGAGACGTTTAGTGTTGACGATGGTAGTGCTGGCGATGGTATCGTTCGGAGCGAAAAGTAGTTGCCGTTATGAAGATGATGAAATAGAGACAACTACGACGGATGACGAGGAAGACGTCGTGGTAGGGATGACCGAGGAACCACTGACTCCCGAAGAAATAGAGATTGAAGACGCTTATGGTGAGGGCGATTACCGCCGGTGTTTTGAGTTGGCAATGCGGATGGAGGAAAACGCATTGGCTCAGTTCTATTTAGGCTCGATGTATTTTAACGGTAATGGTGTATCTGAAAGTCTTGATGAAGCTTATAATTGGTTTGAGAAATCGGCCGAACAAGGATTTGCAGCCTCGCAATATATGTTAGGTTTAAAAAATGAGATGTACAATCAATATGACGAGGCATTCGAGTGGTATTCCAAGGCAGCTGAACAAGGTTTTGAACTCGCTCAAACAAAATTAGGCATTGCTTATGAGTTCGGTATTGGATGCGAGCAAGATTTTAAAAATGCGGCATTGTGGTTCGGCGTAGCAGCGGAAGCAGGTGATTCAGAGGCTCAATATTATTTGGGCGAATTGTATTACTTCGGAGACGGGGTGGAACAAAACAATGATGAAGCCGCGGAATGGTTTAAGTTTGCCGCCGAGCAAGGAAATGAGTCGGCACAGGCTTTACTGACAAAGATTCTTTCTCCGAGCGATGAAGGCGTGATTGATGAAGTGATCGAGTCATATAACTGGACATCGAGCGAAGTTGACCGTAATCCGACTGTGAAAAGACTGAGCGAGCAGGAGATAACTGAAAACCGCACTCCGGCGGCGAAGGCATATAATTTCGTTATGGCTATTCTCGACGGCGACGAAGACGGTATTAAAAAGGATTACTCACGAAGCCCGCAATGGGGCGGGGAAAATGAGGACGATGTTAAGGCAGCCATGGAAGAAAATTTTTCGAAAGGCAAACGTGAAATACTGAAATGGAAAGATGCTTTGGCGACGGGAGATTATGAAATAGTACCGGTTTATGTACAAGATTTATCATATTATATAGAAGACGCTTCTACTTATCATAATATTTTTCAGATCGTGAGAAATGGCAAGATATATGTTCCGAATGAAAAAGGTCCGAAGGATACGGTGCTCAGTCAAGGTATCTATATAGCGTGCGTTCCTGTAACCGAGATTGGGCGGAAAGGGTTCCAGGATATTAGCAACATAGGCGATATGAGTGTGGAAGTACGCACGGAATATATCGACGGTAGGTGGAAAGTTACCGGTTAAAAAAAAAAAACGGAAATTGAATATGGAAAAAGCAAAGAAAGCTATTTTGAGAATTGTTTTGGCGATGGGTTTGATTGCCGTCGGTGCGTCTGCCGTGTCGGCTCAGGGAATATTGCCACGGCCGAGCAAGCCGGCAAAACCCACGAAAAGAGGTGGCAAGCAGAGCACGCCAACAAGAGTGACTGTACAAGATGTAGTTGAGTTGACTGACACTGCTGTAGCCTATGGAGGGTTAAATGAAAGATCAATATTCTATTCCGGACCGGAAATTATTAAATCGTTAGGCATCATGATAGATGATAGTGGTAATGTATATAATGAGAATCCGGGTGATTACTTTGAACAAGACTTAGGTTATCTCAATAATTTTCATTTTAAAATTGATTTTTGTTTTTATCCCGATATGCAAAGATTCGTGTCTATAGATTCATCATACAATGAAAAATATGATTATGCCAATAATGTGTCTTTAGTTGCAACAGATTATGTCCTGACATTAGACAGCAGTCATAGAAGATTGGCTGTGAGGTTAAACGAAGATGGAGAGATTCAAATAGTAACTAATAATGGCAGGGAGAGATATAATACAGGGTTCTATTATGTAAAGAACGATTGGAATAGGTTAATTTTGGATTATCATGAGGGTGATTTATTTATCACTCATATTCAAAATGGCATAGAAAAATCTTGTTACATGGATATTGGATTTTTTTCAGGATGGGGTAATAATGTCCTGTCAAGTCATAATTGGGCTAATGGCAGGCAATTTCACGGATTTCTCAGTATGATTTCTGTTCATACATGGAATAGATAAATAGTTGAGCAGGAAAATGAATTTTTAATTAATAATTTTGATTATGTTAGTTAAGACATTTTGGAGATTGCTTTTAGTATTAGGATTGGCGTTTGTCAGTGCGTCGGCCCTATCGGCGCAGGGTAGGGTAACGCGGCCGGGAAGGAGCAATGGAGGTAGTCAAGGATCTTCAAATACTTCATTGATCACTTTCCCTTCGACTTTTCGTTACACTCAGTATTATCCTGACGATCCAAAATGTCCGGAGGTAACCTCTTATTTCATTTTCCGATCAGCAAACGAAGTAATCTGGTGTCTCGAAAGCGACGACGATTATCTGTATGCAATAGCCTACGGGACATATAATAAATCTTCAAATACTATCTGTTTTTCTCAGAATAAGGTCTATTCCTCATTAAATTCTTTTCGCGACGGGGATATTATATTTACGTTAAGGAAAATTGACGGTTCTCTTTACATAAATTCAGATAATAGGAGAGTTTCTTATTTCTTAGGGAAAGCAGGGAATTATGTCCCGCTAAAAAAATGCGACAACATCACACCTTCTTCCTCTTTAGCGCGAACAAGCTGGAAAGGATCTTATCCCTATTCCGAAGAGCAAATAATGTTTTATTTTCAGTCGGCATCGGAAGTAATAGTTGACGGTGAGCCTCACAGTTATATTCTGATAGAAGATAAAGTTGGAATATTAAGCGGAGATAATCCAACAGATGAAGCGTTTACAGGAGTTGTGAACGGTGATGTACTGTTACTTCATCGATCGGGATTCAGAAAGAACATGAATAAAACATGGTTTGATTTGCAAAGATCAGATTATTGATATAATATTTTAATCAGAAACCAATAAGATATAAGTTATGGAAACGAAAGATTTTTTTTGTAATAAGTTAATTTTAGTTTTGATAATGGCAGTGCTGACGATGGCAGCGTGCAGTTCTAAACCTGAAATGACGGCCGAGGAGATAGCGGCTTACAATTGGATACCATCCGAAGTCGATACGAATCCGATAGTCGAAAGGCTTAGCGCAGAGGAAATCCAGGAGGATCGGACTCCTGTGGCTCGTGCATATAATTTTGTAAATGCCATCCTTAACTATGATGAGGAAGGAATGAAAAAGAATTTCACATTTGGGGATATGTGGACCGAGCAAGCGAATGCACAATATGGCAATTTTAAGGCTTTTGTTGATTCTGAATTTTCTGAAGGGAAACTCGGTATCTTACCGTGGAAAGATCTCGTAGTAACAGGTGATTATGAGATAGTTCCAGTATTTGTTCAGGACGAATCGTACTATATAGAGGAAGGAAGTGAAATGCACGGTTTCAATCAAGAGGTGCGTGGAGGTAAAATCTACTTGCCAGATGAAGATGAGTATAAAGAACCAACAATTCTGTGTCAAAAGGTTTATATCAAGTGTGTTCCTATTTCGGAAATCGGTTTAAAGGGGTTTCAGGACATAACTCGGATTGACGATACCAACGTGAAAGTGATAGTGAATTATATCGATGGAAAGTGGCGAATAACGGGTTTTAAATAAACGAGAACATGACAAATAAGTCGATATTGAGGATAGTGTTGGTTGTTGGGTTGTTGATAGTCGGAGGGTCGGCCATGTCGGCGCAGGGAATTGTACCACCTCCAAGCAAGCCCGCAACATCCACGCAAAGAGGCAAAACAAACACGAATCCTACCCGACCCTGTGTCCACCAAGAAAAGAAGATGTATAGTTATAGCGAGTTTGTCAATTCGGATTTCGGGAAATGGGTGAGTGAGCGAAATGTATTGCCATTCGTGATAACTGCTGATAAAAATGGGAAAATATCGAACCGCGACCGCCTCGATCTAATGTATCTTTCCAATTTAATAAATGTAGGTTTGATTAATTACATTACATTGGTTGGCATAAAGGCTTCTGATAGTTTTAAGGGAGAGGTTGTTGATCTGCTAGTAGAATTTGAGTCAGCACGTGATAAAATAAATCCAATGGGCAATTGGGACGAATTTTCGAATTTCATACCGGGTCCCGCGACTCAGATGATAGTATTCCAAACGATGTCGGATTTCCGACAGAGCCCGATAATGTTTGGTGAGAATTCAAGTGCGCTGACTGACGAAGCCAAGCTTCAGCTTTACATAATAGGGAAGAATATGAATTCACGTGAAAAGGAATGGTATGTGGAAGGATTTACGAATGGCGATACCGGCTCGGCTTCGTCTCATTATGCCATATCTCAGAAAAGAGCAGAAGCGGTAGCTAATTTTTTAGTGGATGAATGTAGGGTTCGCCAGGATAAACTGACGATAATGTCGTATGGAGACGAAACTCAGATATTTCCTAAAAGTGAATGGAATAATGTGGTTTTATTCGATGAAAAGTAAAAAGGGTTGATAAAAATAATGGTCAGGAATATTATGAAGATTGCGGTTTTCACAATGGTTTTGGTGATAGGGATATTGCTGATAGGGAACATAGAGGTATCGGCGCAGGGAATTGTGCGACCTCCGAAGAAAGAACAGCCAAAGGTCGATCATATTACAAGTAATGAAGATCGGAGCGGTGAGAATATAAAAACAGAAGATATAAGGCAGCTTTTACAACATTTTCATTACCGACCGAAGGTTTTTTTTAGTTGTAAAACAGATATTTTTGGAGAAACTGAACCTATCATAATAAATGAGTTTAAGCGTGAGGAAAAGTTTGACAGTTTTGACATAGTAACTTATTTTAACCAAGCCGATTTAAAAATAAATTTAGAATTCAAAGCTGAGGAGAACGGTATAGAACTGGTGGAAAATACAAAGAATTATAAAGCTGCTGTCTATGCGTCAATGTTTGAGGAAAGTTTTTTAGGTGGAACTTCTCAATCCATGACAATGCAGATTGGAATGAGCACTATCAGTTACAAAGAAGCAGCACTAACAGTTTACAAAAAGATGAAAAATGATTTTAACAAAAGGATAAAAGATTGCATTAAGCATCATATATGGGTTAAACTATTAAGAGATTCTAAAAATGGCAACCATTAGACAGAAAAATAAATAAAAAAATATTATAAAGACAGCTATTTATGATTAATTTGAAATAAAAATAGGTTAAACGTATTATTGCGGAATGGTATGGTGACAGCGGATGACATAGAAAGGGCATATAGGGAGGGAGATTATGGAAGATGCCTTAAATTGGCTAAAGAGATAATCGAAGATCCAAGAGCGCAGTGTGTCTTGGGAATGCTCTATGCCAATGGACACGGAGTCAAGCAGGATTACGTTGAAGCAGCGAAATGGTTTCGGAAATCAGCGGAGCAAGGAGATGCTACAGCGCAGAATAAATTGGGATGGTTATATGAAAATGGATATGGTGTGGCATATGATTATGCTGAGGCCGCGAAATGGTATAGTAAGTCAGCTGAACAAGGGGATGCAGAAGCACAATGCAATATAGGAAGTATGTATCGGGGTGGCTGGGGAGTGTCGAGGGATTATATTGAGGCCGTGAAATGGTTTAGGAAATCTGCAGAACAGGGAAATGCAGATGGACAATTTAAATTAGGGGTGATGTATAATAATGGAATGGGAGTGGATCAAAATTCAGTTATGGCAGCAACCTGGATTCGTAAATCAGCGATGCAGGGTTTTGCGACAGCGCAGCATTATTTAGGTGACATGTATCAACATGGGACAGGTGTAACAAGAGATTCTGAAATGGGAGTGAGATGGTATATAAAAGCAGCAGAACAAGGACATGCACTTTCACAATATAAATTGGGAGCAATGTACTTCAACGGAGAGTCGGTACAGCAAGATTATGCCAAGGCTCTAATTTATTTCAAAGAATTAGCCGATCAAGGAAGAGCAAAAGGAGAGTATTATTTAGGAATAATGTATCAATACGGTTATGGGATTGAGGAGGATATCCTTGAAGCGGCGAAATGGTATAAGAAAGCAGCGAGTCAAGGCTATAAGGAAGCTCAAATGAAGTTGGCAAGTATGTATAATAATGGTTTAGGTGTAAAGAGAAATTATGCGGAAGCAGTGCTATGGTTATATAAAGCGGCCGACAGAGGGTATGCACCGGCACAGTATTGTTTGGGTAATAGGTATTATAATGGTTATATAGTTTGTCAGGATTATGTTGAGGCTCTGATATGGTTTCGGAAGGCGGCTGAACAGGGAGATTCATTCGGGCAAAATCGTTTGGGCGAAATGTATGAAAAAGGGATTGGGGTAGAACAAGATTATAGCGAGGCATTAAAGTGGTATCGTAAATCAGCGGAACAGGGGAACGCGGATGCACAGAAGGCGTTGGCCGATATGTTTTATGATGGGGTAGGTGTAACCCAAGATTATAAAGAGGCTGTGAATTGGTATCGAAAATCGGCGGAACAGGGTAACGCGAGTGCGCAGTATTTCCTGGGAAGGATGTATGAAACGGGGAAAGGAGCTCCCTTAGATTATGCAGAGGCTGTGAAATGGTATCAGAAATCAGCAGAGCAAGGGAACACCACTGGACAGTTTAATTTAGGTATAATGTATCAATACGGCTTGGGAGTGTCGAAGGATTATATTGAAGCCGTGAAATGGTACCGTAAATCGGCGGAACAGGGAGATTCATTCGGGCAGAATCGTTTGGGCGAAATGTACGAAAACGGTTTTGGATTGGAACAGGATTATATTATGGCGGTGGAATGTTATCGAAAATCTGCCGAACAGGATAATTCATGGGGTCAGTATAATTTAGGCAAAATGTATGAGAAAGGTCAAGGTGTGCCTCAAGATTATAGCGTAGCCGCGAAATGGTATCGTAAATCAGCGGAGCAAGGAAATGAGGATGCAGTAGAGGCTTTGAAGCGATTAGGTGAATGGGGAGAATAGTGCGGTAAAAGTAGTAATAATGGAAAAAATCGAAAATTTGCAAAGAATATTGTTAATAGCCTGATTATAGGAATGTTGAGATGAGGGGTTGGGGCGATAAGGTTGAAAAAATATCGGTAATTTTTGCAAAATTACCGATATTTTTAGGATGATTGATCGCGGTCTGATTAGTCTTTCATGACTTCGAAGCCGCGGTTTTTGAGTTCTTTCTTGATGAGGGTGATGTGCTGGTTGTTTCTCGTTTCCATTTCGACACGGAGCGTACAGCCATTGATTTGGGTGTGGCTTGAATTGCGTTCGTGGCGAACGGAAAGAATGTTGGCTCCCATAGCTCCAATTATTCCGCAGACTTCGGCGAGCTGACCGGGTTTGTCGGAGAGGTTGATGCTGATGGTAGCGTCGCGTCCGCTCTTTACGAGACCTCGTGTGATCACTCGGTTGAGTGAAGTTACGTCGATATTGCCACCGCTGACGATACAAACGACCTTTTTGCCGGCCATCGGAATTTTGTCGAACATAGCAGCGGCCACCGACACAGCTCCGGCACCTTCAGCCACGAGCTTCTGCTGCTCGATAAGCTTAAGGATGGCAGCGGCGATCTCATCGTCGGAAACCGTTACGACTTCATCGACATATTGCTTGCAAAGGTCGTAGGTCAACGAGCCCGGTTCTTTCACAGCAATACCATCGGCGATTGTAGCCACCGAGTCGAGATGGACTCTCTGGCCGTCTTTGAGCGAGTTGACCATCGATGGCGCACCTTCAGCCTGAACGCCGTAAACCTTCACGTTGGGATTCAAAGTCTTGATAGCGAATGCAACACCGGCGATAAGTCCACCTCCACCGACCGGACAGATCACTATATCGACATCAGGCATTTCCTCGAGTATCTCAAGCCCGATAGTTCCCTGACCTGCGATAACCTTGGGGTCGTTGAAGGGATGGATGAGAGTATAGCCGTGTTCTTTCTGTAGTTCGAGTGCCTTGTTGTAGGCATCGTCGTAGACTCCCTGCACCATGCATACTTCGGCTCCTAGCGCTTTGGTAGCCTCAACTTTCGAAATGGGTGCACCTGCAGGCAGGCATATGAGCGATTTGATACCGTTGGCAGTGGCACTGAGAGCCACACCCTGCGCATGGTTTCCTGCCGAACAGGCTATCACGCCTCTTTCTCTCTCTTCCGGGGTGAGTTGGGAGATTTTGTAGTATGCTCCACGTAATTTGAAGGCTCCCGTGTACTGAAGATTTTCAGGTTTGAGGTATACTTTCGCCTGAGGATTTATTTTAGTCGGTCCGATGAGCAACGGATGGCGAGCCACATCCCTTAGTACTTTGGCGGCATTGAACACTTCCGCGATTTCAAGTTCTGCCATGGCTTTAAGATTATTTTGTTTTTAAGGTGGTTTATTTATGTTATTTCGATAGTGGCAAAGGTACAAATTATTTGTAAATTTGCAGACACAACAAAGTAAATCATTAACTGAAGCCATTAAATTTCAAAGAATATGTCGACCGTAACCAAAGAAGCAGCCCTTGAGTATCATCGTCAGGGCAAGCCGGGCAAAATAGAAGTAGTGCCAACAAAGCCTTATTCCACTCAACATGATCTTGCGTTAGCCTATTCTCCGGGCGTGGCTTATCCATGCAAGGAAATAGAAGAAAATCCGCGAGATGCTTACGAATATACCGATAAAGGCAACTTAGTGGCTGTGATATCCAACGGCACGGCTGTGCTGGGTCTCGGCGATATCGGCCCACTTGCCGGAAAGCCGGTGATGGAAGGTAAGGCGCTGTTGTTTAAGATTTTCGCAGGTCTCGATTGTTTCGATATAGAAGTGGCTGAAAAAGATCCTGACAAATTCGTTCAGATAGTCAAGGCTATATCCCCCACATTCGGTGGAATCAATCTTGAAGATATAAAAGCTCCCGAATGTTTCGAGATAGAACGCAGGCTTAAAGAGGAATGCGATATACCGGTGATGCACGACGACCAGCATGGTACGGCTATCATATCCGCAGCAGGTCTGCTCAACGCTCTCGAAATACAAGGAAAAAAGATTGAAGAAATCAGTCTGGTAGTCAATGGAGCCGGTGCGGCAGCTGTGTCCTGTACCCGTCTTTATATTGCCTTGGGAGTTAGAAAAGAGAATGTAGTGATGTGTGACTCCAAGGGGGTTCTGACTACGTCGCGCACCGATCTGAACCAACAGAAGAGAGAGTTTGCAACCGACAAACCGATAACTACATTGGCCGAAGCTATGAAAGGCGCTGATGTTTTTCTGGGACTTTCTGTTAAAGATGTCGTGACAACCGAAATGGTGCAATCCATGGCTCCGAAACCGATTGTATTCGCCTTAGCGAATCCCGATCCGGAAATTTCGTATGAAAAGGCTATGGAATCACGTCCTGATCTGATCTTCGCTACCGGACGTTCCGACTATCCGAACCAAATAAACAACGTTCTCGGTTTTCCATATATTTTCCGTGGCGCTCTTGATTCGGAAGCTACGGTTATCAACGAAGATATGAAACTATCCGCAGTCAGAGCGATAGCCGATCTGGCCAAGAAGCCCGTTCCGACGATAGTAAACGCAGCTTACAATATGACCGATCTCAAATTCGGCCGTGATTATATACTGCCCAAACCTCTTGATCCGCGTTTGCTCACGGCGGTAGCCCCAGCCGTGGCTCTCGGGGCTATGGAAAGCGGAGTGTCACGCAGACCTATAACCGACTGGGAGGCATATAAAGAAAAACTCCGTAAGCTGATGGGCTATGACAACAAGCTAACCCGCAGGCTTGCAGAAGAAGCCAAGGCGCACCCGAAACGAGTGGTGTTCGGCGAAGCTAATACCGATAATATGCTGAAAGCGGCGGTAATGGGATATAAAGAGGGTATTCTCGTGCCGGTACTTCTCGGTAACGAAGAGATGATTCAGAAACGCGCAGACCGTTTGGGAATAGATATTTCGGGAATTGAAATAGTCAATCTGCGCCATGACCGCGAGGATAACCGTCGCCGCCGTTATGCACGGAAGCTTGCCGAAAAGCATCAGCGTAAGGGTCTTACTCCTGCAGAAGCTCTCGAAAAGATGTTCGACCGAAATTATTTCGGCATGATGATGGTGGAAACAGGAGATGCCGATGCTTTCCTTGGAGGCACATATTCAGCAGTAAACAAAACAGACCGAATCGCGGAAGAAGTTGTCGGAATCCGTCCGTCTTACAACCATTTCGCCACGTTACATATCATTTCAACCAAACGCGGTACGTTCTTTATCGCCGACACCCAGATCAATAAAAATCCGGATGCAGATACTCTCACTGATATAGCTCGACTGACACGTAATTCTGTAGAATATTTCGCTCATGATCCCGTGATAGCGATGCTCTCATACAGCAACTTTGGTTCGGCAACAGAAAAGGAGCCTGAAAACGTGCGTAATGCAGTAGCTAAAATGCATGAGTTGTATCCGGATCTTGCCATTGACGGTGAAATGGCTCTGAACGTTGCTCTGAACAAAGAAGTGAGGGACGAGACTTATCCTTTCAACCGTCTGAAGGGAAAAGATGTCAACACTCTTATTTTCCCAAATCTCGCATCCGCTTCGACTGCTTACCGTATGATGCTCGAAATGGGGCTTGGAGAAGCGATAGGTCCGATACAGATGGGTCTGAACAAGCCTGTTCACTTCATAGCTGTCAATGCTCCGGTACGCGACATCGTAAATCTGGCCACAATCGCCTCGCTCGACGCAGCCGTGCTTGAACGAACAGGCGGAACACAAGATAAATAAACAATGAAAAAAATCCGCGATATGAAATTAAAAATATTTTTAGCAATAATTTTCTTAGGAATAGGTTCGACATTTTTAGGTAACGCTCAGGCCAGATATGTGTTTTATTTTATCGGCGACGGAATGGGGATGGGTCAGATATCGGCGGCCCAAGGATATACAAGAGTCATACATGGTTCTGATAGCCTTCTACCCATGATGAAAATGGATGTGGCCTCTTTCGCCACTACGCATTCGGCCTCTTCGCCTATAACGGATTCGGCAGCAGCCGGAACAGCTCTGTCGACAGGAGCGAAAACCAAAAACGGAATGCTCGGAATGAATGGCGATACTTTGGAAGTGATATCGATAGCGCGTATCCTCAAAGATAAAGGTAACTTCGGAGTAGGCTTGATAACTACCGTAGCTCCCGACGATGCCACTCCAGCCGCATTTTACGCTCATGTGCCGCATAGAAGTATGTTTTATGAAATAGGCAAACAAATGGCTGAAAGCGGATATGAATTCATTGCCGGGGCAAATCTGAGAGGCGCGAAAGATAAAGAGGGAAAACCAAATGATCTTATAGGGTATTTCAAAAATAACGGTGTGACAATTGTTAGAGGTATGGACGGTGTTGCTAATCTTGAAGCTGACCGGATATTACTTCTTAGTCCGGACACGATAACGTTGAATGATGTCGGTTATACAATCGATTCTATTCCCGGCGCTCTAACTCTTCCTGCAATGACTCGAGCAGGCATACAACATTTGCAATCAAAAAGTCCCGAACGTTTTTTCATGATGGTTGAAGGAGGAAGTATCGATCATGCTGGTCATGCCAACGATGCGGCAGCAGCCGTGATGGAAACATTAAATTTCAATGAAGCACTGGCTTTAGCTCTTGAGTTCTATAACCAGCACCCCGACGAAACGCTGATAGTAGTTACTGCCGACCATGAAACAGGAGGCCTCGGTATGGGTACGCCGACATTGGGATATTGGCAACAGTTGGACAGACTGAAACATGTTACAATGTCGAAGGACAGTTTCTCTAATTGGATCAAACAATTCATCAACGATGAGAAAAATCCAGGTTGGGACGAAATGAAATCGGCCTTGAATGAAAAGATGGGATTGTTCAGAGTATTCCCCGTTTCAGAAAATGAAGAAGCAATGCTGGCTCAAAGATTAGATGCAATAAAGACGAATCTAAACGGTGATGACAAACAGGCTCTAAACCGAAGTTTCAGCGGATTCAGGGAATTAGTTTTTTCAATCATTTCCCGTCAGAGCGGTATAGGTTGGACAACGGGTGACCACACGGGTGCCGTCGTGCCGGTATTTGCTATCGGTGTCGGTTCGGAAAAATTTAACGGTCCGTTAGACAACACCCAAATACCGATCAGGATTCTTGAAGCTACAGGTGTGAAGTAATCAAAAAATGTTTCATTGCTCCGGAAAAACGTATCTGATTTTTTTTCTTTGGTTTCTCATAGTTTTAAGCGGCTGTGAGGAAAAAAAACGTGACGGAGTGATTTCAAAAGGGGAGACTTTCATAGTCTCCACCGACAGTATCACAATAGAAGGAGTAGTATTCAAACCTCCTTTCGGGATTTTGAATGTAACGGACGATGAGGTAGACTCCCTATCGGCTTCTACCGATTCGTTTCCGAGTTTCAAATCGTCTTCTCCTGTAATCGACGCCTTGTATGCCAACGGAGTAAAAGAACTGACAGAGATACAATCAAATGATTTTATCTCCGAACGGTTGGGCGTGACTTCTACCGGTGAGGATGTGATTTACTGGATGTCCTTATCGCTTATCGATCGCGATGCTTCGATGAATCTATTGCGGAGAAAGGCCAAAATGTTATCACGTAATGAGCCGAGTGTCTTCCGTAGTCACATGTCGTGGATCACAGCGGCATGGGAAACGTATTGCGTGGATGGATCGATAGAGTGGCTTAAAGAAATTTATCCTATCTCATCCAAGTTGTTACAAGAGGAAACCACGATAGGCTATGACCGGAGAATGAATCTCGTAAAAGGTGGAATGGAGTTGTTGGACGCGGGAAACGATATTAACGTATATCCGGTGTGGGCCGGTGCTCGTGACATTTATTGTACGATATCGTTGATGAACAATTTGTTCTATATGAACGGTTTAAATCTCATGTCTATGATTGCGGAAAGATTAGGACGCAAAGATGTGATAAGTGACGAAACCGCATTAAAAGAGGATATGGCGCATAGAATGAACCGTGCTTTCTGGACTCCGGAAAAAAACAATTATACCGACTATCTGTATGCAGAGCCTTATTTCATTCAGTCGCCGTTTACAGATAATGCAGCATCGTCGTTGGCCGTGATATTCAATGTAGCGACCCCAGAAATGGCAGCGCTGATATTAAACAATACTTACCACCCTGAAACAGGGATGAGTGTTATTTCTCCTAACCGTTACACGAAAGGACAGACTGAAAAAGGGGGGTACAGTCCGATGGTAAACGCAATGTGGGGTTTGGCCGCTTCATTTTCAGGAAATGAAAATGAATTGGCTTATGCAATGGGTGCGGTGGCCCGCGGAGAAATAAATGAGAATAAAGCCGGTAGTAACGGTGCTGCTATGGTAATGCTGGCACTTCGTGGAGTAGCCGGAATAAGAGTAAATGCGGATAGTCTCTTTTTTGAGCCGGTTGTTCCTGATTTTTTTCAAGATAAGATAACTTTGAAAAATATCAAATATCGAAATGCGACGCTAAATGTAGAGATTCAAGGTAACGGTACGGTGATAGAATCGTTTACGTTGGATGGCGAGAGAAAGAAAAGCAACTCGATAACATCTGAAATGGCTCATGGTTTACATGATGTTGTTATCAGAATGGCAAAAGATGACAGCAAACGGAATTTGAAGGAAATAACCGGAAGAGAAAATGAACAATTAAAAGCACCCTCTGCGCCCGACATAAAGTGGTTAACTTCACAGACAGGACAATTTACGGGATCGACACCACCGGACAATTTTATAGTCTATAGAAACGGAGTGATTGATATGGAAGGTTCCGGAAAAGAAGTCAAACTTTCGAATGTAAAAAATTTCAGTGAATACTGTATAGTCCCTGTTTCCAAAGATGGATTGAAAGGATTTTCGGCACAGCCCCACTATGTATATCCAAAAGGGTCAGTGATGACTCTACAGGCTGAGGAATTTTATGTTCCGGGAACAACTCTGATAAAGGATAAGATTTTATCTTCCAGGATGGTAGAAAGTGCGGCACGCAAAAATCGCTCGTTGAGATTCAAGGTTAGTTTGAATAAAAATGAAGATGTTTTTCTGGATGTATGTTACAGCAATGGCAACGGGAAGCAATTTGCCGACTCGGCGACAGTGCTACGCGAGGTATGGGTAAACGGAAAAGAAGCCGGAACCTTCTTTTTTGCCGGCCGTGGCGACGGATGGTGGCTTTCAACAGGGATGTCGAATATGGTTGGATGTTCTCTGAAAGAAGGGGAGAACATTATAGAAATCAAAACGAACAGGAAATTGCAAAAAAATAAAGCATTGCTAATCGATTATTTAAGAATAATAAAAGCGACACCCTTTACGGATAAGGAGAGAAATGAAAAAGATAGGCATATTGAGTGATACACACCATACATGGGATGATCGTTATGCGGTTCATTTTAAAGACTGCGACGAAGTGTGGCATGCCGGAGACATAGGTGATATGTCAATTGTCAGGAATCTTCGTGAAGTAGCGGGGACTGTGAGGGCAGTTTCGGGCAACATAGATCACGGCGAGGTGAAAAGGGAATGTGATGAATGTATGATATTCGAAATTGAGGGTGTCAGGGTTCTTCTGACTCACATTGGAGGCTATCCCGGCAAATATTCGCCCGGAGTCAAAGAATTACTGAAAAAGTACGGCATAAACCTTATGATCTGTGGACATTCCCATATATTGAAAGTAATCCATGATCCTGATTTAAATTTACTTCATGTCAACCCGGGAGCTGCGGGACAACATGGTTGGCAAAAGGAACGGACACTCGTAAGATTAACGATCGACGCGGGTAATATAACGGATCTTGAGGTTATTACATTAGGAAAACGACCATTAATATAATGATATACGAATGAAAAAAATTGTAACATTGCTAATTACGCTTGTCGTTTTAACAGGATGTAAGACGACAGAGGCTAATTATCGAGCTGCTTATGAGGTAGCAAAAAATAAGAAAGAAAAAGCGAGTGAGGCAATGCCGGAAGGAGTGGTGCTTCAAAAATATGATTTGCCCAAACTGATGATAATAGAAGGAGATTCGCTGATGGTGCTCAGATCGTATGTGGGCAAGGTTAAAGAAGAAAATATGACATCCGGCGGCTTGAAAAAATTTAATATAGTAGTCGGAGAGTTCAAGCAGGTGTTTAACGCAAAACAAATGATGAGCAGATTGAAAGAAAAAGGCTATTCCGGTGCAGGAGTTTTAGAAACCAATCGTAAAGATTACTATGTTGTGGCCGATCAGTTGGATACAGCAAAAGAAACGAAAGACGTATTAGGCAAAGTAATGTCGGATACATCTTTGATCATGCGCGAACCGCTTCCATTTGTTCTTATACCTGCTAATTTTCGGCTTTAAAAATGATGATTATCCTGTGATTTAACATATCGTTATTTGAAAAAATCTTAACTTTGTAGTGATATTATGGCTAACAAAGCCATATTATATCAGCAAAGAGCTGTAAAAGTATATTACTAAACAGAAGGATTCAAGATAAATTTTAATATGCATCGATATATCGGTCGCCACTCAATTGAAGAACCCGAAAAAGTGAATATTCCCAAAAAACAGTCGGGAGACAATACGGTGTTACTCTTGAAAAACATAGGATATCTATGCTTGGAGAATTGGATGTGGTTTGTCATTTCATTGGTAATCTGTGTAGGAATTGGCTATTATTATCTTAAATCTACACCTCCAGTTTTTCAACGTTCTGTCTCGATTCTGATTAAGACTGAAAAGAGTCCGGAAGAGACCATTTTTGGGGAAATGGCCGTTGACAACGTACCCTCTAATCTTGCCAACGAAATGGAACTCATGCGTACGGGGACGATAGCTTACGAGATAGCTCACAGACTTCAACTGCAAGTAGAACAGAGCGTTAAAGGGAAACTGCATGATATAGTTCTCTACGGTCAAGATTCGCCGGTGAAAATCAGCTTTGTGGATCTTCCTGAGGATCAGACAGCGTTCTTTGAACTTGATTTAGACTCCAAAGGGAAGCTTAAACTTTCTAATTTCCGAAAAAACGGCAACTCGTTAAAGGAAAAGGTTGAAGGCAGTTTAGGTGATACTCTCAATACACCGGTTGGCAAAATATTTATCGAATCGACAATAGAAGGTAAAATCAAGCCGATCGACGATCTTCAGGTTAATCATTTCAATATTGCTTCCGCAGCTAAACGAGTTGAAAGTGGGATAGGTACGAGATTGCGCAAGGGTACTACGATTATCGATCTGACCTATAACGATGTTTCACCATCGAGAGCAGAGGATATTCTCAATACACTTGTGGGTGTGTATAATGAAAATTGGATAAAAGACAGGAATTTGAAGACTTCCAATACCGATAAGTTTATCAAGGAACGTCTTGCATTCATCGAAGACGAATTGGGAGATGTGGAACAAAGTATCTCACAATGGAAATCAGAGAATTTGATGCTTGACGTAAATGCTGCAGGAAGTTTGGCTCAATCGCAAGCGACTCAAGCCGAAAGTGAGATTCAGAATCTGAATTATCAGCTTTTCATGTCGAAAAATATCAGAGATTATCTTGTAGACGGCAAACATGAAGGACAGTTGTTGCCATCCAACTCAGGTATCACCAACTCCAATATCGAAACGCTGATCGGTGAATATAACAATTTGATGTTGAAAAGAAACAGCCATTTAGCCAATTCGTCGTTACAGAATCCGCTTGTGGTAGATCTTGACGAAAATCTGGCCACGCTTCGCGGACAGATATTGCAGTCACTTGATTATGAGTTATCTATGATACAGTCGAAACTGGGTCAAGTGAGAGGTAGGATGGGGTCAGCCGTATCGAAAATAGCAAGTAATCCACGAAAAGCCCAACAACTGCTGTCGGTTGAGCGTCAGCAAAAAGTAAAAGAGGAGCTATATTTGTTCCTGTTGCAACGTCGAGAAGAAAATGAATTATCCCAGGCTTTTGGAGCTTATAATAATCAATTTATAGAAGCACCGAGAGGGACGAACGTTCCAGTTTCCCCGATAGCTTCTAAAGTGATGTTGTATTCCGTTGCAATCGGCTTGTTGCTTCCTGCGTTGATTATCGGAGGCGGGGAATTTCTCAATACGAAAGTGCGTGGAAGAAAGGATATCGAGTCGCTCAGCGCACCGTATGCTGGAGATATTCCACAATATGCTGTGGAGAAGAAGATCAGCCGTTTCAAGAAAACAAAAAAGAGCGAACAGGAAATGCCTGTGGTTCTGGTCAAGGAGAAAAACCGCAATTTTATCAACGAAGCATTCAGAGTGATAAGAACCAATCTGGAATTTATGCTTGGCTTCAATAAGTCGCATAATGTCGTAATGATAACTTCAATCAACCCCAGTAGTGGTAAAACTTTTATTTCGGCCAATCTTTCGACTGCATTTGCGATAAGGGACAAGAAAGTGATCCTTGTGGATCTTGATTTGAGAAAAGGATCGCTGTCAGAATACGTGAACAGTCCGAAATCGGGTGTGTCAAATTATCTCAGCGGTCAGGAATCAGACTATCGCAATTTAATAATCAAATTAGGAAGGGTAGATGTATTACCATGCGGTTCATTACCTCCCAATCCAGCTGAACTGCTATTCTCGGAACGCTTCCGTACGATGATGGAAGAACTGAAATCGCAGTATGATTATGTATTCCTGGATTGTCCGCCGGTTGAAGTGGTGGCCGACGCTTCAATAATCAGTCCTTATGCGGAGCTGACATTGTTTGTTATCCGTGTGAATCATATGGAAAAAGATATGCTTCAAGAAGTAGAACAATGGTATCATGACAAGAAATACGGTAACCTCGCAGTGATATTAAACGGAATTGAACGGACAAAGAGCCGGTATGGATACCATAAGTATGGGTATCATTACGGGTCTTACGGATACGGTTACGGAAAAGAAAAATAACAGATTATGGCAACAAAAGAACAGATGGCAGAGCTTTTGGACCGTGCTGCTTATCTATGTGTGACTAAGCATAGCGGTCAACGAGACAAAATGGGATGTGCTTATTTCCAGCATCCGATGCGTGTGGCCATGAAATGTGAAAAGGATGAAGAAAAAATCGTAGCGTTGCTCCATGATACTCTTGAAGATACGGATGTGACACGTGAGTTTCTGTTGGAGCAAGGTTTTCCCGAAGAAATTATTGAGGCCATCGAATCGGTTACACGGCGTCCCGAGGAAGATTATTTTGATTTTATAAAGCGAGCCAAACAGAACCATATAGGAAGAGTTGTCAAAATCCATGATTTGGAAGATAATCTTAATGTTTTAAGATTGAATGAGATTTCACCTGCAATGGCGGAAAGATTCAACAGGTATCTTAAGTCGCTGGACTATTTGAAACTATAAGCAAAAAATTCGGTTATTTAGCCAAATAGAGGCATTGCCTCACGCAACCACTCTTGTTTAATGATACTCCACCACTGAATTGGGGGTATTTTTGCAGATATAAATATTATAGTTATCTTTGGAAAGTCAATCGTAAGAGAGACACATCTTTAGAAGCATTATGCCCAGCATATTGTAGTAGAGAAATGTAGAAGATTTACGCAGGAAACAAGATGTTGTTTTGCTATTTACTCCACTTCTGTTATCAAAGGTAAACGACTCTTTTTTTTATTATGCTTGTCATAGTAGCCCATGCTTCTTTTTCATGGTCAATCTTATTATTAAGCTTCGGCTTGTGATGCAGAAGACACCCGAATTCGTTCCAGACAAAATAATCACAGATAAACTATAAAAAATTTACTAATATAATTATCAGATCAGTAGATATGAAGATGACATTTAAAGTTGTATCGGTAATTCTATTGTTGACAGGTACATTGTCTACTGTGGGGCAAGACAAGGTAATATATCCTGTGCCTCTACTTCATGAAACAAGTCATATATGGGGTTATGCCTATAATGGAGACAGAAAACGGCAGGTAATTGACTATATGTTCGATGAAGCGAATCCATTTGAGAGTGCAACCGGTCTTGCCCTCGTTTGGATGGACGGGTATGCGGGAGCGATTAATGTGGATGGCAAGTTTGTAATTGAACCGATATATGACGATATAAGTTATCAACCCTATTCGAATACTTACATCGTCTTAAAGGATGAAAAGTACGGAGAAATAAACAAACAAGGAGATATTATCAAGCCGATCAAATATGAATCGTTGACTCCACAGTCTAAGAAAGGATGGTATGAATTTAAAGTAGGAGATGATTATTTTTATCTTGCACCCGACGGACACGTCACTTCAGATTGGAGTGAATATTTAAATGCTCCGAATGAGGAATGATAACTTAATAGAAAACATTTTTTCCCATTTCTATATTGAGCCTATCAATTTTGTATCGATTCATTAATGAAAATGAGGCATATAAAAAAAATATTGAAGCCATTTCTGACTTCAATATTTTTTATTTGAATTAATCTATCTTAATCTTCGATAGCTGCTTGGGCGGCTTAAATACTAATCAAATTTTCAATCACTTACGATTTCCGTGTAAGCAGATTGTAAGCGAATGTTTGTTTAATATTTAATTAGAAGACGTCGAAATCAAACCATTTTCTAAAAATCTTTAAACCAGGAAATGGATTTATATCTCTTTACTTCAGTAGAAGTGCTATATTGGGGTAAATATTTTAGGGATAATTGTTTGTAGTATCATATAATTATTTATTTTCTTTCAATTCTTTTATAAAGTTCTATTATATCGTCCTTATCTTTTAAATTGGATTCTAAAATACGAACTTGATCTTTTAAAATTTTTATCTGATCTTTCAACAGTTCCTTATTTTCATTCATGTCAGCTAATATCTGTTTCTGCAATTCCATTTGTGATGCTATGCCTGTATCTCCAATAATATTATGAGCATCACCATTACCCATTGAGATAGAAGATAGACATGCAGAAACATTAGTTGGAAGATTACAAAACATAGCGAAGAAATTACAGTTTAGAACATGGCTAATCTTCACAAGTTTTGAGGATTCTATTGAGTCGTTTAACAATAACTTGTTTATATGTTGTTGACGTACACCAATTAAACGCCCAAATTCAGACTTTGACATCTTTAATTGCTCTCGGCGTTTATCGATCTCATGACCGATGTGTATTTCTTTTATTCCAATGTCTATAGACATTAAATATTAAACATTAAACGGTTATTAAACCTTAAAAATAAACACTAAATGGTTTATAATAGCCGATATTTGTTTAACTTTGTGACCTCAAAACCATCTAATAGTAATGCAAAGTTAAACATTAAATATTAAACAAACAACATTTTTTGTTAATAATTTCAACTATGGAAGAAACTAAAATTAAAATCAGGCCTACTTTGATGGCTATGAAAGAAGGAGATTTAGTCAAATTTCCAATTCTTCAACTAAAGAGCGTTAGAACTCAAGCTTCTGAATTAGGAGCAATATATAACAGACAATTCTCTACTCGTATGAATAGAGAAGAAAAGACAATAGAAGTAAGAAGGACTATGTAATATTCAATTATATATGCCATTATTACAATTTTTAGATCATATGATTCCCTATGAAACTTTTCTGAATGATCTTTCAGCCAGAATTGTTAAACTCTTGAAATCAGATAAAGATGATCCTGAATATATAAGCCAAAGAAAAGCTTATGAAATGTTTGGAAGAAGAAATGTAGAAAGATGGCGCAAACAAGGGAAAATTATACCTTGTAAACGTCCCGGTAAAATGGAGTATAAAACATCCGAATTACGTTTACTTCAAAGAACAGTACAAGATTATTTTGATTATTCAAAATGAATTAATTATGAGAGAGTTCGTGCCTAAAATTAATCCGGATGGGATTTATTCAGCTAAAAGGGCTTGTAACGAGTTAGGTGTTACATATCAAACACTCAGACTTTTTCGCCAAAAAGGTTTTATAGAACCTGTTAATCCTAAGAATAGGTTTAGATCAAGATATACCGGTCAAGCCATTATTAACTGTTGGTATGAGGCTATAAAATCATGATAAGTGAAAAGACAATAGAGAGAGTAAGAGATCTAAACATAGAGGATGTTCTAAAACCTTATATCAAACTCCAAAAGAAAGGCTCATCACTTATGGGACTCTGTCCTTTCCATAGTGAAAAGACAGGATCCTTTTCGGTTACTCCGTCGAAGAACTTATATCATTGCTTCAGTTGCAACAGAGGTGGCGATGCAATCCATTTCATTATGGAAAAAGAAAACCTTTCTTTTGCAGAAGCAATAGAATTTCTTGCTAAAAATCATAATATCCCTAAAGAAAAAACAGAGACAGAACAATCTGATGAAGAAAGAGAGGCTTGTAGGCATAAAGAATCACTCCTTATCACATTAGAACAAGTAAACAAATTCTATATCGAGAATTTGCGTCTTGAATTGGATGTGGAGACTGATCTTGCGAAGAAGTATATCTTCGGTAGATGGTCGGAGGATTTTTGCTATAAGAATGGTATCGGCTATGCTCCTTCCGATTCTTCTAAATTTCTCACCTATATCAAAGAAAAAGCTTTAAATATAAACAATCTAATAGAACTCGGAATACTGAAAAAA
>JAFLSD010000011.1 GCA_022511125.1 Paramuribaculum sp.
AAGCACTCGGCTACACTGCAGCTGCAGGAAAAGGATTCCTTGAATACAGAGTAGGTGCTTACAAGGAAGCTTGGAATTCGCTTAAAGCTAAAGTCTGATAATTAAGCATAATCAAACGGTTAGATAAATCTAAATAAAAAAGTAGAGGCGAAACAATTCTTTATAAAAGAAAAAGAAAAAATATTAGAAAAAGCTACATCTTATTCTTAAATACGCTTGTAAAATCATTTATACCATCAGAATGCTACAATAAATCATGAATTGAGTGGAGTATAAGCATGGTATACAATATTGCAAAGTTTGATATAAATTCAGAATCAGGTCGCTCATAGTCAATAAAATTGAGACAAGAGAGATTGGCTTATTGATTCATTTTTTGAGCGTTGTTAAGATGTTTGGAATTTCAATGCTTTGCTAATGTCAGTTGAATAGTAGCAAATGAGTCAATAAATTTAATACGATTTTTACATTCTGCATCGGTCCTTTCAAACACCAATCATTTCAAATTTCTCAAATGTTGCAAAAAGCCATATGAGTAGTACTTATACTATTTATACTCATAGTATCTCTAACTTTATTATTCAGATGCTTTTCCATTGTCACTAGGTTATTTGATTAATGTTAATACTCTGCTATCATTAGCCGATGCTCAAAAATTCTGTCGGGATTGCTTCGCTTACGTTGATTAGCCCACAAGTAGCATGCGCTATATCCGTAGGCGAAGTAGTCGTCCTGCAGGACTCTCGTCCGCAGTCGTTCAAGGCCTTGCCGCAAACTTTGTTCGTCGGCGGCGAAGAGTATCGTGTACACGCAAGTTGGAAATTGGTTTCGATTACCATGTCAGAAAAGGCGCAGAAGATGTTGTCAATCATTAGTTCCATCTCGTTTGTAATTAATGCAGCTTCTTAAGTGGAGGGTGTTCTGTTTCTATCCTCGTGAATTCGACATTTTTTGATGTGTCTTTTCGTTGCGTTAGTTGCTTTTTTTCGGAGGCTTACAAGGTGAAGATTTCGAATCGGCAAGTTTTTTTGTGGGAAATACACTTGCAACTAACACGGGAAGAGGAAGATTTTTGCAAAACGGCGAGGCTGCACGAACTTGCTGAAATGTAAAGATCCGAAAATATCTTTGCGTCTGACGATGAATCCCAGTTATGCATAGAAAAGTAGAAAGACTGCACAAAGTAGAGGATACACGGACAAAGACGGAAAAGGAAAGACTGTTTTTTGACTTATCAGATAAAAAAACTTTCCCGAATTCCAATTATAGGCTATTTAACGGGGGAATCAAAATAAACTCTACGAATCCATTTGGCAGAGTAATTATTTTGTTATAAATTTGCATAATGAGTTTTAGATATACGCATAAGGCTGAAATGCAATGAAGTCTGAATATAGCCAAATCGTAACCTATTGCGATTATCCTTCAAGCCTTATTTCTATCTCTCAATAACTTACACGACTTTGTTATCTTTCAACTACAAAATTACAAAATCTTACAAAAAAATGACTCATACTCTTGCTACTTCGTCATAAATTGCCTACTTTTGCACTCGAATTTTGCAATCTCTGGCAAGATTTGCAGCTTAGCTATATTGCAGTTAGTACTAACATTTTAATTTTTAAGTAAAAATGGATCTGATTAAAGTTGTCGAAGAAGCTTACGCTACCGGCAAAACTCATCCCGATTTCCAGCCTGGCGACACTATCACTGTAGCTTATCGCATTAAGGAAGGTAACAAAGAGCGTATTCAGCAGTACAGAGGTGTGGTTATTCGTATCACCGGCGATGAAGACAACAAACGTTTCACGGTTCGCAAAATTAGCGATAACATCGGAGTTGAACGTATTTTCCCCATTAATTCACCGTTCATCGACTCAATCACTATCAACAAATACGGTAAAGTGCGCAGAGCTAAACTTTATTATCTACGCAAGCTCACCGGTAAGAAAGCTCGTATCAAAGAGCGTCGTCTCAAAACAAAAAATTGATCTTTTCATAATGGTGAAAAAAGAGCGTGTCTTTCTTTTGATGGACACGCTCTTTTTTTATCCGTAATTCGATTAAATATCATCTTCCTCGTTCTTCTTTTTGGGAAAAATTAAATTCAGAAGCCAAAGAACTATCGCACATACGGCCACTGAGCCTAACAATGAAATAGTTTGACCGTAGTAATTCTCTCCAAACCAGATAACGAATGCATATCCTCCACCGACGGCTCCGATAATTCCGAAAATCACATTCCAAAATGTTGATAGACCTCCTGATCTGAGCAACCGACCAGTCATATAACCGCCGATTATGCCTATTGCACCCCAGACTATCCAGTTGGAAAAATCTATTGTTTCAGGCATCATGACAATATGTTTTTTAAAAGATTTGTTGCGGGTTCTATCGTGTTAAATGCTGCTACATCTGTGTCACCCCAAAAATCTGCGATTGTCAACCAGACTATCAGCAAAACTATCAGCACTATCACACCAATTACTATCCATGCGCTGACATTATTTTTTCCATTTCCTTTCATCATGTTTTAAATTTTATGGTTATTTTTTATTTAAACGATTCTCACTGCCGAAAAGTTTAATCCACGGCCTTTCGATTTATAATTTCAGTCGCGTATCGATAGGTCGTTCTCGGCATAATTTTTTCATTTTCTTCAAGAAACTGAATTAATTTCTCTTTATCAATCTTTCCCGCTTCCCTCAACATCCATCCGGTAGCCTTTCTTATCAGATCATGCTGATATTCGAACTGCCGGGGAGCTATCTCATAGATTATATCACACCGCCCGTTCTTTATCAGAGTCATTGTTGCCACGACTCCTACCCGTCTGTGCCATAATCGACTGTCATCCGACAGATTGTAGATCTTACATAAAGCCCTTTCATCAATCAAAGCTTGCTTTCCAAGGATGTGAGGCGCACTCAGATCAACTAAATCCCAGTTGTTACACTTCTCGAGACTATCTAAATAAAAGTCGGTTATTTCCTCACATGATTTCTCTTCTTTTCTTTTCTCTGCTTTTCTGTAAAATTCAACTAAAGTCAGAAATCCGGCCAATCTGACTTCATGCCATTCGGAAGCGAGTAGTTCCCTCACATCAGTAAGGGTCATACATGGCAACGCTTCTTTAACCATCGAGCGAGTTACCGGCACTTTTACACCCAGAAACTTATCTCCTTCACCGTAGCACCCTGGAGCGCATTTGAAAAATCGACTCAACACCTTGGCCTGCTCTTTTGAGCCTGCGTTTTTAAGTCTCGCTGTGATTTCTTTAGCCGCTTTGCTTGCCATTACACGTCGTCAGGTGTATCCCACCCATTTTCCTCATGCTTTGTAACCGGAGGCAATGCTGTGGTAGGAGTAGAAAGAAATGATTCCAAATGTTTTTCGCGGAAACGTTCCAGAAGCTCCCAGAAGTTTGGCACAAACAAAGTCCCGACAACAGCATTGATAAACATACCGAAAACTACCGCCGTGCCCAACGATATACGGCTTGCTGCCCCTGCACCGGTCGCAAAAAGCATCGGCATCACACCGAACACGAAAGCAAACGCCGTCATCATTATCGGGCGGAAACGGACTCGGCCTGCATTCACTGCACTCGACCGAATATCCAGACCGCCTCGTCTGAAATCAACCGCGTATTCCACTATCAGAATAGCGTTCTTCGCCGAAAGTCCTAATAACAGAATTATACCGATCTGAGTGTAAATACTTATGCTCTGGCTCATCAGCACACAACCTATCACGGTGCCTAATATCGCCGTCGGCATTGAGATTATAACAGCCACAGGATCTGTCAGACTTTCATATTGGGCTGCAAGAACAAGAAGAGTTATGACGACAGCAAACAAGATAACCATCGATACCGTTACACCGCCTTTTGTCTCTTGATAGGCCTCACCCGTCCATGAATAGCCATAGTCGTCGCCTAATGCTTCCTCTACGATTTCCTCCATCGCTTTTATTCCCTCCGACGAACTCACATTCTTAGCCACAGACGCTGTCAGCGATGCGCTTCGATACATATTGTAACGGCTTACCGACGATTCTCCCATTGTTGGTTCAATAGTCATGAACGAAGAAAACGGCACCATGTTGCCTTCGCTGTTTCTGACGCTCAATTTTGGTATATCGTCTATTCTCGCCCTTGAGGCTGCATCGCCTGAGAGATTAACCTGATAGACTCTTCCGAATTCATTGAAATCGTTTATAAAACTTCCTCCCATATAGGAAGACAAAGTTGAAAACACATCGCTCATCGTCAGATTGTACAGTTTCACCTTATTCCTGTCGATCTGGAGCATATACTGGGGCACTTCACCTTCATATAGTGAAGTTACAGACGCGATTTTATCGCTCTTTTTGGCTGCTTGTTCTATACTCTCCAACGCTTCCATCATTCTCGCTGCTCCCAGATTATTGATATCCAGCAAATTCATTTCCAGACCTGCTGTCAGACCCAAACCAGGAATAGCAGGAGGATTCAAAGCGAAAATTATAGCTTCCTGGATGTCGGCGCAAGCCTCGTCGAATTTCTTTATCACGGCTTCTACGCTCTCATCCTTGCTCTTACGGTCTTTCCATGGCTTCAAAGTGACGAACAGCGATCCTAAATTACTTCCGTTGCCCCCTGCCATAAATGAAAATCCCGATATCTCCATCACATTTTCCACCTCAGGAAATTGAGATACCCTTTTCTCGATTTCTTTCAGCACCTTTTCAGTCCTGTCTAATGAAGCCCCTGTCGGTAATTGAACGGATCCCATGAAGTAACCCATATCTTCAGGCGGCACATACGACGAAGGCATTTTGATAAAGCCGTAGAACGCAGCTCCGCATATCAGAAAATAAACGCATAAAGCTACGGCAGGCCGTTTGAGGAACTCCCCTACGATTTTCATATATGCCGACAATGTTGCGCCAAATCCCTTATTGAACCAACTGTAGATAAAGAAATTGCTTTGCTTTTTCGGTTTTAAGAAAAGTGCGCACATCGCAGGAGTGAACGTCAATGCATTGAAACCGGAAAACGCCGTCGAAACAGCTATAGTCAGAGCGAATTGCTTATATAGTTCACCGGTAATGCCGCTTATGAACGCTGTCGGGATAAAGACTGACAGCAAAACAAGGACTTCGCCTACTATCGGCCCCGTAAGTTCCTTCATGGCCTTTTCGGCTGCTTCACGTGCATTTAACTTTCCTTGGTCTACCAGGCGGGAACAATCCTCAACCACCACTATAGCATCGTCCACGACTATCGCTATGGCTAAAACGAGACCGAAGAGAGTGAGGGTGTTCAAAGAGAAACCCAACAGTTTCATTACTGCGAAAGTAGCTATTAAAGAAACTGGAATTGTCAGCATAGGTATGATTACCGCGCGCCAATTCTGCAAGAACAGAAGAATTACGAGCATCACGATCAAAGTCGTCTCCACAAAAGTAACCATCACATCGCTGATAGAAGACTTTACAAACTCGGTCGTGTTCATCAGCACACGATAATGCACTCCTTCCGGGAAATACTCTTCCAGGTCAGCCATCTTTTCCTTTACTCTTTCAGCGACATCCAAAGCGTTTGCACCGGGACGCTGATAGATACCTAAAAGTCCGGCTCCGCGCCCGTCGACCAAAGCACTACCCCCGTAACTTTCGCTACCTAAGTCTATTCTTGCCACATCTTTCAATCTCAAGAGCTGACCGTTGTCACTTGTCTTTATCACTATGTCGCCGAATTCTTGCGGGGTAGTCAGTCTTCCTTCTGTGGTTAACGTAAATTCAAAAGCATCATTAGCCGGCGAAGGCATACTACCTACGCTACCGGCCGACACTTCCATATTTTGCGACTGCACGGCAGCTATGACATCAGCCGGAGTAAGATCGCGGATGCGCATCTTTTCCGGATCAAGCCAGATTCGCATAGAATATTCGCCTGCGCCGAATGCATTCACTTCTCCCACCCCTTCTAAACGTGAAAGCTCATCGACGATACTTAGCTTTGCATAATTTGTCAGATATAACTCATCATATTTTGCCGTGTCGCCTTCTATAGCGATAAACATGATGATATTGGTCGAACGGGAGCTGACTGTTATACCTTCTTCTTTCACCGCAGTTGGCAGAACAGCCTCCGCTTCCGATACTTTGTTTTGAACTTTCACCGCAGCTATGTCGGGATCCGTTCCTTGTTCGAAAGTAATCGTCAGATTGTAACTACCGTCCGAGCCCGACGAAGAACTCATATACATCATTCCTTCGACACCGTTAACCTGTTCTTCGATAGGCACGCCTATAGTGTTGGCAACGGTCGCAGCGTTAGCGCCGGGATAACTTGCAGAAACCTGAACCGTGGGAGGCGTGATTTCAGGATATTGGGCTATCGGCAAAGTTATAACGGTCAGGATGCCGGCCAGTATCATCAATACGGCAAGCACCATCGCGAATATTGGTCGTTCTATAAAAAACTTCGAAAACATGAGGCGTATTTATTTCGTTAAAACCGGTTTTACAACTTCACCGTTCTTCACTTTAAGAAGAGCCTTGGTGACATAGCGGTCGCCCGGTTTTAAACCCGAATTTACCACTCGCAACGAATCATGCACTAAATCTCCAACTTTTATTGTTGTGTATACCACTTTGTTTGAATCATTCACTACATAGACGTACTTGCCCAATTGATCTGTGCCAATCGATGCGTCTTTAATCAATATCGCATCCCTTTTGGTTTCTGCCGGAAGAGAGATTGTTGTGTACATACCATCTCTCAGTTCGTCCTGTTTATTGGTCAGCTTTACTCTGATTAACATCGTACCGGTTCCCGTATCGATATCGGGTGCCATATATGAAAGAACTCCTTTATAAACATGAGGATACGGTTCGTTAAATTTAACGGGTATCGAATCGTAATCCAGTTTGAACGCTCCCGATTGGGTTGAATTTAATCTCAGATATGAGGCGTCGTCAACATAAAAATCAGCATAAAACTCCGAATTGTCATAGATCGTAGCTAATGTGACCGGCGAATTTTCACCCCCTACATAGCCTCCTTCGGTTATAGTAGCCGTTGATACTCTTCCCGTGAACGGTGCTTTTATTGTACAATAGCTTAGATTCATCTGAGCGGTTTTCAGAGCCGCCTCCGCGTTTTTAATGGACGCAAGACTCTCTTCATAATTACTTTTCGCCTGGATAACCTCCATTTCGGACACAGCGTTTTTTTCAAACGCTTTTTTCATCGCCTCATACTGTTTCGTATTGTATTCACAAGTCGATTTCGCAGTCTCGAGTTGTGCCCGTGCTTGTTCTACGGCGTTTCTGTATTGAGTGTCTTCAATTGTGAACAGCACCTGTCCCTGTCTTACCATGTCGCCATAAGTATAATTATGGGACCTTAGATAACCGTTCACCCGGCCCACGATATCGACTATCATTGTCGAGCGCAGCGTTCCGGGATAATCTTTATAAATCACGATAGAATCTGTCACTACTTCAGCTACATCGATCGGCATCGCATAGCTATCGTCCGATTTCTTTTCTTTCTTACATCCGCAACAGCCGATCAATACTGCGACTGTAAGTACGAAACCGGTTACTTTCAAGTTTTTATATTGCAAACCTCTCATAATAGGGTAAATTTATCTTTATAATTTATCGATATTCCAGCCTCCGCCCAATGCTTTGTAAAGTGAAATCAAGGCGGTCAGAGCATCTCCTTTCGCTTCTACCAATTCTGTTGCATACTGTAGCAACGTTATTTGTGCATCCGCTACGTTGATAAATGCATCTAATCCTTGTTTATATCTGTCCAAAGCGAGATCGAAGGCAAGCTGGGCATTTACCAGCACCTCCTCTATGCGTTTCTGATAAACCTGCGCTTCAAAATAAGTGGCCATAGCATTATCTACTTCCTCTATTGCTGTCAGAAGAGTCAGATTGTAGTTATCGATACCCGCGAGCATCTGCTCTTTTGCCGAAGCGACTTCCGCACTTCTTGCAAAACCGCTGAATATCGTCCAGGATAGAGTAGGAGCTATCGAATAAGTAAAACTGTTGTTTTTCACCACGTCACTTATGTTATGGGCTGAAGTCCCTATCGAACCTGTCAGACTAATGGTCGGGAGAAAATCTTTTTTCGCTACCCCTAAAGCTGCGGCATAGGATGCCAGTTCATATTCCGCCTCGACTACGTCCGGGCGTCTCCGTATTAGATCCATGGGGATACCGACATACACAGGTTGGTTTGGTGCCAATTGGGGTCTTGCGACTGAAAGCCTCGCCCTCATATTTTCCGGATATTCACCGACAAGCACCGCTATCGAATTGATCGTTGTTGTTATTTGCGATTTGAGCGAAGATATGGTGGCCAAAGTTGAATAATAAACTGTTTTAGCCTGCGCCACGTCAAGCATTGAAGCCAGTCCTGTCTCAAATCTTGCTTCAGTTATATTTAGCACCTGCTCCTGCGATTTCACATGTTCTTCATTCACCGACAATTCTTCTTGAAGCATGCGCAATTGAACATAAGATGAAGCAATCTCTGCGCACAGACTTATGCTTACTGACGCATAATCCGCTCTGCTCGCGTTGACGTTTGCCTTAGCTTCCTTTACATTCGATCTTATCTTCCCGAAAACATCTATCTCCCAACTCATGTCTATGCCTGCGGAAAAATAAGACATCGTAGTGGGATTGGTTCTACTTTTATAGAGCGATCCTGATTCGCGTGACTTGCTCCAACCGGCATCTAAAGAAAATTGAGGATAATATGGACTTCGCGCCTTTCTCAAAGCCTGCCTCGACATTTCTATACGTCTTGCAGCTTGAAGAAGATTAAAATTATTGGCCTCGCCTTCCGCTATAAGAGAGTCCAATAGCTCATCACCGAAAATCTTCCACCAATCGTCGTCTGTTGGAAACTCTTGCTTATACTTGCTTGAATATTCCCATTCTTTTGGTATGCTGTCCAAAAATGCATCTTTTTTCATGATATCAGCGTTGGACGCCAAGGAGCTGGTTATCAAGAATAGAAGGAAAACTATTTTTAAACTGCCTCTCATGTTTCTTCTCGTTAAATTTATAGATTCAGTCAAAATCCACGTTCCCTATAAGACTGAAAATTAATTCTCAAAGGAATAAAATTATTTTAAATTATTCCATTATTTAGCAAATTTTAACTCCCCAATCTCCAAAATCGACATATCAGTTATAGGGGAATTTGGTTCAAACAAAAAGAGGGATGTGTAGGATCGACACACCCCTCTTTTTTGATAACAGGTAATATTATTAATTTTCAAAAACTGAAATCAACTCCCCCTAAAATAGTCGCTCCCGGCATGGGACAACCATATTGTATTTCATAATGTTTATTGGTAAGATTGTCAGCTTTAACAAAAAAAGTTATCGGGACAACAGGATTTGTGGTAAGGGTATATCCCGCTCTCAGATTTAGAAGATCGTAATTACTCTTAAGTGGACCGCCGGTCAATAAACCCCATATCGCATTGTTTTCAACTGAAAAATTCCAATGTCCGGGATTAAAATTGAGCATTAACGAAAATTTATTTTTAGGAGCATAAAGTATCTCTCCGTCTGTATGAAGATATGAATAATTGGCCGTTACGTTCCATTTGGCGTCTATCCGGTAATTCAAATCCAATTCGAATCCTTTATTGTGGAATTTTCCCGTATTCATATTTTTTGGTCGGCCGTCTATCATTTGCGTCTGAATCATGTCTTTACCATCTATAAAATAGAGACTGATACCGAAGTTCAATTTATTAGAGAGCAAATATTGTCTGTATTCCAGTTCATAGTTATAAAGATATTCCGGTTTAAGATCGGGATTTGCCGGAGCGTAAAGATACAGTTCCCGCAGATTGGGCGCACGAAAACCTTTTCCGAAAGAGAATTTAATCGATGAAGTGTTGACCGGTTTCAAGACAAAGCCTGCTTGAGGGATCCATTCATTTCCATATTGCGATGAATGTTGAAGCCTGACACCGGCGTTAAGCGACAATATATCGGCGAACAGCGACTGCTGAGTCATAAGATAGGCTGCGAACTCATTCTCGTGATTGCGGAACGTACCTGTCTCCTCTCCGTTTTCTTTTAAAACATTCCAACTGTGACCTCCCCAATGGACGAAATCAAGACCGACCGACAGATCGTTACCTACCCAGGGCTTTATCGTTTCGAATGCCGTTACACCCATATTATAATCGGTCGACCTAAATATATAGTTCCTCGGATCTGCATTCGGGGCGTGTCCGTCGTCCACATGGTTGGAGCCCCAATTTATATACGCTTGTATTCCGCCGTTTAATCGGTTATAGTTGTTGTGCACATACACGGAAGATGTTCCGCGGAAAAGTCGCGTCCACATTTCTATCAGCGGTTCTTGAATCGTCCCCGGATTATTTGCCTTAGTCTGGGTCATATCGAGATTTGCTCCGACATTCCAGTTATTGTTAAACTCATAATGTGACTGTATGTATTCGTTGGCAAGCCAAAATTCTGAATTGGCGCGGTAACCGTTGCTCCTGTCGAGTTGTCCTGCAGCTGTAAATCCGAATTTCCCTTTTTTAAATGACACTGACGTGTTGAACTTTTGGGTAGAAAATGAACCGAACATAGCTCTTGCCCGTCCTTTTACTCCGTCCTTATTTGCGCTTTTGGTGATGATATTAACCGAACCGCCCATCGCGTTCGATCCGTAAAGTAGAGAGGACGGTCCTCTTACGACCTCTACATGATCTACGCCGTTAGCCACGTACGTATCCGGTAATGCGTGACCGAAAATGCCCGCGAACTGGGGCATACCGTCTATCATGAAAAGAATCTTGTTCCCCTGTCCTACACCGCGGATACTTACCGAACCCGCTGCGCCTCCCGACACGCCATAACCTGCGAAACCTCTCTCGCTGACGAAAAATCCGGGTATATGATTTTGCAATACCGGAAGTAAGGAAGACTGTGTGCTTTCCTGTATCGTTGATTCATTGACAATGCTCACGGTTAGCGGCGTCAGCTCGACTTTAGTTTTAGCCGGAGCGCTGACTGTGACTTCCCTTAATTGAAGAGTATCTTTGTATTCCTGCGCGGTGACAACGCCTGATAAAAGAAGAGTGAACGATAACAATATATTCCAACGCCTCATAATAAATAGTTTTATTTAAATACAAAATGAATAATTTCGCCAAAATTATATATTTTATTTTATCTTAAAAATATTTTTAAAAAATATTTATCTTTGCAGCTGATTTAAACGGAAAATTTAAACGGAAACGAATGGACGAAAGAGCTTTTTTCGATAAACTTGCCCCGACATGGGACGATAACGAGATATTGTCCACCCCCGAAAGAATAAATTATATACTTGATTTTTGTGATATAAAATCTGATGAAAGTATCCTTGATCTCGGTACAGGGACGGGAGTTCTGCTACCATATTTGGCGGAAAGAATAGGCGAAAGAGGCAAGATAACTGCAGTAGATTATTCATCCGGAATGCTTGATATCGCAGTGAGAAAGTTTGCCGGAATCCGTCCAAAGCCTATATTTCTGAATCTTGATTTTGAAAATGATAATATTGACGGAAAATTTGACAAAATTTTCCTGTATAGCGTCTATCCTCATCTCCATACTCCCGTCGACACGATCAAGTGGCTGAAAGCCGTCAATTTAAAGCAGGGAGGATCCATAATCATCGCTTTTCCCACTGATGAAGAATTCATCAACTCTATTCATAGGGAACGCCATTCCGACAGCGATTTTCTGCCCCCGGCCGACAAACTCTGCGATTACCTCAGATCTTACGGCTTGAACTCCAAAGTCATCAACGCCGATAAACAAAGCTACATAATTGCCATTTCTTGATATGAAAAACAGTTTCTTAATTGTGATAACCGTCATAATTTTCGCCTCTTGCAGAAACAGCAATACCACCGGAATCTCTAATGACCAACAGGGCGCAGACATTGATTCGGCTGTAGCCCTCTTCGTGTCTGATTATCCCGCAGGACAACTCGCCGATCTATACAAATCTTTTTATCAGGATGCTTTCGGCCCGGGTCACATATTGGGGGATACAGTTTCAGCCCGACAATATTTGCGTTATGAATTGGCCGACACGTCACTTTGGGAAGGACCTGTTACCGAACTTACCGGTACGGGCGAGAACTTCATCCGCGTCAACATGAAGCTCATTAAGGACAGTATTGTTCCCGAGGATCTTTTTTTCAATGCGTTTGTCAATAGTCTGCAGCGTGTCGAAATGCCCGATTCGGCCGAATGGATCAAAAGATGGCTTAAGGTGGATAGCGTAATTTCTGCCGGTGGTTATTCTTTCCCGAATGAAGAAACAGATCGTCAGCTAATCGACGAAAAATTAAAAACGGGCAAATTCACCATGCATCACAGCGACCGTTTCAACTCTACATACAATTATCATTACCGCATTATCTCTATCCCCGTATTCAACGAAACGCTACTCCCCTACATCCAATCGAAACAATGACCTTTTCGATTATCCTTTAGTGGCATCCGTCTATACTTCATATTTTTACGGGCTTAATTATTAAAGTTTTCACTTCTCTTCCGGAGAAATGGATAGAGTTATCCTCTATTCGTAAAATAACTGGCTTTCCGCTTTGGAGAGCGTTCCAAAATAATTAAATTTGCACTCGAATCCTCCACGAAGCCCTGTCTGAAAGGGTAGAAGGGAGGGGCAATAAAGCGTACTTTGCGCTGAGTTCTTGATTTACTGAAATTCTCGCAAAATTTCTATTTGATTATCAAGGACTGAGCAACGGGGAACGCCTGTAGATATGATTTATCCGCTCGTAGGCATACACTATGCCTATCCGTGGGCATCATATTTGCGTGGGGCTTCGTCGTTGTCGTCTGAACTTAAAAGGGCAATGCGAGAAGCCTCGGTAAATAGGACGGCAATGAGTCAGATTCCCGCGCTTTTTTTATATTAACAGCCTGAATCGGAAGAATCTATAGGGCACAAAAATCATCTAACATGAAAAAATTATTTTTTGCCCTTAGTTTATCAGCACTGTTGTTTGCAGGATGTTCAAAAGATGACGGCCCGATGCCCGAACCGGTTGGCGACGAATGGATTGATCCCATATTCGCTCAAGTTCTGCAGGAAAAGGGTTATATCGAGAATGCTCTAACAGTCACACCATCGGATGTAAAGGATCTCACATACATAAATGTCACAGGAGATTGGAAGTTTGAGGATGAAATTGTTATTAGTACCGGTCCGATAAAGTCAGTCCGCGGATTGGAATATTTTGAATCATTGGAGACCCTTGACTGTAGTTATAATCAGATTTCGGAGTTAAATGCATCCAAAAACACACAGCTGACCCGTCTTGATTGCGACTATAACAACCTCTCCTCGCTCGACGTTTCGAAAAACACCAAACTGACCAGACTTTGGTGCGATAGGAACAACCTCTCGTCGCTCGACGTGTCGAATAACACCGAACTGACAAGCCTTGAATGCAGCTCTAACAACCTCTCTTCGCTCGACGTGTCAAACAACACCGAACTGACCAAGCTTTATTGCGCCTATAACAACCTCTCGTCACTCGTCGTGTCAAATAACACCAAACTGACCTTCCTTTATTGCGACTCTAACAACCTCTCGGCGCTCGACGTTTCGAATAACACCGAACTGACCGAGCTTTATTGCGGCTCTAACAACCTCTCGGCGCTCGACGTGTCAAACAACACCAAACTGACCTACCTTAGGTGCTCTTCTAACAACCTCTCGGCGCTCGACGTGTCGAATAACACCGAACTGACAAGCCTTGAATGCAGCTCTAACAACCTCTCTTCGCTCGACGTGTCAAACAACACCGAACTGACCGAGCTTTATTGCGGCTCTAACAACCTCTCGGCGCTCGACGTTTCGAATAACACCGAACTGACCGAGCTTTATTGCGGCTATAACAACCTCTCGTCACTCGACGTTTCGAAAAACACAGAACTGACCAGGCTTTATTGCTACTCTAACAACCTCTCCTCGCTCGACGTGTCAAATAACACCAAACTGATTTACCTCTGGAGCTACTATAACAACCTTTCGGAGCTAGATATTTCAAAAAACACAGAACTGAGCGTCCTCTATTTCCCCTTTAACAACCTCTCCTCGCTCGACGTGTCTAACAATACCAAACTGACCCGTCTTGAGTGCTTTGGCAATAATCTCTCGACGATAGACATTAGCCATAACAGAAATTTGAATTATTTTTCCTGTCATGATAATCCAGGTGAGAACGGGGAGTTTGTTGTTAAGGCGTGGTTTGACAACTCTTCAATTCCGAATGGTTTCACCGACACAGGTTGGGAGGGTGTTGAACTCATATATCAAAACGTCGACAAATAAAATCAAGCTCAATAACATATTAATTATTACTTTTTTTAAATGATATTTCAGATGAAAAAATTATTTTTTGCCCTTAGTTTATCCGCGCTCCTATTTGCAGGATGTTCAAAAGATGACGGCCCGATGCCCGAACCCGAGCCGGTTGGCGAAGAATGGATAGACCCCGTGTTCGCCCAAATCTTGCAGGAGCGAGGATACATAAAAAATGCTCTCACAGTTACCCCCTCCGATGTTAAAGATATTACCAAAATCGATGTCAGCGGTAATTATTATCAAGATAATGAGGGGAATTATATTACAGAGGGTACTATAAAATCATTACGTGGATTGAAATATTTTGAGTCATTAGAGAAACTTGAATGTTATGCTAATCAGATTTCTGAAATTGACTTATCCCAAAATACTGCTCTGACCTATCTTGATTGTGATCTGAATTCACTCTCCTCCCTTGATGTGTCGAACAACATTGCACTAACATACCTCGCATGTGATCTGAATTCACTCTCCTCCCTTGATGTGTCGAACAACACCGCACTAACATACCTTCATTGCACCTATAATTCCCTGACTTCACTTGACGTGTCGGACAACACCGCACTAACATACCTCGCATGTGATCTGAATTCACTCTCCTCCCTTGATGTATCGAACAACATACAGCTGACAGAACTTCATTGCACCTATAATTCCCTGACTTCACTTGACGTTTCCAATAACATTAACCTTAAATTATTGTATTGTGCTTATAATTCTATTAACTCTCCTGATATATCAAATAATACAAGTTTGGAATCCTTATGGTGTAGCAGCAACGCCTTAACTTCTCTTGATGTCTCTAAAAATACGGCACTTACTGAACTCTTTTGTTACGGGAGTAGCCTCACTTCTCTTGATGTCACTAACAATATCGCCCTGATAGAACTCTCTTGCTTCAATAATAACTTATCTTCACTCGATGTGTCAAACAATACCGCCCTGAAAGGACTCTCTTGCTCCAATAATAACTTATCTTCACTCGATGTGTCAAACAATACCGCCCTGGATGGGCTCAATTGCTCCAATAATAACTTATCTTCACTCGATGTGTCAAACAATACCGCCCTGAATGGACTCAGATGCAACTATAACAACATCTCGTCACTCGATATGTCAAACAACACACGGCTGACATTTCTCGAATGCAACTATAATAATCTCCCTTCACTCGATATGTCAAACAACACAAAGTTGATCTACCTTTGGTGCTCCAATAACAACCTATCATCACTCGATATTTCGAACAACATATATCTAAGAGATCTCGAATGCAACTATAACAACCTATTATCAATTGATGTGTCGAATAATACACAATTGATAGCCCTCTACTGCTCCTTTAACAACCTCTCTTCAATTAATATAAGTAATAACAGGGAATTGTACTGGTTTGAGTGTTTTAATAATCCGGGTGAGAACGGAGAGTTTGTAGTTAAGGCTTGGTTCGACAATTCATCTATCCCGAATGGCTTTACTCGCTCCGGCTGGGACGGCATAACCCTCATCTACCAAAACGTAGACAAGTAAAAAAAGTCATAAACAATCAAAAGGACGGCTATTATGCAAATAGCCAATTATAGGGAAAGATAATCTCTTTGCTTTATCTTTTATCTAATTGAAAATTGTAAATTTGCAAAAGATATGGCAAAAGAGAATGAAATAATAATATACCAGCCGGATTCTTCTTTCTCGCTTGAAGTGAGAATAGAGAACGAAACCGTTTGGCTTAATAGACAACAAATGGCAGATCTGTTTCAAAGAGATAGAACTGTAATAGGTCGACATATTAATAATATATTCAAAGAAGGAGAATTAGAAGAATCCTTGGTGTGTGCAAAATTTGCACACACCAAGGATTATGGAAGAAGGACTGGTTTTACTCAAAATATAGAAACAGAATACTACAGTTTGGATGTTATCATCTCCGTTGGCTATAGAGTAAAATCAATAAGGGGTACCCAGTTCAGACAATGGGCTAATAAGGTGCTTAAAGAATATCTTTTAACGGGTTATAGTGTAAATCAAAGGTATCTTGATTTAGAGAATAGAATAAACCATCGTTTTCATCTCCAACAAAAACAAATAGATAATCTTACAGATAAGGTTGATTTTGTTATCAATTCTTCCATCAGGCCAAAGGAGGTCATAATCTTTGACGGTCAGATATGGGATGCCCATAATTTTGCCACTAATCTCATAAAAGAAGCAAAAGAGAAGGTGATTCTGATTGATAATTACATAGACAACACCGTTCTAACCCAATTGGATAACCGAGGAGAAGGTGTTGAAGCCATAATATATACCGGGAAAATTAATCCACAATTAACACTGGATATTGAAAGGCATAATCAACAATATCCGGCCATTGAAGTAAAAAAAGTAAGGAACATACATGACCGTTTTCTTATAATAGATAACGAAATATATCATCTTGGAGCATCATTGAAAGACTTAGGCAAGAAATTGTTTGCCTTCATAAAAATGGAAACTTCTCCTGATTATATCCTTGATAATATTAAAACCGAGGAGATATAAATAGACGAGTGAGTTAATGGAGTTAAGTTGATTGAGGAATCGGGTTCCCGCTCGTCTGAAGCTTTCTTACACTCAATATATCATAAGGACATATAGAAGTCATTCTGCTGATAGTGTAGAATATTTAAATACAATTTGTTTATCTGTTTTTAAATTTTCTTTATAAGCAGATTCCTTTTGAGAAAATATCAATCGTTCCACGTCCTCAATATCATAACTTCGGTTCAGATGTCGGCGAGGGAGCGGCGCGAGCCAAGCGATTTGAATTCGGACGGTGTCAGGCCGGTAAATGCCTTGAATTGCCTCGAAAGATGGGCCGCCGATGAGAATCCCGTAAGGTCGGCTATCTCCGACAATGATTTCTGTTCATATTTGATAAGCTCCTTCACTCTCTCGATTCTCAGATTCATGAAATAGTTTTCTATAGATCTGCCTTCTATTTCGGAAAACATACGGCTCAGGGTGGTGTATGACATATTGAGATGGGAGAGTCGGGAGGGTAAGGATTCGGAGGGGTTGTAATCGCGACGGATGTCGTCGATAAGTTTTCGTTTGATCCGCTCGACAATCTCCGCTTCCCTTTTTTCAATTATTTCAAAACCTTCTTCCTGCAGGAGGGCGGCCAACGATTGCTGTTCGGAAGGAGACAATGGCCGCGATAGGTTTATAACACCCAACTCCACCGACTCGAAAGGAAGCGACAAACTGTGCTCCAGGATATTTCTGACCGACTCCACGCAATGCCGGCAGACCATGTTTTTAATCAGAATCTTTTCCATTGAAAAAAAGATGGGATACGATGCCGAGACACCGCATCCCATCATTATCGGTTAAACGAATCATTCAGCTTCGAGAAGTTCTATCATCTTGATAGCACTTTCGGGGATACGTGTACCGGGGCCGAAGATAGCGGCAACGCCGGCCTTGTAGAGGAAATCATAGTCCTGAGCCGGGATTACACCGCCTGCAGTAACGAGTATATCCTCGCGGCCGAGCTTTTTGAGTTCTTCGATCACCTGGGGTACGAGGGTCTTGTGACCGGCGGCCAAAGAGCTTACTCCAAGGATATGAACATCGTTTTCTACAGCCTGACGGGCAGCTTCGGCCGGAGTCTGGAACAACGGACCCATGTCGACGTCGAATCCGCAGTCGGCATAACCGGTAGCTACTACTTTCGCGCCACGGTCGTGACCATCCTGTCCCATTTTCGCAATCATGATACGAGGCTGACGGCCTTCGCGTTTTGCGAAGTCTTCACACATCTTCTGAGCTTTAACAAAGTCAGGATCCTGTTTTGTTTCGTTTGAGTACACGCCTGAAATAGTTCTAATTACAGCTTTATATCTACCTACAACATCTTCACAAGCATCGGAAATCTCACCGAGTGTAGCACGCAAACCGGCAGCTTTGACAGCCAGGTCGAGCAAATTGCCTTCGCCTGTGCGAACACATTCAGTGATGGCTTTGAGAGCTTCTTTCACCTTTGCTTCGTCACGGTGAGCTTTTACTTCGTTGAGACGTTCGATCTGCTCCTTGCGCACTTCGGTATTGTCGATTTCAAGGATATCGATCGGATCTTCATGATCAAGACGATATTTGTTGATGCCGACAATTGTCTGACGTCCGCTGTCGATGCGCGCCTGAGTGCGGGCAGCAGCTTCTTCGATACGCAGTTTGGGGAGTCCTGTTTCGATTGCTTTGGCCATACCGCCTAGTTTTTCGATTTCCTGGATGTGTTCCCAAGCACGGTGAGCGATCTCCTGAGTGAGTGACTCAACGTAGTACGAACCTGCCCACGGGTCAACCTGCTTGGTGACCATCGTTTCTTCCTGAATGTAGATCTGAGTGTTACGTGCTATACGTGCAGAGAAGTCAGTCGGAAGTGCGATAGCTTCGTCGAGCGCGTTGGTGTGGAGCGACTGAGTGTGTCCGAGTGCTGCTCCCATAGCTTCGATACATGTACGTCCCACGTTGTTGAACGGATCCTGTTCGGTGAGCGACCATCCGGAAGTCTGGGAGTGGGTGCGCAATGCAAGCGATTTCGGATTTTTAGGATTGAACTGTGACACGATCTTAGCCCAAAGCATACGCGCAGCTCTCATCTTTGCAATTTCCATGAAGAAATTCATGCCGATAGCCCAGAAGAAAGAGAGACGCGGAGCGAACGAGTCGATATCCATGCCTGCATTAACACCGGCGCGGAGATATTCAAGACCGTCGGCGAGTGTGTAAGCCAACTCGATGTCACAAGTAGCACCTGCTTCCTGCATGTGGTAACCTGAGATTGAAATTGAGTTGAACTTAGGCATGTTCTGCGAGGTATATTCGAAGATATCGGCGATGATACGCATCGAGAATTCAGGCGGATAAATGTAGGTATTACGCACCATGAATTCCTTAAGAATGTCGTTCTGAATAGTTCCGGCCATCTCTTCAAGTTTCGCACCCTGCTCCAGTCCGGCATTGATATAGAAAGCCAGAACAGGAAGAACAGCACCGTTCATAGTCATCGACACTGACATCTTGTTCAAAGGTATGCCGTCGAAAAGCACTTTCATATCGTCGAGCGAGCAGATAGAAACGCCGGCTTTACCAACGTCGCCTACCACTCTTTCATGGTCGGCGTCATAACCTCTGTGAGTGGCAAGATCGAATGCCACTGACAGACCTTTCTGACCTGCGGCAAGATTACGACGGTAGAATGCGTTCGACTCTGCTGCTGTCGAGAATCCTGCATACTGACGGATTGTCCAGGGACGCAACGGGTACATAGCACTGTACGGGCCGCGGAGGAAAGGAGGAATACCCGAAACATAATTCAGATGTTCCATTCCTTCAAGGTCGTCCTTTGTGTAAATAGGTTTTACGGGAATCAGTTCAGGGGTGAGCCATTCTTCACCCTTTACATTGGCATTTTCGGCTTTGTGAGCTGAGAATGCGTCGGTATCAATATTTATTTTTTTGAAATCAGGTTTCATAATTACTTGATATTAGGATGAAAGAATTATTTCAACAACTTTTCGTTAAAGGCTTTCAATGTATCGAGCACGTTGCTGCGGACATTGATGAAATTGGTTATACCGACAGCCTTCAGGTCGTCGCTACAAGCTGGAGCGCCAGCTACTACAAATTCGGCACGGCCGTCAAGATATTTGAACGCTTTCGGAGCGAGTTCGGCGTATTCGTCGTCGCTTGAACAAAGTACAACTACATCCGCGCCTTTTTCCATCGCTGCATCGACACCCTGTTCAACTGTATCGAAACCAAGATTATCGATTATTTCATAGCCTGCACAACCGAAGAAATTGGTCGAGAACTGTGCCCTTGCCAGACGCATTGCGAGATTGCCGATAGTTAGCATGAACACTTTCGGTCTTTTCGCAGCTGCCTCGGTGGCAAGACGGAGAGCTTCAAAATCGCTTGCCGCTCTTGTTGTAGGAAGAGCGTTTTCAGCGTTGTCACCTTCCGACTTATGAGCACAACCGCACGAACATCCATTCGTTTTGATTTTCGGGGCTGCAAACTCGTTGATATTCGGATACTGATTCGTTCCAAGCAGGATCTCCTTGCGGCGAGCCACATCTGTATGACGTTTTTCTGATGTAGCTTTGATTACCTTTTGGATTTCACCGTTATTCACTTCCTGAAGGAAGCCGCCATTATCCTCAACTTCGAGGAACAGTTTCCACGCCTCGTGAGCTATCGAAACCGTCAGGGTCTCTACATAATAGCTACCTCCGGCAGGGTCAACTACTTTATCCAAGTGACTTTCTTCCTTGAGAAGGAACTGCTGATTGCGAGCTATTCTTTCCGAGAAATCATCCGGTTTTTCATAAGGGGTGTCGAAAGGCACAACGGTAATCGAATCTACCCCTGCAAGAGCGGCCGACATACATTCTGTCTGGCTGCGGAGCAGATTGACATGTGCGTCATAAATCGTCTGATTGAACTTTGATGTTATGGCGTGTACACTCATCTTGCAAGCGTCATTGTTGTCAGTGTACTGTCTTACGATTTGTGCCCACAACATTCTCGCTGCTCTAAATTTGGCAAGTTCCATGAAGTAGTTGCTCGAAACGCCCATATTGAACTTGATTCTTTCAGCAATTTCGGATGCATCAAGACCGGCGTCAGTCATCATCGTAAGCCACTGGGCTCCCCATGACAACGCATAACCGAGTTCCTGGAAGATGTAAGCGCCTGCATCGCTCAGCATCACGCTGTCTACTGACAGAACCTTCAGATTTTTTACAGGTTTCACTACTTCAAGAAGCTTCTTAGCTATTTCAGCGATGTCACCCGGGAAGGGAACGCCATGAAGAAGCGGCTTTCTGAACGGATTGAAGTCGATCGAGCCCTTGAACTGAGCTTCTTTGCCGTTTTGCTTGAGGTAAGCAACTAATTTCTCTGCTAATTCAACGGCATGACGCGGACAGCAAGTAAAGTTAACCTCTACTTTCTCCAAGTCGATATCTTTTAGCATAACTGCCAAAGTTTCGTCAGTCAGTTCTGTCACTTTGAAACCGAGCGAAGTCACACCTTTAGTCAGAACATCAAGAGCTTTAGCATTTGCCTCTTCAGCGGAATCGGCAAGAATTTCCTGACGTGTAAACCAGTCATTGTCGGTTTTTGTCCCTCTAACGAAAGGATATTCGCCGGGAAGTGAATTTAAGGTACTTAGATTTTCGATATCTTCCGCACGATACATCGGTTGAACATCAAAACCTTCATTCGTACGCCAGACCAGTTTTTTGTCAAAAGGAGCTCCTTTTAAGTCAGCTTCGACTTTTGCTTTCCATTCCTGAGTTGAAACGGGTGGAAACTGATCAAACAATTTTTCTTTTTTTTCTGCCATGATGAGGTATAAATAGATATTTATCGTTTATAAATATTTCAAGCTTATTTTTCCAAATGTTCGTATTGGAGAGTGAGTGTTGGCTGATCGCACACTTCTGTCGGGCCGAAATACTGAATCGGGCCGGGGAAAACATATTGTGTATTGATGGCCCAATCGTCACGCTTCATCGCAAAACGCTCGAAGGGCTTACCATCAAGACGTACCAACGCTTTCTGTATCACCGGTTTCATTTCACCATGACGACGCTCCATATTGAACATCATTGTGATAGGAACACCACCGGCCAACCACTGAACTGAAGGCTTAGTCAGATTTCTGAGACTGGAGATATAGCCGGTAACGCCCGCATTGATAAGACACGCTGCGTTATAACCTAATGCATAACAATAGTCGGCATCAAAGTTTGACGGAGCTGCGCAACGACCTTCATAGCCGAAGAAATGATGGAGAGGTGAGAATTTACCGTCATATTCACCGTTTTCTTTCATTTCTTTGAGTTTGCGTCCTACCATTTCACTCAACAGTTTTTCCGTTTCAATCAACGAAACCTGAACGTTTCCATGAGGATCTCTGTCGAGAGTGAGCTGACGAGCTACGCCTTCCGGCAGCGACAAGAACACTTCTGCATTTGCCGAAGTCAGATTCTTTGAGAGGAATTCACGCTGTTCTGCCTGTGATCTAGACGCGAAATCAGGAGTACGTGCGAGCAAATCGTTCAGTTCAGCTATCAGACTCTTCATAGCCGGTATAAATTCAATAAGACCTTCCGGAATGAGAACCGTACCGAAATTCGATCCGTATTTAGCTCTCTCAGCAACTACATTGGCGATTGAATCGACAACATCCTGGAGAGTCTGATTTTTTGCTTCTACCTCTTCGGAAATTATACAGATATTAGGCTGCGTCTGCAAAGCGCATTCGAGGGCGATATGAGAAGCCGAACGACCCATCAGCTTGATAAAATGCCAATATTTTTTTGCCGAGAAGCAGTCGCGCTGAATATTACCGATAAGTTCGGAATAAACTTTAGTGGCCGTATCAAAACCGAATGAAGCCTCAACCACATGGTTTTTAAGGTCACCGTCGATTGTTTTGGGGCAACCGATCACCTGAACGCCGGCATCTATCGATTTGTAATATTCGGCGAGTATGGCGGCATTCGTATTGGAGTCGTCACCACCGATTATAACAAGAGCGGTTATATTAAGCTCTTTCAGAATTTCCAAGCCTTTGTCAAACTGCTCTTTCTTCTCTAATTTGGTTCTTCCTGATCCGATTATATCAAAACCGCCTGTGTTGCGGTATTCATCGATTATATCTGATGTCAGTTCGATGTATTTGTGGTCTACAAGTCCACCGGGACCCATCAGAAAACCATAAAGGCGGCTTTCTTTGTTTATTTTTTTAATTCCGTCGAATAACCCTGATATTACGTTATGGCCGCCGGGAGCCTGACCGCCCGACAATATTACACCTACATTGATCGGTTTACCTACTGTTGGAGTCGGATTTTTTTCAAAATGAAGTTCAGGAAGTCCATAGGTGTTAGGGAAAAGTTTTTGGATTTCTTCTTGATCATCAACTGATTGAGTGGGAGCGCCTTCTACGGCTTTAACTGCTCCGGTGAGCGATACCGGCAATTTTGGCTGATAAGCTGAACGAGCTATCTGCAATGCACTTTTTTTCATTATATTATGACTTTTGGTTAATTTTAATTCTTCTGCAAATATCGTTATTTTTTCTGAAAATATTAACAATCGGAGCTAAAACCTTAAGGGCAATTCATGATATTGATGATTTGATCTCTTTCAAGTGTTCTACCATCATGTCCGGATTGTTACATCCAAGCATATATTGCCTGCCGTTTTTCAACCTGATGAAAAAGCATTCGGAGGACTTCCCGTAATAGGCAAAATATTTACCTAAATCTCTCTCACTGAACCAACCCCAATAGCCGAACCACCCTCCGCTACCTAAGAGTCTCCTTTCATTCATCGTAGGAGTAATCCTCTCAATCATCTCTATTTCAGAAATAGGTATCACCTTGCTTTTTAATGGCCGGCGCACCTTTAAAGCTTCATCATTTGCTTTCACAGAAACAGGCATATAGATCAACATACTGACCACGAGCAAAATCATAGCTGATGTGACGATCCAGAAAGGCAACATTTCTCCTTTTTCGAAACATTTTACTATAACAAAGACGTACAAGGAGATAGCTACAATTGTGACTATTATAGAATATAAACTGATACGGACTTTTTGCTTCATAATAATTAAGTTTCAACAAAGTTAGCAATTTTACCCGAAACGCCCTACATCCTTCATAGTTTGTCAAGAGTGGAATTTTGCGTAACTTTGCGCCAAGAAATATTAAAGATGAAAAATATACGTAATTTCTGCATTATTGCCCACATAGACCATGGCAAAAGTACTCTTGCCGACCGTCTTCTCGAATATACCAATACTATACAATCCAAAGATTTACAGGCTCAGGTGCTTGACGATATGGATCTCGAGCGCGAACGTGGTATTACCATCAAAAGCCATGCTATCCAAATGGATTATTCTTATGAGAACGAGCATTATGTACTTAATCTTATCGACACTCCGGGACACGTTGACTTTTCATATGAAGTGTCCCGCTCTATAGCGGCATGTGAAGGCGCTCTCCTTATCGTTGACGCTTCGCAAGGCATTCAGGCTCAGACAATTTCAAACCTCTATATGGCTATCGACAATGATTTGGAAATTATTCCGGTCATAAATAAAGTCGATCTCGACAGTGCAAAGCCGGAAGAGGTTGCCGATCAGATTGTGGATCTTCTGGGTTGCGATCATGACGATATAATCAAAGCAAGCGGAAAAACGGGTATCGGTATACCTGAAATACTTGAAGCTATTATACAAAGAATTCCCGCTCCGAAAGGAGATCCCGAAGCGCCATTGCAAGCTTTGATTTTCGATTCGGTTTTCAATCCATTCAGAGGCATTATAGCTTACTTTAAGATTGTAAATGGAACTATACGCAAAAACGATTTCGTTAAATTTGTTTCAACCGGAAAAGAATATCATGCCGATGAAATAGGGATATTGAAAATGGATATGGTTCCGAAAAATGAACTTTCGGCAGGTAATGTGGGGTACATTATTTCGGGAATAAAAACGTCTAAAGAAGTGAGGGTCGGCGACACAATCACCCATGTTGAAAATCCATGCAAAGAAGCCATCGACGGCTTTGAGGAAGTGAAACCGATGGTGTTTGCCGGTGTCTATCCTATCGAAACCGAGGATTTCGAAAATCTAAGGAGTTCGTTAGAAAAGCTTCAGCTCAACGATGCTTCGCTGACATTCCAGCCCGAATCATCGGTAGCGCTCGGATTCGGATTCAGATGTGGTTTTTTAGGTCTGCTTCACATGGAGATAATCCAGGAGCGTCTCGGTCGAGAGTTTGATATGGATGTGATAACTACTGTGCCTAATGTTTCGTATCGCGTTTTTGATAAAAGAGGAGAAATGATCGAAGTCCACAATCCATCAGGCTTGCCCGATCCCACTCTTATCGACCATATCGAGGAGCCATATATCCGCGCATCGATTATAACCATAGCCGACTTCATAGGACCGATAATGACTTTATGTCTGGGCAAACGCGGAATTTTGGTTAAACAGGAATATATATCCGGTAACCGAATGGAGCTGATTTTCGATATGCCTTTAGGAGAAATCGTAATCGATTTTTATGATAAACTGAAGAGCATATCTAAAGGCTACGCTTCTTTCGACTATCATCTTCACGATTTCCGGGAGTCTAAATTAGTTAAGCTCGACATTCTTCTGAATGGAGAAAGTGTCGACGCTCTGAGCACTCTCACTCATGTGGATAATTCCGTAAGTTTCGGCCGAAGAATGTGTGAGAAACTTAAAGAACTAATCCCTCGTCAACAATTCGATATAGCGATTCAGGCTGCTATTGGAGCCAAAATCATAGCGAGAGAAACGATAAAAGCCGTCCGTAAAGATGTCACTGCCAAATGTTATGGAGGTGATATCTCACGTAAAAGGAAACTACTCGAGAAACAAAAGAAAGGCAAAAAACGTATGAAGCAGATAGGTTCAGTGGAAGTTCCACAAAAAGCTTTCCTTGCCGTATTGAAACTTGATTAATCTTTTAGAGATGAGCACTGAAATCAAAAAACAAAAAGATAATGTAGAACCTCATCCGCCATTCTATGCCGCCCGACAAGCTATCAGACGACATGCTACGGGCGGTAATGTGTTGATTTTTGCTACAATACTGGCATTGATTGTTGCCAATCTTCCCTGGATCAATCAGCATTATTTTGACTTTTGGACTCAAGAAGTGAGATTGCAGTTAGGCGACTTCAATTTCTTTAGTCATGCCGGACATCCCATGTCTGTGCTGGCCTTTATCAACGACGCTTTAATGGCGATTTTCTTCTTTTCGATAGGACTGGAAATCAAACGAGAAGTACTTGTTGGTGAACTGTCCTCTTTTAAACAGGCTTTATTGCCGATCATGGGAGCTATCGGAGGTATGGCTGTCCCTGTTGGAATTTACTATCTGATGAGTAAAGGGACTGACTATGTCGACGGTGCAGCCATTCCGATGGCTACAGATATAGCGTTTTCTCTCGGCGTTCTTGCCATGCTTGGCAAGAGGGTTCCTCTTTCGGTAAAAATTTTTCTTACGACTCTCGCTGTAGTCGACGACATCGGCGGTATTATAGTAATAGCTGCTTTTTATTCCACCCATATAGAAATCGTATATCTGCTTTATGCGGCAGGGCTACTGTTAATTCTGCTGCTTGGCAGTGCATTTCATATAAAGAGCAAGACGTTCTATCTATTCATTGGGGGCATAGTATGGTTTCTGTTCCTCAATTCCGGTGTACATCCGACGATAGCCGGTGTGCTTGTTGCGTTCTGCGTGCCGGCAACTCCTGTTTTTGCGCCCAAGAGATATATCAGGATAATACGTTCTTCTATATCGCACTTCAATCAGGAAGACGACGAATCGCTTAACCAAAGGAAGATACTGAGTAAAATGCAGATGAACTGGTTGAAGCAAATCGAAAGTGCCTCCGATAAAGTGATATCCCCGTTGCAGGAACTTGAGGACTTACTCCATCCGATAGTCAACAATTATATCATTCCTCTATTCGCTTTTGCCAACGCAGGCATATACTTCCTAAATCTTGATGCTTCGGCAATAGTGCAAGGAATCAGTCTTGCCATCATTTGTGGCCTTGTTCTGGGCAAATTCATCGGTATATTCGTTTTCTCATGGATTACCGTCAAACTTCACCTCGCACCTATGCCACATCATTCCAACTGGAAGATTATGGGAGCTGTGGCTATGCTCGGAGGTATCGGATTTACAGTTTCTCTTTTTATCGCCAATCTGACCTTTCCGGGAAATGATTCTAACAGTTTGATTTTGCTCAACGAGGCAAAATTAGGTATTGTTATCGGATCGCTTCTTTCGGGAATCCTCGGATTTATTTTACTCCAGACTTTTCTGCCTAAAAAGGCACTCGACGACGAAACTGAAGAATAAAAAGAACATTTTTCTTAAAATTCGAACCGATTTTAGTTAATTTTTCCTATCGAATTAAGATTTGATAGGAAAAATTTGCTTTATTCACATTTAATTGTTAATTTCGTACTGAGATGTTAAACGAATTGCTTGTTTTAGAGTCATAATTAAGGATAGAAAATAAAAACTGTCTTAAAAAACTATGAAAAAATCAACAATCCTGTCAATAACTATTATAATGGCGCTTGCCTTCGCCGCACTTCTTTACGTCCAGATCATGTATATGAAAAACATGATCCGTATGAGAGACGACCAATTTTCGGAAGGAGTTAAAAGAAGTCTGTACGGAGTCGCTATAAATCTCGAACAGGACGAAACAAAATATTATCTTGAGGATGATATAGCTCAGATTGAAACATCCGTCCTCCCGAGATACTCTTCGGGCGGTTCAGTTCAGGGAGGTATCAAATTTTCTTTCACTACTGCAGAAGGAAAGAAAGGCGCTTTGACACTGCAAGGCGACAATGACCTAACTTCAGGTTTTACTGTTTCCCCGTCAGCCCACCGTTCAAAACAGGAGATACTCCGCGATCAGTATCTATATCAGAAAGGGTTGCTTGATGAAGTGATACTAAGGATGATCAGTCAGTCGGATCTGCGACCAATAACAGAAAGAGCCGACTCTACAAAAGTTGCGACCTATCTCAAGATGGAACTTAGCAATAACGGAATCAATATCCCTTTTGAATTTGCTATTGTAAATCGCCTTGGTGCAGCTATCTACAGATCAAAGGGGTATAACAATGATCCCGATGATAGGAAAGAACTCTTTACTCAGACCCTGTTTCCATACGATGCTCAGAATAAAATCACTTATCTTCGAGTCTATTTCCCCGACAAAAGAGATTACATCTTATCGTCGATGAAATATATTATTCCTGCATTTGTATTGACTTTCATATTGTTGATAATTTTCATCTATACTATTTTCCTTACTTTCAGACAGAAAAAACTGACTGAGATGAAAAACGACTTCATCAACAACATGACTCATGAATTCAAAACGCCAATTTCAACCATATCATTGGCGGCGCAGATGCTTAACGACTCTTCTGTAAGAAAATCGGAAAAGATGCTCGAACATATTTCCACTGTGATTAACGACGAGACAAAACGTTTGAGATTCCAAGTGGAGAAAGTATTGCAGATGTCGATGTTCGAACGTCAGAAAGCATCCCTCAAAATAGTTGATGTCGACGCTAATGCTATAATCGACAATATAATCCACACTTTCAAAATAAAGGTTGAGAAGTATGGAGGAAAGATCAATGCCTATCTCAATGCCGCAGATTCAATTATCCGCGTCGATGAAATGCACTTTACCAATGTGATATTTAATCTTCTGGACAACGCCGTTAAATATCGGAAGGAGGATACCCCTCTAAATTTGAAAGTCTCTACTGCGAATTTACCGGGAGATAAACTGGAAATAACCATAGAAGATAACGGTATAGGAATCCGTAAGGAAGATTTAAAGAAAATCTTTGAAAAATTCTATAGAGTCTCTACCGGAAACCGCCATGATGTCAAAGGCTTCGGTCTTGGATTGGCATACGTAAACAAAATGGTTCGAGAACTAAAAGGAGAGATATCTGTAGAAAGCGAACTTAATGAAGGAACAAAATTTATAATCATATTACCACTAACTAAAAACTGAAAAAATTATGGAAGAAAGGTTAAGAATCTTACTTTGTGAGGACGATGAAAACCTCGGTATGCTTCTTCGCGAATATCTTCAGGCCAAAGGCTTCAACGCCGACCTTTTCGCCGACGGAGAAAGCGGATATAAAGCATTCCTTAAAGGAAAATACGATCTATGCGTGCTTGACGTAATGATGCCAAAAAAAGATGGATTTGCTCTCGCCCAGGAAATCAGAACCGTCAACAGCGAAGTGCCCATCATATTCCTCACAGCTAAATCGCTTAAGGAAGATATTCTCGAAGGCTTCAAGATCGGAGCTGACGACTATATCACCAAACCATTTTCGATGGAAGAACTGGTGTTCCGTATCGAAGCGATACTTCGTCGTGTGAAAGGAAAGAAAGGCAAAGAGATAACAATGTATAAAATTGGCAAATTCACATTTGACACCCAGAAACAAGTGCTTATGATTGGTGATAAGATGACCAAACTTACCACTAAGGAATCGGAATTGCTTGGACTACTTTGCTCACACGTAAACGAAATTCTCGAAAGAAACTTTGCGTTGAAGACCATCTGGATTGACGACAACTATTTCAACGCCAGGAGCATGGATGTTTATATCACCAAACTCCGCAAACACCTTAAGGATGATCCATCGATAGAAATCATCAACATCCACGGAAAAGGATATAAACTTATCGCTCCTGAAGCAGAACCAAAGAACTAATCTATATTTGAACTAGTACCGTACTTTAAGAGGCTGCCTAAAACTTGTTAGACAGCCTCTTTTTATATAGGAATGATAACGCCACCTATAAGGCGTGGAAGGAGAAACGGGAAGCGGATGAACAGGATGAATGGAACAGAATGCGGCTATTGGCCACAATCACCGTCTCGCCTCACTGTAAAAACCAGATTCAACCGGAGAAACTTCTGCCGCTGCCCTGGGATAAAAAGAAAACTCCCGCCGGAAGGACGGAAGTGATAACGTTAAGCAGAGAGGAAAGAAGAGAAAGGATTAAAAGATTGAAACATGAGATGGATTAAGGGATTCGACCCGTTCGTCCGTAACTGTGTAGAAACTTCATGGAATAAATCCCAATGATGCAGAATACAACAAAAAAGTTATAGATAACGCACCAAAAAGGATTGAGATTCCATAAACCAACCTCTATCTCTATGATCGTTTTAAAGAAATTGATTATAAAGTCTATCATAGTTCTCCTGTTTGATAATCGAAATTATAAAATTTTATAATAAAAACCAATTATTTGCCCAAAAGGTTGAATATGGCTAACAAAAATACCAACATAAAGCTCAATTTAATCGCTGAAATCAAAAACGGTAAGGAGGTCGGTGACCTTTCTCTCAGATACGAGGATTTGAGCAAAGCGGCCGAAATCGCGGCGAAATCCCTAAAAAAATAAATAAACTTGGAAATTCCGCTTCGTGGTCTAATGTAATCTATTCAACCGCCACTGCCCTTCAGACACTCCATGCTCAGTTGGGGAACTGAGCGAGGCCTATGCCAAGCAGGTTGAAGCTGAGACACAGCTGGAGATGGCAATGCGTAACTCTATGGGTACCACCGACGGGCAGATCCAAAGCATCAAGGATCTCTGTTCGGCACAGCAGGAGCTCGGAGTGATAGGCGACAAAGTTCAGTTGGCCTTATTTCAAGCAGCAAAATGGGTAAATTAACAATTCCCCTTTCCCTTTTCCTATCCTACTCCCTCCCTTCCAACTAAATCATTTACAATCAGTATGTTATCCTTATATTGTATCCCCGTGGGGAGTCGAACCCCAATCGTCGGAACCGGAATCCGATATTCTATCCATTGAACTACGGAGACAAACTTCAGTATAAACTGATTTTTTCGAAGACAAAATTAATGAAGATTTTGTAGATTTGCAAAACAATCTATTACAACCATGGATGTCAGAATTGAACAAGGATGGAAAAAGGCGTTAGCCGAAGAATGGGATAAAAATTACTTTCTTCAGCTGACACATTTCGTAAAAAAAGAATATGCTCACAAACAAATATTTCCTCCCGGCAATAAAATCTTCGCTGCTTTCGATTCATGCCCTTACGACAGGGTCAGAGTAGTGATTATAGGTCAGGATCCCTACCATGATATCGGGCAGGCAAACGGTCTGTGTTTTTCCGTGAATCCGGGTGTTGCACTACCCCGTTCTTTAGTTAATATCTTCAAAGAGATTCAAGATGATATCGGTGCCCCTATGCCGCCTAACGGCGATCTAAGCAGATGGGCCGAACAGGGAGTGCTATTACTTAATGCAACCCTTACTGTAGAAGCTCACAAAGCAGGTTCACATCAAGGAAAAGGTTGGGAAGAGTTTACTGATGCCGTGATTCGGAAATTAGCTGATGAGAAAGAAGGTCTTGTCTTTGTTTTGTGGGGTGCATACGCAGGTAGAAAGGGCGAATATATAGATTCGAAGAAACATCTGGTGCTTAAATCAGCTCATCCTTCACCATTAAGTGCATCCAGGGGATTCTTTGGGAATCATCATTTCAGTCTTATAAATGATTACCTGATTCGGAAAGGAGAACAGCCCATTGTATGGTAAACAAAACCACGATATTATTAATTTGTAAAATTCTGTTTTTCACTACCATTAAAATAAATGGACAAGAACGTGAAAGCAAACAGATTATTTTAGACGAATATATAAAAACCTTAGAAATACAAAATTCAAATAAGAATAGAATTCGTAATATAATCGATTTAAATGCGAATGAAACACTTACTATTTCATTTGACGACTTGTCGGATGAATATCGAGACTTAAGGTACAACATTATTCATTGCACGGCTGATTGGAAGCCTTCTGATTTAATCGAAACAGAATATTTAAACGGCTTCAATGAGGCTAAAATCAATGATTATGAATATTCTCGAGCCACTCTCTCCCATTATATTCATTATACATTAACAATTCCTGGAGAATTGAAACCGCTTCTTCCCGGGAATTATATTCTGACAGTTGAAGAAGATCGTTATCCGTTCAAACAACTTCTAAAAGTCAAGTTTTCAATATGTGAAAATTCAGTTTCAATTTCAGGAGATATAGATGGAAGGACAGATATAGATTATATGCAAGAACATCAGCAGTTGAGCATAGTGATAGATGCCAAGAATTCTGACATAGACAATCTATATACTGACGTGATCCTTACTATCAAACAAAACGATAGACCTGAGACACTGAAGATTTTAAAAACGCCTTCAAGAGTTATGGGAAGAAAGGCATATTATGAACATTTTCCCGAATTGATATACGAAGCCGGAAATGAATACAGACGACTGGAGATAATTCAGACAAATTATCCGGGCATGGGGGTTGATAATATCAGAATGACTGACGGAGGATATCTGGCCACTTTAATTACTGATTATCCAAAAGCCAATGCACCCTATGTTTATGATAGCACTCAACACGGAGAGTATATCATCAGAGAATATAATTCCGACCGAAGTGACACGGAATCTGAGTATATTGATGTTCTTTTTTCGTTGGATATGCCATTTATGAAAGATAAAGAAATCTATATTGAAGGAGATCTCACGGGAAGGCGATTTGATGATAATTCAAAAATGGAATATGATGATCTTACGGGTAAATATCATAAAATTCTTCGCTTGAAACAAGGTGCTTACAATTACCAGTATATTGCATTAACAAAAGATAAAGATTCAAATATACCATTGAATGATATTGACGGTAACAAATTCCAAACGACAAATGAATATACTGTCAAGGTTTATTATAGAAAAAGAGGCGAAAGATATGATCGTCTTGGAGGTGTTGCCAAGATAAAATTCAAATAAAATCATGAAAGAAATAATTATGATTGAAATAAATAATACACTTGTCTCTCTTGATTTAGCTGAACAATTTTTTTGTTGCGATCTTGATAAATGTCTTGGTCAATGCTGTATCGAGGGTGACGCCGGAGCTCCTATCACTCAAGAGGAGTATGACAAACTGATAGAGATACTGCCAGAGATTGAAATGGATTTATTACCGGCATCAAAAAAAGAAATTAAAGAAAATTCAGTTGGCTATATTGATGAAGAGGGAGATCTTGTCACATCAATAGTAGACGGTAAAAATTGTGTTTTTACTTGTTATGCACCGGGGGGTAAATGTCTTTGTGCCATAGAAAAGGCTTTCAAAAAAGGTCGAACCGGATCTTTCCGAAAACCTATATCTTGTTATTTATATCCTCTCAGACTAACTGAATATCCTTCATTCACCGCAGTGAACTACCATCGCTGGAAAATTTGTAAAAGTGCGGAGATAAACGGTAGAAATAAAGGTATTCGTCTTTATCAGTTTATGAAGGAGCCTTTGATTGATCGATTCGGAAAAGAATGGTATGAGGAACTTGTTTTGGCTTGTGAAACTTATCTGGCGGAAAAGTTTTGAATTTTCAGTTCAAATGGAGTAATTTATCGAAGTTATCGGGCACTTCTTCCGGACAATGAGTTACGAAAACCACTGTAGAGTCGTCTTTATCGATCAGTGCTTTTATTATAGTAGTAACCGCCTTCTTTCTCCCTTCATCCAAACCATGCATTGGTTCATCGAGAATGATCAGATCGGGATTTTTTATAAATGCCCGGGCTAAAAGAATAAGTCGTTGTTCTCCATCCGAAAGAGTGTTGAATCTTCTATCGGCAAGATGTGTCAGTTTCAAGAGTTCAACCCAGCGGAAAGCGTTCGACCTCTGTTTTTCAGTTAGACGGATGTAACTACCCACAGTGTCGTTTTGGCCACGAGCGATTACGTCTAAAGCCGTTTCTGACCCCCCGCCAAAATATAAATGCATTTCTGAAGATATATAACCGATATTTTTTTTAATATCCCATATAGACTCTCCTGTCCCTCTCTTTCGTCCGAACAACTCCACATCATTGGAATATGCTTGAGGATTGTCAGCATGGATAAGACTTAACAAGGTAGATTTCCCGGAACCGTTAGAGCCGGAAAGTATCCACCTGTCCCCTCTTTTAATAATCCAATCTACATTTTTAACCACCGGTTTGCCACCATATTTAACCGAGACGTTCTTCATCTCAACTATAACATCTCCTTTTTTTCCTACTCGGCGAGTCGATGAAAGAGGAATATTATTCTTATTGATTTCGTAAACAAACAATGTTTTAAAGACATCTTGATTAAAAGATCCTGCTACTTTTAAATCAATCATTTCCCCCAGACAAAGATTGGTAATAGGCAAAAGATAATCAGCGTTTTTAGGGATATCAGACGTATCACAAACAAGTAAAAGTATTGACAGCCCTTCTTTTTTTAACCGTTCAAACATTTCTTCGAGAGCCAACCGCGCATGTTGATCCAAACCGATGAATGGATTATCTATGATCAGAAGATCGGGATTAGATTCTGACAATGAATGGGTAATTAATAATTTTCTCGTTTCTCCGCTTGACAAGTAGTTGATTTTCTTATCTTCTATGTCATTTATTCGAAGAATACGCGATAATTCTTGCCATCGTTCTCTTTTGCATATATTCCCAAAATAATCCCTGACCGACAACACTTCATCATTCATAGAAGATTCATATCTCTGTTGATGATATGTCACTTTTTTATCAGTGAGTGTATGTATGTCGCCAAATTCTATCATCCTCACATGGAAATCAGGCTTGCAGGCTTGGATATTATTCATAGCCATATTTCTCCCTTTTGCTATGATTTTACCTAAGGTAGATTTTCCCGAACCGTTAGGACCTATAACGACTGTAATACCTGGATGAATTATAATTTTATGAGGATTTACAAGTTTCCTACCTATATAGGCCAACTCGGAACTATTCAATTCAAGGATTGCATCCATTAGCTTTTTTATTGACCCATTTCAAACCACAGCCCACTTCGCAACAACAAATATCCTCTCGCTTCTTCCCAGGGAATATAAAGCCGTTCAGAGCCATCAATTAAAGGAATTGCTCTTTCATTAAGATCAAAACGGGCATAAACTGTTCCTGAATCTTTAGCACGAAAGAGAATCATCCTGAAATTTGCAGACATAGGCACAACATTGAAATCTTTCCAATTTCTGTTCAGATTATTCATATCTGCAGACTGATAAACACATCCTGGGAAACAAATCAAAGACAGAAAAGGAATCAATGTTTCTGCATGACCAAAGCGCAATTGTACGGGTTCGATATCATAACCGTTTACAAGCGAATCCGCTTTGTTGATAAAATCCTTCACCAGCGGAAGACTCAATCGAGCCGGTTCATCCGTGAAATATGACGATCCATGTTCAAGATATTGCTTGAGATTATAATATGACCATAATGCATTATATTCATTATTCGTCAGAAATCTTGAAGGATTAAGTTTATAACCCATTGCCGGTGACCCTGCTATAAGATTATATATAGACATCAACAATTTTTCCTTATCAAAACCTTCATAACTGAAACCCGTGCCAAAAATTTTTGACAAGACAGATTGCGGGAGAATAATTTTGCCGTAATCGTTTATTACATTGATTATTTCATGACGATTTTCTATCTCTTTCTGAGCTTCACAATCAAAAAAACGTAAAAGTTCATTATTACATCTACCTGAGATTGCAACTATTTCGTTTCTGTCGTTTAATGAGGCCAACTCATGTGTAAACTCATACATGCTCATTACTGCTCTCGGCACATAACTGCTTATAGCCCTGATTCTACCATTATCGAAAAGCGGGCCAAAATCCGATTGCATTCTGATTGCAATTCCTTTCTGTTCGGCTTTACCTATTGTATCAAGCGCGCCCCATGTTCCGGTACATATCTCCATCACATCCTCTGTATGTCCCAGAAGCTCTTTTCCTGTTTTTGTCAAGGAACCTTCATCCTCGGCAGCCTCTAATGCTCTTTCAAGCAACCTAATGTCTTTCATACTTGCCAAAAGTCTCGAGCCATGGCGACCTATGTGATTTATCATAATAGGCATAAGTGAATCGGGAGCCTGGGGAGTTACCCTCGGTTCAGGATATGGCATGGCGCTACCGGAACATTCAAGATTGGTATATGAAGTCACATAATCCTCTCCCTGTATTACGACAAAAAGAGATGTGAATAAAGAAAGAACAACAAAAAACAGCCTCATATTAAACATTTATTAATTACCTTTGCAAAGGTACAAAACTACCGACAAATACTCACGCTATGAAACCGACAGAGTGTATAATTAATAAAATAAAATCACTTGCCGCTGACGGTCAAATAATGGCTGCGGAAAATTTGGTCGATGACGCTTTATTGAAGCATCCTGACGACAGTGAGCTTCTATTTCAAAAAGGGAAACTCCTATGGAAAGAAGGTAGAAGAGCCGAAGCGATGAGTTGGTATATCAAATCTGCCGAAATTAATCCTGTCGGACCGGCAGCAAGAGCAATCGAGATGTCACGCGATATAGAAAGCTATTTCAACCCAGACCTTCTTAATCCATAGAATCAATCCTGATTCTCTTTGAGTATTGTGTCTATAACCTCGGCGATATCGGCAAATATTGAATCAATGTGACCATGTCCCTTGATTTTGTGATAACGCTTACCGCCATGATAGAACTCTTTCAGAGGCTGAGTTTGGTTATGATAGACTTTCAACCTGTTAGTAATAGTCTCTATATTGTCGTCCGCACGCCCAGTTTCCTGTCCCCTTTTTAGCATACGATCGATCAGTTCGTCATCATCTAATTCTAATCCGACAACCACATTAACTTTCGCTCCTCTGCGCTCTAAAAGTTCGTCCAAAGCGATTGCTTGAGGTATGGTACGCGGAAAACCGTCAAAAATCACACCGGATTCTGTTTTCGAATTGTTGTCCAATTCATGTTCGAGAATATCTATCATCAAATTGTCGGGAATAAGTTGTCCCTTCGATATATATTCATTAGCTATTTTACCGAGCTCGGTCTCATTTTTTATATGCTGACGCAATACATCCCCGGTGGATATGTGATGCAAACCATACTTTTCTATCAGTTTCGCACTCTGAGTCCCTTTACCACTGCCGGGAGCACCAAAAACAACTATATTAAACATAAATCTTATCTTTTTAAAAGGTTGTTAATTAATTTAATTATCTTCTTCGGCTACATATATGTCGCGCAAATTTCTTCCCAAGCCGTCGATATCGAGGCCGTATCCTATAATAAATTTAGGGGGAATAGTGAAGCCGATGTAGTCCGGTGTAACTTGATGACTACATACATCCGGTTTATATAACAACGCGGCCGTCCGGATGCTTGTCGGCTGTCTCAGTTTAAGATTATCAAGAAGTTCTTTAATTGTCCTTCCCGTATCTATGACATCCTCCATTATAATGATATCTCTTCCACGGATATCCTCTTCTATCCCTAATAGTTCTTTGACGTCTCCGGAAGATTCCGTACCTGAGTAACTTTTTAATCTGACAAAAGTTATTTCTGCATCAATCGACAAATTCATAAAAACTTCGGATGCAAACGCAAAAGCTCCGTTTAGGACACAAACGAGCAGTGGACATTTCCCTTCATAATCTTCCGAAATTGCTGCCGCTATCTGGCTTATGCGAGTCCCGATAGCTTCCGCCGGAATAAAAGGCTTAAATGAAATTCCATTAAAAATTACGTTTCCCATGGTCTTAATATTTTAGAACAAATATGTTCTATCCGCAAATATACATAATTTTTTTGAATTTTAACCACTCTTCTGGGGTCAATGGACTTTGATATTTTTCTTGCAAAAAGACTTGGAAAGCATTAACTTTGCCAAAACTTAAAAATACCGGCTTTATGAAAAACAGAAGCTTGGTTTCTATCGACGACATTAATCGCGAAGAAATCCTCGACCTGCTCAAACGGGCAAGATATTTCGAAGAGCATCCGAATCTTAATGTGCTTCAGGGAAAAGTTGTCGCAACACTTTTTTTTGAACCTTCCACCAGAACTCGTCTTAGTTTTGAAACAGCGGTAAATCGTCTTGGAGGAAGGATCATAGGATTTTCTGATGCCAATACAAGTAGCTCGGCAAAAGGCGAAACGCTAAAAGACACGATCAAAATGGTTTCTAACTATGTTGATCTTATCGTCATGCGCCATTATCTGGAAGGTGCCGCAAGATATGCTTCAGAAATAACCGACATTCCTGTGATAAATGCTGGTGACGGCGCAAACCAACATCCGTCACAGACTATGCTTGACTTGTATTCTATCTATAAGACCCAAGGGACTCTCGAAAACCTTACCATAACGATGGTGGGCGATTTAAAATATGGACGTACCGTGCATTCTCTGCTTATGGCTATGAGATATTTCAATCCCACTTTCAACTTTGTTTCTTGCGATGAACTAAAGATGCCTGTTGAATACAAAGAAATCTGTGATAAATACGGTATTCGCTACACTGAACATACCGATTTCACTCCGGAAGTTATTAACTCAACCGACATCCTGTACATGACCCGTGTTCAAAGAGAACGTTTCACTGACATTATGGAGTATGAGAAAGTTAAAAATCTCTATACGCTCCGTAACAATATGCTCCTTGATGCCAGACCGAATCTAAGAGTATTACATCCTCTACCTCGAATAACTGAAATCGATCAGGATGTCGATGACAATCCTAAGGCATATTATTTTGAACAGGCCCGCAATGGTCTCTTTGCACGCCAAGCTATTATATGCAGAGCCCTCGGCATAGATCCGGAAAATATAAACTGAATAATATGAAAAAAGAACTCGCAGTGGCCGCTTTGCGCAACGGCACAGTTATCGACCATATACCAAGCCACGTTTTATTTAAAGTAGTTGAACTTCTTGATCTTCAACATATGAAAACGGGTGTTACTATCGGCAACAATCTCGACAGTAACCGGATGGGAACAAAAGGAATAATAAAAATCGCCGATATTTTCTTCCCAGAAACGATACTCAATCGCATAGCCATCATCGCTCCCGGAGCTGTGATAAATATTATCAAGGATTTCGAAGTTGTAGAAAAAAGACCTGTGGAATTACCGGAAGAAATAATCGGCATAATTCGTTGTGGTAATCCCAAGTGTATCACAAATAACGAGCCGATGAAAACGCGTTTTGAAGTCATCGACGAGGGACAAGTGGCTGTAAAATGTCATTATTGCGGTAAAACAGTACCGAGCTCTGAAGCGCATCTGAAATGATTGCAACAGACAGAGAATATTGGAAGCCGGGAACAATGATCTATCCGCTGCCGGCTGTGATTGTTTCATGTGGGACTTTCGAAGAATCGAATCTGGTAACAGTTGCATGGACAGGCACTATATGTACCGATCCGGCAATGTGTTATATATCTCTGCGCCCCTCCCGGTATAGCCACGAAATTATCCGGCGCAATATGGAATTCACTATCAATTTAACTACCGAACGACTTGCGAAAGCCGCAGATTGGTGTGGCGTGAAATCGGGAAGAGACTTTGACAAATGGAAGGAGATGAATCTTACCAAAGGAAAGGGAGTGAATGTGCAGTGTCCGTATATTGTTGAGTCACCACTTAATATAGAATGCCGCGTGCGACAAATCACATCATTGGGATCGCACGATATGTTTATTGCCGATGTTTTGGGAGTTATTGCCGATAAGAGTTTTATAGACAAGGAGTCGGGTGCATTCGATCTGCAACGAGCAGCTCTTATTTCTTATAGTCACGGTCATTATTACGGACAGGGAGCTGAAATAGGCCGCTTCGGATGGTCTGTGCGTAAGAAATCTTAAATAAGATTGCTAATCAAAAGGTTTTCAAGTGATTGAAAAGGCGGTGAACAGGAAGTCCCATGACGTTGTAGAAGCTGCCTTGAATGGATTTTATGGCGACAGCTCCGATCCATTCCTGGATGCCGTAGGCACCAGCTTTATCGTATGGGCGGTACTTAAACAGGTAGTATTCAATTTCTTCATCTGTGAGTTCCGCAAATTCCACTTTTGATAACGAGCTGAAAGAGAGGTGTTTGTTTTTTGTTCGAATTGAGACTCCAGTTACGACGGTGTGGGCTTTTCCGGCAAGAGTCCGAAGCATGGCTTTGGCTTGTACGTAATCGGTGGGTTTTCCGATTGGTTTTCCGTCGACAATGACCATCGTATCAGCGGTAATACTCAGTATGTTAGCTGTAGATTCCGCTTGAAAGCGGCGATAAAATTCGTTTGATTTTTTTATTGCGAGGTATTCAGAGATTTCAAGTGGTGGAAGATCGGCTGGGTAGGTTTCATCACAATCTTCTAACGGTCTGATTTCGAATGGGATATCGAGCATTGAGAGGAGTTCACGACGGCGTGGCGATGCACTCGCAAGAACGACCGTGAACTTTTCAAGGTTCTTTAATGGGTTGATTGCCAGATGATTATTGCAGTCTGTCTTTTCCATAGAGTTTCATGATTTGGTTTGATAGAAATTCATAGATAACTCGTTGATTTTCAGGAAGGAGGCGAAGATGTTCTTCTATAACGCGTTGATCGCCTCTTCTTGCAGGTCCGGTTTGAGCTTCTAATGGACTGATTTTATGGATTTTATCCCACGTTTCTTGGATGAGGGGGAACAGGATTTCAATGTCGTTTCCTGTGGTTTCCAAGACCTCTTTTGCGTTGATCCACAGGTAGTTGACGAAATTGCAGGCGAAGACAGCGGCGGCGTGGATTCGTTTGCGTGTATCACTATCGGCAACCGTAACTTTTTCGCTAAGGCGCGACGCAATACTAATCAGCTGATTTTCAATAATTTCCGAGGAGCCTTCGACAAAAATCGGTACGTTTTTGAGGTCTACGGGGATGCCTTTCGTGAAGGTCTGCATGGGGTAGATGACGCCGTAAACATCTGATACTGAGGAGAATATTTCTTTTGGCACGGAACCGGATGTGTGTACCCAGAGTCCTCCATGCTTATTGACTGATTGACAGATTGTTGCGATTGCATCATCGGCAACGGTTATGATGTAGAGGTCAGCCTGGGCAAGAATGTTGCCCTTGGAATTTGTCACGGTGATCTCTTTGTTTTCCCTTATGAGTTGCTTGCAGAGGTTGGCGATTTCCTGGGCATGGGCAATATTTCGCCCATATATCTGCCGCACGTTAATACCTGCTTTTATAAGCTGTGGCACAAGGGAATAGGCTACGTTTCCCGTGCCAAGAACGACACAATCGAGGGAGGTGTCTGAGGGGTTCACCATTGCCCAAGGTGAACGTTTTCCCATTTTAGCTTTTCGAGGTCGTTGGGTCTACGTTGTTCGTTTTTATGCCCGAATGTAAGGATACAGAGGGGATTAAATTGCTCTGGAATAGAGAGTTGCTCGGCCACATATTCGTCGGAAGGTTGTCCGTCGGCAGTAAATCGTCCTCTTACCTGAACCCAGCAGGAACCGAGCCCAAGGTCTTCTGCTTGAAGTTGCATATATGCTGCTGCTATCGATGCGTCTTCCACCCAAACGTCACTCGCCATGGTGTCGCCGCAGACGATTATCGCGAGCCGGCAGTCTTTGATCGAAACGGCGTATTGCGGCTTGCATTGTGAGAGTCGTTCGAGCATTTCGGGGTTTTCGACGGCAACGAATTGCCACGAACGGGTGTTTTTTGAAGTTGGCGCGAGAAGTGCGGCTTCGAGTATTGTCCTGACGTTTTCTGGTGAGATTTGTTGTGAGTCATATCGCCGTGTGCTGCGGCGGTTGACAATCAGTTGATGAAAGTCGGTCATGCGGGGTGGAATTTTATTTGCAGAACACCCATGTTCCCGGGTGAATCGCTGCGAATTGTTTTTTGTATTGTGTTACGGACTTAAGGGTGTTTCCGCTTGCAGCGAAGACACGGTGATGTCCGTCATATTCAATGATATCGAGTTTTTCCCATGCTCTTTTAGCGATCCAGTTTTCTGCTTCCTGACGTGTGTCGAACGATCCGACAATGAGGAAGTATTGGTCGTCGTGGTTCATGCGTCTATCGTCAGGGATAGATGATCGGCGAGAACGTTCTTCTTTTGTTTTTACCGGTTTTTCTGATTCGGCGGATGTTTCGGGTGCCACAGTCGTCGAGGGTTGAACGGTAGCTTTCACTTTGGGTTTTTCGGGAAGCGGTTTTGCTACGATCTCAACAGTTTCGGGTTCTTCCCGGGGTGGCGTTATCAAAAGGACTGATTTAGTAACAGGTTTGGCGATTGAGGCCTGGAAGTGAGTTTCTTTATCAAAAATCACAGGGGTGGTGAATATCACGCCAAGCATGAAGATGACGATGATGACGGCGGCCCATTTCACGGCTTTGACAACTGAACGTAGGAGAACGCGGGGGTTGTCGGCTGCAACGTTTTCGGCTACAGTGTTATCAACAGGGAGCTTTAAGGCGTCGAGTCCATAGAAGGGGGCGTTGACGAGAGATCGGTTTTCATCGGGGGTGAATAGGATGGCTCCTCCGGCGGCTCGTTTGAATCGGCCGACACGTGGTATTTCGAAATTACCGGTGAGCTCGATGACGGATTTCATCATTTCTACGGAGTCGCTAACAACTTTGCCTGCTGCCTGATATGTAACGCCTTCGCGACGCGAGATGCTTGAAGCAAGGAGGCCGTCGTTGTGGTCAAGGCTACCGTTGAATCCGACAGTCCGTCGGGGCGGCAAGGCTGTAAGGCCGTCTATACGAGCACTATGCTCGTCAGCGACAAGTGCTCCCCATCCGGGGATGATCACGCAGTCGTGTTGACTGAGAAGGAATTGAATATGTGGTATAATCCTATTCACGTTTGCAAAAATACATATTTTTTCGTAATATTCAAATCTCAGCTTTGAGTCGATAGAGTTTTAAGTGTTATGAGTCTTATAAGACGGATAAGTGGGATGAGGGGACGATTGTGGGATAAATGAGAATTTTTCAGTAATTTTGTTTGCATAATAATATTGTTTAAAAACAAGATGGCGAGGAAAGCTAAATCATATTCTCATGTAGCCGCTACTGAAGCGTTGGAACTGCTTGGTAAGCATGGCACGACTTCCGAAGGACTCATTTATGAGCTTCTTCGCATCTTTGCCGGTTTCGGTGACGGTCAAATTGGTCGATTGAAAGATGGTCGAGGCAATTCAGCTAATGACGACAAGACTATACTTGTCAAGAATCTGGTTGCTTATCGTCCTAAACCTTCCGACCTCATAGAAAATCTTTATAAAGAAATCAAGGTTATGGTAGCTGACAATAAAATCTCTCGGCACAACCCTCGACTTTATATTGTCAGCAATGGCACTGATATTGTAGCCTATGATCCAAAAAAGAAAGAATACGACGAATTCAAAGTAGAGCTATTATGGCGTGATTTTTCTTTCTTTGAGCCGTTGGCAGGTATTGAACCAGTTGCTCATATTGAGGAGGCCGAAGCCGACGTAAAGAGTGCCGAGCTTATGGCCAAACTCTTTGACGATATTCGTCGCTATAATGATATTCGAGACAAAGACACCGTCCATGCTCTCAATATTTTCATGTCGCGGCTCCTGTTTTGCTTCTTTGCCGAAGATACTGGATTGTTCCCCGATGAGAATCTTTTCACCAACACTCTGAAAACATACACCAAAGAAGACGGCTCTGACCTCGCCGATTTCATCGACCGTGCTTTCTTCGTTATGTCGACCAACGACGCCGAAATTCGTGCTCGGCTTCCCAAATTCTTTGATGTTTTCCCTTATGTCAATGGCGGACTGTTCCGTGAACATTACCCGATACCGTTTCTTTCACGCCGCGCCCGCACATTGATTATCAACTGCGGAGAATATAATTGGCGAGAAATCAATCCTGACATATTCGGGTCGATGATACAGGCAGTCATTACCCCCGAACAACGTGCCGGGCTCGGTATGCACTACACGTCCGTTCCGAATATCGAGAAACTTATTAAACCACTTTTCCTCGACTCTCTCGAAGAAGAATACCTTGCAGCTTGCGCCGAGTGTCGCGAAAAGCTCGCTCAAAACATAAAGCCCGATAAGGCAGCACAACGGCTAAGCCGACTTCTTGCCCGACTTTCACAAATAAAGTTCTTTGACCCGGCTTGCGGCAGCGGAAACTTCCTTATTATATCCTACAAGAGAGTGCGTGAACTTGAAATAAAAGTTTGGAAAGCCATTCGCGACATAGCCAATCTCAGCATTCTTCCAATCCCAGGCATAACACTCACGCAATTCTACGGCATTGAGATTGACGAATATGCTTGCGACACCGCCACTCTCTCGCTGTGGCTCGCCGAACACCAAATGAACGTCAAATTCAAAGAAGAATTCGGCGTTGACACCGAAACCTTGCCGCTTAAACCATCCGGCCATATCATCTGCGGCAACGCTTGCCGTCTCAACTGGAACACTGTCTGCTCTCATGAGTCCGACGACGAAGTCTATATCATGGGCAACCCGCCGTATCTTGGAAGCTCCATGCAAGATGAAGCTCAAAAAGATGACCTGAAAACAGTATGTGGTCATTTCCAAAATTATAAAAATCTGGATTATATTGCTTCTTGGTTCTATAAAGGGGCTAAATATATTTCGGGCACGAAATCCAAATGCGCTTTCGTTTCGACAAATTCTATTTGTCAAGGGGACAGCGTTAATCTTTTATGGCCCAATGTTTTCTCCAAAGACGTTGAGATTTGCTTTGCTTATGAGTCATTCAAATGGAGTAATAGTGCCAAAGCCAATGCCGCTGTTATTGTAGTTATTATTGGTTTAGAAAGCGTTTCAAAAAACCATAAATTGCTTTATAATAACGGACAAGTTTCAAAAGTAGAACATATCAATGGCTATCTATTAGCTGCTCCCGAAATTGCAGTTGTAAGAAGAAATAAACCAATTTCCGGATTACCTAAAATGGTTTTTGGAAATAAACCGACAGATGGAGGTTTTTTAATACTTGAACCTGAAGAAAAAGAAAAACTTATATTAGATTATCCTGAAGCTGAGCCATTAATACGAATTTATCAAGGCTCTGATAGCTTTATAAACGGCTTGGATAGATATTGTTTTTGGATTACAGATGAGAACTTGGATTTGGCAAATTCTATACCACCGATTGTAGAAAGATTTGAAGCAGTAAAAATTTTTAGACTCCAGAGCAAAGCCGATTCAACTGTTGAATACGCTGATAAACCACATTTGTTCAAACAACGTGCCCATCAAGACGGAATTGCATTGTTAGTTCCTCGTGTGTCTTCCGAAAGACGCGAGTATCTTCCTATCGGCTTTGTTAATTCTAATACAATTGCTTCAGATGCAACTCAAGTTATATATGGAGCTACGCTCTTAACTTTCGCCATTTTAGCTAATCGTATGCATACTATTTGGCTGAGAGCTATTGGTGGTAAACTTAAAAACGATTATCGTTATTCCAATCTTGTCTATGATTCTTTCCCGTTCCCAAAGCTAACTACTTTGGATAAGAAAGTTTTGGAAGACTTGGCCCAAAACATTCTTGATATACGCGACCAAAATTACGACATGACGCTCGGGAAAATGTATAACCCCGAAACTATGCCGGAAGAATTACGCCGAGCACACGCCGAACTCGATCTTGCCGTCGAACGCATCTACCGCTCCGTGCCGTTCCAATCCGACGAAGAACGCCTCGAACATCTTTTCCGCCTCTACTCCAAATTGACCAAAAAATAATATATACTCCAATATGCTTATGAATGATTTAGTAAAAGACAGCTTGGCTGGAGGTATAACTGCTGCAGCAAGCCTTTCGGGAAATCAATTTATAACTATAGCAACAGCGATAGGTGCGCCTGCAATCTCATCGGTTGCCGTTGATTTTGCATCAAGAACTCTTAGTAAATGGCAGTCATCGAGACTTGTGGAAGGAATTCAAATGATCGCTGAAAAAATTGGCTTAAATCTTCAGTCAGGAAAGTCCTTTCGATGCGATAGTGAAATGTCCCCTGTAAAGGGAGAAGAAGCACAACAAGTATTAGAAGGTATATTACAAAATATCTCTGACGAGTATGAAAAGAAGAAAATTGAGGCTCATGCAAGCCTTTTTACTAATATGTGTTTTGATGAGCGTATTGTTTTTGAGCAGGCAATCTATCTTACCAGAGTTTTGAAGCAGTTAAGCTATCGACAATTAATTATTATTGCGATAAGCCATGATATCCCCTTACAGACTGGAGGATGGCAGTTAAAATTTAAAGATTCCGGAAAACCCATATTGAAAAATTATGCGGATTTACACAGTGAAATTCAACAATTAGAGCAAATGAGAATACTTGAGGCCTCAAATCGTGGGGTTTCACTTGGAGGTTCATCTGCGCCTCTACGATTAAGTTTATTTGGAGAAACGATTTTTGAAGAGCTTGATCTTGAATCTATACCCGAAGAGGATAAGCAATTAGTTTTACAGATGATTTCAAATGTCAACAATGCATGACATCACAGAAGTTCAATACGCCCAAACAGGCAAACCACCAATACCGACTTTTCGGGACTAATTTAGTATATGAATTTTATGATAACCCCACAGTATATACAATCGTTACTTAACGATTTAGAAAGCGATAGAGTGGAACGAACTCAATCCATCACTAATATGGATAAGTTTGGCGAGGCTATATGTTCTTTTGCCAATGATCTTCCCGACCATCGTAAACCGGGATATTTAATTATTGGTGCGGACGATAAAGGGAAAATCGTTCCAATAAAAATAACCGATGATTTACTGAAAAATGTATCTTCTATCCGTACGGAAGGAAATATTCAGCCACAACCATCAATGACTGTAGAGAAAATTGAGTTGGAAGATGGCGCAGTTGTCGTTGTTGAAGTTCAACCTGCCCATTTCCCTCCGGTCAGATATAAAGGTAAAATCTGCGTTAGGATTGGTCCGCGCCGAGGAGTAGCGAACGAGGATGATGAGCGTAAACTATATGAAAAAAGGAAATCTCACGTTTTAACTTTTGATGCAACACCATGTTTGGATAGCAAATTAGAAGATTTGGATATATCTCTTTTTAAGCAGATTTATCTTCCCAAAGCCTATCCGGAAGATGTTTTAGAAAATGACAAACGTGATGTACGATTGCAACTTCATTCTCTTGGGTTTTATGATTTGCAATTTGATTGTCCTACGTATGCAGGTATATTGATGTTTGGAAAAAATGTGGAACGGCGTTTGCCTGGAGCCTACGTACAATACGTAAGGTTCGGAGGTGAAAGTCGAGGGGCTGATATTGCAAGCGATTATAAATTTGCCGGAAATCTTATGACAATTCTTAATCAACTTGACACCTTTGTGTCAACAACTATAGCCAAGAAGCGACCCGTTCCAATCAGTGCTCTACGTGAGGAAAATTTATACGATTATCCGGCATGGGCGATTCGTGAATTGCTTATGAATGCTGTCTGTCATCGCGATTACGAAGGTAATGGACCCATACAATTCTATCAATATGATGATAGAATCGAGATATTAAATCCCGGGGGATTATATGGCAAAGCCAATGCAAAGAATTTTCCTTGGGTAAACGATTACCGTAATGGTGTTATTGCTGAAGCCATGAAAGTGATTGGCTTTGTTAATAGATTTAGTCGTGGTGTACAACGAGTGCAAGAGGAATTGAAGGCAAATGGTAATGAAGAAGCTGATTTTAACCTTGAACTTCAAACAGCTTTCCTTGTAAAAGTAAAAGTTTCTCAAAAAGCCATTGTTTCAAAAGATGTCCAAAAAGATGTCCAAAAAGATGTCCAAAAAGAAATCGCACAGCTGTCGGAATTAGCTCGCGCCATACTTCGATTGATTGAAACAAATCCATCAATGACGCAGATTGAGATATCTAATTACCTGAATACTAACACAAAATCAATTTATAGAGAATTTAAGACTTTGAAAGAAAAAGGGATTGTAGAACGTATTGGCGGTCGCAAAAATGGATTTTGGAACATTAAATTTCCAATGTCCAAAAAAGAATAAATGTCTAATTAAATTGTCCATTTAAATGTCAAATAAATAGATTATGACCAACCTCGTAGATATAGAATACGCCCAAACAGGCAAAGCCACCAACACCGACGCACTCGGTATGCGTGAAATGCAAGCACTCGTTTACGCTCAGCGCGACCGTCAACATTTGCTCGTCAAGGCTCCCCCGGCTTCGGGTAAGAGCCGCGCCATGATGTTTGTCGCTCTCGACAAGCTCGAACATCAAGGCATTAAGAAAGTGATCGTGGCCGTACCGCAGAAGAACATCGGTCGTTCGTTCAACGACACACCGCTTTCTCGCTTCGGATTTTTCACCGATTGGCGTGTCGCTCCATATTGGGACTTATGTATGGTTGTAGGATCGGAAAACTCCAAGAAAGATAAAGTTCGCGAATTTCTCGACCATCCTTCGGCTCGAACGCTCGTCTGTACGCATGCCACATTGCTTAACGCCCTTAATGGCATAGACGCTCGCAAGCTCGATAACGTGTTCTTCGGCATCGACGAGTTCCACCACGGCTCAGCCGACGAGGGAAACCGTCTCGGCACACTCATTCGCCGACTGCTCAACGAGACATCGGCTCACATCCTCGCCATGACCGGCTCGTATTTCCGTGGAGACGCAGTACCCGTTATGCGACCCGAAGACGAGGCTAAGTTTCATCCGTCAATCAACTACAACTATTATCAACAGCTAAACGGCTACCGTTGGTTGAAAAGCCTTGGGATTGGCTACAGCTTCTTCCAAGGGAATTATCTCACAGCCATTCCGGAAGTTCTCGATACCACAAAGAAGACTCTTATTCATATCCCTTCGGTAAACTCCAAGACAGGAGCTTTTATGCATAAGTATGACCAAGTAGCAGAAATTATCAAGCATATTGGCGTTATCGAGTCGAAAGATTATGATAATTGTCTTTGGCATGTGCGCACTTCCGACGGTCGTCTTCTTATAGTAGGCGACCTTGTAGAAGCTGAACATGAGAGCCGAAACCGACTTCAAGCATATCTTCATAGAATGAAGAAACGCGAAGCATTAGACATTCTTATCGCCCTCGGCACCGCCAAAGAGGGCTTCGACTGGGAATATTGCGAGCATTGCATCACAATCGGTGTACGTGCTTCGCTGACTGAGGTTGTACAGATTATAGGACGCTGCACTCGCGACTGCGAAGGCAAAACTCACGCACAGTTTACCAACCTCATTCCGTGTCCTGACGCGGCACAGGACGATGTCGCTATGGCCGTCAACGACTTTCTTAAAGCCATTTCAGTGTCGCTCCTTATGGAGCAAGTTATGGCTCCGAAATGGAATTTCAAAACTAAAGTCGATGATGAAGAACCTACCACCAAACCGAGTAAGAATGGCAGCGACCATGTTATTTCGGTCGCAGGACTTCCCGCACTTAACGAAACCACACGCGCCATAATTGAAAACGACCTCGACACGCTTGTAGCCACTACATTGTCGGACCAATATATCCGCGAGGCGATTATGGGCGACAATATGGCCGAATTGATCAACGAGATTTATATCCCTAAGATTATCCGGGAAACCTATCCCAACCTCACCGAGGAAGAAGTTGACGCTGTCACTAAGCACACCATTCTGACAATCGCAACACAAGGCAATGATGTAGTTGAAGATACGTCGGGCAACCGTTTCATCAAGGTGGCAAACAAGTTTGTTAATCTCGACGACCTCAACATCAATCTTATCAGTGAGATTAATCCGTTCCAACGAGCCTACGAAGTGGTTTCTAAATCGCTCACTCCCGAAACACTACGCTTGATTCAATATACTATTGAAGACAAGCGTTCGGAGGCTCTAACAGATGAAGAGGCTATTTTATATTTTACAAGATATCTTCCCAAGTGGCGTGAAGAAAATCCGGGAAAGAGTCAACCGCTTTTGACCGATGGCGATCCATTGGCTCGCCGTATTGCTAAAGCTATTGAACATCTGCGAAATCTTAAACGTCGCAAATTAGCTGAACAACAATGATAGACTGGTCTAAAGAACTTGAAAAGATATTTGAAGACCCGTTGCTTGCTGACGTTACGGCTCCGAAAAAACGCACCACATCGAGCGATCGCCTCATTGCCGGTTTTCAACAAGTTTCGGAATTTTACGAAACCAACGGACGTTTGCCCGAAAACAATGCCGAGGAGCGAAAATTGTATAATATGCATCAAGGCATCCTGAGGAACGAAACAAAGATTAACCGATGTCGCCCGTATGATGATTTCGGGCTGCTTCCTTCGGAACAGAACATTGTTGAAGAATCGATTGAAACATTTCAGCCTAAAGAGTTGACAGAGGAGGAACAGCTAGAAGCTATCCTCAACGACCCTTTGCTCGCAGACATCGAGGACGGAGGCGACCTCGGTCTTTTCGACGTTCCCGATTTTATGCGTGAACGTCTTAAAGCCCGCAAAGAGGCCGATTATGTAGGCAAACGTAGCCCGTGTGAAGACTTCGACAAATATGAAGCATCCTTTAAAGAAATTCATGCAGGACTAAAATCAGGTAAATATCGACTCGTCAAATTCAGCGACGCATATCTGAAAGTCGGTAAATTCTTTGTAGAAGATGGAATCATTGGTTTTCTTGCAGCTTTTGAAAACGAGGGAAAGAATAGACTTAGGCGTGAAGATGGGCGAACGAGGGTAATTTATGAAAATGGTTCGGAAGCAGACCTCAAATTCCGTACTCTTACTAAATATCTTTCGGTTACAGGATATTCAATTCAAGACACTTCTGACGTGACAACCGAAGAATTGGAGCAGAGTTTTACTCTTTCTGACAACGATGTTGAAAGCGGTACGATATATGTTCTTCGCTCTCGCTCTACCCTTCCAGAGATTGCGGCAATTAAAGACCTGTACAAGATAGGCTTTACAGTTACTTCTGTCGAAAGCCGTATTGCCAATGCTAAAAATGAACCCACATATCTTTGTGCCGATGTCGAAGTCGTAGCAACATGGAAAGTATATAATGTAAAATCCTCAACTTTTGAAGCTCTCATTCATAAACTATTCGCCCAAGTACAACTGCAAGTTACGGTTGACGGCCAGCGGCCCAAAGAATGGTTCATAGTACCATTCAGGATAATAGAGCAGGCCGTAAACTACATCATTAGAAGGATGCCGATAGAGTATAATGTCCAATTGCAACAATTGATAATTAAGGGAGGGGATTAGGGGGATTTTGCGTATCTTTGCAGATTATGGATTTCAAACTTTCGTCGAGTTACAGGCCGACGGGCGATCAGCCTCAGGCTATCAGGCAGTTGGTGGAGGGCGTAGAGTCGGGCGTTCCGGCTCAGACGTTGCTGGGTGTGACGGGTTCGGGCAAGACTTTCACAATGGCCAACGTGATAGAGCGTGTGAATCGTCCGACGTTGATTCTGAGCCATAATAAGACTTTGGCGGCTCAGCTTTACAGTGAGTTCAAGGGGTTTTTTCCGGAGAACGCTGTGGAGTATTTCGTGTCGTATTATGATTATTATCAGCCGGAGGCTTATATTCCTTCGATAGATAAGTATATCGAGAAGGATCTGATGATCAATGACGAGATCGATAAGTTGCGGTTGGCGACGACTTCGGCTCTGCTGTCGGGTAGACAGGACGTGATAGTGGTGAGTTCGGTGTCGTGTATCTACGGTATGGGTAATCCGGAGGATTTCAACAGTAACGTGATAGAGGTTTTCAAGGGGCGTAAGATTTCGCGTAATGCTTTTCTGCGCGAGCTTGTGGGGGCTCTTTACAGCCGGAGCGAGCTTCAGCTGGGCCGTGGAAATTTCCGGGTGAAGGGCGATACGGTGGATATTTATCTGGCTTACGAGGAGATCGTGGTGAGGGTTACGTTCTGGGGCGACGAGGTTGAGTCGGTGTCGACTTATTATCCTCATGACAATGTGATTTTGGGCGAGCATGATTCGTTTAAGATTTTCCCAGCCAACATTTTCGTCACTTCTCCTCAGCGTTTGGCTTCGGGGATAGCGGAGATAGAGCTTGATCTGGGTGAGCAGGTGGAGTTTTTCAGGCGCGAGGCGCGTGATCTGGAGGCTGCCCGGCTGTATGAGCGCGTGACTTACGATGTGGAGATGATGAGGGAGATAGGTCATTGTTCGGGCATAGAGAATTACAGCCGTTATTTCGACGGGCGTAAGCCGGGGATGCGTCCTTTCTGTCTTTTGGATTATTTTCCGAAGGATTTTCTGACGATAATAGACGAGAGTCATGTGACGGTGCCGCAGGTCAGGGCGATGTACGGGGGCGATCTGTCGAGGAAGATGAATCTGGTGGAGTATGGTTTCCGTTTGCCGGCGGCTTTGGATAACCGTCCGTTGAAGTTCGAGGAGTTCGAACGGCTGACGTCGCAGGTGATCTATGTGAGCGCGACTCCGGCGGATTACGAGCTGGAGAGAAGCGAGGGGGTGGTTGTAGAACAGTTGATCAGGCCTACCGGATTGTTGGATCCGGTGATTGAGGTTCGTCCGTCGCTTAATCAGATAGACGATCTGATGGAGGAGATAGCTCTGAGGGTTGAGAAGGGCGAGCGTGTGTTGGTGACGACCCTTACGAAGCGTATGGCGGAAGAGCTGAACGATTATCTGCTGAAGATGGATGTGAGGACAGCTTATATACACAGCGATGTGGATACGTTGGACCGTATAAGGATTCTGGACGATCTGCGTGCGGGTGTTTATGATGTTCTGATCGGGGTGAATCTTCTTCGCGAGGGTTTGGATCTGCCGGAGGTTTCGCTGGTGGCTATTCTTGACGCCGACAAGGAGGGTTATCTGCGGTCGCATCGTTCGCTGACGCAGACGGTGGGTCGCGCGGCCCGAAATCTGAACGGCAAGGTGATAATGTATGCCGACAAGGTGACGGAGAGCATGCGCCAGACGATAGAGGAGACAAACAGACGCAGGGGCATTCAGTTGGCTTATAACGAGGAGCATGGTATCACTCCGACGGCGATAGTGAAAGCCCGGAATCATATCGTAGGACTCGACCGCGAAGTATCCGACATCCCAGAACCGCGCACTCCCGGAAAGGGCACCAAGAAATCTCAGCGCGAGGCTGCGCCTTCGTTCATACCCTACGAATCGGAATACACCCGGAAGGTCGACATTGCAGCCGATCCGATTATACCATATATGAACCGAGAACAGCTCGAAAAGACCATAGCCCTTCGCCGCGTCCAAATGGTTGAAGCGGCCAAGAATATGGAATTCATCGAAGCTGCGCGTCTCCGCGACGAAATTGTGAAACTTGAAGAACTTCTTTCCAGTAAATAATAAACTGTAGTAATGAAACGGATTAAGGCACTTGCATTTATCGCTTTGTTTTCCTTGTCATCGTTAAGCGTAACGGCTGCTGTCGGAGATGTTATCATCGATTCAAATTTGCTGAAATATAACATTTTGTCCGAGTATTCCGACGGCAAAGGCGGCACTTCTGAAGGAAATGGTATCACGGATGCCAAAAGTAAACTCATTACCGTTTATTTGATTGCAGCCACCGAACTGGAATCTATATCTTCCGCCAGAGATCTATTGCCAGTCGAAAGATTCTCATCAGATAATCCACTCTACCAGTAGCATGATTGCCGACAAACAGAACGATTTACGGCTCTTTCTTCCCACTTCTGTCAAAGAAATGCGCCTGCTGGAATGGGATTATGTCGACGTGGTTCTCTTCTCCGGAGATGCCTACGTAGACCATCCTTCCTTCGGCGCGGCTGTGATCGGACGCACTCTCCAGGCTATGGGACTCAAAGTGGCGATAGTTCCACAACCCAATTGGCAGGACGATCTTCGCGACTTCAAGAAATTCGGCAAACCTCGACTTTTCTTCGGAGTTTCACCAGGAGCCATGGACTCTATGGTGAACCACTATACGGCTAATCGGCGTCGGCGTAGCGACGACGCTTACACCCCTGGTGGACGCCACGGAGCGCGCCCTGATTACCCCTCCATCGTCTATACTAAAATTCTCAAAGATTTATATCCGGATGTGCCGGTAATTTTGGGTGGCATAGAGGCTTCGATGAGGCGCAACTCACATTATGACTATTGGCAGGATCGACTAAGACCGTCAATATTAATGGACTCCCCCGCCGACATTCTCATTTATGGAATGGGTGAAAAAACCATTACCGAAATCACACGGCAATTGCTTGAAGGAGAAAATATCCGTCATATAACCTCTGTTCCTCAAACTGTAGTCCGCCTCCCACTTGCTTGCCAACCTCTGCCCGATGCGAACAACATCATTCTGAATTCTTTTGAAGAATGTATTAAAAATCCAATTTCTCAAGCACGTAATTTCAAACAGATTGAAATACAAAGCAATCGGATGGATGGCGCAATATTATGGCAACCTCACGGCGACTTGACTATAAAGGTCAATCCCATGTTTCCGCCTCTCTCCACTGACGAAATCGACAGCATCTATGCCCTCCCCTTCACTCGGTTACCTCATCCGCGGTATCGTGGAAAAACTATCCCCGCGTATGAAATGATACGTCATTCCGTTACGATGCATCGCGGGTGCTTCGGCGGATGCGCATTCTGCACTATTTCGGCTCATCAAGGAAAGTTCATTTCATCGCGAAGCAAAGATTCCATCGTCAGTGAAGTCCGACAAATCGCTCGGATGCACGACTTTAAAGGATATATCAGCGATTTGGGAGGCCCCAGCGCCAATATGTATGCCATGCAGGGCAAAAAAACTGAAGTTTGCCGACAGTGCCTCCGCCCGTCTTGCCTCCATCCTAAAGTTTGTCCCAACCTCAACACTGACCATTCACCTCTGCTGGACGTTTACCGTTCCGTTGACGCTCTCCCAGAGGTCAAGAAAGCATTCGTGGGCAGCGGAGTTCGTTATGACCTCTCCATGCATCCTACAGGCAATCCTCAAGTCGACAGTGCCAACTGCCGTTATAACGAGCAACTCATCGCCCGACATGTTTCAGGTCGATTGAAAGTTGCCCCGGAACACACCTCCGACAAAGTTCTCGACATCATGCGTAAGCCATCGTTCGACCAATTTCGCCGGTTCAATCGTCTCTTCGATTCTGTCAACAATAAAAACGGGCTCAACCAGCAACTTATCCCTTATTTCATTTCATCTCATCCCGGATGCACGGAAACCGACATGGCCGAACTCGCTGTCGAAACCAAGGCTCTTAATTTCAGGTTGGAACAAGTGCAGGATTTCACTCCCACGCCTATGACATTAGCTACAGAAATTTTTTATACCGGCATCCACCCCTACACTGAGGAAAAAATATTCCGAGCGCGCACACCGGAAGAGAAACTCGCCCAACGACGGTATTTTTTCTGGTACGATTCGACCTATCGCGCGGAAATAACCCGATCTTTACTCCGTCTGCACCGTTCTGATCTTCTGACGGCTCTTTTCCCAGCCAAGTCGAAGATGAGAGATACTAAAAAGCATTGATCTATTTCTCCTATCAGAGGGCTAACTTAATTAAATCAATCTCACGACTGAACCCTCATGTTATAAATATTCAAAAATAAAAAATGATAAATGAATGGTTGGGAAAAATGTTTATCTTTGCAACATAATCAATTATTTAATTACATAGCATGAAAAAAACAGTTTTTTCAATTATGATTTCATCGCTAATAGCGACTTCCTGCACGTCGCCTGAAAAAGAAGAAGGTAAAATCATAGACAATTCGGATTTCAAGCCGCAGGATAAGAATTATACAGTGGATGTGCTTGAAGCATTCGGCCGCGTATCAGCTCCGATCATCTCCCCAGACGGTTCAAAAGTTCTCTACGGTGTAAGTTACGAAAGCGTGGAAGAGAACAAAAGTAATCTTGATCTTTATGTAATGAACACTGACGGTTCGGAGAATCAAAGAATTACAAAGACTCCGAAATCTGAGAGCGGTGCCGTATGGATCGAAGGCGGTAAGAAGATTGCTTTTATGTCGCCTGTAGAAGATAAGATGCAGGTGTGGACAATGAATGCTGACGGTTCGGATCGTAAAGCTGTGAGTAACGTTGAAGGCGGTATAAACGGTTTTCTATTCTCCCCGGACGAAAAGCATGTGGTTCTGATTGGCTCCGTTAAATATACACAGACCGCTCAGGATATCTATCCGGATCTTCCTTTGGCTACAGGTCGCATAATCGACGACCTGATGTACAAACATTGGGACGAATGGGTTACGGAAATTCCCCATCCGTTGGTTGCTGAATTCGACGGCAGTGCAATTTCCAATCCTGTAGACATCATGCAGGATGAACCTTTTGAAGCTCCGATGAAACCCTTCGGCGGTATAGAATCATTCGCATGGTCTCCCGACGGAACGAAACTAATTTACGTTTCCCGCAAAAAGAGCGGTATGGAATACGCTCTGTCGACAAATTCGGATCTATATCTTTATGACCTAACGGCCAAGACTACCACCAATATCACTGAAGGAATGATGGGATATGACACTAATCCTGTTTATTCTTCGGACGGTAAGTATGTAGCATGGCTCAGCATGGAGCGCGACGGTTATGAATCGGACAAGAACCGCATTTTCATAATGGATTGCGCGACAGGCGAGAGGACTGACTTGACTTCTGACTGGGACTATACGGTGGACGCGATCTCATGGGCTCCCGACTGTAAGTCGATTTATTTCGTAGCGCCTAAGGGTGGTGTGGTACCTGTGTTTAATATCGATATTGCTGATAAAACCGTGAAGGTAATAGCTGAAGACGTGTGTGATTTCGAAGGGATTGCACCTATGGCAGACGGAGGCGTTCTTGCTTTGCGTCACTCTATAATAAGCCCCAACGAAATAGTTAAGATTGACAAAGAGGGTAAACTCAGTCAATTAACCAACGTGAACACTGAAATTCTGTCGGCTCTCGTTATGCCTACAGTCGAGAAAAGAATGGTTCCCACAACCGACGGAAAGGAAATGACAACCTGGGTGGTTTATCCTCCAAATTTTGATCCGTCGAAAAAATATCCGGCTCTTCTATATTGTCAGGGTGGCCCTCAATCAGCAGTTAGCCAATTTTTTAGTTATCGCTGGAATCTCGCATTGATGGCTGCACACGGATATATCGTAATAGCGCCCAACCGTAGAGGACTTCCCGGTTTCGGTACGGAATGGAACGAGCAGATTTCCAAAGACTATGGCGGTCAAAATATGAAAGATTACTTAAGTGCGGTAGACGATATGAAAAAAGAAGCTTATGTCGATGCTGATCATATCGGTGCAGTAGGAGCAAGCTACGGTGGTTTCTCAGTCTACTGGCTTGCCGGAAATCATGAAGGCCGTTTCGCTGCGTTTATAGCACATGCCGGAATCTTCAATACCGATGCCCAATATCTGGAGACTGAAGAAATGTGGTTTGCCAACTGGGACCTCGGAGGTCCGTTCTGGGAAAAAGACAATGCAGCCGCTCAACGGTCTTTTGCCAACTCTCCGCATCGTTTCGTCGACAAATGGGATACCCCGATATTGGTAACGCATGGGGAATATGATTTCCGCATCCTTGCCTCACAGGGACAGATGGCCTTTAACGCGGCCAAACTCAGAGGCATACCTGCCGAAATGCTTATTTTCCCGGACGAAAACCACTGGATTCTGAAGCCTCAGAACGCAGTCCTGTGGCAAAGAGTTTTCTTCCGCTGGCTTGACAAATGGCTGATGCCTCAAGAAGAAAAATAAGACCGATTTTTCAGATAATATCATTGAAGGAGACTTAAATATTAGGTCTCCTTCAATCTTTTCTATCCCTTGGATTGTTTAAAAAGAAAACTCGAGGAGGATGAACAACCGTATTTTCAAGGTTACATTGTGGCTATCGATTCTTTTATTGTTTGGAATCGATAAATTATCAGCTCAATCAATCGAAAAAATACCTTACGGAGACTTCAATAATTGGCTTAAAAGAACAATACGTGAGTCGGTCGTTATAGGAGGACATAACCGGATATTATACGAAGTAGGTCCTGAAACAGTGATTGCCGATAACCTCCCCTATTGCAAAATAGGAGACTCACCCTGGGCAACGAGCAATGTATACGCGAAAATATCAGGGGTTACTAAAGCGTCCAACACTGTTTTCCCTCATTTCCGAGAAGAAGGTGATATATGCGCCAAGCTGTGCACCAAAATGGAAAAGGTAAAAGTTTTGGGAACTGTTAATATCGAATATCTCGTCGCAGGATCACTATTTTTAGGTGAAGTAGTCGAACCCATCACGGACATCAACCATCCTAATTCACACATAAATATGGGGATTAAATATGATCGGCGGCCAACATTCCTGAACTTGGATTATATGCTGGAAGTTCCGTTTAAAACGGCAAAAATCAAAGCTACCGGTTTTGCAAAAAATAACGGTGAATCCGACAATAATAACGCTAAAATCTACGTTCTTCTTCAGAAGAGATGGGAAGATGCAGAAGGTAATATCCACGCGTCGAGAGTAGGAACCGGTGGGGAATTACTAACAAATTACACCAATTGGAAAAACGGGCATAAAATTGAAATAAAATATGGCGATCAATCGGAGAACGAAGCTTTGTCTTGGCTGGGATTAAAGAAAGGCGATGATGCATTTTACGCTTTTAATTCAAAGGGAGAGTTAGTTAAAATCCATGAGGATGAATGGGCTTCAGCAGATGAAATTCCCACCCACTTGATTTTAGTAATACGGTCGAGCTGTGAAAATCCTGAGGAAGCTGATGATGGAACGGCTCTTTACGTAGACAACATAGCCTTAGAATATTAATAGCCTTATTTTAAGGATACTAAATCACCGTTATAAATCGGTCATCGCCTGATAAAAAATGTTTTTGTAAAATCTTGTGGGGAGTGTAATTACACAGTATTTTTGGGAATCCATACATAGAGTTTGTCTGAAGGACGGATTTTGCCCGGTACCGGTATTGAAAAAGCGTCACCTTTGCGAGCAGTTTGGACGGCCTTTAGATCAACGCGAATCTCGGATACTATAAATATCAGAGCTCCGGTAGTTGGTCCTGTTACAACAACCTCATCGCCGACATTCAATTCCCCTGCTTCCATCAGAAATTCTGCCACGCCAAGTTTCGGAAAATATTTTACTCCTTTAGCAGCATATTTTTTCACTCTGGTTGCTGACGAGCCATATTTTCCCGACCATTCACCGAGTCGCTGACCCAGATAATAACCGTTCCAGAAGCCACGGTTGAACACTTTTTTTAGGTCTTCTTCCAAACTATCAACCAATTCCTTGCCAAACGAGCCGTCACAGACTGCCTTCAGAGCCAAATCGTAAGCTTTTACAGTCGACAAAACATATTCCGGTCCCCTTGCGCGTCCTTCAATTTTAAAAACAGTCACACCGGCATCAATCATTCGATCCAGAAAGTGGATGGTTTTCAAATCTTTCGGAGACATAATATATTTATTCTCCACATGAAGTTCATCGCCTGTTTCAAGATCTGTCACGCTATAACCTCTCCGGCAGATCTGAGTGCAAGCTCCCCTATTTGCCGAAGCATTCATTTCATGTAGACTCAGATAACATTTACCGCTGACAGCCATACATAAAGCGCCATGACAAAACATCTCTATGCGAACCGGTTTCCCCGAGGGTCCGCAAATATTTTCATCTATTATTCTCCGATGGATAGCAGCAACCTGTTCGAGTGAGAGTTCCCGAGCAAGCACACAGACATCAGCCCACTGCGAATAGAACTTAAGAGCTTCAAAATTTGAAATGTTAGCTTGAGTGGATATATGGACTTCCACTCCCCTCTCACGTGCAAACTGAATCGCTGCGATATCCGATGCTATCACAGCAGAGACTCCAGCTTGAGCAGCCGCATCAATGACTATTCGCAACGTTTCGAAATCAGAATCATAAATGATGGTGTTTACCGTTAGATATGTTTTAACTTGCTTATGAGTACAGATACCGACTATTTCACGCAGATCGTCTATCCCGAAATTGGATGATGAACGCGAACGCATATTCAGCCCTTCCACACCGAAATAGACAGCATCGGCTCCTGCCGATATGGCGGCACTTAACGATTCATAGCTGCCGACGGGCGCCATTATCTCAAAATCATTTCTATTCATGACTGCAAAGGTAGCAAAAAAACAAACAGAAGTATGTCTTGAGAAAATTAAATAAGTTTCTTTAAATTGCGTGCTGAAATCGCAGGAGTTAAGAAAAAAATTGATTAATTTTGCGGTAAATAGACCTATACTATCATGAAACTAAAATCAATCCTACTTATTTTAGCGGCGGCAAGCTTTATGACTTGTCCGACCCAGGCTTCGAAGCCTATTATTCCCCAGCCTCGCGAACTGAATCAGACCACCGGAAATTTCATGTTTCCTAATCTGACGACCTACAGCGTCACCACTACTAAAGGCGACAGCATAGACAAGGTAGTAGATATCGTCGGTCCTCATATTGAGAAGGCAGCCGGCATCACTCTCGCCAAAGCTAAAGCCGGAGAAAAAGGAACAATTAATTTTAATGAAAACAAGTCATTACCTTCAGAAGGATATAAACTTAACGTCTATCCCACAAATATAGAAATCGAGGCTGCAGACGCTGCCGGCTTCTATTACGGGTTGCAGACTCTGAGAATGTTGTTGCCCTTTACGACTTCGAGCAGTCCGGTTGAGATTGAGTGTGTAGAAATCGAAGATTCGCCACGATTCGGTTGGCGCGGATTTATGCTCGACGAAGGAAGACACTTTTTTGGTAAAGATGAGGTGAAAAAGATTTTAGACCTCATGTCGCTCTACAAAATGAACCGTTTCCACTGGCACCTCACCGAAGATCAGGGATGGCGTCTCGAAATCAAAAAATATCCGAAACTCACGGAGGTAGGAGCAAATAGAAAAAGCACTTCGCTCGGATGGAGAAACAACCTCACCACCGACACATTCCCTTACGGAGGATACTACTCGCACGCCGACATCAAGGAAATCGTGGATTATGCAAAAGACCGTTTCATCGAAATCGTTCCAGAAATCGACATCCCTGGACATACTCAGGCTGCCGTGGCCGCTTATCCCGAATTCCTCGCTTGCGACCCTGAAAATCCACATGAAGTATGGCTCAGGCAAGGAGTTTCAACCGATGTGATGAACGTAGCTAATCCTCAGGCCGTTCAAATGTCAAAGGATATCATCGACGAGCTCATCGAGCTCTTCCCGTTCGGATACATCCACCTCGGAGGCGACGAATGCCCGACCGTCAAATGGGAACAAAACGCCGAATGTAAGACTCTTTTAGCTTCTTTAGGTTCAGATAATTACAGAGATCTTCAGCTTAATTTCTATAAAGAACTTGTCAATCATATCTCTACTAAACCAAAAGACCAACAGAGAAAGTTGATTTTCTGGAACGAGGTACTTCACGGGAACACAGATCTGATACCAAACAGTGAGGATATAACGGTGATGGCATGGGTTGGCGCAGACAAGGCTGCTTTAGATGCCGCAAACCGCGGAATGAAGACTATTCTAACTCCACAAATTCCTTATTATATCAACAGAAAGCAGTCTCCTTCAGTAAACGAGCCGGTTTCGCAAGGTTGGGGCAAGGAGAGCTTAGATACCGTTTACGGATATGACCCGCTGAAAAACGTTCCGGCTGAACTTGCAGACAAATATATGGGTGTTCAAGCTAATTTCTGGAGCGAATACGTGATCACTCCCGAATTTTTGGAATATCTGATGTTGCCTCGTCTTGTGGCAGTAGCGGAAGCAGGTTGGACACCACAGTCAAAGAGATCTTATCCGGATTTCCGCGAAAGAGTCAGAGCTCATAAGACGCTTTTTGACAACGAAGGATGGAACTACGGCAAACACGAATTCCAAAACGAAACCATCGACCCGATCACTAATCCGTTCATTGACTGACGATGAATGAAGACGCTCTAAGTCAGCTCTATCTCAAAGACACCTCCTTCCAGAATCTAATGCAGAGGCGCATTTTCAACGTGCTCCTCGTCGCCTCTCCCTACGACGCGTTTATTCTCGAAGAAGATGGCAGGATTGAGGAACAGCTCTATTTCGAATACACTGCCCTCAATCTCTCTTCACCGCCACGCATCACCCAGGTAGCTAATGCCGAAGAAGCAATCGATAAAATGCGGCAGAAGCATTTCGACCTTATAATCATGATGCCCGGCATGGATATCAGCGAAACTTTTGCAGGAGCGTCTAAAATCAAAGAATTCAAACACTCAATTCCGATCGTCGTGCTCACTCCTTTCTCCAAGGAAGTGTCACGGCGATTGGCCAATGAGGACTTCAGCGGAATCGATTATGTATTCAGCTGGCTTGGCAATGTTGATTTGCTGTTGGCGATTATAAAATTGCTTGAAGACAAAATGAACGCCGAACGTGATATCACAGAAGTAGGCGTACAGATGATCCTTCTGGTTGAGGACTCCGTAAGATTCTATTCATCGGTTTTACCGACAATCTACAAAAATTTGCTCAAACAATCGTACGAATCGTCAACAGAAGCTCTCAACAAACACGAGCAGATGCTCAGAATGAGAGGTCGACCTAAAGTGATGTTGGCTCGCGACTACGAGGAAGCTATGGAAATTTACCGTAAATACGGTCAAAATCTATTAGGGGTAGTTTCCGATATCTCTTTCAAACGGAATGGAACAAAAGACAATAATGCGGGAATAGCGTTGGCCAATTTTCTTCTTAAAGAGCAACCTAACCTCCCGATAATTCTCGAATCTTCGGAAACGAAAAACGAAGCTAAAGCCGAAGAAATAGGATGCACATTCATCGACAAGAATTCAAAGAAGCTTCCTGTTGATTTGGGCAACGCAATAAAAGATAAATTCGGTTTCGGAGATTTAGTGATGACCGATCCTGAAACCGGAAAGGAATTAGTCAGAATTCATTCACTCAAAGATCTTCAGTATAGAATATCCGACATACCATCAGAGGCTCTGCTCCATCGCGCCTCAACCGACGACATCTCTCGTTGGCTTTATTCGCGCGCTTTATTCCCTATTGCGGATGTAATAAAAAATCACCGTTTCTATACTTTGGAAGAGGTTCCTGCAGTCAGACGCTTGTTCTTCGATTTAATCGTAAAATACCGCAAAATGAAGAACAGAGGCGTTGTAGCTGTTTTCCATAAGGATCGATTCGATTATTATTCAAATTTCGCACGGATAGGCGAAGGTTCGCTTGGTGGAAAAGGCAGAGGTTTGGCTTTTATCGACCAGATCATAAAGAAAAATCCGATATGCGATAATTTCGAGGGGATTACAATCAACATTCCGAGGACTGTCGTGATATGCACCGACATATTCGACGAGTTTATGAGCACCAACAATCTCTATCCTCTTGCACTGTCAGATGCACCGGACTCCACGATATTGCGTTATTTTCTACAAGCCCGTCTTCCCGAGCGGTTGATTGAGGATTTCTTCGCACTTTTCGAGGTTGTCGACAAACCTTTGGCAATCAGAAGTTCAAGCCTATTGGAAGACTCTCATTACCAACCATTCGCCGGGATTTATTCCACTTATATGATTCCGAGAGTGGACGACAGATATGAGATGCTGAAAATGCTCTCAAACGCGATTAAAGGAGTCTACGCTTCGGTTTTCTATGCCGACAGTAAAGCTTATATGACAGCCACTTCCAATGTTATTGATCAGGAAAAGATGGCCGTTATAATACAGGAAGTAGTGGGCAACGAATATGGTAGCTATTATTTCCCCTCCTTCTCTGGGGTAGGCCGATCGCTCAATTATTATCCTATCGGATACGAGAAACCTGAAGATGGTGTTGCTGAAGTGGCAGTCGGTTTGGGTAAATATATAGTGGACGGAGGAACGAGTCTGAGATTCTGTCCCAAGCATCCGGAAAATGTTCTTCAGACTTCGGAATTAAATTTGGCACTCCGCGATACTCAGACACGAATGTATGTGCTGGACACTACATCGCACGACCCCGATATTTCAACTGACGACGGTTTCAATATCGTAAAGAAGTCAGTGCAAGATATCGCCAAGACGGGGGCTCTTAAATATATGACATCTGTATTCGATTATCGCGACAATGTGATTCGCGATAACGACAGCGGCGAAGGCAGGCGTGTAGTTACTTTCAACAATATGCTCAAACACCACGCATTTCCTTTGGCCAAGGCGGTTGATTTCATGCTGTCGAAAGGACAACATGACATGAGGCGTCCGGTCGAGATCGAGTTTGCCGGAGTCGTGGAGAAATCTGGCGACATGAAAGGCAAAATTTACTGGTTGCAGATTCGCCCGATCGTCGACCGTAAGGAACAAGTTGACGAACATCTGCTCCACTTACCGGACAAAGACCTGATAATGAAGAGCGATACGGCATTAGGACACGGTAGCATTCAGGAGGTAAAGAAAATACTTTACGTAAGACCGGAAACATTTTCAGCTTTCAATAATCCGATGATTGCCCGCGAGATAGAGAAGCTCAACAGAAAATTTATTGAGGAAGCGACACCATATATCCTGATAGGTCCGGGTCGATGGGGTTCGAGTGATTCGGCACTCGGAATACCGGTGAAATGGCCTAACATATCCGGTGCGCGACTGATAGTAGAAACAGCGATCGGGAAATATAGAATAGAACCGAGCCAGGGCACTCATTTCTTCCAGAATCTCACTTCCTTCGGCGTGGGCTATTTCACAATTGATCCAGAAGGAGGTAATGGATTTATTGATTTCGATTATCTGAATTCGATGTCGGCTGAATATGAGTCGGAATATATAAGGATTGTGGCATTCAAGGACAGCCTTCCGATCGGAATCAATGGGCGTACCGGCACAGGTGTCGTGGCAAAACCAACTTTAACAGAACATCAAATCCCAGAAAGATAAAACTAATATGTCATTTTTCAATTCATTCAGACGCGCATTCGGTATCGGCGACGAATATGAAGACGATTACCAGGATTTAGATTCGGAAGAGCAAGAAGAAGTTGCCCCCGAGCCTTCCAAACCCAACGGTCAAATACCAACATCGAATGTATCGGACGGAGACAGGACATACATAGATCAGGATCTTGCCGCGGATCTTCTTGATTCTGTAGTAGCATTGTTTAACTCTACTCAGCCTGACTTCGTGAAAAGTTGCATCAATACCGACGAGCAGAAGAAACAGCTATATAACTCCTTAGACAAAACCATCAAAGAACGGATAAATGACGCGATCACAAGAGGCCATCAGGCCGGTCAGAATCAGTGGAACGGCGAACAGCGAAAACTTTCTGAAGAGCTTGAGAAACTTCGTCTGGAAAGATCAGAGTTAAATCAAAAACGCGAAGAGAGCAAAGGGGCTCTTCTCAGTGCGGAACGTCAAAAAAGAGCTCTGACCGAAAGAGTAAGGGATTTGGAGAGCCAAACGGCAAAAATGCTATCGGAAAATGAGCAACTCGTTTTGGAAAACCGTAGTTTGATGAACAAACTTAGAGTAGCCGGAGTACTGGCAGGCAACAGCTCTAACTTGGATATGGCTGAACAACTGACATCTGAACTTAACAAAGTTCAAGAAGAATTTGAAGCCTTTAAAAAAGTTACGGAAGAGGAAAAATCGGAACTGAAGGCTCAATTAACAAAACTTCAAGATGACTATAAATTACAAAGTGCATTTTTAGAAAAAGCTAAAAGTTTTTCAACCAACTCATCTGAAAAAGATGAAAAAATAAGTTCACAGGAAAAAGAAATTGAAAGACTTAAAGTAGAACTTAGCACCGCCTCCAATAAATCAGATAATTTAATAAACGAACTGTCTGTCAGAAACACACGAATCAAAGAATTGGAGGAAGATCTGACAACAGCATCGTATATCAAAGATCAAGTCGATAAAATCGAATTATCGCTAAAGAAAAAGGAAGAACAGATTGAGACATCGAAAACGGAAAAAAAAGAGCTAAAAAAGACTATCGCCGAGCTTCAGGATGCTTTGCTAAAAGAGAAAGCAGATTCGGAAAAATTAAAAGACGAAATAGCGACACTCAAAGAAGATATCGAAAAGAAACAGCAGACAATAGCTGAATTGACAGTGATCGAGAAGGAAAAGTCGGTTACTGAAGCCGATGGCAATCAGGAACAGAAAGAAATTCCGGAAAGCTTACCCACACCAAAGAAACGTTCGCGTCAACCGAAGAAACGCAATGTTTCATTCTCTGCCGATACTGAAACTTCACGAACTGCCAAGGAAGAGGAAAATCAAAAAACCGCTCCTATCATCTCTGCGATAGACGATCTGCTTGATTGCAATGACTGGTTTGTAGCCCCTGATGCTTCTGAATTTGTAAAAGAACCTTCCGAACCAGAGGATTTCGGTTATAAGCCACCACAGCGCAAGACTAATGAAATAATAGACGACAATCAATTATCACTTTGGTAACCATTAATATTCAGAAAGATGAAGAAAATTATAATATTCTCAATAGTAGCATTTTTAGGAATCGCCAAATTATCGGCTTTAGGCATTGATGACTATCGTGACATCGACATATATATGGGAAGCGGCAAAAACGCCGCAAGTCCAAAACAAATGAAATTTGACAAAGACGGAGCCTATTATTATCAACTTGATGATAAATCGCAAGCTATAGTGAAATATGAAACGCGTACAGGTAAAGAGGTTGAGACAGTGTTCGACGTGAATAGAGCGAGAGAAAGCAAACTCGAATCAATCGCAGGTTTTCAGTTTAGTCCCGAAGGGTCAAAAATACTCGTCTGGCGAAACCATCAATCAATTTATCGACGTTCATCGACTGCTGAATATTTTGTTTACGAAATCAGATCGCGTTTACTCCGTCCTTTGTCGACCGACCATCCCCGACAGCAGTCACCTTTATTTTCACCTGACGGAAGGATGATAGCATTCGTAAGCGACAACAACATATATCTGAAAAAACTTGATTATTGGACAGAAATAGCCGTGACTACAGACGGTAAGAAAAATAAGATAATCAACGGAGTGCCGGACTGGACTTACGAAGAGGAGTTTTCTACTACATGTTCAATGACCTGGTCGCCTGAAAATGAGACTTTATGCTACCTGAAATATAACGAGAGCGATGTACCAATGTTCAGTTTCCCTCTTTATGGCGGCAATTGTAATAAAAACCCTGAATATGAACTATATCCGGGGAGCTTTTCCTACAAATACCCCGTAGCCGGCAAGCCGAATTCGATTGTTACACTCCATAGTTACGATATCGATAACCGCAAAACCAAGAATATCGAATTACCCGACAAGAAGATTGAATATATCCCCAGAATACAGTTCGCATATTCAGCTGACCGACTCATTGTGGCGGCTCTTAACAGAGCCCAGACACGTCTTGAGCTCTATTCAGTAAATCCAAAGTCAACAATCGTAAAATCCATCTTAGTGGAAGAATATAAGGCATGGCTCAATCCTGCCACATACGAGGATATAAAATTTTATCCTGATTTTTTCGTGATTATATCTTCGAGAAGCGGATTTGATCATCTCTATCGATATTCTTACGCCGGATCATTGTTATCTCAGATTACTTCGGGTGATTTTGACGTCACCGCTTTCTATGGCTATGATTCTTCGAGAGAACAATATTTTTTCCAATCGACCATAAACGGCGCGATAAACAAAACGGTAAGCAAAATCGACAAAAAAGGAAAAATCACTGACGTATCCCCCAAAGAAGGATCGGCTTCTGCAAGTTTCAGTCCCGACATGGCTTTTTACACCTTGAGATACTCAAGCACGACCACCCCACCGACATATTCTCTATACGCCACCAACTCGGAGAAAGAAATTAAAGTTCTGGAAGCAAACGAATCTCTGAAAAATAAATTTGCAAAAGAACCGAAAAGAGAATTCTTTACCATGAAGAGCGACGGTGTAGAGTTAAACGGTTATATGGTGAAACCGGCCGATTTCAATCCAAGCCGAAAATATCCTGTAGTCATGTATCAATACAGCGGCCCAGGCTCTCAGCAGGTTCTTAATGAATGGAATATCGGCTGGATGACTTACTACGCTTCGAGAGGCTACATCGTGATATGTGTAGATGGACGTGGCACAGGTGGCCGAGGACGCGCCTTCATGGATGTTGTTTACAAGAAATTAGGGTATTATGAATCAATTGATCAGGTTAACGCAGCTAAATACGCGGCCTCTCTGCCCTATGTCGACAGCAACAGAATCGGGATACACGGTTGGAGCTATGGGGGTTATGAAACGCTTATGGCCGCGTCACAAGCGAATGCCCCCTACGCTGCTGCGGTAGCTGTCGCTCCAGTCACTGACTGGCGTTTCTACGACACCGTTTACGCCGAACGATATATGCTCACCCCTCAAGAAAACGAAGAAGGATATGAGATATCGGCTCCAATAAGTTATGTGAAAAACGTAAAATGTCCTATTCTGATAATGAGCGGCACCGCCGACGATAACGTTCACTACTCGAATACGGTAGAATATATCAGCGCAATGGAATCGGCAGGAAAATGGATCGATCTACTCGTTTTTCCTAATATGAACCATTCCATCAACGACTGTAATGCGCAGCCTTTGGTATATGCGAGAATGCTGAATTATTTCGACAAAAACATGCGATAGGCACATGTTGAGGAATCACGATAATATCGACGGTATTTTCCGGCTTTGGCTCAATTGGATTTTAGTATCCGGTTCCTTGGCCGTTTTAGTCGTCGTATCGTTGTGGATTCCTCCTGTAATAATGCCTTTGATCGCTTTTGCTTTGCAAGGTGGATTCGATTTATACATTAAATTCAATAAGACTCAACGGCTTCACCTCTGCTTGGTTCTTCCCTTTTTAGCTACCAGAATAATGTTCTGGACCGGTCTCTCCATGCTGATTGTTAATATCCTCTATTCGCGATGGATGATAGGGAAAATATTTGATGAAGGAACGATAAATACGGAAATACCTTTCATAACAGTATTGATACTGTCGCTTTCGACATTGATAGTCACGGCTTTCGCTCTGTTAAAAAAGGGACGTTTAGGTTTTTGCGAAAAATGTAAAATAAGAAACGGTTCGCCAGGAGAACGAGGTTTTTTAGGCAATCTGTTTTCACAGGAAGGGAAGTATCAGATCAATATGCTTTTCAAACTGTCGGCGTTGGTTGCTATCGGAACATGGGGATATTACTTTTTCGAATATGTAAATATCAATTTAAATAAGCCAGATCGTTATGTGTTTTTCTGGGCACCGATAGCGATCACATTATTTTCGATCGGATACATTACAGTCCGATATCTCAGTCTTTGGAAATATTACTCTGTTAATCTCCAAAATAGAGCGGAAAGCCAAGGTCGATATACATTATTGCGCTATCTCGTTTTCCATGAAGACACAATTCTCGTGCGGCCGCCGGTATCCAATCCCGACATCACATATACCCCTGAAAAGAAAAAATATGATACTCCGGCCAACATATTTATCCCTTATCGAGAACGAGTTCCTCTTCATGAAGCCATAGGTATGTTTAATAATCTGTCCGGGCTGCAAGACACTGAGATCAGATTAATGTATATCAATCAGACTGGCAATGTAGAAGGTAATATTTTCCATTATTTCAGTTTTATCACTACAGAACAGAGGAATAAAGTGGAGACATCCTTCCCCAATCTTCAATTCAAAACAATCGCTGAAATACAGAAACTTCTTAATTCGGGAAAACTGGAAAATCTTTTTTCAGCCGAGATCGTCAGGCTTTATACTATTGCAATGACCTGGAAAACTTACACCCCGGAAGGAAAACGCAAATGGAAATACAAGGAATATCAACCTTTATTCCGGCTGAAAGATCTTAAAGGATGGGATGTGGATTTCAACGACAACCATTGGCTCGAAGTGGCTCGTGTAAATGAGGACAAACGCTTTTTCAAGATCAGAAGATTCTGGAACAAATATTTTGGAAAAAATTCAAACTGAAATAGCACTTGACAGAAGAATTTAACAAGAAGATTATCGCCATAACGGGACCAACTGCTTCCGGCAAAACCAGACGTGCTGTAAGCGTTGCCAACCGCATGGGAGGAGAAATCATTTCAGCCGATTCCCGCCAGATATACCGCGGAATGGATATCGGTACGGGGAAAGACCTTACGGAATATGGCGATGTTCCATATCATCTAATCGATATAGCTGACGCGGGTTATAAATATAATCTTTATGAATATGTCCGTGATGCTCGTAAAGCGATTGAAGATGTGAAAGCGAAGGGGAAATTGCCTATAATCTGCGGGGGAACGGGTCTATACATGGAGACACTTCTCAATTCAACTGTTTTACCTGAAGTGAAGGTAAATCCTCAACTGAGAAGCCAACTCGAAGACAAAAGCCTCGATGAACTGAAGGAAATATTGGAAGGAATGAAGAGACTCCACAACAATACGGATGTGGACACAAAAAAAAGAGCTATAAGAGCGATAGAAATACAGACCTATTACAATGAACATCCCGAAGCGCAGGGAGGGAAAAGAGGTACTCCTCCGAACGCTCTTATAATTGGAGTGGAAATCGACCGTGAGGAAAGACGGAAAAAGATAAGCACGCGACTGAGAATACGCCTCGACGAAGGACTTGTCAAGGAAGTTTCTGATCTTATGGCGAATGGAGTCAAAGCTGACGATTTGATATACTACGGTTTGGAATATAAATTTGTAACTCTCTATCTCACCGGCGAACTTTCTTACCAGGAGATGGTTTCCGGATTGGAAACAGCTATCCATCAGTTTGCTAAAAGACAGATGACATGGCTGCGCGGAATGGAACGGAGAGGTTTCACAATCCATTGGCTCCCGTATGATATGTCTGATGATGAATTTAATCTCCGTGTCGAAGAACTATACAACGATTGAATAACCACATGCAACGGATCCTCACTTCATTCTTCTCTTTGATCTTAATTGTCTTCTTCAACCTAACAGGAGAGGCTAAATCCAAGCGTGTATATCGAGATGACATAGGACATCTTACTGACTCTACTATTTTTTTGATCAATAGCGAACCGAAAGAAAGGAATACGGTAGAAGTCTGTTTTTCTTTCCCCGGTAAGAACGAAGGGGTTTTTGCTCAGAAGAGGAAATTATCTTTAATCTGGAATTACCAATCGGATGACAACTTTTACTCGGCCACATTCGGACAGGAGTCCGAAAACATGGACGATATGGTCGACACACGATATGTTCAACTGATTATCCAGCAGATACATTCAGGTAAAAGTAAAGAACTCGCAAAATTAAGGCTCAAGGACAATGTAGGATTGGGACCGGAAGAAAATGTAGCTATGATATCTCTTACAGACCAAACCGCAGAGATTGGGGTTGGTCATCGTAAACCTACAGTAATTTGGCGCGGAGAGTTAGCAAACGATCTTACATCTCCTATAGCGATAAGAGCCGACGGCAATGTATCCGTTTCGGAAATAGTGGAGGAACATAACGTAGATATCAAAAGAGAACTTATCACTGATCTATCAGAAACCATAATCGCCGCTTCGGCAAGTAAAGATAAACACGTAGGAATCTGGCTCCCGCTCGATCGAAATATGGACGACGCGTTTGCCAAAGCCGGCGGGAGATATCGTCTCGGCCTTATCGAAGACCCACAAAAAACGGGAGATTATCTAATCATTTATCTTTCCGGAGCAGAGGTTAATTCCACAGGATGGAAAGAGGGCATGATTAAAGGAAGATTAAAAGCCACTCCATTTAAAAATCATTTCGATCTTGTTTGGTATGATTCCAAAATGGAGAAAATAGACAGGGATTGCCATGCTGATATTTCTGAAGAGTCAATTCTTACTCTTCATTTCCCTTTGATGAAATCCAGTATGCGTTTTTACAAAGAATAAAAAGTTATAGTTCTATTCTCACAGCTGAAACGGGCTCGTTCAGAAATACTGAGGCCAACCGTGAAAATTTTTGTGGATTTTCTGTGGTCAGATAGGTTGTATTTCCTCCTTTCGAACATTTCTTCTCCATCTCAGGATGTCTCCTCAGATAGTCCGACAGGCTTTGAGCCACTATCTCACCTTGACAGACAATTTTCACATCGTCTCCGATAAACTGACGGATTTTCGGCAAAAGAATAGGATAATGTGTGCAAGCAAGGATAATCGTATCGAGATCCCGGTCTTTCGTCTTCAATAACCTTATATATTTGTCGATGAAATAATCAGCACCAGGTTGATCTCCTTCATAATTTTCCACTAAAGGAACCCACATGGGACAGGCTTGTTGAACGACTGATATCTCAGGGAATAATTTATGTATCTCAATCGGATAGCTTTCACTGTCGACTGTTCCGGCTGTGCCGAAAACGCCGACATGACCCGTTGAGGATATTTTATTTAATATTTCCACAGTCGGACGTATGACTCCAAGCACTCTCCTTTCGGGATCTATTGCCGGGAGATCATTCTGCTGGATTGTTCGCAACGCTTTCGCAGAAGCTGTATTGCATGCTAATATCACCAGATGACAGCCTTGTGAGAATAAATAACTCACGGCTTGCAATGTGAACTCATATACAACATCAAAAGAGCGTGTACCATAAGGAGTTCGCGCATTGTCCCCGAGATAGATATAATCATAGACTGGAAGATGTCTCTGAATTTCTTTCAGGATGGTCAACCCTCCATAACCGGAATCAAAAACGCCTATAGGCCCCGTCTTTTGTAAATCTGTCATCGGAAATAGTTAACTTGCGGTTAAAGTTATCTTAAAGTTTTCGGGCGGCCAAGTGCATTTCCGCAACAAAAGCCGCCCGATATTTATTGAATTTATTTATCTCTTTATTTCAAACCGAGCTTTGCTCTTATTAAAGAAGTAGCGTCAACAACATCTTTCCCTACATACAGAGGAACTCCTTTTTCAAAAATGAAAGTAAAGCCGTTTTCCTGACCTACGGCAGTGATGGCATTCTGTATTTTCTGTTGGATAGGTGCCATAAGCTGTTCGTACTGACGCTGGAGATCCTGTTCGGCTGTTTGCTGGAACTGCTGGATTTTCTGATGTTTTTCCTGAAGGTCGTTCTGACGGCGTTCGCGTATGGTAGCCGGAGTATCTTCTCCGAGAGCTTGGAACTCCTTATACAATTTATTGAATTCTTCCTCAAGCAATTTAAATTCTTCCTGAAGTTTATTGTTTGAAGCCTCCAATTGAGCCTGTGCTTCTTTCATGTCAGGAAGATCCTGAATTATGGGCTGAGTGTCAACAACACCGAATTTTACCTGTGCAAAACCAAATGCCGGAATTGCAATCATAACTGCCAGTAAAAATTTCTTAATCATCTTTATTTGTTTTATAACTGTTATTTTCTGTTTTAATAGAATTCGCGTTGCAAAGATAGGGGATTTATTTGGAATAACCTAACTTCGCCAGAACTTCGTCGCTGATGTCGATTTTAGGTGATGCGAAAATTATATCAACCGAGGAAGCGCGGTCGAAAATACATTGATATCCTCTCTCCTCGCATACCGACTTAACAGCATTATATACATTTTCTTGAATAGGACCCATGATCTGCTGACGGAATTTAAACAGATCGCCTTCAGGACCGAAATACTTATTCCTAAGTTCCGCCGCTTCTTTTTCCTTAGCTGTAATTTCCTGTTCTTTCTTTTTCTTCTGTTCGTCCGTCAGGAACACCATATTGGTCTGATATTCCTTGTACATCTCGTTGGCTTGTTTGACTATCACCTCTACTTCAGCTTGCCATTGCTGAGAGAGCTGATTGATCTGTTCGTTAGCGATTTCATAGGAAGGTACGTTCTGAAGAACATATTCCATGTCGATCAACGCAAATTTTTGTGCCATTGATGGCAATGTACAGCCTATCAAGGCAATGAGCATCAAAAAAACTTTCTTCATAGCAGATAAATGTTTAAATGTATATGATATTAGAATTCTTGTCCCAGAAGGAAATGGAAGTGGCTACCTCCTCTTTCTCCGAACACTTTGTCAAATCCGTATCCCCAGTCGATACCCATCATTCCGACCATCGGCAGGAATATTCTCACACCGGCACCTGCACTCCTTTTGAGATTGAAGGGTGAGAAATCCTTAACTGAAGTCCAGGCATTGCCTCCTTCTGCAAATACGAGGCCGTAAATTGTTGTCGACGGCTGGAGCATGAACGGGAAATGCAGTTCGAGGCCGAAGCGTGTATAAGCATAACCCTCGCGACCCCACGGTGTCAGAGCGCCATTGTCATATCCTCTCAACGCGATAGTCTCAGTTGCATACTGATATGAACCTGTCATACCGTCACCACCCACATAGAAAGTCTCAAAGGGCGATTTGAGATATTTATTGTAACTGCCGAGCAATCCGAAATCAGCTCTTGTCATAAGAACCAATGTCCATTTTCCCATCGGATCGTTAAGCGGGGTATAAGTTCTCGAATGGAATCTTAACTTCCAGTATTCAATCCATTTATACAATTGCTTCTTCGATTCTGTTGTGTTCTGCTGCGACAGAAGTTTCCAGTCTTTTTTACCGAAGAGAGAAGCCGGGGGCGTCATCTGAAGACTGAGCGAAAATGTCGAACCGCTTCGTGTATACAGAGGATTGTCGATACTGTTTCTTGAGAGAGTCAGACCGAGAACCAAAGAATTGGACGACCCGTTGTTCATGTAATACAGATAATCCCAGTTTTTCAGATAATACCAGTTGTAGGATAGTTCTGTTGTGAAAGTGAACAAGTCGTCAGGCCAACTTAGTCTCTTACCTATACCGACAGTTACACCTACCATCTGGAGAACTTTATTGGGGTCATAGGCATCTTCATAGCTATTATAATTATTTCCATAGCCATAGCCGTAACCATATCCGTAACCGTAAGGATAACCGTAGCCATAGCCATAAGGATAACCATAGCCGTAATTATAGGCGGAATTATACCAATTGTTATTGTAATAAGATGAATTAACACCGGTCTGGCGGCTATAATAAGCTGAGATAGAAAGTGAATTCGGACGTTTACCGCCAAACCACGGATCAAGGAACGAAATACTATAAGCCTGATAATAGCGTGCGTTGGTTTGAGCGGAAATTGTGAATGTCTGTCCCTCACCTTGAGGTATTATACCTTTATATGAACTGGGATGGAAGAGATTTTTTATTGAGAAGTTTGTGAATTTTAAAGAAAGTTTTCCGATCACGCCCGTCTGACCCCAACCCATGGAGAATTCAATCTGGTCGTTCGCTTTCGATTCGAGAGGGAGAATGATGTCAACGGTTCCATCCTCTTGATTGGGTCGGATGTCCGGATTGAGATTTTCCGGGTTGAAATGACCGGTCTGGGCTATTTCTCTAATCGAACGTACGAGATCGCTTCTTCTGAAGAGTTCACCCGGTTTCATATAAAGTTCTCTTCTGATCACTTTTTCATACAGACGGTCGTTACCGTTGATCACCACGCTGTTGATTCTCGCCTGAGGACCTTCCATCATACGTAGCTCAAGATCGATTGAATCGCCCGATACATTCTTTTCAATCGGCACAAGCTGATAGAACAGATAACCGTCGTTATAGTACAGGTTAGATACTGCATCTTCGTCGGTACTTAGACGCTTTTCAAGCAACTTCTGATTATAAACAGATCCCGGTTCTATTCCAAGGATGCGGTTGAGCTGATCTGTTGTATATTTGGTGTTTCCTACCCACGAGATATCATTGATAAAATATTTCTTACCTTCATCCAGACTAATATAGACGTCCACCATCTTTTCATTGTAAGGGACTACACTGTCACTGAGAATTTTTGCGTCTCTATATCCAAGTTCATTATACTTCTGGATAATACGGTTTAGGTCGTCCTCATAATCACTTTCAACGAATTTTTTCTGACGGAATAAGTTAAGAAGTTTCCCGTTCTCATTCGTCTTTTTCATCGCGCGCTGAATCTTGTTGTCGGATAGAACTTCGTTGCCGTCTATATAGATTTTGTGAACTTTTACCTTATCATGTTTATCGATGTTGATGTCAACGATCACCTTGTTGGGCTGAGATAGGTCGTCGTGAAGAATGATATCTACATCGGCGTTACTGAAACCTTTACCGTTGTAAAATCCCTTGATGATCATTTTACCGCGGTCGATAATATTCTGTGTTATCTGATTGCCTACATAAAGCTGCAGTTTGTCCTGCAGATCGTCTTTTTCACTTTTCTTAATTCCGTTATAATTTATTGCTGAAATCTGAGGTTGCTGCCTGAGATTGATTGAAAGCCAAGCCTGATCACCCGCCACTTTGTCGACCGCGATTTGAACTTTACTGAACAAACCCTGGCGCCACAGACGTTTAGAGGCTGCGGTAATCTCATTTCCGGGGATATCAATCCGCGTGCCTTCCTTGAGCCCCGAATAACCTATTATCACGTAGTCCTCATAGTTGTCGGCTCCATTGACTGTTATGCCTGCTATTTCGTATGTTCGGGGGACACCGTTGAAAAGAATATTCGGATTATAAATAGTATCGACCGGAGTCTGTGCATTGATTCCGGTTAAAGAAAACCAGATTATTGACAGAAATATGATCAGTTTATATCTCATATATTGTATTTTTTCAATAAGTATCTTGTTGTTTACTGTGTTATCTGCTCTGATGTCAGTCCGAAACGTCGTTCACGGGATTGAAATTCCTTTATTGCCTCCTTGAAGTGATCGGCTGTAAAGTCGGGCCAGAATATCGGAGTAAAATATAGTTCTGCGTATGCTAACTGCCATAGTAAGAAATTCGAAACCCTGCGGTCGCCGCCAGTGCGGATCAGCAAATCTGGATCAGGCATGAAGTTTGTATTCAGATGTGCTTCGAATGTACTGTCATTGATTTCTTGTGGAGTCAGTTTCCTATCTTTTGATAGAGCAGCTAATTTCCTGCACGCTTCGGTTATTTCCCAGCGCGATGAATAACTGAGTGCCAGACATAGTGTAAGTCCGGTGCATTCCGATGTGGCCCGGATTGATTCATGGAGAGACTCTCTTGATTCTACAGGAAGTCTATCGAGGTCGCCTATCGCTTTCAGTCGCACATTATTACGAATCAGATCGGGTGTTTCCTTTTTTATTGCTTTGACGATAAGCTTCATCAACAACATCACTTCTTCTGAAGGCCTATTCCAGTTTTCTGTGGAAAAAGCGTACAGAGTGAGATATTTCACTCCGATTTCTGCTGCTGTTTCAGTAATTGTCCTTACGGTTTCAACTCCTTTTACATGACCTTCAGAACGGTCAAGCCCTCTGGATTTAGCCCAACGACCGTTTCCATCCATGATAATTGCTACATGAACGGGTATCGGATTCGTCGATTTTTCTTTTATTACTTTTTCCATCGGGTTTATCAATTTACTCTATGACATGTCGGACAACGTTCTCCAAATTCATAGGTGAGGCCCACTGTTAGTGTTGCATACCAATCGGTATTTTTGAAGAAGGAACTTTTAATGGAATACAAATCGGCTAATTCACCGTCAAGATGATCGTCAAAGACCTTGGCTACCGACAGAGCGACATTCATATTCAAACGTTCCTTTAATTTCATTTTCACGCCCAATCTGAAAGGAATTTGAAAAGCACCGTAAACCTTACTGTCGACCGCCGACATAAGTCCGCCTATGCCCAGACCGATAAATGGTGTCCATTTTTTTAAGCGTTTGTAAGTCTCGCCGATGCCATAAGGGAAAAAGTTAAATTCCCCGACTACATCAAGCCTATAGACATTCGAAGTATAATGATAGTCTCTAAATTCAGGGTATACATTCTCGTTATTTTCCGTATTCCCTGAAAGCGTCATAAATCCTATTTCTGTATTCAGAGCGAGACGGGTGTTGAAGTTATATCTTCCCGATAAATCTAATGAGAACCCCGGAGAACGGAATATGAATCCGTCGTTCGCCTCGCCGTTATAACCGCTGATACCTATCGACCCTCCGCAATCCCATTTATATAAAGCCTCCTGTGCAAACAATCCATTGCTTGCCACAATCAACGACATTAATAATATGAGATAACGGATTTTCAAACTCTGACAGGTCTCTTTTTAATAAATAGGGATGAAGGTAAAATAATTTAAGACTCCTCTTCTGACTCCACCGAGTTCATCGGACTGATTATAACCTCCGAAAACATAAATATAGGGACACGACCAATCGACTATCGGAGCTGCGACTCTACTTGCCGGAGTATGAAGCGTATAGTTCGCAACATAAGCCTGTGCACCATAACGCTGGTCTATATAATAATCTTCATCATCTATTGAAGCTGCTTCGGCTTCCTCATCCTCACCCTCGGAATCATCGGCAACGACAGGTTTTTGCATATAGGCAGGTGCTAAAGCCCAGTGTATACCTCTGTCTCTCGATATGTAAACTATATCGGATATGGTACCGTCTTCCAGTCTACCACCCGATGCCACTAAAACATCAGTCAAAGTTGTCACCCACTGATTGTTAACGCTTATAGTGTAATAAGGATAGAATATCGCGCCTTCCCATGCCGGAACCGGTGAAATGGAAATTGCCGACCAGCTAAAGCCGTCATAAGCCCATACAGAACCTGTTAGAGAACCGCTTGCTGTCTTACCACCCATAACCATGAACATCGGGTTGGAACTCCATTCACTTGAGAAAACCAACGGTGTACTTGTACCGCTGACTGGACAATTGGCAGCAACCTGTTTTGTCGTAGATTCAGGATACGTTACATGCATAAAAGAGCCTCCTGTATTCACTACTCCCAACACTGTCGTGCCGTAGCCACCGTAAATGTAATTCATTGAAGAACCGGTAGAATACCATGACTCGCACTCGTCGTCACTCCTGTATAACGTGCCGTCAGCTATGATATATAAAGCATCGTCTGTTGAAGTGAAGGTTTGAGTATCCGAATTAGTCGGCACTGCTATGTTTTTTGTTTCCCAAGATTTTGTTGCCGGATTTTCGCATACTCCAAGAGAATATGAACCGTCAGCTGATGACAGACAATAGAATTTATCGTTAAATACGACTGTCTTCTGCTGTTTCGGTGCCGTCAATTCCGAGGGAAGAGGGTCGAAATCTTCGTTACCCCATGTCAATGTATCGGGTTTCGATTGATGGACATTCACCTCGATGGAATAGTTCCTCACTACTTGCTGATCATAGGAAACGAGTCGCAACGATACTGGACCGTAGCTGAAATCTACAGAATCCGTTGAATGTTCCAAATAATCTATCACCGTGTCTGTGCCTTCACTTGTCTTGAAAACGATCTCCGACTTGCTCACCGTAGCGGTCTCTATTTCAAGGACAACCTTTCCAACGACGGTGCCCACCGGTAATGAGTCAGCATTATATATCCTTGCATTTGCCAGATCTATAGAGAAAAATACTGAATCGACATTCGCTACGATATTGCCGTTTTTCGATATCTTGAAGGACTTGACTTCTACGCTTTGCGCCGAGGGATCTTCTATTGTTATCCATCCGGAATCATCTGTATTACAACCGGTTAGACATAGTCCTATAATCAAAGCACAGAATATGGTGAGTTTTCTACAATTCATAAGACATTATTTTTCAACGTGCAAAGTTAACAACAATTTTATTAACTAAGCAAAGCCCTTAGTTAAAATAAGTGACTTTATAAGCTTTTCACCTTAAAATAGCTTTAATTCTATCTGCCCATAGCCGTCTGACCCTAATTTTATAGGTGAAATTTCTTCGCGCATCGAGTCGTAAAGACCCGCTTCTATCAAACGATTCATGAGCGTCGCGCCGCCCTCAACCAAAACTGATGTAATTCCCTCGTCATATAGACGTCGCATCACACCGTTAAGATCATGAGTGTCCACATCAGTTATTGACTTCGCGTTCGAGAGCAAATCGTTTCTTTTTATATCGGAAAAATATAGCACATCTGCCCCTTTGAAAATATTTGCACATTTTGGCACATCCCCACGTGAATCCAAAATCACTTTTAGCGGGTTCCTACCCGGGAAAAATCTCAAATCCAGACGTGGATCATCCGACAATACTGTTCCTGCTCCCGTCATGATAGCGTCATGTTCGCTTCTCAACTTATGAACGAGAACCGAGGTTGCCGGAGTCGAATAAGAAACCGGAGTCAACACGTTTTCTACCTTTCTTCCCATATAGCCGTCTGAGCTTACTGCCCATTTCAGAGTAATATATGGTCTTTTTTTCTCGTGAGCGGTAAAAAATTTCACGTTGAGATCCCTACATTCTTCCTCTAAAATCCCTTCTGTCACTTTCACTCCTGCCTCCAAAAGTTTCTTTATACCACGGCCATCTACTTTTGAAAAAGGATCGCGCACACCTATGAAAACTTCTGGAATTCCGGATCGTACTATAAGATCGGCGCAAGGTGGAGTTTTACCGTAATGAGAACAAGGCTCAAGCGTGACATACAACTTACTTGTTACAAGCAGACGTTTGTCAGATACCGAATTAATGGCGTTGACTTCGGCGTGAGCCTCTCCAAACTTCTCATGGTAACCTTCGCCAATAATACGATTATCATGCACTATTACAGCTCCGACCATCGGATTGGGATGTGCGGTCGCCTTCCCTAATTCGGCCAATTGAAGCGCTCGCTTCATGAACAGATCATCGCTCGATATCTTCATGCTGCTTTTTATCTCTTTCTATCAGTTCCAGCAGTTTTTCCACAGCCTTCTCTTCAGAAATGTTTTTCTCTACGCATTCCTTTCCTCGATAAAGACTCACACGACCTTTTCCTGCTCCCACATATCCATAATCGGCATCTGCCATTTCTCCGGGACCGTTTACAATACACCCCATAACTCCGATTTTCAAACCTTTCAATTCTTTTGTGGCTTCTTTTATCCGACCTAGCGTTTTCTGCAAATCGAAAAGTGTTCTCCCGCATCCCGGGCAAGCTATATATTCCGTCTGGGTAATTCTGAGCCGCGTCGACTGAAGTATCTTGAAAGAAAGCTCTGAAATCTCTTTTGAAGACAGTGCGGAAGCATCGATAAAGACACCGTCGCCCAAACCGTCGAGAAGTAACGAACCCAATTCTACCGAAGCTCGAAGCATTATATCATCCTTGGGTCTCCCTTCATATCTAACCTTCAATATAATCGGATTATTAATTCCGTATTCTTGAAGTTCCGCTATAGCACTTCTTATGTCTCCTCTGAGGTTTTTATGCCGACTAAATAGAACGATTGGTTTATCATCGACTATACCCTTCAAATCATCCTGAGAGAAGGGTATATTTAACTGATACCATTCCGACGCTTCATTCCGAGAATAATCGGGTCGCTGGTTTATATCGTCCTCGTAATCTCCTATCACTACAGGCGCATTTCCTCCACCTATATTTCCGAAAACTGTGCTTTTTAGTTTTTTAGGAATCTTATGCGATTTATCGCCAAGTGACGGGGCAGATGAAACATCTTCTATGATTTCAATTAATCGACGGGCTACGGGAAGCTCTTTCTCCGGATCTTCACTGAGCGACACCCTCACCGTGTCACCGATACCATCAAGCAACAACGTGCCGATACCTACCGCCGACTTTATCCTGCCGTCCTCGCCGTCACCCGCCTCAGTAACTCCGAGATGAATCGGAAATTTCATGTTTTCTTTATCCATCTCCTTCACCAATAGCCTGACAGTTTCAACCATTACAACGACATTCGATGCTTTAATCGAAACCACGACATCCTTAAAACCTGTTTTTTGACAGATTCTTAGAAACTCCATCGCGCTTTCCGCCATACCGGCCGGTGTGTCGCCGTAACGACTCATGATTCTGTCCGACAACGAACCGTGATTCACCCCGACTCTTATTGCCGTACCGTTCTCGGCACATTCACGAATAAAAGGAGTGACAGCCGCCTCTATCTTCTGAAGTTCAGCGCTATATTCCTCGTCTGTATATTCAAGTTTTGTGAAAGTGCGACCCGGATCCGCAAAGTTCCCAGGATTTATTCTTATCTTATCAGCATTCCCTATAGCTGCATAAGCTGCCTTAGGATTAAAATGAATATCTGCTACAATCGGCGTAAAATATCCTTTGTCCCGAAGGATTTTTCGTATCAATCCGATATTTGTCGATTCTCTGGTTCCTTGGGCGGTCAGCCTTACAAGTTCGGCTCCTGCTTCGATCGTACGTATTATCTGATCTACAGAGCCTTCAGTATTCATTGTTGAAGTGTTGGTCATAGTTTGGATTCTTATAGGATTAGAACCTCCTATACCCACCCCGGCCACTTTTGCCTCTGTTGTTTCACGCCGTTTATAATCCAAACCACCCATATCTTTTCTTCTTAGTTTACCTTGAACTTATAAGACACTTCTTTCAGATCTTCATTCGCCTTAACTATCTTCTCCTTAAGCCCTTCACGGTATTTATCAAACCTTTGCTTTATATTTTGATCGCTAAGCGACAGAATCTGAACGGCCATAACAGCTGCATTCATAGCGCCGTTTATACCCATCGTAGCCACCGAAATTCCTGGCGGCATCTGCACTATTGAATACAGTGCATCTTTACCGTCCAGAGTCGAAGCGATAGGAATACCGATAACTGGCAGAGGGGTCAAAGCGGCTATCACTCCCGGTAGAGCCGCTGCCATACCCGCTGCCGCGATTATTACCTTCAATCCCCTTTCCTCTGCCGTCCGTGCAAATTTTTCTACTTCGGCAGGAGTCCTATGAGCCGACAATGCATTCATCTCGAAAGGCACCTCCATCTCGTCTAAAAATTTTGCTGCCTTTGACAATATGGGAAGATCGCTTGTGCTTCCCATTATGATACTTACTAATGGTTTCATATCTCTTTTCTTATCAATTGATTGCAGTTATAAAATAAACACATAAAAAGCCGTTTGCATTTCCGGCCAATACCTGACCGAGCGTATGTCGCTCAAGGAGTAGCCGCGCCGTTCCGACAAGTCCGGCCACTATTATCACACCTATAGTCACCCATTGCATCGTCTCCCCATTAACTTCAGCGCCGAGATTCATAATCCTGAAACACAGAGCTATGACTCCTCCTGTTGCTGAACCGTGCGCACTGATTTTCCACCAGCGGTTTACAATCACATCAATAACCACAGCGAGTGCTCCGCCCATCATGAACAAAGCCAGCCACGCAGGTGCATGGGAACGCCACAGAAAAAAAGCGCTCGCCAAATAGCTCAGACCGGTGATAATATAAGGCACCATCCGCTCTTTCTGATTGTTCAGCTGCACATCCGACAGAAATTTCAACCTGTAAAGAAGATATATACATAGAACCGGCAAGACGCACGTGATGCCCCAGATGAACAAGCTCACCGACCATCTTAGAGTCAGAGGTGTGAGGCTTAACATCGTGCAGAACATGGCGATTATCACCGCGTATGTTGGCATGAGAAGCGGCGAGAAAATGGTTGATATTATATGTGATAGCACTTTCATCTTTTAGTACTGGTTTAAATTTGCTTTCGTAAACGGGCCACGGGTATGCCGGCTTTTTCCCTATATTTGGAAATTGTTCTTCTGGCTATGTCATATCCTGCCTCTTTCATCTTATCCATTAGAGCTTCATCTGTTAGGGGCTTTTCTTTATCCTCATTGTCGATGATTTCTTTAATTTTCGTAAGGATCTCAATGTGAGACGCATCACTGTCTTCTTTCGGTCGTTCGTTAAAGAAGAACTTTAAGGAATATATGCCGTTATTTGTTGCTACATATTTGCCCGATGTCGCACGGCTTACCACAGATATATCATAGCCCGTGGCTTCTGCAACATCCTTAAGAATCATTGGCTTTAATTTCAGTTCGTCATCGGTCAGAAAAAAGTCCCGCTGGAATTTCATTATCGCCGTCATCACCCGCAACAATGTTTCCCTTCTCATCTCGAGAGCCTTGATAAATTCGTGAGCCTCTTCCCTTTTTGTTCGGATAAACGTTCTCACATCATTTTCGGCTCTCGAACTTTTAGCCGGAACGATCACATTGGCTTCCGCAAACGTCTGTTCAATCTGCAAAGAAGGAATGCTGTTCGGAATTGTCAGCACAAGATTATCTCCTTCGGCCTCCACGATGAAATCAGGAATTATATGCGATGCTCGCAATTCTGCTTCTCCGGCGCCTGAAAACGCTGCTCCGGGCTTCGGATTTAGAGTCTTTATTTCCTCTATCGCTGCTTTTATTCGGTCGAGGCTCATGCCTGTGGCCGATTGCAGCCTTTCGAATTTCATTGAAGAAAACAGGTCGAAATAATGAGTTATAATTTCCAACGCGTCATCAAGGGCTTTATTATCGGCCTCTACACCTACTTTTCTCTTCAATTGTAATAGCAGACAATCTCTCAGATCCACAGCTCCTATACCTGCAGGATCAAGCGATCTGATTTTTTCCCAAACAGACTTCATTTCTTCTGTAGTGGCATCGATTCCGCCCGTAATTACTACGTCGTCTTCTATTGCTCGTAAACTACGGGTCATATAACCGTTATCGTCAATATCGCCGATAATATAACGTGCTATTTCAATCTCTTTTTCAGACATTTTTGTTTGAAGAAGCTGATTCATCAGCCACTCCATCAGTGTTGTATCGCTCTCTGATGCATGAGGCTCAAAATATCGTTCGCTGTTCTTCTCCGAGGGCAACGAAAGCCGATAACCCGGTATTTCGTCCTCATTCCTATAGTCTGCCAATTGAAGCTCTTCCGCACTCTCACTGAAATCATCCTCGTCAGTTCTCGAAATATCATGATCGGCATCGTCTACCGATTCCAAAGCCGGATTTTCGTCAAGTTCGCGACGCACTTCTTCCTCAAGCTCCGAATCGTTCATCTCAAGAAGCCTCACATACTGCACTTGCAGTGGAGATAGGCTCTGGTGCAGTTTTTGCTCTTGAGTCAGACTTAGCTTACCTTTCATAATCCACGAATATTCTATCGGTTATATTCCTCCCATTTATAACGGCTCAGATTTTCAGGCTTCAAGAACCATCCTATCGTTTCTTTCAGTCCTGACTCCAACGTATAAAGTGGCTCCCAATCCGTCAGTTCTTTTAGTTTTGAGCTGTCACCGCACAGGCGCATCACCTCGCTCTTTGCTGGGCGAAGTCGCGTCTTATCGACTACATATTTGACATCACTACCCATCAATCGGGCTATTGTCTTCAATGTATCTTCCATTGATATTTCGGTTCCGGTCGCGATATTTATCTCCTCCCCTTCCACGTCTTCGGCATTGGCGATTGCAAGGAAACCTCTGGCTGTGTCGCGCACATAATTGAAATCGCGTGTCGGCCTTAAATCGCCTACCTTTATTTCCTTGGCTCCGTTTGCAATCTGTGTGATTATCGTCGGAATGATTGCGCGTGCACTCTGTCGTGGACCGAATGTATTAAATGGGCGTGCTATGACCACCGGCAAGCCGAAAGCATTGTGGAAACTCATTGCTATAGCGTCTGCTCCTATTTTTGATGCCGAATAGGGCGATTGTGGTTGCTTAGGATGCGTTTCCTTGATCGGAACGCTCAGCGCCGTTCCATAGACCTCGCTCGTCGAAGTGATTATCACTCTCTTAACGTTATTCTCAAGAGCTGCTTCGCATATATTGAGCGTCCCTTTTATATTTGTGTCAACATAACTGTCGGGAGCTATATAACTGTACGGAATCGCTATAAGAGCGGCTAAATGGAATATCATATCACATCCTTCCGCTATCCTTTTGCAGAAAAACGGATCCCTGACATCACCGCTGACGATTTCAAGATTTCCCCCATGAGAGTTCAAGCCCTCGAGCCATCCGTTAAAATTAAAGGAATTATAATAGCTCAAAGCCCGCACCTGATATCCCTCTTCGAGCAGAAGCTCAGTCAGATGAGACCCTATAAAACCGTCCGCACCCGTCACGAGAACCTTACATTTATTTCCTATCTTATTGTCTGACATTAATATAGCTTTTTCAAATAATACGATAATATTTCTCCCGAGTCGGCCACATAATCCAATCGGGCGTTTTTACCGCTCAAATTTACTATTTTCATTTCAATTAATCGCAACCATGGCAGATGTAATTCGGGAACATAACCATATTGCGTATCTCCATCTTCATTTTCCGGTATTTCAAAAAACATTTTACCGTCCGCCTCATGCCATCGAACGAAGCAATTATTTATCACATAATGTGAGTCTTGAGCCTGATTCTCCATCACATCGTTTTGGAATTTCAGCACTACGTTGCCGCTGTATCCTTCATCAGGGCGCCCGTCGATCTCTATATTGGTCACTTGCCACATCCCGAACCAGATGCCTATATCGCCGTCATTTCTTATACACGATAACGAGCTCAACAGAACCGTTACCATAAAAAACATACCGTAAACCGACCTCTTATCTCCCATAACCTATCTTCCCTTTATATGTCAGTCCTATCTCCAATCCGAAAGCGTTCCCGGGCAGTTTGCCACGATCTAAACCGACACCTAAGCATGCCGACCATCCCTTAAATCGTTCTGGACTCCAGCTCGCTCCACCGAAAAACGAAAAGGAACTCCGAGGTGGCAGTAACGCTATAAAACCGTTACCGTAAGCTTTTCTCCAGCTCCCTAAAAATTTCCATTTCACTTCTTTACCTGCCCATCCTTCAGCACCTACATGAAAACCGCGCATCCGGTTACCGATGAATGCCATATAGCCGTCCCTGTTATAAAGCGGTGACATTACCATCGCGTTACCCATTCCCATACCGTAATTGGCATAGGAATTGTAATAAGCATTATTATAGTAATCGTCTGCACCTGTCGCCTGCCCTGTCAGACCGGTTCCGGGATGATCGCCCGGAGCCCAATGTATCGGACCGCTCTGATTGGTGAGATCTAAATACTCTACGACTATATCACTGATTGCCCCTCTTTTCTTTCCGTTTCTATACTCGATACCGTACAGACCGTCTAATCCGTTTCGTTTAGCCATCCCTGAACCGTCCTCCCACGGCCATTCGAAATAAGCCGACACCACCTCTTCGTTCCTCAACCGCAGATCGAACCTCGCGTCCCACGATCCTAAAGTGTTACCTATAGCGAAATCTTCTATCTTACCGGCAGCTGGAGGGAATAGTATTTTGAAAAAATCTGCGAATTTTATTCCCCTGTTATCGGTCTTTACATATTTGCCGCGATAATAATATTCAGTTTTTCCACCGAATTGAGCCGAACTCTGGACACCGAAAGTCACCGTAAGCATTCGATCGGGTTTTGTCCTGAAATATACTCTCCTATAAGTGAACCATGTCCCGCTCGCCAATTTTGAGCTATAATAATCCGCATGGTTTTTCCACCAGCCGGCATCTGTAAACTTACCGTAAGAAAGCTCCCCTTCTATCTGAAGCCAACCCTTCGTAAATGGAATGTCTTGAAAATCAACGAAGCCGGCCGACAATTGAGGGATTGGCCTTGAGTTCGCGCTCAGAGTCATGTCGCCGCTTGAAAGGCCGTGGGTCAAAAGACTCGAACCCTTCTCTTTCATACCCAACATCACTTCGACGCTTCGCCACTTTATCTCCCCATACAGTTGCTCTATTCGAAATCGCCCCGGATATTCTTTGTGTGTGTACCATTCCTCGTCTCTGGCCGAATATCTTTCATATTCCACCCCGTTGCTTGCGCCCCCAATGAGTTCCGCCACGAAACCATACGAAAATCTATTTGCTTTATTGATTTTTTTCTCTATTTTGCCTTTTACAAATATATTTCTTGCTGATGTGATTGTTCCGAATCTGTTTGCAGATATGTAAAATGGTGCGAAATCTCCCCTTCCCGCTGTAGCTGTCATCCTGCCTTCATACTCCAATGTGTCGTTTGGTAAATAGTCCGAAGCGACTGCCGCTTTCATGCCGACCGACAAAAAAGCTATTATCGCCGTTATGAAGGGAACCGATCTCATTGCAAAATCATACAATCTTGACATTAACATATATTCATCACAAAATTACTGATTTTTCATTACTTTTGCATCATGAAAAAGTTACTGAAAACAATCCTTTGCCTCTCTCTGACTGTCACATCGATTAATCTCTACGCTCAGACTGGTCGCGAGCTTCAACTTCCCGATGTGCCTTCCGATCTACGCGATGTTAAATCTCGTGCTGCCTATGTCGTCTCTCATTTTTGGGATAACATGGATTTTAACGACACACTCGCGTTGAACGACAATGATTTCATGGAGCAGAATTTCGCCAATTTTGCCGGATTGATGCCTTTGGCCGATATCGACGCGATTATGCCCGCTACTGCGCGAAATCTTCTCACCTCATTGAAAAGCAACCCCAAAGCCTACCTCCTCATGCTTGATCTTGCAGAAATTTACCTCTATGATTACGCTTCACCTCTTAGGTATGAGCTGGCTTACGTTCCGTTTATCCAACAGGCTCTTTCCGACGGGATAATTGATGATGCACGCAAAGCGCGTTTCGAATATACGCTTGAGGAAGCGGCCAAAAATGCACCCGGCTCTAAAACGCCCGACATAGAGCTCGTTGATGCGGCCGGTGATACAAAGACACTCTCTGCTGTTATTCCTGGCAATACTAAATACTCGTTGCTCTATCTCTATGATCCTGATTGCAGCCATTGCACCGAGCTTATTGCGGCTTTGAAAGATGACCCCATTATATCGGCCGCCCTCGCTAATAATCTGCTCTCTATCCTGGCTGTCAATATCATGGGAATGGACGCGATGTCGACAGCTGGATCGCTCATACCGTCTGACTGGATTTCTCTCGCGGCCGTAGATACGGAATTTAATGAAACCGAAGCATTCAATCTTCCTTCTCTTCCTGTCATCTACCTTATTGATCCCGACATGACCGTCATACTTAAGGAGGCAAATCCTCAGCAGTTGTTATCGAAACTTGCCGCTGAAATGAAATAATTTTTCTATAATCTTTTCTCAGTACAATAAATAGAACCCTCTCTACGTTATATCTTCGACAAAGAGATGACATTTATTGTATTTGATGGAAAATCATAACGACCCGAATAAAGACCGGCGACATGGAGATTTTGGTGATAAAAACCGGCCTGTCCGACAACATGCTTCTGAATATTCCATGAGCGTGATACGTCAGTTTGCACGAATCATCATCAAGAGCAGGATTTTCCCTTCATCTCGAGTCTTCCCTAATTGACTATATGGATCTTTCGATCATAATCCCTTTCTACAACGCCGAGACTACAATCCCGGCTTTGCTCGCCGGTTTTCCTTATCTTGACAGACCCGACGTTGAATATATTTTCATAAACGACGGCAGTGAAGACCGGGGGAAATCTATCATCGAAGACTTTATCGCTTCTCATCCTCAGATTGAAGCTACTGTCATAAATCATTCCTCTAATCTCGGAGTTTCAGCTGCTTATGCCGACGGGCTCCAACATGCCAAAGGGAAATACGTCACCAGAATGGATGCCGACGACCGCTTTTTACCCGAAGCGTTCAGAGATTTGGTGGATTTCGCTTTGACCTCTGATGCCGACATTGTTTGCGCTCCTTATCTCGAACAACGTCCCGGGAAAAAACCGCGTCTCAGAGCGATGGTTTCAGACTCTCTGAACCGGATGCCTGTCGATACTCCCACTTTCTCGCTGAGCGGCAAATTGATTCGACGCTCTTTGCTCAACGACCATTCGCTGACTACCATTCCGGGCCTCGACTGCTGGGAGGATCTTTTCCTTCTTTCTCGAGCCTATGCGCTTGCTCCCACTGTCGTTCTCACTCAATCGCCTGTGTTCGTCTATAATGTCGACTCAAACGCTCCTACCGTATCAAGAAGCCCTAAAAGTAAGATACTCAACGATCGAATTACATACGCAACAGAGCTTGAAAAATGGCTCGTTAAAGAAAATCTCGAGCACAAATACCTCCCCTTTCTTGACGCGGTGAAATTCAACGCTAAGATTAAATTCCTTCGAACGCCACATATTAATATTAGGGGTTGGCTGGCTGTTTTCCCCGAAATTAATCGGCGTGTCATGCAGATAAAAAGCGTGCCCCTGATTGTTAGAATCGGGGCACGTATCATCTCTTTCTTGTCTCCTTTTTTTAGCGCTGGTAAAGGTAACGCTTGATCGAACGTTTGGGAGTCTTCTCGAACTCTTCGTTCATCAGTTCGAACTTTGCTATCTGGGAATATGACGGTAATTCCTTGTTCAGTTGTTGGATGTTTTCTTTCATCACCGACTCAAGATTGTCTGGCTCTATATGCTGTCCCCGGGCGTTGTCAAGATCCGGATAAATCAAAGCCACCAATCGCCCGTGATCGTCTATCACTACCGATTCCGACACGTATGGCATATTGTTGAGCTGCTGCTCTATTTCCTCGGGATAGATATTTTGGCCTGACGGACCCAGAATCATATTTTTGTCTCTTCCGCGGAGATAGATATAATTGTCCGAATCCACACAGCCTATATCGCCCGTGTTCATCCATCCGTCCTTGTCCATCACTGCGTCCGTTGCATCCTGGTTCTTGTAATAACCTTTCATCACGTTGTCGCCGCGAACCCATATCACGCCTGGTACGTCTGCCGGCGATGGAGAATCAACTCTTACTTCCATTCTGTCCACAACACGACCGCAGGAATCCACTCGTGACTCTTGCCAGGGTGCGTACGAGATCAACGGGCCGCATTCAGTCATTCCGTAACCCACGGTAAAAGGAAAATCTATTTTTCTCAAGAATCGGGCTACATCCTTGTTCACTGACGCGCCACCGATGATGAGTTCTTTCAGCTGACCGCCGAACACTTCGGTAAGCTTCGCCTTGATTTTATTCAGCAGATGATCGTCCACGAACGGCACATGCAGCAGGAATTTCATCATTGGCTTCTCCAACAGCGGGAACACTCTCGTTTTGATAATCTTCTCGATTATCAGAGGCACCGCCACTATCAGCTTGGGTCTGACACTTGCGAAAGCATCCATTATCACCCTCGGCGAAGGAGTTCGTGTCAGGAAATTGATATGACATCCTTTCACGAAAGGATGAAGGAGTTCTACTGCCAAACCATACATATGAGCCATCGGAAGCATGCAGATCACTCCGTCGTCTGTACCTAAGAAGTCCAGATAGTCGATTGTATATTGGATATTACTCCAGAGACTTCGTTCGGGAAGCATCACCCCTTTGGAAAAACCCGTCGAGCCTGAAGTATAGTTGATAAGGACGATATCGTCAGGCTTGCCTATGCTGACTTTCACGTCCTCCTTCGTAAATCTTTCCGGATATGCGTCGCCGAAATATTTGTTCAGATTCTGACGGGCATCTGTAAGAGTTTGACTTTTCGACAACAGAAGCGAAAAATCTTGCAACAGAAATACCCCTTCCAAATCCGGCATCGAATCCCTGTCTAAGTTCTCCCATATCGACATGTCGGTGAAAAGAAGGCGCGCCTCGCTGTGATTCACTAAATGATGGATATTGTCCGCTTTAAACTCATGAAGCAGCGGAACTACTATCGCACCGTAAGTTATCGTACTTAGGAAAGCTACTGCCCATTGCGACGAATTTTTTCCGCACAGAGCTATTTTATCGCCGGCTTTTATTCCCGAAAGTTCGAAGAGCAGATGGAGTTTGGTTATTTTTCGCGCTACATCCTTATATTGATATGAGACACCGTTAAAATCAGTTAGGGCTAAATGTTCCCAGTTGTTTCGGAGTGATTGGAGGATATAAGCGTTCAGACTTTCTTGACGTTCCATTCTGAAAAAATGTCGGATTAAATTACATTCTACCGCAAAAATAACTATTTTTGCACAATTTTATAACTTAATTGCTTTAATAATTACATTTTTTATTATGAAACGTTCATTTGCAGCTATTGGTTCCACATTTGCAGCAGCCGTCTGCTGTGTTAATGCACTGGCAGCGGGATATAATGTCACCCTCCCATTGACTGACGCGCAAAACGGACTTAAAGCCGTTATTGTCGACTATGATACGAGTGAAAAACTCGATTCTGCCATTGTGGCCGACGGTAAAGCGGTCTTTTCCAACTCTATTACAGCTCCCGTGCTCGCACGCATTCTTGTTGATGGAAACAGAGCCGCGCTTATTATTCTTGAGGATGGCGACATTACTGTCGGAGCCGATGGAATCGGAGCTGGAACCACTTTAAATGATCGGCTCGGAAAGTTTAATGCCGACCAACAGGCTAAACTCGCAGAATTTCAGGCGTTGCCACAAGATGCTTCCGATCAGCAGAAACAGAAAATCATCGATGAATACAACGCTATTTCAACCGATGCCCTGGCTCTCAACAGTGACAACCCTTTCGGTTATTATCTTCTGATTCAGGAAGCATACGAATGGCCTGACATTAAAACCTTCGATCAAAAGCTTTCACAGTATCCGGCTCTCGCAGGCTATAAAAGATTTCAGACACTCCGTCAGGGACTTCTGAATAAGGAAGAGACTTCTGTCGGCCACCCTTATAAAGATTTTGAAATCACCTTTGAAGGAGAAACTAAACGCCTGAGCGACTATGTGGGTAAAGGAAAATACACTCTTGTCGACTTCTGGGCGAGTTGGTGCGGACCTTGCATTAGAGAGACTAAAGTATTGAAAGAACTCTGGGATAAATACCACGATAAGGGTCTTGACTTCCTCGGAGTGGCCGTTTGGGATGAACCGGAAAACACTCGCAGGGCTATCGAGCAGTATAAACTTCCCTGGCCGCAGATTCTTAATACTCAGAATGTCGCTACCGACATCTACGGCATACCCGCTATCCCTTGCATTATCTTGTTCGACCCACAAGGTAACATCATCAGCCGCGACAAACAGGATCAGGAACTTGTTGCCGATGTCGACGCCGCTATGGCTGCCGTTGCAAAATAACCCATCCCCTCAACCAAAGATGGCGGAGCCATCGTTACTTTGATTAACCGCCGGCAGCATGCGCCGGCGGACACGCACTCCCCAACCATCCGCA
>JAFLSD010000012.1 GCA_022511125.1 Paramuribaculum sp.
AGCCATCGTTACTTTGATTAACCGCCGGCAGCATGCGCCGGCGGACATGCCCTCCCCAGCCATCCGCACGGCGGAGCCGTGCCACATCCCACGGCCGACCCTCCCCGCTTCGCATCATCCCGCGACATCCCCGTCCGCTACCGTTTGCGGGACTCCCCCACCATCTTTTTCCCCCCTTCCTCATCCTCCCCACCCCATCCCGTATCCGCAGGATTCATTAATAATAACCGGGTATTGGCGACAACGTCGCCTATGCCCGGCAAACACCAACCAAACAACGTATCCGCAGGATTCATTAATTTGCTCCAACACCTTCCCGCCCGTCCCGGAACGGGACGATACGTAAGTAACCCCGTACGCTACAGCGTGCGGGGATCAGAAAGTGCCGTAGATACTTCATTACACCCCCGACACCATCCCCGCAGACATAGATGGCGGAGCCCATACCACCCGTACCCGCAGCCATAGATGGCGGAGCCATCGTTACTTTGATTAACCGCCGGCAGCATGCGCCGGCGGACACGCACTCCCCAACCACTCGCACGGCGGAGCTGTGCCACATCCCACGGCCGAACCTCCCCGCTTCGCATCACCCAGCGACATCCCCCACCCGATACCGCGTGCGGGGCTCACCCACCATCTTTTCCCCCCATCCCTCATCCTTCCCCTCCCGAATCCGCAGGATTCCTTAATAATAACCGGGTATTGGCGACAACCTCGCCTATGCCCGGCAAACCACCAACCACACAACGTATCCGCAGGATTCATTAATAACAAAAAAAACACCACCTTATTATATAAGGCGGCGCTTCATCTCTCGAGGTACCTAGCAGAATCGAACTGCTGTATACGGTTTTGCAGACCGGTGCCTCACCACTCGGCCAAGGTACCATCATTTTCTGCTGCAAAGGTAAACCTTTTTTTCCGTAAATGCAACAACGCGCTCAAAAAAAATACTCCCGATTATACTTTCAGATAGATCTTATATCGATACATAAACCATAATATACCGAAGAGGATCAACGCATTACCTGCCGTGAGGACAACACCGTACCAGGCGCCCGTGTATGGCTCTAAACCGAACGTAAGCGAAGCCGTAACACTCCTGAAACTGATCGTTTCACCGATACAGTAAGCCGTTATCGCGTTCATACCGTAGATTTTCAACCACTCCAAGCCTCGTTTATGCCCCATAACGTCAATCCACTGATAAAACAAAGCCATCAGCAGAAAGCACCAACCCGAAGCGAATAGCGTCATCGACGATGTCCACAGACGCTTGATTATTGGTTCCACGAAACCCAACCCCCAACCGGCCAACACCAGCGCTACGCCCAACACCGCCAACACTCCCGGAAGATTCCCTTTCTCGGCGCGTCTCGAATCGTTCATCAGCAACCGGCCGCACAAAGCACCGAACATTACCGTCGCACCGAACGTCAGCGAGCTCCACACCCATGTGTAACTCAGATCCCCGCGGAAACCGCCTATCACCACCTCATCAACCATATAGGCGAAACTGCCGCCCAGCGAATAATCGCCCCATATCTGCATCGGAATCGAATACACCACCATCAGAAGGAAGGTCAGCGCGATCTGCCAGCCGTAAGATCGTACGTTCAGAAGAATCACCGCCGCTATCAGATAACCCGCCGCTATCGCCTGAAGCGTATTGTTGTAGATCTGAAGAACGTCGATACGCAGAGCTAACAGATTGCCCTGCACTATCATACCCAAAACAAAAAGGAGCAGGAAACGGCGCAATATGCGCTGATAGAGCTTCCGTTTCGAAATCCCCGGCTTGCGGTATTTCGAAAATGAGAAAGGCATCGAAGCGCCTACCATAAACAGGAAAAGAGGCATCACCAGATCCCACACGCGAAATCCCTCCCACACTTCATGATCCAGTTGATACATAATCCCCTGATACCATGGAGCATCATACACTTTTCCCACAGCTATCAGCACCGGCTGAAGGAACAGCAGTAGAAACAGATCCGCACCACGCAGAATGTCTATTGAAGCCAGTCTTTTGTTTTCTCTCGGTTTTGCCATTTTTTCTCTCCTCATGCTTTACATTTTTTTCTGTTGCAAAGTTAATACCGCATTCGTCAAGCAATCTGCGAATTTGACACAATAAAATTCAGCCCTATTCGTTAAGATACTGATTATCAGCCTTAAGCCTCAAAAACTTTAACCTTATTTAACTATTGACATCCCACATCGCCTCTTCTTCTCACTCCCATCGCCCCATTCCGCTCGAGTATTTTTTTCACCTCATCCATAACTTTTTTACCCGTTCGGTTGTTAAATATTCAAACGAGGTTTCTACCCCGTTCATTTGAACTGAAATTATTATAAAACAACTACTAAAACATTACTATTATGAACACAGCTCCAGCCCCTTTGGAAGGTATTAAAGTTATCGACTTCACAGAAGTACAGTCAGGTCCCTCATGCACACAGATGTTAGCATGGCTCGGTGCCGAAGTTATCAAAATCGAACGTCCGGGCGTTGGCGATGCCACCCGTAAAGAACTACAGTTCAACCCGGATCTCCCCTCTTACTATTTCCTACAGTTGAACAGTGACAAGAAATCCGTTACCCTCGACGCAAAAACACCCGACGGAAAAGAAATCCTGACCAAGCTTTTGAAAGAGGCTGACATGTTCGTTGAAAACCTCCACCCCGGAGCTATGGACAAGCTCGGATTCAGTTGGGAGGCTGTTCACGCCTTGAACCCCAAATTGATCTATGGCACTATCAAAGGATTCCCACAATCATCTAAATATAAAGACCTTAAGGCCTATGAGCCCATCGCTCAAGTAACTGGTGGTGCAGCTTCCACTACAGGTTGGTATGACGGCGACTACAACATCCCGACACAGTCCGGTGCCGCTCTCGGTGACTCGAACACTGGTATGCACCTGCTCATCGGTCTCCTCGCCGCCCTCCAGCAGAGAAACAAAACCGGAGAAGGCTCTTATGTCTACCAGTCAATGCACAACGCTTGCTTGAACCTCTGCCGTATCAAGACTCGCGACCAGCTCACACTCGACAAGATCGGTTATCTGACACAGTTCCCGCAGTATCCTAACGGTAAATTCGGCGATTGCGTGCCTCGTTCGGCTAACACAGAAGGTGGTGGCGTTCTCGGATGGACCTACAAATGTAAACCCGCCGGTGGTTACGACACTGAAATAGATGCAAATAACTACGTTTACATCATTCTTCAGAGAGGTGAAAAAGATTTCGAACTAGCTTGTAAGGCATTCGGTTTCGAAGATTGGCTCACAAATCCCGACTTCAACACAGCCGATGCACGCGACCGCAACAAACAGGCCATCTGGCAGCGCATAGGCGAATGGACAGCCGATAAGACTAAATTCGAAGTGACCGACATTCTCGGCAAAGCAGGTGTTCCTGTAGGTCCGGTTCTCTCGACTAAGGAAATCATGACCGACGAAACCCTTTACGACGGCAACACACTCGTCCGCATCAACCAGGGCGGCGAAATTGGTGAATTCGTTTCTCCGGGATGTCCTTTCACAATCTCCACATTCCAACCCACTTACGGACCTTGTCCTGAACTCGGCGGAAATACTGCTGAAGTCCTCAAGAGCATCGGTTACACCGACGATCAGATAGCAGAATTTGCCAAAAACGGTACTACGGCTCCGGCACCGGCTCCCGCAGCTCCGGAAGCTCCGGCAAGCAAATAAAAACACTGACATAACCCAAAACCGCCCCCGGGATTACACCCCGGGGCGGTCTTGATAAACGACTCTATATCTCACAATTACAAAAACATAAAACAATGGCAACAATAGATTCAAAATACAACTTATCGACAAGCCAGAATCCACAGTTCCCGGCACAAGTTACGGGCATGTACGTACTGGCACAGACTCTTAAGAGACTCGGTATCGACACCGTTTATGGTTTGATCGGAATACCCGTTACAGAAGCTGCGTATGCAATGCAGGACGTTGGTGTAAGGTTCGTAAGTTTCCGCTTCGAACAACAGGCTGGTATGGCAGCAGCCACTCACGGTTTCCTTACCAAACAGCCGGGCGTTCTTCTGACTGTTTCATCTCTTGGCTTTATGAACGGCCTGACAGCTACGGCCAATGCAACGGTCAACTGCTATCCGATGATTCAGATTTCAGGTGCCTCCAATCCTGAAATGGTCGATATGAATGTAGGCATGTATGAACAGCTCGACCAATTCAACACTGCCAAACCTCTTGTAAAGGCCGTGTTCCGTTGCAGCCATGCTACGGATATCCCGTCAGCACTCGCACGTGCTTATCGTGCATCCGTCAGCGGGCGTCCCGGCGGTGTGTACGTTGATATGTCGGAAGTTGCACTTGCCGAGGTTATAGACGCATCGGAAGCAGAAAAATTATATTACACTCCGATTGACGTTTATTCTGCAGTTGCGCCTAACCCTGATTCGGTAAAGAAAGCTGTAGAAGTTCTCACCTCTGCAAAACGCCCTGCTATTCTCATTGGTAAAGGTGCCGCATACGCTCAGGTTGAAGACAAAATCAAGCAATTGGTTGAAACATATAAAATTCCGTATCTGCCCATGTCGATGGCAAAAGGCGTTTTACCGGATAATGGAGATTTGTCGGCAATTTCTTGCCGTTCCGACATTATGGAGAAATCAGATGTCGTCATGATTTTAGGCGGACGTCTCAACTGGATGCTCTCTTTCGGCAAAGGAGCATGGAATCCGGAAATGAAGTTTATCCAGGTTGATGTCGAACCTCAGGAGATCGATATCAACGTTCCTATTACAGCTCCGGTAGTCGGTGACTTAGGTTTGGCACTTGATGCTATTCTGACGGAAATGGAGGGTAAGACAATGTCGACTGATCCTCAATGGCTTGCTGATCTTGCTTCGGAGACAAAAGTAAAGAATGCCAAATTTGCCGAAAGGCTTACGTCCGCTGCCACATTGTCTCCTATGAATCATTGGAGTGCTCTGAGTGTTGTAAAACCTATTCTTGAAGCCAATCCTGACGTGATATTGGTGAATGAAGGAGCAAATACCCTTGATGACACCCGTGATGCAGTAGATATGTTCCTGCCACGTCATAGAGTAGACTGTGCAACATGGGCTATCATGGGTATGGGCATGGGCTCAGCTATTGGAGCCGCCGTAGCCACTGGCAAAAAAGTAGTTGCGATCGAAGGCGACTCAGCTTTCGGATTCTCTGGAATGGACTTCTCTACTATTACTCGTTTCCAACTTCCGGTAACTGTAGTCATTTTCAATAACGGAGGAATCTACAATCACTTGGGTGTAAATCCGAGTACGGATCCTGAAGTCAAGAAAGATCCGGCTCCGACGACTCTGGATTATGACAGGTATGATCTTTTTGGCGAAGTATTCAATGCCAACCATGCATACGTTACAACTACCGATGAATTGAAAACGGCTCTGGAAACTGCTATCGCTTCGGGCAAACCGAATATCATCAACGTTCAACTTGCACCTGATGCAGGTAAAGAGAGCGGACACATAGGTTATTTGAATCCGACCCCTTTAATCGATTATACGGTATAAAAATTTAATGATTCATCGAACCAATATCTACCGTCGAGCGTTTTAATTACAGAAACCGCTCGACGGTTTCATTTTCAAGAAAGACAAATACTTCTAACTAATTCAACTATTTAATTAATTTCTAAATTTACAATTATGGATATTGGACATGTAATCATTTACGCGATTGTGCCGATTCTCGTTGTAATGTTGGCGGGATATCTATCGGGTAAAAAAGGAGCGTTCAATGGCGATGACTCCAAGAAGTTCAACAAGGTTGTGCTTGTTTACGCATTACCGGCTGCTCTTTTCGTTTCGATTGCGAAATCAAGCCGCGAAATGCTTGTTGAGGACATCAAACTGTCGATTGTTTCCGTGGTCGGAATCATGGCATGTTTTATGTTGGTGTATTTCATCTTCCTTTGGTGCTTCAAAAAGAACAAACCTAATGCTCAGTCTTGTGCTGCAGTAAGTGCATTGATCAGCGGATCTCCGACTATCGGATTCCTTGGTTTTGCAGTACTCGAACCGGTGTTCGACGCAACTGTAGGTTTGACAAAAGTAGCTCTCGTCGTTGCAATTATCGGTATCGTGGTTAACGCCATTGGCATCCCTGTGGGATTGTCACTTCTTAACTCTGGTCTTGCGAAAGCCAACCCCAACCACCAGGGTCAGGCTTGGTGGAAACCTGTAGTACACGCTTTGGCACAACCGGTAGCATGGGCTCCTATTTTGGCTACAATTTGGGTTATCATCGGAATTCCATGGCCGGATTGGGCAAGTCCTTCCTTCAACCTTATCAAAGGCGCCAATGCTTCAATGGCAGTATTCTCTGCAGGTATCACTCTTTCAGCTCTGAAGATAACTATTAACTGGCAGGCAATTTTAGGCTCGATTCTGAAGATGATCATGATGCCGGCTGTAATCCTTATCCTTTGCCTCCTCTTCAAGATGGACTATTACAACACATTGATGACAGTCGTAGCTTGCGCACTTCCCCCGGCATTCTCAGGTATCATCATCGCTGACGAATACGACACATACACTGCGATAGGCACAAGTTCACTTACATTGTCCGTTATCCTCTTCATGGGATTCTGCCCACTATGGATCATTATATCCAAGGTCTGCATGGAAGCTCACCTCTTCGGGTGGACAGGTGTAATCCCTGGAGTGATGTAAGATTTGTCTGAATTATGAAAACAGTCGAATATTGACATCATAATTATGATATATTTGGGTAAGAGGCATCGGTTTTGAACCGGTGTCTCTTTCTTTTTGCCGTTTTTATTGCAAAACGCCCTAAAGTGACTAACTTTGCGGAAGCGAACCAATAAACCGATCATGACAGAAGAAAAACAGATAAAGGACAGTCAGAATACCGACGACTCCGCAATATCCGCTACAAAATCCGTTCAACCGTCGCAGAACAAAGCGCATGACAACGATGTAAATACGACGGAAGAAACTCAGACTGTAGTGCAGAAGGATGTCAACAACGACAACGAGGGTTCCGGCAGATCCTTACCTGTAAAAATTCTTTATCTCCTACTGCACATAGCAATGCTTGTCCTATCGATTTTCTTGATCATCAGCATCTCGATGGACACTTTCAACGGGGTGCCGTTTTATGAGAATCCGAAATTTCTGAGAACACAGACGTGGATCTGCGCAGTCTTTCTCGCTGACTTCTTTGTCGAGTTTTTCATGGCAAAACGAAAATGGCGATATCTCGCAACGCATTTCATTTTTTTCCTTGTCAGCATTCCGTATCTGTTTCTCATCCACCATTTCGGATGGCAATTTCCTCCGGAGGTGACTTACGTCATACAATTCATTCCCATGGTAAGAGGAGGATACGCCCTTGCGATGATTGTCGGATGGTTCACTTACAACCGTGCCACAGGACTGTTTGTAACATATCTCGTAACTCTTTTGGCAACGGTTTATTTCGCTTCATTGGTATTCTATCTGTTCGAACACGGTCCTAATAAACTCGTCGAAAACTATCAGGACGCTCTTTGGTGGGCTGCAATGGACGTGACCACAGTCGGCAGCAATATTGTTGCCGTCACAGCCATAGGACGCGTTCTCTCAGTGCTGTTGGCTGCCATGGGTATGATGATGTTCCCGATATTCACGGTTTATGTCACTTCGCTCATCACACAACGGCGACAGACCTCTGTAACGATATTCGACAAACGTTACAATGATCGAAATAAAACCGAAATCGCTCAAAATCAATAAAAGACTTACCATTTCACGAACTTTTAGCGACCACCGTCAAATAGCCCAACGCATAATTTCATAACCCCCGGCCTGCCTTATGGGCTATATCGCACATCGAGCTAAAAAAAGAAATCACGATAAATTAGAATTATTTCAATCCATTTGTTTACTTTTGCATTTTGCTATATTAAGTGAGATTTAATCAAATGGAAGTATTCGAGATCTTTAACGTTCCCCTCTTCGATCTGCCCAGCTTGAGCGAGATGCTGTTCAGATTTCTGATAAATACATTTTTTATTTTCATCCTCATCCATTTCTTTTATTACAGAAAAAGTCGTCGCCTCGACTATTATTTCACATTCTCGCTGATTAGTATCAGCATTTTCTTTCTGATCTTCCTCTTGGGAAGCGTGAAAATCAAGGTTGGCATGGCTTTGGGACTTTTCGCCATATTCGGAATAATCCGATACCGAACCGAAACCGTTCCCGTCAGAGAAATGACTTATCTTTTTGTGGTAGTCTCGCTTTCCGTAATCAATGCTTTGGCTCTCAACCTAAGCTATCTGGAGCTATTGGTTACCAACATGATATACGTAGTGTCCACATGGATTTTAGAGAGTTTCAAAAGACTGCGCCATGTTTCGAGCAAATTGATCCTTTATGACCGTGTTGATAATATCAAGCCTGAATATCGCAAGGAACTTATCGAAGACCTGCATCAACGCACAGGATTGAAAATCATAAAGGTAGACATAGGAGCTGTCAACTATCTACAGGACAGCGTTATGCTGAAAATTTATTATGAGAGTGGACCTAATGAAGGCACGTCAGTGAACGATCTTCTGAAATTGCCAAAAAACGACTATTTATAAAATAATCATTAAAATTTGCTACCTTTGCAAATTAGTAATTAAAAATTAAACCATATATAAATCATGAAATTCAACGTATCGAGCAAAACGCTCCATTCTTTCGTATCAAGCGTCAGCAAAGTGATAAACTCGAAAAACGCGCTCACAATCCTTAACAGCTTCCTTTTCACTCTCGACGGCGATACTCTCACAGTAAAAGCTTCCGACATGGAAAATTCGCTTGTCGGCCGTCTTACTGTCACAGAAGCCGAAGGAAACGGAGCATTCTGTATGGATGCACGTAGAATCGTTGAACTTCTTAAAGAAATGCCTGATCAGGGAATTACATTTGACATCGACGACGACAATCTCGAAGTTAACATCACATATCCCAACGGTAAATACAATACTATAGCTATCAACGGTATGGAATATCCTGCCGGTCAGCCGCAGGAACAAGGCGACAGCCTCACTTTTGTTTGTCCAACCGAACAGGTGATGAAAGGAATTGAAAATACTCTGTTCGCCGTCGGCAACGACGATCTGCGTCCGCAGATGATGGGTATTCTCTGGGATGTGAAACCTGACAGAATCATATTTGTAGCCACCGATACGAGAAAGCTCGTGAAATATACAAACGCTCTTTCCGAACCCGGTACTGAAGGGTCTTTCATTCTTCCATTCAAACCGGCGAGTGTGCTGAAAAACGTTTTCGGCAAAGAAGACGAGATTAAAGTGACAGTAACTACCAAAAGCGTGAAATTCGAGTCAGAGTCTTTCACATTGGATTGCAGCCTGATTAAAGGTAATTTCCCCGATTATAACAGAGTTATCCCGGCAAACAATCCATATTCGTTGACTGTGGATCGTCAGTCGCTTATCAACGCGATCAAACGTGTATGCGTTTTCGGAGACGGTGGAAACGGATTGGTCAAATTCAAGACCACTGCTGAAACCTTGACTCTGAGGGCTCAGGACAATAGTTACGGAACATCGGGAACCGAATCTGTACCTTGCAACTACGAGGGAAATGAGTTGTTGATAGGCTTTGGGTCGCCATATCTCCTCGAAATTCTCGGTACTATTGATACCCCCGACGTTGTGATCAAGCTTGCCGATCCGAGTCGTGCTGCCGTATTCCGTCCGGCTGACGACGAGGATAAGTCAGAGCTGCTGATTCTGCTCATGCCTATGAACATAATCGATTAAAATTTACTACGACTTATGGAACTTAAGCTATCCAAACCGATAATTTTCTTTGATTTAGAAACTACCGGCACAAACATCACCCAGGACAGGATAGTGGAAATTTCTATTCTTAAGATTACACCTGACGGCTCGGAAATAGAAAAAACGCGTCGCATCAATCCTGAAATGCCAATACCGGCGGATGCTACCGCAGTGCATCATATTACTGATGACGACGTTAAAGACGAGCCTACTTTTAAGCAACTTGCCAAAAGTCTCGCAGCTCTTTTTACAGGCTGTGATATAGCCGGTTTTAATTCTAACCGTTTTGACATACCGATGCTTGATCAGGAGTTCCAACGTGCCGGCGTAAAGTTTGACTTTACAAAATCAAGATTAGTCGATGTTCAGACCATTTTTCATAAGAAAGAACAGCGGACGTTGGTTGCGGCATATAGATTCTATTGCGGAAAAGAGTTGGATGGAGCCCATTCTGCGAATGCTGACACAAGGGCAACTTATGAGGTTTTAAAAGCACAGCTCGATCACTACGACGATCTGAAAAATGATATTAAATTCCTCTCCGATTATTCTTCTCAGACGAAAAATGTGGATTTTATGGGTCGTTTGGTATACGATGACAAAGGACGGGAAGTTATCAATTTCGGAAAGTACAAAGGAAAGATTGCAGAGGATGTATTAAAGAAAGATCCAAGCTATTATGTCTGGATAATGGAAGGCGATTTCTCTCAAAACACAAAGGACGCATTTACTGCTATCAAACTCCGTTGCAAATAATAAAATGCTTAAGGGTAAGCACATAATTCTTGGAATTACAGGCGGTATAGCCGCCTATAAGTCAGTTGTTCTGCTTAGGCTGTTCGTCAAGGCCGGTGCTGAGATACAAGTCGTGATAACCCCATCCGGCAAAGAGTTTATCACTCCGGTTACACTTTCAGCACTCAGTGGAAAGCCGGTGATAAGCGAATTTTTCACAGCAAATACAGGACAATGGAACAGTCATGTTGATATAGGTCTTTGGGCGGATGCGATGGTCATCGCTCCTGCGACAGCTTCGACAATAGGCAAAATGGCAAACGGAATAGCTGACAATATGCTCGTCACAACCTATCTGTCAGCAAAAGCACCCGTTTTTGTTGCGCCGGCAATGGATCTCGACATGATGGCTCATCCGACAACAACGAGAAATATCGAGCAACTCAGGGCTGACGGATGTCATATCATCGAGCCGGGAACCGGCGAACTGGCAAGTCACCTGACAGGTAAAGGAAGGATGGCCGAGCCGGAAGACATCTTGGCAGAAATAGAGCGTTTTTTTTACAATAACAAGAGCTTAGAAGGCAAAAAAATTCTCATAACCGCTGGGCCTACAGTGGAAAGAATAGATCCGGTAAGATTTATCAGCAATTTTTCTACAGGCAAGATGGGGTACGCTCTGGCTGATGAAGCCTCAAGAAGAGGCGCAGAGGTAACGATTGTGAGCGGGCCTGTCGATATCAGTCCATCCGAAAGGAATATTAAAGTGATTAATGTGGAATCAGCTCGCGATATGCTTTCTGAATGTGAAAAAGCATTCCCGGACTGCGATATCGCGGTAATGTGTGCAGCTGTTGCCGATTATGCGCCTAAAGAAACGGCCGAAAAAAAAATCAAACGGGAGAATAGTGACAGAATGCAGATCGAATTGGTGAAGAATCCTGATATCTCAGCGACATTGGGAAGACTCAAAAAAGAAAACCAGCTTTTGATCGGTTTCGCCCTGGAAACGGATAATGAAACGGAAAATGCTCTCAGGAAAATCAAAAATAAAAATCTTGATCTGATTGTTCTGAATTCTCTCAATGATGAAGGAGCAGGCTTCGGTAAAGACACCAACAAAATAACGATCATTACCGCTAAAGACGACATTCAATCCTTTCCAACAAAATCCAAGAGAGAAGTCGCTGTGGATATCCTCGACTTCATAGAGACTAAACTACATCCTCAATAAAGATAATGAACTTATGGAAAACCCTCATATTGTCTTTTTTATTTTCAGCCGGCATTACAGATATCTCCGCAAGAGAGCTTAACTGCAAGGTTGAAATTAATTATGACAAAGTGACAGGTGCTAATCAGGACGTTTTTAAGCAATTAGAAGCTTCCATAAGTGATTATCTCAACAACACTTCTTTCACCGACATCACTTTTCAAGGCAACGAACTTATCGATTGTAGTTTTTTCCTTACGGTCGACAATTATTCCGGCAATAATCTGACAGGTTCACTACAAGTGACGTCTACACGCCCGGTCTATGAAAGTGTATATACGACTCCCCTATTGAACGTCAAGGACAATGACATTAGTTTTGAATATTACCAAGGACAACCATTGGTATACTCTGCGACATCAATCGACAGCAAACTGACAGGATTGCTGGATTTTTATGCCTATCTGATAATTGGCATGGATTTTGATAGTTTTGAACAAGGTGGAGGAACCGATTATCTGAATGAGGCGTTAAGAATCATGCGTCTATCCCGTTCGGGAACCGACAAGGGATGGAATGCTATGGATAACAACCGTAACAGAGGTTCGATTATTACCGCTCTCACAGAGAGTCCCGGTTCGAACTTGAGGAAAGTTATTTATGATTATCATCGTAACGGACTCGATGTGATGAGCGTCAGCCCGGAAAAAGGACGAGGTGCGATAACAAAAAGCCTCGAGTCACTAAACGAAATAGGCACAGCGGCTCCTTTTTCCGCTTCTTTAAGTCTGTTCAGAGACGCTAAAATAAACGAGCTTGAGGGCATTTATTCGCAATCATCTCAGGACGAGCGAAAAAAAGTGACAGAAATACTCGAACGACTCTATCCGACAGATATTGACGTTATAGAAAAAATAAAGAAATCTTCTACACGATAATGCTTGAGACACTTAACATATCGAACTATGCGTTAATCGATGAAACTGAAATAGGATTTCATCCTGGTCTTAATATCATTACGGGTGAAACAGGAGCGGGAAAATCAATTATTTTAGGTGCTCTCTCGATGCTTCTCGGAAGCAAAACAGATTCAAAAAAGAATTCTTTAACCGGGAAAAAGACTATTGTGGAAGCCGAATTCGACATAAGTGACTTTCCTGCATTAACGTCATTTTTCGATGAAAACGACCTAGAGAACCCATCAGACAGAAAATGTATCGTTAGACGTGAAACGTCCCCTTCCGGACGGACTCGTTCGTTCATCAACGACTCTCCTGTCGCTCTGACAAAGTTACAGGATTTGACCGAGAGGCTGACAGATATTCATAGCCAAAACCACAACCAGCTACTTGCCAAACCAGAATTTCAACTGGAAGTTATCGACACTCTTGCCTCCAACTCTGAAACGCTCGCAGATTATGAGCAAAAATATTCAGCTTTCAGAGAATCTTTAAGAAAACTCAAAAAAACCAGGCTTAGAATAGAAAGAGCGCGAAACGACGAAGATTTCTTAAGATATCAATTAGGCCAATTCGACAAAATAGATCTCAAACCCGATGAATTTGAAGATCTTGAATCGGAACTGAAGACACTTTCAGGTGCTGCTGAACTTAAGAACTCCTTACGCATCGCTTTGGATTCACTTTCAGAAGGACATGAAAACGCTTTGGGATTAATCGAGAAAGCTAAGGAAGCATTCGACGAGGCGGCAGAATCACTCGATGGGGATGAAGATATCTCAGATCGTCTTGAAAAGGTTGCTATAGAATTAAATGACATTGTTTCCCGGCTTAACGAAATAGATAGCGATCTTTCCGCCGATCCGGCCTATCTTGAGCGAATTGAGGACAGACTATCTGCTATCAGAACTCTTATGAAGAAGCATAGTGTCGTTACGTACTCAGAACTCTTGGACGCAGAGCTGGCTATTCGGGAAAAGATAGAAAGCATTGAAAATGCTGACATCACATTGTCGACATTGGAAAAGGATGCGAAACGCAAATATGCAGCGGCTAAAGAAGCGGCAACTATACTTACTGCACGTAGAAAAGAAGCCGCTATTTCTTTTGAAGATGAACTTCTGAAAAAAGCTATCCCTTTAGGGATGAAAAACCTAAGATGCAAGGTTAAAATAGAGCCTGCAGAGATTTCTCCTACCGGCATGGACAAGGTTACTTTTACGTTCGCATTCAATAAAAACCAAGAACTTTCGGAAGTTGGCGGCAAAGCTTCGGGAGGTGAAATTTCGCGACTAATGCTGTGTGTGAAAAGCATTGTAGCCGGAAAGATGAAACTGCCTACGGTTATTTTCGATGAGATAGACACGGGGGTTTCGGGAGAAGTTGCGGCCAAGATCGGAGAAATGATGCGAGATATCTCAAAAACCATTCAAGTGATAGCGATAACCCATCTACCTCAAGTAGCCGCGATGGGCGATCATCACTTCAAAGTATTTAAAACGGATGATGAAACATCTACTCATACCAATATCACAGAATTAGACAAAAACGGCCGGATCGAAGAACTGGCGATGATGCTTGGTGGAGGCAACGATAAAGACGCAGCCATAGCCAACGCCCAGTCATTGTTGAATAAAAAAGAAACTACTTGCAATGGATAAGAACGACTATATTTTCGGAATACGCGCCGTAGCAGAGGCTATCGAGGCGGGAAAGGATATCGACAGAGTCTACATAAAGAAAGATCTTCAAGGAGAACTCGCTTCCGAACTTATCAATCTGATGAACCGTCACAAAATCGTCTATAGGAGGGTTCCCGTTGAGAGGATCAATAAAATTACTCGCAAAAACCATCAGGGAGTAGTAGCGATTCTTTCGGCCGTGACCTATCAGTCACTCGACCATCTCATTCCCGAGCTTTATGAAGCGGGGGTGGTGCCCTTCCTTGTTTTGCTTGACGGGGTTACCGATGTAAGAAATTTCGGCGCAATAGCGAGGACCTGCGAGTGCGGAGGGGTAGACGCAATCGTTATACCTGATCACGACAGTGTGAGTGTGACAGGGGACGCTATCAAGACCTCAGCCGGGGCTCTCCATCACCTGCCTGTATGCAGAGTCAGTTCAATTCCCAAATGTATACGCGATCTTAAAGCAAGCGGTTATCAGGTGGTAGCCGTAACAGAAAAAGCAGATATAAACTATACTGTAGCGGATTACACCGTTCCGACAGCTTTCGTTTTGGGCTCTGAAGACTCTGGAATATCACAGGAAGCCTTACGACAGTGCGACACTTATGTTTCTATTCCAATGTTCGGAAAAATAGGGTCGCTAAATGTTTCGGTAGCAGCTGCTGTAGCCATCTATGAGGTCGTTCGACAGCGTTTGGAATCCAATATGGAAATCATCTGAAATAACATTCATAAAATCTCATAAATAAGCAATCAAATCAAAAATGAATCGAATCAACAAAATATTTATTACAGCTGCGACGGCTTTACTGATTATGCCGATAGCTAACTGTCAGGTAACTCACCCACAACCCGATTTCAGCCGTGTTTTCAATCCGGCAATACCGGAAACTGTCACTTTCGCAGGAACTGTTGTTGACTTGGATCGAGAAGACATGTTTGAACGTTATGACCGTGAACTGACTTCAATGGCTTATACTCATGGCAACACTCTTCTGACATTAAAAAGAGCGAATAAATATTTTCCTGTGATTCTTCCTCTTCTTAAGGAAGCCAATGTTCCGGAAGACCTGATATATGTGGCATGCATTGAAAGCAATATGAATCCTTTCGCTGTATCTCCTGCCAAAGCGGCAGGACTATGGCAGTTCATGCCTGCCACCGGTAAAGATTACGGTTTGGAAGTGAATGAGTTTGTTGACGAAAGATATGATATAGAGAAGTCCACTAAAGCCGCGTGCCGCTTTTTAAAACAGGCATACCAACGTTTCGGAAAGTGGGAATCGGTAGCAGCCTCATATAACGGCGGTATGGGAAGAATATCCCGTGAACTTGACGCCCAGAAACAGAAATCGGCCTACGATCTCTATCTGACAGATGAGACGAACCGCTATATGTTCCGTCTGTTGGCGATGAAAGAGATAATGGAAAATCCATCGAAATATGGTTTTGAAATTGACGAGTCCCAACTTTATTATCCGGCAGAGTATGATATCGTGAAAGTTAATACGCCGGTGGAAGACTGGGCTGTATGGGCTGTAAACCACGATACGAATTACATGACACTCAGAGAACACAACCCATGGATCAGAGCAAAATCACTACCCAATAAAACAGGTAAGACCTATGAAGTGAAAATTCCGAAAAAAAACTCTGTTTCGAGGAAAAAACAAAACAGGAAAATATCTGTTAAATGCATACAAGCCGAAGACTGACTGAAAGGACAGTTTATTATAAACAGCTAATTATTTGAAGGGTCGGAAATGAAAGATATAGACAAAAACACACATAACGACAAAGTAGCCGGGGGGGAAAGCAAATTGGAAACCGAATATCTTAAGGTTTGGGGATCTCGTGTCCACAACCTTAAGAATGTCGATGTAACAATACCGCACGGTAAATTGACTGTAATAACGGGCTTATCGGGTAGCGGTAAGTCGTCGTTGGCTTTCGACACGATCTATGCAGAAGGCCAAAGAAGATACGTTGAAACTTTTTCTTCGTATGCACGTAATATGTTGGGCGGATTGGAAAGACCGGATGTAGACAAAATCACCGGACTGAGTCCGGTCATAGCGATCGAGCAGAAGACCGTGAACCGCAATCCTCGCAGTACCATAGGGACGACTACTGAGATTTATGACTTTCTTCGACTTCTTTATGCAAGAACCGGAGAGGCCAGAAGCTATCTTACCGGCAAGCCCATGGTGAAATATACCGAAGAGAAAATAATCAGTCTCATACTCGATAAATTCGACGGTAAAAAGATTTACGTTCTCGCCCCCTTGGTCAAGAACCGAAAAGGACACTACAAGGAACTATTTGAAAACCTTAGAAAGAAAGGATATGTCAACGTCCGGACCGACGGAGAGATACGCGAGATTTTACCCGGGATGAAACTTGACAGATATAAGAACCACACTATCGAACTCGTTGTTGACCGACTGAAAGTCTCCCCTAAAGACGAATCAAGACTGCGCGATACAGTGACAGAAGCTTTGCGCCAAGGGGACAGACAGATGGCGATATTCGATCTCGATTCCGAAACGATCAGCCATTATTCCCAGCAGCTGATGGATCCGGAAACAGGTCTATCGTATAAAGAACCGGCGCCCCATAACTTTTCATTCAATTCTCCTTTGGGTGCTTGTCCGTGCTGCAAAGGGCTGGGATTTGTGAATATAATCGATCAGGAAAAGATCATTCCCAACAGAAAACTTTCAATCCATGACGGCGGAATCCTACCGCTTGGTAAATATAGAAACAGTATTATTTTCTGGCAAATACAGGCAATCTGCGAGAAATATGGCTGCGACTTGAAGACTCCTATCGAATCATTGCCTGAAGAAGCTCTCCACGACATTCTCAACGGAACCACCGAACGGCTTAACATCAAGAATGAGACCCTATCGACTACCCATTATTTCGCGACCTACGAAGGTATCGTGAAATATATCGAACTACAACAGAACGAAGATGCTTCAGCATCTGCTCAGAAATGGAGCGGACAGTTCTATTCAAGGAGTAAATGCCCGGAATGTAACGGACAGCGCCTAAACAAGGAAGCTCTAAATTTCTATGTAGACGGGAAAAACATAGCGGATCTGAGCAGAATGGATATCAAGACGCTTTACGATTGGAGCCGGGAGGTAGAAACAAGACTTTCTAAAACTCAGTCGGTAATAGCTCATGAGATACTAAAAGAAGTCAGGACAAGACTTGGTTTTCTCGTAGATGTAGGATTGGGATATCTTTCATTGGATCGTTCATCGGGAACGCTGTCGGGAGGAGAAAGCCAACGCATCCGGCTGGCCACACAGATAGGCTCGGAACTGGTAAACGTGCTCTATATTCTCGACGAGCCGAGCATAGGTCTTCATCAGAGAGACAACAGAAGGCTTATCGATTCGCTGAAAAAACTCAGAGACGCCATGAACACTATCATCGTAGTGGAGCATGACAAAGAAATGATGCTTGAATCGGACTATATAGTCGATGTTGGCCCCAAGGCCGGCAGAAAAGGGGGAGAAATAGTTTTTGAAGGTTCTCCCGAAGAGCTTTTAAAGGATAAAACTCTGACAGGAGAATATCTCAACGGTACAAGAAAAATCGAGATTCCAACGATAAGACGCAAGGGAAACGGGAAACATCTCACTCTCACCGGAGCAACAGGCCATAATCTCAAGAACGTAACCTTATCGATACCTTTAGGGACGCTTACCTGTGTAGCAGGTGTTTCAGGCAGTGGAAAATCCTCGCTGGTGAACCATACCCTTCAGCCGATTCTTTCCCGTCATTTCTACCGTTCGAACACTGAACCGCTGCCCTACGAAGATATTACAGGTATAGAACAAGTTGATAAGGTCGTGACTGTAGACCAATCACCGTTGGGGAAATCGCCTCGCTCAAATCCCGCCACTTATACGGGTGTTTTCACTGACATACGCAATCTTTTCGTCAATCTGCCGGAGGCTAAAATCAGAGGTTACAAACCGGGACGTTTTTCCTTCAACGTAGCCGGCGGAAGATGCGAAGCGTGCGGAGGCAATGGATATAAAACAATAGAGATGAACTTCCTTCCCGATGTGCTTGTACCCTGCGAGGAATGTATGGGCAAGCGTTATAATCGCGAAACGTTAGAGGTGAGATATAAAGGTAAATCGATTGCCGATATACTCGATATGACCATCAACCAGGCTGTAGAATTCTTTGCCGGAGTGCCTAATATTCTAAAAAAAATCAAAGTGCTCCAGGATATCGGTTTGGGATATATAAAACTCGGTCAGCCGTCGTCGACATTGTCGGGCGGTGAAAATCAGCGTGTGAAGTTAGCTACTGAATTAGCCAAACGAGACACTGGAAAGACTCTGTTCATCCTCGATGAGCCGACTACTGGACTTCATTTTGAAGACATCAGAGTGCTTCTCGGAGTATTCAACCGATTGGTAGAAAAAGGGAACACGGTTTTAGTTATAGAACATAATTTGGACGTTATAAAATCAGCCGACCATATCATTGATATGGGGCCGGAAGGAGGCAACGAAGGGGGTAGGATAATTGCTACAGGTACTCCCGAAGAGATAGCCGACGGCGACTCACCCACCGCACCTTTCCTTAGAGAAGAGCTCAACCATTGATTAAATCAAATAAATCATGACAACCTTACCACCAATAGAAAAAATATATGAAGCGTGGACCGCTGTCGCAGACGGTCGCGTTGAACTCTCCGACACGAACGCTAAAGTTTCATCTTCAGACGGGACCAAAGAATATACCGTACGTTTCGCGGGCGACACATATTCTTCAAACGATAATGCGACATTCTGGAGAGGTTATGCCGGTTATCCTGTGATTGCTGTTCTCATGCTCCAAGGCAAACTACCTTTAGATCTCGACGAAGCAAAAAAATGGAAAGGAATCAACTGGACATCCGTCAACAAAAAGCATCGCAACAATTATCAGGCCGCTGTGAAGGAAATTGAAGAAGAACGCGGGCTTGCCCCAGAGCCCTCGGCAACAGCCGCCTCAAAAGTCATGGATGCCCTCAAGCAACTACCCATACAGATAAAACGCAAAATCTAAAACCACAACAATTTTATTATTTATAATTTTCAAAGTCTAAAAATATATTTTGTATCAATATTTACCCCTTCAAATTTGAAATCATTGAAAGACTTTGACATGAATTAAATTTTCATTTTTTCCCTTTGCTTCGTAAAATTGGGGAATTATGAAAAGGAAATAATTATTCATCGGCAAAAAAATTCATAATGATATTGTCAGGCTTGATTATTTGCATAACTGTTCAGGAGCAGTCATCGCGCTTAATAGAAGACGTGGTTAAAAGTTGCCGGAAGTAGTTCCGGGAATGAAGGACGGCTAACCGGTTAATTTGTGGTTTGTCTATTCAGCAGGTTTCAAGATGTGTTAGGAATCGTTAGTTTTATTTAAGTTTCTCTACTTTACAATAAAAAAACACCTCAACGGTAAAAAAGTTAAGAGGTGTTTTTTGTGCTCGAAGCGGGACTCGAACCCGCACAGCTGCAATAGCCAAAGGATTTTAAGTCCTTCGTGTCTACCATTCCACCATTCGAGCAGTGAGCAGACTTTTGTGAGTGCAAATTTATGATTTTGTTTCGGATTATGCAATAATACTGTCTTTGTTACAAAGAAAGGAAGTGGTTTTTTCTAATTTTTATTGAAATGTTGGTTAACTTTGCGATGTGAACGAGATTTCAATTCCATGGCCAATTCTTTCGTCGATTCAGCATCAGAGTTTCTAAAAAAGTGGACCGATTCGCTTATAAGCGTTGCAAAGTTAGCAGTTGGCTCGCATCGTCAACGTATATCTCCGAAGTTAAGGTCGGGAAAGAAACTTATTGTTTTAGGGAACGGGTCGTCTTTACGTGAAACAATCAGGGATTATGAGCCGATTTTACAGACTCATACTCTTTTGGCTGTGAATTTTGCAGCTATCACGGAGGAGTTCACGAGACTTCGGCCGGCGTATTATGTTATGGTTGACCCGGTATTTTTCGATACGGATTCGAAAAACATGAACGTTGAGCGCCTTCATGAAAGGCTTAATTGTGTCGACTGGGAAATGACATTATTCGTTCCATTCAAAGAATTGAAAAAGTCATACTGGCTGACAAACGAAAATGTCACTGTAGTCGGCTTCAATTTTTTAGGGATTGAAGGCTTTAAAGGGCTTTGTAATTGGGCTTTCAAATCCGGCCGGGGTATGCCACGTCCTCGAAATGTGCTCATTCCTTCGCTAATGATAGGTTTGTGGCTTGGATATAAAGAAATATATATTACCGGCGCAGATCATTCCTGGACCAAGACGCTGGAGGTCGACGAAACCAATACGGTAGTCAGCGTTCAGCCTCATTTCTATGAAGAAAGCGCCGAGGAGAAAAGGCGTGTGGAATCAGTTTACAAGAACGTCAAGCTATATGAAATTTTAGATAGTTTCCGCGTAGCTTTCAAGTCTTATTTTGAAATAAAACGTTTCGCCGCAAGAGAAAGTGCAAACATCTATAATTCCACTCCCGGAAGTTTTATAGATGCTTTCCCTCGACGCCCGCTTTCGTCGATTATGGATTAATCATGATTACGGAAGCGATACGACCTGTATCAATTCCGTCGCGGCGTGCCGAATACAGATTTTCTTCGTCAGCAAAAGTACATTGTCCCGATTCTTTAATATTTTCAGGACGAACTCCAACTTTCATGAGACGATTGACTGTAAGACGGTTTAAATCGGCATAATATTTTCCATTTTCAGCTATTAATTCGTCGGGAGACAGGACAGACTTCATTTCTTCACCAACCTCATAGTTTCGGGCGGAAATGTGAGGTCCCAATTGAGCCAAAATTCTCGCGGGCTTGGCTCCAAGATTGATCATATTTGCTATCGTATTTTCAACAATACCATTTACCAAGCCTTTCCAGCCGCCATGAACGATTGCCACAACCGGAATTACGGGGTCAACCAAAAACAGCGGGACACAATCGGCAGTGTGGATTATCAAGGGCTTACCTGGGAGATCGGTTACAAGCGCGTCAAGATTGTCGAGTTCGGGACTGTCGGTGTCGAAAAGACTGTCGACTATCTCTACGTTAGCGGAATGAGTCTGATGAGGAATAATCAACTCTTTTTCATCAACGCCCAATTCGAGTGCGAGTTCTTTCCTACACGATTCAACATGGCCGGGGTCATCGTTGACGTAACCGCATGTATTAAAACCGTTATAATTTCCATTGTAGTTCGCGCTATCTCTCAGAGTCGAGAAAGCTGTGATACCGTCGGCAATAGCAAAATTACTTTTCTTCATGTTCCAGATCGTTTTCAAATTCATTGTCATCCCATGCGTCCCAGTCGTGTTCGAAAATTTCGTCGAGTTCTTCTTCGTCATTGACTCGTGGAGAATCGATAACCAGTTCATCTTCTTCGCGTAGACGATGATGACCGTCGAGGGGTCTATGGGTTATAGAGGGTGTGGCAATTCTGTTGGATTCATCATTGACGGCACCCCAAAGTATATCTTTCAGTTTATCAAGTCCTTCTCCAGTCACTGCCGAAATGAACACATAAGGAATATCCTCGGGCAGTGTCGTAGCGATAGCAGATTTGAGCTCGTCGTCGAGCATGTCGCTCTTAGAGATTGCGAGAATCCTTTGTTTGTCCATGAGCTGCGGGTTGAATTTCCGCAGTTCATCCAAGAGTATGTCGTATTGCGTTTTGATATCGTCGGCATCAGCGGGAATCATGAATAACAGCACCGCATTCCGCTCGATATGACGCAGGAAACGAAGCCCGAGTCCTTTTCCTTCGCTGGCGCCCTCGATTATACCGGGAATATCGGCCATTACAAAAGAACGGTTGTCACGATAGGGTACGATGCCGAGCTGAGGCTCCATGGTTGTGAAAGGATAGTCGGCAATCTTAGGCTTAGCAGCAGAAATTGATGAAAGAAGTGTGGATTTTCCGGCGTTCGGAAACCCTACAAGACCAACGTCGGCAAGTAGCTTCAATTCAAGAATCACGGTTCGTTCCTGCGCTGGTTCTCCAGGCTGGGCATATCGCGGAGTGCGATTTGTCGGAGATTTAAAGTGCCAGTTCCCAAGTCCTCCCCTACCTCCGGGAAGAAGAACCACTTCCTCGCCGTCGTAAGTGACTTCGCAGATATATTGCCCGGTTTCGGCATCAAACACCACCGTCCCACAAGGGACGTCAATCACAACGTCTTCACCATTTTTCCCCGAACTGCGCCCTTCTGATCCTGACTGGCCGTTTTGGGCAAATATATGACGTCGGTATCTCAAAGGGAGCAATGTCCACATATGGCTATTTCCTTTGAGGATAATGTCACCTCCTTTTCCTCCGTCGCCTCCGTCGGGTCCTCCTTTGGGTATATATTTAGCGCGATAAAAATGTCTTGATCCAGCTCCTCCTTTTCCGGAGCGGCATAATATTTTGACGTAATCTATAAAATTTGAATCTGCCATAACGTTTGATTTTAAATCCGTTTTTCTATATAAACAATCAAATCCGATGGCGGTTCAGATTGCTGATATGCCTCATAAGCTCCTGAGCATGGCTAAAATCAACAGGGGATCCGATATCAATCCATGTGCCGTTTATTGGATAGAAAGTAACTTTGCCGCCTCCAGCGATGACTTTCTCTATAAGATCGGTTGCGTCGGTTCTGAAGTCAGAGGTTACAGTGGAAAGAACAGCATTAGAGAAGATATATATTCCGGCATTGGCGAAATAGGAATATGACGGCTTTTCTTCAATGCCGGTGACAGATGATGAATCAGTCGATAGGATAGCATAGGGTACCGAGACATTATAGGGAATGGCAGCTATGGTAACGTCGGCGTTTTCATTAATGTGACGCAAATACATGTCTTCTATTGATATCGTAGTAAGCAGATCGGCGTTCATCACGAGCGTATCGCCTTTCTCGGGTAAATCAATCAGCGAGACGGATCCTATCGTTCCGAGAAATTTATTTTCGCGGACCGTGTTGACCTGACTGCCTTCAAAATGGGCTTCTATCTGCTCAGCCATGTAATTTACAGTGACCCATATATCAGAAATGCCATAGAGATTGAGCAGATCGATATTGTAATCTATGATCGGCTTGCCCTGAATGGGAAGGAGAGGTTTTGGAGTGGAGAGGGTAAGAGGACGGAGCCGCTCTCCTTTTCCTCCAGCCATCAAGACTGCTGATAATGGCAGTTTAGTCAGGGTTTCGGTTGTGTCAATAAAATCGACTATCCTCCCTTCAGCATCAAGAGAAGGGACAAGAGAAATACCTAAATCCCTTATTTCTTTCAATTTACTTATATCTTTGTTTTCGCTATCGAGCGCGCGGAATGTTTTGAACATAACTTCCGAAACGGGAGCCGCAATATCGATACCTTTCAAAAGACCTCGTCTTATGTCACCGTCTGTGAGACTTCCTTTCATCCTACCTTCGGAGTCGACTACCGCAAGAGTCATTTCTCCACCCGAAAGGGAATTGAGCTTTTCAAGCGCCTCTAAAATCGTGGCGTTCACGCCGATGATATGTTTTTCTTTTTCTTCAGTTTTCATTTGAATTGTCTTTGAGTTCTCTCATGACTGTTTCAGCAATAGCCCAATCTAAGGGTGTATCAAGATCGACACTCCTTATCTTGTCCATTTTATGTCCGATTCTTTTTTTCATAGCACCTATTTCAGTCTGCCTTATCGATCGGGGATTGATGATATAGACAGCACCGTTGAACTGAAATGCTTCAGGAGCGTCCTGTCGCCGAATTATGCACCCGTCGCCTTTTGAGATGTGCATGTAGCCGGTTTCGGGATTAATTTCATAGCAATTGAAATATGGATTCGTATCGGCATCGACAATAGTTGTAACCAAGTCGAGTTCCGCGTTATATAATTTCAAACATTCTTCCACGTCTGCGACTGTTCGGAGAGGAGAAGTTGGTTGTAAAAGGCAGATTTTGGAATAAGAAATGTTGTTTTTATCAGCAAAATCCATCGCATCAAGAATAGCATCACGCGTAGATGCCTGATCGGATGCGAGTTCGGATGGACGACGATAAGGAACCTTCAGACCAGTAGATTTTGCACAATCGATAATCTCATCGGAATCCGTGCTAAGTATAATATGCTCATCGTCAGCAATCTTCCGTGCGACATCAATGGTGTAATGCAATAGGGGGCGTCCACAGAAATCCTTTATATTTTTTTTAGGGATTCCCTTGCTGCCTCCACGGGCGGGTATTATTACGAGAAGATCTTTTTCCATTTTATGCATTCATTATCAACCAAATAGTGTAAATAATATACAACGCTACAAGTATAGAACCTTCGGGTCGTGTAATTGTCCGGGTCTTATAAAACTTGGCAACGACCCAAAAGAGAATGGCAGCTATCAACTGTACGGAAAGGTCGACATAACCAATATTTCCAAAACTCAATGGCCGGACGACCGCTGTAGTTCCGAGTACCAAAAAGATGTTGAAGATATTACTGCCTATGACGTTGCCAAGTGCAATGTCAGGTTTGCCTTTCAATGCAGCGGTAACAGAAGTGGCAAGTTCCGGCAGAGATGATCCGGCCGCCACAATTGTGAGTCCTATAATTGCCTCGCTGACACCAAGTGCAGCCGCCACTCCCGATGCTCCTCTTACGAACCATTCTCCTCCCGCTACGAGCCCAGCCAGTCCGAGAATCACAAAAATCAGCGCCTTAGGCCATCCCATATTCTTTTTGGATGAAGCATTCTCTGCCAATGGATCGTCAGGAGCCGCAGATCGTGCGCTTTCAAATGTGAACCTTAGAAAAATAACGAAGAAAAGCAAGAGCAATAGTCCGTCGACTCTTGACACTTGCATAGGGGCGTGAGAGTCGATAATCGGAGCCAATCCAATGATGAACAAGGAAACAGCAGCCAGAAGCACCAATGGTATCTCATTGTTCATCACACTTTTTTTTACCTTAATCGGTTTAATGACGGCCGTCAGCCCTAATATGATGAAGATATTGAAGATGTTGCTACCGACGACGTTTCCCACAGCGAGCTCCGATGATCCTTTTATAGCCGAGAATAGACCGATAACCAGCTCAGGTGCAGATGTACCGAAAGCGACAATAGTCAAACCTGTAACAAGTTCAGATATACCGCATTTACGAGCGATAGCAGCAGCTCCGTCGGTGAGTATATTCGCGCCGATAAGGATAACAACCACTCCTAAAGCAAGTAATAACAGATTGATCCACATAGATGAGAACTATTGTAGCTGCAAAAATACAAAATAAAAATAACGGAATAAAAAAAGTGCGCTATAATCACTTACCGCGCACTAACCTTTATTATCCTATTAACTATAAAGTGGGGTGAATAGTGGGATTCGAACCCACGACCTTCGGAACCACAATCCGACGTTCTAACCAACTGAACTATACTCACCATCTATAATCTCCGGCCTCCGCCGGTGTTTTGACTGTGCAAAGGTACAAACATTTTTTGATACCACAACGCGAAAAAGCAACTTTTTTCAATTTGTGATCCTTATATAGATGTTTGCTGCCGATCCGACACGGTAGCGAGTCAAAGCATAGCCTTTTTCCGCCGCCTCTCCCGACAAAGGAGTGCCGAGTCGAAAAATATCATAGGTACTATGACATTTCGGACAGTACCCTGCCATAGCATCGAGGTCAACATTGATTCTCACTGAAGCGGTACGCTCCACCGGACAAGCCAGATCGTAGGCATGTGGAACGCCCTCAAAATCCCCTACGAGCAGAACGCCTCCAAAGCCAGTCTGAGCATAGTCGGTGTAGGGGAAATTAGTGGGGACACGTTCGGATTTGATGAAACGCCTTGTGTCAGTTGCTCCCGCAACGCCGTAGAGTTGCCATTCGCCGACAGTAGCAAACGAGATATTGACCGGAGCATACGGGATACGTTCATCGTCGACAGTCTCGCAGGCTGCCAATCCCACACTCAAGCCAATAAACACGCTTATGAACTTACGTTTAAGCAAAGAAATTTTTGATCATGTTTCCGAACTGATCAGCCGCTTCCTGCAATTTTCCTCCAACCATGGGCTTAAGGAACATTGGAATTTCAACATCAATTTCGCTGATTATTTCCGTTGTAGAGGGGTCCTTTTCACTCAGGTTAACCGAAAGTGTCAAAGGCACAGGAGATTGAGCAGATTCAAGCACCACTCTTGACGGTTCGATCCGTTCGATAACAGTGAAACAAATTTCTCCAACAGGGGGAGCTGTGATAACGATGGAATCGTCGGTAAATTTGACATCTCCGAGTTTTGCTCTTGCCTCTGCCGGGAGAGAATCGAGTTTTTCCTGATAAGCCCCTATATTGCTAATACCTGAATAAACTTCAGAGATGGGACGGCTCACCGTTACCGGTTTGCTGGTATATTTAGCCATAATACAGTTTCAGTAAGAGATTATCTATCGGGAGTCCAGTTAGCCGGATCCTTTCTCCATTCTTTGAGGGTTTCAACATCCTCGTTGCGTATATATTCCGTTTCGAGAGCGGCTTCGAGCATAGCGTTGTAGTTGCTAAGAGTCACCAGTTCCACCCCAGCATCTTTAAAGCGTTTGATCGCAACAGGGAATCCGTAAGTGAAAATAGCGGCCATTCCGACTACTTCACATCCAGCATTACGTATCGCTTCGACAGCCTTCAGACTGCTACCTCCGGTAGAAACAAGATCTTCGATGACAACTACTTTCTGTCCGGGCTTAAGATTACCTTCGATAAGGTTTTCGAGACCATGATCTTTAGGTGTAGAACGGACATAAACGTAAGGAAGTCCCATCGTGTCGGCGACAAGAGCACCCATCGCAATAGCCCCAGTTGCCACACCCGCAATAGCATCGGGTGCTTCGAAAGATTCCATAACGAGCCGACACATTTCCACTTTGATGAAACTGCGTACGTCGGGATATGAAAGTGTTTTGCGATTATCGGTATATATCGGTGAGTTCCAACCTGATGCCCATGTAAAAGGGAGATCCGGCTGAAGTTTGATTGCACTGATTTTGAGTAGTTTTTCCGCTAAAAGTCTTTCCAAAGTTTTCATAATCGATCTGCTTTAGGTATTAAGTAGGTTTTTCTGAGAACAAAGGTAGGATTTTGAGGAGGTTTATGCAAATTTTTTGAAACGGTCGTTCTGAGATAAAGAGCTCAAAGAAGTTAATTAAAGTTAATATCTTTGAGACCTAAACTGAAAATCAACATATTAAGGTGGGCAACTTTTAATGTATATGTCAACTTTACAGTTTGACATTCAAAAATGGATGTAACTTTGCAAATGAGATGACAAAAATTATTTTTGTAGATACAATTAAACTTTTTGTGTAAATTTGGGTCAAATAAATATAAAATTAAATATTCACCATAAAACTTTCAGGCTATGAACAACATTATCAGTTTCTTATCAGCAGTAGTAATAGCCGGTGCCTTATCTATACCGGCTTCAGGCCAAAACAGACATAACGGTGGAGGCAACTCAGGCCGCCAATCGACAGAACGTAGAGTCCAGTCATCAAGCAGCAGTGCGAGTCAGAATCGCGGTCAGTCTTCGATAAGAAGGGAGGGCGTAACTCAGTCTCGCCCGTCAGGTCAAAGCAATAATTCCGTCAATAGAAACAACGGTCAGAACCGTCAGTCAGGAATAAATACGGGTAATGTAAGTTCGGGTAGACAGCCATCGTCGTCCAACCAGAGCGGCAATTGGAATACCGGATCCGGTTCAAGTATGAGAACAGGGCGTAACAACGGCAACAACAGTAATAACAATAGTTCAAACAATTCTTCTCCTGGGTTGAATTTCGGCCAACGTCCGGGTTCGGGCAATAATCAACCCGGAAATTCTAACGGCGGCTCTAATTCCCAGCGTCCGGGACATAATGACAACAATTTCAATAACAACGGTCAGCATGGAATTTCAAACGATTGGAATTCCGGTCAGCGTCCGGGTGCGGGCAATAATCAACCCGGGAATTCCAACGGCGGTTCTAATTCCCAGAGACCGGGACATAATGACAACAATTTCAATAACGGCCAACATCCCGGCATGTCAAACGGTGGAAACAATATGCGTCCTGGCCTTCCAAACCAGAACAACGGAGGAAACTATAATCGACCGGGACGTCAGCCTAACAATCCGGGAGCTATGCGTCCTAACCCGACACCTCAGCCCCCACTACAACGTCCTGTGATGGCTCCTCCGATGAGACCTGATCGTCCGCCGATGCATCCGTATTATCGTCCGGTTCCTCCTCCCACATGGCGTCCTTTAGCCGGCGGTCCAATTCTCTCAACGATATTGGGGATAGCTTTGGGAACAGCGATCGATGCTTCACTAAATTATCTCTACTCAGGCGGTTATACAATAGATGGATATGACTCTGATGTAGTTTATCTAAGAAACGTGAATCAGCTAAACTATCTATGGCAAGATGCGGCTCTCTATTACGGACCTTATGGTCTTGCAGGCTCGCGATTTATTTACTCGACGCTTAACTACGATCCTTATCGTTACAACATGGTATATCGTGACCTTGTAAGACTTTACGGCAATCCGGTTGAGCTACTCAGACAAAACGGAGGTTATATAGCCACTTGGTTCGGAGCAGGGAACAATTATGTACAGCTTCAATTCGCTCCAGAAAGAGTAAACGGGACATTAAGATATTTCACGACGTTGTCGTTCGGCAATTAAGGAAATTAATTTATTTCCAATGTGATTTAAATATCTATTAAAATGTCTGCATTATAGTTAGTTTAGATTTTAAACAAATAAAAAAGGACGACCCTCTTTTAGGGAATCGTCCTTTTTTCATTGTTCATAAAAAGGACTCAAATATTTGATGATAAGAAAACTATAGGACTATAAGGCGATTAATTATATAAAAAATTGCCCCATTTCGGGGCAAATACGGTTTTCTATATAACATTATGTATATTTCAAGATATTAAATATTTTTCAGTAAGATTCATAGCAAGCAGGTTAAAAATAAAAACCGATTGAAGCAGTAAATCCACCGGCATTATATCTTTGCTTTCCATTTACGTCTCCCATGAAATACTTAAAGGTAGCATTTTGATATGTGTATCCTATATTTAACATGAGTCCACATCTTTCACTTGTTGCAAATCTAATACCGGTTGACGGATAAAAATAAAAACCATAGTCAAGAGCGCTATCGTTATGTACTGCGGTTCTACTTCCGACAAAAGTATAACCCATTTTAGCATCTATGAAAGTAGTAAATCGTCCTCCTATAGGAAAATCTTTTCTGATATCACCATATACCGGAATTGCTTGATCAATACGCTCGGGGTTGATATTTAATCCAACCAAAGCACCTGCACCAATGAATAATTTAGGTTTTGTAAAATAAGCGCCGTGTGTTGTGCCGATAGTAATCTGCGCATCAGAAAAATGAGATGTGTTTACTACTCCCGCTGCGACATCTCCGTTATATTTTACCTCCTGGGCCTTTAATGAATACGATGAAGCTGTCAAAATGAGTATTGATACAAATAACAATCTTGGAATTTCAATACAATTTAAAATAGTTCTTTTCATAATTTTGAGATATTTACAATGTTTAATAACTAATTGATTTATGATACATTATCCATTAGACATAAATAAACGTGAGTCATCTATGTTACCCATTAGTTTGAAGGTCCTGAGATAACCCTTGAGCATGTGTAACTATAGCAACCCACGTTTATGGCGTGAGAATCGCTATGCTAATTTGTGCTCAGTTTAGAATTTCTCAGGTTCTCAAACTACAAGACAAGCATAACGCTTCTTCGTTTTCCAAATGTCTAAAAGGCACATTGTGCCTTCTTAGAACAAAGATACTTATTTTAATTAACAATTGCCTTTTTTTGTACAAAATCTTTTGAGTTCGGCTTCGACCGCAATCCAAAAGGATCTTCAGAACGAATCGATTTGACTCTATTTGAACATCTAAATAAAAAGGTCAAAATAATGGAAAGACTATCCGGTTAATGTTTGGTGAGCTTCAATCCAATTAGCCACATAATTTTAATTGCCACAAAATCAAAAAAATTGTGACATTCTCGAAACATCAGATTTTAATCTTAAATTTCAGAAAGGATTGCTGTGATGGCAGCCCAATCGCCATCTACGGTATGGTTGATGTCACAGAAACCTAATTTAGCAAGAGTTTCCGTACACACTGGAATATCTGCGACAAGAAATCCACTTAATATGATCATGGAGCCGGGGCGAAGCGTTCGTTTATAGTCTTCGATATCGCCGAGAATCACATTCCGGTTGATATTAGCAACAAATAGATCAACATTCTTTTCATCGGCAATGGCGGAGACATCTCCAAGCCTTACATCTATATCTCCACATCCGTTCACAACAATATTTTCGAGTGTGTTTTCGTAGGCCGGTGGATCGATTTCGACGGCAATCACCGGATTAGCTCCAAGCTTGCGTGCAAGGATAGCGAGTATTCCAGTTCCAGTGCCCATATCGATGATTTTCTTATCGTTCAATTTCAAGTCAAGAAGTCGACGTACGATCAGTGCGGTAGTGGCATGATGACCCGTTCCGAAAGCCATCTTGGGATCAATTACGATGTCATATTCACAAGCGGGATATCCAGAATGAAAGGAACTGTGAATTACACACCGACCGTCGATCACTATAGGCTGAAAATAGTTTTTTTCCCACTCTGAATTCCAATCCTGTCCTTCAATCACTTTCCATACGGATTTTATTGTGGCATCGAAAAACCATTCTTCGTCAGTAATATCAAGAATATGCGGTTCGAATATTTCTTTCCGGATATATGCAGTTAAACCGTTTCGATCAGGCACAAACGATTCAAATCCCCGCGCGGCAAGGATGTCGGCGAGGATGTCGGTCATCATCTCTTGGCACGGTTCAATTTCAAACCGAGCTTCAATATAGTCGTTCATCACTATTTTCGGAACATTTTGTAAACTCTTTTCCCAAGACGGAAAGCAAGGATGGCATAATCGAAATAGCTAAGTCCGCTAATCATTTTTTTCATTATACCGTTGCCCATAATTCCGGCACTTGAGTCATAGATCTGTTTGAATCCTCCGGTGAGCTTTTCTTTTTGTATTTCGAGTTTGGCAAGTGTGTAGGCTCTCTGATAACGCAATTCTTCCATATCATAACCGTTCCACTGGATATCGTCCCTTTTATGTGCTTGCAAATTTTTCATACGGTCCTTATTTCAAGATTAGTTTAGATATGAATTTAGCGACAGGATTCATGATCAACGTCTTCCTGAAAATCAGAAGGAGCGCCATGAGAACCAGATATAAACCGCCCATTATGGCGTAACTCCAAGCTAAACCTATAGACACGGCTAACCAATTGACTACAGCGAGCGAAATAAAGAAAATGAAAATAATAGCCAAAAAGAAAATAACCAAAGATACTGCGGCGGCTGAAATAAAAACGGCCAATTTTTCAGCGGCAGTCAGTTTGGCATATTCAACATTTATTTTCAGATAGCTCTGTAGTTCCTGCCATAATCTGGAATAGGAATTTTCGTTTGCCATAATAAGTCCTTTTAGTAAAACGCTTCCTTAAGATTTTCGGTAAGTTTACGATGAAACTGTGCCAAAACTACAGCTTCGACACAGCTTCACCGTTAGTATTAATTTTTCGCAAATTATTTTTCTTCTATTTCAGCGGTAAGCTGTTCAACGAGTTCATCGATTTCGCTGTCGCTGCAAAGAATACCTTTCTTCCGGAGACATTCGCGAATTTTTTTGCGAACTGTTTCACCTTTTTCGGGTGCGAAAAGGATAGCAGCCGATGCACCTACAATAGCTCCTCCAAGAAAAGCATATAAAATATTAAGATTGTTCATAAGATTTCGGAATTAAGATTATGCTTGAATCAAATCAGTCATTTGCCAAGTTCTTCGGCAATTTCGTCAGCGAGTTCTTCAATTTTGTTTTTCTTGAGACGAATACCTTTTTCCTTAAGGAATTTAACGATTTCGTCGCGAGTACGTTCGCCTTTTTCAGGTGCGAAAAGAAGACCAACTGTGGCTCCAGCTACTGCTCCGCCAACTACGGCGAGGATGATGTGTAAAGGTTTCATGTGAATTGATATTTTGATGTTTGAGATTAAGTTTATTTTATAACGTCAGGAAAGCGTTAATTGTTTGGCAAAGCTATTCTTTTTTTAGGATTTTCCCAAAATATTTAATCGAAAAAATATTTAAGAAGCATGAACTATTTTTAATGCCCGATCGTTAATATTACAAATCGGTTACAAAACATACGAATATTAATCAAAAAAAAATATAACATCATGCAACTCAATAACGAACATGAAGTTTTAGCATGGCTGATAATAATAGGAGCCATCTGCCTCACGATAGTAATAGGAGCTTTTTTAGACAAGTTCATGCACAGCCGCCGTCAGAGCAATCTACGTGTAGAAACCAAAGCTGTAAGGGTGAATGCGGTGACTCCAGCGAGAAGACGTTATCCTCGCAACAGATAGTCAGATTCTTAAACTAACTTTTTATATATGTCCTCCGATAGTAAATATCGGGGGATTTTTTATGTCGTGGTGGGTGTTTCAAGTCTCATCATTGCCTAAAATTGCTTATCTTTGCATTCCGATAACAGACAGTGGAATTACTTGATCAGTCCTTCGGGGAATTTCGTATTCTTTCTTATGGCAACAACTTCAGCAAATACTCACGACATCCGAAAGGAATTAGATAAGCGCATCCTGGTGCTCGACGGCGCTTTGGGAACGCAGATTCAGTCGTTGAATATCGACGAGTCGATATTCGATCCGCTCCGTAAAAATTCTTCAATATCTCTAAAGGGGTGTAACGACTTGCTGAATATATGCGCCCCGGAGCTTATAGAAAAAATACATCTCAGCTATCTCGAAGCTGGAGCTGACATAATCGAAACAAATACATTCAACGCCAACGCCGTATCGCTAAGAGAATATGACATGAGCGATCTGGCAAAGGAAATAAACAAAGCGGGTGTATCGATTGCAAGGAAAGCATTGGAGAAGAGCGGTCGGAAAGGTTGGGTAGCCGGAAGCGTCGGACCAACAAACCTTTCTCTTTCCCTTTCCCTCAATTCAGCATCCACGGCCGAAACAGACAAACTGATAAATGAACTGGAAGATGCTTATTTTGAGCAAATATCAGCTTTATTAGAATCAGGAGCCGATATCATATTGATTGAAACAGTATTCGATACACTCAATGCCAAAACTGCACTACGCGCCCTGAAGAGAGCCGAAGATACTACCGGAAGAAAGAGACCTGTCATGCTCTCTGCAACCTTGACAGAATCCGGCCGAACTCTATCAGGACAGACGATAGAAGCATTTGCCGTGAGTGTGGCACATGCGTCACCTTTAAGCATAGGATTGAACTGCGGTTTCGGAGCGGAAGCTTTGATTCCGTTTTTAGATAGAATACAGAATTTACCCTTCGCGATAAGCATATATCCGAACGCAGGTCTTCCTGATGCATCCGGGAACTATTCGGAGAGCCCAGAAATGATGGCACACCACCTGAGTGATCTCATCGATGGGAAAAAAGTGAATATCATCGGTGGTTGCTGCGGTTCAACCCCTCTCCATATTAAAGAGATTTCGGAGGCAGTCAAGAACAAAACACCACGCCGGATACCGCATTCAGACGGGAAGCTACGGTTAGCCGGGCTGGAAAGTCTGACGGTTGGTGAAAATTTCATCAAAGTTGGCGAACGTTGCAATGTGGCCGGGAGCCGTAAGTTCCTCCGTTTAGTAAAGGAACGTTCGTGGGGTGAAGCTGTCAAAATAGCGGAAGAACAAGTAAGCAAAGGAGCTTCTATAATAGATATCAACATGGATGATCCGCTCCTCAACCAGAAGGAGGACATGAAAGAGTTTGTATCACGGATAAGCTCCGAGCCGGATGTAGCGAAAGTTCCTTTTATGATCGATTCTTCGCATTGGGAAGTTATCACAAGTACACTCAAGATAATCCAGGGTAAACCGATAGTTAATTCAATTTCTCTGAAAGAGGGCGAGGAGGAATTTCTAAAAAAAGCTCGACATATCCACACCTGCGGGGCAGCCATGGTGGTGATGGCTTTTGATGAAAAAGGGCAAGCCGATAGTTTCGAGCGAAAGATTGAAATTTGCGGCCGTTGCTATACTTTGCTTGTCAATGCAGGCATACCGGCTTCAGACATAATATTCGATCCCAATATTCTTTCAGTGGCAACAGGAATATCCGATCACGACCGCTACGGCATAGATTTTATTAGAACGGTAGGCTGGATAAAGAAAAATCTTCGAGGCTCACACGTAAGCGGCGGTTTAAGCAACTTGTCGTTCTCATTCCGAGGCAACAATATCGTCAGAGAGGCGATGCATTCTTCGTTTTTGGAACACGCTATCCGGGAAGGGATGGACATGGCTATAGTCAATCCGGCCACAAAGCTAACCACAGAAGGATTTCGTCGAGATTTGGCGAAGGCTGTTGAGGACGTAATCTTAAACCAAGGCGAAAACTCCACAGATAAACTTATCGAATTAGCGGAGTCGATAAAGAACGAGATGTCTGATAAGACTAAACATGTCGCTTCAGAAACTGAAATCAAGCCCTCGGTAAGTGAAGAAGAACAGTTGATCTCGGCTATTGTAAAAGGGCGCACTGACGGCTTGGAATCTTTATTGTCGACTCTCACTGCAAAGACGGGTAGCGCGACAGCAGTCATCGACGGCCCTTTGATGGATGGAATGAACATGGTGGGTAGACTTTTCGGTGAGGGACGAATGTTTCTGCCACAAGTAGTGAAAAGCGCCCAGACCATGCAAAGCGCAGTAGGGATACTGACTCCGGAAATCGAAAAAGAAAAGCAATCGTCGGACAGAAAAAACGCCGGTAAGATGGTGATCGCTACAGTAAAAGGAGACGTTCACGATATCGGCAAAAACATAGTGACAGTCATCATGAAATGCAACGGCTATGAAGTGATAGACCTCGGTGTGATGGTCGATAAAGAAACGATAGTTGAGCGTGCTATGTCCGAACAGGCAGATTTTATAGGATTGAGCGGACTTATCACTCCTTCGCTTGGAGAAATGGGAGAAGTAGCTCGTTTGATGGAGGAAAAAGGACTTGAAATTCCGCTTTTTGTAGGTGGTGCAGCGGCTTCCGAACTGTATACAGCATTACGTTTAGCCCCTCTTTACCATGGTGCGGTAGTATATACGAAAGATGCGGCCTCTCTGCCCGGAGTAGCCCAAAGCTACCTATCATCCACATCGAGCGCGGCAAGCATAAACTCTTTAAAACAGCGTCAGGCAGAGATGAGGGAATCGGCAAGTGCAGGAAAGGAATTTCTTTCACTTGACGAGGCACGTAACAGGAAATATATTTACGACGAAAGTCTAAAAGTAGCCTCTCCCAAAAAGACCGGCAGATTCACGTATGAAATACCCGTCGGCGAAATTCGCGAACTCATCAACTGGCGTCCATTCTTCGCAGCATGGAAACTTGACGCCTCTTTCGCTTCGCTTGCGGACATCAAGGGGTGCGATCATTGCAAAGCCCAGTGGCTCGCTTCCATTCCGCAACAGGAAAGGATGAAAGCAGCCGAGGCTATGCAGCTTTTCAAGGAAGCCAACAGAATGCTTGACAATTGGGAATCTCGAGGATACGGGTTGAAAGGAAGAATTGTACTCTCTAAAAGTCGCAGCGAAGGTGACGATATAATTGTTGAAACAGAAAGTGGCGAGGTTAAAATCCCCACTATACGACAGCATCAGGCCGCGGGTGAAGGAAAACGGGCAGCACTTTCGGATTTTGTAGATTTCAACGGTGATCATATCGGTATTTTTGCAGTAACCACAGCGGGTGATATAGAAACCGCAATAAATCAGTCGGAAATTCAGGAATTTCAAAGAATCTTAGCGCAGAGTTTGGCGGACCGTTTAGTGGAGGCGGGAACGGAGTGGCTCAACCGTAAGGAACAGATGGAATTTTACGACATTCCATCAGAAAGTGGCGCAATCGGAATCAGACCGGCGGTCGGATATCCATCATTGCCCGACCAGTCTTTGATTTTCATCCTCGACCAATTATTAGATTATGGGGATTTGGGAATAGAACTTACGGAAAACGGTGCTATGAAGCCTTCGGCATCCGTGAGCGGCCTAATGATAAATTATCCCAAAGCTAAATATTTTTCCGTAGGCTCCATATCAGAGGAAACGAAACAAGACTATGCCGCACGTAGAGGCTTATCGATGGATGAATTAAATAAATTTTTTCCGAGGTAGAGTATGGGAGCACCACTTCTGACAGTTGAGAATTTGACAAAAAGTGTCGGCGACCGGCTGCTTTTCGGGGATGTTACGTTCAGCCTCGGAGAAGGCGACAAGGTAGGCATAGTGGCTAAAAACGGGACAGGTAAGACTTCTCTTCTGAAACTTTTAGCAGGTAAAGACTCTCCGGACAGCGGTAAAATCACCCTGAATCCCGGGATAAAAATCGGTTATCTGGAACAATTGCCGGAATTTAAGCCGGGAATCTCAGTCAGCGAAGCCTGTCTGTCTGCAGATACAAAAGTTACTGATGCAATAAGAGACTATCATATAGCTTTGAGATCTGGCGCGGATGAAAAGATAGCGGCAGCGACCCATCAGATGGATGAACTTGATGCGTGGGATTTCGAGGACCGAATGGTCAGTATGCTCACTTCCCTTAAAATCGAGTCTTTAGATGAGCCGGTGGATAATCTATCGGGCGGCCAGCGTAAACGAGTAGCCATAGCCTCTGTGCTTTTGAGCGATCCGGACATTCTGATAATGGACGAGCCGACCAATCATCTGGATATCGAGATTATCGAATGGCTTGAAAACTATTTGTCGCGTCAACGAGTTTGTCTGCTTATGGTCACTCACGACCGTTATTTTCTGGATCGTGTCTGCAACAGAATAATGGAAATCGATCTTAAGCAAATGTTTACCTACGAGGGTAACTTCGAATACTATCTTCGACGCAGATCGGAACGCTATGAAGCTTTGTCGGCGGAATTAGACCGCGTGAAAAACAGATTGCGTCGGGAAACAGAATGGATGCGCCGTCAGCCACAGGCCAGAGCAGGCAAAGCGAAATATCGCATCGATTCATATTACGATCTCAAAGAGCGATCACAGGCCGATTACCGCGATAAGAACGTAGTGCTGGATGTCAAATCATCATATATCGGCAATAAGATTTTCGAGGCCAAGAATATCAGCAAACGATTCGGCGACAAAAAAATCGTTGAAGCTTTCAGCTATGATTTCGCACGTTATGAAAAAGTGGGTATCGTAGGAGCGAACGGCGTGGGAAAGTCAACTTTTATCAAGATGCTCTTAGGTATCGAGCCTCAGGACAGCGGAGAATGGAACGTCGGCGAAACGGTGCGCTTCGGTTATTACAGTCAGGAGGGCATCGAACTTGACAGCAGGAAGAAGGTGATCGACGCAGTGCAGGAGATAGCCGAGGATATCCGAATCAACGGCGGAGAATCGTATTCGCCGATGCAGTTTCTGAAAAGGTTTCTTTTCGAGCCGGCAGATCAACAGAAGTATATCCATAGCCTGAGCGGCGGGGAACGATGCCGACTCCAGTTGGCGTGCGTTCTGATGCGCTCCCCGAATTTCCTGATTCTCGATGAGCCTACGAACGATCTGGATATCGTAACGCTTGGCATTCTCGAAGATTATCTTGCTGAATATAAGGGATGCATAATCGTGATAAGTCACGATAGGTTTTTCTTGGATTCGATTGTGGATCATCTTTTCGTGATGGAGGGTGATGGAAAAATCAAGGATTTTCCGGGGACTTACAGCGAGTGGAGAGATTGGAGGAGCAAACAGATCAAAGAAGAGAATGGAGCTCCAACCAGATCTACTACCCAGGCTAAGATAAAGACTGAAAAGCCCAAGCAGTTGACTTACAAGGAGAAAAAAGAGATGGAAGCACTGGAGTTGAAAATCGACGAGCTGACGGAAGAAAAGAACCGATTAGAAGAAATATTCGTTTCCGGAGCCTCCGCCGAGGAGATAGCGTCGGCTTCCGAACGATACAAGCAACTCCAAAATGATCTCGACACAGCCGAAACGCGCTGGCTGGAACTGTCGCTACTAACAGAGTGACTTCATAAGAGCAGCCAGATGGGTTATGAGCGATAAACAAATGATGGGGAAAAAAGGTCGAAATTATGTCCGCGGAAAAGATGAAATAGTTAAATAATATTAAAATTGTAGGTATCCAAAGACGTTATTCGATTGATAGTTAGGAGAAGAGGGTGGGCAACTTTTAGAGTATAGGCCAAGTTCGCAGATTGATGGTGGATATCGATATTAATTTTGCAGCGAATCCTTGGCGGCATGTTTGACGTATGACAGCACGGAGGATTAGCGAACATTGACATATTTGTTTTGATTAACTTTTCCGGTTGCATTACACAATAAAACCGTGATTTTGACGTTATTTCAACGGGAGGTGCAAGAATCCTCACCTTCCACCGGAATGCAGAAGAAATCAAGTCTCTATATATCTAAGGCTCAACGATTAGCGGCCTTTTTCACCATACTTCTTTTCACGTCAAGACTGTGGGTCTTGTCGTCTCAAACCATCACATCCTCACCTGACTCTATTCTCCCCCAACCCATTCTCCCCATCAGTCCCACAGTATCGAGCACGTATGACGAGTTGACCGAACCCGCCCGAACCCTTGACGCCATCATCCCCTCAAATATCAGCACCGTGGTGGAATATGACGAGAACGGTTATTACATCATCCGGACAAAATTAGGCGACCGCGATCTGACAGCTCCTTTCCTGATGACACAGGAAGAATACATGAAATGGAAAGCCCGCGAGGAAGCTCGTGCGCTCTACAGAGAACTGAACGGAGGTGTAGGATATGTGAATGCAGCGAAGCTCCAACGTCCTAAATTCAGTGTCCTCAACATGAACTTTTCTGCCGGACCTTTAGAGCGAATTTTCGGTCCGGGTGGCATTCAGCTGAAAATGTCGGGCTCCGTTCAGATCCGCACAGGTATAAAATCGACCAAAAGCGAAAATCCGACACTTTCCCTCACATCGCGGCGTAAAACCTACTTGGATTTCGATCAGAAAATCCAGGCGACAGTCGGAGCAACGATAGGCGACAGGCTCAAATTCAATATGACCTACAATACAGACGCGACTTTCGATTTCGACTCAAAAAATCTGAAACTCCAATATGAAGGGACTGAAGACGATATCGTCAAGAGCCTCGAGGCAGGCAACGTGAGCATGACAACGGGCTCCTCGCTAATAAGAGGCAGCACTGCCCTGTTCGGTGTAAAATCCACTCTTCAGTTCGGCCGACTGACCGCAACGGCTCTAATTTCACAACAAAATTCGGAGACCAGGTCGGTTAATACTCGCGGCGGAGTCCAGACGACTCCGTTCACAGTGAGAGCAGACGAGTATGACGCGAACCGGCACTATTTCTTAGCCCAGTTTTTCAGAGATAATTACGACGAGTTCGCTTCGCATCTTCCTTACGTGACAAGCGGAGTGAAAATAACGAGAATAGAAGTGTGGGTGACAAACAAACGAAGCGATTACAATCAGAGCCGCAATATAACGGCTTTTATGGATCTCGGGGAAAACACTCATTTAGCCTCGGACTACTGGTCGACGAACATGGCTTTACCGAACCCGTCGAACAATTCCAACAACCTCCTGGAAATCATCAAAAACGACTATCCGGATGCGAGAAATATCAACACCGTAACCCAGGCACTCGCTCCTCTGTCGGCTTACGGCATAGAGGGAGGACGTGATTTCGAGAAGGTTGAAAGCGCTCGACTACTCAACGAAAGCGAATATATACTGAACTCTACCTTGGGCTATATCTCATTGCGCAATCAACTGACAGCTGACGAAGTGCTGGGGGTGGCTTTCGAATACACATACAACGGCAAGGTCTATCAAGTCGGTGAGTTTTCGAGCGACATCACCCAGACCAACCAATCGCTCTATGTAAAAATGCTGAAAAGCACCACCCAGGCACCACGTCTACCAATGTGGCGCCTGATGATGAAAAACGTTTATTCACTGGGGGCTTATCAAGTGGATTCGAAAAATTTCAAACTTCAGGTGAAATATCTTTCGGATACGACGGGAACGGAAATAGTCTATCTCCCAATTCCGGGATTTACCGCCACTCCCCTTCTACAACTGACCGGTCTCGACAAATTAGACTCCAATCAGGAATCGAATCCCGACGGATTTTTCGACTACATCGAGGGGTATACAATCCAGTCGTCGACGGGTAGGATAATATTTCCGGTCGCCGAACCGTTCGGATCGAACTTACGCAAGAAATTAGGAGGAAGCCTAACGGACGAAAAATTCATCTATCAGGAACTATACGATTCAACCCAGACAGTGGCACGACAATGGGCCGATAAAAACAAGTATGTCCTGACGGGAGAATATAAAGCTTCGGGTGGAGCGCAGATCAGACTGGACGCAATGAATGTTCCCCGCGGTTCGGTAATAGTAACGGCCGGAGGTGTGAGACTCACGGAGAATGTGGATTACACAGTGGACTATTCGATGGGAATCGTGACTATCACCAATCAGAGCATTGTAGATGCGGGTCAAAATATATCGGTGACCTTAGAAAACCAGTCACTATACAGTACGCAACGCAAAACATTGTTAGGTTTGGATCTGAATTACCGATTAAACCGCAATCTGAATATCGGGGGTACAATCATGCACTATTCCGAAAAATCGCTTACGGAAAAAGTGGCTATAGGCAATGAGTCAGTAACAAACACGATGTTCGGGGTGAATTTCGGCTACAATGCAGAACTTCCATGGATAAACAATCTACTGAACAAAATTCCGACGGTAAATGCGGTGGTTCCTTCAAGACTGAGCGTTATAGGCGAGTTTGCCAAATTAGTACCCTCAACCCAGAAAATCGGTTCAGACAAAGGGAGTTCCTACATAGACGATTTCGAATCGAGCCAGACGGGGATAGACCTTCGGTCACCCTATTCATGGTTTTTAGCTTCGACACCTTACGAAAACGGTCCGAACGCACTCTTTCCCGAAGCAGCTCTTTCGGACAATCCGGATTACGGAAAGAATCGCGCCCTTATCAACTGGTACTATATAGACCGCTTATTCACAGCACGCAATTCGTCGCTTTGTCCGGGCTATATACGTTCGGATTTAAAACAACTTTCGAATCCTTACGTGAGGGAAATCACAAGCCGCGAAATTTTTCCCGACCGCCAACTCACTTACGGAGAATCATCGACCATCCAGACTCTCAATCTATCGTTTTATCCTACGGAGCGTGGGCCTTACAACGTTGACGCAACCAACATCGACGAAAACGGCAATCTACTTTTCCCCGAAAAACGCTGGGGGGGAATCATGCGTAGACTCGACAACACCAATTTCGAACAAAGCAATATCGAGTATGTACAGTTCTGGCTGATGAATCCTTTTCTCGACCCCGAGAATCCTAACTATGAAGGGGGCGACCTTTATCTCAATTTCGGTGAGATAAGCGAAGATATTCTCAAGGACGGTCTTAAATCGTACGAAAACGGAATACCTTTCGACGGAGACGACCAATATCTTCGGACAACGACGTGGGGACGAGTATCAACGAAGAATTCGCTGACCTACGCTTTCGACAACAACAACAGTTCCCGCAAAGTGCAGGATGTAGGTCTGGACGGTCTTCCGAACGAAATGGAGTATGATTTTTCGACCTACGGTAATTATCTGACCCAGCTCAAACAAAAACTATCGCCGGCAGCTATCGAACGTATGACCAACGACCCTTTCTCACCCTTGAACGACCCGGCTGGCGACAATTATCATTTTTACCGGGGATATGATTACGACGAGCAACGTCTGGGTATTTTGGAGCGTTACAAAAGATACAACGGCGTGGAAGGGAACTCTCTGTCGCCCGACGATGCAGGCGAACCGCTTTATCAGTCATCGCGCAATCTTCCGGATGTAGAGGATATCAATCAGGACAACACCTTGAACGAATATGAACGTTATTTCCAATATCGCGTCTCGATACGTCCGGAAGATCTAAAAGTAGGCAGCAATTACATCACGGATAAACAGACATCTCTTGTCAGTCTCCGTGACGGTACGGACGCCGAAGTGGAATGGTACCAATTTAAAATTCCGCTGTCGGATTATGAAAGAGTAGTCGGTTCGATCAACGACTTTTCGACTGTGAGGTTCGTCCGTATGTTCATGACGGGATTTAAGACAACGACCCATCTTCGTTTCGCCACACTTGAACTCGTCAGAGGCGAATGGCGAGGATATGATTACGATCTGCGTGAAAGCGGTCAGATGCCGGCAAAAGGCGAGCTCGACGTATCGGTGGTGAATATCGAAGAGAATTCGGGTCGTGAACCTGTGAATTATATCCTCCCTCCGGGAGTGACAAGAATAATCGATCCGGCTCAGCAACAAATAGTGCAGCTTAACGAACAGTCGATGTCGCTAAAAGTTTCCGATCTTCCTCCGGGAGACAGCCGTTCGGTTTACCGGAGCACAATGCTCGATCTGAGAAACTATAAACGACTTCAGATGTGGGTTCACGCAGAAGCGGCGATAGACAACATGACGGATCTGAAGGACAATGATCTGAGCCTTTTCATCAGAATGGGTAGCGATTTCAAAAACAATTTCTATGAATATGAAATTCCTCTTGTTCTGACACCTCCAGGACGCTATGCCGACAATACTGAAAACCGTCAGATCGTATGGCCTGCAGAAAATCGATTGAATGTGGCTTTGCAGAATCTTGTAGATACGAAAACGGAGCGAAACCGTCAGAAAGCCGATCCGGGTAGCGGTATAGGTTTCGGAACCGTTTTCAGCCGTCCGGATCCGGATAACGAACGAAACACCATTTCCGTAACAGGCAACCCATCGATAAGCGACGTAAGGGTGATGATGATAGGTGTGAGAAACAGCTCCGGCAGTATCAAGGACGGAACAGTCTGGGTAAACGAACTAAAAGTAACGGACTTCAAAAGCGAAGGTGGATGGGCGGCAAACGTATCAGCCAATCTGACCCTCTCGGATATAGCTACACTGAATTTCGGGGGGCAAATAGAGACAGCAGGTTTCGGCGCCGTAGACCAAGGACTGAATCAAAGGCGTATGGACGATTATCACCGGATTAATTTCGCCGTCCAGGCCGACGCCGGAAAAATCGCGCCCAAAAAACTTGCCTTGCACGCACCAGTCTATTATTCGATAGTTAAAGAAAACATCACTCCCGAATATAATCCGTTAGACCAAGACGTCCTGCTTAAGGACGCACTCGATGCGGCTCCGGACGATCGCGCCCGGGATTCGATACGGTCATACGCCGTGGAACACTCGGTCGTAAAAAGTTTCAGTATTTCCGGCCTAAATTTCGGCATCAAATCGGCGACTCCCAAACCATGGGATCCGTCAAATTTCACGGTCAATTTCTCTTTCAACAAACAATCTAAGACCGATCCTACCACAGTCTATGAAAATACGAACGATTACCGAGGGAGTTTCCAGTATCAATACACTCCGAAGAACAAACAATGGAGACCTTTCGAACGGATGACGAAAGGCAGAAAGTCGATGAAGTTCCTTAATGATTGGGCCATCAACCTCTTCCCTTCGCAGATTTCTTTCATGACAGTCATGTCGAGATATTATTACGAACTTCAGACCCGCTCGGAGATAGATACAGGCGTTGAACTACCGCTGCAAGTCAGCAAAAATTTCCTATGGGACAGACAACTCTCTCTATCGTGGAGTCCGATCAACTCTCTGAGCCTTCAATTTATGTCGAACACATCGGCGAGAATAGAAGAACCGATAGGAGCTGTTAACCGAAAGCTATTTCCTGATCAATACCGCGAGTGGAAAGACACCGTAGTCAGAAGCATCCTTCATTTAGGCACCCCTTGGGCTTATAACCAGACTTTTACGGGCATTTACCGTGCACCTTTCAATTTGATTCCCATCCTTGACTTCTTGACGGGCCAAGCCTCTTATAACGCAGCTTACCGCTGGGATCGAGGAGCGACCGTAGAGGGAATGAAAGCGGGCAACACAATCAGTAGCCAATCGTCGCTCAGCAGCGAAGGCAGGATAAATTTCGAGACTCTCTACAATAAGAGCGGCTATCTAAAAAGTGTGAACACACGATTTTCGGGACAACAGCGAGGAAGGAATCAACGAGCCCGCAGATTCGAGAGAAACTTCCCTTTGTCGGCAGATACATCGACAGTCGTCGCCCACAATATGAACGTGAAAAACGTAAGGATAACGGCAACGGATGTCAACACACGACGGCCTGTAAAAATCGAAACCAGGAAAATAGACAACAACAGTTTCGAGATCTTAACACGAGGAAATTCGACAGTCAAAGTGACAGTAACTGAGATTCAGAAAGAACATAACGGTTTTTTCTATGATTTAGGACAATATGCGAGCCGTCTTCTAATGTCTCCACGCCAAGCCTCAATCAGATGGCGTTCGACCAAGTCGCTCTCGATACCGCTATTTCTTCCGGATATAGGCAATATTTTCGGGCAAACCCGCAATTACGGCCCAATGGCACCCGGTGTTGGATTTGCATTCGGTTTCTTCGACGAAGGTTTCATCGACCGTGCCAATGACAGAGGGTGGTTGATGACCGAAAGCGGCCAAACCTCCCCGGCCATATATTCGAAAACGAATGAATTTAACGTTGAAATCGTTTTAGAACCGATACGCAATCTCAGAATCCAACTGACAGGAAACCGCACAGACAACAGGTCGAAATCGATCCAGTTTATGTTTGACAATGCTCCCACCGCTCTCACGGGCAGCTATACACGCACACATTGCGCATTGCTGACCTCTCTGAAATCGAGCAAACCGGAAAACGGTTACCAAAGCAGTACTTTCGACAAGATGCTGGAGGCAATTCCGATTATTTCGGAACGTCTGGAACAGGAATATTCGGGAACTGTATATCCATCGACCGGTTTTCTGGAAGGCAACCCCTTAGCGGGTCAGCCCTACGATCCTTCAGTGGGCACTCTTTCCCGCACAGGAAGCGATGTCCTTATTCCGGCTTTTCTGTCAGCCTACAGCGGGCGTTCGGCAAAAAAGCAGAATTTAAATCCATTTCAGGGGATAGCGTCCATTCTGCCAAACTGGCGCATAGTGTACGATGGTCTAACGAGGATGGAACCGTTAAAAAATATCTTTAAAGCTTTCACGCTGACGCACGCATACCAGTGTACTTACTCTGTAGGTTCTTATTCGTCATATCTGAACTGGGTACCGGTTAAAGGGGATCGATTAGGCTTTATCCAAAACGAGCAGACAGGTCAGCCAATTCCTTCTTCACCCTACAACATATCTTCAGCCGCAATCACCGAGCGTTTCGCTCCTCTGATAGGAGTTGCCCTGACGCTGCAAAACGACATGACGATCAACGCAGAATGGCGCGAGTCGCGAGTAGTCACTCTCAATTCGTCGGCCGGACAAATAGTAGAGTCCATCAGCTCAGGCATGACATTAGGATTAGGTTATAAAGTGATAGGTTTCAATTCGGTCATGAAACTGAAAGGCATCCAACGTGGCATCAGCCATGACCTGACAGTAAACGCTGATTTTTCATACGCTTTCAACCAAGCGTTGATCCGCCGCATCGAAACTGCCTACACGCAAGCCACTTCGGGAGCGAGAACTATAGGCATCAATGCAACTGCCAGCTACATACTGTCGCGCCGTATGACAGTAGGATTATATTTTGAACATCATATCAACACTCCGATAGTAAGTTCGAACGCCTATCCGGTAACCGACACATCTTTCGGTTTGTCGTTCAATCTATCTCTTGCCAGATGATCCTTCGGAGCATGCGATAATCGGCGCAAACATCAAAAATTTGTGCAATTATTTGGTATTCACTTTTTTTGAATTTAATTTTGTTCCAAAATTTAACATTCGAGGACGATAACATGCATTTAATCAGTGGTCTGACAAGAAATGCATCAAATATCGACTGCTACACAGTACTTAAACGAACACGCTGCTAATGAGCGATAAGACAATGAAACATGAACTAAGGAGCGCCACCAGCACGGGTGGAAGGCGTATGGCCGGCGCCCGTGCGCTATGGCGTGCCAACGGGATGAAAGAGGAGCAGATAGGAAAACCAATCATAGCTATAGTCAATTCATTCACGCAATTCGTGCCGGGCCACACACATCTTCATGAAATAGGCCAAATCGTAAAAAAAGAAATTGAAAAGCAAGGTTGTTTTGCAGCCGAGTTCAATACGATAGCGATCGACGACGGTATAGCCATGGGGCATGACGGGATGTTATATTCCTTACCATCGAGAGATCTGATAGCGGATTCGGTGGAATATATGGTTAATGCCCACAAAGCCGACGCAATGGTATGCATATCGAACTGTGACAAAGTCACACCGGGAATGCTGATGGCCGCCATGCGTCTGAACATTCCGACTATCTTCGTAAGCGGAGGGCCAATGGAGGCCGGTAAGTCAGGAGACCGAGCTCTCGATCTTATCGATATAATGATAGATTCGGCTGATGAAAGCGTTTCGGACGAAGCAGTCGCAGAATTGGAACGCGAAGGGTGTCCGACTTGCGGTTCTTGTTCGGGAATGTTTACAGCCAACTCAATGAATTCGCTGAACGAGGCAATAGGCTTAGCACTACCCGGGAACGGGACGATCGTAGCGACACACGTAAACCGCACCGAACTGTTCAAAAAAGCGGCAAAAAAGATAGTGGAGAACACTTACCGCTACTACAGAGACGGAGACGAATCAGTACTGCCGCGCTCAATAGCTACCCGAGAGGCAATGCTAAACGCCATGACCCTCGATATAGCAATGGGAGGTTCGACGAACACGGTTTTACATCTGCTGGCGATCGCAAACGAAGGAGAGGTGAACTTCACGATGGACGATATCGACAATCTGTCGCGACATACGCCGGTGCTCTGTAAAGTAGCTCCCAACTCGCATTATCACATTCAAGACGTGAACCGCGCAGGAGGAATTCTGTCAATAATGAAGATACTCGGCGACGCGGGGCTGTTGGACCTTAATGTGAAGCGAGTAGACGGTATGACTCTGGGAGAGGCTGTTGAAAAATGGGCAATTGGAGGCAAACACTTCACCGATGAGGCGGAAGAACTCTGGAAAAGTGCGCCCGGTGAGAGGAAATCGATCGAAATGGGGAGCCAGATGTGCTATTACTCCTCTCTGGACACAGACCGGGCAAAAGGATGTATCCGCGACATGGAGCATGCCTACGTGAAAGACGGCGGTTTAGCCGTACTTAAGGGCAATATAGCTTTAGACGGGTGCGTTGTCAAAACGGCAGGTGTAGACGAAAGCATATTCCGTTTCAGCGGTCCGGCGAAAGTATTCAGGTCGCAGGAAGAAGCAGTGGACGGAATTCTGAGGGACAAGGTGAAATCGGGCGACGTTGTAGTCATCACCTATGAAGGCCCCAAAGGCGGTCCGGGAATGCAGGAGATGCTTTACCCGACGAGCTATATCAAGAGCAAGCATTTAGGCAAAGAATGCGCCCTTGTGACCGACGGACGTTTTTCGGGCGGTACGTCGGGGCTCTCTATCGGCCATGTATCACCGGAAGCGGCATCAGGCGGAGCGATAGGATTGGTAGAAGACGGCGACATCATAGACATAGACATTCCGGCTCGGAGCATCTCGCTGAGAGTGAGCGACGAAGAGCTTGAGAGAAGGAGAAAAAAGGAAGAAAGCTTCGGCAGCGAGGCTTGGACTCCACGCGGTCGCGACCGCCAAATATCGAGAGCATTAAAATCATACGCCTCGAATGTGACATCGGCCGATAAAGGCGGCGTAAGAAAACTGATTAATTGAAAATTATGGCAGAAAAAATAACAGGAGCCGAAGCAATAATACGTTCGATGATATCCGAAGGGGTCGATCTCGTTTTCGGCTATCCGGGCGGGGCTATAATCTCCGTATACGACAAACTCTACGATTATACATCATCCATTACCCATATACTCACCCGCCACGAGCAGGGAGCGGTTCATGCCGCTCAAGGCTATGCACGTGTGTCGGGTAAGACCGGAGTTGTGATAGTCACATCGGGGCCTGGTGCGACGAACGTTATAACGGGCATATCCGACGCATTGATGGACTCCACTCCTTTAGTGGTAATCACGGGTCAGGTGAGTGTAGACCTCTTAGGCACGGATGCATTTCAGGAAACCGACGTAGTAGGCATCACGCAACCTATCACCAAATGGTCATATCAAATAAGAAAGGTGGAGGAAATACCGGCGATGGTCGCAAAAGCTTTTCACATCGCTAACAGCGGTCGCCCGGGTCCTGTAGTCCTCGATATAGCGAAAGAGGCTCAAATGGGCAAGATAGAATGGGGCGAGTATCACAAATGCAATTATATACGCTCCTATATTCCTTTACCAGAGATAAAGCATGCTGATCTTCAGAAAGTGGCCGACCTGATAAACAGCGCTGAACGGCCGATGATCATCTCGGGTCACGGCGTAATGATATCGGGTGCGGAAGATGCTTTGCAGTCCTTAGCGGAGAAGGCGGATATTCCTGTAGCCACGACTCTGTTAGGCCTATCAACTATACCGACCGGGCATCCTCTTAACAAAGGTCTTGTTGGAATGCATGGAAATATAGCTCCGAACTGGAAGACCAATGAGGCAGACGTGCTAATAGCAATAGGAATGAGATTCGACGACCGCGTGACGGGTGACAAATCGCATTATGCCAAGAACGCCAAGGTGGTCCATATCGATATAGATTCGTCGGAATTCGACAAGAATATAAAAACAACGGCCACGGTGCACGGCGACGCCAAACAAGTGCTCGAAGCGTTATTGCCAATGATAAGCGAGGCCAAACATAGGGATTGGATCAAATCATTCGAAAAGCCGGAGGCAACAGAATATGAGGCTGTGATAAAGAAAGCTTCTTATCCGGAAGATCCCGAAAGTCCGATGAGGATGGGCGAAGTTGCCAGAAAAGTGGCAGAAGCTGCGGGAAAGAATCCGGTTCTTGTGACCGATGTGGGTCAAAACCAGCTTTTATCGGCAAGATATTTCCGCTATAACAGTCCGAGAAGTATCATCACCTCAGGGGGTCTCGGAACCATGGGCTTCGGCCTTCCCGCTTCGATCGGAGCGAAATTGGGTGCTCCTGACCGTCAAGTATGCTTTTTCTGCGGCGACGGTGGATTCCAAATGACTATCCAGGAGCTGGGAACAATCATGCAATACGGCATGGCAGTGAAGATAATCATTCTGAACAATCATTTTCTGGGCAACGTGCGTCAGTGGCAGTCGCTGTTTTTCAACAACCGTTTCTCTCAGACTCAAATGTTGAACCCTGATTTCACCGAGATAGCCAAGGCCTACGGCATTCCTGGCGAGAATGTGGGTAGCCGACGTGATCTTAACGGTGCCATCAAGAGGATGATGGACTATCCAGGGGCTTATGTGTTGAATGTGAGGGTTGATGAAAAGGATATGGTGTTTCCTATGACTCCCAACGGTTCTCCCGTGGATTTCATAATGCTTGACAGAAACAACATCTACAAACCGGAAAAATCTTAAATAAGATGGATAAGAACGAGGAAGGCAAAAGACTTTATACAATCACCGTATTCACTGAAAACCACGTGGGTCTGATGAACCAGCTATCAATCATCTTCACCCGTAGGAATCTTAATCTCGAAAGCGTGAGTGCGAGTCCGTGTTCGATTCCGGGTGTCCACAAAATGACTCTGACCTGCTACAGCGACCGGGAGACGTTGGAGCCGGTGATAAAACAGATTGAGAAACGGGTGGAGGTTCTGAAAGCGTTTTTATTCACGAACGACGAATTGATATATCAAGAAGTTGCGCTATACAAAGTGCCTACCGCAAGGCTTTTGGACAGCGAGAATCTGGAGGCTATCATCCGCCGCCACAATGCGAGGATTCTCGAAATAACGAGAGACAACACAGTGTTAGAAAAAACGGGTCACAGCAATGAGACTGAGGCTCTTTTCGAGGAGCTTAAAAAGTATGATATACGTCAGTTCGTGAGATCGGGTCGAGTGGCAGTGACCAGAGCCAACGTAGAACTCGTAGACCAATTTATCCGCGAACAGGAAGAACGTCGCAATAGGATAGACGGACGATAATGGACGGATATCTGAAAGAATTTACCAAACATTACTGCCAGACAGCTGCAGGTTGCAACGCCCAGAAAGAGTTGCCGACGGCCACTTTAGTGCGTCAGATTATCGAAACAGCCACAGAACACGCCAACATTCTGGGGATAGGATATAACGAATTGATCAGAGAGAACAATGCGTGGGTTCTTAGCCGACTCGCGATTGAACTCAACAGAATGCCGCGGATGCATGAAGACTATTCGCTAACAACATGGATAGATAGTTTTAACCGTCATTTCTCCCGGAGAAATTTTGTATTGGAATCGTCGTCAGGTGAAATTCTGGGATATATTTCGACAGTCTGGGTGGCGATAAACATAAAGAGCCGACGTCCGGCAGATCTGTCGTCGATAGCCGACATGGAAAAGATGACTTTCCAGAGAGAGTGTCGGGTGACATCGAAAGGAAGAATCAAACCGGATATGAGGCATGATATCGCAAAGAGTTATCTTTTTGCTACAACTGATATAGATTTCAACCGACATGTCACGACAGCCAGATACGTGGAACTTATCGAAAATCAATTCGACCTCGATTTTTATGACCGTAATGAAATAACACACTTCGAAATAAGTTTTCACCATGAGTCGGTATGGGGAGAGCGGGTCGATATCTATACGCAGATGAATGAGGCGACCGGCGAGTCATACAGCATGATACATTCGGAGAAAAACGGCGCGGTGTGCACTTCCATAACAACGTTCAGACCCAGAGTAAAAATTGCGTAACTTTTTGAAATAATGGAGGAAATTCCTAAAATAATCCATTATTGCTGGTTTGGAGGCAAGCCAATAGGGAAGAAAGCGAAAAGGTGCATCAAATCGTGGAAAAAATATCTGCCTGATTTCGAAATACAACGGTGGGACGAGTCGAATTTCGATGTGAACATGATTCCTTTCACCTCTGAAGCTTACGCTGCGAAAAAATTCGCTTTTCTTACAGATTACGCGAGATTCTGGATTTTGTATAATCACGGAGGTCTTTATTTCGATATCGATGTAGAGCTAATAAAACCACTCCACCATATCGTTGCCAATGGAGCGTTTATGGGTTGTGAACGAGATTGGGATCCTTCGAAGCCGGCTGAATATTTGGGGGTTAATCCCGGCCTTGGTGTGGGAGGTCCGGCAGGTCACCCTTTTTTCAAGAAAATGATGGGTTTTTATCAGAAACGCCACTTTTTCGATGAGAATGGAAATCCTGATTATACGACAGTTGTCAATCTTACCACAAATGTCTTGGTCGATTCGGGATTGAAAAATTCAGACAAAATCCAGAGGGTGGAAGATGTCAATGTTTATCCACGACGTTATTTCTGCCCTATGGATATCGACACACGACAGATAGAATTGTCGGAAGATACCTGCTCAATCCATTACTATAACGGAAGTTGGCTCAGCAGAACCGAACGGTTTAAATCTAAGATAAAACCGATAGTGGGTGCCCGTTTGACAAGATTCGTCATCGGCCTTAAAGGTAATTTTTTCAGGCGATAGGCCAACTTATTAGAAAATAAAATCGTAAATTTGCAGCAATATATTCATAATACTTAACGATTTAATTATGGCAAAACTTAATTTCGGCGGTGTAGAAGAAACCGTAATCACACGCGAAGAGTTTCCTTTGGAAAAAGCTCGCGAGATATTGAAAGATGAAACTATAGCAGTGATCGGTTATGGCGTTCAGGGTCCCGGTCAAAGTATGAACCTGAGAGATAATGGATTCAACGTAATAGTAGGACAGCGTGAAGGCAAAACTTATGATAAGGCTATTGCCGACGGCTGGGTTCCGGGGCAGACCTTATTCTCAATCGAAGAGGCATGTCAGAAGGGTACTATCATCATGTGCCTTCTGAGCGACGCCGCCGTGATAAGCGTATGGCCTACAATCAAAAAACATCTGACCGCAGGCAAAGCATTGTATTTTTCCCATGGCTTCGCCATCACTTGGAATGACCGCACCGGCGTTGTACCGCCGAAAGATGTGGACGTAATTCTGGTAGCTCCAAAAGGTTCGGGAACATCACTAAGAACTATGTTCCTCGAAGGACGCGGACTTAATTCAAGCTATGCCATCTATCAGGATTATACGGGCAAAGCCGTTGAGCGCACGATAGCATTGGGAATAGGTATTGGTTCAGGTTATCTGTTTGAAACGACATTCCAACGCGAAGCCACCTCTGACCTCACAGGTGAACGCGGTTCGTTGATGGGAGCGATCCAGGGTCTTCTTTTGGCTCAATACGAAGTGTTGAGAGAAAACGGCCACACGCCGTCGGAAGCTTTCAACGAGACAGTAGAAGAACTCACCCAATCTCTAATGCCTCTTTTTGCGAAAAACGGTATGGATTGGATGTATGCCAACTGTTCGACAACTGCGCAGCGCGGTGCTTTAGACTGGATGGGTCCGTTCCACGATGCCATCAAACCGGTAGTACAGCGTCTGTACGAGAGTGTTAAGAGCGGAAATGAAGCTCAGATTTCCATCGATTCCAACTCGAAACCCGACTACCGCGAAAAACTCGAAAAAGAGCTGAAGGATCTCCGCGAGAGCGAAATGTGGCAGGCAGCCGTTACGGTAAGAAGCTTACGTCCGGAGAACAACTGATTGCAGGGCTTTAAATAATTAGGGGAGTGTGACAATTTTTTTGTAATTTTGTCACACTCTCTTTTTATTCAAACCGATAACGCACATGAAAACATATATCCGCCTTTTATCTGTTTTTATAGCTGCCGCCGCTCTTACGTCCTGTAGAACCACTACGAGCCTAAGCTATATGCAGTCGCTCGGCGACAGCAAGGAAGGAACCCTTCCTTCATCGACATACGGGATCAAGATATCGCCAGAAGACGAATTGAGGATAATAGTGACTTCGTCTGTGCCAGAAGCGACAGCGGAATATAATCTTCCGGCCTATAACGTATTGCAGTCAGGCGATGAAACATCGGCAACATATCGGCGCACCCAGACGGAAGGTCAACAACAACAGCTATATACCGTTGACCGCTCCGGTGATATTTTCTTTCCAAAGCTTGGAAAGATTCATGTGGCGGGTATGACTACTTCCCAACTCCAGCAATATATCTGCGACAGAGTTACCGTAAAGGATCCCCATGTGTCGGTAAAACTTATGAATTTTCGGGTAGATGTGATGGGTGAAGTCCAATCACCAAAAAGAATAGACGTCCAATCGGAACGTTTTTCGATTTTCGATGCGCTGTCGGCAGCTGGAGATATGACACCTTACGCGAGGCGTGACAATGTAACAGTAATACGTGAGGACGGGGATTCTCTACGCTATAGCCGTTTGGATCTTCGCGACGCCTCTGTCACGGCTTCTCCTTATTATTATCTTCGCCCTAACGATGTGGTCATAGTTGATTCAAACGAGATAAGGCATGCAAATGCGAAGTATAATCAAAACAACGCTTACAAACTGTCGGTGATCTCCACTATCGTAAGCGGTGTGTCGGTCATAGCCTCTCTGTTGATAGCATTAGTTCTCAAATAATTTTAAAGAATGATCAAAGCCGACAGGCTTAGCTCCTGGATATTTATCGGAACGTTCATCTTGTTGGTGCCGAGCGTAAAATTGCTTAAGTTTACCGATGAGTTGACGGCATTGTTACTGATGGGAGTAGCGGTTTTTGACTGCATAGTAAACGGAAACTGGAAGAAATATAAATGTTTATGGTCAATTTGCGCCATAATGGCTTTTTATGCTCTTTATTCATTGACCATGATGAACAATAACACTCCCTATGCCATAGCTGTCGACGCATTGATCCAGCTCAAACCTTTCGTGCCATTTTTCGTCATAATGGCTTTAGGAATCCATTTTACACCTTCCGACAAACTGATACTCAAGATTTTTGCAGTCGTCAATTGTGTCATTGTAGCATTTATCACTCTCTTTTTCAGGGAATCAGTTGACGACATAATCCAACATGTGTCCTACATCGGAATAATAGCGTTTGTTAGTGCACTCGTTTATTTATATTGTTCGATTGATAATGACGGAAACTTAGACAAGGGGCATCTTTTAACGGGTTTATGCATGATGTCAATAGGTCTGTTAGGAACGCGAGCCAAATTTTACGCCACATTTATTCTGGCTGTATTTTTTCTTATCTTTTACCGCCCGGGGATATCCCGTCAGTCGTTGATAAAATTAACAGCCGTGGCGGGATTTGTGATGCTCTGCATTATAGCCGTAGCCTGGAAGAAATTCGAGTATTATTTCATAACGGGCAACTCGGGAAGGTTCGATCCGGAGGTTATGGAGGCTTTTGCAAGGCCTATATTGTATGCTACCGGCTTTCTGATTCTGATACATTACTTCCCTTTCGGCTCGGGATTGGCTTCATTCGCCTCCTATGCTTCCGGCGAAATAAGTTATTCGGGAATATATTCCGAATATGGGATCAATCATGTATACGGACTTTCAAAACAATATCCCGCTTTCATCTGCGACGCATTCTATCCATCTTTAGCCCAGTTCGGTATCGCCGGCGTATGTCTTTTTATCTATTTCTGGATTTATATCGCGAAAAAACTAAAGTCGCTTGTCAGAATAAATCCGGAAAGGAACAGATTGTACTTTGCTTTAGGATGGATCATCATCTTCTTCATATTGATAGAAAGCGTGGCCAGTACGATTTTCGTTCAGAGTGGCGGTCAATGCGCCATGATGATACTGGGAGCCATCTGCAGTACGGTAAAGATTCATTCAAGAATTGAAACAAAAAAGAACGATAAACCCATATATAGTTTTTCTTATCTAAACACTCAGGAGATATGCCAAAATCCGATACAATAGACCTTCGCCGACAACTCAGAACATTCCGCCGTTATTGTTGGCTTTATGTAATCATTTTCCTTGTTATCTCGGGAGCGGCAATAGCTTTGGCATGCATAGGCCAATCGCGTTACGACTCCGAAGCGCTTCTTCTGATAGAGGAAAGCAATGATGAATCTTCTCAGAAATCAGGTCTAATGAATATCATGAGGTCGTTCACAACGGGAGGCGGATTCGGACGAGCGTCGGTCGACAACGAAATACTTTTGTTGAGCTCCCGCGACGTAGCCCGTCGCACCGTCGATGCGTTGCAACTTAATGTTGAGATTTCGGAAAAGAACGGCTTATCTAAAAAACTATTGTTCAAAAATCCGCCATTGAAGGTGGACCTTTCAGAAGGACTCTCCGATAAGCTGACGAAAGGTCTTACCGTAAACGCTCATGAAAACGGAGGTAAATGGAATGTCAAATTAAAGGAGAGCGGTTATTTCGGTAAAGTTATTGCAGAGAAGAACAATGTAACTTTACCTATCACTTTTTCAACTCCATCGGGAAATATAACCCTTAATAGCGACAGTCTGAATAAGCCTAAGCCACAGACAGACTACCTCATCACCATATCGAACTCGGAAATTGTGGCCGACAATCTCTATAAAAACGTGAAGGTATCGCCTCGCGACAAGGTTTCGGACGTAATAGAACTGACGATAACCGATGTGGGCACTGAGAGGGGTGCCGAAATCCTCAACGAAATGATGCGGCAATATAATGCTAAGCGTCTCGAAAGAAGAAAGGAAAACTCGCTGACGGAACTTGATTTTCTCAATGAACGCATAGCGCTTATTTCGGAAGAGCTTTCTGAATCTGAGAAGAAGGTGGAACAATTCAAAACCGATAAGCAATTTGTAAACATTGCTTCTGAAGCTCCGATTCTTTTTGGGGAAGCTCTGGGTTCGCACAAAGATCTTCTGGCGACATCGGCGGAGATAGCATATTACGATCAGGTGCTAAATCTCCTTGATAAAGGCACGGAAGGTCTGCTTCCGGCTATCGCAGTTCCGGGAAGTGATAACAACGCAGGCAGTCATAATCAACTGATTTCAGACTACAATAAGGAAGTGATGGCAATCAAGGAACTGGAGAAATCAGCATTACCAGGCAACTCCGCTCTCGAACGTGCCAATCAGCGACTCGACAATTTAAAAGGTTCGATAAGAGAATCGTTCTCTCAACTTCTGACAAGTGCAAGACTAGCTCAAAGCAAGCAGAGCGGCGCCACCGGCAAAATGGATGAAAGACTGAAGAATATGCCCGCATACGAAAGGGAATATATAGCTCTATACCGCGACAATGCTCTCAAAAACGAACTGTATGGTTATTTAGTAGAAAAGAGAGAGAATGCGATGTTGCAATATTATTCACTTTCGACTTTGGGTTTTGTGATCGATGAAGCTCATACGGCAATCAAGCCCTCACTTAAAAGACCGGCTATATTCATTGTCGGAGCAGTAGTATTTGCTTTTATACTGATTCTTTCACTGGTGATTATTTTCACTCGTCGAAAACAGACCGTATCGGACTCGATGGATCTCGCCGATATGGGGTTGGAGGATAATTCAGTGACTATAAGAAAAGACAGGCTAAATGAAGCGGCCGCCAGAGCGAGATCTTTTTTAAACGCCGATAAGAAACCAAAAGCCGTGTTTATAGCCGACATGGGACATGGAGATGATTTTTTTAATGCTTTGGTTGACTCGTTTAACAATGCACAACTCCCCTACAAAAAAATTGAATTAAGTAACGAATCGATTGATATTATAGTTTCTCCTTCTGTCAGCAGGCAGATAGGCGACAATTTAAGAAACGGCGTCTATCCGATAATTGAAATACCTCAAGCGGACAAAACGAATCACATTTCATCGGAAATCAACGCAGAAGAAAGCCGGCTAATCATGGTCATACCTGAAGACGCAGTAGGAAGAAAAGAATTATACGAGCTGACAAGACCGATGCTCGATTCCCATATATTTGTTGTCATCCTGAAAGGCTGAGCAGAATGAAGATAGCCGTGACCGGGACAAGAGGATTTCCCTCTATACAAGGGGGTGTGGAGACGCACTGCAAGGAACTCTACTCACGGTTATCGACGTATGAAAACACCGAGATCATAGTTTTCGGACGCAAATATTATTCGCCTCCCGAAAAACCGAAGAGCTACGGAGGTGTCAGACTCAAATGGCTTCCAACAGTGATTTCCCCTAAATTTGAGACTCTGTGCCATACTTTCCTTTCCATTCTCCACGCAAAAAAAGAGGGAGCGGATATCATGCATATCCATGCATGCGGCTCGGGGCTACTGGTTCCTTTGGCGAAAATCCTGGGGATGAAGGTAGTTTTTACTCATCACGGGGAAGATTATAAACGTGAGAAATGGGGCAAAACGGCCCGGCGAGTTCTTAAGCAGGGCGAAAAAACAGCAGTACGATATGCCGATTCGTTGATATGCGTTTCGCCCCATATCGGTAAAACTATTTCGGAAGAGTATGGTAAAACAGCTAAAATATTGCCTAACGGTATAAACTGTAATCCCAAAACATCCCGAATGGATGAAATAAAAAAGTTTACAGCCGACAGGGAAAAATATATCTTAGCCGTTGGAAGAATTGACCCCGGTAAAGGATTTCACTATCTGATCGAGGCTTATCGACAGGCAGGATTATTGAAGGAAAATGTTGGTCTGATAATAGTCGGAGGATCTGAACATGCTTCCGATTATTCAGAAAATCTAAAAAAACTGGCTGAAGAAAACGGCGTAATCATGACCGGTTCTCTGCCATCCGAAGATGTTATGGCTCTGATGGATGGTGCCTGCTTATACGTTCTCCCTTCAACACATGAAGGACATCCGATATCTCTTCTGGAAGCCATGAGCATGAATAAGGACATTTTAGCGAGCGACATTCCTTCGTGCCGACTACCTCAGCTCACTGAAAATGACTTTTTCGCTCCGGGAGATATCGATTCGCTGTCGGAAGCGTTAATAAGAAAAGTGAATCATCCGGCTACCCGAACTTATGATCTTTCGGAATATGATTGGGATAAAATTGCGGCCGAAACACACCGCATATATCGGGAATTAATGCTAACTTTGCAGTCGTAAACCGAAATCTTAGCGGCATATAATCCGCCGAGTGCTTGTAACCTCGTAAAAAACAAGAATAATGACCAAAGAAAATTACAGTTTTACGTATATCGTACTTACACTGCTTTTCGTAGTGTGTCTTATCGTTTCAAATCTTCTCGAAATCAAAACGGTTCAGATCGGCTCGTTGACCATAACAGCAGGAGTAATAGTCTTTCCTATTTCCTATATCATCAACGACTGCATTGTGGAAGTGTACGGTCTGCGGAAAGCCAAATTAACCATTTGGGCCGGTTTTTCAGCGAGCCTTTTGATTTCTCTGTTGCTACAAATAGGGATTCTCCTCCCGGGATCTTCTTCATGGGAAGGACAAGAGGCCATGAGTTTTATTTTCGGAGCCGTTCCGAGAATGTTCGCTGCAAGTCTTTTGGCGTTTATTTGTGGCTCAATGCTCAATGCTTACGTGATGGAAAAGATGAAATTAGCGTCGAAGGACGGACGCCATTTTTCAGTACGAGCAATTGTGTCGACTGTTTTCGGTGAAGGCGCCGACTCTCTGATATTTTTCCCGATAGCATTTATAGGCATTCTACCGTTCAGCGATATAATCATGCTTATAATCACTCAAACCGTGCTAAAAACGATTTACGAAATAATAATCCTTCCGGTGACTATCCGCGTAGTCAGATGGCTGAAAGAAATAGAGTACCGCAGACTAATATCCGCATCTTCCCATGATTGAACTTGACAGGAGGCAATATGATGTAATCTGGTTCGATCTCGACGATACGTTGATCGATTTCCGGCTCAATTCACATAGAGCCATGGAATCGCTTTTCCGCGAAACGGTGCTTAAGGATTATTTCAAGGAGGTGGAAGATTGGTGGAATGCTTACTACCCTGTCAACAATAGACTCTGGACTGAATACGGTAACGGTGAAATTTCAGCCGATTTTTTGAGAAGCGAACGTTTTTACCGTCCTCTTGTCAATTCGGGGATGTCTGAGTCAGAAGCTCGGGAAATAGCACCGTCGCTCGACAACGACTATCTCTACCGTCTTTCTAAAGAAAAGTCGCTTATTCCGGGGGCACTCAATCTGCTCCAACGACTCCGCGAAGCAGGCTTTTCGATCGGTGTGCTTTCAAACGGATTCAATCCGGTGCAACAGCGTAAAATCGAATCAGCCGGTCTTACTTCTTTTATCGACTATACTGTATTGAGTGAAGATATAGGTGTGACAAAACCGGACACAAGGCTCTTTGAGCATGCCATGGATATAAGCGGCATAGTCTCACCGAAACGTCATGTGATGATAGGAGACAATCCTTCTACAGACATCCGTGGAGCTGTAGATGCAGGTTGGAAAGCGATTTTGCTCGACCGTTACGGGCTGCTTTATGTGAACCATCCGGCTGAAAAAATCGCGAATTTTGAAGAAATTCTGGTAAAAAAACGGATTTTTAGCCCTAAAAAGGTGCAAAAGTGATAGATATTTCAAAAAATCCTCATTGTATTTGCTTTCATTTGAAAAAAAAATACGATATTTGCACTTGCAAAACGACCAGGCATCAAAACTGAAGCCTTGCGAGAAGTGAACTTAAAGAAATTATTATTTATAAACAACAAAATTTTCTAACAATGACTAAAGCCGATATCGTAACAGAAATCTCCAAAACCACGGGCATCGACAAAGCCAGCGTATTGGAAACAATCGAAAAATTCATGGAAGTAGTGAAAGACAGCCTTTCAAGCGGCGAAAACGTTTATCTCCGTGGCTTCGGTAGCTTCATCGTTAAGACCCGCAGTGAAAAAACTGCCCGCAACATTTCCAAGAATACCACAATCATCATTCCGGAACACAAAATTCCTGCCTTCAAACCCGCCAAAGTCTTCATGGAAGAAGTGAAAGCAATCAAATAAATCATATAAATATTTTTCACAATGCCCAGCGGAAAGAAAAGAAAAGGCCATAAGATGGCTACTCACAAACGCAAAAAACGTCTCAGAAAGAACCGTCACAAGAAGAAATAATCATTGATTGACTCTGCTTTCTGAAACACGAGCGAGTAACGCAATACTTCGAACAAACTTGATGCGGTGTCGGATTTTCCTCCCCTGATAGTTTGTTCTTAGTTTTTTAGATATTCCTTCAATTATGAAAAGCGAACTAATAGTCGACGTGCAGCCCAAAGAGGTGAGCATAGCTCTTCTCGAGGATTCGCGCCTCGCCTCGTTGCAGAAGGAGGCGCGAAATATAGCATACGCAGTTGGCGACATCTATCTGGCCAAAGTCAAGAAATTGATGCCGGGTCTGAATGCCGCCTTTGTCAACGTCGGTTACGAAAAAGACGCTTTCCTCCACTATCTCGACTTAGGGTCGAAATTCTCTTCATATTCCTCTTTCCTCAAAAGCGCTCTCGACGACAAAAAGAAGACACCATCAGTGTCGAAAATGAAGTTATTGCCCGAGATAGACAAAAACGGTTCGATAACGGATCAGTTGCAACCCGGACAAGAACTGATGGTTCAGATCGTCAAGGAACCAATATCATCGAAAGGTCCTCGCCTGACAACCGAGCTGACTCTCACAGGGAGATATTTAGTCCTCATTCCCTTCGGGGATAAAATTTCAATTTCCCAGAAAATAAAATCGACAGAAGAAAAACTACGTCTACGTCAGCTAATCGAAAGTATCAAACCAAAAAATTTCAGCGTTATCATACGCACTTCAGCCGAAGGGAAAAGAGTGGCCGAACTCAATAACGAACTAAAAACTCTCCTGCAATGCTGGGAGGAAACTGTGGCACGAGCTCAAAAGGCCACAGCTCCTGCTCTGATCTTCGAAGAAGAAAGCAGGATTGTGGGTGTTCTCAGGGATATATTCAATCCCGATTTTGAAAGTATTTACGTCAATGATCCCGACGTTTTCTCGCAAATACAAAAATATGTCAGTCTTATCGCTCCCGAGAGAAGCGATATCGTAAAGCTCTATGAGAAACCGGAGCCGATTTTCGACCACTTCAATATCACCAAACAGATCAAGACTTCGTTCGGCAAAACGGTTTCGTTCAAAAGCGGTGCCTACATCATTATCGAACACACTGAAGCTCTCCACGTAATCGATGTAAATTCAGGCAACAGATCCAAAGCTTCAAACGATCAGGAAAGCAATGCCTTAGAAGTGAATTTACGAGCGGCCGACGAAATAGCCCGTCAATTACGTCTGAGGGATATGGGCGGCATTATAGTCATCGATTTCATAGATATGAGCAAGCCCGAGCATCGTCAGCAGCTATACGAACACATGCGCGAGGTGATGTCGAAGGATCGTGCCCGTCACAACATTTTGCCGCTATCGAAGTTCGGCCTTATGCAGATCACCCGTCAAAGAGTGCGCCCTGCTTTAGACATTGTAACGGCTGAAGAATGTCCCTCGTGCTACGGTAAAGGACAAGTACAACCGTCGCTTCTTTTCACCGACCTTCTTCACGAAAAGCTCGATTATCTGTTCAACGATATGAATACCGAGGGATTCACTCTTTATGTACATCCGTTTGTCGACGCATTTCTGAAAAAGGGGATAATGTCGATTTACAGACAATGGAAATGGGAATTCAGACGAAAATTCAAAATCGTTCCCGATCAGTCGCTGGCTTTCTTGCAGTACAGAGTGATCGATGCAAACAAAAACGAATTGGATCTTAAGGAAGAGAGAGATGTCGATTCGTCAGCGACAAAAAAAATCAACAAGGCCTCGCAAAGAGGAGTGGATGAAGAAAAATAATAGTAACCGAAACAAATCAAAACCGGCGCGATTTATCTATATCCTCGCGCCGGTTTTTTATTACGGTTTCTGATAAACGCATGTTATCACTTTGGTTTTCACACGATAGGGCGTACCATTGGCAGTGCGGCTTTTAGGAGATAGGTAGTAATGCATGGTCTTTTGCTTGTCCCATGACGGAAAAATCAGCTGACGAGTTTCCCCCGGAGGGATATCACATTCGAGAGTTATGTCACGTTTATGGAGCTGACGCCCTGTCTCATCAGTATAATCAATGCTGATTTTGAGGCTTTTCAATGTTGCAGACCGGTTGTTTGTAACGAAAATCGATTCGTTGGAAGAACGCAGCGGTTTCTCATATCCCGAAAGTCTAACTCCTGTGCTATCAGCGTGAATAGTGTCCATGACAACCACATTTTCCGTTGAATCTACAGTGAGTTCGACCCTCCTCAGATTACGTCGGGTAGTATTGTCGGCAAAAGTCGATATTGCGATCAGAGAAATAAAGAACAGAAAAGAGAGTCTCATCACCAGTAGAGTTAAAGATATCGAGGTTCAACCGGTTTAGACGGGTCAGGGAAAATCTTCACGCATCCTTCTGTTGTCTGCGAATCGCCGTCACTTGAACGTATCACTCCGCGCCACATATAGGGAACGAGTCTCCAGAGATTAATTTTATAACGGGATTTAACTTTCGAAAAAATCAAACGTGAATCCTCGTCACCCAGAGTCAGAGTATACGTTTTGGGCAGGCGCAACTTTCCTCCGTCGGCATCCGACGAATATACAGTAGCTTGAAATATATTATTCTTGCCTGTAGGAAGAAGATTACCTATCAAAGTACCGGGACGCAACAGACGGTTTGAACTACGGATTACAACGATTCTGTATTCCAGGCCTTCACTCTCATCGTTGCGTTCTATGGCAATCTTCGACCCGTCGGCCAGAAATTGCCATATACCTTCTATTCGATGTGGACCGCGTTCGGTCAAACGGCTTTCCACGATTTCTTCATCTCCATAACCTGTCAATACGGGCGATACAGCAGGCAGTTGTTCAGGCTTCGTCTTGCACAACGCGAGCAATGGGGTGAGAAGAACGAACAAGACGAGGAGAATACGCAGCTTCATTTACGGTCTGGTGTTGTCTATTGTATATGAGAAGCCGAACGACAGAATCTCTTTCATCTGGAATTTACTCCACTTGCTGCCTTCGATACGTGGTGTGTCTGTATCGTAACGCATGTTTACGTAAATGTTGGTCGAGAGATATTTATTTATATTAAAGGCCAGTTTGTGCTCCCAATCGGCCTGGAACAGACTGTAATTGGTGAAGAGAAAAAGACGGGAAGTATATGTGATGTTGTAATTAATTTTCCAGGTCATGTTGTAACCGAAACTCGAACCTGATTTTTGCGTCCACCGTTTACCTTCAGGGATATCGAACCCGACTCCATTGACTTTCTTGTTAACACACGCCATCAGCTGCCATGAAATGGGGTCGATTGAGGCTTTGAATGCAAAGGTTCCTTTAGTGTTAGTATAGTCATAAGTCATACCGGCACCGATATTGAGTTCGGCCGGTGAAAGGAATGCCGAGCGTAGTGTGGTTGAATTGGTATTATAACTGTTCAGGAACTGTGTCTTAAATTGCAGATTGACCGTATAGTACCATTTCTTTGCGGCTTTATAACCGAATGTACTGTTGACTTGGAACAGATCTTCCGAAATACTGTAATTGTGGATTGAATCGTCGGGAACGGTATTGACACCGAGTTTGTAGCCAACTGTGGTTTCAAATAGCAATTTCGGATAGAATTTCTGGTTGAGCTTGACTTTATAGAGGGCGTTGACAAGCATAATAAGGCTATTGTTGCCTCCCTGATACCAGTTAGGCGACACGTATGCCTGGGAGAATTGCACCGCACCGTTGAATTCCTGCAACCATTTAAGACGGTTAATTTCAGGTGCCACTTCCGAGACGTTCTCTTTCTTAATGGGAACACCGGGAGCCTGCAATACGATCTTTTCTGCCGTCGAACCAACTGTCATGTTGTAATCTTCAGGACGGACGGGGAGAATATCGATGTTATATTTCACAAGATCCGGATTATTAACGATAAACTCGCGACGCGCCCTGTTTAGAATCAGAAATCCGTCGGCAAGATCATCAACCCATCTGAAAGAACTTTCGAATAAAGGATCTCTTTTTTTTGAAGTCAGCGATAATGAGTCGTAGGAATGCCAGCCATCGAAAACCGGAAACTGATACATTCCTTCCGGAATCATCGACACTTTACGTACAAGCACGCTGTCGCCGTCGATATTTGTTGTCCACACACTATCGGAAGGCAGGTATTCTGTTTCAACGGTTTCAATGACAGCCGTCGAATCAGGCTGCTCATCCTCAGCCTCCATTAAGATTATTTGTTTGAACTGATCAAGATCCGAAGCCGACTGGGCTGACAGGCTTACCCACGCCCCCGTCATAATCAAGAGCGACAAAATACTTTTTCTCATAAATGAACTAACCATCCCTAAAAATTATAATTTCATCGCAAAGTTACGGAAATTAATCATCATTCATCGTACGCAAGGCTAAAATAGAGTTGGCGGAGATGGAGAGAATCGAGATGATAATAGTTAAATAATATTAATTTTTAATTTTTAATTTTTATGATTTTGCAGATTTTCAGGCGATTGAGTTGGGCAACTTTTAGCGTATAGGCCAAATTCGCAGACAAGGGGATTATTTGTATGTAACTTTGCATAAGAAAACTAAAAGAACGCAATGGCAAACAGTAACAGATACAAAGGTCTCACGCAAGCGGAAGTGGAAAAAAACCGTGAACTTTACGGTTCGAACATTTTCACTCCCGTTGAGAAAGAATCTGTCTGGAAACAGTTTGCAGCTAAATTCAACGATCCGTTGATAATAGTGCTTCTCGTAGCCGGTGTCCTTTCGGTAGGTATTTCGATCTATGAATATACCGTTTTGTCTCTTGGCAAGTCCGTATTCTTCGAACCGGCGGGAATCTTCATCGCTATTTTTCTGGCTACGGGACTATCGTTTTATTTCGAGAGGAAAGCTGACCTTGAGTTCGAGATACTCAACCAGGTGAACGACGACGAGCCTTCGATGGTGATCAGAAACGGCAATGTCACTTCAGTAGCGAGAAAGGATATCGTGAAGGGCGACATAGTGATTCTAAACACCGGATCGGAAATTCCGGCCGACGGTATCCTTCTCGAAGCTACGTCCTTGAATGTAGACGAATCTTCGCTGACGGGCGAACCGATTTGCCATAAAACGACCAATGAATCCGACTTCAATGCAGAAGCGACCTACCCTTCGAATATGGTGCTCCGCGGCACGAAAGTAATGGAGGGACACGGAGTGATGGAAGTGACAGCTACGGGCGACCGAACCGAAAACGGCAAGGTTTTCAGTGCTTCGAAAATCGATGACAGCGTAAAAACTCCTCTCGACGAGCAATTAGGACGTCTGGGACGCATGGTGACAATCTTCAGCTATGTTATCGGTGCGGGTGTTGTCGGAGGAAGACTTCTGATGTATTTTCTGAATGTGGAGTTTGAATGGGTGAGTTTCATCACGTATTTTCTCCAGACCATAATGATAGCCGTAACCCTGATAGTGGTTTCCGTACCCGAAGGGTTGCCTATGGCCGTGACTCTCTCATTGGCTTATTCAATGAGACGAATGCTTAAAACACAGAATCTGGTCAGAAAGCTCCATGCATGCGAAACGATGGGCGCCACAACCGTGATCTGTACGGACAAAACCGGCACTCTTACACAAAACAAGATGCAGGTGAAAGAAATGAAGGTCTACGGCGATATCAGCAGTGAGACATTCAACGAGGGTATAGCCGTGAACTCAACGGCTCAACTTGAAACTTCAGGCGACCGCCAAACTGTGCTCGGCAATCCGACTGAAGGCGCTCTGTTGCTGTGGCTCGCCAATCAAGACTTAGACTACCGGACACTGCGGGAAAATGCCGAAATCGTTTCTGAGATACCGTTCACTACCGAACGAAAATACATGGCCACCGAAGTGATAAGCCATGACGGAAAGAGAAGAATTTATGTAAAAGGAGCACCTGAAATAGTATTCGGGCTCTGCTCGCATCATTCGGATATAGCTGAATCCGCACTGTCAAAGGAATTGCTCCGCTATCAGAGTCAGGCCATGCGAACATTGGGATTTGCAATGGCAGAGCTTCCTGAAGGAGTATCCGGAATAAATAATGGCGAGTTGGCCTGTGAGGACTTAAAATTTATCGGGATATGCGCAATTTCCGATCCTGTTAGAGTTGACGTACCGGCAGCTGTGGAAGAGGTAAGAAATGCAGGCATCGCTGTAAAAATAGTGACCGGCGACACTCCAGGGACAGCAAAGGAGATAGGACGGCAGATCGGTCTTTGGGACGACTCAAGTGATGATGACAAGAACATAATGACCGGTCTGGAATTTGAATCTCTGACAGACGAAGAACTTGCATCTCGCGTTAAAGATCTGAAAATAATAGCCCGTGCACGTCCTATGGATAAAAAGCGTTTGGTTGAAGCGTTGCAGGCATCGGGTGAAGTCGTTGCTGTCACCGGCGACGGAACGAACGACGCACCTGCCTTGAAAGCGGCTCACGTGGGACTTTCGATGGGCGACGGCACATCAGTTGCAAAAGAAGCATCTGACATCACAATAATCGACAATTCGTTTGCCTCGATAGGCAGAGCCGTGATGTGGGGCCGTTCGCTCTATCTCAATATCCAGCGGTTCATTCTTTTCCAGCTTACGGTGAACGTTGTAGCCTGTCTTATAGTTCTGACTGGTGCCTTTATGGGAATGGAATCTCCCTTGACAGTCACCCAGATGCTTTGGGTGAATCTGATAATGGACACTTTTGCCGCAGTTGCTCTGGCTTCGATTTCTCCCTCAAGGTCAGTAATGAAAAACAAACCTCGCGACAGGAGAGCGTTTATCATCAGCCGCCCGATGTGGAGCTTTATCCTTGGAGTGGGAACAACGTTTTTCATTATATTGCTCTGTCTGTTAGGTTATCTGGAATTTACAGACTACAGTTCGGAGGGAATTACGGGGATTGCAACTACAGATGTAAAAAACCTGACAATAAATGAGCTGTCGGTATTTTTCACTGTCTTTGTATTTCTTCAATTCTGGAATCTTTTTAACGCGAAGGCTTTCGGAACCGAACGCACTGCTTTGGATATGAGAGGTTGTCGAGGGTTTGTTACAATCAGTTTGTTGATATTTATTGGTCAGATAGTGATCGTAGAGCTTGGCGGCGAATTTTTCAACGTAACCCCTCTGAGTTTTAAAGAATGGGTTGTAATAATAGTTGCGACATCTTCAGTATTATGGGTTGGTGAAACATTCCGATTCCTGAAACGGTTCAGATTGAAGGTTTAAGGTTTCATGACTCCTCTGATTATAAATCTGTTCTTACAACATTAACTGTTGTGTTTAAATTATGACCTGAAATCCCTGATTGTATCAACGATTTTTCAGCTTTTGGAGGAATTGTTAAAAATGAGCGGGATATTTTGCAGATAAAGGATTTTTGCATATTTTTGAACCGTGGGAGAAGAAAATTTTAGCCTACCATGAAAAAAAAATGATTTTTTTTACATTATGCTTTAAACTTTTTAAAACTAAACATTGTTTAGAAGATAAATGATTAACCCAAATAAAACTATTATGAAAAAATTATTACTATTAGCAGCTATCGCACTCGGATGTACGACAGCTTTCGCACAGAATCTCAACAAAAACGAAGCAAAACAGCTTCAGGCGTTCCTCACTCAGACTTCAGAAGACGGAAGCACTAACGCCCAGGCGTTGAAAGTAGCCAACGTAAACCAGCTGACAGGCGTAGAAGGTCTGACAATCGAAAACGGTCATGTTACTGCCATCGAATGGAAAGACAAAAAGATAGCCGGCAATCTTTCGCTTGACGGTTTCACTGCCCTCACAAAGGTTGACGTATCGAGAAACAAACTGACAGGTGCAGCTATCACAAACGCTCCCGCGCTGACAGAAGTTAACGTAAGCCGCAACGTTCTGACATCACTCAATCTTGCCGGCGACCCCGCTTTGGTAAAAGTGAGCGCTTATAAGAACAGACTTTCAAGCGACGTAACTTTCCAGAACGTTCCCGCTCTGAAGAACCTCAACATCTCTAACAACCTGTTCGTTGAACTGAACGTATCGGGCGTTACAACCCTCGAAACTCTCAACTGTCAGGGTAACCACCTCGAAGCTCTTTCAGTAAGCGGTTGCACCAACCTGAAGAACCTCTATTGCGGTTACAACAAACTGACTTCACTCAACCTCGACGGCGTTGAAAATCTTCAGAACCTCAACATCGACGACAACGAAATCACTACAATGATCGTTTCAGGTCTTCCTCAGCTCGGCACACTCATCTGCTCAGACAACAACATGGTAACCTTAGGCCTGCGTAACTGCAACATGCTTTCTGACCTCGTTTGCTCTTACAACGACCTCACCACACTGGATGTAAGCAACTGCCCGAACCTGATCTTCGTTGACTGCTCTTACAACGACCTTACTCAACTCAACCTCTCGAACCAGACTTTCCTGCAGCGTCTGCTCTGCAACAACAATCAGCTGACAATGCTTGACGTATCGTTCGACCAGTCACTGTCTTACATCAACTGCCGCTACAACCAGATCATCGACATGCGCACGGTTGCTTGCCCGAATCTGAGAATGGTAGCTTGCCAGTGGAACTACTAATACTAAGTTGAAGATTCCAAATATTGGCCGAGGGGCGCTCGAAAGAGCGCCTCTCTTTTTTTGCACATAATTTTATCAACCGATTTTTTTTTAGATTTTTTTCGGGATTTATTTGGTGAGTAAAAAAATATTCATACCTTTGCAGTGTACTAATATACTCATACACTATGATACGCATTGAAAATATTACCTTCAGTTACAAACGCAATGCCGCGCCGGTACTGAACGACTTCTCGCTTCAGATACCCACAGGAGGGATTTACGGTCTTCTCGGAAAGAACGGAGCCGGAAAATCTACCCTCCTCTACCTTATCGCGGGTCTGCTGACGCCATCGTCAGGCCAAGTCAGCTACAATGGAATTATTACACGGAAGCGCAAACCCGAAACCCTCAGGGAAATCTTCATCGTCCCTGAGGAGTTTTCGCTGCCGTCGTTGCCACTTAGGGAGTATGTGAAAATCAATTCACGCTTTTATCCCAATTTCAGCGCCGAAGACATGCGCCGTAATTTGGACACTTTCGAGCTATCTGCCGATGTCAATCTCAATTCGTTGTCGATGGGGCAGAAAAAGAAAGCCTTCATGTGCTTCGCCTTGGCTTGCAACACTTCGCTGATGCTCTTCGACGAGCCAACCAACGGCCTCGACATACCAGGAAAGAGCCAGTTCCGCAAATTTATAGTCTCATCGATGACCGACGACCGCACTATCGTAATCTCCACACATCAGGTGCGGGATATCGACCGGATACTCGACCATGTGATCATCACCGACAACCGTAGCGTAGTGCTCGACAGGCCGATATCCGACATTCTGTCGCGCCTCAGATTTTTGGAGACCGATTCGAAGGAATTGATTGAAAAAGCTATCTACAAGCAGATTTCTGTCAGAGGAGCCGACATTATCCTTCCTAACGATGACGGCGCTGACACTCAACTCAATTTAGAGACTCTTTTTGATTTCGCTATGACGAATCCCCAGGAATTACAATCATTTTTCACCTCCAAATCCGACTCAAAATGAACGACAATATATTTTCAGGAAAACGACTCTTGGCATTCTTTCCCATAGAACTGATATGCCTGCAAAAACGACAGTTATTATATTCTTTGGTCATGGTAGGCTTACTCACGCTCATAGCGCTTATTACGCCTCTCGGGAGCACCTACGATGATCTCTTATGGATAGAGAGGATAGGTCATGACCCCGTATTGGATGAGCTTTTAGTTACCTATATTATCCTTATGTTTTGTTTCGGATGTCTGAGCGCATCGATAATGTGGTCGGAGATGAAGGACAAGCAAGGTCGTATCTACATTCTTATGAATCCTGCCACGATATTTGAAAAGTTCATAGTAAAATTCTTTGTCTACGTGGTCTGTTTCCTAGTGGTCTATATTTTGGCGGTATGCTTTGCGGAAACAGTGAGATATCTGGTCTACAGCAATATTTATCCCGAAGCTGATGTCACGCCGTTATATCTGTCGTTCTCCTATCCCCCCGAAACGATAGATCAGATATGGAGACTTAGCAGATCGATCGAAAAACCCGTCCTCTTCTTTTTCTGTCTCTATCTGATGTTACAGAGTTTCTTCGTGCTCGGCAGCTCTATCTGGCCGTCGCGGTCGTTTATTAAAACTTTCCTCATTTTCGGATGTCTGACAGCAGCCTACTTCATAATAGGCGCCAAGACGGGAAGCGTTCTTATGACGGACAGAGTGGGAGATCCCCGATGGTTACGCGAAAACAGTTATGCCGTGTACTATACCTTCACGACAATCGTCACTCTGGTAAACTGGACTTTAGCTTATTTCCGCATACCCGAGACCGACGTAATCACTACCAAAAGATAAAATCATGAATTTCAACGATAACAAAGCCATTTACCTACAGATTGCCGACCAGATAATGGACGGAATAGTCGACGGAACATATCCGCCCGGCGGACGCATACCCTCCGTACGCGAATTTGCGGCATCGGTGGAGGTTAATGCCAACACGGTGATGCGCTCTTACGAACATTTGGAACGTGACGGCATCATCTTCAACCGACGGGGAATTGGCTTCTTCGTGGCCGACGATGCAATAGAAATCGTCAGCAAAGCCCGTTCGGACACTTTTTTTGACGACGAGCTCCCCTACTTTCTCTCACGTCTCAGTTCATTGGGAATATCTCCCGAAGAACTGATAAATATCTATCAGTCTTACCTCTCAAAACAAAAGAAATGAAAACTACCACCATAATAATGATCTCAATCGCCTTAGCTTTCCTTTTTCTCGTGGAAGGTTCGATAATCTACTTCTGTTCGCAAATGGTTCCGTATAAAGATGAGTTCCGAGAAGCGTCAGAGACAACCATCACTCAGCCTCTCCAAAAATTCTCCTCGATAGCATTCCTATTCGACGGCAATACATATCTATCAAATTCCAGGCGTGGAGCCTTCCTCGTTGCGCAATCCGATTCTATAGGTGAGCCTTATATCGAAATTCCCGACAATCTTACCGATATAATTAAGGTTTCAAATGCGGGCGACATCCTTCAGATATCTTTCATTCCGCCATCCGAAACTTCAACATTGGTTTACGGCAACGTAATCGTTCTTTCAACACCCATCATCATCCATACGCCGATTATGCCCGACTCCATAGATAACAGTTTCGGAAACGGCGTCACGATATTGGGACATTCCGACAAGAACCTCGCCATAAATTCACAAGGCACAGTGAAATTTTCAGATGCTCGTTTGGCTACCGTAAACCTCACCAACAACGGCCTGTCGCGCGACGTGGATCCGAAAGGACCAATATTCGTAAATTCCCAACTGACTGAAATTATCACCGACAACTATAAAGTGCCGCTCAATATCGAATCCGACACGTTGTCGTCGGTTAAAAAGCTAACTATGAACGGTATGGTCGACTACAATTCATATTTAGACCCGGGAAAACTGAAAATCGAGCTCTTCATCTTTGAGCCGGCTGATTCAGCTTCCGCCATCACTGTGACCGAATATTCGAAAATTTCCATGTCGTTTAACAACAATTAACCTACCCCCCCCCGTTTGTGAAATAAATTTAATACTTTTGTGCGTGATGTAACGTTTTCACTCTCCGGCGTGTCATCTTAGTAGTAATCATTATCACAAAATTTATTTGACGTATGAAAAAACTTCTTCTTTTAATCCTCGTTTGCCTCATAATGCCGAAGATTTCAGCCGACGATGAGTTTTGGTTGGGAGGCTATGTCCGGTCAGCGATTACAAAACAGGATCTGACCGACGCTTACATTCTGCTATATGACAGCGAAGGGAATGTTAAGGACAGCATCCGTGCAAATCGAGGGATAAGATGGAACGTCGACCGTATCGACACGACCTCCTACTATGGATTCAATGTTCCGAGAGTCGATTCCATATATGTTTTCGATGTTATCTGCGAAGGTTTCGCTCCTCGTACCATCTCATATACCCTTGAGAATATCGGCAAGAGAGAGTCAAGTCGAGAGATTCCCGTAATCTACCTCAGTCGAGCCGTGCAGCTCAGCGAGGTCACGGTCAACGCTACAAAAATCAAATTCTATAACAAGGGCGACACTCTGGTCTACGATGCAAGTGCCTTCATCCTCCCCGAAGGCTCGATGCTCGATGCCTTGATATCACAATTACCCGGTGCGGAACTCGGCACCGACGGACAAATCAAAGTCAACGGACAGGTAGTGGAAACCCTCCTTCTTGACGGCAAAAAGTTTTTCGACGGTGATAATAATCTAATGCTCGAAAACATAGCCGCATATACGGTGAAGAACATCCAGGTTTACGAAGGAGTGAGCAAAGAAAATGAGGCTATGGGTAATATCGCTAACAAAGTCCTAACCATGGATGTGAGACTCAAGAAAGAATACAACATTGGTTGGATGGTAAACGCCCAGGGCGGATATGGAACAGAAAACAGATATATGGGTCGCTTGTTCGCTGCATGGTTCAATCCTCTCTGGCGAGTTTCGCTCATCGGCAATCTCAACAATCTCAACGACAACCGCCAGCCGGGACGTAACGACACCTGGACACCGGAACAAATGCCTTCGGGACGACAGCGCAACTCGATTTTCGGCGTGCAGTATAACTACGAGAACAATGAGACAAAAAATTCCGCAAACGGAAGTTTCACTTACCGACATTCCGACAGCGACATGCTGACGCGCACCGACCGCACCAACTTCCTTTCTGGAGGGAACACTTACGAAAAGTCGTTCTCCGACTCTCATAACCATTCCACCTCGTTAAGCACTAACCATTGGGGCACTTTCTACTTCGGACAATACAGAGTGGGAGGAGGATTAAATGGTAGTTACATCGAAAGCCGAAACAACGCCTCGTCGCTCATGGGGACATTCGATGAAAATCAGGATTCCATATCTCAGGCCACACTCGACGCCATATATTCGGCCGGAAATCAGGAATTGCTTGAAACCGTGATCAACCGCAGCAAAACTCAAACCGACGGATGGTCGAAAACTTACAGTTTTGGAGGTTACCCATACGTTGGTTATAAACTGAAGAATTCAACTGACAATTTCTTGATGAGGATATCGGCAAATTACACCTCTACTAAGAACGAACTATGGAAAGACTATGAAATCAACTATGGACCTACTACTCAAGGTACTGAGAAGTTACGCCAGTATTTCGACAATACTCCGAACCATACTTTAGCACTCGGCACCTCTTTCGTTTACTACGGCCGCATCAATAATAAAATAGATCTGTCAATCCAGTATAACTATGATTTCAATGAGACCGTGAAAGATTCCTATATGTACGCTCTCGACCGATTGGCTGATATGGGTATTTTCGGCACGCTTCCCTCGGGCTATCTCGCCTCTTTCGACCCAAACAATAGCTATAAATCGAGACTTCTCACTAATACACACGGTCTCAACCCCTCTTTCACCTACTATTCCACATTCAATGACAAGGCGAGATTAATCATTCAGCTGGATCCGAGTATAAAGCTCACTCACCGCCATTTCAACTACTGGCGCAACGAAAGGGACTATCGCCTGTCGCGCACCAATTTTTCGGTTGCACTTCAAAACTGGTGGAGCTCGCGTTTTTCTTTCGCCTTCCGTCGACGGGGTGAAGGGCAGATGGCAAAATACACCAACGACATCATGTACGCCTTCATATCACGCCCGGAGCTCCCCGACATGTTCGATATGGTCGACGTGATAAACGATTCCGACCCGCTTAACATCTATTTAGGCAATCCCAACTTGAAACAGCAGATCTTTCATCGCCATCATTTCCGCTGGAACTGGATGCCCGCTTCCTATGCGGTGGACAACATCGTCTATTTCAATTACTGGTACACACTCAACGCCCTCACACGTGGATATACCTATAACTCGCAGACCGGTGTGCGCCACAACAAGATGTATAACGTCGGCGGCAACCGCAGCTTCACGTTCACCAACGAGCTCAAATGGCAATTCGGCAAGTCGAAGCAATTTACCATCGACTCCTACTCGGAAGTGGACCTTACACGTTACACCGATATGATCGGGGTAAATGTCGAAGAGCCCGTTCAGACAAGAGTGAACAACCGTCGTATCTCGCAGAATTTCAAATTCTCATGGAAGGTGGGCAATTCCAATCTCGGAGTGCGCTGCGATTTGGCCAACCGTTACACTACTTCCGACCAGGAAGATTTCATCACTCTTAACGCCACTCACCTGACAAGCGGAGTGACTGCTCAGATCAATCTCCCGAAAGGATTTTCGGTCAACACTGACTTCATGTGCTATACCCGTAGCGGTTACGGAACGGAGCAACTCGACACCACCGATCCCGTCTGGAACATCCGCCTCGCCTACACTCCTCCACGCAACACAAAGTGGGTGTTCATGGTCGATGGCTACGATATGCTCCATACTCTCAACAACGTCAGCTATACTGTCAATGGCGCCGGCCGTGTGGTTTCCTATACCAACGTACTCCCCCGCTATTTTCTCTTCTCAGTCCAGTACCGACTGTCTCTGCAGCCCAAAAAGAGATAATATCCCTGCCAAGGCAAAAGAGATGGTGCTCCGATATGCGGAGCACCATCTCTTTTATATCATCTTGTGTGAAGTTTCCGCTACTATTCCCCCATAAAAATGTAGTATCTCTACACTTATTCCCCCGTAAAAGTGTTATATATTTACACTTTTTCCCCACATAAAAATGTAAATCCCCTTGATGTCACTCCGTTTTGACTTCAACGAGAAGGATGTTGTTTATCAAGGGAAACATTGTCGTTTTCATCGATTCGTAGACCCTCCCGCCGTCTAATTTTTTCAGAAGATTGAGCTTTACGTCGTCGGCCGACTTACTTGAACGCAAAAGGTGCTCGCGGTAATTGTCTATTACGTCAAGTGCTTCCTGGCTCCATGGTTCCTTCTGTTGGGCTATAAGACTCCTTAGATCCTGCCAGCCGTCGTTACTCATCGTATAGCTTATCTTATTCCGGCTCGCTCCGCTCTTTTCTATCAAAGAGGCAGCAAGATTTTTTGCTCGTGTTTCAGCGATGTTGCGATAGATTCCGTTGTCCCCTCCCGGATTGGGCGAATAGGCTATCGTGATGCTCTGACCCTCTTTTAGAGCCTGTGCTATCTCTTCGGTCTTGCGCCGGTTGCCGTCGTAGGTCGGATTGAGCGCATTGGAGCCGGTGTTATATCGCAGCGACCATTTCGAGCCGCCCGACGAGGTGACATACAGAGTGTTTCTTATCACCGGAATAACCGTATATTTAATTTCATGCCACACTCTGCCGTTGTCGATTTTCTTGAGTCCTTCCACGATCAGAGCCTGATTGTCGTGCACGTTGCTCATCACGATTTCGTCCGGACGCGACAGGATCTGAAGCACTTCGTCGCGATATGGCATCTCTGAACGTTCCACTTGTTGCCGCAAGATATTCCAGCCTATGCCTTCGAACTGAAACACAACGTTGCGGTAACGTACCAGGCCTTTTTCCACAAACTGCTCGGCAAGCTCCTCCGTGCGGGAGCGGCCTATGTTTCTCGTAATCGCGTTGTCGCTCTCGGGAGCTGAATAGCCCCTGCACACTATCGTGTAGATTTTGCTCTCCTCCTTGGCCTTCTTGATGCGGGCGGCAATTTCGTTGAGTGCCGCAACGTTCTGGCTCTCGCTCATATCCACCACCCTGTAGCCTGCCGGATAGTTGAGCAATACGGGCTTCTCCTGAGCCAACGACGCTAAGCTTATAAAAGCAGCCGCCATTACGACGGCTGCCATTCGTTTCAGATTCATTTCTTTCGTCAGTCTACACCTAAATCTTTTTTCACTTGTTCGATTTTCGCATCGGCCTCGGCGATAGCCTTGTCGTAATCGGCTGCCGATTCCATTTTACCGCGCACTTCAACATAGAATTTGATTTTAGGCTCTGTGCCCGACGGACGGACGGATATCTTCGTGCCGTCCTCGGTGAAGTACTGGATCACGTTTGAAGTGACCGGCATGTCGATTTTCACCGTGTTGCCGCTCACCGCGTCGGTCGCTGTCAGCGTCTCGTAATCCTTGATTGTAATCACCGGACTGCCGCCTATGGTTTTCGGAGGATTGGCGCGGAAATCTTTCATTATCTGCTGAATTTCCTCTGCGCCTTTTTTACCCTGGCGAACCAGCGAGATTCCGGCCTCGCGGGAGAAACCGTACTTGATATAGATATCCTGAAGCATCTGGAGGAAGTTCATACCCTTTTCTTTGGCCCACGCTGCGGCTTCGGCCAGGAGCGAAACTGCCGATACGGCATCTTTGTCCCTCACGAAGTCCTCTGCAAGGAAGCCATAGCTCTCTTCGCCTCCACCCAGATAACGGGCTGTATTCTCGTTGTCGCGTATCACTGCGGCTATCCATTTGAAGCCTGTATAGCAGTCATACATCTTGATATTGTTCTTATCGGCTATCGACTTGATTGTTTCCGTAGTCACGATAGTCTTGACGATATACTCGTTGCCCGTCAGTTTGCCTAATTCAGCGTTGCGCGTCATGATGTAGTTGAGGAGGATCATCACGATCTGGTTTCCGTTGAGGAGCACATAGTCGTCGCCCACTTTGATGACTGCTCCCACGCGGTCGGCGTCCGGGTCAGATGCCATCACTAAGTCTGCGCCCACCTCTTTAGCTTTAGCGATAGCTATCGCCATGGCAGAGGGTACCTCCGGGTTGGGCGAGGCTACCGTCGGGAAATTGCCGTCAGTCACATCCTGTTCCGGAACGTGGATTATGTTGGTAAAGCCGAAATTGGCGAGCGACTCCGGAATGAGTTTCACTCCTGTACCGTGAATCGGAGTATAGACTATCTTCATGTCGTGATGTTTCGCCACAGCCTCCGGACTCAGTTGCAGTTTCTTTATTTCAGCCAGGTAAACGTCGTCTACATCCTTGCCGATGATTTCGATCAAATCATTGTTGCCCTCGAATTTGATATCTTCCACACCGCGGATCTTATTCACGTTGTCGATGATGTTTGTGTCGTGGGGAGCGATTATCTGTGCGCCGTCTTCCCAGTAAGCCTTATAGCCGTTGTATTCTTTCGGATTGTGCGAAGCCGTGATGTTCACGCCCGACTGACAGCCCAAATGACGAATGGCGAACGAAAGTTCCGGAGTAGGACGAAACGAATCGAACAGATACACCTTTATACCGTTTGCCGAAAATATGTCTGCCACGATTTCAGCGAACTTACGGCTGTTGTTTCTCACGTCGTGACCCACGGCTACCGAAATCTGGGGAAGATCGGCGAAAGCTTCCTTCAGATAGTTGGCCAAACCCTGAGTGGCCGCACCCACTGTGTAGATATTCATGCGGTTGCTGCCTGCTCCCATTATACCGCGCAATCCACCGGTACCGAACTCCAGGTCGCGGTAGAAAGCGTCGATCAGAGGAGTCTTATCCTCAGCTTCGAGCATCTTTTTCACTTCTTCGCGGGTCTCGGCGTCGTAAGCGTCACCCAACCATTTTTCGGCCTTCTCTATCACCGATTTTATCAGTTCGCTATTATTTTCCATAACGGTATTGATTAGTTGTTTATTATTTTTCACAAAAATACGCAAAAAACCCAAACCCGCAAAAAATCCTCACTCCCAACCTCCAACACGTCCCGTCAAAGGACGAAATATAAGTAACCCCGTACGCCAAAGATGGCGGAGCCATCGTTACTTTGATTAACCGCCGGCAGCATGCGCCGGCGGACACGCCCTCTCCAGCCATCCGCACGGCGGAGCTGTGCTACATCACACCCACACCCTCCGCCATATCATCCCTTATCTTATAATGCCGCTTTGGCGGCAGCCCCCTGCAGAGCAGCGACACACTCCACGTCCCGTTAAGGGACGATATATAAGTAACCCCGTACGCTACCGCGTGCGGGGAACACCTAACTTTTCCGATAAAAAAGTGCCGTAGGTACTTCACTACATCCCCGTCGCAATCTGACCCAATAACTTTCATCTTTTAACCTCTCTCAATCCCGAAACCTTATGCACCATCTGCCGAATCCGCAGGATTCATTGGCAATAGCCGGGGATGGCGGCCACACCCGCCAATCCCCGGTAAACCATCAAAACAAAACGTTTCTGCAAGAATCGTTAATACCCTTTCACCACACCCCTCATTTGTAGGGACGTCACATGTAACGTCCGCCTCTAACACCCTGTAGCCCAATGCATTATTCCTTTTATTTTTGTAGAGACGCTACATGTAGCGTCCGACCCCAACCCCCTGCAACACAACCGCATCCGCGGCAGCCCGCTGCAGAGCAGCGACAGATAACGAGGCTCGGGTCAGTTCAACGTAGCTGAACGCAACCCGAGGTACAAAATCAACATCAAGAATAGCCGCGCATCGCGCCGCGATCTCACATCACTTGAATCCGTAGGTCATCGACCACTCGTCGCTTGCCGTACAAGAATCGTTTAAATTTTTATTTTTTCTTTTGATTCTTAGATGTTTGAGAAGAACCTGCTGATTTCCCTGATGATGCTGATTTTGAAGATTCTATAGATTTATTTCTTTCTTCAATTTTCTTTATCACTATCTCTGTTAAATCAACTGCGGGCTCACTGTAATAAAGTGGTTTTTGAAGAACCATCGGAGGAAGACCGTACATAATATTCATAACCGAAACTGAAGCAGGTGATTTTGGCATAATCAATGTGATATCCTGTTCTTTGCCGACATTACTGATAATCGTATCTAACTGATTAATGTATTTTTGAGTTTGAGCTTTCAATTCATTTTCAGATTTTTGAGCTCTTTGCTCAATCAGTTTGATTTCTTGATAAATGATAGCACCGTCTTCTCTCAAAGAATTATATTTGATTGAATCGGATTTTTGGAAAGCGATATCCATTTCGCCATTGATTTGAGTAAGCTCTTGATATTTCGGAGCCAGTTGATCTACTGTTTTCTTCTGTAACGAATCTATTTTTTGGCCGATTAAAATCATTTCCGGATAGGACAGCAACGCAGCATCATAATCTACAACTCCATATTTAGAGTTAGTTTCTTCACTTTTTGAGATTAAAAAGCTGCAACTTAACAACAACAGCATTAAACATTTAATACGCATACTCTCTATTTAATTTATCGATTATTAACTGTGTGATATCTGTTCCTCTAACTCCAATGGGAGTTTGTTCCTTGCCATAGATTATCATATTTTTAGAGGCACTTATAGATTCCAAACAAGACATTACATTTTTTTGTATTGGTGTCATCAATTGTTCCTGTAGTCTCTGTAGATCTTGCATTGCCCTTTGTTGATACTGCTCTATTTCTTTACTCTTATTCTGTAGAGATTGACTAACATAATCTCTATTACTGTCGTATTCGCTAAGTGTTTGGAAGTAATTATACAAATCATTAAACTCGTTTTCTAATTGAGCGAATTCTCTTTGACATTTTTGATTAGCTTGTTCCATTCGCCTTTCAGCTTCTTGATACTTTGAATAATTATTCAAAACCACTTGAGTGTCATATATCCCATAATTCTGCGAAGACGAGTTATTACTGTTCGTAGAAGATGAACTTGTATATCTACTTGACGAACCAACAAGCTTCCTCGCTGCCTCTTTCGCAAGATCACGCAACTCTTGCAACGATTGGGGATAACCGATTTCATTGCATGATCTGATTACACGTCCTGTTTTGATATCTATCAATTTTGCGGCAATAAACATTTCGCGTCTTCTCTCCTGAACAGTTATAAGAGCCAAATAATCAGCACCGAATTTATCGCCTGCCAATTTAGCTATCTCCTTTTCCCTTACATTTTCCAACTGATAATCACCCTCTTTTTGTGAAGCTCTTTCAAACTCTTCGGTTCTTTCAATTGGCTGGTAATCGTCGCTTAAAGACAAGGCCGTTACGAATGTGCTACTTATAACGGTTCTGTCAGTATCGTCAATGTCACTGCTTCCCTCGACATAAACGGCTACATATCTTAACGGTCTCCTCTGAGCCTCAGTCTCAAACGTAACTAACCCCAAAATAGCTAACAATAATACTATAATCTTTTTCATAACTTATCTGGATTTTTGTGATAACAATCTATACGCAACATTATTTGCCAAGGGTTTCAACACTTTCAGACCCGTTCCCTCGCGATCTGAATTTACACTCTTAATCACCTGCCCGCTCTCTAAATTCAGCAACCTCGCGTCCATATAGGTGCTTTCGTCATCGGTTGTCACCACCACAGTTATCACATAGTCCACGCCGAACCGTTCGCCTATCTTGCGGATTTCCTTATCCGACACCTCTCCTGAAAGCTGATAATCATGCTCTTTCATCAAAGCGTTGATAAACTCCCTGTTCCGTTCAAAGCCTTGATAATCTTTGCTGTTCGATACTCTCGACATCACTGCTGAATTTACCACATTTGCTTCGCCCGTCGTCACATCGCCCTCCACATAGACTGCCACTTTCTTTGGCGATGCAGCCCATAAACCCTGTGCGCAGAACAATACCGCCAACATCAGAGATAAAAATAAACCAATCTTTTTCATCTTTTTTATTTTCCGCCCTATAGACTCCCGGATTCAGGCCTTTACAGAAAAGAAAATGCGTGGTGTCTGTACTCGTTGCCGTCCTATCATCTGAGGCTTCTCGCATTGCCCATTTATCGTCAGACGACAACGTAGAAGCCCCACGCAAATATGATATGCCGAAAAGGGGACATTCCCATGTCCTCCCTCAACGGAATTATCATATCCACAGGCGTCTACCGTTGCCCAATCCTTGACGATAAAATGAAATTTTGCGAGAATTTCAGATGATCAAGAATAAGCGCTTAGTAACGCATTCATTATGTCCGCTTACCCTCCCCCTATCCCCGCTCCCGGGGCTTCGAGATAGGTTTGCAGATGCAAAATTATATATTTTTCCGAAATTTCAAAAAAACCTAATTCCGCAATCCGCTAAAATCAATCTTTTTCCAATATGTCAATGTTCGCTCATCCTCTGTGCTGTCATGCATCTAACATGCCGCAAAGGAATCGCTGCAAAATTAATATCGATATCCGCCCTCAATCTGCGAATTTGGCCTATACGCTAAAAGTTGCCCACCCTTTATCCCTAAACATCAGGAAATTAAATCGATTAGCCTCTCATAGATTTAAACTTATTTAACATCTACTCCCCTCGAAATATTGAAGTTCGCAGGTATGCTACTTCTATCCTTTTCTCACACTATCCAAATCGATCATCCTCTCTTTCAGCAGCTGCCCCAACGCTTTCTTGAAATCTTTTTTACTGCACTGATATTCCGATTTTATATCCTCCGGCGTGGATGAGTCATTCACAGTCAGAACATTGCCGTTTGCCTTATAATCTGCCAAGATCCTGGATGCCAAATCGGCCACTCTCTTCACCGACTTTTCGCCCAGCAATAAATCGATTTTCCCATCATCCCTCACATTTTTCACTGTGGCTCCGAATTTATCCCCGACTCGCACCGGCACAAAAATCTCATTATCGTAAATCATACCTTGATAGAGATTGTTGACAGCTACTTTCCAACCGTACTCGCTCTTTTCATAAACGAATGCGTCCACTTCATCCCCCCGTTTCATATCGGGATAAGCATTCCCGATAAACTTGCCTATTTTAGCCGAGGCCACGACACGCTTCGACGCATCGTCAAGATAGACATAGACAGGATACCGTCCTCCCGTCCTCATTTTGGCCTTTTGCTCGCTGAACGGAACGAGTAGATCTTTCGGAAGACCCCAATCCAAAAATGCCCCGAAACGGTTAGTGCCCACAACTTCGAGATAAGCAAGTTCACCGACCTCCGCAACCGGCAGATCGGTTGTCGCTACCGGACGATCCTCTGAATCGGTATAAACAAACACATCGATTTCCTCACCCAATCTCATTGTCCCCCAGAGATACCTTCTGGGCAACAACACCCTATCCGTGCCGTCGGTCAGATATGCTCCGTGGTCAGTGAATTTTTCAATTTTCAGCTTATTTTTCTTCCCTATCTCTATCATTTCTTCTAACGTAGATTTTTCAGCAAAAATAAAGATTATTTGCTAAATTTGCGCCATGGCAAAGGAAATAGAACGTAAATTTTTAGTTACCGACCAATCATACAAGCAATTGGCCGAAAGAAAAGAGGAAATGCGGCAGGCATATATTTCTGCTGCTATCGATGCTACCGTACGTCTGCGCATTACCGACGATAAGGCTTTCCTTACGGTAAAGACGCGTAATCTCGACGTAGTACGCGACGAATGGGAATATGAGATACCCGTTTCTGATGCTGAAGAAATGTTGCAGAAATGTGCGCGTACTTCAATTCTCAGCAAAACCCGCTGGCTCGTTGGCCCCTGGATGGTCGACGAATATCATGGTCATCTCGAAGGTCTCGCGGTCGCGGAAATAGAGCTGAAAACGGCTGAAGAGCCTGTCCCACACGTCGATTTCATCGGCAAGGAAGTCTCGGACGACCCACGCTATTTCAACTCAACGCTCGCACTGGCCGACCGAATCCCCGACTAATCCCTCAGATCGAGTCTTACCACGTTTTCCACATGTTGAGTATGGGGAAACATGTCGACGGGCTGGACACGCGTCACTCTGTACAATTCGTCTAAGAGCGCCAAGTCTCTTGCCTGAGTGGCCGGATTACAGCTTACATAAACTATTCTTCGAGGCTTCGCCCGCTTTATCACGTCAACGACATCCTCGTGCATTCCGGCTCTCGGAGGATCCACTATCATTACATCCGGCACACCATGTTCTCTGACAAATTCATCGGTCAGAACATCCTTCATGTCCCCGGCATAAAAAAGAGTGTTTCCGATACCGTTCACCTCCGAATTGAGCTTCGCGTCGGCTATCGCATCCTCCACATATTCGATGCCAATGACTTTATGCGCCTTTCTGGCCACAAAATTGGCTATCGTTCCCGTTCCGGTATAGAGATCATAAACCAGTTCTTTGCCTGTAAGATCGGCAAATTCACGTGCTACTTTGTACAGCTCGTAAGCTTGGCGAGAATTCGTCTGATAGAAAGATTTTGCTCCGACGCGGAATTTCAAACCCTCCATCTCCTCTTCGATATAGGGCTTTCCTTTCCGGATAAGTATCTCCTGGTCGCCGATGGTATCGTTCACTTTCGTGTTTATAACATACAACAACGATGTTATTTCCGGAAATTCATTTTCTACCGCTCCGAGAAGTTCTGAGATCTTCAACTCGTCTGCTTCGCCGAACACCATCACGGCCATAATCCCACCGGTCGACGAAATCCTTATCATCAAAGTCCTCAGAAATCCATGCTGCGCCTTCAGATCATAAAAACTATATCCATGTTCAATACCGAATCGTTTTATAAAGTTCCTGATGCGATTTGATATATCGTCCTGAAGCCAACATCTGTTGATATCCAACACCTTGTCGAAAGCGCCCGAAATATGGAAGCCGGCCGCGTCCCTCTTAGGAAACTCTTCTCCGCTCCTTAATTGCTCGAATGTGAGCCATTTTTTATTAGAGAAGGTATATTCCATTTTGTTACGGTATTCCCAGATACGTTCAGAACCTAAAATCGGGGATATCTCGGGCAATTCCACTTTCGCTATACGTTCCAGAGCGTCAATCACCTGTTGTTGTTTACATTCCAATTGAAATTCGTATGGCAGATGCTGCCATTTGCACCCTCCGCAAGTTCCGAAGTGCTCGCACAAAGGAGCGATTCTGATTGTAGAAGGCTGTTCTATTTCAACTATATGACCTTCAGAATACCGGCTCTTTTTACGGTCGATTTTCACGGTCACCTTATCTCCCGGCGCACCATAAGGTATAAACACTACTTTATCGTCTACACGCGCTATGCTGTTACCTTCGGCTGCTACAGCGCTTATTTCCACGCCCTCTAACGTGGGCAGTTCTTTTCTCTTTCTTGACACCGTCTGAATATTTTTCAATTCTTATTGCAAAACTAACTATTTTATTCTATTCATATCCCCGACGAGAGAAAAAAACGCAAAATAATTTAACATACGGGACTTTTTACGTAAATTTGCGCTACAGTTACGGAAAATAAAGCACGTAGCTACAAACTGAATTTTTATTACTCAAAATATTATATAATCTTAAACATTTACCAACAAATGAAAAGAGTTTACACGTTCGGAGACGGCAAAGCGGAAGGCGATGCCTCTATGCGTAACCTCCTCGGAGGTAAAGGCGCCAATCTCGCCGAAATGAATTTGCTCGGTATGCCCGTTCCTCCGGGTTTCACCATCACTACTGAAGTTTGTACCGAATACACTCAGTATGGCAAGGACGAAGTCGTTAAACGTATTTCTGCCGATGTCAAAAAGGCTATCGAACACGTTGAAGGCCTCACTGGAAGAAAATTCGACGATCCTTCGAATCCTCTGCTTGTATCGGTTCGTTCAGGAGCTCGCGCTTCGATGCCCGGTATGATGGACACTGTCCTCAACCTCGGTATGAACGACGCTACCGTAGAACAGCTCGCAGTTAAGAGCGGAAACCCGCGTTTCGCATGGGACAGCTACCGTCGTTTCGTGCAGATGTACGGTGACGTTGTGCTCGGAATGAAACCGAAGAGCAAAAACGACATCGATCCTTTCGAGGAAATCATGGAGAAAGTCAAAGAACAGAAAGGGGTGAAACTCGACACGGAGCTCGATGTTGAAGACCTCAAAAACCTCGTTAAACTCTTCAAAGCCGCTGTTAAGGATTTCACTGGCAAAGACTTCCCCGAAAGTGCCTGGGAACAGCTCTGGGGAGGCATCTGCGCTGTATTTGACAGCTGGATGAACGAACGCGCTATTCTGTACCGCCGCATGAACCAGATACCCGAAGAATGGGGTACTGCCGTTAACGTACAGGCTATGGTTTATGGTAACATGGGTAATAACTCCGCAACCGGTGTGGCTTTCTCACGCGATGCAGCTACGGGTGAAAACATATTCAACGGCGAATATCTTATCAACGCACAGGGTGAAGACGTCGTTGCCGGTATCCGCACACCTCAGCAGATCACAGTTGAAGGTTCGCGCCGCTGGGCCGCCCTTCAGGGTATCAGCGAAGAAGAACGCGTAAGCAAATATCCTTCGCTCGAAGAATCTATGCCCGTTTGTGCTGCCGAGCTCATCGAGATCGCTCACAAGCTCGAAGACCACTACAAAGACATGCAGGACATGGAATTCACCATCCAGGACGGCAAACTTTGGATGCTTCAGACACGTAACGGTAAACGTACCGGTGCCGCTATGGTCAAAATCGCAATGGACTTCCTCCGTGCAGGTGAAATCGACGAAAAGACTGTCCTCATGCGCATGGAGCCTCAGAAACTCGACGAACTCCTCCACCCCGTTTTCGACAAAGCCGCTCTCAAACGCGCTGCTGTTGTAGCAAAAGGACTTCCCGCATCTCCGGGAGCTGCTACAGGTCAGATCGTATTCTCGGCTGAAGATGCAGAAGCATGGGCTGAAAAGAAAAAGAAAGTGGTTCTCGTCCGTATCGAAACTTCACCTGAAGACCTTCGCGGTATGGCTGTAGCTCAAGGTATCCTCACAATGCGCGGCGGTATGACATCTCACGCTGCCGTTGTTGCACGCGGTATGGGTAAATGCTGTGTTTCAGGTGCAGGAGAAATAAGAATCGACTATAAAGAGAAAACAGTTGAAATGGGAGGCAAAGTCTTCAAAGAAGGCGACTGGATCTCTCTCAACGGTTCAACAGGAGAAGTTTACAACGGTCAGGTTCCGACAACAGAACCAGAACTCGGTGGCGACTTCGGAGCTGTTATGAACCTCGCTGCTAAATATACCAAGACTCTCGTACGTACAAATGCCGACTCCCCGCGCGATGCTAAGCAGGCTCGTCATTTCGGAGCACAAGGTATCGGTCTTTGCCGCACGGAGCACATGTTCTTTGAAGGCGACAGAATCAAATCAGTTCGTGAAATGATTCTTGCTTCCGACGTTGAAGGACGCCGTGTAGCTCTTGCTAAGCTACTCCCGATGCAGCGCGGCGACTTTGAAGGAATTTTTGAAGCAATGGATGGATATGGCGTAACAATCCGTCTCCTCGACCCGCCGTTGCACGAATTCGTTCCTCATCAGACTGCTACTCAGAAAGAACTCGCGGCTGAAATGGGATTGACACTCGAAGAAGTAAAAGCTAAGGTTGACAGCCTCGAAGAATTCAACCCGATGCTCGGTCACCGCGGTTGCCGTCTCGGTATCACCTATCCGGAAATCACGGAAATGCAGACTCGTGCTATCATCGAAGCTGCTCTTGCAGTAAAAGCACGCGGTATCGACGTACATCCGGAAATTATGATTCCTCTTGTTGGTTCGCTCAAGGAAATCCAGAACCAGGCCGACGTGATCCACATCACTGCAGCGAAAGTATTCGAAGAAAAAGGACAGAGCGTGCCTTACAAAGTAGGTACGATGATTGAAGTGCCTCGCGCTGCCCTTTGTGCAAACGAAATCGCAACTGTTGCTGACTTCTTCTCGTTCGGAACAAACGACTTGACGCAGATGACATTCGGATTCTCGCGCGACGACGCACCCAAGTTCCTCAAATTCTACAAGGAACACGGTATCATCAAAACCGATCCGTTCGAAGTGCTCGATCAGGAAGGTGTTGGACAGCTCGTTCGCATGGGAACAGAAAAAGGACGTGCCGTTAAACCCGAACTCAAAGTAGGTATCTGTGGTGAACATGGCGGTGAACCATCTTCTGTTAAGTTCTGCGCTAAACTTGGCATGAACTATGTAAGCTGCTCGCCTTACCGCGTGCCCATCGCTCGCGTAGCCGCCGCCCAAGCTGCTATCGAAGAATAAGTTAATCCAAAAGATTGATCTCTAAGTCTTTAAGATTAAATATTAAACAAATATTCGCTTACCCTCTGCTTACACGGAAATCGTAAGTGATTGAATATTTGAATAATATTTAAGCCGCCCAGGCAGCTATAGAGGATTAAGCATCCGATATATTAACTCTTTACTTCAGGCTGTAATTCACCGAAATAAAGGTGGTTACAGCCTGAATTGCGCTTAAGAGGTTCGTTCACTTGACCGCATTAAATGAGCCAAATAATCAGTTTTGCTTACCCTCTGCTTACACTAAATATACCTCTGCTTACACCTGCTTACACCTGCTTACACCTGCTTACACCTACTTACACCAAATAAAATCAGAGATATATGACTTCAATAAAAGCAATTACACGAAAACCGAGAAAAGATGGACTTTTC
>JAFLSD010000013.1 GCA_022511125.1 Paramuribaculum sp.
TAATAAAATTGATAGACAGCATGTTATATGTTAATATTTTCTTGGGACAGTACTGCTACATGTAGCGTCCCTACAAAAGGGCAGCAATAAATTTATTGTAGGGGATGATCTGTAGGGTGTTAGGGGCGGTAATAACATGTGGCGTTCCTGCAAAGAGGGGCGATAGTTTTTTATTATAATCTGCTAAAGGGATATTGAATTTATGAAAATAGGGCTTGAAAGGCGAGATGCGCACGGCCGAGAGGGTCGGCGAAGTGGTCGCCCGGAACCCATACGAAATCGGTAGCTATGCCAGATAATTTGAGCCTATCGACGATAGCCTCTGTGTTTTTACCTACCGAACGATATTCCTTCAGCCATGCACCGGGTTCTTTTTTTCCTAATAGAAAGAAAGCCTGCCCCTCCTTGCCGGTAAGTGGTTGCTTCATAAACCAATCGATAAATCCGGGATACCAGAAAGAGCCTGAAAGGCATGCAATGGATTTGAACGTTTGTCCTAAGAGCCACTGCCATAGAGTAAATAATCCTGACAGCGATACTCCTATTAGATTGCGTTCGGGTTCCACTGACATCCCCAATCGTTTTTCTACTTCAGGGATTATCTCGTTTTTAAGCCTTTGTAAAAATTCAGTTGCCTGACCTAAGAAGGGATTGCTATTTTTAGTTTCGCCAGGAGCGGGCCATGGTGTGAGATAGTTATCCCATTGATCGCCCGGCACATACAAAACAGCTATCGATACATCGAAAGAAACTGCTGTTTGCTGAATCCACGATGCCGGAAGCGGTTCAACTCCGGGATAAATCATGTAGGCTATCTTTGCGGCATCGCCGTATTTTACGAGGTCGCACGCTATGTCGTCGATGTTAAATTTCTGTATCATAATATTTCATCATATCGGGCATGTCGCGAAATCCGAGTGAACGGTAAACGGGTCGTCCGTCGGATGTCGTTTCGAGATAAATTTTGTCGCAGGCGAGCGATTTTGCTTTCTCAATCAGCATTTTTACAATAGCATGTCCTACTCCTTGGTCGCGGAAAGGCTTTCTGACATAGATATTCATAATATATGCACATTTCCCGTCGGGATTGTCGGGAGAGGGCAGCTCTTCACTCAGACAAATCGAACCGCATCCCGCTTCCTGTCCGTTCCGCACCGCAACGAACGCGAGGTGAGTACCGTCCTTGATGTGGCGTTCATAATATTGCCTGTTGCTATCGAGCAGCTCTTTGGAAGGGTCTGCGGCAAAAACATCTGTGATCACTTCCTTGCGCCACAGCATCAGCGACGTGATGTCCTTTATTTGCTTGAATTCAATCATTTGTATTCAGCTTCTTTGAGAACTATGGGGAGAGCGTTCACATCAAGTTTGCCACGGTGGGTGATCGGAATATGCTTCAACGACACAAAAAATTCAGGAATCATGAAATCCACAAGTTTGGATTTCATCCAGCTTTTTAGATCCGTGAGTGAAAATCCTGCTCGGGGAACGATATAAGCCACTAAATAGTGCAATCCGCCCTGGTCGATGAAAGCGTGGACGACACCACGTTCTATGCCTCTGTATTCATTGAGCACATTTTCCACTTCTTCCGGCTCCACCCTTCTGCCTAAAATCATTACCTGGTCATCGCGGCGATGAAGAAAAACTATGTTGCCGTCGGGTCGCTCGTAGCCAACGTCTCCGCTCCGGTAAAAGCGCGTTCCGTCGGGAAGTGTTATGAAATTTGCCTGTTCCGGAGGATTTCCTAAATAACCTCGACCTACTCCCTTACCAAAGATACATATCTCACCTTCTTCACCATGAGCGACCGGCAGTAGATCATTACCGAGTATTTTAACCTCCACTCCTTTTACAGATTTGCCTATGGGGTAAGTGCCGTCGTCCAAAGCGGCTGCATTATCAATTCTGAAATAATTGGAACAAACGGTCGTTTCGGAGGGTCCGTAAGTATTATATATCTTTATTCCTTTGTCTTTCAGATTGGTGATATAGCTTTCACGCACTACGTCACCGCCGCTTATGATAAGTTTCACGGTAGGAGGAAGCAACGAAATGTCTTTGTTGATATCGGCTATAAGATAAGGGAAACCGTCGAGTATTGTCACCCCATGGCGTTTGCAGAATTCCATCAATCCGGCGAGAGGGCCGTTGTGAATTTCCGGTGTCGGAACGGCAAGTGCTACTCCGTTAAGCAACGATGCGAAAACCTCCTCTACGAATATATCGAAAGAACAAACCGAATACTGCAGCATCACATCTCCGATTCCCACTTTCATTTCGGCTTCGAAAGCTTCAGCATAATTCACGACCGAATGATTTTCGACCACAACACCTTTCGGTTTACCTGTAGTGCCTGAGGTGTAAAGTACGTAAGCAATTCCGTCAGGCTCGGAACGATCCTCAAATACAGGTGCGTCCTCGGGCAAATCGCGACAAAAGTCATCGTCGATAATCAGAGAAACACAAGCGGTTTTCATCATATAATCCCTGCGTTTTGCGGGCAGGAAAGGCTCGGCCGGAACATAACCGGCTCCGCTTTTAAGGACAGCAAGCATTGCAGCAATCTGCATAATGCCATGCTGCATCACTATCCCAATCAACTTATGTTTTTTGCCGTCGAATTTGTCGATGATAGAGTCGATAAGGCGTTCTAGTTCGGCAAAAGTCACCGATCTATCATCCTGAATGACAGCAATTGCGTCGGGATGAAGAGTAGCCACATTATGAAATCGGGCGTATATAGTCTTTTTGTCGCACATAAGTATTTCCGTTTATTATAAAAGGCTTATAAGGCAGATAAAGTTCAAAAAATCAACATTTTTTCTTTCATGTTTATACAGTCCTTTTAGAGCAGAAACGATAAATTCCTTTTGAAAAACGTTATGAAATGGCTAACTTTGCAACCGATGCAGAGACTGCGGCGTATAATAGGGTTGTTGATGATGTTGATGGGAGTGATTTCCGTCAATGCGATTCCGTTTGTACCACATCACCATCATGACGGCAAAATATGCGTAGAACAACAGGAATCGGATATCGTCACTCATGATTCGGAAGAAGGATGTAACGATCATTCGGAAGAAGGCGCATTTGATGTTCCCAACGACTATAACACCAGAATAACCGGAAACGACATCTTCTGCTTCATTTTGCTTTCGTCGCTATCCGAGGACGGCATTGACTCTTTCAATCTTATATCGGGATACTGCCGACCCGAACCGGACTGTATATTCCGACAAGAAAAATACACTGCAGACAGTCAAGAACTGAGGGGTTCGCCATTTTTTTCGTGATTTTTGGTAGACATGATAGAGCGGTTGTTCCGCTTTAATGACATGAGTAATTACACAAACCGAAAAAATGTTTGAAAGATTAATTAGCTTCAGTATTAAGCATAAAATTATAATCGGGGCTCTGACAATAGCCTTGATAGTCTGGGGAGGATATTCGCTATATAATCTGCCTTTCGACTCTACGCCCGATATCACCAATAATCAGGTTCAGGTCATCGCTCAGGCACCCTCCCTGGGAGCACAGGAGGTGGAACAGACCATTACCACTCCTATCGAAATGGCGTTGGCCAATATTCCCGACGTGATAGAGCGCCGAAGCATAAGTCGCAGCGGACTTTCAGTCATTACATTGGTTTTCAAGGATGGCGCCGATATCTATTGGGCGCGCGAACAAGTCAATCAGGCGCTTAAAGAGGCTGAAGAAGCCATCCCTGAAGATAAGGCGACGGTCAGCCTCGCACCAATAGCCAACGGCTTGGGCGAGATTTTCCACTACACAGTACGTCCAGCGGAAGGATACGAAAACCGCTATACACTGTCGGATATGCGAACCATCCAGGACTGGATTGTCAGGAAACAGTTGGCAGGCACTGAAGGAGTGGCTGAAGTGAGCGGCTGGGGAGGTTTTGTAAAACAATATGAAATAGCCGTCGATCCCGTAAGACTCGAGGCCTCCGGCGTTACTATAAGCGATATTTATGATGCCGTTGCCGCAAACAACGACAATTCCGGAGGCAGCTATATCGAGAAGAACAGCACGCAATATTTCATCCGAGGTCTAGGGCGTGCTGAAAGTATGGAAGATCTTAAGGCTATACCCATAAGATCACAAGGCGGTGCTATATTGACTTTAGGTGACCTGGCAGAAGTCAGGGAAGGGCATGCTACACGCTACGGGGCGGTTACGCGAAACGGCGAAGGTGAAGTCGTAGCCGGTATAACAATCATGCTCAAAGGTGAAAATTTCCAGCAGGTCATAGCGAGAGTAAAAGAGCGGATAGCCCAGATTCAAAAATCGCTCCCTGAAGGCGTTGTGATCGAACCCTTTATCGACCGCACGCAATTAGTAAACCGTGTTACCGGAACTATAGCCAGAAATCTTATCGAAGGCGGACTGATAGTCATTTTCATCCTTGTCCTGTTTCTCGGCAACATGAGAGCCGGTTTAGTCGTAGCTTCCGTGATTCCGTTGTCGATGCTTTTCGCTTTCGGTATGATGAGAGCTTTCGGCGTTAGCGGCAATCTGATGAGTCTCGGTGCCATCGATTTCGGTCTTATAGTCGACGGAGCTGTAATTATAGTCGAGGCCGTATGCCACCACATTTTTGTCAGCAAGGCTAAATATGGAGGGAAACAACTCACACAGCCCCAGATGGACGAAGAAGTGTTTTATTCAGCCTCGCGCATTAGAAACAGTGCAGCTTTCGGAGAGATAATCATCATGATTGTCTATCTGCCTCTCCTCACTCTCGGTGGAATAGAGGGTAAACTTTTCCGACCGATGGCTCTTACTATATTTTTCGCGATTCTTGGAGCTTTTATTTTGTCGCTCACTTACGTGCCGATGGCCTCTTCGCTATTCCTGAGCAAGAAAAGCGTGCATAAGCAAAACTTGTCCGACCGCATGATGGCATTCCTCCACCGAGCATACCGTCCGGTATTATCATTTTGTTTAAATCATGGGAAACCGTTGATTGTCTCTATGATTTTGCTTTTCGCCGGAAGTTTGTGGTTATTCAGTCGTCTTGGCGGCGAATTCATCCCCAATCTTGAAGAAGGTGACTTTGCGGCTGAAGTAAGCATGGCTCAAGGCACATCTTTATCCCAGATGGTGGAGACAATGACATTGGCTGAAAAGATTCTTAAAGAACAATTTCCCGAAGTGAAACAGGTCGTCACCCGTATAGGCAGCGCAGAGATTCCGACTGACCCGATGCCTGTGGAACGAGCCGACATGCTAATCGCATTGAAACCGAAAAAGGAATGGACAACAGCCAAGACAAAAGATGAGCTGATGGAGCTAATGGAGGACGCACTCAGTGCCATTCCGGGTATGGAGGCCGAAATGACACAGCCCATCCAGATGAGAAACAATGAATTGATCACCGGCATTAAACAGGATGTGGCGGTTAAGATCTATGGAGAGAATCTTGACGTTCTCTCGTCGATAGCATCCGAAGTCGCATCTCTGATAAAAAATGTTGAAGGAGTGACGGATCCTACGGTTGAAAAAGTTCAGGGCTTGCCCCAGATACAGATAGACTACGACCGTGCGAAAATGGCATCATACGGTATAACTGTGGATGATGCGAACCGTGTGATGGCGATGGCTTTTGCCGGAGAGAAAGCGGGAAGCATTTACGAAGGGGAAAAATCATTCGACGTGACGGTGAGAATGGATGGAGATATCCGCAACGATATCGAGGCTGTGAGAGAGCTCCTTGTCCCTATGCCGGACGGCGGTGCATCGATTCCTCTGGGACAAATAGCATCGGTGGAATATCGCGACGCTCCTTCGCAAATAACCCACGACGAAGGCGAAAGGCGCATATATGTAGGTTTCAATGTCCGCGGACGGGACGTTCAGAGCGTGATGGACGAAGTAGAAACGATTCTATCGGATAAACTACACATGCCCTCGGGATATTACTATACTTATGGCGGTCAGTTCCAAAATCTCAAGGAAGCTACTTCGCGTCTTTCGATAGCAGTTCCTTTAGCGTTGGTGCTGATTATATGCCTGCTTTACGCTACTCTTAAAAACTTCAGGGAGACATTGTTTGTGTTTTCCGCTGTACCTCTGTCGTTAATCGGCGGAATACTTGCGCTGTGGCTTAGAGGGATGCCGTTCAGCATATCAGCAGGCGTGGGATTTATAGCGCTATTCGGAGTCGCGGTCCTCAACGGTATAGTACTCGTAGGACAGTTCAATGCTTATGAAAAGGAGGGGATCAGAAATGTGCGCGAACGTGTGGTCCGCGGATGCGAATTGCGTCTGCGACCCGTGATTATGACAGCTCTTGTGGCTTCATTAGGATTTCTCCCTATGGCATTGTCGCACGGCGACGGTGCTGAAGTGCAGAGGCCGCTGGCAACCGTAGTGATCGGAGGTCTACTTACAGCTACTATCCTCACTCTGATTGTCCTGCCGGCTATATACGAATTATTCACTAAGAAAGAAAAATCATGAAAAAGAGCCTTTCATATCTGATATTGTCATTATTCATATTTTCTGCGGTGGCTCAAGAGAGACATCTCGCTTTGGACGAATGTCTGGCTTTAGCTTATGAAAACAATCCGTCCTATAAAGCGGGGAAACTCTCCGTCGATAAGGCGGCTACGCTTAAAGGCAGTTCTTTCGACGCTCCCAATACCGGCATAGAGTTAAGTCAGGATGCGACAGGTGGTGGGAGTATGGAAAATGGACTTAAATTCAGTCAGGAATTCGAATTCCCTACAGTCTACATTGCCAAACGCAAAGTGCTGAAAGCCGATTATTCATTAGCTCAGGGAGAATTGTTGGAAAAAAAGAATCAGTTGACAGCCGATATATCGTCAGCCTACTATTCTTTGGTCTACGCTATACAAAAAGTCAGGATTCTGAAAGAATTGGACGATGCCTACTCAAATTTCCGGAGAATAGCGCAGGCCAGATACGAGTCGGGCGATGCGAGCAAGCTTGAAGCTGTAAATGCAGGCAGATTGAGTGACAGGTGTCGGAGAAATCTTCAGGAGGCTCAAGGAGAAGTTGAAAAAAACAGCCTGCTCCTTGCCAATCTGATAGGATTGAATGAAAAAGTAGTCCCGGCCGAGGAAACGCTCACAGTGCTGACACTTCCGGATATGCCCGAAACATTGGACGTGAATTCTACCTTGCACGGCCACCTTCTCGAGCTGATGCTAAACAGGAGCGAGCAAAATCTCGGTCTTGCCAAGCAGGAATTCATGCCAGGACTTTTTGTTGCCGCAACTACCCAGCTTCTAATCAAAGGATTTAATCCCTATCACGTTGACAGGCCGAGATTTGAAAAAGGCAATTTTATGGGATTTCAAGTGGGAATCACCGTTCCGCTATTCTTCGGGGCGAAACGAGCGCGTTTGCTGGCCGCACGTCAGGAAGTCGAGATAACACGTCTGAACAACGAGGCCGAATCTATGGCACTTCAGCGCGAATATGACGACGCAAAAGCACAATTTGCATTATCTCGCGGTTCGCTCGATTATTACGAAAGTGAAGGCATTGAACAGGCTAATGAAATAGCCCGTCTTGCAAAAGTCTCATACGAACTGGGCGAAATAGACTATCTGGAATACATTCAAAATATGGAGACTGCTTCCGAAGTGATTTTGGAATATATCGAATGTATCGATAAATATAATCAGACTATCATCAGGATTAATACTTTAAAAGGAACATTATGAAAAGATTATATATTTACTTCTACAGCATCGCTTGCGTGGCTTTACTCCTGGGAGGAATGACGGCCTGCAATGGAAGATCCTCATCATCTGAACACGACCATGAACATTCAGGTCATAATCACGAAGCAGAACATGGCGAAATAGAGTTGTCGGAAAAGCAGATGAAGACCGTAGGAATCGAACTCGGCAGCTTTGATCGACGTGAAATAGGTTCGGGAATGCGAGCGAACGGCTTTTTGGCCGTAAACCCGCAGGACGTAGCCGAAATATCGCCTCTGCTTTCAGGAGTGGTTAAGCAGATAAATGTAAAAGAGGGCGATTTCGTCAATAAAGGGACGACAGTAGCCGTGATTGAAAATCTTGATATCGTTACTTATAATCAGGATTATCAGATTGCAGTTGACGAGCTTGAGTTGGCTCAGTCGGAATTGGAAAGACAGAACAAACTCGCAGAGCAGGGTGCCGGAATTAAGCGCAATCTTGAAAAAGCGCGTACAGATATGAAAATCGCCACTGCACGCGTTTCCGCACTGGAGCGACAACTCCGACAAGCAGGTATTACACCCGGATCTGCCATTGCTTCCACCGGTACGGCAGCGGTAAAAGCTCCCATAGGCGGTATTGTGAGTGTTATTTTTGCCAAAACGGGAGGGTTTGCCGATATGTCAACTCCGATAATGACGGTGACAGACAATAGAAAAATCTTTGCCTTACTTAAAGTTTATGAAAAGGATATCGACAAGATAGAAAAAGGTCAGAAAGTCGATCTGAACCTGACGAATGGCGCGATGCGTTTGGAGGGAGTCGTTGCCGAGATAAACAGGACCATAGATCCGGAAACAAAAGGCATTGATGTCAGAGTAGCCCTCACGGGAGCTAACCTAACGACATTGATTCCCGGTATGGCCGTTACGGGATATATCCGCTCGGGAGGCACCGAAACCGATGCTTTGCCCGAGGATGCCGTAGTCTCTTCAGGCGGCAAAAGCTATATTTATGTGCTTGAAGGCACGGAAGAGGAGGACGGGGAACTAATGTATCACTTCGAACCGGTAGAAGTCATCACAGGAAACAGAGAACAGGGATTTATAGAAGTATCTCCTTTGACTGAACTCACGCCGGATGCTAAAATAGTCATAGCCAAGGCCTTCTATCTCGCTTCAATGGCTGCCGACCATGGCGAGCATAACCATTGATTTCATCTACATAGAGCATGAAAATAATTTGAAAGCATGGAAAACAAGACTTTACAACCGGGTCACAAATTAGTCAGCAACGAATACGTTTATGTTATTGAGAAGGTTCTTGGCCGAGGAGGCTTCGGGATCACTTACCTCGCATCTACAACCATTCGGGTCGGCAATGTGGAAATGCCGGTTAGGTTCGCGATTAAAGAACATTTTATCAATAGCGACTGTGAACGCGAAACCGGAACATACCGTGTGGTTTATTCAGCTCCTGCCAAAGAGCGGGTAGAAAATTCGCTGAAAGATTTTATTTCTGAAGCAGTGCGTTTGCAGAAGGTTGGAGTCGGCCATAAAAATATAGTGTCGGTCAATGAGATTTTCCAGGCTAATAATACAGCGTATTATGTCATGGAATATCTCGATGGCGAATCATTGAGAAGTTACGTAAGCCGTAAAGGAAAGCTCTCAGAAAAAGAGATGCTTGACATAATGCTGCCCGTTTTGGATGCCGTATCCGCGCTTCATGAACGGAACATGACTCACCTCGATATCAAACCGGACAATATAATGATCGTTCGAAACAACGATGGTGAGCTCCGTCCTGTTTTAATTGATTTCGGACTTTCAAAACATTACAGCAATGACGGGTCGCCAACGTCAACTATCAATACGCTCGGTTGTTCCGACGGATACTCCCCGGTTGAACAATATTTGGGTATAACCACATTCTCACCTACCGCGGATATTTACGCTCTGGGGGCAACAGTCTATTATTGTCTTACCGGCCAGAATCCGAAGAAAGCTGCCGAATTGAGAGAAGGTGAATTGGCCGACAATTTGAAAGAACTTGTAACTGACAAAACAATAGATGCGGTTAGAAGAGCTACCAAATTATCTAAATTCGACCGCGAGCATAAAATTTCCAATCTATATGGATCTTCATCCGATTCGCGTCCTAAGGCGACTTTTATCCCAGAAACTCCTGTTCCCGAAAGACATTCTGCGTCAACAGTAGCCATTAACAATAAGAAAACCAATTCTTCCAACAAGAATATTTGGCTACTATGTCTGGCTGTCGGTTTTTTATTCGCTCTTATTTATATTGCTTTAAATAAGTTATTTACTGAACTGGAACATGCTAACGTACCTATACCCGCGCATGAAGAACAGGTAGTGGAAGAATCCCCGAAAATGCAGCCGGTTGCGGATGAGAGTGCAAAATATAGCGACACCCGAACCTACAGTTCGCCGAAAAACGATTATTTCAATAGATTGTCACGGTCAGAATTACGGCAGGAAATTAAAGATTTCGTTATCAGATATTATGATGCCATAGAGCGCAATGAACAAATCTCGTTTTTTGAGGATGAAGGTATCACTTTTTTCAGTTTAAAAAATGTTGATAAAGAGACTGTAAGAAAAAATATCAACAAAAGCAAAAAACGCGAAACTGAGCATTATTTCGACTGGTCGTCATTGAATGTGGATGTTTTGTCTTCGGGTTACGCAGTTGCTACATTCTCCTCAGATTATTATATTCACTACGATACTAAGATAGACCAATATCTGCTGACGACCGAAATAATCATCAGTCCTGAGTTTAAGATAAAATCCGTGAAGGATACACGGACACAGAAGGTTAACTCCGTACCTATAGAGTATTGATCAGGATTGCTGTCCGGATTCGGTTAACTTTTCTAAATAATCCGGAGTCAGCACAGTGTGGCGCACGTCCATCTTGATATTGTTCAACTCAAGAGGAGTAAGTTTAGTTGCCGTACTAAGTACGTCTTCGTTCTCACCGGAGGTTTTATCAATTGTTACAGACTGTGTGTCCAGACTCATAGTTTTCAGTTTATTGATCAGTATTTGTAAAATGAGGCAAAACTCGGTTAAGCAACAGCAGAACTAAAACGAATGTCGCGCCTAAGGCGAAGAAACCTAAACTCAAAGGGAGGACGGGTGAAATATGCCGGCCGAAAAAGTAGCATAGAAATTGCAACCATAACGACAACTGGACACATACACACAACGTGCACCAATGTTTCGCAACGAATTTCTGATAACTGATGCTCCACACAGTGTAAGGTAGACAACAGATGTTTATTAAGGCAAGCCAGTGTATTGCCGATGGACATATCAGCATTGTCAATAAGCTAACGCCAAAGTAAGTGAAACCAATCTCACTCCAGCTGAATATCCCGAAAAAAGACGAAGCGTTCGTTTTGAGGATTGAATCGCACCCACCTTCTTGCAAAACACCGCAAACTTTATCAGCAACAGCATTTTTTATGCTTAGTGACTTCTGCACCAACATATATGTCACCCAAAGACCGAAAAAGTCTATACACATCAGCGCCCAAACCGACCAGTCTCTCCATAGCCCGTTGAAAATAAACAGATAAGTGATAAGCAAACCGGCCAATAACCATAACAAACGTTTCTTAGCATCTTTTATCATCACCATTCTGAGATGCTTGTTATAGTCCGGTTCTTTTGCTCCCGATGTCACCGAGGGAATGATTACTAATTTTGTAAAGACCTTCTCGAAATCATTGATAGACATCGATTCGGGAACTCCTTGTGTGAGATAGCTCACGCTGTTCGGATTTATAGATGTTACGATCACCAATCCACCGCGCGTTCCGGCTATGAAAGGAGTGTTTAGACGGTTTAAATCCTTAACGTCGGCAAGATTATAGCCAGCAGACGCCACTCCATATTCTTTTAAGAGCTGAGTCACACCGAACAGCGTCTTGAAAGGCATTGTATCAAAACGCTGTTTGGTATAATCTTTTGTAAACGGCACTCTGAGAGCCGTCAGCAAATCGGCTACTATCGTATGGTCGGTCGTCGCCATCGGTGATCCTTTCGATTAATCCATTATTTGGTCAAATAAACGACTGGATTTTCGAAAGCAATACCTGACCATCCATTTCACCGCTTTCACGCCACACTTCCTTACCGTCGCGATAAATGATAAAAGTCGGTACCGATTCCGCTCCCACAGCATCGGCTGCCGCTGAATTCTGGTCGATATCAAATTGATAGATCTCAACTGTTCCGCTAAGCAGTTCTTTTATTTGTTCCACTATCGGCATCATCCTCTGGCAATGAGGACACCATGAAGCATAAAATTCAACTAATACCACCTTGGAACTTTTGATAACATCGTCGTAATTCATAGTTGTTAGGTTTTAAATTCTACATTCTAAATATATAACAACCAACTGACCCATAAGGTTTACCGCCCTCGCTGTCCCCCAATAAACTACAGTCGATTTATAACTAAACAATCTGTATGAGGTACAGTAGTTCCATTGTAGTTCTGCCCACAAAAATCCCATATGAAAGGCGGATTAGGTTGAACCCATTTCGCATTTCAAGCCCTTTGTTTCCGGAAGGTAATTTAGTTTGTAATTGCGTTTGTTTTTGTAAGAGGGTTATGGTCTCAATTTGTAGAATCGAGGTCTTCATATGTTTGATAAAGGAAATCATTATAAGGGAAACGCTTAAGATGAATTTCCTTTGCTTTCTCATAGATTTTCTGTTTCAGTAGATCGATGTTGATTCCTTTTTTTGCGGAAATGAAGACAGCATCCGTTCCAAGCTTGCTCATCCATGAAGCCTCAAGTTCTTCCAGGGAAATATTTTCGCGTGTGATTGGAGTGAGGTCGTCCTCATCTTTCGGAACATAAGTAAAGGCATCGATTTTATTGAAAACCATAATCATTGGTTTATCTGCAGAGTCGCACACTTCCGCCAGGGTTTTATTTACCACTTCAATCTGTTCTTCGAAATTAGGATGGGATATGTCGACAACATGCAGAAGGATGTCGGCTTCCCGCACTTCGTCGAGAGTGGATTTGAAAGAATCAACCAGATGCGTAGGCAATTTGCGAATGAATCCTACCGTATCGGTGAGTAGGAACGGAAGATTGTCGATCACTACTTTTCGTACCGTAGTGTCGAGAGTGGCAAAAAGTTTGTTTTCAGCGAAAACGTCGCTTTTGCTTAACACATTCATCAAAGTCGATTTGCCGACATTGGTATATCCGACGAGGGCAACACGTGTTAGTTTACCGCGATTTTTGCGCTGGATAGCTTTCTGTCTGTCGATGTCTGCTAATTCAGCCTTAAGGCGGGAAATTTTATCAAGAATGATTCGGCGGTCTGTTTCTATCTGTGTTTCACCCGGGCCACGCATTCCGATACCACCACGCTGACGCTCAAGGTGCGTCCACATTCTTGTGAGTCGAGGAAGGAGATAACGGTATTGTGCTAATTCCACTTGGGTTTTTGCATTCGCAGTCTGAGCTCTTTTCGCGAATATATCGAGGATGAGATTTGTCCTGTCGAGAATCTTTATTTTAAGCTCCCTTTCAATATTGGCTACCTGTTTGGATGTGAGATCATCGTCGAAAATAGCCATTCCGATTTCATTATCTTCGACAAACTGACGTATTTCTTCAAGCTTTCCTTTGCCGACATAAGTACGCGAATCAGGGTTGTTGAGTTTCTGAACGAATTTCCTTACCGTAACGGCTCCGGCGGTGTCGGCGAGAAATTCGAGTTCGTCGAGATATTCTTTTACTTTGGCCTCGTTCTGAGAGGGCGTGATAAGTCCGATGAGCACAGCTCTTTCGGATGATTCTTTTTCAATTATCAGATCTTTCATAAAAATAAAACAACTCTGGAGGAGAAACAGCACAAAATTAATGAAATTTCGGGTGAAATAGGCTTTAAATGCTACGGAATCGAAATTATTTGTGTAATTTCGTTGATTAAATCATAGAGTAACAAAATGGCTGAAGTGGATCCTCAGGAAGAAAACGACGTTGTCCCTCGCGGGAAAAAGGAGAAATCTATCGTGGGTCGTATTGTCAAGTGTGTGGTTATCACGCTCTGCTGTATCGTGTTGCTCGCAGCCATAGCGATTGGAGCGATATGGTATCTTCTGACTCCCGAATCGCTCACTCCAATGTTTTCCAAATATTCGAGTGAATATCTCGATGCCGATGTCACGGCCGAGAAAGTGGAATTGTCATTTTGGGAAACTTTTCCTCGCGTGACTCTCGAAATAGAAGGTCTGAAAGTTAGAAGCCGCTCTTTAGACGGTCTTTCGGATGAGGAACGGTCGGAATTGCCTTCTAACGCCGATTCGTTGTTGAGCGTGAAACGTTTCAAAGGGGGAGTTAATGTCTGGGCAATGACCATGGGGAAGGTGAGACTTTACGATGTGGAGCTTGAGGAACCCAATCTTTTTATAGTCAAGGTGAACGATAGTATAAACAATTATAATATCATCCCTCCGATGGAGGAAACCGACACGACGTTTTCAATGCCTCCCATTACTATTGATAATTTCGTGATATTGGGTGAAGCTCCGATAAGATACTATTCAAAAGCCGATTCTACGGACGTAATGTTGACGTTAAAAGCTTCTACTTTAAGTGGCAGTCATGCTCCGGCTTACGCTTTCGACCTCGCCGGCACTATCGGTGGAAAATTAGCTCCGAAAATCGATATACCTAAAATTCCAATAGGTCTCGACGGAACATTGAAATGGAACCAGCAGGAACCTATGAAGATAGGTCTTGAGAATTTTACAATAAGTGCTTCAGATGTTGCGCTGAATATAAATGCAAACTTGGAGTTCGACTCTACGGCAGTATGTAAGGATGTTGTCATAAAGGGTAAAAATATAAACATAGCTGACGCGATAAATCTGATTCCCGAAAATATGAGGGGCGAGCTTGCGGGATTGAAAACAGATATATCGTTGGATATGAATATAGAAGTCCTCGAAGATTATGTAGCCGGATCAGACAGGATACCGAGTATGCGTATCACCATGAACATCCCGGGCGGCAGTGTGGTTTACGACAGATTGACTATACGCGACTTGCAGGCATACGTAAATGCTTTTTATAACGGGTCGAATCCGAATCTCTCGACAATCGACATCAAAAAGTTTAATGTGACGGGAAACATGGCTCAGTTCTCATTGGAAGGAAACATCACCTCACCGTTACAAAATCCAAAATTGGATGGTCATTTCAAAGGGATGGTAGATCTGGACGCTATGCCGAGCCAACTTGCCAAGAAGTTACCGTTCTTAATCTCTGGCGATTTGAAAGGGGAGACTGATTTCAAATTCAGAATTGACGATTTGACTCGCGAAGGTTTCCACAAGGTTAATGCCAACGGAACTCTGTCACTCAAAGATTTCCGATTTGAAATGCGCGACAGCACCTCCCGAATGTTCACGAAATATGCACAATTTGATTTCGGGACGTTGTCAACCTATGAAAAGGGAGGACAGAAGGTGGATTCGTTACTGCGTGTGACTTTAACCGCGGACTCCGTAGCTTTCATGGGTGAAGGCGTAAGGTTAATTTCCAACGGCTTCAGGATGTCGGCAGGAACAAAAAACACTGCGGATTCGTACGACACAACGAGGATAAATCCCTTAGGTATCGTTGTTTCGGCGGAGAAGTTAAGATTACATTCCTTAAGCGATTCAATCAACTTGAATCTGACACAAGCAGAAGTCAAAGGCTTGCTGCAGAGGTATAAAAAGCAGGATAAGCGGCCGTTGTTGAAACTGGATATATCGACGGGAAGATTGCGGTATACTGATCCTGTAAGCCGTGTTTCGCTTAGAGATGCGCAGTTGGGTCTTCAAGTACATCCAAAGGCAAGAAGAAGCCTCAGATCCGAAAGACAATTGCAGAAAGCGGACTCTGTCAGCTCGGCAAGAAGAAGCGGAAGTAAGAGTAGCCGTGAAAGGGCATCATCGGGTCACAAGAATTTGGATTTCAATCTTGACCGGTCGCTGATGTCATGGCTGCGTCATTGGGAGGCCTCAGGAACTGTCAAGGCAATGAGAGGCAGGCTTATGACTCCCTATTTCCCGGTAAGAAATACTTTAAGAAACGTTGACGTGATTTTCTCTACCGACAGTGTAGTGGTGAACAATCTTGACTATCAGATGGGTAAGAGTGATTTCAATATCAAGGGGAAAGTGACAAACATAGTCCGTGCTCTTACTTCGGCAAGCGGTTCACCTCTAAGACTTGACTTTGATATCAATTGCGATACTCTGGATGCAAACAATATAACGTCGGCTATTCTTGCCGGTTCGGCATATGCCGAAAAAGTTGCTCAAGGGACTGTTTCAGCCGTGGATATGAGTTCCATAAAAGATGATGATGCCGACGACGATAAACTTGAGAAAAAAATCGACGAACAGATGAACGATTCGGCACGAGCTCCGTTCATAGTGCCGTGGAATATAGATGCAAAGCTCAATATCAATGCCAATTCATTGCTCTACGCCGATATTTGGTTCCAGAAGATGTCGGGACGTATTGCCGTGAGCGACGGTGCAATCCATATAGATCGACTGGCAGGCTATACACCAATCGGTTCGATGGATATAAGTGCACTCTATTCGGCTCCGACCAAAAACGATCTGAAATTCGCAGCGGGGATGGTGGTGAGAGATTTGCATCTGAAACAGTTTATCCATCTGCTTCCTGAAATTGAGTCGATTCTACCTTTGTTGAAGGAGGTGAACGGTATAATAACCGCAGATGTTGCTATGACAACGGATCTGGATTCGCTGATGAATATGAAGTTTCATACTTTCCATCTTGTTCTAAAGCTTCAGGGAAAGAATCTGACCCTTGTCGATACCAAAGATTTCATAAAAGCGGCAAAGCTTCTGCGTCTTGAAAAAGACGGCAAAATAACCATAAACGATATGCAAGTCGAACTGATGGTGAAAGATTCTCATCTTGACTTGTTCCCGTTTGTGTTCAATTTCGACAGATATAAATTCGGGGTTAGCGGTGGAAATGATTTTGACGGAGATCTTGATTATCATATAGCTGTGCTGAAATCACCTATTCCGTTTAAATTCGGCGTGACAATCAAAGGAAAGCCAGGTCATTTACGTTTCAGATTAGGCAAAGCTAATTTCAATGAAGACAAAGTGGCTTCGTCGCGCCTTGAAACCGACACGCTCCGCATCAATCTTGTGGAGAAAATCAAGTCGGTATTTAAATTCGGAGTGAAGAACGGCCATTATGTGAAATTGATGGAAGAAGTGCCGAAGGTGAGTCCTGAAGAATTCTTAGTCGCCGATACTCTCACTCATGCCGATTCGCTGATATTCATGCAGGCAGGTGTGTTTGAGGGACATGATGTGCCTCCATTCCCGGAAATGGACAACAAAAAGACTCCAGCAGAGATAAAAGCCGAGAAAAAGATTGAGAAAGAGCGTGAAAAAGAAGCAAAAAGACTTCGGAAAGAGGAAGAAAAAGCTTTGAAACGCAAGGAAAGAGAGGAAAAGAAAGCATTGAAGTAAAAGAAAGAATAAATAACTATCAGCATCAGGGATGACTATACTAAATCAGAAAAAAACAGAAACCATGATTATTTTTAGAAGAACTATTGTCTTGAGTATAATCGCTTTAGCGGGATTTGTCTGTGCGGAAGCTAAAACAGTAGTGAGAGACAGTAAAACCGGAGAAACACTTCCCAAAGCATCGATATTTGACAACCGTGGACGTTTCCTCGGAGTAGCTTCGGAAGATGGTGTCATTCCGAATATTGATGCGAGCAATTATCCACTCAGCATTAAGTTTATAGGATATGAAAACGGCGAAGTGGCGTCTCCGTCGGTTGAAACAGTGGCACTTGAGAGTTCTTCGTATGAACTTCCGGAAGTGAACGTGAGCAGTAGCGGGAGAGTGCTTCACCTTACAGCATACGCTCGCATCTATTCGACTCAAACAACGTCGGGTGATACAATAACCGAGGTTTCGGAAAAGATCATTGATTTTATGATTCCGAAAGGAAAAGTGAAAAAAGTTAAAGCGAGATTGAATCCGAGAATTCTCGCATCGCGGTCGGCATATCATTTTACGAATGCCGAAGGACTCGACAGCGTGAGCGACAAAACGGAGCAACATATGTTTTCAAACCTGATAAGAATTTTCGACCAACGTCCTGTGCCGACGAGTTTTAACAAAGAAGGGACTAAGATTGACAGTGTAGCCGGGAAATATAGCACGAAGGAAGTATGGCGAAAGATTGGCGAAAAGTATTACGTTGAACATGACGGACTTGCAGACTATAAAAACCATAATTACTCACCATGGGAACTCAAAATGCTCGGTATGACCATGACTATGAAAAAGGCTGAGACAAATTATGTTGTCGATAACCTTTCAAAGACTGTGCAGGTAGATGATCTTGACCGTTTTTCTTACGAAGCGGATTTTGATCTTAAGGGAAAATGGTTTAAAAAAGCCCTGAAAGCCAATGATACAGTGAATTCAAAGACTTACGGCGAAGTCTTCATAATCGATCGGGAGTATCTGAGTCCGGAAGAAGCAAAAGAGCTGGAAAAGAATCCTCCGGTAATAGAAAGTGTAGAGATAAAAGCTCCGGCAGGAATCCCGGCGATGCACCCCGAGTCGTTAAAACTTATGGAAAGGGTGCACGGAAACTAACGGCAACAAATGGGTTGAAGGATGAAATGAGGGCTTACTGAATGAGATCCCGGAAAATGTCAAGAATAACCGGGATTTCGTCGGGCATAACCGTTTCTCCAAGCTCTACTGCGCCAGGTTCCTTGAGCAATGTGAAACTAATGCGTCCGGGAACAACGTTTTTCTTGTCGTGTTTCATGAAATCGATGATGGCCGGATAGTCGTCGCATGAGATAGCCGGTGTGCCATAATGAGATTTAACAAAATCGACAACTGAATAAAGGGCTGTGGATGGGAATCCGAGCCGTTGACGTGACAGAATCAGATCAATAACCAATCCCCATGCAACTGCAAAACCGTGGGGTACAGATGCGTCTTTGGAGAAGGCGAGACTTTCAAAAGCGTGGGCTGGTGTATGGCCGAGGTTGAGCGCTTTCCTTAGTCCGCGTTCTGTCGGATCGGCCTTGACTATAGCTTCTTTTACTCTTACACTTTCTTCGACGAGCGGAAGAAGCAAATCGAGATTAGGCGATGTGATGTCGAAACCCATGATTTTCTTAAAAGCGGTAGGGCCAGAGAGGAGACTGTGTTTAATCATTTCGGCAAATCCGGATAGTAACTCTTCGGCTGTTAAAGTGTCAAAAAAACGAGTGGAAATTATGACAGCTTCCGCATTGCGAAAGGCACCGATCTCATTTTTGAGGCCGTGGAAATTTATGCCGGTCTTTCCTCCCACGGCAGCATCGACGGCAGCAAGCAGAGTCGTGGGAATGTTGATGAACCGGATTCCACGCTTGAATGTGGCCGCTGCGAAACCTCCGATGTCTGTCACCACTCCTCCTCCGACATTGATCAGAAGGGATTTTCGTGTTGCGCCTCCGTCAACAAGACTTGCCCATATTGCAGCGAGTGAATCGAGATTTTTCGCTTCATCTCCCGCGGGTATCGTAATTTCGATTGCTTTCTTAAGTTCGGGACAATCGCTTAAAAGTCGGGGAAGAACGAGCTGCGAGGTGTTTTTGTCGGTAAGAATGAATACCGAAGCAGGATTTGCGCGCTGAATCGTTTCGGCAAGCTCTTGAGAGAAGTTATTTGAAAAAATCAAAGTCTGTTCGTTCATGATCGTCTGTGAGTTTTTAATTCGTCCAAAAGTATGGGGAGTTTGTCAGCTAAATCGTTCATAGAAGGGAAAACGACGTGTGCTCCGCTTTCATAAAGTTCCTCTTCCGAAATGGGCCCGGTGGTGACACCAATCGTGAATGCCCGAGCCGCAAATCCGGCAGCCACGCCGAGAGGAGCATTTTCAATGACAATCGACTGGAAAGGAAGGACTCCGGCTATCGACATGGCTTTTATGTAGGGTAGTGGATCGGGTTTTCCTCTTTCGACATCGGCGGCAGTGATCCTCATTTCAGGACTGAATGCTCCAGGAAAGTCGGAGTCGATTCGGCTGATGAGCGAACTCTGTGCGGAGCCTGTGACAAGGACACGCTTAATGTTTCTTTCCTTCAGCGTTTCAAGCATCCGAGCCGCTCCAGGCATAGTCAGGGGGTCCGGGTGTTTCCGGAAGAGAACTGTTTTCCTATGATAGAGCTTCTTAGCTTCCTCTTCTGTTGCCTCTCGTCCGAACTCCTTGAGGAATAGTCGATTGATTGTGTCTGCTCCGGTTCGTCCCTCATGCCGGAAAAACTCATCGAGGGGCATATCGATGCCAACTTCGGCCATCATTTCTTTCCAAGCAGCGGCGTGATTGGGCATAGAATCGTAGAGAGTTCCATCCATGTCGATTAGGGCTGCAAGCGGTTCGAAATAGAAGAAACTTGTGCACTTGAAATAGTAATCTATGTTTTTTGTAAACATCCGTGTTCGAATGAAGTTATAGTGGCGGCAAAGTTAACCACAAATTATGTTTTTGGAAAAAATAGTTGAGGTGAAGATGGCTTGTTTATCGGGTTAAACGTTAAATAAGTTTAAAATAGTGATTGATGAAAATGCGGATATGGCTGATAGTCAAACGGAAAGGGTGGGCAACTTTTAAGGTATAGGCCAAATTCGCAGATAGGCTGTCGGTATGTGTTGTAACTTTGTAATGTGATTTTGCAATAGGAAGCAAAAGAAGCGAAAAAATAAAACATAGAAATTTGTAAATTTGCAGAGAAAAATCAACGATAACTTCAAAATTCAAGAAATATGGCAACAACCTTAACCAAAACAGACTTCAATTTCCCCGGTCAAACCGATGTTTATCATGGCAAGGTGAGAGATGTTTATTCTATCGATCCTGATTTGTTAGCGATGGTTGCTACCGACCGTATATCTGCTTTCGACGTAATCCTGCCGAAAGGCATACCTTACAAAGGTCAGGTTCTCAATCAGATAGCTACTTATTTTCTTGAAGCGACCCAGGACATAGTGCCAAACTGGCGTCTGGCTACCCCCGACCCGATGGTTACAGTGGGCACAAGAGCCGAAGGCTTCAAAGTGGAAATGATCATCCGCGGCTATCTTACAGGAAGTGCCTGGCGTGAATATCAGAACGGCTGCCGCGAACTATGCGGAGTGAAGCTTCCGGAAGGGATGCGTGAGAACGAGAAGTTTCCCGAACCGATAATCACTCCTACCACAAAAGCTGAAGCGGGTCATGACGAGAATATCAGCAAAGAAGAAATTATAGCTCAAGGTCTTGTGAGTGCTGAAGATTATGCCGTAATGGAAGATTATACCCGCAAACTTTTCAAACGCGGCACAGAGATGGCAGCTGAAAAGGGTCTGATCCTTGTGGATACGAAATATGAATTCGGCAAGCATGACGGAAAAGTGATCCTGATAGATGAAATCCACACTCCCGACTCTTCGAGATATTTCTATGCAGAAGGTTATGAAGAAAGATTCGAGAAGGGAGAACCTCAGAAGCAGCTTTCTAAAGAGTTCGTCAGACAATGGCTGATAGAACACGATTTCATGGGTAAAGCCGGTCAGACCGTACCGGAAATGAGCGATGAATTCTGTGACAGTGTGAGTGAGCGTTATATAGAACTCTACGAGAAGGTTACGGGTCAGCAGTTTGTGAAAGCCGATGAGACCGACCTAACGAAGAGAATTGCGTTGAACGTGCTTGACTGTCTTGAAAATCTGAAAAGCCGCCGTTGAGATGAAGGCCGATTGCGAGGATGTGAAGCCATACGGCAAGGGTGACACCTCAAAGTCAGAAGAGGTAAAAGATATGTTTGACCATATCGCTCCGAAGTATGATTTCATGAATCGCGCTATGACTCTTGGTCTTGATAAAGGCTGGCGCCGTAAGGCGATAAAAGAGATAGCAAAATCGGGGAGTAAGGAGATTTTAGATATCGCTTGCGGCACAGGCGATATGGCTATAAAAATGGTGAAAACGATTCCGGGAGCGAAAGTGACCGGAATCGACCTTTCTCCCGGGATGCTCGATGAGGGGAGAAGGAAAGTAACTGAAGCCGGACTCTCGGAGAAAATAGTACTGCTTGAAGGAGATTCACTGAAAATGCCTTTTGAGGATGGAAGTTTCGATGCAATAACAGTGGCTTTCGGTGTAAGGAATTTCGAGAATCTTGAGCAAGGTTACCGAGAGATGTGGAGAGTGTTGAAGCCCGGTGGCGTTTTAGTGGTTTTAGAACTCTCAACTCCGCAGGGAAGGTTGACTGGGAGGGGATATAAATTTTACACACGTTATGTGATACCGAGTCTTGGAAAACTCGTGTCCGGTGATTCTCGAGCATACAGCTATCTTCCGGAAAGTATTGCAGCAGTTCCCCAACGAGAAAAAATGACCCGTATGATGGAAGAGTCGGGTTTCAATGAAACCTGTTATAAGGAACTGACATTCGGGAGTTGCACCATTTATGTAGGAAAGAAGGGATAAGTTATGTCTGTGGTCAGGCAACCACGGATACTGAAGCGAAATGACAGAATTATTCCGAAAGATATTTTTTAATTGCGTTTTCAATTTCCTGTCCTCGAATATCCCTTTCCAATATAATACCCTCAGGATCAAAAAGCATTATCATCGGAATTCCATTGAAGCCGTATAATTCCATCGGAGTCATTCCAGCATCCAAAATCTGAGGCCATTTATATCCCTGCTGCTCTATGCATTCAATAGAATTATCAAATGAGTCGCATGTAGCTATTCCTACGATTTCGAACAATGGATTGTCAGCGTACCTATCATAAAGCGGAATCAGCGTTTCTTTTCCTTCAGCAAGACACGGACTACACCATGATGCCCAAAAATCAACAAGAACATATTTGCCTTTGCCTATAAAATCAGATAGTCGTATTGTATCACCAGTAATATTTTTACCTTCCAAATCTATGAATATAGAGCCCGGTAAAGCTTTTTTCTTAGCTTGGTATTGGCTGTTTAGAAATATAGTGTATGGGAGTTTTTTAATGTCGTAAGGGACAACAGTGAAAATTTCATCCCATTCGGTGGGAGTCAGTTCAAAATCAGAGATCTGAAACCATAATGCATCTTCTCCTAAGCCATTTGCATTTTCCGTAAGGATATCAATAAAATATTTTAAATCGGGATAGATATTATCTTTAAAAAGAAAAAACCGTTCTTTCATGTCATCTTCCGTTAAAGTAGAATCGGCCTGCAATTCAAGAACATAGTTCATTAATTTTTCATTATAATTATTCAAATTGTTGCGATAATTATAATATTTAGTATTCAGTTCAGAATACGGTTTAGGTAGATGTGTCTGAAAATCAGGTATTATCAAGGAGTCTAATATACAGTTAGCATATTCGGGATATATGTCAAATCTTACCAAAGCATGTCGGGAGTAATCACCTTCCATATAGAACTTACCATTAAAAACAGTAGCAGTGTCAATAATTTGGTGATTATTGCCATAATCTGACATTTTAACTTGCATGCCATCATATCCTTCTATTGTTCCCTCAACCTTATAATGTATAATCTGAGCCTTTAAAACGGGTGCGGAGAATACTGAGATCAAGAATGCGAGTTTGAGTATTTTACGGATAATCATGATTTTAATACTATTGATCCATTGTTTCATGCAAATTTATAGATTTGAATCCACAACGCAAAATGATTGGCAGATTGCTAAGAAGAATGAAAATTCACGGTTCTTGACAAGTGAGGCAGTGGGGACGTTTGTTTTGAAGCTAAGAAATAAATTCGTAAATTAGCAAATCTTATGGATTGAACTGCCCCAATTTGCCTATGGGGAAGAAATGCTCTTAGTCAAACAATTAAATAGAAAATTAAAACAAGATGATAAATAAGTTAAGTTGGAGATTACTGTTTCTGTCTGCATTCGTTTTATTGTGGGGATGTTCGGACGATGAACCATATTCACCCACTCCGGATGAAAACAAGAATGCGGATTTAGAAAGTTTTACTGTGAATGTAGATTCTCCTGTGGTTTTTACAGAAGCCGGTGAGTCGAAGACGATTGAATTTTCGATACTTCCGGAATATCTTGATTTCGCTTATGACGTGAAGAGCGGGAATTGCGCAGTCAATCTAAGTTATGATAAAGGTATTAATGCTTACAACAACGGTTCTTACCCGGTGAAAATAGAAGATATAAGCCCTGCGAGAGATGGTTCCGGTAACATAATAAAGGGAAGCTATATAGCAAAGCTAAGAGATTCGGGAGACAATATATTCACTTACAGCGAAAAATTATATCTAACGCTTGTGTATAAAAATGCCAAAGGGTTGATAATGTCTGCAATGTCGAATGCTTTTACTGTAGAATATGAGAATGATTCTCCGTTGCTTCTTAATACGGGTTTGCCAATAGTGATTATTGATATTCCTAACAAGGCCGAAATTACATCAAAAGATAATTGGGCGAGTAAAATCAATATCACTATCTATGATGAAAACGGGAAAATAGATTACAATGACTCCGAGCTTCAGATGAAGGGTCGTGGTAACAGCACGTGGGGTTATCCTAAAAAGCCATACGCATTAAAACTCAACAAGAAAGAAAAAATACTTGGGATGAGTAAGCATAAAAGATGGTGTCTTCTGGCAAATTATCTGGATAGAACGATGATCAGGAATGCCGTAGCATTCGAGGTGTCGCGAAAGACAGGTCTTGCGTATACTCCTGACGGCAGATTCGTGGAATTGATCGTGAACGGAACTCATCGCGGGAACTATTATCTGACTGAGCAAATAAAAGTGGATAAAAACCGCGTGAATATCACAGATCCAGATGATGAGGACTTACCCAAAGAGGGCGATTACAACACCCGCGGTTATATTTTCGAACTTGATATTTATTTTGACGAGCAGTATAAATTCCGTTCATCGATATTCGATATGCCTTATATGTTCAAAGATCCGGATGAAGTATGGGCATCGGAAGTGAGCTATATCAAACAATATGTGAAGATGATGGAAGAATCCATAGCCAAAATAAATACAGGATCGAGTGATTACATGGATTATCTGGACGCAGAATCTTTTGCCGACTGGTGGCTCGTCCATGAAATCATGACAAATGGCGAGCCGAATCATCCAAAGAGCAGTTATATGTATAAGGATGTTGACGGCAAAATGTTTATGGGGCCCGTGTGGGATTTCGACTGGGCGACCTTAGTAGCCATAAAAACAACGGGTTTTGCTGTAAAAAATTCTTTATATTTCAATCGTTTGTTCCAAGATGCACAATTCGTGAAACTCGTAAAGGAACGGTATGCGATGTTTAAGTCCGGTCTGAATGAAATTCCCGCATATATAGATGGTCTGAAAGAGCTTTTACGCAAAAGCGATTCGATAAATTACAAGATGTGGGGTTATACAGGGGAGCCGAATAATGATGCGGCTGATTACGATAAAGCGATGAATAATCTTAAATCGGTATATGAAGCGAGGATTAAGTGGCTTGATACGGCGATAAACAATATGTAAGACCGGAATGGTCAAAATTGATTTTACCGGTAATAAATGGTTACAAATGAAACTTTTTGAGTAATTTTGCACTCTAATATTTCAGAAATAGAATAAAGTAACATTAACCGGACAATAAAATGAAAACATTAAAAGTGGCGTTAGCAATGGCAACAGCACTTACAGCAACAGGCGGCGCAATGGCTCAGGAACATCTGAAGAGCCTTGACACGAAGAATTTCGACAATTCCGTTGCCGCAGGTCAGGATTTTTATCAGCATGTGACGGCAGGATGGCAGAAATCACATCCTCTCACAGATGAATACGCACGTTACGGTCAATTCAATGTGTTGAGCGACACTTCGGAAGCGCGTGTGAAAGACATAGTGATGAATTTGGGAAAGACTAATCCCAAGCAGGGTACGATAGCTCAGAAAGTCTGGACTCTGTATAGCCAGGGAATGGATATGGACAAACGTAATGCAGATGGCGCGAAACCGATCAAGGCCGATCTGGCGAAGATAGAGAATACTCCTCATGAAGGGATGGAAGATCTGTTCATTTGGATGCACGGCAATTATGCAAGTCCTTTCTTCTCGGCAGGTCCGCAGGAGGATCTTGCCAATTCTACTCAATATGCCATGTATGTCGGCGGCGGTGGCATTTCGCTTGGCGACCGCGATTATTATCTGAAAGACGATAAAAGGAACAAGGATGTGCGCGAAGCTTATAAGAAGCTTATAAAGACGCAGATGGTGAATGCGGGATATTCGAAAAAGGATGCTGACAGAATCGTGAAAAACGTGATGAAAATCGAAACCGCTATAGCCGATTCGACCTGGACCCGCGAAGAGAAGCGCAATATTCCGGCGATGTACAATCCCCGCACTTTTGCGCAACTGAAGGAGATGTATCCGGCAGTGAACTGGGATCGTTTCTTTATCGAGACAATGGGCATTGCTTCTCCGGAGACTGTGATAGTAACGGAAATCAACACTGTCAAGAAGGCTAACGATCTGATAGCAAGTCTGACAGACCGCGAAATCAAGGACTATTATCTGTGGAAATATGTAAGTCAGGCAGCAGGCAGATTAAGCCAGAATTTTACAGACGCTCAATTTGAATTCAATAAAGTGATGAGCGGTGTGAAAGAACAGCGTCCTCTGTGGAAACGCTCTTTGGGTGCAGCAGAAGGAGTGTTGGGCGAAGCTATCGGTGAACTATACGTAGAGAAATATTTCCCTCAGTCGTCGAAAGATTATATGATCGGCCTGGTTGAAAACCTGCGTACTGCTTTAGGAAAGCATATCATAGCTTTGGAATGGATGAGCCCTGAAACCAAACTGAATGCAATCAAGAAGCTCAATGCATTTACCGTGAAAATCGGTTATCCCGACAAATGGAAAGATTATTCGACTATGGAGATAGATCCGAATCTATCCTATTATGAAAATATGCATAATGCCGGAATGTGGCATCAGAAAGAGGAATATGCAAAATGGGGCAAGCCAGTAGACCGTACGGAATGGGGCATGACTCCGCAGACAGTGAATGCATATTACAATCCTCTGGCCAACGAAATCGTGTTCCCGGCAGCAATCCTTCAGGCACCTTTCTTCGATCCGGAGGCGAGCGATGCTGAAAATTACGGTGGAATAGGTGTTGTGATCGGTCATGAAATGACACATGGCTTTGACGATCAGGGACGCAACTTCGATGCAGAAGGCAATATGACTGACTGGTGGACTCCGGAAGACGCCGCAGCGTTTACGGCCATGGCTAACGGTCTTATCGATCAGTTCAATGCGGTAGAAGTATTGCCGGGTCTTTTCGCTAACGGTCAGTATACTCTGGGTGAAAATATAGCAGACCAGGGCGGCCTTCGCGTAGCAATGACAGCATTCCTGGATTCACAGAAAAAGAAGGGCGTGGATGTGACGACAGCCATGATAGACGGTCTTGACCCGATTCAGGTGTTCTATCTTAATTATGCGAACCTCTGGGCTCAGAACATCCGCGACGAGGAGATCCGTTCTCTCACACAGGGTGATGTGCACTCACTTGGCTGCAACCGCGTGAACGTGACTCTTAAGAATATTGATCCGTTCTTTAAAGCTTTCAATATTAAAGAGGGCGATGCGATGTACCGTCCGGTTGAAGAGCGAGTTGTGATCTGGTAACAATTGTTTTAAAATAATAAAGGGTCGGATGGAATGAGTCCGACCCTTTTGTCGTAAACTTATGGGTATAGAAAAAGCGGCTTTCAATCGAACGAGGCTTTTGTTAGGCGACGAGGCGATGCTTAAGCTTGAAGATGCGAAAGTGATAATTTTCGGCACTGGCGGCGTGGGTTCGTGGTGTGCCGAAGGTCTTGTGAGATCGGGAGTGAAGCATCTGACGATAGTGGACAGCGACCGAGTGTGTATCACCAATATCAACCGTCAGCTGATGGCAACCTCACGCACAGTTGGTCAGGTGAAAGTAGACGCTCTCAAGGAGCATCTGTTGACAATAAATCCGACAGCTGAAATCGACGCTCGTCAGGCCATTTTCAATGAGGAAACAGCCGACAGTTTCCCTATCGAAGAGTACGATTACATAATAGACTGTATAGATTCGCTGAAAGACAAGACGTTACTCATTCTGATGGCAACGAGAACCAAGTCGAAATTTTATTCGTCGATGGGAGCGGCTCTGAAAATTGATCCTACACGGGTGAAAGTGGGGGAGTTCTGGAAAGTGCAGGGTTGTCCGTTGGCGCGTATGCTGCGCAAGCGTTTCAAAAGGATGAAACGTTATCCGGCAAAGAAATTCAAGTGCGTCTATAGTGATGAGGTGCTTGAAAACAAGGGCGCAGCGTCGGGATGCGGCACAGAAGCTTGTATCTGTCCGAAAAACGATAATGCTCCGGGCGATGAGACGCTGGCCAATCACGAATGGTGCAGCTCAAAGGCTCAGATAAACGGGACACTGATGCATATCACGGCGATTTTCGGCCTGATCTTGTCGGGTTTGGTGATAGAAGATATAGTTTATCCGAACCAGTAGGCAATTCGGAGTTGGAGAGGGGTAGCATAATGTGGTCGTAAGAGATAGACGGTGAAGGGTCTGCGCAAATTAATGAATCCTCCGGATACATTGTTTGTTGTGAGTTACCGGGCATAGGCGACGTTGTCGCCAATACTCGGGTATTATTAATGAATCCTCCGGATTCGGGAGTTGGGCGCTACATGTAACGTCCCTATAAATGGTTGATTCATTGTGGCACGGCTCCGCCGTGCAGATGGCTGGAGAGGGCGTGTCCGCCGGCGCATGCTGCCGGCGGTTAATCAAAGTAACGATGGCTCCGCCATCTTTGGCTGCGGGGATAGTGTCTGAGGGGAGGTAGTGAAGTACCTACGGTACTTTTTTTGTTTGTTTGGGGTGGAAGCCCCGCACGCGTTAGCGTACGGGGTTACTTACATATCGTCCCGTTTCGGGACGGTCGGGTAAGTTGGGGGATGATACGGAGGTGGGATGAGTGGGAAGAGCTTATGGGCGGGCGGTGTAGTAGAAGAGTAGGATGCGACGGCGGAGGGCTGATTCGTATTTGGCCTGTACCGACTCACTTACGGCTTGAATGTAAGCTGTCTTGGCTTGCTCGAATTCAGTAGCGTTGGCTTTGCCGTAATTGTATTTTTCGCGCATAGCTTCGAGTGCAGCTGCCGTAGCTTGTTCCGCCACCGCCGATGACTGCATTCTTTTATCGGCAGCCACAGCCTGGGTATAAGCTTGGTTTATAGATTTATAGAGCTGCACTTCCGTCTCCCGAAGGCGAAGTTCGGCTGAAAGTTGCTGAACACGGGCTTTTCTGACAGCATTACGTGTGGAAAATGCGTCGAAGATAGGGATGTTGAGCGAGAAGCCGAGAGACTTGCTGAAATTATGTCGCATCTGCGAGCCGAAACCGTCGTTTTCGAATCCGGAAGTGCGATAATAGCTGCTACCGAGTCCGGCCGAGAAAGAGAGAGTAGGCAAATATCCTGATTTTGCAAGTTTTACAGATTTTTCGGCAACATCAACTCCGAGCCTGGATGCAAGGATGGAATGATTGTCGCGTAGGGCGGAGGCGTAGACCGTCTCAGGTGTCGGAACCGGTGAGAGATACATGTCCTCATCGATGGGCTCGATAGTAAAACCTTCGGCTGAATCAAGTTCAAGCAATTGTGCGAGATCGAGCAGAGCGAGATTCCAGTTGTTTTTGGCGTTGACGACGGAATAGTCGTCCTGTGCAACCTGCGACTCAGCCTGAAGCATGTCGACCTCCGGAATTTTACCCGCTTCAAGAAGCTCCTTGCGACGTTCGAGTTCTACCCGGGAGAGACGTAACTGTTCGATGGCCACGCCATAGATTTCCTGATAATAAAGGACTTGCAGGTATTGGGATATAACGGCAAGAGTAATGTCGTCCTTGGCCGATTCGAGCTGCTCGACGAGCTGGCGGAAATTGGCTTTTGAGTATTCGAGGGTTCGGACGTTTCTGAGTCCTTGAAACAGAGGAAGTGACATCTGCGCGCTCCATCCGAATTGCGTCGTGTTACGGTTGGCGTAAGTGTTTTCTGAGGTGAGTCCACGACCGAATGAGAAGGACTGTTGTGCTCCGGCACTTACACTCGGCAGAAACCGATCCTTGGCCTCTGTTATGTCGAGTTCACCGGAAATCATGTTTAGCTGATTGCTTTTTACGGTGAGATTATGGTCGATAGCATAAGTTATGCAACTGTCAAGGCTCCAGCTTTCGGCGTTAGCCGAAGTTGCCGACAGTAGTAACAAGGACAGCGGAAATAACTTTTTCATAACTGAAAGGATAGAGCTTTTCGTTTAGTTGTGCTTAATTATGTCGCCGCGAAGAATGGCTGTTGAATCCACTCCGCTGATAACCTCAATGTTTATGCCGTCGGAATTTCCAACTGTTATGGGTCTGCGTTCGAACTGCTGTCCGTTAACAGAATCGGTCAGTACATAGACGAAAGTGCTATCTCCCGAGAAAGTGACGATTCCTTCGGGAACGGTCAGCACTCCGTCGTTTTTGGAGATTGTGACGGTGGCATTAGCGCTGTATCCCGATCGGAGCTCGCTTGCCGACTCAACCGCCAATGCGGCTTTGATTTCGAACGTATTGGCTCCGTTTTCCTCGGTTCCTTTGGGCGCGATGTATTCAATCACGGCGGTGGGATGAAGATGGGGGAGTGCTCCGATTGTAATGGTCATAGGCATTCCAACGGCGAGTTGTCCCACCTCCGTTTCATCGACTTTCCCTTTGAAGATGAGATTGTTCATGTCGGCGATTGTAGCCACAGTTGTACCGTCGTTAAATGTGTTAGCCTGAATCACCGAGCTACCGACTTTAACGGGAACATCAAGAATAAGTCCGTCGATAGTGGCGCGCACGAGAGTGTTGCTCTCCGAAGCATTGTACTTCGACACTCCTTCACGCACTATAGCGTAGGCGTCGCGTGCGGCATCGAGTTCGCGTTCGGCCTGATGGAAAGTAGTTTCGGAGGTTTCGAATTCCTCTTTCGATATGATTTTCTTATCGTAGAGCGTTTTGTTTCTTTCATATTTAGAGCGAGCGTCGTCGAGGGCTATTTGTGCGGATTCGATGCGTGACTGTGCGGACGAAAGAGCTGAGGCCTCGGGTATGACCTTGATTTTCGCTATTATGTCGCCTTTACGTACCATATCGCCGGGCTGTACGTTGATTTCCGTGATAATCCCGGAGATCTGCGGCTTGATGTCGATTTCGTCGCGTGGCTCGATTTTGCCGGTCAGGACGGTGTTGCGTTCGATATTTCCAGTCTTAGGTTTAACAGTGGCATAGACTGTTTCCTCAGGACGGGAATTACGATAGAGGAACACAAATGTTCCGACGAAAAGGATTCCGATGATGACCCACAGCAAGATTTTGAAAAACTTTTTCATTATTATGATCTGATTTTTTGATTATTCTGATGAATTAACGTAATTATGTCTATTTATCTCTCATAGCCTCTATAGGCTTTATTTTCATTGCTTTTATCGATGGTATAAGTCCTGCTATAGTGCCGAGGAAAAGGAAAATGAACATGATCCACAGGGCAGCGGTGAGACTAAAGAGGAAATGAGCCGAACCTGTTACAGGGTCATAGGTGGCCTTATCGACGACAAACAGCACCAAAGTGGCGAATACAATTCCAGCAATTCCCGCAACGGCGGTCAGCACAAGGCCTTCGGAGAGCACCTGAACAATGATGTCGCGCGGTTTAGCTCCGATAGCACGTCGGATGCCGATTTCCTGCGTGCGCTCCTTTACGATGATCCACATGATGTTTCCGACGCCTATGATACCGGCAATGAGTGTGCCGGCTCCGACGAACAGCGCGAGTAGCGAGACTCCGATAAAGACATTGTCGACCATTCTGAATTGTTCGGCTATATTCATCATTCTGACGGCTTGATCGTCGTCGGGATGTATAGGATGATTGAGACGGAAAATGCGCATCATATCGGGTTTTATGTCATCGGGATCATGTCCTTGCCGGCCTGTGAAAACAATAAAGTCGATATTCGTGCCCATCCCGAAAGCGCCTCGCATCACCTTTTCGGGCATAATTACGGAGTCATCGAGTTTGGCTCCGATCTGAGCCTCCGATTTTTGTCCGATCACTCCTATAACCTGAAAATAAATGCCGTTGAGACTGATGAATTTGCCTAATGGATCTTCTTGTCCGAAGATTTCGTCGGCTAAATTCTTTCCGAGAAGCACTGATTTTTTCATGGAGTTGACATCGGCGGTATTGAAAAGGCGCCCTTTATACACCTCGGGAAGCTGGATGTTGAAAAAGTCTTCTTCCACTCCCTGGGCATTAACTCCTTGCTTGCTCTTGGAACCATATCCGACCGTGACGACATTCAAAACGATACCTGAAAGCGCTTCAATTTTGTCGACTTTCTGGCGTATCATTTCGAGGTCGGTCTGGTTGAGACGTATAATCATCCCTTTATTATATCCTTTATAAGATATCGATGTCCGGGATGGAAGGATGGCTCCCATATTGGTGGCGAAACCGTCGAAATTTCTCATTAACATCCCTTTCAGACCGGCCGCTCCTCCCCAGAGCATAGCGAGCATGGCCGTGCCCCAGAATATGCCGAAAGCGGTGAGAAAAGTACGGGTCTTGTTTCTGGCCAACGTAGTGCCGATCTCACGCCAATTATCTATGTCGAAAACGGGATTTCTCATTCGTCGCGTAATGCTTCAACGGGTTTTACTTTTGTGGCTTTAAGAGCCGGGAACAAACCGGCGAGCGCACCGGCGACGATAAGGACTATCGTGACCTCGAGTGCGATTTGCAGGGAAACGGTAGGGTTCTTAAGAAACTCCGTTTGAGCCGTGAAATGCGCTATCAATTGGGTTACACACATTCCGAAAAACACTCCTATGTAACCGAATAGGAAAGTGATGGAAACACTTTCGAGAATTATCTGCGTCAGAATGGCACGCGGTTTCGCTCCGATGGCACGGCGTATACCAATCTCATGAGTACGCTCCCTGACAGAGACGAACATGATGTTGCTGACCCCGATAATACCGGATAAGAGTGTGAAGATTCCTATGACCCAAACACTTACATTGAGGATGTTGAAGGCGGTCAGACTTTGGAGATAGTTCGTGAAGCGGTTGAACATATAGAGAGCGCTTTTATCCTGCGGATCGTAGTCGTGAGCCTTCGCAAGTGTGCCTCTTAAAGCTTCTTCCACTTTCTCGCCGTCACCGATTGTCTGTACATTTTTAATCTCAACCTGAAGATTGTTTACCTTGCTGTCGTTGCCAGAAAGCATCTTGGCGGTCGTGAACGGAATATAGACATCGTTTCTCCAATCGCTGGCATAAATGCCGACAACGAGCCACGACAGTCCGAGTCCGTCCAACCTTTGCCCCACGGCCGTTGAAGCATCTCCGAACAACAGCGCGGCGTCTTTTTCCTCCAGAACTATGGATTTCCTTTTGTCGAGAATGTCGGCGTCGTTGATGAATCGACCGTATTTCATGTCGACATCATTGATGGTCCGAGCCTTGGGATATACTCCCGAAGGTCCGGCGGTAAGATAGTCCTTTGAGGTGGAAAAAACGGTGGAAGATAAGGACGCAGACGGCATCACATCGCCTACATTGTCGGGATTTTTTTCGTACAACAGGTCTACGTCGCTCATTTCGGGACTTAGAGGTCTTCCCTCACGATATCCCTTGTATTCCATCGAAGTGTTTCCAGGATACACCGTAATTCTGTTTGAGGTCTGCGACCAGCTCATGCTTTCGAACGAATTTAGCACGCCGCGTGCCATACCCAAGAGGACAATTAGCATGAATATACCCCATGCAACGGCAATACCCGTAAGGAACGTGCGCAAACGGTTGTTTCGTAATGTCTGAGATATTTCTCTGAAAAGGTCAAACATTTATCTGCGGTTTAGCCGGAACGATGAGACCGTCTTCAATTCTGATCACTCTGTCGGTAGCAGCAGCCACTCCGGGGTCGTGTGTTACGATCACTACAGTCATTCCATCGCGGTTCAGCTGCCGGAACACTTCCATCACTTCTTTTGATGTCTTTGAGTCGAGCGCACCGGTAGGTTCGTCGGCAAGGATGATTGTCGGGTTAGTTATAAGCGAACGAGCAATAGCTACGCGCTGCTTCTGTCCTCCTGAAAGTTCGCCGGGCATATGGTGGGCGCGGTCGGCGAGACCCATTCGTTCGAGCTGCTCCATGGCAAGTCGATTGCGCTTTTTGCGGGATACACCTTGATAGAAGAGAGGGAGCGCCACGTTTTCGAGGGCGTTCTTGTAGCTTATCAGATTGAAAGACTGGAAAACGAATCCTATCATTTTATTTCGTAGTTCGGCGGCATGATTTTCGGATAGATTTTTTATCAGCAGACCGTCGAGGCGATATTCGCCGGTGTCGTAATTGTCGAGGATTCCGAGAATATTGAGCAGGGTGGATTTACCGGAACCGGAAGCGCCCATAATAGAAACGAGCTCTCCTTTTTCGATTCCGAGATTTATGCCCTTCAGGACGTGAAGGGGAACCGCTCCCGGATAGGTTTTATTTACATCGTTGAGGCTTATTATCATCGTTAAGTAAATAGCTGCGTTAGAATATCATTCGGACAAAAATTCATACCGGATTGATGCGCTGTTTTCTATTAGACGCACAATTCGGCCACAAAGTTACATAAAAGCTGAAAAAATTAAAGATTAATAGAGCATTTAAATGTTAATGCTCTGCCTGTCAGGCGAAAATCGTAGCTAAAAATATTTATGCCGTTGAAGACGGTATAACTGTAATTACGGATATCGAGGAGGTTGTCGGCCTTTAGAGTAAATCTGAATTTTTTGTGTTTCCAGGTTACGCCGGCGTTGAAAAGAGAGAAATCTTTATACACTCCATCTGTTATTTCTTTCCTTATAAAGGAGGATTCTGCAAATAAATCCCAACCCGAAACAGGATAGACGGATAGTTTCAGATTGTTGGTCATTGAGAAAAATCCGGAACGACGCTCGTCGAAACGTGTGAAATTTTTGCCGATAGAACCGTTATAATGAATCTCGAAATATTTTAACGGTTTTACATTCACAGTCGGGCTTATGTTATAAGATTGACTGAATGAGGTGATAAGCTCCCCTTGTTGCAACGAATATCCTTTAGCCCAGAGGTAGGTGCCTCTGACAGAAAATTGAAGTCCCTGTCTGACGAAATGTTTCGAAAGCATAGCCGATGTCGTGAAGTTGTCGGATGAGTTGTCGAAGAAGATCACGGCCTGTTCGACATCCTGCTCTGTCACCGACAAGGCATTTATCGTGTTGCGGTCGATTCTTGAAAATCCCGCCGATACATCGGAGAAGAAGAGGTTTACAGCGTCCTTATATTCACCTCTGAGAGTGAATGAGGCTATTCTTCTCGTGCCGATAACACCGGAGGCAGTTGAAACAGTGCGGAAATCGTTCATGATTTCTTCCGTTAGAATATCCAAAATATCTCCGGTCTGATGATTGATCGATCCCGTCAGTTTGACAGAGAATCTTGATGTGGGATTAAGTACTATCTGCAACGACGGATCAAACAGCAGGCGGTCGATAGCAGACCGCGCATCTGAACGTCGGTTGCGGATATGCAGTGACTGGAATCCTGTGCCTAAGGACAGATTGATGGAGAATTTGCGGTTTCGGGTAACCATCTCATAAGTAGGCGCAACCCTAATGTTTGTTTCGGTAGATGCTGCATTGTTGAAAGCATCCGCATAAGAAAAGAGAGAAGTGCGTAGCCGTGACGACATAAAATCGATATCTATAGGCAATGACCATATAGACAGATCTTTTCTCCAGTCGAAAGCAGTTGTACCTTTCCATTTGAAAGTAGCGCCGGAAGCGTTTTGGATAGCTGAAAAAACCTCCGGACTAAAGACGTCGAGAGCCGTTTTCGGCGAAATCAGATATGCAAAGCCGGTGGAAAACGTATAAGATTTCGTTCCGATCTTTTTTCTCCATGAGAATGATTCGGAGAGACTGAGTGATCTGATTTGTTGATGCTGCCGATAGTCGTTTCCGTCAGACACGAGGTTGAAGTCGTTGGTTTTAATCTCTGCGGCAGCAGTAAAATTGTTGGCAATGTATTTAGTCGGGTGGTTTCTTACATATCCTACTGCGAGATAAGGTAAATGTGATTCGGAACGTGGAGAGCCGTATTCGTAAAATTCTATCATGCCGTCTCCTACAGGGTAAATGCTGTTTTGCGAATAATAATTGAATTTTCGGTCATTGTTGTAGCCGATGTTAATCCTCAGATTGTCGGTTGAATTGAAAGCTCGTAGAAAATTAACACTAACGCCCAGATCACGGTTATATGAATAATCGTCGGAGGAAAGTGGGGGATTGGAGCCTGATAGTTGACCTTCTGCGAGAAGGGGATAGTTCGGTAACAAATCGTTTTGAGAAAATCTGATGTCTTTGTTATAATTACCTCCTTTAAGGGTTAAAAGAGTTTGAAATTTGGGAGAAAACATCATTCCTGTCGCTACAACCCGATATAAAAATTCTTTATGCCTGACTCCAGTCATGGCTTCAGCTGTTCCGATGGGTTTGAATTTAGCTTTATTGCTAAGCTTTACATTCATGGCCACATTGTCGCTCGGCCGTCCTTTGTCCATCGCTGCCGCCTGATGATTTTCAATCAATTCCACATCAGTCACATATTCAGCCGGCATATTTCTGGTTATCAGGTTGTATCGAGAGCCGACAAGTTGAAGATTCTCAACATAAAAATCGCTTATTTCTTTCCCCATATAGCTTATTTTACCCGATTCGGCCACTTCCACGCCGGGAAGTCGCTTTAATCCGTCTTCGAGTGTCTGGTCGCTATTTCCTGTAAACGCTCCCAATCGGAAACTGACAGTATCGCCTCTCATCTTCGCCCTTGGAGCTTCCACTGTAACCTCTCTGAGCATGGCAGAAGTAGGATGCATCGATAATTCGATGCTCCGAAGAGGTTCGGTAAAGATACGCTCCAATCGTTCAAAACCTATTTTATCGGCTATGATTTTAAGTGTGTCAGTGATCGGCTGTCGGAGATTAAAAGAAAAATTGCCCGCATTATCGGAACGCCCGAAACCGATGATCTTATTTGAAACATAGGCTTTGACGGTGACTCCCGCCAACGCTTCTCCGCTTTCATTTTTTACAAAACCTGAAACAGTATCCTGAGAAAAGGTCGCAAATGAAAGGAAAACTGCGAATAGAGACAAGACCGCAAGCCTATGCATGGCTCGACTATTGGAGTTCGATCGGTGTGTAACCGTTGGGACGACGGGGAATCTCCACTTTATTGATTATTAAGTAAGCCTCGTCTTTTTTTACTGTGATTTCCTTAATGGATTCAGAACTGATTACAGAAAAGGGATTTTTTTCGAATCGGTTTTTCGTGTCGATAAATTTATCGCGCGTAGTTTTCTGAATAAGCGGATTGTTCGGTTTCGCTATAGGAGTTTTGCCCTCTCTGAAAGATATGGCCTGAAAATCGTGTATGCCCTCGGTATCACGAGCTTTCATAATTAGCCCCGGTAAGCCTGAAAATTTCCACGGTCCCATTTGCGAGGGTATTTCTTCTGCGAACCATACCTCCCATTCGCGGCCGCCATAACTGCCTGTAGCCCGGGTGCACAGATAACCGCAGACAGTATCTCTCTCTTCGCCGATATTCCATTCTATAGAAGGATATGATTCGGTATACTCCTGATAGAAAGGAGTCACAATGTCGGTATATGTGAGTTGTCCCGAAGGATAATCCAACAGAATGTCTCCAGTAAACCTATATTTCGTCTTTTTATTCTGCATGTCCAGGTCTGTCCACAATTCTTTATCGGGATTATTGGAAAACGTTACAGAGTCCCTTCTGTAAACCGGATAATCAGTGAATCTTCCGGCATTGTCGCCTATCTGGAGTATAGTAGTATAATTCTCTTTCACCGGTTCACCCGCTTTATCCTGCGTCGAAACGGTATAGTTATAGATGCATTCGTATAAACCTTCGCCGATTTTTTTATAATCGGACGGCGAACTGCCCCCTATCGTAATGTACTTTTCATGTTCGGGCGGTGCGATGCTTGTTGATACAGATCCAACTCCAACCACTGTAATCTGAGCTTGGAGAGTGAAAGTCATTATTATACTGCTTAAAAAACAAAATGTTGTCAATCGCTTCATAAGAAAAATGTGTTATTGTGATTCATGTAACTGCAAAGGTATTCTACAGTCATAAAAATACTGCTTAATGTATGTTAAAATGTTATGGGGGGGGGTAGTTAAAAGATAATAAATAAAAAAGAGAATGCCAGCGGAACAGGGAAAGTCCGATGTCATCCTCTTTTATAAGGGCCACATCAAAGGATGCGATGAAACTCCGAATGACAGGATTTGAGTGCTCGCCGTCCTTTGTAATCCGCCTGGGCTATAAAAGCCTCCCGTAAGGATGGGGCCCGCCATTGGACGGCTAAGCTTGTCTCGGTATTTCACTAAAATTTGATGAGTTTCCCAATCTACTTTGATGTGGTATACCGTTTTGAAATATTTTCAGTTAAAAGCCGGCTCTCTTGCCGTCAGTGATATCGCAAAGGTAATAGCCGCAACTGAATTCTCCAAATTTTTAAATGTTAAAAATTTAGAGCGGAAATAGTTATTCCTGTTCGGTGATGTAGCGCTCGGCATCGAGAGCGGCTTTACATCCGCTACCGGCAGCCGTTATTGCCTGGCGGTAACGATGGTCGGCCACGTCGCCGGCTGCGAAGACGCCCGGAATGTTCGTGATGGTGGTGTTGCCTTCGGTCTTGATATACCCTGTATCGTCGAGATGGATGTACGGACGGAATACTTCGGTGTTAGGCTGATGGCCTATGGCAAGGAAGAAACCGTCTAAAGGTAGATCATAGAAACGTTCGTTCGTATGATGTCCTTTGTGTTCGACAAGATGGGCTCCCTCTAAGAATTCTTCTCCGTAAAGCCCTACGGTGTTTGTGTTGAAGAGAATTTTTATATTGGCTTTATCTAACACACGACGTTGCATCACTTTAGAGGCGCGAAGGTGGTCTTTGCGGACTATCAGATATACTTCTGCAGCCAGATTTGAAAGATAAAGTGCCTCTTCGCACGCTGTGTCGCCACCACCTACGACTGCAACACGCTTGCCACGGTAGAAAAAGCCGTCGCATGTAGCGCAGGCCGACACTCCCAGTCCTTTATATTTTTCCTCGTCGGGGAGACCGAGATATTTGGCTGTTGCTCCCGTGGAAATAATCACTGTATCCGCCTTGATAAGTGTACCGTCGTCAGTCGTGGCTTCGAGGGGACGAACGCTGAAATCAACCGAAGTTATTATTCCGTCGCGAAGGTCTGCTCCGAAACGCTCGGCTTGACGTGAAAGATCCTCCATCAGTTCAGGTCCCGTAGTTCCTTCAGGATAGCCCGGAAAGTTCTCTATTTCTGTGGTAGTCGTGAGCTGTCCGCCGGGCTGGATGCCACGATAGAGGATAGGATTAAGGTTGGCCCTCGACGTATAGATTGCAGCGGTATATCCGGCCGGTCCGGAACCTATGATAAGACATTTGGTGGAGATTTCTTTCATGACTCTATGTTTTTATTTGTTATTATCTTAAGTCTACGATTTCCGCCCCCGGATGATATTTTTTGTCATAGCGGAAAGTGGAAGAGGGGAGTGCTTTGCCTGTCTTCAGATTGCTTATCGTGACAGCTATCTTCTGACCGTTGGAAAGGATGAGGTCTACGCCTATCGGCATCATGGTCGAGGAGTTGATCTGGATATCGGCGCGTTTGATGTCGGCTCCCTTCTTTTTTGCTTCAAGGATTACTGTTTTCACACCGTTCTTCTGTGTCCCGAAAGTCGCCGTATAGTTCTGTCTGAAATAGTCTATCACCGAAAGCGGATTGATCTGTGCCAGCTCTTCGGCGTCAGGCTCTGTGACATTAACTTCGTTTGATGCCGCGGAATAAGTCCATTGAGTTTTACCGTCATACCAAACCCCGAATTTTTTTGCTTCAATCCGGAATGATTTACCCGACATGGTCAGCTGTCCGTTTTCCGCCGAACCTCCGCTGTGGAGAACGCACGTTGCCGTAAAAGAGCCTGCCGACTTGATTTTGTCGATTGACTTTGACAGTACATCCGAAGCAGTTTCGGCAGCCGATAGTCCTATTGCTCCAAGCGTAGCTATGATTATGAATAATAGTCGTTTCATCTGATATATTAACAAATAAGAGATTATTTTGTTGTATGCTTATTCAGTTGGAGGAGCAGGGTTGAGATATCGTTCGAAAGCATACATGTCCATCAGGACGTCGCGAGGTTTGCCGCCTTGCGCCGGTCCTACTACTCCGGCTATTTCAAGCTGATCCATTATTCTTGCAGCTCTTCCGAACCCTATCGCGAGTTTACGCTGAAGCATTGTCGTAGAGCCCGAATTCGAATTGACCACGAGTCGCCCTGCCTCTTCGAACATAGGATCGCGGTCGGTAAGTGCGCCACCGCGTGCCGAAGCTCCTTCGGCGTTCGTATCCACGTATTCCGGCAATTGGTAAGGTTCGTCATAACCTATCTGATCGCCTATGCTGTCGACTACCGCTTTTACTTCGTCAGTTGAAATGAATGCTCCCTGAACGCGGTCAATTATGCCGTCACGGGAGAAAAGCATGTCGCCCTTGCCGTTCAGAAGATTTGCGCCCACCTGGTCGATGATCGTGCGCGAATCGACACCCTGGTTTACTCTGAATGCCATGCGCCCCGGAATGTTGGTCTTTATGCCACCGGTGATAACGTTGACCGACGGACGTTGTGTCGCGATGATCAGATGTATGCCGGCTGCACGGGCAACGGCAGCGAGGCGCGACACCGGATTTTCCACTTCCTTGCCTTGAGTTAGGATGATGTCGGCGAATTCGTCGATTATCAGAACTATATAGGGCAGAAACCGATGTTTTTTAGGGTTCAGTTTCTTTGCTATGAATTTAGTGTTATATTCTTTGATATTTCTCACTTCGGCCGCTTGGAGAAGTCCCAGACGGTCTTCCATTTCCTTACAGAGCGAATTGAGCACGGTCACGACCTTGCTCATATCCGTTATGATTGAATCTTCACCGGGAAGGGCGGCAAGATAGTGGCGTTCGAGCGTACGGTAAAGTGACAGTTCCACGCGTTTCGGGTCAACGAGAACGAATTTGAGTTCTGCCGGATGCTTTTTGTAGAGCAGGGACGTGATTATAGTATTCAATCCCACCGATTTACCCATACCCGTTGCGCCCGCAACAAGAAGATGAGGCAGTTTGGCCAGATCGGCCACATATACGTCGTTCGTAATGGTTGTTCCCAAAGCGATTGGCAATTCGCCCTTGAAATTTAGGAATGTCTCCGACGAAAGGATATTTCTGATGTAAACTGTCTGGGGATCTTTATTGGGCACTTCAATACCAATGGTCCCTTTACCCGGTATGGGGGCTATGATTCTTACTCCCAATGCCTGAAGGGTTAATGCCAAGTCTTCTCCCAGACTTTTTACAGAACGTGTTCTTACCCCCTCAGCCGGTATGATCTCATACCTCGTGATTGTCGGGCCGACCGTAGCCTCGATATGGGAGATTTTGACCCCGAACGTGCGTAACGTTTCAGTGAGGCGCGCTTTGTTTTCTTCCTGTTCGAGCAGATCGACATGGTCGGTGCGGGGGATTTTGTTTTCGAGGAGGTCAAGCGATGGAAAGCGGTAGCGGGAGAGTTCGAGAGTCGGATCGAAGATATCGCGAAAGGGCTCGGCGGCCTCCCTGCCGCCTATTTCATTGGATTTGATTGTGGGATTGGCTTTTTGATCTTCTTCTGCCGGCTTTTCATCGATGATATCATGAGGTATGACTTCTTTTGCCGGCTCATGCACCGGAACGGTTATAGTTTCACCGTTATCGTCTTCATCTTCGTCAGAAATTATTTCCACGATATCAGGTGATTGGATTACTTTCGTAATTGAGAGGTCGGAAGTGCCTTTGGAAATGTCTACACCCGGAGTGTCTTCGCCGATTTCTTCAATATCAGCGAGTTCGTCAAGTTCTGAAGATTTTTGATTCACGTAGGATGATACGGAATTTGAAGTGTCTTCCAATCCCTGGATTACCGATTCTACAGGTGTGATGATGGGTTGTTGTGCAGCTGCCGGTTTGATCGGATCGGGTGTGAGCATGCTCTCGCGCCGTTTTTTCCTTGCTTCGTCAATTGCTCTCTGTTTGGCTAACTTTTCCCTTCTACGTGTAACTTTCCGATTGTAGGAAGTATAGGCGCTTTGAAGTTGACGCATGAATACGAGTGCCACGGCTGCGACGAGAAGAATGTTCACTCCGATAGCTCCCCATATACCCGCATTGTCCATCAAATATTTGTTTACGGTATATCCATGGTCGCCTCCCCAATAGTTATGCGATGTAAAGGAGTAGGTTACAAAACCTATAAGTATTGAAAGGGTTATAGCGGTTAGAAGGCATTTATAAGTTAAATCCCAAAACTTAAACCGTTTGATTTTTACCAGAGAAAAGCCCAACGCACCGATGTAGAAGATGATTATGAAAGATCCTAAGCCGAGCCATCTGGAAAGCAATAGGTCGGATAGCCATGCACCCACAGGGCCACCGGTATTGGATATCCCTTCCCGGTCCAATGATATTTCCGATAGCTCTTTCCCCTGTACTATGCTTTGATCTTCAGCACCGTATGCAAAATAGGAAATTGAAACTATAAGCAGATAAGCCGCGACAATGATTAAAATGATTCCGAAAAAGATGCGCCATCTTGTAGAAGCTGCCATTGTGGCGCTGCCTATTTTATGATTCTCTTTAGTCGCCTCGGTTTTACTGGAGTGGCTGTTGCGTGACGATGCCTGAGAGGAAACATCGATACGTTCGGGATTGTTTCTATTATATAAAGGATTGTTTAATCTCTCTTCCTCAAGCCTTTCGGATCTTTTTAAGGAGGAGGGATCATAGTTGTCTGATGATATTTCGAATGAATCCATAGCCGGAAATAATGGTAAAGGATAAATTTAATTGTTTTTGGGATAATAACCTACAACGCACACAAAATTACAAAAAAAATGTGTGGCGGAATAGAAATAAATTTAAAAATGTAAATTATCCCCCTAAAAAATTTGCAATTGAAAACAGACGGCTCCGGTTAGAGACCTCTTAACGCTGCTATCGTTTGCTCCGGATTGGGCGACGAGAATACGAAATTGCCTGCTACCAGAATATCTGCCCCTGCTTCGCTCAATTGTCGTCCTGTTTCCAGATTGACGCCGCCATCTACCTGAATGACAGCCTTTGATCCGGCCTTATCGAGCATTTCCCTCAATTGCCTGATTTTTTTCAATGTGTTAGGAATAAAAGACTGGCCGCCAAAGCCAGGATTCACTGACATGATTAGAATTAAATCTAAATCCGAAATAATGTCTTCCAATAACAGCACGGGCGTTGCTGGATTGAGAGCAACACCGGCTTTCATTCCGGCACTGTGAATTTGTTGGACCGTGCGGTGGAGATGCGTGCAGGCCTCTTGATGGACAGTCATATATGCAGCTCCGCAATCTCTCACCTGATTTATATAACGTGACGGATCCATAATCATCAAGTGGGCGTCCATAGGTTTTTCCGCCAACTTGCTTACAGATTTGATTACGGGAAAGCCGAATGAAATATTTGGCACAAAAAGCCCATCCATTATGTCCAGGTGGATAAAATCGGCTTCCGAACGGTTGAGCATTGCTATATCGTTTCCAAGATTGGCAAAATCGGCTGAAAGGATAGATGGAGCTATTTTTATCATTGTTTATCAAGTTTATGTGAGGGTTTAAACGCGTTCCAGACAATAATCGCTATGCAAATTATTCCAAGACTGATTCCGAAATAAGAAAGATAATCATTGTATTGTTCGACTTTTTCGAAAAGCATGTCGCGTGACACCACTTTCCCAAGCCACCAACCGAGCACTGTCAGTACGACGTTCCAAGTCAGAGCTCCGAGACCTGTGAAAAGCACGAATTTCCCGATATTCATTTTCGCCAATCCCGCCGGAATTGATATCAACTGCCTAACAGCTGGGATAAGACGTCCGATATAGGTGGAAATGGCACCGTGACGATCGAAATACTTTTCGGCATAATCAACCTTTTCGCGGTTTATTAGGCAAGCATGACCGAATTTAGAGTCTGCGAATCGATAGACCAAAGGCCTACCTATCCATATTGATAGATAATAATTAATTAGTGCTCCCACGATGGCTCCGGCCGTTGCAAGTAGCAGGACGAAAAAAATATTGACCTCATGAGATGTCGTGGCCAGATAGGCTGCTGGAGGAACTATCACTTCGGAAGGAAACGGAATAAAAGAGCTTTCTACAACCATAAGTCCGAAAACCATGACATAGACAGCCGCAGGACTGGCTGTCAAAAAAGACTCCAAAATTTCCTGTGCGTTGAATATAGCCAAAGTTATAAGTTCGGTGACCATAAAATCCGCTGAATCGCAAAGGTTGCTTTGTTTCTAATAAGACAAAAGGAAGATATATCTCATGGATAAATCTTCCTTGAAAAGTTGATGTTTTAGGATAATCATGCTTTTACGCGACCGATGTAAGAGCCGTCACGTGTGTCGACTTCTACCATATCACCCTCGTTGATGAAAAGCGGTACTCGTATTTCAGCGCCTGTTTCTACTGTAGCCGGTTTCAGAGTGTTAGTAGCTGTATCTCCTTTAAGACCCGGTTCAGTGTATGTAACTTTCAGAACGGTTTTGATTGGCATTTCAGCATAAAGGACAGTTTCGGTAGATGCGTCAGTTACTACTTCAACTTGATCACCTTCCTTCATATAAGGAGCACCTGTTACGAGATCCTTATTGATTGGAATCTGTTCAAATGTTTCGTTATTCATGAATATATCTTCACTGCCGTCGGCATAAAGATATTGGAAGGGGCGGCGTTCCACTCTCACGTCTTCAAGCTTTTCTCCGATGTTGAAACGACGTTCTATTACGCGACCGTCTACTACATCTTTAAGTTTCGTACGCATGAAAGTGTTACCTTTACCTGGTTTTACGTGAAGAAATTCCACGCAGAAATAGAGTCGGCCATCCATGCGGATGCAAGTGCCGTTTTTGATGTCTTGAGCGTTTATCATATAAGTCCTTGATTAGTCTTTATTTTTTTTTGCAAAGGTAATTATTTTTCCCGCAACTCCCAAAATAATATCATTCTCCCACCCGCCCTCCCCCCATGCCAAGCATCACCGCGACATTCCCCACGTCCCGGAAAGGGACGACATGTAAGTAACCCCGTACGCTACCGCGTGCGGGGCTCCCGCAACATCCCCCTTTTGTAGGGACGCTACATGTAGCGTCCGCCTAATAACATCCACTAACACAGCTTGTTATTGACCATACCCCAGCACCCGCAGACATAGATGGCGGAGCCATCGTTACTTTGATTAACCGCCGGCAGCATGCGCCGGCGGACACGCCCTCCCCAACCGTCCGCACGGCGGAGCTGTGCTACATCCCACCACACCCCATCATCCATCCTCTCTCCCGAATCCGCAGGATTCATTAATTCACGGCCGCCCCTCCCCGCTTCGCATCGCCCCGCGCGTTGCAGCGCAACTGTGCGGCCACCCCACCTTCCCTCGACCTATAAACGACTTTTTCGCAACCAAAAACAAAAGGCGAGCCTGCAACCAGCCTCGCCCTATATGTTTAGCATATAATATTTTTTATTCGGATTCCGATACCGGAATTATCACAATTGTGGCTTTTTGATAGTAAAAAGCTTCAGGTGCTTCTATACTTTCGCCCATCACACAAAACTGTATCTGCGCGGCTGCATCTCCTTCCTTTACAGGTTTGAACTCAAAATATATTTCATCCTCATAAACGTATATCGTGCGCCAAGCATCAGCATAAGTAACCGTGATCCACTCTCTCTTCCCATTTCGTTCAAATCCCAGTGCATCCTTCTTATATCCGTGGTACTCGGTTATCTTACTATCGATTACCTTCAGGCTTAATATGCCTCCATCTCTGTCTACTTTAATATAATAATAAGTGCCACCAATTTCGCCTTCATATTTATCAATATTTATATGGCTTTCATCAGAATTTTCAATTTTCAAATCAAATGGTATAGGTTCTGGCACTTTTTCACATCCATCCATAACCTCTCCGCACGACATCATTGAAAAAGATAAAACGAGACAACCGAAACAGATATTAATAAATTTCCACATAGATTTCATTTTGTATATTTTTAAATTAGAAGTAATTAAGTATATAATCTAAAAGTTATTTAAAGCCTATCAGTACTGCAAATCAGGGGTAAAATAAGGTTTAGTTTTAGCATACAAAATGGATTTGAGGATTTATTCAGCTAAGATATTAAATAAATTCGAATTAACCAATTAAAGCAGAGAAAACAGTTAAAAAGTTATCATATAATAAATTAATCCATCCCACCTCCCCTTATAAAACCCATCCGGCTTATCCGACTCATCTATCTTCACAATAATCAAACAATTAACCATTTAATTTGCCGCTCCGCAACCCCTTTCGTCCGCCCTCCTAACCGCCCCAAACCCTACAATTTCCATTCCAAAATCCCCTCCTATTTGTAGGGAAGCCACATGTAGCGTCCGTCTCCTAACATCCACTAACACAGCTCATTATTAACAAACTGCCACAACCTCCTCCCCGTCCCGGAACGGCACCCCATGTAAGTAACCCCACCCTCTCCCCCGAATCCGAAGGATTCATTTATAATACCCGGGTATAGGCGACAACGTCGCCTATGCCCGGTAAACCACAAATAAACAATGTATCCGGAGGATTCATTAATTCGCACCACCCCTCCCTCATCACCCCGCGATATCCCCGCTCGCTACCGCCTGCGGGGATGGCGGAGCCATCGTTACTTTGATTAACCGCCGGCAGCATGCGCCGGCGGACACGCCCTCTCCAGCCAACCGCACGGCGGAGCCGTGCTACATCCCACGGCCGCCCTTCCCCGCTCCGTCTCCCCGCCGCTCATCTTATAAAAAAATTGGAGGGTGCATCTTATCGACACACCCTCCGGACAGCCTAATTAATAACCTATATTAACTAACCTTGTTATTTGGTAAATGAAGTAACTGTAATTGTCCAGTTTTTCTTCGTACCGTCGGCTGCTGTTACCACAAAATTGTGGGGCACGGTCCAATTATCGGGAATACCGAGAACTTTATTACCGTCTGACGGAGCGATACGTGCAGCTGTCGACAAAGTTACCTGACAACATAGGTTGTTCAGGCTTACCTGATCACGGACTGCTGTTGTAAAGTAGCTCTGAGCTGCTGGAACAGTAACTGCTACGTTAACAGTCCCTGCTTCGGCATCAATTGTTGCATTGGCACTCATCTGCATTTCCAGAATCAGAGGTTCACCTGTTACGTCATCAATATAGACATCACTTGCCCAACGATAACGGAACTGACATGCTGTAATATTGGCGTCCTCGTAAGAGGGAAGATCTTCCCATCCGCAAGAAACTAAAAACGGCAGAACCAACAAGCTGAGCAGCCATTTCATATTTTTGAGTTTCATCATAATATTTCCTTTTATTTATTAGACTCTATTAATATCCGGGGTTCTGATCAGCATTTGAAAGTGCTGGGTTAGAATTGATCAGACTCTGAGGAATCGGGAAGAGGTAACCGCGAGGTGCTACGAACATACGCATATCATTTTGATGCGACATCGACTGAATCATAGCTGTATTACCTTCTCTATTGATCTCGATATAGTTAGCCGGTTCGTTGAGTTCCGGAATGGTAGCCTGTGGAGCTTGACCATAGTTGGCTTCGCCACCGTACATACCCCAACGCAGGAGTGAGAAGTACCAGTCATTTTCCCAGAAGAGTTCCACGCGGCGTTCGCGCTTGTAGTCAGTCCAAGCGTCTGCGAGAGTCGTGGCTGTGGAAGCAGGAAGCTGACCGTGGATTGTGCGGGTCTGGTTGAATGTAGCTACTGCACCTGCAACATCACCTAAACGCAGCTGTGCTTCAGCTTTGTTGAGAAGAGCACGGCCGTAACGTGATATAACTTCATGATAGGCAGTATAGCTATCCCAGATAAAGCGAGGAGATACGTTTGTATAAACACCTTTACGCATACCGTAGTTAGCGATAGGAGCATATTCTCCGTACGGGTCACGGCTGTAACGGTTGAAATTACCATGATAGAACATGTAGCAAGTCTCACCATAAAATTCCTGGCCGTTATAGATAATAGACTGACCAAAACGAGCGTCGCGGTTATTGTACATAAGGTCGCTGATGTCAACGTCAGGATTAGTAGTCTGATATCCTATTACCCACTGTTCGTCAACCGATCTGTCATCATAAGGTGCCGTACAGTTAGGATAAGTATAATTCTGGAAAGCTTCCGACTGACCGATTTCCTTAGTATTGTTGAGCCATTGTGAAGTTTCATTCCATGGTTTTGCAACACCGTCTTCGTCGTCTATTACAAGATAAGCGTCAACGAGGTTCTGAGAAGGCCAGTTATCACCCCATGCTTCGAACAGCACTACATCGTTTACTGTCCATAACGGGCTACAGTTGTTAGCTGTGAGCTGAGCGTTAGGAATATTGGCTACAATGCCCTGCATAGACGTATTGACCAACTGGGTGTTTTCAGCGCTCCAATATTGGGCAAGAATAATTTCAGGCGAAGAATAAGCGCCATTTTCATTGAACATATTGCCATAGTTTGGATCGAGAGATACACCTGAAATCTGATCAACTGCATTGATAGCTTCCTGATAGAGGCTCACGCCGTTCTGCTGGAGCGAAGCAGCATCGTTGGTATAAGCGGCTGCCGTCAGGCACACTTCAGAAAGAAGTGCTAATGCATAGTTGCGTGTAGGTGTACCGGAGATTCCCGAAGTCGGAAGATTAGGAATTGCTTCACGAAGGTCTTTCAGAACGTATGAATAACTCTCTGCAGGTCCGCTTGTCAAAGGGAGTTCGAAGTTTGAATCTGTATCGAGAACTTCGCCTACCCATATGAATTTACCGCATTTACGAGCATAATCATAATAACACATAGCGCGCAACAGTTTGCCTATTGCAACGAACTCCGATTGCTCCTGAGCCGTAAGAGCTTCATTGTTGGTGCAATTTTCAATGATCATGTTACAATTTCGGATATATCCGAAATCACTTAAACCTGTAGGATAATTTGAACTCGGAGTTATGTTACCCAAAGCAGGTGCAGGGCAGTTACCCAGACTATTCACCATATTATTGGTATAGTTACGATCCCATGTACTAAACCCACGATAAAATGAATAAGCTGATGAGTATCTTCCGTAGATGAAGTACTGGATATTGGAAGCGCTGTTCCATACCAAGTCCGGGCTATATGACTCAGAAGGCTGGGTTTCAAGGAAGTCATTACAACTTGAAGTCGTAAGGCCCAATCCTAATGCAAGTAAAATTAAATATTTCGCTTTCATATTGTAAGTTCTTATTGGTTAGAAGCCTATATTGATGCTTACAGTGTAAGTACGAGTTACCGGATAGTTGTAACCTTCTGCAGTGTAACCTGCGGCTTCCGGGTCAAGACCCCACTTTTTAGCCGGGCTGAATGTTAAGAGGTTATAACCTGTCAGGTTAATATTACACTTAGACAACCAGTTAACTTTCTTAAGCAATTTATGTTTGAAATCATAGCTGATAGTCAAGTTTTTCAGACGGAGGTACTGTGCACCGATCAACCAGAAATCAGAACTCTGGAAGTTGTTGCCATAGTTTGCAGAGTGCGGTCTCGGATAGAGCGCATCCGTATTTTCAGGTGACCAGATGTCAGTCTGGAATTCGTAGATAACCGGACCGGGATTGTTGCTCGTATTACCGTTACCCATAAGTACCGAACCTACCATCATGTTGGAAGCGGTAGCACCTTGCCAAAGCATATTGATGCCGAAACCTTGGTATTGACCAGAGAGAGTGATACCGTAGTTGCCCTGGGGCGTACGGTCTTTACCTTGACGGAACATGTCGTTACCATCGATCTTACCGTCACCGTTGAAGTCCCAGTATTTGATGTCACCGGCCATTACACCACCAAGAACACCATTGATCTGAGGTGAATTCATTACGTCTTCAGCACTTGCGAAGAAACCCATGCTCTTCAGAAGGTTTCCGTAGTAGTCGGCTACCTGGGTGCCACGAGTGTAAGGATTCTTCAGGCTGGATTCTGATTCATAAGGATTGATATTGTAGCGGGTGTCAAAGAATGTGAAGTTACCGCCGATCTGATAGGTGAAGTCACCTGCGCGTCCGTTGTACTGGAGTGTGAAGTCAACACCTCGGCGACGAAGCTCACCATTCGACTTAACTGTCGGGAGGGCTAAACCAAGAGGAGCTGTGTAACCTACGTTCGACGGTGAAGCAAGGAAGCCCTTAGTGCTCTTGTAGAAGTAGTCCACTGATCCCGAGAATGCATTCTGGAACAATGCGAAGTCGAATCCTACGTTGAAGTCACGCTGAGTGTACCAGGAGATATCCGGGCTCGGAAGAGCGCCTTCGCTGAAAGTGGGTCGGAAGCTTTGGCCAAGATAAGCACCACGCTGGTTTACTGAATAAGATGTCAGATAATCGTAGTGACCTACACCGCTGTCCTGACCGATTTCACCCAGAGAAGCGCGGATCTTGAACATATTCCAAACTGTGCTGAACTGGCTTTCTTTCCAGAAGCTTTCTTCAGATACGTTCCAACCGAGTGAACCGGAGAAGAACGTACCCCAACGGTGGTTTTTCGGGAATTTGTCTGCACCGTCGTGACGGAGAGCAAATTCTGCCATGTAGCGGGCAGCGTAGTCATAGTGAGCGCGGAAGATCACAGATGCCGTGCGATACTGTGCACCGTTTGCACCGCTTGTGCTCTGACCGTCTGTCGGACCGGAAGCGAACTGGTCGACATCAAGAACGTAGTTGATACGAGAAGCATAGAGGTTGGAGTAATCCGAACCGGTAGCCTCGATACCGAGAGTAAGTTCTACATTGTTTTTGCCGAAGTCGCGGTTATAGTTTGCGAACAACTGAGTATTATAGTAGTCATACCAGTTGGTTTGTTTTGACAGCGACGGAAGTCTTGTTCCCATCTGCGTGCCGTCCCATGTATAACCCGGAGCTTGTTTGTTCCAAGTTTTATTGCGCTCATTCAGGAACGAATAGCTGGCACGGCCTACTATCGAAAGACCTTTCACCCAGGGAACCATCCAGGTTGCATCGATTGTACCGCGAACGTTCGCGTTGTCCTGACGGTTATAACCGCCTTCCGGAGAAATATCCTGCAACGGGTTGTCAACAGTCTGGCCGTAAGGCTGACCGAACGGGTTGCGTGCTACATCGCCCGCCCATTTGTTCTGGATGTGCGACCATACCTGATAATAACCTGAAATAGGCTGATTGAAGTTCGTGATATAAGCTTCAAGACCGGTGGTTACAGTAAGACCGATTTCCTTAACGTCGATAGTCACATTCGTACGAGCATTGTAACGTTTGTAAGTCAACATATCTGAACGATAAAGGGAGCTCTGGTCATAGTAACTCAATGCAGTGTAAGCCCTCACGCGTTCGCTACCGCCGGTGATCGTCAGCTGGTGACGCATTTCCGGAGCCACTTTATGAAGAACTTCTCTCTGCCAGTTTGTGTTGGGGAAATGCTCCGGATCTGTTCCGTTACGGAAAGATTCGAGATCGGCATCAGACCACCTGGGAGTTTCACCGTCATAAATATAACCTAAGTTCCAGTAACGAGCCTGATCATATGAGCTAAGTTTACTTGGAAGGTCGGTCGGACCGCTCAAGCTGTAGTTAAACTGATAGTCTACATTAACCTTACCCGTCTGACCGCGTTTTGTCGTAACGATGATAATACCGTTACCTGCACGCTGACCATAGATAGCAGTACCGGCTGCATCCTTAAGAACTGAGATCGATTCGATGTCAGAAGGGTTGAGGTTCTGGAATTCGCGCTGTTCCGACACGATATTGTCGATAACATAAAGCGGAGTTCCACCACCACGGATTGAAATGTTGGCTCCTGCATCAAGACCGCCACCCTGCTGGCTTACGATAAGACCGGCAGCACGACCTGCAAGAGTCTGAGTGAGGTTAGGAACAGGCACCTGTTCGAGTTCCGAAGCCTTAACGGTAGAAACCGAAGTTGTGGTTTTACGTTTGGTTGTCGTACCATAACCCACAACAACTACTTCGTCGAGGTTGTTGGCCGCCTCTTCCATGAAAATTGTCAGGTTGTCGCTTGTGATTGCAACATCCTGAGTTAACATCCCGATGAAAGATACCACGAGGGTCTTCTCGTTATC
>JAFLSD010000014.1 GCA_022511125.1 Paramuribaculum sp.
CTTATCGTTTATTAAACGCTGGTCGTATATTGACAGAGACTTTATCGATGCTGATCCGACTGCAATTACATATCCGCTGCCCCGACGGCACGCAGATCATAAACGCAATCCCACAACATCGCCCTTTCTCTTGTACTACTTCGTCTGATGCAAATATTTCAATGTACTAAGTGCTTTTCCTCAAAAGCGAGTGCAAAATTAGTATATTTTTTCGACTCCACAAAATAATTTTATGAATTTTTCTCCCCGCAAAACATTTTGATTATATTAATTTTTGTTAAACACATTCTGAAGCTCCCTCTTATTCGTTGATTTCCATTTAAATCCAACAGTTATTGACTATAACCCACTATTATCCTTATTTCAGATAAGGTGCTTATAAAAATAATGAATTTTCGTAACTTTGCGGAGTAAACCAATCTTATCCGACGAAATATGCGTCTTTTGCAAACTGCTATAATTGTCTTCACGGCAATAATATTGTCGGAACAGTCATTCGCGCAGATTGTCGATACTCCATCAAATATGAATATAAACGCCGACAGTCTTCGGCGTGAACTCGACAATGCGCCATATTTCGGATTATACAAGGACAACTATTTTATTTTCGGCACATCTGTAGGATCAAAACCATCCAAACAAAACACCAACATCAAATTCCAAATCTCGATTGCACAGCGCTTAACGAAGTCGGTTCTTCCTTTCAATTCATATCTTTTTCTATTCTATACGCAGAAAGCGTTCTGGAACGTGCTCGAAAAATCTATGCCTATGACCGACCTCAACTTCAATCCGGGAATAGGTCTAGCCAAACACCTCTTCATCAAAAACAGATATATCGGAAAGCTTCAGCTTATTCTCGAGCATGAAAGCAACGGTAAAGACGGAATCAATTCCCGCTCATGGAACAAGGTTTCTTTCGGGGGAAACATACTCATCGACCCTCAGGTAATGGTTCATGCTAAATTCTGGATACCGATAATCGACGGCGGTGAAAACCGCGACATACTCGATTATGCCGGGATTTATCAGATGGGCACATCTTTTATGTCGCCGGGCAGAAGATTCGGAGCATCAGTGATACTCACGAAACGACGAGGATGGAACCTTAATTATAATTTTGTTATAGAACTCAACTATCGAATTTTCCGCAGGGACAATCAATATCTTTTCTTACAATATTACAACGGTTATGGCGAAGGTCTCCTCGAATTCAAGCAATTCCACTCACAACTCCGGGTCGGACTCGTCATCAAACCGCGTCTATTCAGCGATTATTGAAATGATATTTTCAGCTTTTTCCGAGTCTTTGTCTGAACTTTTTGGTAAAGACCGCTGTTAATATTCCAGACAATAATAACTCTTAAATTATCTAATTATGGCAACTGAAACAAAAAGCATCAAAGGTACTGAAACCGAAAAAAATCTTGTCAACGCTTATTTGAGTGAGACTCAAGCTAACGCGCGATATATTTTCTACGGCAAGCAGGCTCATAAGGAAAATTATTTCCCCATCGAAGAAGTATTCAATGAAACAGCAGCTAATGAACTACATCATGCTAAAGTATTCTTCAAGTTCCTTGAAGGTGGCTCTGTTACCACTTCTATCGACACGGACGCAGGAGTGATTGGCGACACTGCCACTAATCTGCAAATCTCCATCAAGGAAGAGACACAGGAAGGCATTAAGTTCTATCTTGCCGCCGCAGATACTGCCGACAAAGAAGGATTTCCCGAAATTGCTTCACACTTCCGCGCTATAGCTTCAATCGAAGACACTCATCGCGCTCGTTTCGAGAAATATCTACAGCAGGTTCAGGATGGAACAGTTTGGAAACGCGAGAAACCGATCACGTGGAAATGCCTGGTTTGCGGCTATGAATACGTAGGCACAGAACCTCCTCAGACTTGTCCCGCTTGCGACCATCCTTACCAGCACTACAAAGCTTTGGATATGTAAGTCAAGATCTGAATATTTTTTATCTCGAACTCCGCTTAGGCGGAGTTTTTTTGTGCCCGGAAAACTAATCGGGGTATATCATTTTGACGGTCGTACCGCCATCTATCACGATAGTCTGACCGTTGATAAAATCATTGGAGGGTTCACATAGAAAAAGACACATTCTGGCGATGTCTTCTGCGCTTCCTACTCGTCCCGACGGGTGGAACGATTCATCCTCCGTCCTGATTACCTCATCTTCGTACACATGTATCCACCCCGGTGCTATAGCATTGACAGTCATCCCCGTCCCTGCGAACGACATGGCCAACGCGTGGGTCAACGAATAAATACCCCCTTTCGACGCTGAATAAGCCTCGGTTCCCGGTTCGCTTTGCAGATAACGCGAAGAACAGATATTTATTATGCGTCCATATTCCCGTTTATTAGTTTGCATCCTTTCACGAGCCATAAAGCGCGATGTAACGAATGCAGCCCGTAGATTCGTATTGATTACATCATCAAACTCTTCGACGCTCAACTCTGTCAACGGCTTGAATTTTCCTATGCCGACATTGTTGACTATCACATCTATTCCTCCTTCTCTTACAACCGTCTCCTGCAGGCAAGACTCAAGAGCCTCTACATCGCGCACATCCAATAGCTCGAAACGTGCCCCCGTTGCTTCTGACGTACTGATTCCTCGCGCTTCATCGATATCGCAAAAAATCACAATGTCTCCAATAGACCGAAAGGCCTCAACTATAGCTTTGCCTATACCATGAGCTCCACCCGTTATAAAAACCCTGCGTTTCATTTTAACTGATCCTTCTTCTTTGAATATTTTTCCTCGACAATCTCATACCCCCTCTTCACAAGTCTCAAGATTTCTGCATCGGGGATGTCGCCGTCAAAATCAAGTCTTATCCAATAGCGGAGACTTTGATTCAAGGGGTTGCCCACGGATTGAAACCTGTCGCGTATATTAGCAATTTCGTCAGGCAAAGACTTCACATTCACCCAGGCAAAATCATCGATATCTATAAAGCAAAACATGTGTCCCAGAGTGTAGAACGCCAGAATAGAATCATACCTTTTTGCAAATTTGCCGAAAGGCATTTTCTCGGTTACTTCACCGAGACCTATACAATATTCGCGAAACCGTTCGAGATCCATAGTCTTTTGTGAAATATGACCATAAAGTTACGTAATTCATTTTCATGATGCAAACCTCACATAAAAGAAGAATATTTCTTATTTTAGCTAATTATCGATAATTTTGTAATTCTACGCCCACTTCATTATAATGGAAAATTGGATTATCTGTCTTGCAACTCCTTTCCTTGGCACAGCCTTGGGAGCCTCATGCGTGATTTTCATGAAAGATACCATGAAAGGGAGAATGCAGAACACTCTCATAGGTTTCGCTGCTGGCGTCATGGTTGCGGCCTCGATATGGTCGCTTCTGATTCCTTCGATTGAAATGTCGGGATATGATGGATTCATGAAAGTTGTTCCTGCCGTGACTGGATTTCTAATCGGCATTTTCTTTCTACTGTCTCTCGACACACTCATCCCTCATCAGCACATCTCCGAACCTAATAGCGAAGGACCGAAAAGCCGATTGTCAAGAACCACAAAACTCGTTCTCGCCATTACATTACACAACATTCCCGAAGGTATGGCGGTCGGAGTCGTTCTTGCTGGTGCATTGCAAGGAAGCCCGGGAACGACTATGGCCGGAGCAATCGCATTGGCAATAGGTATGGCGATACAGAATTTTCCCGAGGGAGCCATTGTCTCAATGCCCCTCAGAAGTGAGGGAAACTCGAGAAAAAAATCTTTGCTGCTCGGAGTGTTGAGCGGATGTGTCGAGCCTGTTGCTACGATTGTCACCCTCCTCGTTACCGACGCTATTTTTCCCCTTCTGCCTTACGTATTGGCCTTTTCTGCCGGCGCTATGATGTATGTGGTAGTAGAGGAATTGATACCTCAGACTCAGGAAGGCGAGCATTCCAATCTCGGCACTGTAGGGTTTGCCTTAGGTTTCGTTTTGATGATGATTCTCGATACGGTAATGGGATGATCCAAACCGTTCACATCACTGCTTCTCGCCGAAAAAAACCGGATTGAGGAGACCCGAAAGTTCATCGAGAGGCACTGTACATGTCGGCATACCGAGCGCATAAGGTCCTACTTCATACGCACCATACGTAAAAACAACACCTCCCTTATTTAAAAACGGTATGGCTGCCGGCAAAGGCAGATCGGCAGGGTCATGACCCAACATGTCCGCAAGCTCTGCCGGCTGCATATCTTTAAAATAATCTTTCAGCAAATAAGTCACTACGATCTTCCTAAGCTGCTCGTCGGAATCATTATCTTCTCGGAACATATTCCAGCCCAGACGTTCGCCTGTTCTGTAAAAGGTTTGACCTACGTCCCACGGCATTCCGTGAGCGCCTCCCGAATATTCGTATCCTGAATAACGGTAGCTTACAAAGTCTTTATCATCGAATACCTTTTCAATTGTACATTCTCGGCTCATCTGAAAGTCCCAGTCACCGGCCTCGATCGATTCAAATTCATCCTTACAGTCTGCCAGATAAAGCGAGCAATCAGATTTGAGCAGACCTTCGATACCACCGCTCCGATAATCTTCGGTCAGTTTATCGAAATTCGGATTGTCTGCCCCTATGATAAGCGACAATATCCAATCTTTAATACTATCGGTCAGTTGGGCAGGCCCCTCCTCGGGAAAGTCCACTTGAGCCGTGAACTCGGCATAACATTTATCCACCTTCAACGAATCGGCCACCATCACCTCTTTTACTTTCAGATCTTCTGCTCCGTTACCGGTGTTGCATCCGGTAACGCTCCACAGCGCGATTCCCGCCGGAATCAATAACCATAAAAAATTTCTTTTCATTGCTTATCTTTTGTTTTCTGTTATTTCACCCATTCTGTCGGATTGAGTTTATTTCGCTCTTTCCTTAATTCGAAATGCAATATTGAAGCTCCATTTTCCTCTGGGTCGGCATAAATAGTCCCTATCTGTTGACCGCTCTTCAATTCTTCGCCTTTCTTCACGTTGATTGTGGAAAGATTGGCATAGATCGTCAGATAATTACCATGGCGCACCATCACGATTGTATTGTACCCCGGCTGACGGAATATCTCCGAAACCGTACCTGCGAATACAGCTCGAGCAGCGCCTCCGCCTATAGCCTCGATGTCGATTCCCGAGTTATCAGTCTCGACGTAGGCGAGCTCCGGATGTTTCTGACGGCCGAACCCTCTCACTATTCTATATTTACCTGCAACCGGGAAAAGAAGTTTCCCTTTGTTACTCTCGAAGTTTCCCGATAAGATTCTGTTTTGATCCGCCACATTTATGTTTGTGGTAGTAGTTTTGTTGGAAGCTATTTTGCCGTTTGAACTGTTAGTAGTTCCCGTTGTTGAGCTATTAAGAGCAAGATTGTTGTCTGTTGTTTGCTGAGTCGACCGATCTGTAGCTTCTTTTTTCTTTCTTTCCTCTTCTTCTCTACGCTTTTTTTCGGCCGCTTTGCGAGCTTCCTCCGCTTTTTTCTGCTCCTGGGCGATGAGGCGATCAAGCTCGTTGTCGAGTGCCTTCGCTTTTTTCTCTTTTTCCTTCAGAAGTGCTCTTAGCGATGACCCTTCCTGTTGCAGACGGCTGACAAGTTTGTCTGTCTCGATTTTTTGATCCTCTAATTGTTTCTGCGATACCGACAGTAAAGCGACCGACTTCCGACGTGCCGATTTTAGATCGTCGAGCGCTACGCGACGTTGCGTCAACGAATCGACGGCCGATTTTATCTCTCTTGAGCGCCGTTTTCGCCATTTCCCCATTTCCTGCATATATCTTACGCGTTGCCATGCTTTGGCAAACGATTTGGAAGAGAATACAAACGACAACGTACTCATCTGCTGGAAATTTCCCTGCATCCCCCGTAGCGATTTGGCGTAATTTTTCCTCATCGACTCCACGCGATTGTCGAGCCTACGGATCGAATCATCCAGAATTCTTATCTTCTTGTCGACTGAATCTACACTCATCTGAAGCTTAGCCACCTCTTCCCGTTTCGATTGCGCCTCAGCAGTCAAGGTGTTAAGTCGCGAAAGCATTTTGTTTGTTTCGCGTGTATTGGCAGTTAATTTTTTTGAAGTCTCTGCTATCTCCTTCTTAGTCGCCTGCTGCTCCTTCTTCACGTTACCTATGTCGCGTTTTGGCTTTGCTGCATGAAGAGAATTCCCTTCCTGAAGAAGCGAAGCGAGAGTTATCAAAACTATGGAAATAACAAATTTCATGCCTTAGTCTGATTCGATTGAAAACATCTTTTTCAGATTATCCACGGATATTTCTTTATAGCCTTTGCCTACCGTAACCGGACGAACACTTACATCATCATTCCATTTGGCTTTGCTTGGGGTCCATTCCACGGAAAGTCGGAAAGGGCGAGTGCCCAATTCACCCGACGTTGTAATGCTTTCAGTTATGTAACCGAAAGGGGTTGGCAGGAGAGATCCGTATGTCGCAGTAAACGGCTCCTTACCCGATACGCTCACTTTTATCTCTTTTAGCAATCCATCTGTTTCAATTATCTCGGCGCTGAAGCCCTTCCCTTTGCTTTTTAAGCTCAAAGTCTGAGGAATCTGACCGAGTAGCAACTGCTGTATATCTCCTATTTGCAGATTCACTTCCTTCGATAAATCCGATATCGGCGCTTTGAAGAAATATTTATGAAACTTATCCAAAACTACTAACGAATCACGGTCGAGTTGCATGGCTGCTACTTCCATCCCTAACATACGGAATGAGAAAATAATGGACTGATCGTTTACAAAAGTGGCATTCCCGCTTATAGAAAAACGTTGAGGCTCGTCCAATCTTATTTTTACCGGCATTGTAAGTTTCTCCCATGACTGCGTGTTTTGGCCTACGTTTGACGACAACGCCGACTTTTTGCTTCCGCAGCCACCTGCTGTCATGACAATGGCAAGCATAAACAGGATGTAGACTGTTTTTAAAAGAGTTTTCATGCCGAAATTTTTACTCATAGAAATATGTCTTGTATTTCACTTTTTTCTTAAGCAACTCGTTGTCCGGTTCTATTTCCAACGCTTTTTTCCACATCTCCAATGCCTTGGCCGGTTCGCGGTTCATGAAATAGATATCGCCTGCATGTTCATAAAGTTCCGCCGACGGATTATCGTCGTTCTCGATAGCTTTTTCTATCGCATCCTTAGCCTTATCATATTCCTTACGCTTGAATAGCACCCAGGCATACGTATCTAAGGAAGTCGATTCGTCAGGCCTTACATCCACCACTTTTTCTATCATTGTCAGTGCCTTGTCCAAATCCATGTCCTCACAAGCCATATAGTAGGCGCAATTGTTCAAAGCAGTCATATTTTCGGGATTCAGTTCTATGGCTACCGAATAGTTCACGAAAGCGCTATCGGTTTGATGTGTGTTGTAAAAAACGTCGCCTATGGTAGTATAGATATTCGATCTTGTTTCATAGTCCCCTTCATCGGCTGTCTTGAGAGCTTGTTCCAATTCTTTCATCGCTTCCGGATATTTTTTCTGTTGGCTTAGTACCGTTCCTCCGAAGAAATGCAACAGAGTGTTATCGGGGAAAAAATAAAGCCCTCGTTGCGAAGCCTCGTAGGCTTTCTCCATTTCTTCAGTCTGAAGATAAAGGGTCGTTAAAGCTATCCATTGTTTCTCGTCGGATGGTTCGATATCTAGTGCGTACGAAGCCTGCTCGGCTGCTCCTTTGTAATCTTGGATCGCTACCAAATAGTCGCGGTATAGAGTGTGAATGTCTGCCTCGTGGGGATGAAGGTCGAGTAGACGCTGAAACATGGTGTTGATGCGTGGTTGCTGCATCGAATCGCTGTAGAACTGGGCTGCATAACCTCGCAGGATTTCTATCTTTGCTCCTATATCGAGATCTTCCTGTTCCAACGCACGGAATACCTCCCTGTCGAACCCTACACTGTCGCCTATCGACTGATAGTAGCGTGCACGGGAATAGTATGCAAGACCGCTGCTCGGATCCAGTTCTACAGCCTTGTCGTAAAATTTGATTGCCGAATCCCCCTTTCCTATCAATGAAAAAATATCACCCGCGAAAACATTGAATTCCGGCACAGTCGGAGAAGATTCAAGCAGACGCTTTACATCGTTTATCACAGCCGTTGTATCCTTACGCATCAGATCCAGACGGATTCTTTCCGAAGTCAAATCCGGACTCACGCCTTCCGATGATTCCAAAGTATCGTAGAGCTCCAAGGCTCGTGCGATGTTTGCGTCTTTTCCCGAAGCTGTCAGAGCCTCGGCATATCTTATGATGATTTCCGGTCTGCCCGGCTCCTGTTCATGGAGTCTTGCCCATGTGTCGACGGCCTTGTCATGATTGCCTAATCGCGAAGATAACGTGGCAAAAAGAACATTTCCGTAAAAATCGCCTGGATTGGATTTGATGTAGTCCTCTATCAGGTTATAGCCTTCTTTCATAGTCAGACTATCATCCGCCACACGCATCAGTGCGAACCCATATTCTTTGCCGACGAACTTATCTTCAGGATTCAAGTCATGGGCTCGGCGCAGAAATTCAAAATAAGCATCAGGATTACCCAGCTGGCTTTGACGTGATCCCTCCAGAAACAGATAATCCGCCTTCCGCACATCTCTCCCCGAATCGCCTGCGTTTTTTTTCGACTTGGCCTCAGCTGAAACTAATGCCAACATCAATGCCGCCATGAAAACAATCAATGGCAACATCATTTGAAATCTTCTTACTTCTGTCTTTTTCATTCCACTCCGGTATGTCCGAATCCGCCGTCCCCTCTCACTGTTTCGTCAAGCCTGTTGGTCTCTTCCCAATGAACGTGCGAATAGCGGGTTATAACCATCTGACAGATACGTTCACCGTTATTGATTGTAAAAGGCTCATTCGATAGATTGATCACTATCGCACCGATCTCACCTCGATAATCTGCATCTACGGTCCCCGGAGTATTAACTAACGAAATGCCGCTGCGTAAAGCCAGTCCGCTGCGAGGACGCATCTGACATTCATAACCCTGAGGTAACTGGATGCGCAAGCCCGTAGGTATTAGAGCCCTTTCTAACGGACCTAAAGTAACCGGTTCTTTCAGACAGGCCCTTACGTCCATACCAGCTGCCGACGGAGTCTCATAAGTAGGAAGTTCATGTCCTGACTTGTTGATTATCTTAACTTTCACCCTATCCATAGTATGAGCCGGATTTTCCGGATGTTGCTTTTCCATTTTAATTCCTTTCATTTTTCTGTTTTCAATTACAAAATTACATCAAAATATCGTTCTTTATAGGCTATTACACCGCCTAATATTGTTTTTTGCATCTTTTAATATCATTCTTTCGACATTGCAAATTTACTGCTATAATCCCCCCATCATCTGCGAATTTGGCCTATACTCTATTTCTTGCCCACCCTTTATTATTGGCAATCAGCAAAATAACACAAATCGGCACACCTTCTTTTAACTATATTTAACGATTGGCTGTCGCCATCAGATATAATAATCTATCAGATCTACAAGCCCGCTTCTCAGAGCATATTTCACAGCCTCTTGCGTTGTATTCACGTCGAGCTTGCGAAATATGTTCTTTTTGTGAGTTACTATTGTATGGACACTGTTAAATCTCAATTCTGCTATTTCCTTGACCGTTTTGCCGCTTGCTATCAGTTTTAGGATTTCTTTCTCTACCCTGGTCAATACGTCGATCCCTCTGATGTCGCTACGAGAAGTCGCTATTCTTTCCAACGCTTTCGGACAGATATAAGCTTTCTTTTCAGATATAACGGTCAGCGAACGTTTCAGCTCGTCCGCATCTCCTTCGAGATCTATCACGCACATACCTTCTCCCGTTCCCCTCACCAAGGCCTCAAGCGAAAGATCGGGAAAAGTCAGAACCCAGGTCATCTCGTTGAAACGTATCGCCGAGAGAAGGAACGAATCAAAATCGTCGAAATCGAATGCTGACAGATTTACAATCACGATTGCCCTCGGATTGACCGAGAGCAATCGGATTAACAAATCTTTTGTTCCGGTTTCATAGATTCTTGCGCCAGGAATGGTATCCGCTATGACCGAGCATAATCCGCGGCTCGAAAGATAATGAGAATCGGCTATTATAAAATCCACTGACCTTCTGATTGCGTTTACAGAGGATAATCCTCGAATGCGTATAATACCGTCGATAGATAACGCTCGCCCGTATCTGGCAGGAGAGCCACGATCGTTTTTCCTTTGTTCTCTGGTTTACGTGCCTCTTCGAGTGCTACGTGAAAAGCCGCTCCCGATGAGATGCCTACCAACAAACCTTCATAGGCAGCAAGCCTTCGAGACGCACGGATAGCATCATCGCCCGCCACCGCAACGATTTCGTCCACCGCCGGCCGATGGAAATTTGATGGCTCGAAACCCGCTCCAATACCCTGAATTTTGTGAGGTCCCGAAGGATTTCCCGAAAGAACTGCTGATTCTTTTGGTTCGACAGCAATGATTCTAACAGCTGGATTATGTGCTTTCAATGCCTCTCCCACGCCCGAAACAGTTCCACCCGTACCTACTCCCGCGACGAAGATATCTACTTTGCCGTCAGTATCGCGCCATATCTCTTCTCCGGTTGTCCTCCGGTGTATCGCCGGATTGGCCGGATTGTCGAATTGCTGCAGAATAATAGCACCGGGATTTTCTGCCCGCAGTTCTTCCGCTTTTTTTATCGCTCCTTTCATGCCTTCTGCACCGGGCGTCAGAACCAATGTCGCACCCAAAGCTTTCAGCAAGCTGCGACGCTCGCGGCTCATCGTGTCAGGCATAGTAAGGATCAGTTTATAGCCTTTTACCGAAGCAACCCACGCAAGTCCTATTCCTGTATTACCGCTCGTAGGCTCGATTATGAGGTCTCCCGGCTTTATATCGCCCGTCTGTTCGGCCGCTTCGATCATAGCCAAAGCTATGCGGTCTTTTACACTGCTCCCCGGATTGAAGGCTTCGATTTTCACTATCAATCGTGCGCCTAATTGTTCCTCTTTCTCGATATTGGCAACCTCCAACAGAGGAGTGTTACCAATTAGTTCCGTTAGACTTTTAGCTATTTTTTCTGACATAATGAATGAGAATTAAGATGATTAATCGTTTGTCCGCTGCAAAAATACAATCTGATGTCATAACTTGAAATACCAAGATAACGGTATTTTGTTACTAACACTTCCTGATTCTCCATGCCGAAGGATAAAGATTGTTCGCTCGCTTGCCTATATTTTTCACAAAACCTAAAGGATAACCTTCAAACATCAGCAGGACATATCCCGTCGGCGTATCGGGAGCAAGAATCAATGCTTCGCCTCGCAAATAACTTAAGGCTGTCGTATCGTCCACCTCATAACGAGGGAAAATATCTACTGCAAGCAATTGACTCATCGCCAATTCTTGAGATGGTTCGATATCCCTCCCTTTTTCTGTTCCTATTTTCAGCGCCGGGGCCATAACGGAAGGCAATCCTGACGATGGGAAACGGGCTATTATGTTATTTTTCTGATCTTTTATGAACGTCGTGCCTTTAGGCGCGTTTAACCAACCTTTTACACGTGAACCTACTTTCTCGTCCCCCTTCTCTTCCTTTGTTTTCTTTATTTTTTTATGGCTTCCCTCCCCTTCGTTTCGAGGTTTCCTGAATACCGATACAAACAGACCCTCCCCTTTTACTTTGCCCGGTAGAAAGCGTAGACAATTCACATCGGTATTCACTCCTCCCATGATTCCCCACTGAGGGTCTACCGCGATTTTTACGCTCTCGCCTCCCAGAACCGAAACTATCCGTTCCGCTATCTCTTCGTTCTCCAAACGATTGAACGTGCAAGTGCTGTAAATAAGATAACCTCCCGGGCGCACGGCATTCCACACCGCTTCAACGATATCCCACTGTCTTGCGGCGCATTGTTCTATGAGTCTTTCCGACCATTGACTGATTGCTGTTTCATCTTTACGCATCATGCCTTCGCCGCTACATGGAGTGTCCGCCAACACAAGGTCGAACGACTCGCTGAATCGTCCTAAATCTTTGGCATCTCCTTGAACGACTTTCACGAAAGGATAGCCCCATTTGGCTATATTTTCCTTCAAGACCGATGCCCTTTGAGGTGAAAATTCATTAGCCGTTATCAAACTGCCCTCCGGTAGAGCGTCAGCCATCGCAGTTGTCTTTCCACCGGGTGCCGCACACGCGTCTAAAGCTGTCACCACACCCGCTGAATTTTCGTAACCTTCAAACAACTGCCTTACGATGTGATAAACGATCATCGACGATGCATCCTGTACGTAATATCGTCCTTGATGCATCCGCGGATCTAAAGTAAACTGCGGCCTCTCGTCCATATAACGGCCCCACTCACACCAATCCACCCTTTCTGCGTTGGCAAACAGCTTTCCGCCTCCTTTTGCCGGATTCAAACGTACAGAAACAGAAGGTTCCCCTTCGAGCGCGTCACCAAGACACGCCATTTCAGGAGAACCGTATGATTCTATCAACCGCAGGAAACCTTCCGGCAGTCGTTTTCTCGTTTCCGATGTCATTAGATCGACAGACGCCGAAGCGTTTCGAGCAATTCCCTATTGATCGGCTTATCGTTCTTGATCGCCTTGCTGAACGGCACATAGACGAGTTCGTCGTTCGATATACCGATCATCACGTTGCGCTGATCGTCAAGCAGAGCGTCAACTGCAGCCGCTCCCATACGCGAAGCCAGAATACGGTCGTAAGCGGTCGGAGAACCACCACGCTGAAGATGACCTAAAATCGATACTCTTACGTCATATCCCGGATACTCCGTCTTTACTCGCTGCGCCATTTCCATCGCGCCACCGGTCACCGGACTCTCGGCTACAAGTACTATCGACGAATTTTTGCTCTTGCGGAAACCGTTTTGGATCAATTCACCCAATTGGTCTACCTGAGTCGATATCTCCGGAATGATAGCCGCTTCGGCACCCGACGCTATTGCCCCGTTAAGCGCGAGGAAGCCGGCATCCCTGCCCATCACTTCGATGAAAAACAAGCGCTCATGGCTTGTTGCCGTGTCGCGTATCTTGTCCACGCACTCCATTATCGTATTGAGAGCCGTATCATATCCTATCGTAGAGTCTGTCCCGTATAGATCATTGTCGATTGTGCCAGGCAGACCGATACATGGGAAATTAAATTCATTCGCAAAAATTCGAGCACCGGTCAGCGAACCGTCACCACCGATCACTACTAAAGCATCGATCTCATGACGCTTGATATTGTCATAAGCCAACTGACGCCCTTCTGGAGTCTGGAATTCCGGACAACGGGCTGTTTTCAGAATCGTACCTCCCATCTGGATGATATTGCTCACGTTCTGGGTCTTGAATTCCTGGATTTCGTCAGATATCAGCCCTTTATAACCACGGTAAATACCCTTTACCTTGAAACCGCTGAAGATTGCCGAACGCGTGACGGCGCGGATTGCCGCATTCATACCCGGAGCATCGCCCCCAGAGGTCAAAATACCTATACACTTAATTTCTGACATAAGATTGCATTTTCGTTATTTGAATACAAAAGTATATAAAAAATCGCAGTTTTTATATACTTTTGTACTTCAAAACATAACGTCAATGGCACGAATCAATCTCAGAGGCATGGGAGTGGCTCTTATAACACCCTTCCTCAAAGATAAATCTATAGATTACAACTCACTGGCTCGACTCATCGACTACCAGATCAAAAACGGCGTCGACTATATCGTTGCGCTCGGCACTACCGCCGAAACTCCCGCATTAACTACGGCCGAAAAAGAAGAACTCAAAAAATTCATCGCTTCACGCGTTGCCAAAAGAGTACCTCTCGTAGTGGGATGTGGAGGAAACAACACAGCCGCCGTTGCTGCCGAAGTTGCCGATATCGACACTTCCCTCTTCGATGCAGTACTGTCGGTCGTTCCATATTACAACAAACCATCCCAGGAGGGTATTTATCAGCATTACTCCGCCATCTCCCAGGCTTCCAAACTTCCCGTTATATTATACAACGTACCTGGAAGGACAGGAGTAAACATGTCAGCCGAAACTACTCTCCGACTCGCCTACGATCATCATAACATCGTCGCGGTTAAAGAAGCCTCCGGAAACATAAACCAGATGGACGAGATCATACAGCAGAAACCGGAAGAATTCAACGTAATTTCCGGAGACGACGGAATCACATTCCCCCTCATCAACCTCGGAGCTATCGGAGTGATATCGGTGATCGGAAACGCATTCCCCAAGGAATTTGCTAAAATGGTTCGGCTCGCACTCAGTGGCGACTATGAAAATGCCCGCCACATTCACCACCGGTTCAACCAACTTTTCAACCTTCTTTTCGTCGACGGAAACCCTGCCGGTGTCAAATGTCTACTCCATGCTATGGGGTTCATTGAAAACGAATTACGACTACCTCTCGTACCGACACGCATAACAACTTACGAAAAAATCCGACGGGTTCTCGACTCCTTTGAGTCATAATTATTTTGCAGACAACGAAAAAATAGATAATTTTGCACACGCAAACGATGGTTCGGTAGCTCAGCTGGATAGAGCATCTGCCTTCTAAGCAGACGGTCCCGCGTTCGAATCGCGGCCGAATCACGTCCCAAAGCCACTCCAAAAGGGTGGCTTTTCTTATTCCCCTATTTTTTGTATATTTGCCTTCTAAACAAATACATCCCCTATTATGAAAAATATAATTCGATTCGCACTCTTGCCTTTTATGATTCTGATGGTTTTCGGTTGTAACGCTCAAAGCGACGGCTGGAAGCTCGTTTGGGAAGAAAATTTCGATACTCCCGGCAAAATCGACCCTGCCGTCTGGAGCAAAATCCCCCGTGGACATTCCGATTGGAACAACTATATGTCCGATCGCGAAGAACTTTACGATGTCCGCGACGGAAATCTGATACTTCGCGGAATTGTTAACCCTGACACCGAATCCGACGACGTGCCCTATATCACCGGAGGCATTTACACGAAAGACAAAAAAGGATTTGGCCAAGGAAAGATTGAAATTCGCGCTAAGCTGGGAAACGCTCGGGGTGCATGGCCCGCTTTCTGGCTTCTCCCGTTCGACAATTCTCAATGGCCTTCCGGAGGGGAAATTGACATCATGGAACGTCTGAATTCCGACACTATTGCTTATCAGACTGTCCATTCCCATTATACATACGATCTCGGCATTGAAGAAAATCCGCCTCATGGATCCACTGGCAAGATCAACAATCAGGATTACAATATCTATAGCGTTGAACTCTATCCCGACAGTCTTGTTTTCGCTATCAACGGCAACCATACTTTCACATATCCCCGCATAGAAACCGACAAAGAGGGACAATTCCCCTTCGACCGCGACTTCTATCTTTTACTCGACATGCAACTTGAAGGAAAATGGGTAGGTAAAGCTGATCCTGCCGACCTACCTGTTGAAATGTTGATTGACTGGGTTCGATTTTACAAAAAAGATTGATAAATGAAATCGCGGCTTGTCATAACACTTCTCTTGATTATTGCATCCGCAGTTTCTATCCTCGCCGAACATCGAATTTCTTTGGTTCAAAACGAAGGCAGCTGGGTTTATATATACGATGAGAACGGAAAAAAATATAAAACCCTCAGCAAAAGCTCTGTCGGCACAGTCAACGGTTTCAGTGCCTCGTTTTTTGTCACTACCAACGGTAATTGGATATATCTTTACGATGCCGAAGGGCGTAAATACAAGACTTTAAGCAAAAGTTCCGTAGGAGAGATTTTGGGAGTGTCGGGCGACACATTCACGTCGCGTCTCGGCAATTGGATTTACACGTGGAGCCGCGACGGACGCAAAATCAACTCACGCTATGCCGGTTGAATCAAAGATCCACGGAAACAATTCGTAGTGAATCTACATTCAGACGGGCCTCGAGATACTCCTTGAATTTAGCCCGCTGGGTGGTGGACATAGGCTTGGAGAAACGCACGAGAGCCACATGAGTGGTGTCTAATCGCTCCGTTTGGACATTAGCAAAGATCGGTTCCGTAAGGGCTATTTCCTCCACCTCCGGGAAAACCACTTTGAGCTCTGGAGAGATATCAACCCCTGCCGACCGTGCCATCGATTCCATTAATGCGGCGTGACGTAACGAGTCTATAAGTGACTGTTGCCGTGTGATGGTCGACTGAGCCAGTTGGAAAATCTCCGAAGAAGTTGATGCATTGCTCGAAATTTCGGGAGTAGTCATCGCATCTCCTTGTAGAATCTCGAGACGGCTCCCCCCAAGTCCGTAAAAATGAAGTTTCGACGATAAAGCCATCGTCAGGGAATCCTGAGGCAACACGCGGCCGATTAGCGTGAGTTTTATCACATGGTGGCCATCAATTGTAGATGTGGTTGTTTTAAGCACCTGGGTTGCCGGAAACTGACATTCGCTGTTCACGAAGCTCGTCACGTTCATATTAAACTTATTCTCTCTTATCATGTTATAAGTCAACCAGATGCTCGGTATCATCGTCAGGATAGCCACCACATAAACTATTCGCATCACTCTCCGTGCACGGTCGTTGTCCGCCGTCGGAGCGGTCTTGTATTTAAAGAGTTTGATGCCGATAAACGTCGACACCGCGATATATATCGAGTTGATGATAAACAGATAGGTCGCTCCGATAAAATATTGAGGCTGCCACGTGGCTATACCATAACCTGCTGTACATAGCGGAGGCATCAGGGCTGTCGCTATCGCTACACCCGGAATCACATTACCTTTGTTTTTAGAACATAGACCGATTACCCCTGCGCCACCGCCAAAAAAGCCTATCAGGACGTCGTAGATGGTTGGAGACGTGCGCGCCAACAGTTCGGAATGACCCTCGTTGACAGGAGATATCAGAAAATATATCGTCGACGCGATGATCGAGAAGCCGGCGGCCATCACCAGATTACGAAGACATCGTTTGATAAGTCCGAAATCGTGCACCCCGATGCCTAAACCGATACCTATGATCGGTCCCATAAGCGGGGATATCAACATGGCGCCTATTATTACAGCCGACGAATTCGTATTCAGGCCCAACGATGCTATAAGGATCGCTATGATTAGAATCAGAATATTTGTCCCGCGGAACGACACACCGTCTCTGATCGTTTTTTCTGCTTCAGCTTGAGGCACAAGATCATCGAGTGTGAAATAATTCACCATGAAAGTCGAAAGACGGTTTATGAAAGCGGTCATAATTATCTCCTTATGTTGTTTTGATTTTAAATTTCTTGAGCAATCCCGAAGGAACTACAGTCTTTATCGTTAGATTCTCCCTGTGAGCCGCCCAAAGGATGAAACCTGCGAGCATTATGGTGCGTAACGTCAGATTCAGGAATTCCGACGGCGTAGTCAGCAACATAGCTATCGCGTAAAGTGCTACTGCAACTAACAGATAGACCAGCAGTCTTCCCGCTTGATAGTTAATCGCAAGATAGCGTTGCCCTATAACGTATGAAAGAACCATCATCACACCGTAACAGCATAATGCCGCTATCGCACAACCCATGTAGCCGATATGAGGCACTAACACACAGTTCAACGTCACCGTTACGGTCAAGCCTATCAACGAAAACCACGTCCCCCAGATTGTCTTGTCAGTCAGCTTATACCATACTGATAGATTGAAAAACACCCCGAAGAAAAACTCTGCCATCAGAATGATCGGCACAACTTTCAAACCGCTGAAATAACGCTCGCCGATAAAATATTTCAATATATCCAGATAAAAAGTCACTCCAAGGAAGATCACCATCGAGAATATCACGAAATAGAGCATCGCTACGCTGAATTGACTGTAACCCTTACCATTGCTCCCACTGGTTTCCTCTTTATGCTGCGAAAAGATAAATGGCTCGTAAGCAAACCTGAAAGCCTGGATAAACATCACCATAACGATGGCTATCTTATAGTTCGCGCCGTAAACACCCACCTGAGCCATAGCGTCCTCCTTGTCTGTCACAAGCCACGGCAGTAAAATCTTGTCGATTGTCTGGTTCATTATTCCCGCAAGACTCATGATCAGCAGAGGGAAAGAATAAGCTATCATCTCCCGCCATAGCTTCAGGCTGAACCGCCATCTGAATCCGGTCAGATCCGGCGTGAGCAGAAGCAGTGTGAAGAGAGTCGATATAAGATTCGCCAGAAAGATATAACCTATCCCGTAATCCGGGTCATAGAACCAATAGATCACGCCCGGAGCTTCTTCCCACAGATAAGGACAAATCAGGATGAAAAATATATTCAATGTTATATTCACCCCTATAGAAATCAACTTCAGAGCTGCGAAACGCATAGGACGTTTCTGATACCGCAACCGTGAGAACGGAATGCAACTGAAAGCGTCGATCGCTACAGTCGCGGCCATTATCAACACATAATCATGATGTTCCCCACATTCCATCGCGTCCGAAACCGGATCGATAAACAACCATACCAACACCATAAATATCAGCGATGTAACACCCACCGAAGTCATTGTTGTCGAATAAACTTCGTTCGGATCTTTCCACCTCTCGTGATTGGCGAAACGGAAAAAACCCGTTTCCATACCGTAGGTCAATACTACTAACGCCAACGCTACTATAGCATATACGTATGTGACTACACCGTATTCCGCTTCGGCGAATTTTATCGTATAAAGCGGAACCAGGAGCCAGTTGAGAAATCTACCGATTATGCTGCTCAACCCGTAGACTGCCGTATCCTTTGCAAGACTTTTTATCGAAGCCATCTCCGTAAATTTCAAGAGAACAACGAAGGAGTAAGTTCCGGAGGAGTCTTACCGAGATGCCTGTAGGCAAGTCCCGTCACTTCTCTGCCTCGAGGAGTGCGTTTTATGAATCCCTCCTTGATCAGGAACGGCTCGTATACCTCCTCAAGGGTCCCCGGATCTTCACCCAAAGCTGTGGCTATTGTCCCAAGACCTACAGGACCTCCTCCAAACTTGTCGATGATCGTGTTGAGAATCTTATTGTCTATCTCGTCCAAACCATACTTGTCAATGTTCAGCGCCTCCAAAGCGAACCGGGCTATCTCAAGATCGATCACACCGCTCCCTTTCACTTGAGCGAAGTCACGCACTCGACGTAAAAGAGCGTTCGCTATTCGCGGGGTACCGCGGGAACGGAGCGATATTTCCTTAGCCGCGTCCTCTGTGCATTTAACCCCCAAAATACCGGCTGAGCGAAGAATTATGCGCCGCAACACATTATGATCGTAATATTCCAAATGGCAATTGATGCCGAAACGTGCACGCAGAGGTGATGTCAGCAACCCGCTGCGCGTTGTGGCTCCAACCAATGTGAACGGCGAAAGAGTGAGCTGTACCGACCTCGCGCCCGGACCCTTGTCGATCATGATGTCTATCTTATAGTCTTCCATTGCAGAGTACAGATACTCTTCCACAACCGGACTCAGACGGTGGATCTCGTCGATAAACAACACGTCTCTCTCCTCAAGCGATGTCAGAATACCCGCAAGATCTCCCGGCTTATCCAAAACCGGACCCGAAGTAACTTTAAAACCCACACCCAACTCATTTGCTATTATAGCCGACAGAGTCGTTTTTCCGAGGCCGGGAGGACCGTGGAGCAGAAGATGATCCAACGCCTCACCGCGCATACGCGCCGCCGCCACAAACACTTTGAGATTCTCGACCACTTTTTCCTGGCCGCTGAAAGCGTCGAATTCCGACGGACGCAATGCCCGTTCGAAATCACGCTCCGAATCTCCGCCTCGGTTTTCGCGAGCTGCTCGTATATCGAAATCTTCTTCCATCGCTCTATCTGAATGTCTACAGATTCCATCAACCGACGGAATCATCATGTCTAATCACTGTTACAAAATTAATCAGAATTTTCCATAAGCCCCATAAATTTCCCTCTTAAAAATTTTCCATCCTATTTAATCTGCTTAAAATCTGCGATATAGCACACCTTGTCACACATTATGAGGTGTATTGTAACAACTCCGTAACGAATTTAACTTTCGTTAACCGTAAAACTATTGCAGACCCTCTTTTCCAACTTAACTTTGCATCGTAATCAAATTGTAACACAAATTTAAAATATCAGATCATGACACCGAACGACAACTTCCAACAGAGATTAACTTCACTTCAGGCTAACCTGCAGAACTTCGCTCTGATGTTGACCGCTAACCGTAACGACGCACAGGATCTCGTACAGGACACTATGCTCAAGGCTCTCGACAACGCGGACAAGTACACCGACAACACTAACTTCAAGGGATGGGTGTTCACTATCATGCGTAACATCTTCATCAACAACTACCGCAGAGTTGTCCGTTCGGCTACTGTCATCGACCAGACCGAGGATCTGTATCACCTCAACATCTCGCAGGACTCCGGCATCGACTCACCCGAAGAAAGCTACTCCGTACAGGAAATAACAGCTGCCATCGACGCTTTCCCCGAAAAATACCGCCGTCCTTTCCAGATGCACGTCGCAGGATACAAATACGACGAAATAGCCGAAGAAATGGGACTCCCCCTCGGTACCATCAAGAGCCGTATATTCTTCGCTCGCCAGGAACTCCAAACCCGATTCGCCGACTACAGATAATACACAGCCAAATTGCGTTCGGTCTGATTAAAAAATAACATAATTATAACGCTATAGAACTGAAAATCCCGCCGCTGAATTGCGACGGGATTTTAGTTGATATTGACATTAAATCCTGTAATCTTTATCAGTACAATCGTACGTTGCCCTGATACTGCAGCTTACCGTCCCAATAAAGTTCTATCTTATAAGTCCCTGCATTATAAAGCGATTTTGTATTACTGCCCCAACCGAATATAAATACCTTGTGATTGTTCCCGGTCTCGAAAGTCCTATCGCCTTTCCATGTATAACCGGAAGGAGATGATGAATTCGTCTCCAATATACCGGAAGGACTATAGACTTTTACATAAACCGTTTTCGTCTCTCGGCTTGTGCCTCCGTCATACTCCGCTTGAATATCGAGATATCTCATTTGATTAGCATATAAAGTCGAACCATAGCCGTTGATCACATTATTATCGATGTCGGAATTACGGAAATTCAGCCCTTTGACTGATATACCGCTGCTGGCGATTCTCAAATTCGTTTGATACTGCAGCTTACCGTCCCAGTAAAGTTCTATCCTGTATTGACCCGGAGGATACGACGAGCTTGTGTTATTGCCGTAGCCACCTAAAAACATCGTATTGTTCGAACCGCTTGAAAACGTTCGATCAGAAAAAACCGAAGTATAACCCGAGGGCGAAGACGAACCTGTCATCATAGTTCCGTCAGGCTTGATTATCTTCAAATAAACGCTTTTTGTTTGACTGCTTGATGTCCCGTCATACTCCAACTGGAAATCCAGATATCTCATCTGATCTGAGTATAAAGTCGAACCATAGCCGTTGATCACATTATTGTCCTTGTCCGAATTGCGGAAATTGATCTTTTTTATTGCTATATCGCTGCTATTGATTCGCACGCTGCTCTGATATTGAAGTTTGCCGTCCCAGTAAAACTCCAACTTCCACAATCCCGGAGAATATGCCGAGGTGGTACTGTTACCCCAACCACCTAAGTACATCTTATTGTTCGTACCCGTTTCAAAAGTACGTTCATAACTCGTCGTATAACCCGACGGGGAAGACGTGCCCGTCATAAGACTTCCGTCCGGCTTGAATATTTTCACATAAATCGTTTTTGTTTCGCGTGTCGGACCCCCGTCATACTCTAATTGATAACCTAAATATCTCATATTGTTCGAATACAAAGTCGAACCATAATCGTTGATCGAATTATTATCCCCATCGGTATTACGGAAATTAACCCCTTTCACAGTGATCCCGCTGTTATAAATCCTCACGCTGCTCTGATATTGCAACTTGCCGTCCCAATATAGCTCCACTCTGTAAGTCCCGGGAGAATAAGTCGACTCCGTCTCGTTACCCCAGCCGGAAATAAAAATCTTATTGTTCGTCCCCGGAAGGAAAGTTATATCGGTTTTAGTTGTATATCCAGAAGGGGAAGTTGCACCCGTTTTAAGACTTCCGTCAGGATTGAGCACCTTGATATAGATCGTCTTGGTCTCCGATGACGAACCTCCGTCATACTCTGCCTGAAAACAAAGATATCTCATATCGTTTGAATATAGCTTTTCGCCGTACCCATTGATTATATTCGTGTTTTTGTCCGTATTGCTGAAGCTCAGACCTCTTATGCTGAAACTCCGTTGTGGACTTACCGTCTGTCGCTGAGAGGAACCTGACGATGTTTCTCTTCTCGGCTTACTCGGCTTATTCGGTCTGTTGCTTTGGCTGTTGGTGGGTGTACTTGGAGGGCGAGTCACGGTTCCTTGTCCCCACCCGTACGAACTGACTCCTATCGCCAATATTAAGACAAATACAGTTTTGAATATAAAACCTTTCGATACCATAACTCCGATCCTTTTCCTTTTAATCCTCTTTCGCTCTGATATAATGAAATTCAATCATATATTCTGACACTCGTTTGATACTGAAGCTTGCCGTCCCAGTAGAATTCCAAACGATGCACTCCGGGGACATAGGTAGATCTTGTTTCATTGCCGTATGTCCCTAACCATAATTCGTTATTCGACCCCGGCTCGAATGTTGCCTCATAGTTCATTGTATAGCCTGACGGCGATGTTGACGCGGTTCTCATGCTTCCGTCCGGGCTGAATATTTTCACATAAACTGTTTTTGTTTCACGTGTCGGAGGGCCGTCATATTTCAGATTAAATCCTAAATATCTCATGTTGCCCGTATGTAAGGTGGAGCCGAAAGAATTAATCTGATTCCCATTCTTGTAAAAATTTCCGAAACTTACACTCTTGATTTCAGCGTCTCTGTTGTAAATCCTCACACTGCTCTGATATTGAAGTTTCCCGTCCCAATATAGCTCCACTCTGTAAATTCCGGGAGAGTATATCGATTCCGACTCGGTTCCCCATCCTGAAATAAATATTTTGTTGTTTGTCCCTGGTGTGAAAGTTATATCGTTTTTGGCTGTATAACCCGCGGGGGAATTAGATCCGCTTTTCAAGCTGCCGTCGGGGTTGAGAACCTTGACATACACGGTTTTTGTTTCCGGTGACGAGCCGCCGTCATATTCGGCCTGAAAACATAAAAACCTTATGTCTTTTGAATACAACTTCTCGCCGTAAGAGTTGATTATATTCGTGTTTTTGTCCGTATTACCGAAGCTCAGACCTTTTATTCTGAAATTCCATTGAGGGGTTACCGTCTGTCGCTGAGAGGAACTTGACGATGTTTCTCTTCGCGGTTTACTCGGCTTGTTCGGTCTGTTGCTCTGAGTGTTCGCTGGAGTGTCGGGACGCGTCACCGTACCTTGCCCGTAAACGTTCAGTCCCAACGACAATATAAAACACAATATCAGAACCGTTTTCTTCATACCACCTAAATCTTACAATTTATTGCCGTTCTTGTCATACCAGTTACCTTTGTCTGGCTGACCATTTTTGAAGCTACCTTCGAAATACTCGCCTGTCGAACCTATCGTATAACGGCCGCTTTCATACTTGTTGTCCTTGAAAGTTCCTTCGAATTTATCGCCGTTATTATTCTGATAGACTGTCTTACCCTGCATTTTACCCCATTCGAAATCACCATCGTACACATTTCCCGCGTACTCGCCGTCTATTATTGTTGCAACGCCTCTACCATGAGGTATTGTATTTATGCTGTCTTTGACAATGACTGTCCCAACCTCACCTGTATATTTTGACAATCCTAACGGAGAATCCCAATCCATATCCGACACTTCCATCACTGTAGTCGTTTCCTCAGCTTCCTCCTCGGCCTTGCCGTCTGCTAAAAACCATACACCTAAACCGACGATTACTAAAACAGCCGCCAATACTGCGAGTTTCCACCCGTTTGAACCCTTACCGGAATCACCGCCGCCATTGCCACCTATCACTTTTGTTTCGTCATTATCTTCATGTGAGGGAGTCTCTTCTTTTTTTATACTTCCCGGCGTTCCTTCGTCATGAGAGTGACCGTGATCATTCGTTTCATAATCAGATCGGTACAGAGAAGTAACATCTTTCTCCCTGTCGAATTTCGACGGCCTCGTCGCACGCTTTATCGCCTCGCGAGTCTGAGACGAAACTAATTCTTCCACATCTTTGGCCAATTCTCCGTCTCTCAGTTCCGATGCCTTTTTGGGAGTCTTCCCCGTCAGACAATAGTACATTGTCGCTCCGATAGCATAAACGTCTGCTTCTGGCGAAAAAGTCGTGATGCCCAAATATTGTTCCGTCGGAGAGTAACCGTCAGAACAACCCAATATATTGATCGTAGAAGTCGGGGTTCCGTCGTTGTTGTAATGTTTCGACAAGCCGAAATCTATCAGCACCGGTCTCACATTGCCGTCATCGTCCTTCGTCACCATTACGTTGTCGGGCTTAATATCCAAATGGGTCATCTTGTTGCGGTGGAGTGTACCAACTGCATCAATTACAGGAATCATCAATTCCTTCATCTCCTTCTCACTGAGCTTGCCGCGTTTCCCCGTATATTCCCTCAGCGAAACCCCTTCCAGATATTCCATTACGTAATACGCTGTATTGTTGGCCTCGAATATCTCGTTCACCTTAACGATACTCGGATGACCACTACCGGCGGCTTGAAGCCTGCGAGCCTCGGAAATAAAATCTTTCCGCGAATTTTCCACCCTATCCTTCGCTGGAGTCGAATAGACCACTTTGCTTGTTCCGGCTTCGCGCTCACAATCGCTCGCGATGAAATGCTCCTTAATGGCAAATTTTACCTTCAGTGATACATTGCCGACTTTTACCGTTGTTGAAGCTAAATAAGTTATGCCGAAACCTCCCTGACCTAAAACTTTCTCTATCACATAACGATAGCGACCGCTGTCAAGCGTCTGACCCGATTCAAGACCCTTACCCATTGCTTTTAGATTTTTTATTTCTTTAAACTCCACAAAATTAAGCATTTTTTTTCATAATTAGTCATTTCCCCTTTTCTATGAAATGATATTTTACAATATCGTCAACTATCGGCTTCTATGCTTGAATGTTCCTTATTGCATTTTCATTCACTGCAAAATTAATACACGATTCAACCTATTATCTGCGAATTTGGCCTATACGCTAAAAGTTGCCCACCCCTAACCTCTGCTTGTCAATAGTTTAGCTATTTTACTAACCTCCGTTTTTAATTATTTTTAACTTTCACATCCATGTTTGTCACTTCTGTAACGATGCAATCCCATAAATTTCTCGACCTCCATCTCGGTAAAAATTCAATATTTGCACATCACGGAATTATTTCATAACTTTGTCGCCGAAATCGAGGAGAGATGGCAGAGTGGTCGATTGCGGCGGTCTTGAAAACCGTTGAAGGTAACACTTCCGGGGGTTCGAATCCCTCTCTCTCCGCAAAATAAATGATTCTCATTTTCCGCAGAACCACACCCAATTTTACACCGACTTTGGCCGTAAGATTGGGTTTATTGTCTTAAACCAAGTGATACTATCGCTGATAAAACATAACCGCTACGACCTCTCACGTTGGATTGCGATGTCGATGCTACTGCTCGCTACAGCGTTTAGCATGCGTGCATCGTTGCCCGACAGTCTGCTGCGATATGACGCGGAAATTAATGTCAGTTTTTCATCCGGGGAAAACACACCTTTTTGGCTTGTAAACAATCGATTCGGGTTATCTTCCATTGAAAAAAACAACGGCTATGTGAGAGCCGGACTATTCAAAGATATCCGAATGGAAAAGAAACGGTTCTCATGGGGAGCTGGAGTCGATCTTGCTGCTGCATGGAACTTTACATCGCCTTTCGTAGTCCAACAGCTTTACGGCGAAATTTCCTATTGGAACGGCAAACTGACTATCGGCAGCAAAGAACGAACCGAACTCATCAACGACCCCAAACTTTCGAGCGGAAATCTTTTATTCTCTCCCAATGCACGGCCCATACCACAAGCCCGCATTGAATTGCCCGACTACATCGAGATTCCGGGCCTGAACAAATGGTTCGCTATCAAAGGCTATTTTTCATTCGGAATGTTTACTGACGACAATTGGCAACGTGATTTCACCGTCGGAAAAAACAAACACACCGAAAATGTGCTATTCCACAGCAAAGGCGGATTCATCAGAGTTGGCGATCTAAACAGATTTCCCGTCGTCGGTGAAGCTGGATTGGAAATGGCGGCTCAATTCGGAGGAAAATCAATCTCAGGCGATAAAGTGATCAACATGCCTCATTCTATCAAAGATTGGTGGCATATCATCATACCCTCTGGAGGCGGAAGCGACACACCTCTCGGAGAGCAGACCAACATCTACGGAAACCATGTGGGCGAATGGGTATTCACTCTCTCTTATCTTCCGCAAGATAAAGACATTTCGGTGAAAGCATATTACGAACACTACTTCGAAGACCATTCTATGATGTTTTTCGATTACAAATGGCGAGATATGTTACTTGGACTTCAGATGACACTCCCCAAAAATCCGGTCATAAAAGGTTTTGTTTATGAATATCTTTACACCAAGGATCAAGCCGCTCCGGTTTACTGGGATCACACGCCTGAGATTCCCGAACAGGTTAGCGGACGCGACGAATACTACAACCATGGAATCTATACCGGATGGCAACACTGGGGTATGGGAATAGGAAATCCCCTCTTGATTTCGCCCATCTACAACCGCAATGGTTCCATTTACTTCAACCACAACCGCTTAGAAGGTCATCATCTCGGAATTATTGGTTCGCCTATCCCTCTCGTCGATTACCGGATTCTGCTTTCCTACACGAAAAGCTGGGGCACATACAATAACCCCACCTCAAAAGTGCTTAAAAATTTCAATACACTTTTCGAAGCGACAATCCACCCCACATGCCTTAAAGGTTGGCAAGGAACATTATCGATAGCGACAGACGGTGGATCGCTACTCGGACCGAGTTTCGGAGTGATGTTTTCAATCAGAAAAACCGGATGGCTATGAAAATTCTACCGAACCGACTACGCTATTTTGTGAGTATATCCGCTCTGACTGCGGCTTTCATCTTTCTCGCCGCTCTTCTCGGAGGCTGCAACAAAGTTTCGCACAACGGGGATCTTGACGGTCAATGGCGTATACTCTACATTGAAAACACCGAAGACGGAAAAATAACCGAACCGGTTCAATATTTTTACTGTTTCTATCTTCATACCGCCAACCTTACCCGGGGAGGAATAGTCGCCACTGCAAATATGACTTACGAATACCCTCTTCTTTCCCTCGATTTCCCTTATGCATCATTGGCCACGCTTTCCGAATGGGGCATTACGACTAATCCCGCTGACTTTGAGATAGTCAGTCTGAGTCGAACCCATTTAATAATGAAAACAGGAACTAACCTCATCACGTTGAGAAAATTTTAATTTCACTCGAATCTTACTTCAAAAATATCACCTCAATTATTCCCTTTAGTTTTGTTTGATAATAAATAAACGTTACCTTTGCAATATTATATCATATTTCTTAATTTTCCGAAATTAATATCTCTCCACTTCGGTTATGAGCCTTTGGATTCTCAACTCATTCTTCGCAATGCTTTTAAGCATTCTGTTTGCGGGCATTTTAATTCCGCAGATACTTTTGATATCTTTTCGCAAAAGGCTTTTTGACACCCCCGACGAACGCAAAATTCATAAAATGGCAGTCCCTCGACTCGGAGGATTCGCATTTACTCCTGTTATTATCCTTACCGTCTCTCTCCTATTCGGGATTTCAATACTTTCTGACAATACGGAACTTGAAAATGATGTGTGGGCTAATTCACAGGTCATTTCATTCGGAATTTGTGCTCTCCTGATTATGTATCTCACCGGAATGGCCGACGATCTCATCGGCATACGGTATTCAGCTAAATTCTTTATTCAGATTTTCTGCTCGATACTCATAATCGGAGCCGGAATCGGAGTGACAAATTTTCACGGCGTTTTAGGCATCCACGAAATCTCTCCATGGATTGGAATACCGTTCACTATCGTGCTTGTTGTGTATGTCGTCAACGCGCTTAACCTGATTGACGGTATCGACGGATTGGCGTCCGGACTTGCCAGCGCAACCCTAATTATCTACGGTTCCGCATTCTTGATTATCGATCAACCCATCTATGCCATTATCTCGTTTGCTGCATTAGGCGCTTTGATTCAATTTTTCTATTACAACGTCTTCGGAGATCCAAAGCGAGGAAAGAAAATATTTATGGGTGACACGGGTAGTCTGACCATCGGACTGCTTATCGTTTTACTCGGACTTGTGCTTCTAATGCGCTCACCCGAAAAATTCCCCCAGTTTCAGACAAATCCTGTGATTCTCGTCATTTCTCCTCTTATCATCCCCAGTTTCGATGTTGCCAGAGTCTTTCTGTACAGAATCAGAATGCATGGGAATCCTTTCATGCCCGATAAAAACCATATTCACCATAAACTACTCGCCATCGGACTCAAACAACGAATGTCGATGGTGTTGATCGTTATTTCATCAGTTGTTTTCAGTGTTATCAACATATTTGTTTCGAAATATATCAATGTCAACCTGCTTCTCCTTATCGATATCCTTATTTGGACACTTGTTAACATGTGGTTAAGCAGGCAAATTAGAAACAGGAAAAACAAAGCACAAGCTAACTTCGGATAAAACAAAAGTTATGTTCAAAATTTCATATCGATCCCTCTCGCTTTTCATATTTCTTTTTCTCGGACTGGCCGGATGGGCCAAATTGTCCGATCAGCAGGTAATAGATTATATCAGAAAACAGGCCGCGGTCGGCAAAACAGAACAGGAAATAGGGAGAGAACTAATTGCACAGGGAGTCACACCCGATCAGATTGAACGACTACGGAACCAATATCCTACGGATAAAGAAACCTCTGACAAAAAGAAAAACACGGGCGAATCCAGAATACGAACTCCGAGATCCGAACAGAACGATCCACACTCCACTGAATCAATGCTCGGATCGGTGTACAACACGTTTTCCGATACTCTGACGATAAGCCAACCCGGTTCATCCATCAAAATTTTCGGTCACGATCTTTTCAACAACAGAGATCTGACATTTGAACCGAACGAAAACATCGCCACCCCTTCCGACTATCGTCTCGGCCCAGGTGACGAAGTCATTATCGACATCTGGGGAACAAGTGAGGATCAATACAGGGAAACAATCTCACCCGAAGGTAGCATTATCATCTCGGAAATTGGGCCGATTTACCTTAACGGACTCACTGTGCAGGAAGCAAACACTCGGTTGAAAAATATCTTTGCTTCAAAATATGCCGGAGTCGACGACGAAGAAACCGATGTCAGCCTGACACTCGGCCAGATTCGATCCATCCTGGTAAATATCATGGGTGAGGCCAATACGCCCGGTTCTTACCGTCTCTCGCCTTTTTCAACCGTTCTTAACGCACTTTATAGAGCCGGTGGTGTAACCGATATAGGGTCGTTGAGAAATATAAGCGTTTTACGAAACGGCAAGAAACTTTATAACGTTGACATCTACGATTATCTTTTTGACGGGAAGCAGAACGGCAATATCCGGCTTCAGGAAGGTGATGTGATAATCGTTCCTCCTTATGAAGGATTGATCAACGTCGAAGGAAATGTCAAACGTCCCATGTTCTATGAAATTAAAAATGGAGAGCCCGTAAAAAATATCATGAAATATACGGGAGGTTTCGATGGCGGTGCTTTTACGGGACAAATTACCGTCAGCAGGAGCAACGGGACGGAAAATGAAATTTTCAATGTCGCAGCTGATGACTTCAACAACTTCCGCCTCCAGGACGGTGACATTATTTCCGTCGGACAGATTAACGATCGCTTCGCTAATCGAATCCAAATAAGAGGCTCCGTCATGCAACCCGGTATGTATTCTGTAGATAACGCAAACACATTGCTAAGTCTCATAAAATTAGCTTCCGGATTGACCGAAGATGCATTCCTCGATAGAATCCTTCTGTACCGCCGCAATGATGATCAGACACTAAGCATGATGGGAGTGGATCTCAAATCGATTATCGAAGGCGACAAACCTGATATTATCCTGCAAAAAAATGATGTCATTGTCATACCGAGTACATTGGAACTCATAAAACAGGGCGACTTGACCATCAACGGATTGGTCACTAATCCCGGAAATTACCCTTATGCCGAAGGTACAACTATTGAAGACCTTATCGTAATGGCCGGAGGACTGTTACAGGGGGCGTCTACTGCTCGGGTCGACGTATCTCGACGCATTGTGGATCCAACGAGTATGAAAGCCACAAACCAGACGGCTAAGGTTTATTCGTTTGCTCTTAAGGAAGGCTTGGTTTTAACCGACGATCCCACTTTCACTCTTGAACCTTACGACATTGTTGAAGTAAGGCGTTCCCCCGGTTATCAGGAACAGAAACTAGTACGAGTGGAAGGAGAAGTTCTTTTTGAAGGTCAGTACGCGCTTCAGAATCGAAATGAAAGGGTGACCGACGTGATTAAGAGAGCCGGAGGTATTGTCGATGGAGCTTACGTTCGCGGTGCACGCCTCATTCGGAGAATGACTGATGAAGAAAAAATGAGCCGTGATGAATCCATAAGGCTTATTAAAACTCAAATGGATGACTCTGTTGATATCAATCAGTTGATAATTTCAGATTTCTATAGTGTCGGAATCGAACTTGACAAGGCTTTAGAAAACCCCGGAAGTTATTACGATCTCGTGATGAAGGACGGTGACCGTCTGATCATCCCCGAAGATGTATCCACTGTCAAGATAAGCGGTGAAGTTATGTTCCCCAATACCGTAGGATTCGTACCGGGAAAAGATTGGAAATATTATCTGAACCAGGCCGGAGGATATGGAGAAAGGGCGAAAAAAAGCAAAACATTCATCGTATATATGAACGGCACAGTTACCAAAGCCAAAAGAGGGGTTAAAATCGAACCTGGTTGTCAGATCGTTGTTCCTACGAAACCTGCAGGAACCGGTACTAACTGGGCACAAATCATAGGTTATATCTCATCTTTCGCAACCCTCGGCCTTACTGCTGCCTCGGTTTATTCTATTTTCAGAAAATAATTTCATGCGTGACCTGATGGAAGAAGACAAAGAAAAGGACAATATGAATTTGCCAGCGGAAGAACAGGAAATTGATCTTCTCGAACTCGCACGCAATCTATGGGATAACTGGAGACTTTTACTCAAATGGTTGATTGGAGGAGCGATAGTTGGATTGATTATTGCCTTATCCATCCCAAAAGAATACACAACGACGATAAAACTGGTTTCCGAAAACTCTGGTGGAGCTACCGGAGCCTCAGGAGGCTTGGGCATGTTGGCCTCTATGGCGGGAATCAGTCCGACTTCCGTCTCTGGAGGTAAAGATGCGGTCAGCCCGCTCCTGTATCCCGACATAGTGAAATCGGCTCCATTTGTCCTTAATCTTTTCGATGTCAAGGTCACGGATATTGATGATGACCAATCCATGACGGTTAAGGAATACGTCTCCAACGATATTTCTTATCCATGGTGGTCCATATTAAAATCCCTACCCGGAAAAGCTATAAACGGAGTGATGAGCATATTTTCTTCTACTTCAAATGACAATACGGGGGAAGAGCACAATTTGGATCCTTTCGACCTCACACCTCAGGAAACGGGAATACTCAATATCATTGCATCTCGTATCAGTGCTAACTACGACAACAAGACTGCAGTTATCTCTATCAGTGTCACCATGCAGGATCCTAAGGTGTCGGCAATGCTGGCCGACACTGTCGCTAATCGTCTTAAAGAATATGTTATAAACTATCGCACGAACAAAGCACGCTCTGACCTCGAGTTCGCCGAAAAACTCAACAATGAAGCGAAAGTCGATTATTTCAACGCTCAGAAAAAATTCGCAACCTATAATGACCGAAATCATGGCATTGTTCTCAATTCTGCCAAAACCGAAGGTGAAAGATTGAGAAATGAAATGCAACTTGCATATAACCTTTATAACTCCACCTCCCAGCAGCTGCAAGTGGCCAAAGCAAAAGTTCAGGAAATCACTCCGGTTTTCACCGTTCTCGAACCCGCCACAGTACCCCGAAAGCCCGTCAAGCCGTCAAAAATGATCATCATATTTGGGTGTGCTTTTATGGCTTTCGTTATCGCAGCAGCCTGGGTACTCTTTGGTAAATCGCTTGTTCGTCAATTTAAGGAGAAGGGTAAGAACCAGCCGACTGAATAACTTATAAACAGCACAGTATTTATGATTTAAGAAAGAATCGGAAGATTTTCGATTCTTTCTTATTTTTCTTATTTTTGCAAAGTGATAATAGAGATTATCGCTTCGGCGCTGAAGCGCAACAGACCCTTCTGAACCGTATTGAACCAATCACTTTTAGTCTCCTTACTGGATTTTGACTAATTTAGTAACTGTTTTTCGGGTTCAAACGACTGATTACGCAAAGCGGCCGAATCACATATCGGAATCGTGTACTACAATTTGATTCGTCGGAATCTCGCAAATTCTATTGAGTCATCAAATTGCATTACAGGGGTTTCCGTACCTTTATGGCACGGACCGCTTTGCATATTTGAGACTCATGGCCATTGCGAGAGCCACGACGGACTGATTCAGCAAAACGGCACGTGCTTTTTTATTATCTTCACAATTCATATTTAACTTCCTTTTTATGAAAAAACTATTCTTATTTTTTGCAGCCGCTTCTCTCTTTTTCACTCTGGAAGGGTGCAAAGGCACCGGTTCTTCAACCGAAAAGGATGCGTTTGACACCATTACTGAAGAGCAGATATCCGAACAGGACACGATATCAGCCAACCCAATTCCTGAAGAAGACCCTGTCGACGAAAGTTTCACGGTTTCCGACTTATTGAAAAAAAGCCACGGAGACGATGTTATACCCTACACTGTAAGAAACATCAAAGACATCAAGAAAACTTTCGAAAATAAGGGCTGGACTATTTCTGAAAAGAAAAAAAGAATCGAAGTTTGGGATGGGGGAACCGCAGATAATTGGGAGGAAGACTATGAAACTTTAGAGGAATATATTGCTGATAATACGAAAACAGGGACCGAGGTCACTTATACTCTCAACAGTAATAATCTGTCCATTCTTATTATTAAAAATCCAAGTAGGCCTGAACCGGACATTATAATTAATTTTGAAAACAAGGAAGCTAAAAACAACTTTATTAAAGAGTTAAATGCTGCCGGTATTTATGAATGGTATTCTTCTAAACAAGATAGTTGCATGGGCTATCGAATAGAAAATAATTGCATAAGTATCTCTTACGACTGTTGGGCTTAATAAAATTTAAACTTTATGAATATAAAGACACTTTTATGGACGTTGATTGCGCTTACAGCAGGTCTTTTCACTGCTTGCAATAATCGCTCCGAAGACTACACCAGAATGTTACCGGGCTCTTACACTGTCTCCAAAACATTTGATGCGCCTGTTGAAGATGGAATGGGAGGAACTTTAATTATCAACTCTACAGATGTCTACAATCAAGATGGAACTTCCAGTTCGAACGGCGAGGTTATAGTTCATTATGATTCTGCTGATTATGGGAGACTTGCCACACTTAAATTCAACATATCACAAACAGGTGTTTGGAAAATTGAAAATGGAAAGCTAATCGAAACTACAAAGCAATGCATTGTCGTCCCTGTTAATGTTAAAGCCGACGACAGAGACATCTACCGAGAATTTAACAATCTTATCGGCGATATGGCACATGAATTTCAAACAGATATACTTTCTGACCCGACTGATGAAAGTAAAATAGTTTCATTCGAAGACGGCGTTATAACCTTGGAATATAATGACGAGGATTTAGGAATATATACAATAACAATGATCAAACAATAATATTATGACTATTGATGAGAAGGAATGTCCGTACTGTGGTGAGATTATAAAGACCACAGCAAAAAAATGCAGGTTTTGTGGCGAATGGTTTGAAGAAAATGAAAGCAGACCTACGCTACAAACATATCGTGAAAGACCGGAACATTCATTGAATGTGCCTACAGAAAATGATGCCTCTCAGTCTATGACTGCATATCCACCACCTCCACCTCCTGTTGCCGTTCCTACTCCTGACATCCCTAATGTCTCCAGCCCCTCTCAACCAATGTTTAATCATGGGACACAACAAAATATTGTGGTACAACCGCAGATTATTGTAGAAAATAAACAGGAGCAAAATGTTAATGTCGAAGTACATAATAAGCAGGATTCGTCGTCAAGCGGATGCATGTGGACACAATTGTTCATTGTCGCTGGAGTAGTATGGGGTGCATCCGGTAGCTTTTGGTTCGGTTTAGCTACCTTTTTGATTTTGGGTATCGCTTTTTTTATCCCGTTTCTTGGTCATGCTCTATGCGTCATTTTGGGAGTGGTCTTCGGTATTGGTTCCGGTGTGATATCGAAATCATTGGGGGCAGACACCTGGATTGCTTGGCTCATAGGTATTGTTGTCGGTTTAGGCCTGATTTTCGGAAACCTGTCCCAAAGGGAGGAGGAGACTGAATAAATCGACTCACGATTTATTATAATTCATTTTTATAATATTTTAATATCCATGGATGACGATTACAAAATCTGTCCTTACTGCGCGGAAAATATCAAAGCATTAGCTAAGAAATGCCGGTACTGTGGTGAATGGTTGGAAGAAAGAGCTGATTTTACTGTTCAACCTCCCCCGATAGTACCTTCAAATGTACCCGTTCGTACCGCTGCTGAACATAACGAATCTGTAACAAAACATCGGGATACAGGCGTTTATTACGAAAGTGACAGTAAAAAAGTCTTATTGGGAGTTATTACAGCCATAAGTGTAATAATCACACTTCTAATGTTTTTAAATCCTCCAAAAGTCGAATTTGATTATATTGTTGGACAACTGTCATACAGCGTAATTTTTACTTTTATCACTCTTATTCTCCTCATAATGTTTATCCTGTCTTTTGATCAACAAAGGAATTCTCGTGTATATCTTGATCAAAATGGAGATTTGGATGTTGACACCCCTCGAGAATATCGTCAGTTGAAAGTTTCTCCTATAAGCAAAATTATAGGTAGAGCCAACATTTTTGGTCAGACTAATCTTTCCGAATTCCGTTATGATAATCGTGTAGTCAGTATTACAAACAGTAAGGGCAAAAGCCTTGAAGGAAAATTATCCGATTTGACATTTATTTATAAATTGAGTAAAGATCAGAATACTGGTAATTTTTATGTCTATCAATATATTATCACTGATTCTAAGGGCAATTCTATCAAATTCAACTATCATGCCTTTCTGTTCAACGAAGAGGAATATGCTGATATTCAGATGATTTTGTCGCTTTGTGGGAAAGTTAAACCTTCTAAAGCAAGCAAATTTCTTATGAAAGCCGACAAAATAGTATCCCTCGTTGAGGATTTCGACTTTTCTGATATCGGAACGTCTGTCGGTTGTATATTTACCGAAAAGATAACCGAACAAGTGGGAATTCTGGCTAAAAAGCAACTGATTGATAGTAATCAGAAATTAAAATCAGGATGGCAGAAATTCAAAAAATATAGCTTAATATTTTTTGCAATCATAATCGTTATAGCCCTATTGAGTGTCAATATAAAAAATATTATTGAAGCATCTGAGGATCAAGATTATCAATTTGAATATAATTATGATTACATGACGTCGGACTATGATACATCTTCCTACTATCCTGCGAATAATCTTTATGACTGGCTGTCGGAACGTCCGGCCACCCAGTCCGATCTGGCTTTCAAAAGTAAGGAAGAACTGCGGATAATGCGCAACTGGATGTTTGCTCGTCACGGCTACAAGTTCAAAAGCAAAGACTTGCAGGAATATTTCGCTCAGTTCCCATGGTACACTCCTAAATACAAGGATGTTTACCGGATGTTAAATTCCACCGAACTGGCTAATATCAAGATGATTCAAAGGTATGAAATCCTGCTTTAGCTTAACCAATAATATCCACGACTTCTCCTATCACAATAGCTTTACCGATACAAACCTTCTAAATATAGACATTTTTTCATAAGTGGAAAGGGGTCGGATAAATTAATTATTCGACTCCCTTTCCATTTATAACCAAATCATTTTAGGGTTGCCTTATAGAAGTTCGATACCGGCTTTTTTACAATCTTCTATCTGTTTTTCTGGCCAGATGCTGGCTTGGACTTCGCCGATATGGGCTTTTTGCAGTAGGAACATACACAAACGGCTCTGACCGATGCCTCCGCCTATGGAATAAGGCAGTTCTCCACCCAGCAACGCGCGGTGGAAAGAGAACTGTTTGCGATCCTCGGCATCGCGAATGCGCAATTGCTCCTCAAGGCTCTCGGGGCTTACGCGAATTCCCATCGACGACAGCTCGAAAGAACGGTCGAGGACAGAGTCATAAAAGATTATGTCACCGTTCAGACCTCGGTAACCGTCCGAGTTAGGGGTACTCCAGTCGTCATAGTCGGGTGCGCGTCCATCGTGGGGTTTGCCATCCGACAAGTCTGCACCGATTCCTATCAGAAAAATAGCCCCATGTTCCTTTGCCGCAGCCGATTCGCGTTCTACCGGTGTCATTCCTGGATAGCGTTTTAGCAACTCCTCCGTATGGATAAAAGTTATCTTTTCGGGTAGGCGTGGAGTTATGTGCGGGAAATGACGGTAAACAGTTTGTTCTGTCTCCTTGACGGCCTGATATATTTTTTCCACAGTCGCTTTTAGATAGTCAAGATTACGATCTTCCCGCCGAATGGTTTTCTCCCAGTCCCACTGATCAACATAAAGCGAATGAAGATTGTCGAGATCCTCGTCAGCCCGGATTGCGTTCATATCCGTATATAATCCATATCCCGGGGCGATATCGTATGCACCCAGCTTTACTCTTTTCCATTTGGCGAGTGAATGGACTACCTCAGCCTTTTTACCCCCTACGGCTTTTACCGTGAAGCTCACGGGTGACTCTACTCCGTTCAGATCGTCATTTATTCCTGTACCAGCAAGCACGAAAAGAGGAGCCGTGACCCTACGCAGATTTAAATCTTCCGCAAGACGCCGTTGGAACTCATCCTTAATCATTTTAATAGCTACCTCGGTTGTTTCGGGTAGAAGTTTTCTTTTGTAGTTTTTGGGTAAAATCAGTGCCATAATTGTTGTTTTGTAAGATTTCACAGCAAAGATATAACAAATTTCCAATATAAACCAAATTTTAATAGCATTTTGTAAACATAATGCCACTTATAATAACAACATGCAAGGTATACAAATAAGTTGGACTACTGTGATTTTGCTTTTCTAAATTCGCATAAATGTTAATAAAGACTAATATCAAATTTAATATCTGGCTGTATATCAGATTTTTAAATAGCTATTTTTAATGCCTTCAGAAAATTAACATATTTTAATTGACATGAAGTCGTATCTTTGTACAGTCAATCCGCCTTTCATGTTAATCCTTTAAATCAGTTTCAATGAAAAAAGAAAAATTGAAAGTGATGGGTAGTTTCTTATCTGTCTTTGGACTTGCTGGCTCGTTAGTCGCAAACGGAGAAGATAGAAAACCGAACATCATCTTATTTATGGTCGACGATATGGGTTGGCAAGACACATCAGTGCCTTTTTTTAATGATACCACGGAGAACAATAGAAAATTCGTGACACCTAATATGGAAAGACTTGCCAATACCGGTGTGCGTTTTACACAAGCATACGCATGCGCCATCTCATCACCCTCGAGATGCAGTCTTTTCACAGGGGCTAACGCCGCTCGCCACAGAGTAACCAACTGGACTCTCGAACGGGACAAACCGACGGATAGCCGACGGTTCCGAGACAGCATTAGTCTGCCCGAGTGGAATTATAACGGTATACAGCGAGTTGAAGGAATCAATAACACGTTCACGGGTGGTTCCTTTGTACAAAAACTCAAAGATAACGGCTATCATACCATCCATATAGGCAAAGCACACCTTGGAGCTATCGACACACCCGGAGAAAGTCCGTATCATTGGGGTTTTGAAGTCAATGTCGCGGGAACGGCGGCCGGTGGACTGGCCACCTATCTCAGCGAACGACGTTATGGTCATGACAAAGAGGGAAACCCGACAGCCCTGAATTCCATCCCCGATTTAGAGGAATATTGGGATACTGGCATTTTCGCCACGGAAGCTTTAACTCAAGAAGCCATAAAAGCTCTCGACAAATCAAAAAAATACAATCAGCCTTGGTTTCTCTATATGTCTCATTTCGCTGTCCACATACCCATAGACAGGGATGTCCGTTTTTATCAAAAACATCTTGATAGAGGCCTTTCGCCCAAGGAAGCAGCTTACGTCTCGCTGGTAGAAGGTATGGATAAAAGTCTTGGCGACTTACTCGACTGGTTGGATGCCAACGATGAAGCTGACAACACTATAGTGATTTTTATGAGCGATAACGGAGGGCTTGCCGCCGAACCGGAATGGCGCGACGGAGCATCCCACACTCAAAACTCTCCTCTTCGATCCGGGAAAGGATCTCTCCTTGAAGGCGGTATAAGAGAGCCTATGATTATAAGATGGCCTGGGAAAACGCAACCAGGTACTCGCATTGACCAATATCTAATGATTGAGGATTTCTATCCTTCCATTTTGGAAATGGCAGGGTTGGATAGCGAAGCTTATGAAAACGAAGAAATTGACGGCATCAGTTTTGTACCTTTAATCGACGGTACAGCTGACCCTTCAAAGAACAGACCACTGATTTGGAATTTCCCCAATGTCTGGGGACCCGAAGGACCCGGTATCGATCTTTCATGCGCTATTAGGAAAAATGTCTATAAGCTTGTATATAACTATGCTACAGGCAAGAAGGAACTATATGATATTTCGGCCGATATTTCAGAAGAACACGATCTGTCAGCGACGAGACCGGATTTGACAACTTCTTTGTCAAAAGAACTCGGAGAATACCTCCGAAAAGTCAATGCTCAACGTCCGCTTTTCAAAAAAACGGGGACACCCTGTCCGTGGCCTGATGAAATTTGACACAGAAACTTAAAAGTTACGATAAATTGCACTAAGTTGGTATAGCTCATATCTTTGTCTGCCTTTTTATAATATGAAAAAACTTATTTTTATTTTAACAATTATATTGGCGAATATAAATATATCCGGTGTAAACCCGATTGAATCAATACCGTTGCCAAAACCCAATCAACTAAAATGGCAGGAAGCTGAAATCGGAGCAGTGTTCCACTATGACCTTCATGTGTTCGACAGCACGAAATATTCCCAAAATCATAATCGAATTACCCCTATTGCCGACCATAACATATTAAATCCGAAATATTTGGACACAGACCAATGGGTAAAGGCAGCAAAAGAGGCGGGATGTAAGTTCGCCATTCTTACCGCAACCCACGAGACGGGTTTCGGTTTATGGCAAAGCGATGTGAATCCCTATTGCCTTAAAGCTGTCCGATGGCGCGACGGCAAAGGAGATATTGTACGAGATTTCGTTAACTCCTGTAGGAAATATGGTTTATCACCAGGTATTTACATCGGGATTCGCTGGAACTCATTATTGGGTATTCACAACTTTAAAGCCGACGGCGCTGATGAATTCGCCAAAAAACGTCAGACTTGGTATAAATCTTTTTGTGAAAAAATGGTGGAGGAAATCTGCACGCGTTACGGAGATCTTTTTCTAATCTGGTTTGACGGTGGTGCTGACGATCCTCGCAGTTTAGGTCCGGATGTTGAGCCGATAGTAAACAAGTATCAACCTGATTGTCTCTTTTACCATAACGTTGACAGAGCAGATATAAGATGGGGAGGATCAGAGTCAGGAACTGTAGCCTATCCATGTTGGTCAACTTTTCCAACGCCCTTTTCTCATAGTAATAAAACTGACACAATTCCTGATTACAACGAAAGACTTCGTCACGGTGATAAAAACGGAAAATATTGGATGCCTGCCATGGCGGATGTCCCGCTAAGAGGGGCAAACGGCCGTCACGAGTGGTTTTGGGAACCTGGCGACGATGACAATGTGTTGTCAGTAAATTCCCTTATGGAGATTTATGAAAATTCGGTAGGCAGGAACGCCACTTTAGTATTGGGGCTTACACCGAATGCTGACGGTCTGATCCCGGATAAAGACTTATCGGTTTTGAGGGCTTTCGGAAACGAAATAAAACGACGTTTTTCTTCCCCGATAGCCGTTACCGGTGGAAAGAGCAAATATTTACATCTTAAGCTTAATAAAAAAGTTTCTATCAATTACTTTATAGTAAAGGAGAATATAAAAAATGGCGAAAAGATAAGACGATATAGAATCGAAGCTAAAACCGATTCGGGATGGATGACAGTTTGCTCGGGAGAGTCAATCGGGCATAAAAGGATTCAAAAAATTACCCCCGTTCGGGCCGATCAATTTAGATTTATCGTTGAAGATGCTATCGGACAACCGGAGATAGAATCGTTCAGTATATATGCTTGTGACTAACCTTTTAACAATTCAGTCTTGCCTAAATTCAGAATTTTCATATCGTTCGTTCTTCTGACATTTATATGTGTTACGTTACATTCCAAACGAAACACTCCGTTAATGGGATGGAGTTCCTGGAACACATACAGAGTCAATATAAACGACTCTTTAATAAGAAAACAAGTGGACGCCATGGTTTCATCGGGATTAAAAGACTATGGTTATGAATATATCAATGTTGATGACGGTTTTTTTGGATTTAGGGATTCAGTAGGGAAAATGCATGCACATCCCCTTCGATTTCCACGAGGTATGAAATCAATAGCCGACCATATCCATTCTTTGGGCCTCAAAGCCGGACTTTATTCTGATGCCGGAAGTGTGACATGCGGAAGTATCTGGGACAAAGATCCCGAGGGAATTGGTGCCGGTCTCTACGGTCACGAATTTCAAGATGCTGAGCTCTACTTCTCAGATTGGGGGTTTGATTTTATTAAGATTGATTATTGCGGAGCCGGTCAGGAACTTGATTTGGATGAAAAAGAACGGTATTCTTTCATTAAAAGTGCTATCGACAGTTGTGGGAGAGATGACATCGACATTAATATATGCCGATGGGCATTCCCGGGTACTTGGGCATCTGATATAGCCTCGTCGTGGAGAATAAGCGGCGACATTACCGACTCATGGCCATCGATAAGAAAAATCATAGAAAAAAATCTTCCACTATCCGCATACTGCCGTGATAGCCATTTTAACGACATGGACATGTTAGAGATCGGACGATCCCTTTCAGAATCGGAAGAGAGGGTTCATTTCGGACTTTGGTGCATTATGTCTTCCCCGTTGTTGATCGGTTGTGATTTGACTTCAATCCCTGTTAAATCTTTAGAATTATTGAAAAACACAGAATTGATAGCGATCAATCAAGATTCATTGGCGTTACAAGCCTATCCTGTTCAGAAATCAGACGGAGCATGGGTATTAGTTAAAGATATAATTGAAAAGAGAAGTAATAAAAGAGCCGTTGCACTTTATAACTCTACTGATACCCTTCGCCGGATAGCAGTGGCGTTAAAGGATTTGGAACTCGACGGGCTGGTGATCATACACGACCTGTTCAATCACAGGGATTCTGTTGTCGATAGTGATTCTTTGATCAGAACTGTACCTCCCCGAGATGTGCTTATATATAAAGTTGAAGCACAACGACGTGTAGATCCGGTGATATATGAAGCTGAATGGGCATATCTGCCGATGTTTAACGATCTTGGTAAAAGAAGAAAGGAAATCAGGTATGCAGAAAATAACGAGGCTTCAGCGGGTTTTGTTGTGGCTAATGGTGGCGGCCAGTTCGGTAATTCTATTATCTGGCAAGATGTATTCAGTAGTGATGGGGGAGATTATGACTTATCCGTCTTTTATTTTCCCGTGGAAAATCGTGGTCTTGAGGTAATAGTCAACGGCATATCGATAGATCTTTCCCGTTCGTTGGAAACCAAAGGGAATGAAACAATAATTACACTCCCGGTAAAACTGAACAAAGGTTACAATCATGTGATGTTGACATGCAGAACCATGTGGATGCCTGATATAGATAAGATTCAGCTTGTAAGAAGATAAGAACAATGTTAAATCGTATCGGAATACTGTTTATAAGGTTCTGATACATGTAAAGTCTAATTCGAAGTGCAATATCGGATAGACCAAACAATATATTTTTGACCCACAAGCGAAAGAATAATTGG
>JAFLSD010000015.1 GCA_022511125.1 Paramuribaculum sp.
GGAAAATAACAAACTTTTATCTGCCTCCATGTGTGAATAATGACCGTGGAAAGGATATCTATGCACCTAAGTTTGTGAAAATTATCATATTGGTCATAATAACAGGGAATTTCGCATACACTTTTTAGAGGAAAATTAGTCAAAAATACCGAAATTTACGACTTTTGCAGTTACAACTATGTCACAAATGAAAAATAAATAGAAGGTAAATACAAGGTCTCATAATATATACCCATTGGTTTATAATAATTTCAAAAGAACTAGTAATTGATATCGCGTTAATATAAAAAATTTCGTACTTTTGTCTTGTTGAAAATATTAATAGTTAGAATTTGATTTTGGAGATTTTCTGATAGTTTCTGAAATGATGGAAAAGAAACTTTTCAGGGGGTTGTAAGCTGAAAGATATAGGTGAAATCAGGTGTAGACACTTGAAGGCAAAAACATAAGTTTTTTGTGATTGATTGTGTGGATTTGACCCCAAACAACAATTAAAATCTTAATAATCACCCAGTCAAGTCGACTCAAACACAACGAGAGACCCCTGGTGACACCACAGAAAACAAAACCCAAGTAATTTATAGTCAATTATTTGAGTTCTTTTTTCTTCTGATCCCATCCAAAGTTATAGGCAACTTGCAGGCAAATTAAAGGTCGCTCAAACTATTATATAAATAAAGAACTTTTGAATTTATTTGTTTCTCATTCTATACCTAATTCTGATAATACTATTAATATAGAATCTGTGAATACTTAAAATTAGGAACAATTATTATTTAGGCACATAATTGAAGAAACGGGTACATGTTTATTTAATATGTACCTTGAAATATAGTTTTGGGTACATATTAAGAAGGATATGTACCCAAAACTGGCTTTTCGGGTACATATTGATTTTAAAGATATCTACATTTAGTGTCTTTCAAAAGCATAGGAATCAATTCCGTTTATCTATTTATTTTTTTTCAGGAGGATTCCGACAAGATAAAAAATATCTATGCATAATTGCTACATCAAAAATAATAGCTAACTTTGCATTGCGAAGCCAAAGCGATGGCTTTCTGCACTTTTAATAAAAGGTGTTATTGTAAATCCGTTTCAATCATCAAATCTCGCAAATTTGACTCGCAACGAAGCACGATTGGCAATAGCACCTGCATCTGATGCTAATACTCTGTCGTGAATGATAGAATTGGCAAAACGGTGTGGGGGCTATTGTTTTATCCGTTGCGAGGGCAATGCGAGAGCCTGATGATTGGATAAGACAAACGATACATTCCTCACACCTTTTTCATGTCTAATTCTAAAGCTCCTTCGGGGATTGAGAAGCATAGTATAATTATGAGTCGATTTTTGACAATTGAAGAAAAAGATTCTTTACTTAAACTCATCAAAAAAAATGGAGAATTTATTTATAAGGGGAAAGCAGTTGACAAATCCCTTATAAAAATTAGACACCTCTTAGAGTCCTCCACCTTAGATTGTAAAGAAAATGAAGTTTCCTTAATGGAACCTGTGAATTTCCGCATGACTTAAATTATCCACAATCTACTGGTCATAGCATTTATGAAGGAACAGCTCATATGACAGGTCTAAATGAATTTGAGTTACATAATCTCATAACATTAAAAAATAGATAAAAATGAAATTTGTAAAAATCTTATTTCTTAGTGCTATCTTGATGATTTCACTAACCACATTTGCATACGACATCGAAGTAGATGGAATATATTATAATGTGAAAATAGGTGAGGAAATGACTTGTGAAGTAACAAATGGAGAGAATAAATATGAAGGATCAGTCCTTATACCGAATGAAATAATATATAAAGAGAAAGTAATTCCTGTAACTGAAATTGGATCTATGGCTTTTCTTAATTGTACAGAAGTTACAAAGGTTGAGATTTCTTATGGAATTAAAACAATAGGATGGAGGTCTTTTGAAAATTGCATCAATTTATTTGATATTGATTTACCATCAAGTGTTGAAAAAATCGATGGACTTGCTTTTTATGGTTGTTACAATCTCTCTAAATTTGTTATTCCTGAAGAGGTAACGAATATAGCTGTAAGTACATTTAAAGGATGTAAATCGTTGTCTTCCATAAATATTCATTCAGGAATTACTGAAATTGGGAGCTCTGCGTTTGAGGAATGTGTCAGTCTTACCGAGATTAGTATACCTTCATCTGTAAATAAAATTTTAGATGATGCATTCAATGGATGTTCTAACCTGACCATTCTTAAAGTGGAAAAAAGTTCTGAACCGTTGCTTTTATATCTTGAACCCAGTAAACAAAAATCACCGTTTGGTTTTTGTCCGATAAAAAAAATATATATAAGTAGAGACATGATTTATAAACAAATACAATATGGAAGTTTCTCTACTCCTGACGTTACCGGGGATTATACGCTTTTACTTGGTGAATTAAAAAAAACACTTGAAACTTTAACAATTGGAGGATCAATTCAAAATGTAGATTTACAAAATGGATTTTTAAATGAAAAATATGATGCTTTAGAAACAGTTATTATTGATGACGGCCCAACGTATATTGGACATTGGTGTTTTGCAAAATGTAAAACTTTAAAAAGAGTAACTATTGGTTCAACAATTACTAAAATAGATCTTAATGCATTTGATGAATGTCCTAATTTATTACAGGTTTGTTCATTAAATTCTAATCCACCCGTTTTAATATCTAATGTTTTCACATCTAATACTTTAATAAATGGTATTTTATATGTACCGAAAGATGATATAGCAATTTATACGGCAGCTGAAGGATGGAAGAATTTCTGGGAAATTTTAACAGTAGAAGATATGCCAAATAATTATTCTATAAGGTTAAATTATGAGCAATTAGAATTAAAAATTGGTGAAACATTTCAATTAAAGGCGGATGTTTCAGCGGAGTATTCCACCGATAAAATAATAATCTGGAATACCTCTAATGAAGAAGTAGCTATAGTTTCAGAAGAGGGTTTAGTCACAGCAATTTCGAAAGGTGTAGCAATTATTACTGCTTCTTTCGGTGAGGTATCCGCCGAATGTGAAGTAACAGTTATTGAAGAAGCAGGAATTGAAAGTATATTCTCCAACAATTTATCTGGATTCTCAATTTTATCAATTAATGGAATTTTAATTAAAAAAGATTGTAATTTTGAAGACATTCAGGCTCTTACAAAAGGATTATATATCATTAAATCAAATGATAAAATTTATAAAATAGTAAGATAAAATACTCTGAAAAGATACTTAAATGTACCTTCCAATAAATTATATTTTAGGGAGGTACATTTATATTAAAGAAAGAATATCTCAATTTATTCACAAAATACATATGGATATCGTTATTATAATAGGATATTGTTTGTTGATATTACTCTTTGGTCCCTTTACTCTTTGGTGGAATATAGCCTTGCTTCTTGGATGCGCTATAGGATTAATTGGAATTATAGGATTTATGCTTTATATAGTTTCATTAGCTGTACAATTCAAATTCAAACTTGAAAGGAAGAAATAAATTTTTCAAGTACTTTTTTATTAATTTGTTGTAATAAAAGCGTTAATAGAAAAAAGTACATTGCATAAAAAGAATAATATGTCAGTAGAATATTATAAATTCCGCTGTCCTCAATGTGGGACCGAAAAAGAACTATGTGAGGGAATGCTTCTATTTTCAAAAGAATGTTATTACATAATGAAGTGTCCTATTTGTAATAGGATAGAATCCATACCACTTACAGAAATGGAATATCAAGAGAAGAGATTTCCGATGTGTTGTGGTGTCAAAATGGTTGAATGGGCTCGAAGATGCCCCAAGTGTGGAAAAGAAATGGAGGGAACATTATATTGTAGCGATGTTATTTAATTGTTAAATTATGGCTACACTTGCAGTAGACCGAAATAATAAGAAAGATCCTCTTCCAAATAGCAAATATGTGGGTACTAAATTTACTCAATCAGTTGGGACATTGGATAATTACTATTTGGAGATCGGTGATGAGTTTACTATTCCGGATAATTTTAAAATTCACGAATGCTATATAAATAGCCGTCTGACTCAATATATCTATGTTACATTTAAAAATGGGCAAAGTAAACAGTTTTATCCTTCTGTTTTTATGAAGACTGTAATTGAATATTCTGAAGACGGAATAAATACTGGCATAAGAAAAATGGGACTGGATCCGCAACTAAAGCTTTTCTCATTGGTGCAGGAAAAAATAAGGGCCACTATGCTGTTAATGGAGGGTTAAAAGCTCTAAAGGGTAGAACTTTGAGGGTAGTTAACATTGAATATGTAAGGACCGTTAGATATCGTAATGAAACACCACATTATATAAAAGTTCCAGTTTATACTATAGATATTATATAATGGTGAGTGATGATTATCCTTGTCAATGCGGAATTCTTTGACTAATTTTGTAAGCGAAATAACGATATCTGATAAAGATAAAGTTAAGAGAACATTAAAATATTAATCTTGCACTCTGTTTAAACTAATGTTTAAACCGGAGAGATAGAGATAACGAAAACAGACTATTGCAATTCCGATAGAGATTTGTAAAGTGGCATAGCTCAGTTGGTTGCATAGGAAAGAGGAGCGAAGCGAGTCTTTCATATGCCGAAGAGAGCAAAGGACTGAAAATCCTTGTGTCCCCGGTTCGATTCCTGGTGACACCACAAAAAAACAAAACACAAATAATTGATAAACAATTATTTGTGTTTTGTTTTTGTCTTCAACTCCTACCCAAAGTTGTAGGCAACTTGCAGGCAATTTTTATTTCAATCATTAAAGAGACTTGAATCGAGTTTCCTTTTTACCAATACAAAACACCTCCTCTAAAACCTTATTTCTAACTTTTAAAAGTTCATGCACCGAAGTTTCAGATTGTACCTGTTATTTTACTTTTAACTGCCAAAAGTAAAATAACAATTCTTTTATTTTACTTTTCTAAAACTTTATAGATCCGTCGAAATTCAATAGGAAAGTTATTCCCCATCATTGATATTCTCAAAATAAAAAAACACGAAACACCCACTCAGATAGTTCATGTTTCTAAATTTCAACTACTTAACAAATATCAATTCAGAAGGAAAACTAAATTTCTTTTTATGGTTCTTTCTTTAAATTAGGTCGCACGCTTTTCATTCCATCAATATGCTCATATAATTGTGGCTCGACATTGGCCTTCATTGGATCTAATACGAAATCGATACCTTCACGTCTTGCTAACTTTGCAGCAGGAACAAAATCTGAATCTCCTGAAAAAAGAACAATACAATCAACGAAGCGTTTCAATGCAAGAGAAGCAATATCCACACCAATTTTCATATCGATACCTTTTTGCCGTATTTCGAAATATACATCGTTTTCATTTAAATCATCTATAGATATTTTCCGAGAAAGAAGGTCTTTTAATTTTTGGGGACGAATAGCCCACGTATTATTATCTTTTAATGTGCCGATACGAATAGCGACCTTTCTCTTACGTTTTAAAGTATCAATAAGTTCTTTTCTAAATTTGTATTCCTCAGATTTACTAAAATCTATGGCTTTATGACTGATTGGATTATGAACCTTTTTGCTTAGAGGTTCACAATCATAGTAAAATATGCGATATAAAATGTTTTTGGGTCCTACATGTTTATGAGCCATTGTATAAAGATGTTCTGCAACCTCTGCACCAGACATCTTGCGGCCTTTATTATATAATGTGTTAAAACGTTTTACAAAGAATCCGCCATCAATAAGAACGGCAATTTTAATAGGAGGTAATTCTTGTGATTTAGACATATTATAATAAAAAAAAGCTCAAGGGTAAGGTGAAACCATTATCAAGAATTAGTGTAATACACTATCGGTCTCACTTGGCCATGAGCGTAATTATGTTGCAAATATAAGAAATATTTCTTTTCCTTACAAAGAAAACGTTTAAAATAATTTAATTGTTTTACCATTTCTCAAAATAAAAAACACGAACTACCCATAGGAATAATACTTTTCTTTGGAAATAAATTTCTAGAGATCTGAAGACCCGATGGAGCATTCAAGACCTAAAAAAAATAAACCGAGACTCTGAAGAGTCTCGGAGAGTGGCTCATCGAATAAGCATTCTCAAAACCGAGAGCAAAGTTAATATTTTCATTACAATTTTCCGTCCGAGAGTTACGATTTTTTCTGCTTTTTCCGAAGCATCGTCAGCTTTTTATTTTCCACTCAGAGGATTTTCTCGGGCCAGGCGCGAGGCCGCGACGGCGTCAGCTGACGCTGACGGGGAGGCCGGTGGCCGCGTGGATGCGGTCGGCGTAGCCCTGCAGTTCGTCGAGGGGCACCTTCACAAGGCGCTCCTCAGGCGTGGAGCGGTCGAGGCTGTAGATCATCACCGATGCCGGCCGAATGGCCTTGTAGGCCTCGATAAGGGCCTCTATCTCCTCAGGAGTCGTGTTGTCGACGGGCTGCCCCTCGTGGCTGCCGCGCAGAAGCATCGTCTGGATGATGCCCGTGCCCGCAAACTGCTTCAAAGCCTCCACCGTGCGCTCCACTGTGAAGCCGGGGTCGTTGGGCCGGTCGATGAGCCGCATCGTCGGCTCTATGGCCGAGTCGAGCTTCAGTATGTTGTTGTCTACCCTCTTCAGAGCCTCCGCCACTGCCGGGGTGAAGATGCGCGTGGAGTTGGTGAGCACCGACACCTTCGCCTCCGGGAAATAACGGTCGCGCAGATGCAACACTCCCTCCACAATCTCCGGAAACTCCGGATGAAGGGTCGGTTCGCCATTGCCAGAGAAGGTGATGACGTCAAGATTCTCCCCCTTCTCCTTCATCTCCTCAAGCTTCACCTCAAGGTCGCCCAACACGCGGTCGACGCCCGGCAAACCCGTCTTGCCCGCTCCCTGCGCGTTGAAACCCGCCTCGCAGTAGAGGCAGTCGAAACTGCATACCTTCCCGTCGTTGGGCATCAGGTTGATGCCTAACGAGGTGCCGAGACGGCGACTGTGGATGGGGCCGAATATCGTGGAATTAAACAATACTGTCTGATCTTTTGCCATATCTTCCTTATAACTTTAACTGTTGTCCAATAAGATGATAAGTTCGTCGCGCAGAGGCTCGGGCACCTCGATGCCGCGCAGCTGCAGACTCCTTACCCATCCCGGGATGTCGGCCGGCAGAAGGGTCATCATCACCTCGCGCACCTCCTCAACCTCCTCGGGAGCATACTCCCCGGCACTCCGCCCGGCAAAGCGGTCGAGTTCCTCGTCGTCATAATACTCCGCCTTCTCGCCCGGCAGCGGGGAAAGCGACTTCTCACAAATCAAGTGCCGCCCACAGCAAATCTCGCCGTGTGGCTCCTCGGCCTCTCCCGTAGCCTCCTCATCGCCGGCCTCGGCTGTCGGGACGCCGGGATGGCGACGACGGTATTTGAGGTCGTAGACGTAGAGCACCAGCCCGATGCATACCGTCACCAACAGGATCATCAGCGCTCCTACCATGGGGGACTAAAACTGCTGATAGAAGTTGGGAAAACTCTTGCTCACCACACCCTTGTCGGCCACCTCCACCATCTTCATAAGCTCCAGGGGATAGAAGGCCATGGCCATGCGGTGGTCGCCATAGGGGTCTATCTCGAAGGGGAACTCCTCGAAGGGCCGGAACTCGCCGTTGAAGACAAGGCACTCATTATCTATCCCCACCTCATACCCTATGCGCACGAGCAGCGTCTGCAGGGCATTGAGACGGTCGCACTCCTTGTAGCGCAGATGGCCCACGCCGCTAAAGCGGAACGGGATGCGCCGGTAGCAGAGAGCCACGGCAACACTCGGCACCATGTCCGGGTAACTGTTGAAGTCGAACTCAAACGTTCCCTGCTCCCTCACCGCCTCAAGCACCTCGGGCTGAAACTTCAACGATGCACTGCCGTCGGGATGGAATTCCGTACCTACTCCGAGTTTCCGGTAGAGCTCGCAGACGGCGGCATCGCCCTGAAGCGACTCACACGGGGGCGTCAGAGAGGAAATGTCGACGGGTTTGCCGCTCACAAGGCAGTATTCGTAGAAGAAGGCTGCGGCGCTCCAGTCGGGTTCCGGACGCTTACGGGGGTCACGGAGCATCTCCTCCGTCATATGCACATACGGCGCCGATACGAGAGCGCTCCCCCGCATCTTCCTGAGGAAGTCCTCGCGCGTGGCGGGAGCCCAGAGCGTGGAGGCCAGCAGCAGCGCGGAGAGATACTGGCTTGTGAAGGAGGTATCCACGGCTGCCGCCTCGCCGTCGAGTCGGCGCCCGCGGATGGTGAGGCTCCAGTCGTCGGGGTCCTCATTGAATTCTATGTCGGCGCCCATCTGCCGCAGGGCGTCGATGAGCGGTTTTATCGGCCGTTTCTGCAAGCCGGGAGCGGCCGTCACCCTCACTTTTACCCCGGGCATCGAGGCGGCGAGGGCCGTGAAGAAACGTAACGGTGCGGCTCCCTCCCCTATGTAGACGGGGAGAGGGAAGTCTTCGGGCATTCCCGTCGAAGCGAGCAGTTTCCAGAGGGCGTTGATGTAGTATTCCGAGTCGTCACACTGGCCGTAACTCTCCAAGTCATTGAGTTTCTCCACCTCCTTCCCGGCGGCGAGCATCGTGGCTGCCCTTATGGTCATGCTCTTGGCCAAGGGAAGCTCCACGCTCTGCCGCCCTCGGCTGAAGAGGCAGGCGTCGCCGTAGGATAGGAAGCGGTAGCCCTCCTTCAGAGCCTCGCCATACACTTCCTTCCAGCGGTCGCCCCCCAGAAAGGAGCTCACAAGCAGAAGCAGTGTCGACTTGGGCTGGTGAAAGTTGGTTATCAGCCTGTTCACCACCCTCCAGCGGAAGCCGGGGGCTATCATGATGGAGGTGACGGTCTCGAGGCTGTCGAGGCCGTTCTCCTCCAGATATTCCATCAGGTTGCGCAGCGCGCGGAGCGTATCCATATGGCGGTAGCGCTCATCATACGGCATCCATTGCGTCACGGGCTCTACCCTCTCGCCCCGAATGTTCATGCCCAGATAGGGGAGCGACTCGAGGGTGCGCACGGAGGTGGTGCCCACGGCCAGCACGTCGCGGCCGGTTTCCAGGGCATCTATGAGCCGCCCTATGGTGTGTCGGCTCACGGAAATCCACTCCGTATGCATCGGATGGTCGCCGATCTGCTCCGACTTCACGGGCTGAAACGTGCCTGCTCCCACGTGGAGTGTCACGGTGACAAACTCGTTGCCGTATCTCTTCAGCTCGCCGAGCAGCTCGGGGGTGAAGTGCAGCCCGGCCGTCGGGGCGGCCACGCTGCCCTCGGTGTGCGAATAGACGGTCTGATAGTCGCTGATGTCTGACTCCTCGCTCTCCCTCTTGAGGTAGGGAGGGATGGGGATGTTGCCGGCCGCCTCGATTATCTCGGCGAACGTGCACCCCTCGCCGTCCCATTCGAATCTCACCTCCTGTGTGGTGCTCTCCGCCGGAGAAAGTTCGATCGAGGCTTTGAGAGTGATTTTCTTCCCGGCTATCTCCACCTCCTTTTCGAGGGGGTTCTCATTCCAGCGCTTCCTGTTGCCCACAAGGCATGCCCAGATGCAGGAGCTTGTGGAGGCGAAGCTTACCACGTAT
>JAFLSD010000016.1 GCA_022511125.1 Paramuribaculum sp.
CGTTCCCGGGCCTTGTACACACCGCCCGTCAAACCATGGAAGCCGGTCTGGCCCGAAAGCGCCCTTGGCGAATAAGGCAAGGCCGACAACTGGGGTTAAGTCGTAACAAGGTATCCCTACGGGAACGTGGGGATGGATCACCTCCTTTCTAAGGAGTAACTAAACTTTTTTTGACCGCTGTCATAGGAGTTATCAGAGAACGGTAGAGATCTTTGACAAATGGATACCAACAAGAGGTCTAACGATAAGTTAGGGTAATAAGATACCAGTCTAACAGTTTGATCAGGCAAATAAGGGCATACGGAGGATGCCTAGCCACCTGTTGCTGAGGAAGGACGTGCAAAACTGCGATAAGCAGGGAGGAGTCGTTAAGAGGCGCTGATTCCCTGATTTCCGAATGGGGCAACCCGGCACTTTTTGAGTGTCATCCGCAAGGAGAGCAACCCGGCCAACGGAAACATCCAAGTAACCGGAGGAAGAGAAAACAAACGTGATTTTCCTAGTAGCGGCGAGCGAACGGAAAGAAGCCCAAACCAGATTTCGATCTGGGGTTGTAGGACAGATATAACTTGAACCAAGCCAATGCGAAGCCTATGGAAAGAGGCGCCAGAGACGGTGAAAGCCCGGTAGTGGAACGCGAGGAGATAGGATCTGGATCCTGAGTACGACAGGACACGAGGAATCCGGTCGGAAGCAGGCGGGACCATCCGCCAAGGCTAAATACAACAGGTGAGCGATAGTGAACGAGTACCGTGAGGGAAAGGTGAAAAGAACCGCGGAAGCGGAGTGAAATAGATTCTGAAACCGTATGCCTACAAGAAGTCAGAGCCGAAAGGTGATGGCGTGCCTTTTGTAGAATGAACCGGCGAGTGACGAAGGGATGCAAGGTTAAGCATGAAGAGTGCCAGCCGCAGGGAAACCAAGTCTGAACAGGGCGAAAGTAGTCCTTTGTCGACCCGAAACCGGGTGATCTAGCCATGTGCAGGTTGAAGCCTGGGTGAAACCAGGTGGAGGACCGAACCGACTACTGTTGAAAAAGTAGCGGATGACGTGTGGCTAGCGGAGAAATTCCAATCGAACCCGGAGATAGCTGGTTCTCCCCGAAATAGCTTTAGGGCTAGCGTTTCATATAGACTTTGCGGAGGTAGAGCGCTGGATTCATGATGGCCCCATCCAGGGGTACTGAATGAACTCAAACTGCGAATGCCGCAAAGTAGTGTGAGGCAGTCAGAATGTGGGTGATAAGGTCCATGTTCGAAAGGGAAACAGCCCAGATCAACAGCTAAGGTCCCAAAGTCCATGCTAAGTGTAAAAGGATGTGGTATTGCACAGACAACTAGGAGGTTCGCTCAGAAGCAGCTAACCTTTAAAGAGTGCGTAACAGCTCACTAGTCGAGTGCTTCTGCGCCGAAGATGTACCGGGGCTAAGTTTACTACCGAAGCTTTGGATTCTGCTTTTAGCAGAGTGGTAGGGGAGCGTTGAATAAGCATTGAAGCAGATCTGTAAGGATCTGTGGAGTTTATTGAAGAGAGAATGCCGGTGTGAGTAGCGAGATGCAGGTGAGAATCCTGCACACCGAAAGCCTAAGGATTCCAGGGGAAGATTCGTTCGCCCTGGGTAAGTCGGGAGCTAACATGAACCCGAAAGGGATAGTGGATGCCAAACAGGTTAATATTCCTGTACCCGCAAAGATGTTGATGGAGTGACAGAGACGGATATCATCCTCCTATTACTGGATTTAGGAGCAAGCGCAGCAGACGCGTGGAGTTAAAAGGCCACATAGCGGCAGGGCGTGATGCACAAGCCTTCTGGCTAAGCGATGAGAAACGGCTTTCAGGAAAAGCTTCTAGCTGTATCTTTGCGGCCCGTACCTAAACCGACACAGGTGGGC
>JAFLSD010000017.1:0-230 GCA_022511125.1 Paramuribaculum sp.
GAGCCTAAACCATGGTGCGTGCACCATGGGGTTTCGGACCGCAACACATGGTTTTTATGGTTAGCAGAACGGTTTTGGGAAAGCCGGCCGAAGAGGGTGAAAGCCCCGTACAGGTAAGTTGGTTAAATTGGAGCAGTATCCTGAGTATGGCGGGACACGAGGAATCCAGTCAGAATTCGCCGGGACCACCCGGTAAGGCTAAATACTCCCAAGAGACCGATAGTGGACCA
>JAFLSD010000017.1:252-1336 GCA_022511125.1 Paramuribaculum sp.
GGGAGTGAAAAAGAACCTGAAACCATACGCTTACAACCGGTCGGAGCCGCTTAGTGTGGTGACGGCGTGCCTATTGAATAATGAGCCTACGAGTTACTAATCACTGGCGAGGTTAAGTATCAGGAGATACGGAGCCGAAGCGAAAGCGAGTATTAATAGTGCGTTTAGTCAGTGGTTGTAGACGCGAAACCTTGCGATCTACCCTTGAGCAGGATGAAGGTTGGGTAACACCGACTGGAGGTCCGAACGAATAAGCGTTGAAAAGTTTATTGCAGGTAGAGCTACTGATTGGATGCGGGGGCTTCACCGCCTACCAAATCCTGACAAACTCCGAATGGCAGTAATATGATTCGCAGCAGTGAGCCGCCGGGTGCTAATGTCCGGTGACAAAAGAGGAACAACTCAGACCAGCAACTAAGGTCCCGAAGAATATGCTAAGTTGATCTAACGATGTTTTGTTGCAGAGACAGCTAGGATGTTAGCTTGGAAGCAGCTATTCATTCAAAGAGTGCGTAACAGCTCACTAGTCGAGCGACAGAGCGTGGATAATAAACGGGCATCAAGCATATCACCGAAGTTCTGGACTTGCTATGCAAGTGGTAGGGGAGCATTCCATTCTGCGTTGAAGCAGTCTCGTGAGGGATTGTGGAGCGTATGGAAAAGCAAATGTAGGCATAAGTAACGACAAAGGGGGTAGAAACCCCCTCACCGAAAACCCAAGGTTTCCTGAACAACGTAAACCGGATCAGGGTAAGTCGGGAGCTAAGCGGAACCCGAGAGGGGCACGTGATGGACATCCGGTCAAAATTCCGGAACATGTCATGCAGGAGAGTCAGAGACCGGGGAGTGAAACCGGCGCGCGGCGACGGAAGTCCGCGTTGAAGGCCGTAGGGAGACTGAAAGCCGAAAGTACGGCGACCCTTCGGGGGAGCCGATAGTCCGGGTAACCATACCTGCAAGAAAATCTGATGATCGTTAAGAGTATGACATCCCGTACCGTAAACCGACACAGGTGGGTGAGGAGAGAATCCTAAGGTGCTCGAGTGAATCACGGCTAAAGATCGGAAGAGCACACGTCTGAACT
>JAFLSD010000018.1 GCA_022511125.1 Paramuribaculum sp.
TCCGCCGAAGAAGAGGTGGCGCGGGATTTTATTTGCTTTGGAGGCGCGGATGCCGTTATTGTGGTATGCGATGATACTTTCTTCTCCTGCGGGTACTAAGATGTTTCAGTTCCCCGCGTTCGCCTCACGCTTGCGTGATGTCGGGATCGCTCCCGACGGGTTGCCCCATTCGGATATCCTGAGGTCAACGGGTATTTGCCCCTCGCTCAGGCTTTTCGCAGCTTGTCACGTCCTTCTTCGCCTCCGAGAGCCTAGGCATCCCCCATGCGCCCTTGTACTGTTCCGTTTTTTCTTCCTGATGTCCTCCACTACAGGAAGGGCATCTATGCGGATCACGACTTTCGCCTCATGTGCTTGCCTTTTCGTTTCGATCACTCGAAACGCTCGTTTGCTCTACTCTTTGTTTCTCTCTCTCGCTTCCCGGCTGCAGCTCTTTGAACTGTGCCGGTCGCTTCCATCATGTCATTGTGCTCTTTCAGGGTGGAGAATAACGGAGTCGAACCGTTGACCCTCTGCGTGCAAAGCAGATGCTCTAGCCAACTGAGCTAATCCCCCGGATTGAGGCGAAATGCCCACAGGACTCGGAGTCAGCTCACCTGTCTTCTTAAGACGGCCTTCTCCAGAAAGGAGGTGTTCCAGCCGCACCTTCCGGTACGGCTACCTTGTTACGACTTAGCCCCAGTCACCTGTCTCTCCCTAGGGCGCGCCTCGCGGCGACGCACTTCAGGAGCCCCAGGCTCCCATGGCTTGACGGGCGGTGTGTACAAGGCCCGGGAACGTATTCACCGCGCCATGGCTGATGCGCGATTACTAGCGAATCCAGCTTCATGGAGTCGGGTTGCAGACTCCAATCCGAACTGGGAGCAGGTTTCAAGATTCGCTCAGCATCACTGCCTCGCTGCTCGCTGTCCTGCCCATTGTAACACGTGTGTCGCCCCGGACGTAAGGGCCGTGCTGATTTGACGTCATCCCAGCCTTCCTCGCATCTTGCGATGGCAGTATCTCCAGAGTGCCCGGCTCGACCCGATGGCAACTGGAGAACAGGGTTGCGCTCGTTATGGCACTTAAGCCGACACCTCACGGCACGAGCTGACGACAACCATGCAGCACCTAGTTTCGTGTCCCGAAGGAAAGGGCTGTTT
>JAFLSD010000019.1 GCA_022511125.1 Paramuribaculum sp.
TTCCGATCTCCCCGACTATTTCAACAGGCGTGTGTTCGGTCCTCCACAACGTTTTACCATTGCTTCAACCTGCTCATGGTTAGGTCATCCGGTTTCGGGTCTACGACAAGATACTTCTCGCCCTCTTCAGACTCGCTTTCGCTTCGGCTCCGTGACTTTATCACTTAACCTCGCATCTCATCGTAACTCGCCGGCCCGTTCTACAAAAAGTACGACATCAGACTGGTTGCCCGTAGTCCTCTGTCTGCTTGTAAGCACACGGTTTCAGGTTCTTTTTCACTCCCCTCCCGGGGTTCTTTTCACCTTTCCCTCACGGTACTATTCGCTATCGGTCACATGGTCGTATTTAGCCTTATGGGATGGTCCCCACATATTCCGTCAGAATTCCTCGTGTTCCGACGTACTCGTTGTATCCAATTATTTCACCCTTTCGCCTACAAGCCTGTCACTTTCTTCGGAACGGCTTTCCAACCGTCTTCGGCTAAGGTAATTGAATCTTATGATACCAGAGAGGAATTACTTCCCCTCCTTCGGGCTCCTCCGTTTTCGCTCGCCACTACTCGCGGAATCGTTGTTACTTTCTTTTCCTCCGGGTACTAAGATGTTTCAGTTCCCCGGGTTCCCCTCGTATACCTATTTATTCAGTATACGATAACATACCTCTCGGCATGCTGAGTTCCCTCATTCGGAAATCTGCGGATCGCAGGATATTTGCTCCTACCCGCAGCTTATCGCAGCTTGTCACGTCCTTCTTCGGCGCCATGTACCTAGGCATCCTCCGTATGCTCTTTGTAGCTTGAACTTTCTCTCAATAGCACTTTCGCTATCATTTCCTTCGTCTACTTATCTACAAAAATTCTACATTTTAAACTCGACTAATTTCTTAACAGCATTAGGCACACCGCTAATTGCGATATTCTAATTTCGTATTAACCAATTAATCTTATTGCCTTTTTTGTACTGATTTTTCTTCTCTATGCAGTTTTCAATCTTCAATCAAGCGAAAAAAGTCGCTGTTTGCGGGTCAAACGGTTTCCCATTAAACCCTGTGGTGGGTTCAAATGGACTCGAACCATCGACCTCACGCTTATCAGGCGTGTGCTC
>JAFLSD010000002.1 GCA_022511125.1 Paramuribaculum sp.
CTGCAAATCCAGGCTTATCGTCGTGGAATCTATGGCAAAGAATCCACTTACAGAAAATACATCTCCGATATCTTTTAGAAGACCATCCTTTGTATTTATTCCGGAAGCACGCCTCATCATCTCCTGCGCCAACTCCCGAAAAATGCCCACCTCCCTTCGTGCATTGGCATGAGCGATATTGTTCCTGCTTATGGATTTGCCAATTCCCATCCTGTAAAGTTTGTCTGAATGAGCCTTAAGTGTCGTTTCGATATCACGAAGACTACGCCTTGAGGTCAATTGAGCCCAAATCATCACCAAAAGATGATTCCAACAGGAGTAACCTTTGACATAGGCATTGCCGTTGTATTTCTTTACGAGACGATCAAACATATCTTTGGGTAACCATTGGACAATTTGATTGAAAATGTAAGGAGTAGTATTCATAAATGCTTGATTAATAATAAGCTAATTTATGAAACAAAACTTAGTTTTCAAATCCACCGCGGCAATTCAAGCACTATAGATGATTGTATATTAGTTAGTTACAACCATATGTTAAATTTTTCTTGGGACAGCACTGCTACATGTAGCGTCCGCCCCCTAACTCCCTACAGACCAACCCCCATACAACAATTTTATTGTGCTGGCGGAGCCGTACCACATCACACCCACACCTACAGACAAAGCTGGCTGAGACATCATTATCCACACCCCCCAACCCAAGCTGGCGGAGCCAGCGTTACTTTGATTAACCGCCGGCAGCATGCGCCGGCGGATACCCACTCCCCAACCAACCGCACGGCGGAGCCGTGCCACATCCAAAAAATTTTTTTTATCTTTGCGATATGAGTAAAACCCACATAGTCTGCCATATCGTATTCGGCACTAAAAACCGATTCCCGTCTATCAACCCTGAAAATAGCCGCAAATTATACGCATATATCCATGGCATACTCAAGAACAATAAATGCCAAGTATTAAGAATTAACGGAATGACGGATCATGTCCATATTCTAATGGCTCTTAACCCTGCGATTTCATTATCCGACCTGATGAGGGACGTAAAGCAGTCGAGCAGCCACTGGATGAAAGGCAACCCAGACTTTCCACTATTCGAGGCATGGGCTAAAGGATATTTTGCAGAATCGATAAGCAGAGACGGGATTGAAAGTTGTACAAATTATATCATAAACCAACAGAGACATCACAGCAAATCTAATTTCATTTCGGAAATGGCCTATCTTACTTCAGTAAATGGTCTGGAGTATATAGAGGAAGATTGGATGTAGTCGCACAACTCCGCAGTGCTTAATCCGGGAGCCGACTTTTCCGACGGCGCAAGCAGCCGTCGGTTAACCATATCACACCGCTCCGCGGTGTCGCAACCCGTTATAACATGACCTCATTCCTCAAAGTCAAAGCCGTCATATCCTCACACCCACAACAGACATAGATGGCTGAGTCACCATAACTCCTATCCCACAACCCAATCTGGCCGAGCTACCGTAACCCCGACACCGCATCCCAAGCTGACCGAACCACCATAACCACGCCCCAACATACATAGCTGGCGGAGCCTCCATTATCCACTCCCCGCAACCCAAGCTGGCCGAGCCGTGCCACATCACATTGCACCGCCCACACTGCGCATCCGCATCCCTTATGCAAGCTAAAGAGCAAGACGCAAGCCCAGATCGGCGCTCGAGAAGCCTGAAGTGTTGCCGTTACGGCCAGCAACACGGCAGCCCCATCCACATCACGACATCTCTCACCGGCAGACACCCGACAGCGGAGCTGTCATAACCTCGATTAACCGCCGGCAGCATGCGCCGGCGGACACTCACTCCCCACCTATCTGCACGGCGGAGCTGTGCCACATCACACCACCCACACGGCACATCCGCATCCCTTATGCAAACTAAAGAGCTAAGCGAAAGCCCAAGCCCAGAGTGAAGTACGTGAAGCTTGAAGTGTCGCCTTGACGGCAAGCAACACGGCAGACAATCGGATCATCAAAGTAAAGGCCACCGCGTTGCACGCGAATTGACGAGTCGCGGGGAGTGTTATAGTCATAATCGGCGCTCCATTGATCAACCGTCCACTCCAGCACATTTCCCGACATGTCGTATATCCCGAGTTCGTTCGCCTGCAAAGTCCCCACATCATGGGTGTGATCGTCAGAATTGTCGACGAACCAACCCACCAAATAGAGGTCGTCGCTTCCACTGTATTTATAATTTCTCGATTTGTTGCCGCCGCGAGCCGCATATTCCCACTCCGCCTCCGTCGGCAAACGGAAATTCTCGCCCGTCAGATGGTTCAGACGATTTATAAACTCGATGCAGTCGGTCCACAAAACCTGTTCCACAGGCTTACGATCGCCGCTGAAGTACGACGGATTGCTACCCATCACCGCGCGCCATAGCTCCTGCGTTACCTCCGTCTTCCCTATCATGAAGTCGCGCACCGTCTCCTGATGTACCGGTTTTTCACCTGGAAATCCCTCATTCGAACCCATCATAAAGCTTCCTCCGCGGACAGCCACCATCTCGAACGTTACTCCGTTTACCGTAAACGTACGGTTCTGGCCGTTCTGACCTCTGCCGCGACCGCTTCCTACGCCCGAGTTCCCGTTGCTCGCGCCCGATGACAAACCCAAGAGACGTACGGAAACCTCGCGTGCGAGTTCACGCAAATCCTGCATCGTTTCCGCATAGCCTACCTCCGTACTCGATTTGATAACCTCTCCCGTTTCCGCATCGATAAGTTGCGCGGCGATAAACGTTTCGCGTCGCGATGACTCTACCTTTATGAGAGCAATATAGTCCATTCCTAATTGCTGTCCGATCGATGCAATATCCCTTGTGTCTACATATTGCTGTTCATAATCGCCCATTTTGTTCAGCGCTGCGACGAACTCGTCTGTCCGCTCTACGGCCGTATAATCCTCGCTATAGGTCAATGCCGTAACTACAGTAGAGCCTATCACTGTCTTATCGCGTTTATCCACGTCGCCCGTTACAAATACGGCGACTCTTTTGACTCGGTATCTCCTTTGAGCCTCCGATTGGAAACTCGTCAGGCCGATAATCGCCAGCAGCAGCAAAATCGTTTTTCTCATCGTTATCTGTTTTTATTTGGATTTATTGGAGAGAAGTCGGTAAGCGATATTTGTGGCCAACGCTTTCAGCACGCTTACGTCGTTTCCGTCGCGTTCGCCGTTCAGCGATTTTATCACCCTTCCCGTCTCCAATTCTATAAGCTCGCCCGACATATAGGTAACGTCACGCTTTATCACCACGTCGATCACTATCACATAGTCCACGCCCAAGCGTGCGCCGACCTCTCTGATCTCGCTTACGGGCACTTCACCCGAAAGTTGCCAATCCACCTCCTTAGTCATTCCGTTCAAAAAATCCTTATTGCGCTCGAAAGCCACATAATCCTTGTTCGTCGAAATTCGGCTCATCACCGACGAGCTGATTATTGTTCGTTCGTCGGCACTGATCTTACCCTCAACATACACCCCCACCTTCTTGGGAGAGGCCGCCGATACACTTTGAACGCAGAACAGTCCAGCAATCATCACAAGAAGAGTCATTCCGATCTTTTTCATAGTCATCACAAAAATTTTCCGCCCTATAGACTCCTCCGATTCAGGCCGTTAGATAAAAAAGAAAAAGCGTGAGAGTCTGTTGTCTGTTACTCGTCCCGCTTATGGAGGTCTTCGCATTACCCGATGTGGTCGAAACGAGCAACGCAGAAGCCTCACGCCGTATGTATTGCCGCCACTCGGAGCGACTTTGATACATACCCATAGGCATCTATCGTTTACTCATCCTTGACCACATTTAAAAGAAGTTGCGAAGTTCCCATAAGTCAAGAATAAGCGTCAGATAAACGCTTTTTTATGTCTGCATCCCCTCCGCTCATCCCCTTCGGGCTTCCAGGCGAAGATACACCGCAAATATAGACATTATTTTCCATTTTCCCGCAATCCTCCCCCCATTTTCTTTCTCCCATCCCACTTCACCCCATCTGGAACGAAAAATTCCCCGTCCCGGCAGAAAACCGAAACGGGGAAATTCTTTTATTTTATCGCTGGCCGACTATTACATCATTCCCATGCCGCCCATGCCGGGAGCGCCACCCATAGCCGGAGCCGGGTTTTCTTCCTTCTTGTCGGCAATCACACACTCAGTAGTCAGGAACATACCTGCTATAGATGCTGCGTTTTCAAGAGCTACGCGAGCTACTTTCGCCGGGTCGATAACGCCTGCTGCCATCAGGTTTTCATACTTGTCAGTGCGGGCATTGTAACCGAAATCACCTTTGCCTTCTTTCACCTTCTGTACTACTACCGCTCCTTCTACGCCAGCGTTTGCTACGATCTGACGAAGAGGTTCTTCGATAGCGCGTTTCACTATCTGAATACCGGTGGTTTCGTCCTCATTCTCACCTTTAAGATCTTCGAGCTTGTCGATGCAGCGGATATATGCCACACCTCCACCCGGGACGATACCTTCGGCGATAGCTGCGCGGGTTGCGCTCAAAGCGTCGTCCACACGGTCTTTCTTCTCCTTCATTTCTACTTCCGAAGGTGCACCGATATGAAGCACTGCTACTCCGCCTGCCAATTTGGCAAGACGTTCCTGAAGTTTTTCGCGGTCGTAATCGCTCGTCGTCTGTTCGATTTGAGCTTTGATCTGAGCCACGCGGCCTGCAATTTTTTCTTTGCTGCCAGCACCGTTCACTATCGTAGTGTTTTCTTTGTTTACGGTAATCTTCTCTGCCGTACCGAGATAGTCGAGAGTTGCGCTTTCAAGCTTCATGCCTTTCTCTTCCGATATCACGATACCGCCGGTCAGAACAGCTATATCTTCAAGCATTTCTTTTCTGCGGTCGCCGAAGCCCGGAGCCTTTACGGCACAGATTTTCAAAGAACCGCGCAGACGGTTCACAACCAACGTTGCGAGAGCTTCTTGATCAACATCCTCTGCGATGATCAGCAACGGACGGCCACTCTGGGCTGTTGCTTCAAGAATGGGAAGCATATCCTTGAGATTGGAAATCTTCTTGTCGTAGATCAACACGAAAGGAGAATCCATCTCGCATTCCATCTTCTCGGGATTTGTTACGAAATAAGGAGATATATAACCGCGGTCGAACTGCATTCCTTCTACGATATCTACAGTAGTTTCGGTGCCTTTTGCTTCGTCAACCGTGATCACGCCCTCTTTCTTCACTTTCTTCATAGCCTCAGCTATCAGACGGCCGATTGCCTCGTCGTTGTTTGCCGAGATACGGGCTACATCTTCGATTTTCTTGAAGTCGTCGCCCACTTCCTCGCTCATACCGTGGATGCCTTCCACAACGGCTGCTACAGCTTTGTCGATACCGCGCTTGATATCCATCGGATTTGCACCGGCTGCAACATTTTTCAGACCGACGTTGATGATCGACTGAGCCAGAACGGTTGCTGTTGTTGTACCGTCACCGGCATCATCACCAGTCTTTGAAGCTACTTCCTTCACCAGCTGAGCTCCCATGTTCTGGAAAGCGTCTTCCAATTCTACTTCACGTGCAACGGTCACACCGTCTTTAGTGATATGAGGAGCACCGAACTTCTTCTCGATGATCACATTGCGTCCTTTCGGACCGAGAGTCACCTTTACGGCGTCTGCCAAAGCGTCTACTCCTTTTTTCAACTCTTCGCGAGCCTTTATTTCAAATTTTATTTCTTTTGCCATAATCTAATCTTTTGAATTTCTTGTTTTTAACTGTTTTGTTTGACCCTATTAGTCTTCGATCACTGCCAAAATGTCGCTCTGTCGCATGATCAGATACTTCTCGCCTTCCAATTCGATTTCAGTGCCGGCATATTTCCCGTAAAGAACGGTATCGCCCTCTTTCACTGTCATTTCTTCGTCTTTCGTACCTTTTCCGGCTGCTAGTACTTTCCCCTTGAGCGGTTTTTCCTTTGCGGAATCCGGAATGATGATGCCTGCCATCGTTACTTCTTCGGCGGGACTCGGACTAATCAGAACTCTGTCAGCTAATGGTTTGATATTCATGATTTTTAAATTTATGTTACTATATGTTTTTATTTTTTCTCAATAATTTTCACTATTATGATAGCATAATCCGTGCCATAATTGAATCTTGTCACTCTACTGACAAAATGTCTTATCTCAAAGAAAAGTTCATTCTATTCTAAGCTCGAGATTATTTCCTCGCGACATTTTTCTATCACTGCCTGCATATCTTCCTCCGGCATAATCGGCTTGTGGATAGTCAGTTTTATTTTTCCCGGCAATGGAAGCTTGTTCTTGCTCGGCATAACCGCGTAAGCACCCGAAATTGTCAGTGGTACTATCGGAAGATTGAATTCCGACGCTAAAGTGAAGGCTCCACGCTTGAATGTGCCGACTTTTCCTGTCTTGGTACGAGATCCTTCCGGAAAAACTACCACCGACATACCGCCTTGCAACAGACCCTCCGCACGCCTCAACGACGAACGCATTGCCGCTGGAGAGCTACGGTCAATAAATATCTGTTTGGCCGACTCACAAGCTAAACCTATCAAAGGAATCTTACGCAGCTCCTTTTTCATCATCCAACGGAAATTATGGCCTAAATAACCGAACAACGTGAAGATATCGTAAGCGCTCTGATGGTTCGCTACGAAAACATAACTGGTGCGCTTATCGATATTCTCACGGCCTTCGACTGTAACACGCACTAAAGCTATCAGACACATGATTTTACTCCAAATCACCTCTGGCCAGTAACCCATCGAGCGGCCGAATCCAAGCAGTGAGAACACTATTGTTGTGATTGCGGTCAGAACCGTGGCCACCAGCATAATCGGAGCCATTATCAGAATCTGATAAATTCTGTAAAGTACTATCATCGCTCAATCTTTTATTTACCATCCTCCGTTCCGGCAAATTCCATCAGAAAAGCCTTGATAAATCCGTCGAGATCGCCGTCCATCACGCCTCCTACATCGGAAGTCTGATGACCCGTGCGGTGATCCTTCACTCTTCGGTCATCGAAAACATAACTCCTGATCTGAGAGCCCCATTCTATCTTCATTTTTCCCGCCTCAATCTTGGCCTGCTCCTGCATTCGATGTTGCAACTCTTTGTCATAAAGAATCGATCGCAGCTGCCTCATCGCGTTCTCTTTATTTTTAGGCTGGTCGCGGGTTTCGGTATTCTCGATCAGAATCTCTTCTTTTTCACCCGTATATGGATCTGTGAATTGATATCTCAGGCGCACTCCCGATTCTACCTTATTTACGTTCTGGCCGCCGGCTCCTCCGCTTCGGAATGTATCCCACGACAACAGAGCGGGGTCAACCTTCACCTCTATCGTATCGTCAACCAAAGGAGTGACAAACACCGAAGCGAACGAGGTCATGCGCTTACCCTGAGCGTTGTACGGTGATACACGCACTAAACGGTGAACTCCGTTCTCACTCTTCAGATAACCGTAAGCAAAATCGCCCTCCACATTGATCGTACACGACTTGATACCGGCCTCGTCGCCGTCCAATATATTGGCTATCGAGGTCTTGTAACCGTGCTGTTCGCACCAGCGCAAATACATTCTCATCAACATCGAGGCCCAGTCCTGACTTTCAGTACCGCCGGCTCCTGAATTGATTTTCAGCACCACGCCGAGTTTGTCTTCTTCCCGTCGCAGCATATTGCGCAACTCTAAGTTCTCTATTTTCTCTATGGTCGACTGATAGAGCTCGTCAAGCTCAGCTTCATCCATTTCGCCTTCCTTAGCATATTCGAAGCCTATCTGAAGCTCATCTACGGCATCTTCCACTTCCTTATACCCGTCTATCCACGCCTGGATATCTTTTATCTTTTTCATCTGTGCCTGTGCTTCTTTCGGGTGTTCCCAAAAGTCCGGCACGTGTGTTCTAAGTTCTTCTTCTTCGACTTCTATTTTCTTGCTATCGATGTCAAAGATACCTCCTCAACGCCAGCTTGCGTTCTAAAGTCTCTTTTAATTGTTCCTGAGTAATCATTTTGTTATATATTAATTTTTTAATTATTATTCATTTCGAACCGAACTCGATGGCCCTCGTTCAGACTGCAAAATTAGCCAAAAATCATAACATTTCCTATCTTACACCACACTTTACAACTATTGCCTCAAAACAATTTTATTTGTATATTTGCCGGACTATTTATACAAACCACTGATTTAAAACAACATCATTATTCTTCGATTATGGTACAGACCGCTTCACTTGCACAAGCTGCCGATACCCTGAGAGACAAAGCGTGGGCGCGATGGACTGCTCTCGGGCTCCTCGCTTTCGCCATGTTTTGCAGCTACATATTCATGGATATTCTCTCTCCTATCAAGGATTTGCTTCAATCCACACGCGGATGGGACTCCACCGCATTCGGCACGATGCAAGGTGCTGAAACCTTCCTCAACGTTTTCATTTTCTTCCTTATATTCGCAGGAATCATTCTCGACAAGATGGGAGTGCGCTTCACCGCTCTCCTTTCAGGAGGTGTGATGCTCATCGGTGCCGTAATCAACTGGTATGCACTCACCGACGCTTTCATCGGTACAGGACTCGACAGATGGTTCACAGAGCATCTCAATTATATCCCCGGTTTCGACGAACTCGGCATTTCACCCTTCTACAAAGGAATGCCCGCGTCTGCAAAACTCTCAGCAATAGGATTCATGATTTTCGGTTGCGGAGTCGAAATGGCCGGCATTACTGTGAGCCGCGGCATTGTTAAATGGTTTAAAGGTCGCGAAATGGCTATGGCGATGGGGTCAGAAATGGCTCTCGCACGTCTCGGCGTTGCAACATGTATGATCTTCTCACCGTTTTTCGCTACTCTCGGAGGTGACATCAGCGTTTCCCGCTCTGTGGCATTCGGAGTTGTCTTGTTGATGATTGCCCTCATCATGTTTATCGTCTATTTCTTTATGGACAAGAAACTTGATGCACAGACTCATGAAGGAGAAGAAAAAGACGACCCGTTCAAGATTTCCGATCTCGGGAAAATCCTTTCTTCTCTCGGATTCTGGCTCGTGGCTCTCCTCTGCGTCCTCTATTATTCCGCTATCTTCCCATTCCAGAAATATGCCGTCAACATGCTTCAGTGTAACCTTACATTCACCGATGTTCCGGCCGACTCGTTCTGGGCTTCCGATACCGTTCTGACAATCCAATACATTATTATGCTCATTGCGGCCGGATCGGCTTTCGCAGGGAACTTCTCAAAAAAGAAAAGCAAAAAATACAGCCTTTTCGGCTTCGCCGTTTTGTTCCTCATCGGATTCTGCTACATGGGCTACATGCGACAGTCGGCGGCCGACATTTTCGCGGTATTCCCCCTGCTCGCTGTAGGTATTACCCCTATTCTTGGTAATTATGTCGACTACAAAGGAAAAGCCGCTTCGATGCTCGTTTTCGGAGCCTTGCTTCTCATCGTCTGTCATCTAACATTTGCATTCATACTCCCTCTCTTCAAGGATAGCCCCGCAGCTGGTGTCACTGTAGCCTACGCTACTATTCTCGTTCTCGGCGCTTCGTTCTCCCTCGTCCCGGCATCGCTTTGGCCGAGCGTACCGAAGCTTGTCGATGCAAAGATCATAGGCTCCGCCTACGCACTGATATTCTGGATTCAGAACATCGGGCTGTGGCTTTTCCCGCTCCTGATAGGAAAAGTTCTCGACAACACTAACCCTCAGGTCGTGCAAGGACTCGCCGATGGCACTCTGACCCCCGAACAGGCCGCAGTCAGCTACAATTACACTTGGCCGCTCGTTATGCTCGCCTGTCTCGGTGTGGCCGCATTGATTATTGGGCTCATTCTGAAAGTGATCAACCGCAAACGTCACCTCGGACTCGAAGATCCTAACATCACAGCCAACGACACTGCCGAAATAGTTGAAGGAGAAGTCGTGGCTGCAGAGGCTTGATGACCAAACCGCATTTACCTGATACAACCGAGGGGATTGGATATAAGTCCGATCCCCTCCGCGTTTTACCACTGATCTATTTAGTGATTTGACTGTTATTTATTTTCCGCCTTCTCCCCACCGTCGGTTTTGCAGATCTTCCGATTTCTTCTCCGCAGGATTATCTGCCGGATGCCAGAACTTCGCCCCTCGCAACTCGTCTGGAAGGAATTGCTGCCTTACGAAATGTCCCGGAAAATCATGCGCGTAGAGATAATTATCTCCGTAACCCAATTTTTTCATCAGTCCCGTCGGAGCGTTTCTTAAATGCAGCGGTACGGGCAGGTCACCGCTTTGCTTCACTGCCGCCAGAGCATTATTTATGCCCATATAGGCCGAATTGCTCTTCAATGAAGTGGCGAGATAAACCGTGCATTCCGCCAGTGGGATACGGCCCTCCGGCCAGCCAATCTTATGGATTGCATCAAAAGTCGCGTTCGCCAGCAGCAAAGCGTTCGGATTTGCCAAACCGATGTCTTCAGCCGCCAGGATAAGCAGACGACGCGCTATAAACTCCGGTTCTTCACCGCCTTCGATCATTCGCGCCAACCAATAAAGAGCCGCATCCGGATCGCTACCTCTTATCGACTTGATGAACGCAGAGATAATGTCGTAATGCATTTCTCCCTGCTTATCGTAAGCCGCCGGATTTTTTTGCAGAGACTCCGTTACTATCTTGTCGTTTATCACTATCGGCTGCCCCTCAGGGGTCGACTGCTCGAGCAAATCGAGAATATTTAGCAATTTACGGGCATCGCCTCCCGCATATCTGAATAATGCGGTGGTCTCTTCCACCTGCACAGTCCGTTCCGACAGAACTGTATCATCGTTTATCGCCCGTTTCAGTAGTTCATCAAGTTCCTCCGCCGTAAGAGGCTCTAATGTATAGACTTGTGCCCTCGAAAGAAGAGGACGGATCACCTCGAACGATGGATTTTCAGTCGTCGCACCTATCAGAGTCACTGTGCCCGATTCTACGGCCGCAAGCAACGAATCCTGCTGCGATTTGCTGAAACGATGGATTTCATCGATAAACAGAATAGGACGGCCACCACTGAAGAGCCCTCTGGCTTCACGCGAAGCGCGTTCCAACACTTCTCTGACATCCTTTACACCCGAATGAACTGCCGACAGCGTATAGAAAGGCACATTCACCGTATTCGCTATGATTCTTGCCAATGTGGTCTTACCCACCCCCGGAGGCCCCCACAAAATGAAAGAAGACACATTACCGCTTTCGATCATCCGGCGGATAATCGAATCTTTGCCCACCAAATGATTCTGGCCGATATAATCTTCGAGTTTGCGGGGGCGGAGACGTTCTGCTAACGGTAAATGCATCGTCCGATTTATTAATTTTTGAATTTGTCTTCTACAAAATTACGAAAAATTTTGCTTTCCTATGATGATAAGAGTGTAATATGGAACATAAAATATGGTTAACCCCCCTATTTACCGGCAAAAAATTTATCAACAAAAAAAATCATGTGAGCCTGTTCAATGTTGCAGTACTCCCGGACGGTAATATTCGCCCATATAGCGCTGTGCATCTTTGTCACCTCGGATAGTCGCCTCACCAAGGTAAGGAAAGGCCTCTGCATACTTCTGTTTGCTATATAGTGATTTCACCTTTGCCATAAGTTGTGGGACTTTCATTTGAGAGATCGACATGGAAGAAATAGTCGCTGACGTCGTCGGTTTCGGCTGCGGCAACCTCCCTTGGCCTGTTGATACGCCTGTAAACATCGTAATGACTATCACAAGAAGAATAAATCTTTCCTTAACCGTTTGTTTTAACTTTCTTTCTTCTGCCGATTTCTCTATATCAAAATAACCGGATGATATCAGTCGCCTTGGGATTCCTCGTACAAAGAGAAACTTAATTATTTCTTATAACATGATCTGTGAGCTTATCAGATCACAAAAGAATAAAAATATTCATATTGTCCTTACTAAATCAAATTTTTTATTTAACTTTACCTCCGCAAAAAAATGCTTTGATTTTTTGTGAACTTAAATCTGTTGTAATTGTTAATTTAACAAGAGTGGAACAATACGGTACGATACAGTCCGCTTTCTGACACTTGCACGTTAAACTTTTTAAAATATAAAAATATGAGCAGCGACAACAATCAAACGGGAACTCCGAAAGCCATGAGAAATCTTTTCGGTATAATCATGATCGTGGTTTACATCGGAATGGGTGTATTATTTTTCGTAGGTTTCTTCAAGCCACTTTATGAATCCTGGACTTGGGTTCGTTGGGTCTTCGGAGGATTGTTCACAGCCTATGGCATCTGGAGAGCATATCGCCAATTCGCCGGTATCGACGACCCATATGCATGACATAAGACATTGAATTGAACTTGTAATCATATTTAAACCACTGTTAATCGGGTATGACTTATAGACATATAAAGAATTCATTGCTGTCGGTGCTCCCACTGGCGGCAATGAGTCTGTTTTTCTCATGCACTGGAGGCGGAGGACACACTGGCCCCGAAGTCTCCAACACGTCAGGTATTGCGACACTCGTTTGCGATGCAAGCTTCGAAAACATAATGAAACAGGAAATCGACGTTTTCGAATACATCTATCCTAAAGCGAGCATTATGGCTCAATACGCCGACCAGAAAGCCTGCATTGACTCGATGCTCGACCAGAAAACAAGCCTTATCGTCATCACCAGGCCTTTCAACGACAAGGAAATTAGCTATATGAAATCAAAGAACCGCACCGTGCGCCAAAGCATGATTGCCGTCGATGCCCTCGCTTTGATTGTCAATCCCGAAAACAGTCTCAATGTTATCAGCAAGCCCGAGATTGCAGAAATACTCTCCGGAAAGATCACCGACTGGAATCAGGTCGAGGTTGGAAACGACCATCTTGGCAAGATTGAAGTCGTATTCGACCATCAGGGTTCAAGCACAGTACAATACATGCGCGATTCTCTGCTCAACGGAGCCGAGTTCGGCAGCAATGTTTTCGCTCAGAACAGTCCCGAGGCTGTTTTTGAAGCCGTAAGGAAAAACAAAAACGCCATAGGAGTGATAGGAGTCAGCTGGATCAGTAGCGACATGCAGACTAAAGACCTTTCAAGAGAAGACTTTGCTAAAAACATACAGGAAAACGACACGACTACGATCGACCAGCAGTTCGACTCAAGCGTCAAAGTTTTGAAAGTCAGAGGTAATAACGAGGTTACTGCATATAAGCCCTATCAATATTACATCTTCACAGGCGAATATCCCCTTTTCAGGCAGATATACATGATCTCGACTTCAGTTCCCGGTACCCCCGGACATGGATTCTATTCCTTTGTCACGGGACCACAGGGACAAAAAATCATACAGACTACCGGAGTTCTTCCAAAAGTCGTTAAACCTTCCACCAATGTGGAAGTCAAATAGACATCGAACCATTAGGAAAAAGTAATCAACACGAATAATAAATCTTTAAATAAACCTAATCATGAAACTGAAATTCTTATTCTCCCTGATGCTCGGCTGTGCGTTAAGTGCGGCCGCTCAAGGTTATCAGGATGGCGTTGACAACTACAACGCCGGGCGTTACGACGTGGCTAAAGTAATTTTGGAAAACAACCTCAACAAACCGGGAACTGACAAGGCTGTCAGCTATTTTTACCTTGGATGTGTTGAATTCCGTGAAGGTAATCTCGCTAAAGCCAAACAGGATTACGAAGCCGGAATCGCAGCTAATCCGGCCTACGGTTTCAACTACATAGGCCTCGGACAGGTAGCTCTTAAGGAAGGCGACAAAGGCACTGCAGAAAAATACTTCAAACAAGGAATGGAGTGCGACAAGAAGAATGTCGACCTGACTGCTGAAGTTGGCCGTGCATATTTCAATGTTGATCCTCAGAAATACGCTAAGGATATCGAAAAATATATCGACAAGGCTTACAAAGACGCTAAGAAAAACAAAGTATCCCAGGCTCCTTATCTCCTCCTCCAGGCTGACATGCAGGCTAACACCGATCCCGGTAAGGCTGCCAGTCTTTACGAAGCTGCTATCGAATCCGACAAGGAGAAAGGTGAAATCAACCGCGAGGCTTATGTGAAATATGCTAACACTTATTTCCACGTTAACCCACGTTTCGCTATCGAAAAACTTGAGGAACTTCACAAACTCGAACCTAACTCCGGTCTCGCACAGCGCGAACTCGCCGAAAAATACTACGACAACAGCCAGTTCGGTAGTGCCGCTATTCTTTATGGCGAATACCTGCAGAACCCCAACCACTTCCAGAACGACGAACAGCGTTACGCAGGTCTTCTCTACTCGGCCGGCGAATACGACAAGTCGCTCGAATGGGCAAACAAAGTGCTGGCTAAAGATCCCGGAAACTTCTATATGTACCGTGTGATCCTTCTCGACCAGTCAGCTAAGGAAAATTGGCCCGCTGCAGAAGAAGCTGGACGTAAACTCTTCAACACTCCCGGAGTCGATCTTATTGCCAACGACTATATCCTTTACGGTAAAGCTCTTACTAACACTGGCAAAGGCAACGAAGCTGTGGCTGTACTCGAGAAAGCTGTCGAACTCAATCCGGACAAACCCGAACTACTCACTTCGCTCAGCGACGCCTACGACAAAGCAGGACAGTCCGACAAAGCCGTGGAAACTTACAAAAAATATCTTGACGGCGGAAACGGAACCACTAACGACCTCCTCAACATGGGTCGCCGCTACTCTACCCTCGCTCGTTCACTCGATAAAGGCACCCCGGAAAGAAAGGCCGCCACTAACGAAGGTATCAAATACTTCAACATGACTCTCGAACGCGTACCCGACAACGGTCTCGTATACTGGTTCGTTGGTCAGATCTACCTCACCGGCAACGACGACGAGCCTAACGCTGAAATGGCTGCTGCATTCGAAAAAATGATCGACCTCTTCAACGCCGATCCGGCTAACAGAGAGAAATACGCAACATACTACCGCGCTGCCGACTATCTCCTTGGTATCTACTTCGCCGACAAGGACAAAGCTAAAGCCCGCAAGTATCTCCAGGATTATCTCCAGTTCATGCCCGACGACGACCAGGTTAGAAAACTGCTCGACACACTGAACTAACTAACTTGTTTCATTATACAGAGGAGGCGTCAAAATGAGTTTTGACGCCTCCTTTTTCCTACCTGTCTTCGTTCTAATCGCCCTAAACAGTCAGCGATATACGCCGGCTCTCTGCTATTCGACGAAGATTGATCAAGGCATATCTCATTCTACCTAATGCCGTGTTTACGCTCACTTTGGTTTCCTCGGCTATTTCCTTGAAAGGCATATCCGAATAATATCTCATCTTCAAAACCTCACGCTGGTTGGATGGAAGGGATTCCACTAAACTTCTCACATCTTCCTGCAACTGTTGCGATGTCAGCATATCTTCTATAGTTCCCTCGCTCAGCTCCTTCCGGTTGAAGATATCTACCGGCGAAGAATCGGCCGACACCGAATTTTCCGATTTCGTCACGCGGAAATGATCTATGACGATATTGCGAGCTATCCTCAATATCCATGCCGAAAATTTTCCCGTTTCGTTGTAGTTGCCGTTTTTGATGGTTATGATTGCCTTGAAGAATGTCTCCTGGAAAAGATCATTGGCCACCTCCCGGTTGCCTACATACGACAATATATAACCGAACACTTTCGGTTCATGACGCTTGAGTAAGATGTCGAAAGCTTGATTGCATCCTGCCGCATAGAGAGCCACCAGATCTTCATCGGGTAGCTTGCTGATATTTTTCATCACTATTCTAAATAATTGGTTTAGAGTAGCTGTGTTTCGATAGGCAGGTAATTTTTTGAGTTAAACTTATTCGCAAAGTTAAACATTTTCCTTAAAACGCCATCATCTCCAATGTTAAATTTCAGTATAAAGCCGATTTTTAATCCACGATTGCCCTTGAATGGAAAGATTTTGCTAATTTTGTTAAAAATTTGATGGATTACTGAAATGAAGAAAAATTTAGCGGTCAGATGTATCAGCGGCTCGATATATGTAGCCTTGATAGTCTGCGCTATCCTTTTCGGAGGAACATGGGGATTTCCCGCACTTTGTTCGGTTTTTGCTATACTTGCCGTAGCTGAATTCGGTTCGCTTTGTCGCATGGGTGAGGCTCGAAAATCAGGCATTTTGATAATCGACACACTCGGAGCGCTTATTCTTACCCTTTCACCATTCCTTTTCTTCTCACTGCTTCCTTTCACCGACCCTCTTTTTGCGATGGCGGTACCATTCGTTGCCTATATCCTCTACTTCTTGGCGCGCCTCATTTATCAGATTTATCTCTCTTCCGACTCCCATCCCCTCACGTGTGTTACGGCAAGTCTTGCTGCCCAGTTATATATCGGATTACCTCTCGCTTGCGCTTCCTTTATCTATCTTGCAGGAGGAGAAGCAATCACCCTCACGATGTTCCTGATGATCTGGCTCAACGACACAGGAGCTTATGCCGTGGGCTGTTCGATTGGCCGTCACAGGCTCTTCCCGCGCATATCGCCTAAAAAATCATGGGAAGGATTTTTCGGAGGGGTTCTTTTCAGTGTGGCGTGTGCACTGATTGTCTACTACGCTTTCGGCAATTGGCGACCGGCTCTCTCTTTAGCCGCTCTTTGTGGCTATGGACTAATTGTCAGCATATTCGCTACATGGGGCGACCTCGTTGAAAGCATGCTTAAAAGAGCTGTCGGAGTCAAAGACAGCGGCTCTATCATGCCCGGCCACGGTGGCATACTCGACCGCATCGACTCCCTGATATTCGTCGCTCCGGTTACCGTCGTCTATCTCTTCATCACACTTCTTCTGTAAAACTCATAGCACTATAAATATTAATAGTTTATGTCCGACGAAAGATATATCAAACGAGGAGTGAGCGCATCAAAAGAAGATGTGCACAACGCTATAAAAAACGTCGATAAAGGAATTTTCCCCGGCGCCTTCTGCAAAATAATACCAGATATCCTCGGAGGAGATCCCGAGTACTGCAACATCATGCATGCCGACGGAGCCGGCACCAAATCCTCACTTGCCTATGTCTATTGGAAAGAAACGGGCGATATCTCCGTTTGGAAAGGCATTGCACAGGACGCCCTCATTATGAATCTCGACGATTTGCTTTGTGTCGGAGCCACGGATAATATTCTCGTCAGCAGCACCATCGGACGTAATAAAAACAAAATCCCGGGGGAAATCATCGCCGCTATCATCAACGGCACGGAAGAACTGCTCGCCGACCTACGCGATAAAGGCATCGGAATTTGGAGCACCGGAGGAGAAACAGCTGATGTTGGCGACCTTGTCCGGACTATTATCGTCGACAGCACCGTCACTTGCCGCATGCGCAGAGACCACGTCATCGACAATGCTAATATCCGTCCCGGTGACGTCATTGTTGGAATTGCTTCCTATGGAGAGGCTACATACGAATCCGAATACAATGGAGGAATGGGAAGTAATGGCCTGACATCCGCCCGTCATGATGTTTTCGCTAAATATATCGCTGAAAAATATCCCGAAAGTTTCGACGGAGAAATGCCTGCCGAGCTTGTCTATAGCGGAACTGTCGGATTGACCGACTCTGTTATAGGAACGTCTGTCAACGCCGGAAAGCTCGTTCTTTCCCCAACGAGGACCTATGCACCTGTTATCAAACAGATCCTTGCCGAAATGCGCAAATCTATCCATGGCATGGTTCATTGTTCCGGAGGTGCACAGACTAAGATACTTCACTTCATCGACAAAGGCCATGTCGTTAAAGACAACCTTTTCCCCATACCCCCGCTTTTCAAACTCATTCACCAGCAATCCGGCACGGATTGGCATGAGATGTACAAAGTCTTCAATATGGGACATCGAATGGAAATCTATCTCTCTAAGGACGATGCGGCCAGAGTGATCGAAATTTCAAAGGCCTTCGGAATAGAAGCTAAAATCATCGGACGCGTCGAGGAGAGCGAATCAAAAAGGTTAACGATAAAGTCCGAATTCGGCACGTTTGAATACTGACCATGACCTGCCACTTCCTCTCTCCCCTTCCAAGGACTGTCCTCCCTGTCCTCTCTGCCTTAGCTTTGCTCTTTTCCTATGCTTGCGGCTCGGGGAATAGCTCCGCTGATCGTTCTGAAAATGTCCGACACACTTTCCCCGACACCCTCCGCGTCGGAACCCTCTATAGTCCCCTTTCCTACTACCTCTACAGAGAAGAGCCTATGGGTTACGACTACGATCTGGCGCTCACTTTGGCTGAAGATAAAGGATCTGTCCTCAAGCTCGAGGTCGCATCTAATCTCGGAGCGCTTCTGGAAATGCTCGACTCTGGAAAGATTGACATTGCCGCTTACGAAATCCCGATAACCGGTGAGAACCGTTCGAGGGCTGTTCCCTGTGGGATCGAGAGGGTCACCTCCCAGGTGCTTGTGCAACCGAAGAAAAAAAATCAGCAGCTCATCACCGATGTCACTCAGCTCGTCGGCAAGGATGTCTTTGTCGAAGCAGGCAGCAAATACCACTACCGCATGCTCAATCTTAACGACGAATTGGGAGGTGGAGTAAATATTCATCCTGTCGACCGCGACACGCTCATTACCGAAGAAATGATTGCCATGGTTTCCAAAGGAGAAATACCGCTCACGGTTGTCGACAGCGACATAGCCGAGCTTAACGCCACATACTACCCCGATCTCGACATTACACTTCAAGTAAGCTTCCCGCAACGTGCTGCTTGGGCTGTCGCTCCCGGAAAAGAATGGCTTGCCGACTCTGTCGACAAATGGTTTGAGGCGGAAATTCCGCGAAACATTCAGAAGAATCTTCTAAAACGATATTTCGAAATAAGCAAGCGCGAAGCCGGCAATGAAGTCGCTTATCCCGACTTCCGCTCAGGGAGAATTTCACCCTTCGACTCACTCTTCCGACGTTCCGCCGCACAGATTGGCTGGGACTGGCGTTTACTCGCCGCGATGGGATACATGGAAAGCAAATTCAACCCCGATGTCGTATCATGGGCCGGCGCAAAAGGCATCATGCAGATCATGCCTCAGACTGCCATTGGCTATGGAGTCTCCCCCGAACTTCTGACCGACAATGGCTTAAGCATCGCCACAGCCGCAAAGATTATCGCCTCACAGGAAAAAAAATTCGAGCCGCTGGTTCCGGACCCCGAAGAAAGAAAAAAATTCATTGTCGCCGCTTACAATTCCGGAGCCGCCCATATACTCGATGCGATAGCATTAGCCGGAAAATACGGCTATGACCCAACGGTTTGGGACGGTAATGTCGAACTCGCACTAATGCTCAAAGCGAATCCCGAATATTACAACGACCCCGTATGCAAATATGGATATTTCCGAGGTAATCAGACATTCGAATACGTTCGTAAAGTCTTCGCATTCTATCAACGGGCAATATCGAAGATAAAACCCTGACAATACGCTCCCCTGATGAATTTCACGCGGCTAATTTATCATTTCTGACCATAGATGTCTGAAAGCCGAAACAGGATCTATAAAAATCATTCTCGGACCCGTATAGCGCATCACCTTGGCTATTTCCGTTTTAAATTTTGGCTGATAACAATGAATTTTACACTTACGGCAACTTGACTTCTCGTTCCCGAAAGGACAGTTTTCTAACCTTTTATGTGAATACCGGCACAACTCCTCACACTCTTGACACAGTACCCCCTTCGACACATTGTGATGTGCCCTGCAATACACTCTGATCATTTTCTCCACAATCAGCTTTTCTCTTTCGATACGATCCATACCTAAAACGGTGTCTTACCGGTTGATAAATTCTATCCTTGGTAAAACACTTCAAATTTACTAAACATTCCTGATATTAACCTATCAAAAATAGACCATATTATTTTTTTTACTTATTGTCATTTAGAATTCAAATTCTTCATAAACCGTGCTCCCTAAACGGTCTTCAATCCAGTTTAAAACATCACGGCTTATCTGGTGCCCTTTGGGGTCTGCCATTAGAAAATGATTTACTCCGGCATATATGAACAGGCTCTTGTCTTTTGCCACCGTCTGTTCATAAAATTCTATTGCATCTTTTGGCGAAACTGAGTCGTCCCCATTACCGTTTAAAACCATAACAGAATTGCAGAAAGTGTCACGATGCGTTCTTAGATAAGCGATTCCTTCTTTGAAAGCATTGAGAATAGCCGGATATATTTCTGAAAGTGTACTGGTATCACCCGGTTTAGAGAATTCTTTCATTGTTTTCCATTCAGGAAGATGAAGTGTCCCGTAGGCTGCATCGATAGTATTGATTCTTGTATCTTCAGCTTCTGGACGGGGAAGATAACCGAAATTAGTAAGATTGTAACGGAGTACTCCGGCGGCAAGAATGATTCCGTTTACACCTTCAGGATACTTGGTTCCATAGAGAGCTGCAACGTGACCTCCCATACTGTGACCCAAAACAAACACCTTCACTCCGGAGTTTTCCTTTTTTGCAAGATCTACTATAACTTTCAGATCCTCCGCCATTTCCCAATAGCTTTTGACGTATCCGCGTTTACCCTCAGACTTACCGTGTCCTCGGGCGTCATATCTGTAAACACCGATATTTGCCTCTATGAACGGTTTCACAAAATCATCGTATAGAGTAAGATTGTTGGCCAGTCCATGAAGAATTATTAATATGGCTTTCGGAGAGTCACTGATAAACTGACGCACAAGATTCAATTTGATGCCATCCCAACTCTCCACCATTTCATCGCTATAATAGACCCTGTTATTATTTTCAAATTTTGATAAATTCATAGTTATTGATTTTTAAGTTTCACCACATTTAAATTTATAATGACTTTTTGTTTGCTCTATAACTCGACAATTCATCCATATCGAAATTATTTATGCCATATTGCAGATCATCAAGAATTTGTTTTTTTCTCGACAAAAACGACGGCCCGGAGAGATTCATCGATGATGTATGATGAGTCATAAAATAGGCATCGATATTCAAATTCTCAACGAAAGTTTTCAGTTCCTCCATCATTTCCTTTTCAGTTAAAGGAGTAAATTCACCACGTTGAGCCTCTTCCAGCAATGGAGTATTCGGAAATAAGGTCAGACCGCCTGTCCCGACAAGCATTGGATGAGTCTGATTGAAAATCTTGGCTGAGTTCACTGCATGTTGTCGGCTTAGTTCCCTGCCTCCCACCCCGTTAAGAAATGTAACCCAATATCGGATGCCCGCTTCATCAAGCTTCTTTGTTTGTTCGAGAATATCTTTCGAAGTATAACCCTTGTTTATCCTTTTCAAAGTTTCATCGTCACCGCTCTCAACGCCCAATGATATCTCGTTCAACCCTAACTCCTTCAATTCATGTAATTGTTCTACTGACTTGTCCTTAAGGTCGGAAACGCGTGTCTGCGTGTAAATATGTTCAAGATGCGGTAGATACTTTCTGATTAACTCCAGGATTGCCTTCATCTTATCGAAACTCATTGCCATGGGATTGGCGCTGAGAAGCTGTAAAGTTCTGGCATTTGGCTCGATTCTTTGGATTTCCTTAAGGTCTTTCTCTATCCATTCCAGAGGTTGAAGTCGGAAAGGGACATTCGCATACATCGAACAGAATTTACACTTGTTATGAGTACAACCTTGAGTAACTTGAAGTAATGGAAAGGTTGGCCAATATGGATTTCTATAAACAGGTTCTGTAAAATGCATTATGAATAATTGTTTTTCTCAGCATTTAAACGTTTTAACTCTGCATAATGTTGCAAAAACCGATAATTATTGTTACTGCAGTAAAACGCCTCATTTTCAAAGACCCAGATCCTCAACTTTTCGATACTAAGATATTTTAATCTCCACCCTTTTCAGTTCCACCCTTTTCAGTTTAGGCGGGATAAAACAAAAGCACCGTTTTCGGTGCTTCTGGCGGAGAGGACGAGATTCGAACTCGTGGTAGGATTACTCCTACGACAGTTTAGCAAACTGTTGGTTTCAGCCACTCACCCACCTCTCCTTGCTCGGTCGGTTTTTGACTTTTGCGGTGCAAATTTAAACCTTTTTTTCGTATCATGCAACATTGACACAAAAATATTTTTCCGCATTAATGCGAATGTTTAACTTTGCACCCGATTTGCCGGATAACATTCCGACGGATAGTTAAACCGGATATGATGGAAAAGGTTAACGAGCGTCTTTGGAACTCTAATTATTGGAAAGTGATGATCAGCAACTTCCTGCTTTTCTTCGCTTTCTATATCCTGACTCCTCTCCTCCCTATTTATCTTGACGCACAGTTCAGCGCCGACAAACACATGATCGGCATTGTCCTTTCCGGATACGTCGTGGCCACGCTGCTCGTCCGACCCTTCAGCGGATTCATTGTCGACACCTTCAATCGAAAGACCGTACTGATGATCTGCTTTTTCTCGTTTTTCATCTTTTTTGCAGGTTATATCGGAGCTGGAACGCTCCTCATGTTCGCCATTTTCAGGACACTCCATGGCCTCCCATTCGGCGCGGCCACTGTAGCCAATTCTACTGTGGCAATAGATGTTCTCCCATCATCTCGGCGCAACGAAGGGATTGGATACTACGGGCTCAGCAACAATCTCGCTATGGCAATAGCGCCTTCTATCGGAATTTGGATCTACTCCTCGACAGAACGATTCGATTTCCTTTTCTGGCTCGCATTTGTTCTCGCATTCCTCGGATTCCTTTCCTCCACCACTGTTAAACTGCCACATCGACCTAAAGTGCCCGGTAAACCAAAACTTTCGCTCGACCATTTCTTTTTGACTAAAGCATGGTTGATGGCCGTCAACATCTGTCTTTTCGCGCTCTGCTGGGGAGTGATGAGCAATTATGTCGCTATTTACGGACAGGAGTGTCTCGGCATTACCGACGGAACCGGGCTCTTCTTCATGATACTCTCCGCCGGACTGTTTGCCGCACGGCTCTTCGGCACCAAAGCTCTGCGCAGGGGAAAACTCACGCAGAGTTGCACAATCGGGGTCATACTTTCTTCCATCGGTTACCTCCTTTTTGCATTGATGTGGGGCCAATGGTCATACTACTTGTCCGCACTGTTTGTCGGACTCGGCAACGGTCAGATGTATCCCGCAATGCTGAACATGTTCATCAAAGTCGCCCGACACGACCAGCGAGGAACAGCCAACTCATCGATACTCATCGCCTGGGATCTGGGAATGGGGTTGGGAATACTTCTCGGCGGTTTTCTCGTTCAGTACATCAATTATCAGGCTGCATTCTGGGCCACTGCTATAGCTCAAATCGGAGGTTCGATACTCTTTGTTTTGGTGACAAAATATTTTTTCATGAAACGAAGATTATTTGATTAACAAATGTTAATAGGGCTATCTCCCGATAATGTGAATCAAAACGCCTCAAACTATCAAATTGAAATTATTTCCCTTCTTTTCATGAGTAATTTCAATTAAAAAATTGATATTTTTGACAAATTGTTAAAATAAAGTTAACGTAACGTCATTTTTTCACAGTTTCGTTTGCACGGTTTTAGCCATAACTCTAATTTTGCCATGTGTTTTTCATGGTATTAGATTTAAGGTTAACTAAGATTGGTTGTCGTGACGACACCCAATTTTTTTTATCCTCTTTCAGAAACAAATGATTTTTCTCAATATGTCAATGTTCGCTCGTCAGCCTTCGGGACTATCACTGCTTTAGTCCTTAACGCAGATTCGGCACAAAATTAATATCGAAATAAGGGGACAATCTGCGATTTTGGCCTATACGCTAAAAGTTGCCCAGGTGTCCATATTGACAATCAAGATGTTAGCCATTTTTTAATGCAAAAATTTAACTCTATTTAACTAAACTACCACCCTTTCACTACCCCGCATCTCCCCTTTTTCCGCTAATTATTTGTATATTTGTAACGGAGAAGATTGCGCCGCATCACGGATAATACCGTAGCGACACGATATTGAACACGCCAAATGTCTGAATATCAATCAAATCATGCGCAATGGAAAAGATGTTGATGACACCAGAGGAAGAAGACAGATTGATTGAATCCGAATTTCAGGATTTACTCAACGGATACCTGAGAAGCAACCACCGCAAGAAAGTCGAGATTATCGAACGGGCGTTTAGGTTCGCTAAAAAAGCGCACGGTGGCATACGCCGCCGGTCTGGTGAGCCATACATTCTCCACCCCATTGCGGTAGCTAAAATCGCAAGTCAGGAAATCGGACTCGGATCTACTTCTATTTGCGCCGCACTGCTCCACGATGTCGTCGAGGATACGGACTACACGGTTGACGACATACAGCGGATGTTCGGTAAGAAAATCGCACAGATCGTATCGGGACTCACTAAAATTTCAGGTGGCATTTTCGGAGACCAGGCATCGGCACAAGCTGAAAACTTCCGAAAACTCCTTCTCACTATGAGCGAGGACATCAGAGTCGTACTCATCAAAATGGCCGACAGACTCCACAACATGAGGACACTCGGCTCGATGGCACCTAACAAACAGTACAAAATTGCAGGAGAAACGCTCTACATCTACGCTCCGCTCGCACATCGACTCGGTCTATTCGCTATCAAAACCGAACTCGAAGACCTCAGCTTCAAATACGAACATCCGGCATCTTACGCCGAGATTTCAAAAATGATCAAGGAATCCGAAGATCGTCGTTCCGCAGTCTACAACGATTTTGCCACGCCCATCAAGGAAAATCTTGATAAAATGGGGCTTAAATATGAAGCAAAGGCACGGATGAAATCCGTTTATTCCATTTGGAAAAAAATGGAAACCAAGAAGATACCGTTCGAAGAAGTCTACGACCTCTACGCTATGAGGATCATTTTCGACTGTAACGACCAATCGCAGGAAAAAGCCATCTGCTGGAGCATTTATGCCACTATCACAGACCTTTACCGTCTGCATCCCGACAGAACAAGAGACTGGATAAGCAACCCTAAGGCCAATGGTTATCAGGCACTTCATCTCACAGTAATGGGAACCGACGGAAACTGGGTGGAAATACAGATTCGTTCACGCAGAATGGACGAAATAGCCGAAAAAGGTTTCGCTGCACACTGGAAATACAAAATCGGGGAAAGCGACGAGGAATCTGAGCTCAATGTCTGGCTCAGAACTATCAAGGACATACTTGACGACCCCAATCCGAACGCCATCGACTTCCTCGACACTCTCAAACTCAACCTCTTCGCTTCCGAAATTGTCGTATTCACTCCCAAAGGAGAACTCATCACACTACCCACGGAATCTACAGTCCTTGATGTCGCGTTCTCTCTCCATTCGCAGATCGGCACTAAATGTATCGCCGGGAAAGTCAACCATAAACTCGTTCCGCTGAGCTACAAACTCCATAGCGGCGACCAGGTTGAAGTGCTGACATCCCAATCGCAGACACCGAAAGAAGAATGGATGGCATTTCTCGCCACCGCCAAAGGAAGAACACGACTCAGACAGGCATTGAGAAGAGAACAACAGCCCATCATCGACAAAGGCAAAGAAATACTGGCCGAATATCTCAAAGAAGCGGAGGTAGAGGAAACCAACGAAATCATCACCAAAATGATGGCGTTCTATCACGTCACATCGCGAGAATCATTCTACCTCAGGCTTGGAAACGGCGATCTTTCCCTCGAAGGATATGTCATCAAGGAGTCGCCTAAAGCCGAACAATCACTCATTTCCAGAATTTTCCGAATCGGAAGGCGGCGTAACAACGACCGCGATGACGACAGTGGAATTATCATCAACACACCTGAAAACATCGACCGGAAAAAGACATATTCACTGCGCATCAACGATCACGAACGAAACTTCGTCTTTGCCGATTGCTGCCGACCGATTCCCGGCGACGATGTGATGGGATTCATCAATGATATCGGACAAGTCGAGGTACATAGCCTGAACTGTCCGCGAGCACAAGTACTCAAAGCAAGCTTCGGCCCGCGGATAATCAGCACGGAATGGGAAACCGCCAGCGAAAAATTCCTCGCCGAAATTAGCATTGACGGCATCGACCGACACGGAATACTCCAGGAGCTCACACAGATGATTTCAAACAACCTCAACATCGACATTCGCTCTCTACATGTCGACACCGATAACGAAGTCTTCACTTGCCGGCTTACTGCTATGGTCACCGACACAAGAGTTGTTACCGAGCTTTGTGAAAAAGTAAAGAAAATCAAGGGCGTACAGAGAGCGGCAAGGGTTGCCGACAAGATCAACGCCGTTTAACATATTACTCCACACGCAAAAATGGCTTCAAAATCAAAGAAAAAAATAATCGCCAGATGGTCTATCTACATAGCTGCCGCTTTGATATCCGTCTATTTTCTGCCTCGCGACGACTCCAATCGTTACAGCTACGCCATAAATCGACCCTGGGCTTATTCACTCCTCACAGCCCCGTTCGACATTCCTGTCTACCTCGATTCTATCAGCGCAAGAGAGGTCAGAGACAGCATTCAGTCCTCTTTCGAGCCGGTCATCAAACGAAATACTGCCGTGGAGGACAGTGTAGTTTCACGGTTTGCATACATCCTCGACAATACGGAAGACATCAATCTTTCTGCTAACGAGAAAAAAGCGCTCGTCGACGAACTCCGAGAACAGTACCGGACAGGTATCGTCGAAAGCAACATTTATGAGGAAATACAGAATGGCAAACTGCCGCGCGTGCGCAAAATCGACGACAATGTAGCCACATCCGTCGTCACCGACGGATTCCTATCCACACGAAAAGCCTACACCAATATCGACAGCCTTTTCAGGGAAGAAAGATTCATGCTGGCGATTTCTTCGGCTAAACTCGCCCAACTTCTTGAACCCAACATCTCTATTGACAGCGTCGAATCAAAAAAAATCTACGAGGAAACCATGCAGAAAGCTATGGCACCCGTCGGAGTTATTCAGCAAGGAGAAAGAATTATCGACAAAGGTGACATCGTGACGCCAAAGCTCTTCACGGTGCTTAATACCTACGAAACACTCGAGGCTCAGCGTGGAGAAACCGACTATAGGGAAAATTACTACCCCCTCGCCGGACAGCTTCTTTACATGCTTCTCATCTACGGGGCATTATTTGGCTATCTCCATTTCTTCCGGCCTGAATATTACGCCAACATCCGTCTGGTTGAAATGATGATGTTTGTGATCGCACTCTTCGTCATAACTGCCTACCTAACGGCGAAATCAACCGGTATGTGGTTGTATATCATTCCGTTCACGATAGTCCCGATAGTGCTTGTCGTATTCCTCGATTCGCGAACCGCATTTTTCGCCCATATCGTCACCATCCTCGGCGCTATGCTCGCCTCACTCTTCCCCATGGAGTTCATCTTCTGCCAGTTCATGGCCGGCGTCGTGGCTATCGACTCGATCAAGGAACTTTCCAAGCGTTCACAGCTCATCCGTACGGCCGCACTCGTTTTCTGTGTCTACTCCGTATCCTATCTCGCTGTCGAACTGCTCCACAACTGGAATCTCGAGAAAATCACACCTCGAATGTTCGGATATTTCGGTATCAACGCAGTCTTGATTTCATTCGCCTACATTTTCATCTTCATATTGGAAAAACTCTTCGGATTTACATCGAGAGTCACTCTCGTAGAATTATCTGATATAAACCACCCGATTTTACGCAAGCTGTCCGAGGAATGTCCCGGAACATTCCAGCATTCGATGGCTGTCAGCAATCTCGCGGCCGCCGCGGCCGACAAAGTCGGAGCCAACATGCAGCTCGTGAGATCCGGAGCACTTTATCACGACATCGGAAAGATCGATAATCCTGCTTTCTTTACCGAAAATCAACATGGAGTCAATCCACATGATGCGCTCGACCCCAAACAAAGTGCTAAAATCGTCATCGGTCACATTCACGATGGAATCAAACGGGCCGACAAAGAAAAATTGCCGTCAGTCATAAAACAATTTATCACCGAACACCACGGCAAAGGTAAAGCGCGTTATTTCTACAACACTTGGTGTAACACCCATCCCGGCGAGAACCCCGACGACAGCGCTTTCACCTATCCCGGACCTAACCCGACGACTAAAGAGACATCCATTCTCATGATGGCCGATGCGGTTGAAGCTGCCTCAAGAAGTCTCAAAGAGCACACCCCCGAAGCTATCACTGCGCTCGTCAACAAAATCATCGACGGTCAGGTTGCCGAAGGCCTGCATAACGACTCTCCCCTGTCATTCCGCGACGTTCAGACAATCAAAGAGGTATTTATCAACCGTCTTCTGACCATGTATCATTCGCGGATATCTTACCCTGACTTGGAAAAAAAATCGAAATCATGAAATATTTCATAACATTGTTATTATTCCTTTCGCTTGGATTGGGTTCCGCAAAAGCCCAGAATACAACGCAGTCCGTGCTCAACCCCGAAATACCGGACATGGAATCCATCAAAGAACGGATTAACGACAAAACATCACCCTACTATTATCCGCGTCTGATTGCCGAATTCGAAAGAAACGACACGATGATGAAACTCGACAAATTCCGTCATCTTTATTTCGGATACATGTTTCAGGAAGACTATAACCCATACCGTCCAAAGTCCATAGGCACGGCTCTCGACCAATTTTACGAAAAAACTTCATGGAACAGACAGGATTGTGATTCAGTTATCAAATACTGCGAAATCGCCTTGGAAGACAATCCTTTCGACCTTCATCGTATGATCGACCTCATTTCCGCCTACAAAACTAAAGGAAAATCCAATCTCGCCAAAATATGGCAATACAAACTCGATTATATCCTGATGGCGATCGCTTCGTCGGGAACCGGAGCCGATGAGGAAAACGCATGGTATGTCATTGCGCCAGAGCACGAATATATTCTGCTTAACGCTATGGGTGCATTAGTCAAGGATCACGTGTTTTACGAACCTTACTACGACTTCATTAAAACGAAAGAGCACGATGGTTCTACAGGAGGATATTATTTTAACATTCAGAATATTCTCGAAGAATACAACCGAAAATATCCCGAAGAGGAATGAACCGAGTGCCGACAAATAACCCTCCCGCTAAGGGCGTGCTTTATCTCCTGCCGGTTACGATAGGCGATACCGCTCCCCTTTCCGTTCTGCCTGCCGACAACATCATGATTGCCCGCAGAGTTAAATATTTCATCGTCGAAAATGTCAGGACAGCCAGGAGATTTTTGAAAAAGTGCGATCCTTCGTTAAATATCGATGAACTTACGTTCTTTGTCCTCGACAAAAACACCGACAGAAGCGAAATAGACGAAATGATGCGTCCTCTTGATGAGGGAAACGACATCTGTCTTCTTTCCGAAGCAGGATGTCCGGCCATAGCCGACCCCGGGTCAATGGCTGTTGCCGAAGCTCACAGACGCTCCATAAAGGTCCGCCCTTTAGTCGGACCTTCAAGCATTCTATTATCACTGATGGCTTCGGGATTCAATGGACAGAATTTTGCTTTCTGCGGATATTTACCGGTTGATTCCGCACAAAGAAATAAAGCCCTCAGGGAAATGACAAGACGCATCGATAATGAACGTCAGACTCAGATCTTTATTGAAACACCCTACCGTAACAACCGCTTGATCGACGAACTAACCAAAGCATTACCCGGACATTACCTGCTTTGCGTGGCCTCCGACCTTACCGGCTCCGAAGAGCGGATTGAGGTCAAAACCTTGAAGACCTGGGCGCATGAAAGCTATAAGTACGATAAAATACCGTCAATTTTTCTTTTATACCGCGATTAAACGAATGGCAAAGAAAAGACAGAAAAACGACTCTAACCTTTGGGATCAGCCCGGACTTTTCGATATTTTCGACGATCCCGCCGACCGATTGCCTGTTCATCCTTCTATCAAGGATTTCGTGGTGATTACACCCGAACAAAACGAGACTTCACGACCTCAAACAAAAACGTCTTCTCCTGTTGCGGAGCTGAAAATCAAGGATACGAACCCAAAAGACGATGCTATTCTCTTTATGAGTTTCGGCAGCGGTAGCAGTGGAAATTGCGCTTTTATCGGAAATATATCCTCAGGGGGATTTCTACTTGATGCGGGGGTCGATTGCAAGACAGTCGAAGAGTCTTTGCTACGTATCGGTGTCACTATGGATCGTGTGCGTGGCATCTGCCTTACCCATGACCATAGCGATCATGTTAGATTTATCTACGGATTCGTAAGACGGAATCCACACATGAAGATTTTTTGCACAAATCGAGTTCTTGCCGGTATCTTGCGCCGTCACAACATCTCTCGTCGCATCAAAGACTATCACAAACCTGTTTTCAAGGAATTTCCCTTCACTATCGATGCACTACCCGGTTTTGAGATAACGGCTTTCGACGTTCCTCACGACGGGTCTGACAACTGCGGCTTTTTCATAACTTACGGAAACAATGCTTTTACAGTAGCTACCGACCTCGGTGAAATAAACGACAGAGTCGACTATTATGCGCGTAAGGCTCATTACGTCATGATCGAGTCTAACTACGATTTCAACATGTTGCGCCAGGGTTCTTATCCCGCTTACCTGAAAGCGCGCATCGCCGCGGCAAACGGCCATCTTGACAATGAAATGACAGCATCATTTATCTCTTCTATCCTTTCCGATCGGTTAAGTTCGGTTTTCCTTTGTCATTTAAGCCAGGACAATAACAAACCCGAAATAGCCCTTGCCGCTATAAACGACGCGCTTGCTGCTAACGACGCCATCACTGCCGGCCGCATTACTGCGCCGGAGATAATAATATTGCCGCGATATGAAAGCTCGCGGTTATTCACTCTTAGAATCAAAAATTAATTAAGTTTACTATGATAAAAAGATTCACATTTCTGACATTATCCGTTGCCACTGCAATTGGTTCATTTGCTTGCACAAGTCTGATTGTCGGCAAAAAAGCCTCTCCCGACGGCAGCGTTATGATAACCTATGCTGCCGACAGCCACACGCTTTACGGCGAGCTCTATCATCAGCCTGCCGCCGACCATCCTAAAGGTGCCGTTCGTAAGGTCGTTGAGTGGGATACTGGCAAGCCACTCGGTACGATTCCCGAAGTTCCCCATACTTACGCTACCTATGGAAATATGAACGAACACGGACTTACTATTTCCGAAAGCACTTGGGGAGGACGTCATGAGCTCGCGGGATCGGGAATAATCGATTATGGCTCGCTGATCTATATTACCCTTCAGAGAGCGAAAACTGCACGTGAGGCAGTCGAGACTATGATCGGCCTTATCAACGATTACGGCTATGCCAGCGAAGGAGAATCTTTCTCAATCGCCGACCCCGACGAAGCATGGATCATGGAAGTGATAGGAAAAGGGAAGGATGATCCCGGAGCTGTCTGGGTGGCTCGTAGAGTGCCTGACGACTGCATATCCGGCCATGCCAACCATTCACGCATCCACCAGTTTCCTCTCAATGATCCTGAGACATTATATTCACCTGACGTAATTAGTTTTGCCCGTAAAAAAGGTTATTTCAACGGAAAAGACGAAGATTTCAGTTTTTCGAGGGCTTATGCCGAACTTGATGGTGGAGCACTCAGAGGATGTGACGGACGCGTCTGGGCTTTCTTCAACAAATATAATTCGTCAGTGGAGCCCTATCTCGACTGGGTTTTATACGGCAAAGGCGATCCGTTGCCTCTTTGGGTCAAACCTGACACTACAGTAAGCGCATCTGATTTGAAATGGATGATGCGCGATCATTTTGAAGGCACACCCATGGATATGACTAAGGATATCGGCGCAGGACCGTACAAAGTGCCTTACCGTTGGCGCCCGTTGACGTTCAAGGTCGACAGCACGCAGTACACTCACGAACGCGCCATAGCTACCCAGCAAACCGGTTTCTCCTTCGTATCACAGATGAACAATCAGATGCCCGAAGAAATGAAAGGAATCCTTTGGTTCGGTGTCGACGATGCCAATACATGCGTCTATATACCTGTCTTCAACGGAATTACAGAAGTTCCCTATGAATTTTCCGTCGGAAACGGCGACATGTACAATCTTTCATGGGATGCCGCTTTCTGGGTAAACAATTATGTTGCAAATCAAGCATATAATCGCTATTCTCAGATGATTCCCGACATTCGCAAAGTACAGTGCTCCATAGAAAGCAATCTCGAGACGGGTGTCGACAGTCTGCGTCAGACGATCAAAAACATGAAACCTGCTGAGGCCAAGGCCGTTCTGACTGCATATACAAAGGATCAAACTGCCGATTATGTAAAAAAATACCGCAATCTCGGAGACTATCTGTTAGTGAAATATCTCGACGGAAACATCAAAAAGGAGAAGGACGGCAAATTCCTGCGAAACGAATATGGAATGCCGGAATATCCTGAATTCCCCGGATATGACGAAAAATATTATCGTTCGATTACAACCGATCCTGATGGAGGCGACCGTCTCAAACTCCTGATTATAGAAGACTGATGAAAAAATTTGAGATTGTCACACCTGTAGAATCTCTCGCTTATGACGAACTTTCTTCCGACGACAAGAAACTCGTCGATATAGCTTCAGAGGCGGCTCGTGAAGCATACGCTCCATACAGCGGCTTTTATGTCGGAGCAGCAATTTTGTTGGACGACGGGACTATCATCACCGGAAACAATCAGGAAAATGCCGCTTTCCCGTCAGGGATGTGCGCCGAGAGAACAGCGGCTTTCTATGCCCACGCACAGTTTCCGCGTCTCAAATTTAAAAAGATAGCTATTTCTGCTGTTGGAAGCAACGGGAAAACGTTAACCGAACCGATTTCACCTTGCGGAGCCTGCAGACAGGCGCTCCTCGAATATGAAACTATCGCCGGTGAGCCTGTTGAGATTCTACTCCATTGTCCCGATAAAATTTACCGGATTCCTTCCGTCAGATCTCTTTTGCCTCTCTCTTTCTCAGAAATCCCTAATGACGCGACATCATCGGAGGACGGCCTTGTGAAGGCTGTGTGTTCTGAGGAGGGATAGGTTTTGAAGGAATTGATGGTACATTCTGGGATTGTCCGCCACCCGTAACAGGAGGTCTGCCAGTATTCTGATTCGGTTGACCCGGACGGTTATCCGGGACTGAAGGTTGCGATGGCTTCTGCATCGGTTTTGATGGAGCACTCCAGGAGATTACAGGACCGGGGCCGTAAATCGGATGTATCGGACGCGGATTGTAATATACCGGAGGCATATGGTATCCGTAATGAGCCGTAGGTTCCCATTCTGTATCACATCCTGTAAGGACGGCGGCTGCTGCCAAAGATAGAATTGATATTCCAATGATATTGTGTCTCATAGCTGTTATGTTTTTAATTAAAACAATCCTCTTTACGAATAGTTCTCTTCATTTAATTTTAAAATAAGTTTTCTTAACTTTCAAAAAGTAATTTAGCTATAAAACCCTAAGAATGGACTTTATAATTAGAAACGGAAGAATAGATGACGCTGACTTTCTGGCTGTTACAGTCATGGAAGCTGTAGGAGAAGAATTGATTGACGGATTGGCCGGAACACCCGAAAAGTTACCGAAAGTCCATGAATTGTTCCGGCGACTGGCGGCTCGCAGCGACAGCCAGTACAGCTATAAAAACGCTTTGATTGCTGTGAGCGATGATAATAAACCGATAGGAGCTATAATTGGCTACGACGGAGCTAATCTTAAAATGTTGAGAAAAGCATTCATTAGCGAAGCCAATGACTTGTTGGAATGGAATATGACGCCTGAAGAAGAAGCACAAATGAAGGATGAAGCCTCTCCCGATGAGGCATACCTCGATTCGCTCTATGTTATTCCTTCATGTCGAGGCAACGGAATAGCTACCGCTCTGTTTCGTGCAGCTTTTGAAAAGTTTGGAAATATAGGTAAACCCTTTGGGCTTCTGGTAGAACCATCTAATGAGCGCGCCAAGAGACTTTATGAGCAATTAGGATTTAAAGACGTGAGAATCAGCGACTTTTTCGGCACCCCCATGATCCACATGCAGAAATAAACAAAATGACTTGCCTCCGGTTGGAAATCGTGGAGAAGACAGGCATCTAAATTGTACACATAGTATTCAACTGACATTCTTAATCATATCTTTTCTTATATCCAGCTTGGACACTCACAACAATAACTTCGTAATTCTTCAAAATATTGGCGTTTTTGTCAACTATTATAGGTAAAAATTCTTAAAAAGCTAATTGTGGCGATAAGATAATTGGTAAACGCACTAAGAGTTATTACCTTTGCACCGCTAAAATTTCAACCTTTATTTTTATGTTTTTTAGAATTTTAAGTGGAATTATCATATTGGCGTCTTTCTCAATGAGCTCGACCGCTCAAACTGTTCCAACCCTTACTCTCGACGACTGTCTTCGGATTGCTTTGACCGAGAACCCTACGGTAAAAGTAGCCGATCTTGAAATTACGAGGATGGATTATTCCAAGAAAGAGATTATAGGTCAACTGCTTCCTACTGTCGACTTTGGAGCCACTTACAACAGAATGGTTGCCAAACAGGTGATGTATCTGAACATGGGAGGTTTAGGAGGAGGCAATAACGGAGGAGACGACAGTGATACAGAAAGTAAACCGTCGGAAGGTATCAAAATGGGTCTCGACAACTCCTATTCCTTAGGTTTTCAGGCTGCTGTTCCTATTATCGCCCCTCAACTCTGGAAAAGCATTTCATTGAGCGACAGCCAGATTCTGAGAAGCTTTGAAGCTTCGCGTCAGAGCAAACAAAATCTTGTCAATCAAGTGAAGAGTGCATACTATGCGTTGCTTCTTGCAGAAGATTCCAAAAAGGTAATCCAGGAAAGCTACGACATGGCTAAGTTGACTTATGAGATTTACTCCAAACAGTATTCACTCGGAGCTGCTTCTGACTATGATGTACTTCGTACGTCGGTAGCGATGAAAAACGTGGAACCGGAGCTTCTTCAAGCCGACATCGCATTGAAGCAAACTCGTCTGCAACTCCTGATTCTCATGGGCATAGATGCTTCTTTCGATTTCACCGTAAGCGACAGACTAAGCAATTATGAGGATACGATGTATGAAAATGTACTTTCTACCGTATCACATGATTACAGTGGTAATTCAGATTTAAAATTGCTTGATATCGACAGCGATATTCTTGAAAAGAATCTCTCTATCCAAAAGCTTGCTTATTCGCCAACACTAGCCTTTACTTTCAACTATAACTGGACTTCGATGAGCAACGGCTCGCCGTTCAAGAATTTCAGATGGAATCCTTATTCCACTGTTGGCCTTACTCTATCTGTGCCCCTTTTCAGTGGATGGCAACGCCAGAGCCGCATAAAACAAACCAAAATTCAAGTTGAAGAGCTGAAGCTACAGCGGGAGAATCTCGAACGTAGTATTTCAATGCAGATAGACCTTGCAATCGACAATCTCAACGTAAACGTGAAACAGATAAGTTCAAGCAGCGAAAGTGTGAAACAAGCTGAAAGAGCCCACGACATCATGGCCAAAAGTTTCGATATAGGTGCGGCGAGCTATCTTGATCTACGTGACAGCGAATTGGCTCTGACACGTGCCAGACTGGCCTATTTTCAAGCCATATACAATTTCCTTATTGCCAATAGCGAGCTTGAGCTCCTGCAGGGGACTGCCCCGATAGAAAAATATGTAGAAAACCAATAATAACCTTTTCCCAATGATGAAAATCAAACATTATATCATTCCAGTAGCTGTGGTTGCTTTCGCTTCTTCCTGCACTCAAAAAGAAGCTGAACAAAGTGTTGAAGTCAAGGAGGAACTGCCGATAGTGACAGTGGACGTAGCCCACGATATGGAGGTACCCCAGACAAAAGAATATACCGCAAATGTTGAGGCATGGAACCTGAACAATATCTCACCTGCTACCCCAAACCGTATCAAGAAAATCAATGTTGAAGTGGGTGATCGCGTTAGAGCGGGACAGACACTGGTGATATTGGATTCGTCGAATATCGACCAACTAAAGATAAATCTCGACCAGATAAAGCGTGAATACAATCGGGCTGTTGAACTTCTCGAGATTGGTGCCGGAACGCAACAGAGCGTAGATCAGCTTAAAGCACAGCTCGATGCAGCCAATTCGCAATATTCCAATATCTTGGAAAATACAGTGTTGAAATCACCGATCAATGGGGTTGTAACGGCAAGAAATTACGATCCGGGGGACATGACAGGGGCTCAGCCTGTACTGTCGGTAGGACAACTCACTCCGGACCTAAAAATTATGATCAATGTGAGCGAGAACGATATGTCAGCCATAAAAGCAGGTATGCCTGTCACAATAACATTCGATGCTTTCCCGGGCGAAACATTTTCCGGAAAAGTTAACAGAATCTATCCCACAATCGATGCCACGACGAGAACGTTCGAAACAGAAGTGCGTCTGGCAAATCCTCAAGAACGGATCAAGCCCGGTATGTTCGGACGTGTTACCATCGATATGGGAGCCCAGCAGCACGTAGTAGTATCGGATCGCGCGATAGTAAGACAGTCTGGGTCGGGTAACAAATATGTCTATGTGCTTAACGGCAATCATGTAAACTTTAGAAAAGTTGAGTTAGGTCAAAGAATGGGAACCGATTATGAACTCCTTGACGGCATAGCCGATGGTGACACAGTGGTTATTACCGGTCAGACAAGACTTGCAGACGGAGTTGAAGTACAAGTGAAGAAATAAATTATCCAAAAGATAAGCAGATTAATTACTTAATATAAAAAAATGAGTTTATACGGTAGTGCAGTAAAACGTCCCATCATGACCACCCTTTGTTTCGTGGCGGTTGTGATTTTGGGTTTGTTTTCCTTAAAACAACTTCCTATTGACCTTTATCCGGACGTGGAGACCAATACACTGATGGTAATGACCTCCTACAGCGGAGCGAGCGCCCAGGATATCGAACAGAACGTGACACGACCTCTTGAAAACGTTCTAAACTCAGTGAGCAATCTGAAACATATTACATCGAAATCACGAGAAAACATATCAGTAATCACTCTCGAATTCGAATATGGAGAAGATATAGACGTCCTCACAAACGATGTCAGGGATAAGCTGGATATGATATCTTCGATGTTGCCCGATGATGCCGAGAATCCGGTGATTTTCAAGTTCTCCACCGATATGATTCCAATCATAATTCTTTCGGTAAGAGCCTCTGAAAGTATGCCGGGCCTTTACAAAATCCTCGATGATGCGATAGTTAATCCCCTTGCTCGAATCAACGGAGTCGGTTCGGTGTCGATATCCGGCGCTCCAAAGCGTGAAATCCATGTTTATGTGGATCCTAACCGTCTGGAAGCATATAATCTGACCGTGGAACAAATTGGAAGTGTGATCGGAGCAGAGAACCGTAACATACCGGGCGGTTCTTTCGACATCGGATCCGATACGTATGCTATGCGTGTACAGGGTGAATTCACATCATCCGATCAGCTTGCCAATGTTGTGGTCGGAACTTTCGAAAACCGTACGATATACCTTCGGGATGTGGCAAGAATCGACGATTCGCTTGAAGAAAGAGCTCAACAGACCTACAACAACGGCGAGCAGGGTGCGATGATCGTGATTCAGAAGCAAAGCGGAGCCAATTCGGTGGAAATATCAAACAAGGTGCTCCAGATTCTTCCCTCTCTGGAAAAGAGACTTCCGACTGACGTTAAAGTCGGTGTTATTGTTGATACTTCAGACAATATCCGCAATACAATCAGTTCGCTTGTGGAAACGGTGCTTTATGCACTCCTGTTTGTGGTGTTGGTGGTATTCCTGTTCCTCGGACGCTGGCGCGCCACTCTCATCATCACGATCACTATACCTATTTCCTTGATTGCCTCGTTTATCTATCTTTTCGCAACGGGAAATACTCTCAATATCGTTTCACTGTCGGCCCTATCGATATCAATCGGTATGGTGGTGGACGATGCTATAGTTGTTCTTGAAAACGTAACGACCCATATAGAACGAGGCTCCGATCCTAAACAAGCGGCCGTTCATGGCACAAACGAAGTTGCAGTATCGGTAATAGCCTCCACCCTCACACTTATAGCAGTGTTCTTCCCTCTGACTCTCGTTACTGGTATGACAGGCGTTCTTTTCAGACAGTTGGGCTGGATGGTAACAATTATGATGATTATCTCTACCGTGTGTGCTCTTTCTCTGACTCCTATGCTATGCTCGGTGCTTCTCAAGAGACAGGTAAGGCATGGTAGGGCTTATCAGGTGTTGTTCACGCCTGTGAATAAAGGGTTGGACTCTTTCGATAACGGTTACGGCAAGCTACTTACATGGGTGGTAGGCCATAAACTCATCACTTTTATTGTCTGTATAGGGATTTTCGTGGGTTCTATTTTCTTAATGAAGCAAGTGGGTACGGAGTTTTTCCCGACAGCTGACGATGCGCGAATGCGCGTGAGTCTCGAACTTCCGATAGGAACACGCGTTGAAATTTCGCAGGAAAGTGCCAAACGTCTTTCTGACTTGTGGAGAGAAAAATATCCTGAAATAAAAACTCTAAACTATACAACCGGTTCTGCGTCGAGCGACAATACTTTCGCATCGTTGAGCGATAACGGTCCTCATATCATTTCGATGAATATCCGTCTCACCGACCCTGGTGAGCGCGACCGTTCAAGTTCGGAGATCGCAGCCTTGATGCGTGAGGATCTTAAGCAGTTCCCTGAATTCAAGAAAGCCCAGGTGTCGGTAGGCGGAATGGGTGGAGGCATGGGCGGCCAGGCTTCTATCGATTATGAAATCTACGGATATGATTTCAACGAAACCGACTCGGTGGCTAAGATGCTCCAGGCAGAATTGCGGAAGATTCCGGGAGCAGCCGACGTGCTCATCTCCCGTGCGGATTATCAACCGGAATATCAGGTTGACTTCGACCGAGAAAAACTTGCTTTGTACGGGCTCAATCTGTCAACCGCAGCGACTTATCTGAGAAACCGTATAAACGGTAATCTTGCATCCCAATTCCGTGAAGACGGCGAAGAATATGACATCAAAGTGATGTATGCTCCTGAATATCGAACTTCTCTCGAAGATATCGAAAATATCCTCATATACAATAATGCCGGTAAGGCAGTAAGGTTGCGTGACGTAGGAACGGTAGTGGAACGTTTCACTCCGCCGACTATCGAGCGTAAGGACCGTGAGCGCATCGTCACTGTTAGCACGACAGTGCAGGATGTTCCGATGAGCGACATCGTTGAAGCCTCACAGGAAGCGATCGATAAGATGGAGATTCCTCAAGGTATTTCAATCCAGCTTGCCGGTAGCTATGAGGACCAACAGGATTCTTTCCGTGATCTTCTCACCCTCGCCGTGCTGATAATTATTCTTGTGTACATCGTGATGGCTGCCCAGTTCGAAAGCTACACTTACCCTGGTATTATCATGACTTCACTGATGTTCGCTTTCTCGGGTGTATTCATCATCCTTTATCTAAGCGGCCATACTCTGAATGTTATGTCGATGATCGGAGCCATCATGCTTATCGGTATAGTTGTTAAAAACGGTATCGTGCTCATTGACTATATATCGCTTAACCGCGAACGCGGAATGTCGATCAGGCGTGCAGTTATACTCGGTGGTAAATCGCGTCTGCGTCCTGTAGTAATGACTACTCTCACCACAATTCTCGGTATGGTTCCTATGGCTCTCGGAACAGGTCAAGGAGCGGAAATGTGGCGCCCGATGGGTACGGCGGTGATCGGTGGTCTGACTTTCTCAACCATCCTGACACTCCTCTTCGTGCCGGTGCTCTATTGTGTATTCGCAAGTAGAGAAATCAAGAAAACACGTCGTAAAATTCACAAAGCACTAAAAGCCGCTAAAAACGATTAAATTATGAAATCAATATTTATCGCTTTCGACCAGGCTCACTATGAGCGCATCATAGAAATGCTGGAACGCAACAATTGCCGTGGTTTTACGGCATGGGATCAAGTAACGGGAAGAGGGAGTGTTAACGGCGAACCTCATTATGGCACCCATGCTTGGCCGTCGCTTGCCTCAGCCATTATAACAATGGTTGAAGATCGCCAAGTCCGTATAATTTTAGAGAAGTTGAAGGCTTTTAATGATGAGCGTCCGAAACTCGGTCTGAGAGCTTTCGTGTGGAACGTAGAAGATATGATCTAAGATTAAGAGAAGAATACTCTTCGAGCTAACAGATATTCCCGTTTATTTCAAAAGCGGGAATATTTGTTTATAAGTCAGGCAACGCCAAATCCATTCCAACGGCCCGAATCTGAATATTTTCAACCATATTGAGCTGAAAATGATTTCGAAAATGAACACACAGGCTACTATGATTTCAACTTCAAACAAACCCATTTTAGCACCAAATCCTAAACCGATACCGTAGAAAATGAAAATTCCTATCAAAGACTGACCGATATAGTTGGTGAGTGCCATTCGACCGGGGGCTGAAAACAGTTTCCAGACAAATAATTTTTTGAATGCTAAGTATGTCAAACAAAAGACTGCTATATAGCCGAAGCTTGTGAGATAGACACTCAGGAAGTAGAAAAGACTGTGAATTCCACCTCCTAAAGGATGACCCTCCATAGCGCTCCATGCATACACCGCGGAAAGGGGAAGTCCTAAACAAATTCCTGCAACAGCAATTTTTTTCAGCGAAGATTTCAATTCACCGATATTTGCGTACAGACGATTTCTCCCGATATAATATCCAATAAGGAAAAGACCCAATACTTTAAAATAGCGATTTCCGTCCACAAATTCCGACATCCTTTCCCATGCCCCTTGAATAAGGAACTTAAATACATCATTGTAACTTTTCGAATCGGCTAACCAATAAGCAAAATTTTCTTCAGTAATACCATATATACCGCAATATTTCCATTGCTGTCCTACGAGCCATGCCGATGGATTCCATCTGAAGATCTCACAGAGAGAATCGATAATAACCGGAAGAATAAGAAAAACCCCTGCCAGTATCAAAATCTTCCTATCGGAAAGTTTCATAAAAACGGGGAGGAGCATTCCGACAAGAGCATAGAGCATCAGGATGTCGCCGCTCCATATCAATATCAAATGTGCAAAACCTATTAGTAGCAGGTAGAACATTCGTCGGTAGAAAACTTTGAGGCCATTATTGCCTCGTTTCATGCAATTTGCAATAATTATTGAAAAACCTATACCGAACAGCAGAGAAAATATCGTATAAAATTTCCCATCTACGAAGATATAAAGAAGATATTGCGTAATATCGTCCCATAGCGATGAAGACATTTCGCTTTTGGCCGATTCGTCAAGAAATGAATACAGAGAGAATTCGGGGAAATTAGCCATACAAATTCCGAGGAGAGCGAATCCTCTCAACGCATCGAGAATAACGAATCTCTCGGATGGCCTTACCGGCATCATAATATTTCCTTCACTCATTTTCCTATAGATTATAGCCGATAACGGTTAATAATTTTCTACCTGAATGTCCACTTCCAATGGTCTATAATTTGAAATAGTCGTCGTATCAACATTCTCAACCCTGTCTATACACCAGTACATCAGTTCTGACCTATTATTCATCTCCTTATTGCTTGGTTTGCGAAAAATAATATGTGGAGTTTTGTCAAGCTCCCAAAGCTCCCCCGGCTTAAGTTCTTTTAATTGTGCTTTATATCTATCTTTCACCGGTGTACCGATAAGTTTATCATGGCTTGTATAATATATCGGATAAAGAATCAGATTACAATTCTCATTTCCCTTATTATAAATATAAACTTTTTCCCAGCCTATACTTACGGTTCTGTCACCCTCTTTAAAATTCATAACCCATGTGCCATGTTTTACATTTTCACCTTCTATCGTTATTACCTGACTTCCGGAGAAAAAGCCTATTGACATGACCATCACTATAAAACCCAAAATAGCAATCACCCAAGACCATATTTTTTTATCCTTCTCCCTTAGATGTAAAAATAAGCCGAAAACCACTAAAACAAACAGAATGCCTAATACTGCTAAAATCATCTGTTTCCAAAACGTCATTTCCATATCCCTCAATGCTTTAAATGATCATTATTTGCAAAGTTAAGAAATTATAGCATAGTTACAACGTCATCGATTATATTATTTTTTTCTTTAACCTATCATTGTGAAAGAGTTAAGTCGCCAGAAACTGACCCTTAAATCTGTCTTCCACTTATTCTGAATCTACAACCTTTGAAAAATTATGGGCTGTTTCGATTGCCATTTCAAAAAAACTTCTTACCTTTGCCCCCGCTAACAGTAATAGCTCGGGGTGTAGCACAGTTGGCAGCGCGCCACGTTCGGGACGTGGAGGTCGGAAGTTCGAGTCTTCTCACCCCGACATAAAAACCGGTATTGAAGTAATGTTCATTACCGGTTTCTTATATTTTATTGCTTTTTTTGATGATTTGATGTAATTTTGTCGTCTGAAAAGAAACTTAAAAACTTAACGTCATGCGCGACAACAATCTCGACTGGGCACATTTGTCGTTCGGATATATTCCTACCGACTATAACGTAAGATGCACATTCAAAGACGGCAAATGGGGCGAAATAGAAGTCTCACAGTCCGAAACCATCAACATGCATATAGCAGCTACGGCTCTACATTACGGGCAAGAAATTTTCGAAGGTTTAAAGGCATTCAGAGGTGCTGATGGAAAAGTAAGGATCTTCCGCCTTGAAGAAAATGCAAAACGTATTGTAGAATCAGCCAAAGGTGTTATGATGGAGCCGGTTCCCGTTGAATTGTTCAAGAAAATGGTAGTGGAAGCGGTGAAACTAAATTCACGTTTCATTCCTCCTTACGGAAGCGGCGCGTCGTTGTATATACGTCCTATCGAACTTGGCATGAGCGCTCAGATAGGTGTAAATCCGTCGACTGAATATGTCTTCATGGTACTTGTAACTCCGGTCGGACCTTATTTCAAAGAAGGATTCAAGCCGACAAATATCTGTATAATGCGTGAATACGACCGTGTGGCGCCTAAAGGCACCGGACGGTGGAAAGTAGGTGGCAACTATGCAGCAAGTTTAGATGCAGGTGTTAAAGCTCACGATTTAGGATATTCTGCTGTTCTATATCTCGACCCTCGTGAGAAGAAGTATGTTGACGAATGCGGACCGGCTAACTTCTTCGCCATCAAAGACGGAAAATATATCACACCGGCATCGGAATCGATTCTGCCGTCTGTAACTAACAATAGCATCATGCAACTTGCCAGGGATATGGGTATAGCAGTTGAAGAACGCCACATTCCTCTGGAAGAGCTCTCGCAAATCCAGGAGGCTGGTGCCTGTGGAACCGCAGCTGTGGCCTCGCCGGTAGCCGAGATTCATGATCTTGACAATGGCACGAAATATATCGTCTCGAAAGACGGGCAGCCCGGTGAAATAACAACCAAGCTTTACAACCGTCTGCGCGCCATCCAACTTGGAGAAGAGCCGGACACTCACGGGTGGAATACAATCGTTGAAGGCATCTGATAATATTCCATGGACTTTCAAAGAATTATTGATAAGTATTATCCCGCAGACAGTGAACTGCGGGATATTTTTATGGCACATTCACGGCAAGTAGCTTCACTTGCCCTCGAGATACTTGAGAAGAAAAGTCTACCACTTGACAAAAATATGGTGGAAACGGCGGCTATGCTTCATGATATCGGTATCTTCATGACTGATGCTCCGGGAATAGAATGCCGAGGAAGCCATCCATACATTTTGCATGGCCGGTTGGGAGCTGACCTTCTACGCAAAGAGGGTGTCGCTGAAGAGATAGCACTGGTTGCTGAACGTCATACCGGGTCGGGAATTACTGTTGAAGATATAGCACGTCAGAATCTCCCATTGTCAACAGACCGATATTACATGCCTGAATCATTGCTGGAAAAGCTGATATGTTATGCCGACAAGTTTTATTCAAAGTCGGGAAAAGGAGGGAAAAAGACTGTAGATGAGATCAGAATCGGAATGAGACGTCATTCAACAGAATCACTGGAGAGATTCGACAATCTGCATCGGATTTTTGGAGAAGACAATCATAAAATCAACTCATAGTCAACGACATCAAGCCATCGGCCGAATTTACGTCCTACCTGACAGAAACGAGATGCCTGACGGAAACCATGCGATTCATGGAAAATCACACTCTCGCTGTTTTCTGCTGTGATACAGGCTATCATCGCATGAAATCCCGCTTTACGGCAGCGCTTAATCAGCTCTTTAAGCAACTCTGAGCCATAACCTTTGCTTTTCTTATCCTCACGGATATACAGCGTGCTTTCAACCGTCGTATTATATGCCGGCTTGGATTTCCAGCTATGAGCATAAGCAAATCCCACAACACATCCGTCTTCCTCCCCCACTATCAGGGGATAGGATTGCATGATTTCCTGAAGCTTCCGCGTCATATCGTCTTCGGAGTATGGCTCGGTTTCGAAAAGCACTGTCGTGTTAAGGACATGATGGTTGTAAATTTCTGTTATCTGAGCGATATCACCCGGCAAAAGATCTCTAATTTCCATTGATATATCGTTTAAATCCGTCAGTCATAAGATATTCGTACTTCTCTCCGTTGACGTTAGCTATAAGAAGGAGTTCCACATCCTCAGCCTTCTCCGCCATTTCGAGCGCTTTATGAGGTGGAAGAACCATACAAGCCGTTGCAATAGCATCTGCAAATATCGTGTTTTTTGCTATTACCGTAGCTGAAAACACTTTGTTATCCACGGGACGACAGGTTGAAGGATCGATGGTGTGGCCTATTCTTCCACTCTCAGTATCTCGGAAATTCCTGTAATTGCCCGATGTAGCCATTCCACAGTCAGTGATATGAACCACCAATGGCTCATTCGAGCCGGAATCCTGTTCGGGTGTTACTATCATTATATTCCAATCGGTTCCCGTGGAATTATGTCCGGCCACAGCAATTTCACCACCTATTTCAATCATATAGTTCTCAACGCCGTTCCGGCGAAACATTTCACCTATCATATCGCAACCATACCCTTTGGCTATCGCGCTGAAATTAAATTCCGTAGCAGCTGATTTCTTTTTCAGTTTGCCTTCCTGGATCATACAGTCTCCTATTCCTACCAACTGCTTCACACTGTCCACATTCTCAGAATCCGGCTCTACATTGTCGGTCTTATATCCGAATCCCCAGAGATTTATCGCAGGTGCTACTGTAGGGTCGAATGCTCCGTCGGACATTGTATTCACATTCTGTGATATGTCGAACACTTTTTTAAAGAGAGAGTCAATGTCGGATGTTTCGTTGCGGTTTATTCTACTTACAAGCGAATTTTCCACAAAAGGGGATAGCGATCGATTCACTTCATCAATAATCGTCTGAATTGAGTCGCACAATTCAGGCGTTCCCTTGTAGACGATATGATAAGTCGTTGCCCAGGCAGCCCCTTCAGCTGTTTGCCATTGACCGGAATCGCATGCAGCAATAAAAGCGCCTGTTAAGCCTATTGTTGCGGATATGATTATTTTTTTGAGGACTTTAATTCCCATCTTCTTAAATTTCACTTCAAAAATAGCACTTTATTCCCAAAATTAGCTATTTTTGCAACAAACTTCATCAAAATTTTTTTTACGACATGAAAACATCTTATATATTTTTAGCTCCCGGATTTGAGGAGATAGAAGCGTTAGCTACGGTCGACATTCTGCGCCGTGGAGGTATGGAAGTGCGTACAGTTGCTATAGCTACTGAAGGTGGAAAAGAAGTAACAGGTGCACATGGCGTTGGAGTCATGGCCGATTTATTGCCAGAAGAAGTGGATCTTGACCAAACTGAGTGGCTTATATGTCCGGGAGGTATGCCCGGAGCACAACACCTTGCCGATAGCTCCTTCGTAAAAGAGGCGCTCCTCAGCCATTATGGCCGCGGAGGAAAGATTGCTGCTATATGCGCTTCGCCGGCGCTGGTTCTCACTCCGTTAGGACTTCTTGACGGGTTAAAAGCCACCTGTTACCCGGGAATGGAACCGGAAAACGCAAAAGTGGAAATGACCGGCGAGCAGGTAGTCGTCCTCGACCGTATAATTACCGGAAACGGACCGGCAACTACTTTCCACTTTGCTCTCGCTATTCTTGAAAAGACGCTGGGAGAAGCTATTTCGCATAGCGTCGGAGAAGGAATGCTTTTCTATCACCAGTCTTAACGGGCTGAAAGGAATAGTATATCAATATATTACCTAAACAAAACCAATCTTTTTCATTTATGAAACATTTCTTCTTATCGATCATAGCTTTATTAACTCTCACTCCATGTATGGCCGATGAAACTCCAACGGCCGACGTTTCTCTCGACTTCCAATACAATGACATCTGGTATACAATAGTCGATGAAGCGGCTAAAACATGTAAGACAAAAGACGGTTCGGTAATTCAAGACGGCAACATGTCAAAATTTGTTTTCGGAAACACTGTTACCGGCAATGTAACTATTCCTGATGAGGTTGTTAACGGAGATAATCAATATTCGGTAATTGCCATTGGTAACTTAGGTTTCAGCGGACCGACGGAAATAACTTTACCCTCGACGCTTACCGAAATAGGGAGTTATGCATTTATCAACTGTACTCAACTTAAATCGATTGATATTCCTTCAACAGTAACATCAATAGGAAATCATGCATTCTACGGTTGCACGGCTTTAAGCAGTGTGAATCTTCCGGAATCAATCACGACTATTCCTTTAAATTGCTTCACTGACTGCAAAAGCCTCAGAAACATCAATCTTCCTGAAACGTTGACTTCTATAGGTGAAAAGGCTTTTGCAAGAAGCGGACTGATGTCGATTATGCTTCCCAATTCATTAACTGAAATAGGTGCGGAAGCTTTTGACGGTTGTACGGCTCTCGCTAATATAAACTTTCCGGACAATCTGACCGCCATTCCTGCGTCTGCTTTCTATTATTGCACTTCTCTGACTTCCATAAACCTACCTGAAAGTATCACTCAAATAGGATCCTATGCATTCAATCACTGCACGTCCTTAAGGGAAATCACATGTCGCGCCTTCAATCCCCCTGCCATTTCTGGTGACACTTTTGGAGCAACTCAGCAATCATCAATCACTCTGAACGTGTATAACACATCCCTTCAGGCATATAAGAGCAATAGCCTGTGGAAAATATTCGGAAATTACATGGCAATCCCGGTAGAAGCTACCGGAATCAGTCTGGACAAAACTTCACTCCAATTATATGAAGGCATTTCGGGACAGCTGAAAGCTATTTTGGAGCCGGCTTATACCACTCAGCCTGTGGTTTGGAGCATTGTTTCCACCCCCAATGGCGCAGCTATAATAAACGACAGCGGAAAAGTGACGGGAGAAGTATCCGGCTCAGCTGTAGTAACGGCAACTTGTGGCAGTTATTCAGCTACGTGCGATGTCACAATCGTCAAAAATCCTGATGCTTACGTAAAAATTAACCCGATTACTAGCGACATATACGTAGGAGATGTTATGACATTTACCGCAAAGGTGTTCCCAAGCTCAATCACATATCCGCTTGAATGGAGTTCAAGTAACACTGATGTAGCTACAATCAATTCGTCTACAGGAGAATTAGAGGCTATTTATCCGGGAGCAACTGTCGTTACAGCTACATGCGGTGATTTATCTGCAAAATATGCTATAACAGTCAACCCCATTGAAGCTACCGGAGTGATCCTCAATCAGGCAACGGCAGTGTTAACCCCTGGAGAAACCGTAACCTTGACAGCAACAGTTCAACCCTCCAACACAACCATACCAACAGTTGTCTGGACATCAAACGATGAGACCGTTGCTACCGTGGCGGAAGGTGTGGTGACGGCTATAAATCCGGGTCAAGCCACCATCACTGCCACCTGCGGACTTATTACCGCTACTTGCAGCATTACTGTCAATGCAATCCCGGCAACTTCCATCGAACTTAGCGATAATAATATCACTCTTAGAGCAACTCAAAGTCAGCAACTGACGGCTACAGTGATGCCTGAGAATGCAACGGATAAAACGATAACGTGGACATCCGACAATGAAAGCATTGCCACCGTTTCCCTTGATGGAACCGTTACAGCAATTGCAGTGGGAAGTGCGACAATAACCGCAACGTGCGGCGATATATCTTCCACATGTACAGTGACAGTAAGTCCCACTCCTGCCGAAGAAGTTGTAATCAGCATGGTAGCTACTACAATGAGAGCCGGACAGATACAACAACTGACAGCTGCCGTGCCTGACAATACCACAGATAAGACTATCATCTGGTCGTCAAACAATCCGCAGATTGCAGATGTATCATCTGAAGGACTAATCACAGCTTATGCTGTTGGTACGGCTATTATAACAGCATCGTGCGGAGATGTAAGTGCAACATGTACCGTTACTGTTGAAGCGACTCCTGCCGAACAGATCATCCTTAGCGAAACCGCACTCACAGTTAATGTTGGCGATAATACTACTCTCCAGGCTCAGGTTTTGCCTGAAACTACTACTGACGCTACTATTACATGGACTTCCGACAATCCGTCCATTGCGTCGGTCGACAATGGCATCGTTACAGCAAACGCTCCCGGATCTGCAGTTATCTTCGCTACTTGCGGAAACATCACTGCGAGCTGTAACGTTACGGTATTAAATCCTGCTAAAGCTATCACGCTGAACTATACCGAACTGACCCTGACAATAGGAGAAATTGAGGATCTGATCGAAACAATTGAACCTGCCAACACTACCGACATTGTAGTATGGACATCATCCAACACTGATGTGGCTGTAGTCGATGAAAATGGTATCGTGCATGCTCTCAACGAAGGAACTACAGTAATTACTGCAACATGCGGAGAAGTTTCAGCCGATTGTACGGTAACTGTGATCAAAGAAGATGACAACGAACCCGAAGTCCCGGACAATCCTGACGATCCTTCGTCAATCGACAACATTTCGGCTGATTCCGACGGTTATTACCGTGTATATAATCTCAATGGAGTCAATGTGCTTAACACCAAAGACAAGAACAGCATTAATGACCTGCCGAGAGGTATTTATATCGTCAACAGGATGAAAATTTTCATTCAGTAAAGATTTTTATTGAAGCAAAACAAGTGGTGCAGCGAAAAAATAAATCGTTGCACCATTTTTTATTTACCGCCTAAATATCTGCCATTTACAGTACCTGCTTTTTTAGGTTTCACCTTTAAGCGAATTCCAATATTAACGTTATATGAAATTCTTTTTCTAATTTTGTGCCTTGAAATTTTAAGAACTTACTTAAGCGAACCATAATAAGATGAAGAATCTGGTAATCGTCGAATCGCCGGCAAAAGCCAAAACTATAGGAAACTTTCTTGGGCCTGATTTCACTGTGAAATCAAGCTATGGGCATATCCGCGATTTACGCAAGAAGGATTTTAGCCTAAACAAAGAGGGGAATTTTACGCCGGAATATGAAGTGCCCGACGACAAGAAGCAACTTGTCAAGGAATTGAAGAAATATGCTAAGGAAGCCGACACCGTATGGCTCGCATCTGATGAAGACCGTGAAGGTGAAGCCATTGCATGGCATCTTTTCGACGAACTGAAACTCGACCCGAAAAAGACCCACAGAATAGTCTTCCACGAAATCACTAAGGACGCAATTCTTAACGCTATTAAAAATCCTCGTGATATCGACCTTAATCTTGTCGATGCCCAGCAGGCGCGCCGTGTGCTCGACCGAATAGTGGGATTCGAGCTGTCGCCTGTGCTATGGCGCAAAATAAAACCCGCACTTTCAGCCGGCCGCGTACAATCAGTAGCAGTCCGTCTTATCGTCGAAAGAGAACACGAAATCAAGCGTTTTAAAAGCGAACAATATTTCCGAGTGACCGGAGTGTTCACCACGCCCGAAGGGACACAGATCAAAGCCGAACTATCGAAGAGACTTCCCGACGAAGAGTCGGCCTTGCAATATATCCGTGACTGCAAAGAAGCTCTCTTTTCAGTTACCGACGTATCCGTCAAGCCTTTGAAAAAATCCCCGGCTCCTCCTTTCACCACTTCCACTCTTCAGCAGGAAGCTTCGAGAAAATTAGGTTACACCGTCTCGCAGACTATGATGCTCGCACAGAGGCTATATGAGGCGGGTCACATCACTTACATGCGTACGGACTCGCTCAATCTTTCTGCTTTAGCCATATCCGCTATTGGAAAAGAAATCACGTCGAAGCTGGGTGAAAAATACCATCAAAAAAGACATTATCATACCAAGAGCAAAGGGGCGCAGGAAGCTCACGAAGCGATCCGTCCTACTTATATCGACCGCAGGTCAATCGAGGCTCCGAGTCAGGAACAAAGACTTTACGACCTTATCTGGAAACGCACAGTCGCTTCACAGATGGCTGACGCAGAGCTCGAAAAAACTACAATCGAAATCACTCCTAATAACCGTTCGGAACATTTCACCGCAACAGGTGAGACCGTAGAATTCGACGGTTTCTTACGTATCTACTCCGAAGGAACCGACTCCGACGATGTTTCGACAGGTGACGGCTTCCTCCCGAAAACGGTAAAAGGAGAGAAATTAGAAGCCAAGAACATAACGGCTACCGAACGCTTCACACTTCACCCGCCACGTTACACCGAGGCCGCGCTCGTCAAGAAGATGGAGGAACTCGGCATCGGACGTCCTTCAACCTATGCACCCACTATCTCCACCATCCAACAGCGTGATTATGTGGAAAAAGGCGATAAAGAGGGACATGAGAGACAAATCAAAATAATATCACTCGAAAACGGTGAAATAAGCCGGACAGAGAAAACGGAAATTACCGGAGCCGACAAAGGCAAACTCATTCCCACCGATATCGGCATGGTCGTAAACGACTTTCTGACAGATAATTTCCCCAACATCCTCGACTTTAATTTCACAGCTTCTGTCGAAGAACGTTTCGACAAGATAGCCGAAGGAAATGCTGACTGGCACAATGAGATCACCGATTTCTACGATGTGTTTCATCCCGAAGTGGCAAGAACGGAAGAAATGAAGCTCGAACACAAAGTCGGTGAACGCATTCTGGGAACCGACCCCAAATCGGGACGAACAGTTTCGGTAAAAATCGGACGTTTCGGCCCTGTGGTGCAGATAGGTGAAAGCACTGATGCTGAAAAACCTCTTTTTGCCTCGCTCAGAAAGGAACAATCCGTTTTTGATATAACTCTCGAAGATGCGCTTAAGCTCTTCGAACTACCCCGCTCTTTGGGTTCATTCGAAGACAAGGAAGTTAGTGTGAATATCGGACGCTTCGGTCCTTATGTGAAACATGACGGTAAATTCGTTTCTCTGCCCAAGGAACTTGAACCGATGGCTGTGACACTCGACGAGGCAATCGATCTCATTCTCGCTAAGAGAGCCGACGAACAGAGCCGAATCATGGCCACATACGCTGAAGAACCGGAACTGCAAGTTCTTAAAGGTCGTTTCGGCCCATATATCTCTTTCAAAGGCAATAACTTCAAAATTCCCAAAACAGTGGCCGACGCTTCAAAGCTGACACTTGAAGAGTGTCGTGAGCTAATTGCCAAACAGGAAAACTCTCCGAAGCGTCCCGTTCGCCGAGGTTCTGCCAAGAAAAAATAAAGGTTATGGCAAAAAAGAAGAATTACAAGCCCGGTTCCAAGCAGAATTCGTTCACACCCGACAGAATAGCAACTTTTCCGGTCTGTGAATCTGACACATTGATGAGTTTCCTCCAGAAGGCTATGCCTGAAAAGAAACGCACCACCGTCAAAGAACTGCTCAAACATGACCAGGTGGCCGTAAACGGTTATCCCAAAACACAATTCGACTGGCCGCTCGAACCCGGCGACGAAGTAGCGGTAAACTTCGTCCGTCCTTTCCATGTGTTCCATAACCGACGTATGCAGCTCGTCTATGAGGACGACGACATCATTGTCGTAAACAAAGGCTACGGACTTCTGTCGGTGGGCACCGACAAAAAATCCGACGGCACAGCCTATTCAATACTAAAGGAATATGTGAAGTGGAACGACCCACGATGCAAGGTATTCGTCATACACCGTCTCGATCAGAACACATCCGGACTGATGATGTTCGCAAAAAACGAAGAAGCGAAAAACATCATGCAGCACAACTGGAACAACATGGTTCTGAATCGAAAATATGTAGCGGTTGTCGAAGGCAAACCGGAGAAGCCGGAGGGTACGATTAAAAGCTATCTTGCCGAGAACTCCGCTCACGAAGTCTATTCTACCAACGACCGCGAAAAAGGCAAACTTGCCGTTACCCGTTACCGGACCTTGAAGGAAGGCAACGGAAAATCACTCCTCGAAGTGGAGCTCGACACCGGCCGAAAGAACCAGATCCGCGTGCACATGAAAGACAACGGCACTCCGATAAGCGGTGACCGACGCTATGGAGGCAGTCCCAACGCCATACATCGCCTGGCACTTCACGCCATGACACTCCGTTTCGTTCACCCTATCACGAGAAAAGAAATGAACTTCTCAACTCCCGTCCCCTCATCATTTGAAAAATTAGTCTGACAATACAGAGGCCATGAATAAGACAGCCATATTCACCATCCTCCTCCTCGTTTGTTCAAACATATTTATGACGTTCGCCTGGTACGGGCATCTCAAGCTTCAGCAGACAGGCATTTCGAAAGGGTGGCCACTTGCCGTCGTGATTTTGGTATCATGGGGTATAGCCCTTCTCGAATACAGTTTCCAGGTTCCGGCCAACAAGATGGGATTTAACGGCAACGGTGGCCCGTTTTCCCTTTTTCAATTGAAAATCATTCAGGAGGTAATCACGCTGACAGTTTTCACCATCGTGGCTATGTTTCTCTTCTCGGGCGAAAAACTACATTGGAACCACATCTGCTCATTCATTTGTCTGGTAGGTGCCGTTTGTTTCGCCTTTTGGCCTGCAAAATAAGAATTTATTCTTATCTTTGCGGAGGTTCCACAGATATTTTTTTGCCTTCATGAAACGAATCCTACTTCTCCTCGCCATCATTTCCGTATCATTGCGCGCATTCACGCAAGGACTTCCGGTGCTTGAAGTCAATTTCCCATCCGCAGAGCTAACCGACGATTATATCCAGGGCGAAATGATTCTCACCGATATCGACGGAGCGGCCGTGAGTCTGCCGGCTAAAGTCAAGACGCGTGGAGCTACGGCCAAGCAATACACAATGAAACCTTCATTCAACATGAAGCTTGAAAATGAAGAAGGCGATGAGTTCGACACCGATCTGCTCGGTCTCCGCAAAGCGTCGTCGTTCATACTCGATGCAATGGCAATCGACAGGATATGCATGCGTAATCGTGTTTGTTTCGATATCTGGAATTCCCTTTACCGCTTGCCTTATGAAACCGATTTCGGAAACCGCAACGGTACTGTGGGCCGTTTTGTCGATGTCTATCTTAACGGACAGTATAAGGGCATATACTGCCTTACCGACAAAATCAACCGGAAATTGCTCGATCTCAAGAAACCCCAGGTGGAAGACGACGGATCGGTGACAATCCGCGGCGTGCTCTACAAAAACGGCACAAACGATATTGGCGATCAGAACACTCCAGGCTTCTTCAACGATTCGACTGTATGGGTGGCACAGTGGCACGACGCATGGGAACTCCATGAACCCGAAGACTATCCGGGGTTGGCTGCATGGCAACCGCTTGTAGAATACTATTCCGACGGCAATCTGAACTCTTACAACTACATTTCATCCCATTTCGACAGTCAGAACCTTACCGACTACACTCTCTTCATAATGGCACTGGCCATAACCGACAACTGGGGCTTCAAGAATAAATATTTCTCGATACAGAACATCCAGGGAAAAGGAGACAAAGCTAAATTTATCGTAACGCCCTGGGATCTTGACACATCGTTCGGAGGCCATTATAACGGCGATTATTTCGACGGCAAATACACCTCCTGGTCTCCTGCGGACATAATGAAGTCGGCCGATCCTCCGTTTTCCGCTCTCATCGGCCAGTCGTCGTTCAAAGAAAATTTGCGAAACCGATGGATTGAAACGCGTTCAGGTTGCTTCGCCGTCGACTCGGTGGCATCACGCCTTTACGGATATTGTGAACTGTTTGAGAGCACCGGAACATGGGAGCGTTACGTCACTTATTGGAACGCCCGGGGAGATCGCCCCAAATATGTCGACGATCTTCGTGCGGAAATCGACCTGATTGTGCAGTGGTATGCTGACCGACACGACCAACTCGACTCTTATTTCGATGTCGACGATTCAACATCTGCCATCGAAAAGCCTGAGGATGACAGAAATAACCTCTCCGACAGCCCGATTTATGACATTAAGGGCAACATGGTGAGACCGGATGATCTACGACCCGGAACGATTTATATCCAAAACGGGAAAAAATTCATCAAAAACTAAAAATCGATTTTAAGGCACCTTCAGCGCGTTAAAATTTCTCAGTAATATATTTTATCATCCGAAAGATTTCTCTGCATCCAACACCCCTAAAAATCGATTTTAAGGCATAGTTTGACTATTGCATCCTTGTGAGTATAAAATTATCCCCACGGAATCCATTTTTGCGTTAATACGGTTTTTTTGTAATTTTGCCGTTAGGATCAAACGGATTAGAGATGAAAATTCACTTCGCAAACATACTGACCTTCTGTGTATTGACTATAATGCTCAATTCATGCGGAAGCCGTGGTGAGTCTTCTGACGAGGTTATGGTCATGGCCTCACCGGAAATCCGTACGGTCACCTTGACGAAAATTTACCCTTCCGTTATCGAAGCTGCACGAATCGAGGAACTCATAGCGCGTGTGAACGGGGAAATTTTGGGAATCTATGCGTCGCCCGGCTCCAAAGTAACAGAAGGACAACTTATTTACTATATCGACGACACTCCATACCTCGACGCCGTCCATGAGGCTCACGTAGCGCTCTCCACGGCTACTGCGGAATATGAAAACAGCCTCGAACTCTATCAATCGGCACAGCGCAAGGCGTCGGCCAACGAAATATCGGCTGAAGCTTTAAAACAAGCCAAGGAAACTATGGACAAAAAACTCCTACGGCTCAACAACGCACGCTCAGCGCTTGCCAAAGCCGAGGAAATATTGAGTTATTGCCGTATCCGCGCCCCGTTTAACGGAACCCTGTCACGCGACACCATCACTCAGTACGCTTACGTCGGAGGAGAAACCAACCCGTTGCGGCTCGCCACCGTAGCGAACGACGACACACTTTGTGCCCGCATATCGCTTAGCGTGGCCGACCTCAAGGAGATTGAGAATTTCCGTCAGAACAATTCACTTTCAACCGACAGTGTTATGATGAGATTCGCAGAGCCCCTCAATACTTACAGATATGCACGTATAGGCGATATTACCAGCGCATCCGACTCTGCCGTCATCACACTATTTATCACCAACGACTCCCGGAATCTGAGCAGCGGACTTCCTTTCAACGCTCATATACCCTACGGGATAGCGACCGACGCTATCATTATCAAAAACTCGGCAGTAGTAACCGACAAAGATGGATCGGCTATTTTTACAGTCGACGAAAAAAATCACGCTGTACGCATCCCTATCAAACCGGGCCCTGTATACAACGACTCGTTGCGCATCGTCGAATCGGGACTCGGCAAAAGCAGACGTTATATCGTCAATCCACCTCAAGGACTCAAAGAAGGACAGACTGTTAACACACAACAACCCTAATCATCTTTCACCGACAGCGACCTTTATCAAACACGCCAACAGTTTTTCGGAAAATACTATGGAAGTGTTAAAACTTCTCCGATTTGCAATTTATTAACTTTATTTAACCATAGGGGGGGTAATAATATCCCATTTGCATTAATTTTGCATCATTAACCTAATTTTAAAAAAAACTAAACGCAAATCAAGATCTTACCATGATTTTAAATTCCGGAAAATCCGGGAGTTAAATATTTTTCAACCTTTAATAATAACCAAAATAACTAACAACATGTATCACAATTTCCGCATTAAGAGCAAGCGTTTGTCGGGAATCGCCGCAATGCTGCTCTCGCTATGTGTGCTGACGTTCGGCGGTCTTAAGGCCTCCGCTTCAGCAGCGCCCGCGCCGGAAACAGCGACGGGTACGGTAATCGACCAGTACGGTGATCCTCTGACGGGTGCTTCCGTTCTGGTTGTAGGCACAACAAAAGGAGCCTCTACCGACATCGACGGTAATTTCTCAATTCCGGGAGTCGAAAGAGGCCAGACCATCCGCGTTTCGATGATCGGCTGCAAGCCGGTAGAAACTAAATGGGAAGGAACGCCGCTCAACATCACACTGGAAGACGACGTACAGTCGCTTAACGAGGTGGTGGTGGTAGGTTTCGGCGTGCAGAAGAAAGCCAACCTCACCGGTGCTGTGGCCACTGTATCCGCAGCAGAACTGACGAATCGTCCGGTATCGTCGGTAAGCGATGCACTTCAAGGTCTCGCACCGGGTCTGAACGTTGCCGCGCCGAGTACGGGAGGTAACCTTTCGGCTACCAGATCGATGAATATCCGCGGTACGGGAACGATCGGAACGGGTGCTTCCGTAACGCCGCTCATCCTTATCGACGGTATGGAAGGAGCACTAGAAACCGTTAACCCTCAGGACGTAGAAAACATCTCCATCCTTAAGGATGCGGCTGCTTCGTCAATTTACGGTTCGCGCGCTGCCGGCGGTGTGATCCTCGTGACCACGAAGAAAGGAAAAGAAGGCAAAATCACTATCAATTATAGCGATTCTTTCCGCTGGCGTCACAACATTCGCATGCCAAAGAAGATGGACTCTTACAACTTCGCTTTGATCATGAACGAAGGTTCGATCAACGCAGGTGCGGGTCAGTGGCTTCCGGACTTCAAAGTTGATCAAATTAAGAACTATATGGAGACCGGTATAGGTCCGACGATGTTCGAGAACACTAACAACGGACACTGGGAAGTATGGGATTATCCCAACATCCTGCCGATAGCCAACACCGACTGGCTTGACGAACATTTCGGCAAAAATCCGTTCTCGCAGGAACACAACCTGACTATTACGGGCGGCACAGAGAAAGTCCGTTATTATTTCTCCGGAAGCATCCTTTCACAGGAAGGTATTTTACGTTACGGCAACGACAATTCACAGCGATACAACCTGACAGGCCGTGTAAACCTTCAGTTGACCAACTGGCTCAATTTTGGTTACGCTACTAAATGGTGGAGGAACAACTATGACGCGCCGTCGCTTATCGGCGAAACAGCGAGCAATCAGTTCTATCACGATGTAATGCGTTATTGGCCATTGATTCCGACAGTTGACCCCAACGGCCATTATGTACGAGAATCTTATATCCCCGCTCTTATGGATGGAGGTCGCTATAATAAGACACAAGACCAGCTGGATCAGCAATTCAGCTTCTTAGTAACTCCGTTCGAAGGATTCACGGTTAATGCAGATTTTAACTATCGTTCGATCCACAATAACACTCACCGTTACTATCTGAACACTTATTCTTACAGCGTCGACGACGTGGCTTATCAAGACAATGCAGCCGCAATGCCGTCAAATTCATCGGTATATGATTATAACTATAAAGCGAATTATTTCAATCCCAACGTATACGGAACATACCAATGGACTCTCAACGACGCTCACGAATTTAAAGTAATGGCCGGTTTCCAGAGCGAATGGTACAATCAGAAGGTGTTCAGCGCATCGCGCACAGAGGTTCTGAACGACATACCGTGGCTTGACACTACCAACGGAACAGCTAACGTTTCCGGGTACACCAACACATGGTCTACAGCCGGTTTCTTCGGCCGTATCAACTATGACTACAAGGGACGGTATCTCGTGGAAGGCAACCTCCGCTACGACGGCACTTCGCGTTTCCGTAAAGGCAGCCGCTGGTCATGGAGCCCCTCGTTCTCGCTTGGTTGGAATGTAGCCAACGAAACATGGTTTGAAGACATTCGCCAGAAAATAAATACATTGAAAGTACGCTACTCGTGGGGTAGATTAGGCAACCAGAACACAAACAGCTGGTATCCTACATACAGCAACATGGGTTATAGCTCGGGAACTTACGGCTGGCTTGTAAACAACCAGAAACAGACACAAGCTACTCCTCCGTCTCTTGTAGCATCGACCTTGACTTGGGAAAAGAACCGCACTTGGGACATCGGTTTCGACTGGGGATTCTTCAACAACCGTTTGACCGGTTCGTTCGACTACTACAACCGCAAGACTATGGACATGGTGGGACCGGGTCCGGATCTTCCAAGCGTTTTGGGTGCCAGCGTTCCTAACATCAACAGCATCTCGATGACATCGAGAGGTTGGGAAGTAACGTTAGGATGGAGAGATAGAATCCAAGACTTCAGCTATGGTGTTTCTTTCAACATTTCCGACTACCAGATCACTATCGACGAATACGACAACAATCCTGGCAAGAGTCTCAGCATCGGCAGCTCGATTTACGGACCTTACTATGAAGGTGCTAAACTGGGTTCAATCTGGGGATTCGTAACTGAAGGGCTCGCCAAGACTCAAGAAGAAATGGACCAGCACCTTGCATCCGTAAACCAAAGCATCATTGCAGCTTCAGGTTGGAGCGCAGGCGACATTATGTATGCCGACATCGACGGTGACGGACGTCTTACTCAAGGCAATTATACTGCCGACGACAGCGGCGACTGGGTGATCATCGGTAACAACACACCTCGTTACAGCTATGGCGCGAACATCGACATGCAATGGAAAGGCTTCGACCTGCGAATCTTCATGCAGGGCATAGGTAAGCGCGACTATTGGGCTTCTGACGCTGTATTTACTGGACCGATGGCCAACAATCAATGGCAGGCTGCAGCCTTAGTACAGCATCTTGACTATTTCCGTCCGGCTGACACGACAAACCCGCTCGGCCCGAATTTGGATTCCTACTATCCACGACCCAACTGGTCGGGTGGCCGTAACTTCCAGAGACAGAGCCGCTATCTACAGAATGCCGCTTACTGGCGTCTGAAAAACGTAACGTTAGGCTACACTATTCCTCAGAGTATCACTCGTAAAGCGTATATAGAAAACCTTCGCATATTCTTCTCGGGTGAAAATCTCGCCACAATCACAGACTTCACCGGAACAGGTGACCCCGAACTCGTCGATGCTTATTATAACGCATACGGTTATGGCAAGGTTTATCCTCTTTCGAGAGTTCTTTCGTTTGGTCTTAATATAACTTTCTAAAATGCAGAGAACCATGAATAAATATATATCAGCATTAATATTAGGGACATCTCTGATAGGATTGAGTTCGTGCGAGGATTTCCTTAACGAACAACCTCAGTCGCAATTGATTCCCGAAACATTCTTTTCTACCGCAGATCAGCTGGCTGCATACGCCATCACTTTTTATGGTCAGTTCCCGGTTCATGACTTCTACACGTATTCGTTAGGAACGTTTATCCTGGACAACGGAACCGACAACCAGGTAGGAATGTCGGCTTCTACTATTTGGGATCCGTCCAACAACCGTACTCCTTCCGGTGACGGAACTTATTGGGATTTCACCCAAATCAGAAACGCCAACTATTTCTTCGACCAGGTTCTTCCTAAATATGAAGCCGGTCAGATCACAGGCGGTGACGCCTTGGTAAGGGAGTATATCGGCGAGATGTATTTCTTCCGCGCTTATCTTTATTGGAAAAACTATAAGGAAATAGGAGATTATCCAATTATCTTGACGGCTCTTCCCGACGAAGAAGAAGTGTTGTTAGAAGCATCGGTACGTTATCCTCGCAATCAGGTGGCACGTCAAATCCTGAGTGATCTCCAAAACGCGATAGATCTTCTGCCTGAGACTACTCCTTCAGGGATAGGCAAACAGCGTCTCAACAAGGCTTGCGCCCAGGTGCTCCGCTCGCGTGTGGCTCTGTTCGAAGGCACATGGCTTAAATACCACAAAGGAACGGCTCTCGTTCCGGGCGGACCGGGTTGGCCCGGCGATCAGTCGATGCTCAACGGATTCAATATCGACACCGAAATCAACTACTTCTTGACCGAAGCTATGGCATCGGCTCAGCCGGTTGCAACAGCCTTACTCGGCAATCTTGCAACAAATACGGGTACCGAGAACGGTTATGCTGCCGACGGTTCGATTCTTAATCCGTATTACGCTATGTTTACAGAACAGAACTTAACGAACTATAACGAAGTTTTGCTTTACAAGCAATACAATCTCGGACAATCTATCTACAACAATATCTACATGCAGTTCCAGCGTAACGGCGGTAATTCCGGTTGGACACGCGGTATGGTAAATTCTTTCGTGATGCAGAACGGCCTGCCGATTTATGCCACAGGTTCGGGTTATGATCCCGAATGGGAAAACCAAGGTGTTACGGCGACGTTGCAGAATCGCGACTCACGCATCCAGATTTTCACGAAAGGCGACCAGAGCATCAGTTGCTATAACACTGATGGCACTACAGAACTGTTTCAGGAAGGTTGGTTGACAACGGGCACAAGCGAAACAAGACTTGTTACAGGTTTCGGCATTAAGAAAGGTATGGTTTACACGCCCAATCCCGGCGAACATAACCACGGTGTACAGGGTTCAATCGTGATACGCGGTACGGAAGCTATGCTCAACTATATCGAAGCTTGTGTAGAGCTTAACGGCAGTCCCGACGGAAACGCTACAAGCTATTGGCAGGCATTGCGTACGCGCGCCATGGTTGACGCTGATTTCAACAAGACAATCGCAGCTACCGATATGAGTCAGGAAGCTCTCGGCGACTGGGGCGCATATTCCGCAGGTTCTCTTGTAAACGCAATGATCTATAACGTACGTCGTGAACGCCGTTGCGAATTGATGGCTGAAGGTTTCCGTATGGACGACCTACGTCGCTGGGCTGCTCTGGATCAGCTCGCCACTACTCCCTATCAAATCGAAGGCGTGAAATTCTGGGGTACCGTATACGATATCTCGGCCGGTCTTAATCCTCTCAACCTGATGGATACCGACGGAAAGAAACTCGGAATGGTGATAAACGGTGTAGAATATGAAACCGGAGTTCCACCTACTGAATTAGGTGTAAACGTTATTGTTGATGTTCCGGGTGGAACAGGAAACATGTCCGACCCCGAAATCTCCGGCGACTATGTAAGACCTTATCAGATCTCGGCTCTGAATAATCCTTACTTCAACGGTTTGAGCTTTACACGCGCCCTGTATCTTTCTCCTATAGGTCAGAGTGCTTTCCGCAAGGCTTCTCCTGACAAGTCTGAGGAAAATTCGGTAATTTATCAAAACCCTGGTTGGTCGAAGATCGGAGGAACGACGGTGACTGACATCAACTGATCAAGGCTTGACATCGTAAGCAAAATAACTCCCCTGAGCCTCCGGAACTTTCCGGAGGTTCTTTTTTATAGTCGAATTCCAAGACTTTTGGTAACACTCGATTTCCTGTCAGAGGCGGAAGCCGAGGCCGAGCATAAGATTTTCGGGGTCGCTGAAGCTTCCCAAACGATAGCCTACGTTAAGAAATATTCGGTCGGTTACGAAGGTTTTGAGTGTAAGCGACTGATAAAAACGTTTGGTGGAATGAGGGCATAAAACGTTTAATCCCAGCCCTATATTGACTGCAAAAATCGGTGCGGTCAGTTCGGCATGAGCCGACAACCCCACACTAATCTGTTTTGAAAAAGGAGGGCGCTGAAATCTGATGGTATTGCCCTCTGTCCCCTCTACCCAATATCTGTCGAGTGCGGCGCTTTCATCCCATTGCAAGTCAAGCGACGGACCGACCGCCACCCACTTGTCCAGCCATCGCATAGGCGAAAATTGCAACCCCGCTACTCCGAATTTGCCCGGACATAACTGGCCCTCCGGTATATCCCCTACATGGACTACCTTTCTTCTCCATGCGCCGTAACCGATGATGTCATAAAACCATTTCGCGTGGAAAATCTTCTCTGCCTCCGGTTTTCTTTCGTTGGGAACGGCAACCGGGTTGATTGTCCACGTTGCTCCGACTGATGCCAAAATATTGTTCACGCCATTATTCGGCAGCGAAGTGTTACCGTTTGAAAAATGATTTGCTTCTAATCCGAACGAAATCCCTAACTTATCGTCCACCCGGTAAATAAATTTCAGGCCCACACCGAGATGGGCTGTCACCGACGTACTTACCACCCTATTGGTGAGTCCGCTATCGTCGCCCGGATGTTTCCAACCCATTGCAGCACCGAATTTCCATTCATATCCGAAAGACAGCCTGTCGCTGATGCTGACAATCGGCGCACCTTGAAATACATCGACCAATACCGGGGTGCCGAGAAGTCGATTAGAGAAAAAAGAATTTACGCCAATCCCTAATCCTTGATACACACCCTTATATGTATAACCATCCCTATTTAGACGGTCATCTGAAAAATCGAGCCTCAAAGTCCCTGCCAGATTGGCTTCAATCCTCTTTCCCAATTCATTTTCTCCCTTGAGATACGCGCTCGACTGAGGGACGTAGCCGCCACCGACTTCCACACCAATCCGCCATTGAGTCTTGGCCGACTGAGGGATAGAGTCGGCGAACGAACTTAGTGAAATCAACGTAAGTGAAATCGCAACTACCTGTTTCAGACAATTCTTAATCATTTTGCGACCCTCCCCCTGTTACAGTGAAATAAATAAACCGTACACAATAATCATATTTCAGTCGGAATGTCCATGTGACAACATTCGACTTACTTCTGAAACTCGTGAAAACCAAACGATTATTTTGCTTCAGCAACTGAAATTCATAAAAATCATTTTCAAAAACAATTTTCGCCAACTCCGAAGCCGGTGAATCACTGCTTATCGTTTCACCTTGAGCATTATAATATTTGCAGAAGTCTCGTCCCGACGAAATTAAATCCAAACTTATATTTTCCAATCCATAGAGAGGGATTATCAACTCAGCTTCTCCATCGTCACTATCTATATTGACAAAAGTTTCTTCGGGAAGAAGTGGCCCATCGATAAAAACTTCATCGTTACAAGCTGTGAACAATAACAATAAAAATATAAACGGAAGCAGATATCGGCTTTTCGTCATTCTAAAAGCAATTTCAGTTAGTAAAGGACCCGCAAAGGTATATAAAAATTTCCTTTTTTATGATTTTTCTATACTTTTGTAATTATGATACTTGTTTTCGGTGGCACGACTGAAGGACGAATCGCGGCTGAGACTTTGGAGCGCGCGGGGAAACCGTTTTTCTACTCCACGAAAGACGGCGTTCAGGAAATCAAAGCTCAAAATGCCTTCTGTGTTTCCGGAGCGATGGACGCAGACAAAATAAGAGACTTCGTAAGTGACCAAAATATCCGTCTGATAGTCGATGCTGCTCATCCCTTTGCAGTTAGACTCCATTCTAATATTGCCGATGTATGCCGCTCATTGGGAATTGACTGCATACGGTTTTCGAGGAGAACGCTTGAGCCTCGACGAGGAGCCGTCTACTGCGAATCGTTTGCCGATGCCCTAAACAGGATTCACCTTTCGGGAGCGAAGATTCTGCTTGCTTTGACAGGCGTGCAGACTATTCCACAATTTAAAGACTTAATGAGGGAATGTAAAGTCATTTTTCGTGTTCTCGACAGAAAAGAATCCATAGATAAGGCTTTGGCTGAAGGAGTTAAGGCAGAACATCTGATTTTTTATGACGAAAATGATCCCGGCGCGGAAAAAGCGTTGGATATGTTCCATCCCGATGCGATCATAACAAAGGAGAGCGGCCACAGCGGAGGTTTGGAAGAGAAATTAAAAGTGGCCGCAGAGCGCGAAATACCGATCTATGTAGTGCGGATGCCCCGCCTGGAGGAAGCGACCGAAGAAGTTTTCGGCGCTTATGGCTTGCGGATGGCCGTAGAACGTCTTTTGCCGGGGTTTTTCGATTTGCGGATAGGATTCACCACGGGCTCTTGCGCCACTGCTGCCGCAAAGGCGGCGATGAAGGCTCTTTTAACGGGCAATCCGGTGGATAGAATAGAATTCACGCTTCCTGACGGCGAGCCGATGGAAATGAAAGTTATCTTTTGCAAAATGATACAAGCGGAAAGTTGGAAAGCAACCGTTATCAAGGATGCGGGAGATGACCCTGATGTGACGGACGGCTGCCGTATTACGGCCGTTGTAAATAAAACCGACGGTAGCGGCATTGAGATCGCCGGAGGTGAAGGAGTCGGCAGGGTGACGTTGCCCGGATTGGGTATCGCCGTAGGCGAAGCGGCTATCAATCCTGCTCCGAGAAAGATGATTGTCGACAATATCCGGTCAATTTATCCTGAGGGCGGTCTGAGGGTGGAAATAAGCGTTGCCGACGGCCGTGAGATTGCTACACGCACATTCAATCCGAAAGTGGGTGTCATAGGCGGCCTCTCCATCCTGGGCACATCGGGCATAGTCATGCCGTTCTCACACGAAGCGTTCGTCGAATCTATCAGACGCGAACTGTCGGTAGCTGTCGCCGCCGGCGTGGAAACGATCGTCATTAACTCGGGAGCGAAAAGCGAAAGCAAACTGAAAGCCATGTTTCCCGAACTTCCTCCATTTGCTTTCATCCATTACGGCAACGCCATAGGCCAAACGCTTGAAGCGGCCGAAAAAGCCGGCGTGAAACGGCTTATTATGGGCATAATGATAGGAAAAGCCGTAAAAATGGCCGAAGGACATCTCGATACGCATAGCCATAACGTTAGAATCAATATAGATTTCATAGCCTCGTTGGCCGAACAGACGGGAGTGACGTCTGAAACTATAGCAAGAATCAGGCAAATAAAACTCGCCCGCGAACTTTGGGATATTGTTCCATCCGATATCTATCCCGACTTCTACGCTCAAATCCGAAATCTCTGCCTGCGAAAGGCCTCGCAAATCTTCACCTCCTCCCTCGAAATACACCTTCTCGCCGACTAAACATGCATAGTTTGGCATAATATGTGAAAGATATTTCTTTTTTTGGATATTTATACGCTTTTTTTACCATTAAAAGATTCTAATTTTGTGGCCTGTAATTATCTTTTGATTATTTTTGCATATACAAAAAATATAAATATCATGAAGAAACAGCTGATAGAGTGCGTGCCAAATTTCAGTGAGGGCGCCGATTTGGAGATTATCGATAAAATAACAGCAGAAATTAGCAAGATAAACGGCGTTTCGCTTTTGGACGTCGATTCGGGAGTGGCCACCAATAGGACGGTAGTGACATTTGTCGGTGAGCCGGAACCGGTGGTGGAGGCTGCTTTTCAGGCAGTAAAAAAAGCCTCTGAACTCATCGATATGCGAAAACACAAAGGAAGTCATCCGCGTCTCGGAGCCACCGATGTACTCCCCTTGATTCCGGTAGCAAATATCAGCCTCGAAGAATGTGCCGCCTTAGCGCGGAAACTCGCCGAACGGATAGCCCTCGAGTTGGAAATACCGACCTACTGCTACGAATCGGCAGCTTTGAAACCCGAGAGAAAAAATCTGGCCGTTTGCCGCGAGGGCGAATACGAAGCTTTGCCGAAAAAAGTGGCGTCACCGGAACTTGCACCTGATTTCGGATGCCGTCCATTCGACGAAAAGATGGCCCGCACAGGGTCGACTATCGTGGGAGCACGCGATTTTCTCGTGGCTGTCAATTTCAACCTCAACACTACATCGACTCGTCGTGCCAATGCCGTAGCTTTCGACGTGAGGGAGAAAGGGCGCCCTGTCAGAGAAGGTAATCCTATAACCGGCAAGATAGTACGCGACGAAATGGGCGAACCGGTCATGAAGCCCGGAACACTCAAAGCGGTCAAGGCAATAGGCTGGTTCATCGACGAATACGGAATAGCCCAAGTTTCCATGAACCTTACCGACCTTTCCGTAACCCCCCTTCATGTAGCCTTTGAAGAAGTCTGCCGGGCTGCTCGCGAACGAGGTCTGAGAGTGACAGGAACAGAAATAGTCGGTCTGATTCCCAAAAAGGCGATTATCGAGGCCGGCAAATATTTCCTTCGCAAACAGCGTCGGTCCTTAGGGCTGCCTGAAAGCGAAATCATCAAGATAGCTGTAAAATCGATGGGACTTGATGATCTGAAGCCCTTTATAGCCGACGAGAAGATCATAGAATACGTGCTAAAACGCAATGAGGAGAAAAAGGCACAACTCGTCGACATGACAGTCAGAGGCTTTGCCGAGGAAACGGCGAGCGAATCGCCTGCCCCCGGTGGAGGTTCTATTTCGGCCTATATGGGCGCATTGGGAGCGGCTCTGGGCACGATGGTGGCCAATCTGTCATCGCATAAAGCCGGCTGGGACGACCGTTGGGAGGAATTTTCTGATTGGGCCGAAAAAGGCCATGAGATAATGGAAGAGCTGCTTGCCCTTGTCGATGAAGATACCGAAGCGTTCAACGGCATAATGAAAGTATTCTCCATGCCAAAATCGACCGAAGAGGAGAAAGCGGCGCGTCGGAGAGCACTCCAGGAAGCGACTCTTTACGCCACGGTAGTGCCGCTACGCACTATGCAAGCTTCCATGAAGGCTTTCCCCATACTTGAAGAAATGGCGCGTGAAGGCAATCCCAACTCGGTCAGCGATGCGGGCGTAGGTGCGCTTGCAGCCCGGAGCGCTGTGCTCGGAGCGTTGCTCAATGTCAAAATCAACGCAGCCGGACTTGACGACAAACAAAAGGCAGCCGAGCTGATAAAGGATGCCGAAAAACTCGCTGCCGATGCTTGCCGCGCCGAAACGGAAATATTGAAAATCGTTAACACTAAAATCGCCTGACATGGAGAGAAAAGAATTTCAGGACGCCATAAAAGCGGGAATACCGTCGGTACTACCTCCGTTAAGACCTTTGGATCAGTCGGTAAGCCATGCGCCTAAACGCAAAGATATACTGACCAAGGAGGAGAAAAAGCTGGCGTTAAAAAATGCGCTCCGATACTTCCCCGAGGAGATGCATGCCGAACTCGCTCCCGAATTTGCACGTGAACTCAACGACTACGGACGTATCTACATGTATCGTTTTAGACCTGCATACGAAATGAAAGCGCGTCCGATCGGCGATTACCCGGCAAAATCACGTCAGGCAGCCGCGATAATGATGATGATACAGAACAATCTCGACCCGGCCGTTGCACAGCATCCGCATGAACTCATCACCTACGGAGGCAACGGCGCCGTTTTTCAGAATTGGGCTCAGTATCTTCTCACTATGAAATATCTGTCGGAGATGACTGACGAACAGACTCTCGTGATGTATTCCGGCCATCCTCTCGGTCTTTTCCCTTCGCATCACGAAGCACCGCGCGTGGTCGTAACCAACGGCATGGTCATACCCAATTATTCCAAGCCTGACGACTGGGAACGGTTTAACGCCCTGGGTGTTTCGCAATACGGTCAGATGACTGCCGGTTCCTACATGTATATCGGTCCGCAAGGGATAGTTCACGGCACGACAATTACAGTGCTCAACGCCGCCCGAAAAAAGATGAAAGAGGGGCAGCAGACACCGAAGGGAATGCTTTTCGTCTCTTCGGGATTAGGAGGAATGTCGGGGGCTCAGCCTAAAGCAGGCAACATTGCGGGAGTGGTGAGCATCGTTGCTGAAATCAATCCCAAAGCAGTGGAGAAACGCCACTCGCAGGGCTGGGTTGACGAAGTTTTCACCGAACTTGACCCGGTGATCGACCGCGCCGAGGATGCACGTGCCAAAGGAGAGACCGTATCGCTTGCATATCAGGGTAATATAGTCGACCTATGGGAACGCCTCGCCGAAAGAGAAATCGCCGTCGATCTCGGTTCCGACCAGACCTCGCTCCATAACCCTTGGGCCGGAGGCTACTATCCCACAGGGCTTTCCTATGATGAGTCGAACCTCCTCATGGTGGAAAATCCTGAGGAGTTTAAAGCAAAAGTAAAGGAATCGCTACGACGTCAGATAAGGGCAATAAACCTGCTCACCTCACGCGGAATGTATTTCTTCGACTACGGAAATGCCTTCCTGTTAGAAGCTTCGCGTGCGGGAGCCGACGTGATGAATCCGGACGGCACCTTCCGCTATCCATCATACGTCCAGGACATTATGGGACCGATGTTCTTCGATTACGGTTTCGGACCTTTTAGATGGGTCTGCACTTCGGGCGACATGAAAGACCTCGAAATTTCCGACAAGATAGCGGCTGAAGTACTTGAAGAACTGCTCGTTGAAGCAACATCCGACATCTCATCTCAGCTTGCCGACAATCTCACCTGGATACGCAAAGCGGGCGAAAACAACCTCGTGGTGGGCTCGAAAGCAAGAATACTCTATGCCGACGCTCTCGGCCGCACCCGTATAGCCCTGGCCTTCAACAAGGCGATACGCGACGGCAAAATTTCGGCACCGATAGTTCTGGGACGTGACCATCACGACGTATCGGGCACAGACTCCCCCTACCGTGAAACTTCCAACATCTACGACGGTTCAAACCGCACTGCCGATATGGCCGTTCAGAACGTGATAGGCGATTCTTTCCGCGGCGCAACATGGGTCTCTCTTCACAACGGAGGAGGCGTTGGCTGGGGTGAAGTGATCAACGGTGGTTTCGGCATGGTGATCGACGGTTCGGAAGAGTGCGACCGCCGCATCCGTGGAATGATGTTCTGGGACGTAAACAACGGAATAGCACGGCGCAGCTGGTCGAGAAACCGGGGAGCTGTCGACGCTATACGCCGCGAAATGGAACGGACTCCCGAATTAAAAGTAACATTGCCTAATTTCACTTCAGACGAACTGATTGACAACATCATAAAATAACGCTCAGTATGAAAACCCACTCCATCACATCACGCCATTTATCGTTAGAAGATATAAGAGACATCATCAGGAGCAACAGTCGCTTGGAACTCTCGAAGGAAGCACGCAAAAAAATTTCTGAATGCCGTGACTACTTGGACAAGAAAATCAAAGAGAGCGATGTGCCCCTCTACGGTATAACCACCGGTTTCGGAGCGCTCTGCAACATATCCATCGACAAAGAGAGTCTATCGGAACTCCAAAAAAACCTCGTACGCTCACATGCTTGCGGAGCCGGCGAAAGAGTGCCGTCGGAAATTGTCAAAATTATACTCCTTCTGAAAATTCAGTCACTCTCCTACGGTCACTCGGGAGTTCAGCTTTCCACAGTGGAACGTTTAGTAGATTTCTTCAACAACAACATCATCCCCGTAGTCTACGAGCAAGGCTCGCTGGGAGCTTCCGGCGACCTCTCCCCTCTCGCCCACCTGTCCCTGCCGCTTTTGGGACTCGGAGAAGTGTATTATCACGGCCAAATCAGGTGCTCGTCTGAAATTCTCGAGGAATTCGGATGGGAGCCTATAGAACTTCATTCGAAAGAGGGACTTGCGTTGCTCAACGGCACTCAGTTTATGTGCGCCTACGGCGTCTATGCTGTCAATGCCGCCAAACGTCTCTCGCAATGGGCCGATGTGATAGCGTCGATGTCGCTCGATTCTTTCGACGGCCGTTTAGAACCGTTCGAGACGATTGTTAACGAGGTGCGACCTTACAGCGGCCAGCTCGAAACCGCCCGTGCCGTCCGTGAGTCGTTAAAAGGCAGCGAGATAGCTCGTCAGTACAAAATCCATGTGCAGGATCCTTACTCTTTCCGATGCATCCCGCAGGTTCACGGTGCGTCGAAAGACACTATCGATTATGTTTCCCGTATCATGACGGTGGAAATCAACTCCGTCACCGACAATCCAACGATCTTCCCCGAACAGGACACTATTATCTCGGCGGGAAACTTCCATGGCGAACCGATAGCGCAGCCTATGGATTTTCTCGCGATAGCGATGGCCGAGCTCAGCAACATTTCGGAACGGCGCACATATCAGCTCATATCAGGCGACCGCGGCCTTCCGAGGTTCCTTGTGGCTAAACCGGGGCTCAACAGCGGATTTATGATTCCTCAATACACTGCCGCATCGATCGTAAGTCAGTCGAAAGGCTTGTCTATGCCGGCTTCGGTAGATTCTATCCCTTCATCGCAAGGGCAGGAAGATCATGTTTCGATGGGTTCCAACTCCGCCACGAAGCTTTATCGCGTGATAAAAAACACCGAGCGGGTGCTCGCCATCGAGTTGCTCAATGCAGCCCAGGCTCTCGAATTCCGCCGTCCGCTGAAATCATCGGAATTTATCGAAAAGATATTCAAGGAGTTCCGCCGTCATGTACCGTTCATATCCGACGACGTAGTGATGTATCCCTATATCGAGGAAGCTATCCATTTCATTGAAAAACCATGTCCGTCCTTATCGTAAATATCGGTTGTGCGGTTGGTATAGCCGAGGGAACCACCCCATTACTCAGAGGAGCTGCGATGAATGAAACCGGGCAGATTCAGAATGCCTGGATTCTGATCGAGGGGGATCGTATATCCGGTTTCGGCAGTATGGACAACGTGCCGCAAGGCTCGTTCGACACTATCGATGCGAAGGGGGGATGGGCTTTCCCGTCGTTTTGCGATTCCCACACCCATATCGTCTATGCCGGCAGCCGCGAACAGGAATTCGAGGACAAAATCCGAGGTCTCTCCTACGAGGATATAGCCAAAAGAGGCGGAGGAATCCTTAATTCGGCCGAAGGTCTCCGCAAGATCAGCGAAAACGAACTCTACGAACAATCGATGATCCGAGTCGACGAGGTGATAAGAAAAGGCACGGGAGCAATCGAAATAAAGAGCGGCTACGGACTTTCCCTCGAATCGGAGCTGAAAATGCTTCGGGTTATACGACGTATCGCGGAATCAGTGCCGTTGGTGGTTAAATCCACCTTTCTCGGCGCGCACGCCGTACCCGCGGAATTCCGGGGCGATAAGGAAGGCTATGTACGCCTCATCTGCCGCGAGATGTTGCCTGAAATAGCGCGGGAGAATCTGGCCGATTATGTCGATGTTTTCTGCGACCGCGGCTTCTTTTCCGTCGACGATACCGCAAGAATCATTGACCGTGCGGCCGAGTTCGGCATAAAAGCGAAGATTCACGCCGACGAGCTCGCTTTGACCGGGGGCACGGAAATAGCTGTCGGTAAAGGAGCTGTGTCTGTGGATCATCTCGAGCAGATAACCGAAAATGAGATGAGCTTTCTGGCGGGGGGTACGACTGTTCCCACTGCCCTTCCTGGAGCGTCCTTCTTTTCGAATCTGCCATTCGCACCTGTTAGGCAAATGATCGACTACGGCATCGGACCGGCATTGGCTTCCGACTATAATCCCGGCTCGTCACCGTCGGGAGACATGAGATTTATTATGTCATTGGGGTGTATCAAAATGAGAATGAGTCCGGTAGAAGCTTTCAACGCCACTACCGTCAACGGCGCGCACGCCATGGAATCTGCTCATCTGGCAGGCACCATAACCGTAGGCAAACTTGCCAATCTATTCATTACCGAACCGCTCCCCTCTCTTGCTTTTCTCCCTTATGCGTATATCACCCCGCTGATTCGCCGAATCATCCTGAAGGGTCAATCCATTGCCTGACAATAGATTTCATTCAACAAAACGACGGCGAGCGTTCTCCTTGGCTGTTTTTTGTCGCCGTAAAATCGGGGATAATTATGCTTCCTCGAAATTTCGTACAGAAATGGCGCTACAATCGTCGACAAAATCCGAGTAATAGGGTAACACATATTTTAAAAGAAATCTCACCAGAACGCAAGCAAATGGCCTTTATCGGCTTTTTATACATCAGGGTGCTGACAGGTGTATTAATTTCCAAACGAAACTTGTGCAAATTTCACCGTTGCCGGTTATTGTGGAGCAGGGAGCGTGGGAACATTTTGCGTACTCGAAGAATGATTTTGTCCACCGATTTGTCACCAACCACAATTGTTGTCGCGACGACAATCAAAAGTCCGCCTAAAATCTCCTGCCACGTAATCGACTGCCGAAGAACGGCCATGCTCAATATTACGGCCGTGACAGGTTCCAACGCTCCGAAAATGGCAGTCGACGTAGATCCTATGAGATGAATGGCTGCGGAGGTACATGCCAAGGACACTACTGTGGGAATGAGTGCCAAAGCAAAAAGATTCAACCATCCGCCGGCCTTCTGAGGAACTGTGAGCTCCGATCCGGCCGCAATTGCGAATAAAAATACGAAGCAGCCGAAAATCAGCACATAAAACAGCAGCTTGGTAGTTGGAATGGCAGAAACGACTTTCGATACGTTAACCAGCACAATATAAAGCGCGTAGGTCAGGGCTGAAATCATTACCAACAGACAACCGTAACCGCTTAATGAAGTCGTAGCATCAGATTTCATAAGCAAGAAAAGACCCGAGCACATGAAAAGCAGGCAAATCAACAGATTTATCTTAAACTTTTCATGAAAAAAGAAAATCATGATAACAGCCACCATTATCGGATAAACGAACAACAATGTGGAGGCAATGCCGGAATTCATATATCGGTAACTCTCAAAAAGAGTCAACGATGATAATGCCATCAATACGCCGAGCATCGCTACGGGAAAAATCTCGTCACGTTTCAGCGACAAAGGTATCTTTCTCACAAAAAGTACTATCAGTAGCAGTGGTATGCCGAGAGCATATCTGAACAGCAGAACTGAGTTCGGATTCATTCCTGTTTCGTAGAGAGGCACAGCGAAAGCGGGATTAGTTCCGTAAGCAGCCGCTGCTAAAGCAGCCAAAAAATATCCTTTAATCTTGTTAGACACAGACATGATAAGGCGATCATTTTAGCGTGCAAATTTAATCATTTGGCTCGATAAGAAAAAGACGACGGAAACCCGAAGTTCCCACCGCCTTCTTCCTCATCGTGGCAAAAAATATTATAAAACCTTAAACATGTGTCGTTACTTGGTGTTTTCCAATACTCTTATCTGCTCGAAATAATAACCGGGAGCCATTTTGGCACCGAGAGTGGTCTGGCCGGTCTCGGCATTGTAAATATAAATCTGAGGCTGTCCTCCTTGAGGATCCACCCCTATGTATGCATTGTGATTTACATAGGCCATCCGTGACGAGAAGCGTCCGCTGCTGAATGCAAGGCGGCTGCCGTTGTATGTCACAGGTGAGGCACTCTTTGTCTGGATATTGATGACCGTATAGTAATGGCTGAAATCGTCGATTCCGGTGCCGTACGAATCATCTCTGGCATAAGCCATCACAGAGTTTCCACCCAGATACATCACCGAAATCAATTTTCCGCCGGCAGTGAATCCGTCGTAATTTTTATCGAAATCCGTAGCGTTGGCAGGAATCTTTAAGAGATGGCTTTCTTCACCCGAGCCCGAATCGGAAACGGTGGCTATATACAGGTCGTTGCTGTCGGATATGAAAGTAGTTGTCTGGAGGAGTTCGCCGTATGCCGTTCCCACCGTTTCGCAATCGAGGAAACACGTATTGATGGCTTCCACAGCCATGGTAGCGGGATTAATCACGGCCGTCAGCATCGGGGATGTCCTCACCCCGTATCGTCCGCTGCTGTCCTTAGCGTAATAGAAATAAAACAGTTTGTTGTCGGAAGGTCTGTAAGTCAGAATCCCTGAGGTCGTAAAGACTTCCCCTCCTTGAGGCAACGGAATGTTCATGGTGCCTTCTGAAATTATCGACATATTGTCGGCGTTAAGCTTTGTCCAGACAATCGCATTCGCATCGCCGTTGGCGGCCATGATGACCAACGTATTGTCGTCAATCCATGCGTGGGTGTATTTACGTGTCGCATAAGTGTTGGTTTGAAAACGACGTTCGGCAATCACTTGGATCTCATTGTCCTTGATGACATATTTGCTGAATCGGTCACCCGAGACAGGTACTTGATAATAGTAGGCTCCTTTGCAGATGGTTTCGAGTGAAAGAATAGCGTTTACTTCCGTTCCCGTTCCCTGAAATGTGATTTCGGGTTGATCGGCATCGAGTGAATTAACGCTTCTCACAAGAGTCTGAACGTCACGTCCCATACCACCGTGTCGATCCAAAGCGACCCATAAGTCGAAATGGTAATCCTGGAGGATAGAAGGATCGTCGGGACCGTCGGGGCCGTCATTATTGTCGGAACAAGCTCCCATAAACATAGCCGTTGTCAGGGCTAAAAAAGCGGGAAGAAAAAACTTGATTTTTTTCATCGTTGAAAAATTTGGGTTTTAGTTTAAATTTAAGATGTTTAGTTTAAATATAATCTGAATTTCGCTGCGAAAGATCTTCCGGGTTTCTGTAACATGTAATTGTCGTATGCCAGTCGGTCGAATACGTTATTACATTCCAAGGATATATTATATCGTTGATTATGCCATGAATAGGAAAGGGAAATGTTGGCAAGGTGCTGAGTCGGTATCCTCGCTTTGGTCGCTATAGCGCCGAAGGCCTCCCAGTTGAGAAAATACCAGTGGATATATTGATATTCCATTCCGATCCTCAATCTGTCGGACATCGAGGTAAGGTTACGGAAAGTGTAGGATGCTTCAGCATTTCCGAACATCCAGGGTCGGTTGGGCACTCTGTTCTTATATGTGGCCGAAGGATTTCCGTCGCTCTTGTATTTTTTTAAATCCCTGGCGTCACTCCAACTGCCGTTGAGCAATATCTGCAATTTATTGTCCCACGTGTAACTGATTTCAAAGTCAAATCCTTTTATGTCGATAGCAGGTTCGTTGACATATTGCATCATTCCTTCTCTTTCCGAAACGGTAGCCCTGATATAGTTCTGGACATGCCTGATGAATCCGTTGGCTTCATAGCTTATCTGATTGACTTCTCCGAAATACCAGTTACCGAAAATGCCGAGATTAACGTTGTTGCTCGATTCGGGTACCAAGGTCAGATTCGGGTAGACAGTGGTTCCGTTACCTAATAGTTCACGTGCAAGAGGTAAACGAACGCTGTGCTCGTATGAGGCTTTTATGGAAGCTTTTTCCGAGAAAGAAAAACGAGTTCCTACTCCTCCACCCCAATGATTTTTAGTTGTCTTGGAATCAATCTCCGACGAGCCTGTCACTGTTGAGTTATCAGTCTGGCCGATAGACAGGCTGTTGATATAGTTTTTAACGAAATAAGAAGTCTGCCATCTTTGCCCGAAAAATGTCTGCAAGTAGGTAAAAGAAACGATATGCTTCGTCACCACATCATTCGAAGGTTCAAAGGATTTATCGACCTTATCGGTGCGGTCATTGCCGTTTCGGTTTAACATATAGTTCAGCGAAAATGTATTATGACCGTTAAGTTCATAATCGAGACCCGCGTTAACCACCGTAAGCGGCCTCTTATATATCCTGATGGTTCTCGCCTTGTTGTTCAATTCGTTTCCGGATGAAGGCATATAGGTTCCGTCCCATGAATACTTTCTATAAGTCGTATCGACAGTCTCACTGTGATCCCAAGTGTGGGAAAGGTTGATTCTTGCCGACAGAGCCTTCCATCTCTTGGCGTATCTGGCCGCCATATTGGCTGAGTGAGAGTTACGTTCGGCCATGCCATAGACTTTGTTTTGCATGGCTCCTGTCTGCAATTCCTTATGCACTTTGCTGTAAGAGAAAGAGATGAAAAATTGGTCAGCCCAATTCACATCCTGCACTCCGGCTTCCAGTTGAGCGAACAACGACAGATAATCGTCATGGAAACGGGGCTTGTCGGCCAGAACATATTTATCGTCTTTTTCGCTCCACACTTCGACATCTTTCATCAAATAATCGTTTTTGGAATAATTGATGCTGAAAGTAGGTCGGACGGCAATCGCAGTTTTCGGTATGTATACCTGTCCGGTAATATCTCCGGAGTGTGTGTGGAAAGAACCAATTCCATAGGAAGCGTCGAGAAAGTTGTTTCTGCGTTTTTTCGTTACGATATTAACCGCTCCTCCAAGAGCATCAGAACCCAAGTATGTAGGGACGACCCCTTTATACAATTCAACTCTCTCGACGATATTAAGAGGCAGATTATCAAGATTCATGCCGCTTCCTTTCGTTTCTATCGGGACGCCGTCGATAAAATAACGGATCGAATTGCCCGACAACCCGTTAATCGACAGGTCGTAGTCGGATCCCACTCCCCCTTCGCGTCTTATGCGTATACCGGCCGACTTCCCGATAAGATCGTTAAGAGTGTTGAGTCGGTTCACAGCCGTACCGATATCGATGGCGTTCGCCGAAAAGGTGCTTTCTTTCAGCTGCCTCGATTTCGAGCGTCCCGACACCGTTACATCCTTCAGTCTTACTTCCGGTGCAACGCTGTCGCTGTCAACGGGCAAAACGACAGCTTTGCACTCAAATCCGGCAAGAATCGAGATTAGGGTTAGGATCAGTATGTTAATTTTTTTACACATAAAAAAACGACAGATATGTCAGGGGAAAAGACCTTTCAACATATCCGCCTCCAAGCCACCGCGACACTCCGGTCGAAGTCGCATTATGAGCCTTTATGCTGTTTTGACGTCTTATTTTCCCGAAAACTTCAAAACTATGTATGAACTCGGCAGGTCTTCTGACTTATCCCATCGTTCCGGATGCCTTCCCATCGTCCTCGTGTGACGACAGTGACCTTATTTCCGGTCGAATCTTCCATTAAGGGGGACTCACAGCAGCGGGTCTGTCCGGGACTTTCACCCGGTTCCCTTTTCACAGCGGTTTTCACGCCGCAGCACCGATTCACGCCGCAAAGTTACAACTATTTTTCATTTCACAAAACCCGAGCCAATTATTTTTCAAGAGCGGATTATTTCTAAGTTTGCATCTAAGAGTCTGAGATGAAACGCTTTTTTCCCGTGTAACGAGATTTTTATCAAAATATGTAGAAAAATTTAGACATGCGAACGGAGAAAGATGCCGATAAACGGACTAAAATTATTACATTTGCGGAAGTAAATAAAAACTAATGAGATATGACAGTAACCGACCGTTTTCTACAGTATGTGAGATTTGACACTCAGAGCGACGAACTGACTAATATGACCCCGTCAACTCCCGGACAGATGACTTTCGCACGTCATCTTGAAGAAGAATTAAAGAAAATGGGGCTTAGCGAAATAACCTTGGACGACAACGGCTATCTGATGGCCAGCCTGCCATCGAACAGCGACCGTACGGACATACCGACCATCGGTTTCATAGCCCACCTCGACACTTCACCCGATATGTCGGGCAAACATGTTTCGCCCCGCATCATCGAGAGCTATCCCGGCGGAGATATCGTTTTAAATCCTGAGAAAAACATCGTTCTGCGTCCCGAAGAGTTTCCGGAGCTTTACGATTATATCGGTCAGCCGCTGATAGTGACCGACGGAAATACCCTTTTAGGAGCCGACGACAAAGCTGGAATAGCAGAGATCATAACTGCGGTAGATTATCTCCAGAAACATCCCGAAATCAAACACGGTAAAATCCGAATCGCCTTCAACCCGGACGAGGAGATAGGTCAGGGCGCTCACAAATTTGACGTGGATCTTTTCGGAGCCGACTGGGCCTACACTATGGACGGCGGAGCCATAGGCGAACTTGAGTATGAGAATTTCAATGCGGCAGTGGCGAAAGTCACATTCAAGGGACGCAATGTGCATCCGGGATCGGCGAAACATAAGATGATCAATTCCATAAGAATCGCCAACCAGTTCGCCATCATGTTGCCTCGCTGGGAAACGCCCGAGCATACCGAAGGTTACGAGGGTTTCTATCATCTGATATCCATTGAGGGGACTGTAGAGAAAACCGTATTGACCTACATAATCCGTGACCACGACCGCGACCGTTTCGAACGCAGAAAGAAGGAATTCGAACACCTGACGAGGAAGATAAACAACGAATTTCCCGATTGCGCCGAGCTTGAGATAAAAGACCAATATTTCAACATGCGCGAGAAAATCGAGCCGGTGATGCACATAATCGACATCGCAAAAGCGGCTATGGAACGTGTCGGCGTACATCCGGTTGTAGTTCCTATCCGAGGGGGCACGGACGGAGCGCAGCTATCGTTCAAAGGTCTCCCCTGCCCGAATATTTTTGCGGGCGGCCTGAATTTCCACGGCCGTTACGAGTATGTGCCCATACCTTCGATGGAGAAAGCCACTGAGGTGATAGTGGAAATAGCCAAAATCGTTGGTGAAAAACGGTAAGACACTATTAGTCGTCACCGGCCCTACAGGTTCGGGTAAGACCGAACTTGCTATCCGTATTACCGAGGCGACAGGCAGCGAAATCATTTCGGCCGACTCCCGACAGATCTACAAGGATATTCCCATCGGCACGGCCGCTCCTACGTCGTATGAACTGGCCAAGGCAAAGCATCATCTTGTAGGAATTCTCGATCTCGAGGATTATTACAGTGCAGCCCGTTTCGAACAGGATGCGAGCCGTCTGCTTAATGAAATCTGGCGTACTAACGATTTAGGCATCGTTTGCGGAGGCTCGATGATGTATATCGACGCACTTTGTAACGGTATCGACGACCTTCCGGATATTTCCGCCGAGAACCGGCGGATAGCTTACTCCATAATGGAGCAAGGCGGTCTTCAGGCGGTCAGAGATAGGCTGAAAGAGTTGGATCCGGAATATTACAACCGAGCCGATCTGAACAATCACAAGCGTCTGATCCATGCGATAGAAGTGAGCTTGCAAGCAGGCCGTCCCTATTCGTCGCTACTTACGGGAAAGCGAGTAAAAAGGGATTATAAAATAGTGAAAGTTGCATTAGACCGGGACAGAGACACGCTATTTGAGCGTATCAACCGCAGAGTAGATCGAATGATAGCGGAAGGCATGGAGGAGGAGGCGTCAAAAGTTTATCATAAACGGCATTTGAACTCCCTGAATACGGTCGGATTCAAGGAACTTTTCATGGCCATAGAGGGCAAGATGGATAGAGAGACGGCTATAGCGCGCATAGCGAAAAATACACGTGTATATGCAAAAAAACAGCTGACCTGGATGAAAAAAGACCCCGAAATCGTCCTTTTAAACCCCGAAACGGCATATCAGGACACACTGAATCTTTTGGGATTGAGCCACCTAACGGTTTAGGATTGAAATTTGCGGAAATGCATAATTATTTGTAATTTTGTTTAATAGGTCACTTTACCTCTAACTTGTAGATTAATTTCAATAATTTATTTCATATCATGTTGAAGAAATTTTTTTTCGTCGCATTAGCAGTTTTTATTGCACATAACGCCTCTATTAACGGCCAGCTTAATAGTTCCGTAACACCTCTACCGGTGTCGATTACAGAAGGCAAGGGTGAATTTACCATAACTTCCTCAACCCCGCTGAACATCAACGCCCCGCAGCCCGACAAGGAACGACTGCTGAAATATGCTTCGGAAAATCTTCAAGGTTATTCCGGGAAGACCGGAAATGCCGGCAAAACTCCGGCTATATCCCTAAACATTGTGAAAAGTATAGACGGTACAGATTCACCTGAGGGTTACCGACTTGTATCAGATCCGAAAGGGATAGTAATCGAAGCCACGGGCGCAGCCGGACTTTTCTACGGACTACAAACTCTGATACAACTCGCCGACGAGACTAACAAGGTTCCCGCTGTAACGATCACCGACTATCCGAGATTGGAATATCGCGGGATGATGCTCGACATTTCAAGGCATTTCCGTGACAAGGAGTTTATCAAGAAACAGATAGACGCAATAGCCAAACTGAAATTAAACAAACTGCATTTGCATCTGACCGATGCCGCTGGATGGCGCATCGAAATAAAGAAATATCCTCGTCTGACCGAATATGCAGCTTGGAGACCCGAGGAAACCTGGAAAGAATGGAACGACGGAGGAAACCGATATATAGAGGGCAGCAATCCTCTGGCGCACGGAGGCTATCTGACTCAAGAGGATGCCCGTGAAATCGTGGAGTACGCAGCTGACCGTTATATCACGGTCATTCCCGAAATCGAGATGCCGTCGCACTCTGAAGAAGTGACGGCAACGTTTCCCGAACTGTCATGCACCCACGGCAAGCAACCGGACGTCTGCGTGGGAAACGAGAAGACGTTCGAGTTTTTCGAAAACGTTCTGGATGAAATCATCGATATTTTCCCTTCTGAATATATCCATATCGGCGGAGACGAAGCGAGCAAACAAGCGTGGAAAGAATGCGAACTTTGTTTGGCTCGCATGGAAAAGGAAAACCTGAAGAATGTAGACGAGCTTCAGAGCTACATGATAGAAAGGATGGAGAAATATTTGAACTCGAAAGGCCGAGAAATAATCGGTTGGGACGAGATCATGGAAGGAGGTCTGGCTCCTAATGCGACGGTGATGTCGTGGCGCGGAACCGAGGGCGGCATCAAGGCAGCCGAGAGCGGTCACAAGGCTATCATGGCTCCCGGAGGATATTGCTATCTGGACAGCTATCAGGATGCTCCTGCCACGCAGCCCGAGGCAATAAGCGGATACACTCCCCTCAGTCGAGTCTACAGCTACAATCCCGTGCCCGATACTCTGAGCGCGGATATCCAGAAATATATCACCGGCATCCAGGGCAATCTTTGGTGTGAATATGTTCCGACAGCTCAACATGCGGAATATATGCTATATCCAAGAATGATAGCTATTTCGGAAATCGGCTGGACCCCACAGGAGCTACGCGATTGGGACAATTTCTATCCCCGGGCGTTGAAAGTCAACGACAGGATGCAGCGAGAAGGTTATCACGTGTTCGACCTGCGCGGAGAAGTAGGCAACCGTAGGGAAGCCGTTCTCGGAACAGACCACTTGGGAAAGGGCAAAAAAGTGACGTACAACGTTCCGTGGTGGGGACGATATAACGCGAATTTCGACAGCACCCTCACCGACGGAGAGCGCGGAGGATGGAGCTACGGTGACGGGAAGTGGCAAGGTTTCCTTTATCGCGGCAACCAACGAGTAGACGTAACTATCGACCTCGAAAAGGAGGAGGAAATAAGCTATATCGGGGCTGATTTCATGCAGATAATCGGTCCCGGCGTATGGTTGCCGGCGAAAGTTGTAATCTCCGTGTCGGACGACGGCGAGAATTTCCGCGAATTGGCGACAATCGAGCATGAACAGAAAGCTACGTCAGGCCTGTCGTTCAAAACCTACGCATGGGAAGGCAAGACAAAAGCGCGTTATGTCCGCTATGTGGCCAATTCGACCGAAGGCTGCCAGTTCACGGACGAAATAGTGATAAGATAACGTATCTTTGTAGCTTTATGGAATTTTAATTTTATCAAACTTATAAAAAAGCACTTGATTATCACTATAATATAATCAAGTGCCTAAAATTTTTGATATAACTTATTTTGAAATTTTATATTTTCTATTATCGATTTTTGTTAGATTATATATAGTAGAAGTTGCTAACAAAGTCTGTTTGATTGCTTCAGGAATATTTGTTCCTTCTATATACAACTTAACTGCACCATTAACTGCACACATAGCTTTTATAACTTTATGAGTAGTACATGTGTAGGGATCACCTCCAAAAGTGCAATATAAAGTTATGCCTACATCAGCCCAACTTCCGTTGAAATAACCACATAAGTCATCAACGGCATTATTAGCCCATACTAAAACCTCCAAAGCTGAATTCCCATAATTAGCTGTACTTGCCAATAATTCTGCAGAGTTAACATCTACTTCAAAAGATAATTGAAGATTACTTAATGACGTTTCATCTTGTGCATAAATTCTGTTACAAAAGGTAGCAGTTGATATAGCTACCACAATTGACAATAATATTTTATTCATAAATAATAAATTATTGATCGAACAGTCCTTTCAATCAGTTAAAACAAAAAGAAACGTGGACTGAATTACATATCCCCAAATGACGGTCCTGAGAAAACCTTGTACGCTGAGATATGAAACAGTAGCCCACGCCATAGCGTGAGAACCGCTTTGTTACCTCTTGCGTACGTTGAAAATTTCTCAGGTTTTCATTTGCAAGATAAGCAAAACGCTTCATCAAATTCAATATGTTTGTCACTCTGCAGATTGACTCTGCAAATATATAAGAAATTTATTTTTCCAAGAAATTTTTGAGAAAAAAAGCAGTCGGGCTGTAAGCCGGGTTCTGTCGGGTCGGCACTTCCTCCCATGTGGAGGGTTACTCGATCCGTTCCGTCATTTATCTGAGCCGGAAGTCGCCCTCCGGCTTAAGCAGCCTACCCCCCGGCAACGGGCGAGCCACCCTTAATTGCCGGTATACTTGGCCTTGCAACCCATAAGGTGTGCGGCAAGGAATATCACTATCCCTTCCGGTGGTCTCTTACACCACCTTTTCACCCTTACCTTCCCCTTGTGGGGGAAAGGCGGTAATTTTCTGTCACACTACTCTGCCGTCACCGACAGCTTTCTGTTAGGAAGTATGGTGCTCTATGTTGCCCGGACTTTCCTCACTTCCTTGGTGGAAGCGCGACGGAACGCCCGACTGCGGGTGCAAAGTTAGGAAAGTTTGTTTGGTTTAATAAGTTAAATATATTTAAATAACCACCTCTCCAATTTAGTAATATTATTGATTTTCAGCACATTATAAATAGAATCTTTGAGAGCATTTTCCATATAGTCTCCAAAGTGCTAAGGCGTTGGCGCAGATAGGAGGCTTGAATTGATATTAAGTTGGTAAAATCGAATGACTTGAAAAATGGGGAGAAAAGAAAGAGTTAAGGTTAAAAGTGTATGACAGGTAGTAGGAATTTCGCACGGGTTTTGTATCTTTGCATGATGAATCATGAATAATCGAACATAATGAAGAAAGTAATAATAAGCTTAGTAGCCGCAGTAATAGTGATGTTTTCGCTGACCGAAAAGGCATCGGGTCAGTTCAGATACGGTCCGGTTATAGGTGCGGATCTGACGACTTTGAAATTCAAACAGAATTTAGTCAGCGTGAATCAGACGGAAGGTTTTTCGGCTGGTATCATCGGTGAAATGATGTTTCCGGGCATAGGTTTCGGCATCGATATAGGCATGTATTACCAGATGCTTGGCGCATGGGTGAATCTGGGTGAGAAACTGATGTGGCAGTCTCAGGCGTTAGGTAAGGAACGTTTTTATATTCACACTCTTCAAGTGCCGATACATCTACGATTTAAGTATACTCGTTTCAACGGTTTTGAAGAGAAGCTTGCTCCGTTTGCTTTCGTAGGACCGTCGTTCGATTTCACAGTGGCACATAGCAAAATAGGCAACACATTTAATTTCCCGGGCGGCAATCTGTGTATGGATTTCGGTATCGGTGGTGAGATTTTCCAGAGATGGCAGGTGTCGGCAAGCTATTCATTAGGTTTGACTTACAGCGTCAGTGCCAAGATTCTGACAAACTACAGTGCCCGTAACCGTTCGTGGAACTTCCGCGTAGCTTATCTTTTCTGATGTTGAGTCCGCAACGCGAAGATGAGATAATCGACCTCATAAACAGGGAGGTAATACCGGCTATAGGTTGCACCGAGCCGATAGCAGTGGCTTTATGTACAGCAAAAGCTACTGAACTGTTAGGAACAAGGCCAAAGAAAATAAAGGCCACTCTGAGCGCGAATATTATTAAAAACGCCATGGGTGTAGGCATTCCGGGGACGGGAATGATCGGTCTTCCGATAGCGATAGCATTAGGCGCTCTTAAAGGGAAGTCGATGTATGAACTTGAAGTTCTGAAAGATGTAGATGAAGAGAGTATCTCGGAAGGCAAAAAGATGATAGCAGAGAATAGGATCGCTATCGGACAGAAAAAAGGAATCAATGAGAAACTTTATATAGAGATAGAATGCGAGGGGGAAGGAGAAAGGAAATCAAAGGCGATAATCAGCGGCAGTCATACGCGGTTTGTCTATCTTCATGACGGTGAAAAGACGATTGAAGACCTCAGAGGAGAGCAATCGGGCGATGAGACGGAACACGTTTGCAACCTGGATTTCGACACGATTTATAAATTTGCGACAGAAACCGATCTGGACAAGCTGAGATTCATACTCGATTCGGCGCATCTGAACACAGGAGCCTGGCATGAGTCGATGAATGCGGACTACGGCCATCGGCTCGGTGAAGTGATAAGAAAAGGGTTGGGCAAGCAAATAATAGGTGAGAGTATTTTTGCCGATATAGTCGCCTCAACAGCAGGAGCATGCGATGCGAGGATGGGTGGCGCGATGGTAACAGTGATGAGTAATTCGGGCAGTGGTAATCAAGGAATCACAGCCACGATGCCGGTAGTACGCTATGCCACTCTGACAGGTAAAAGCGAGGAAGAATTGATACGAGCACTGATATTGAGTCATCTGACGGTAATTTATATCAAGCAGAGCTTAGGAAGATTATCGGCTCTCTGCGGCTGCGTGGTTGCAGGCACGGGATCGAGTTGCGGAATAACTTATCTGATGGGAGGAAATTATAACCAGCTGACATATGCTGTCAAAAATATGATAGCGAATCTGACCGGAATGATTTGCGACGGCGCGAAGCCGAGCTGCGCGCTCAAAGTGACATCAGGAATCTCCACGGCTATTTATTCGGCTTTGATGGCGATGGAGGACAAGACAGTGAGTTCGCTCGAGGGGATAATCGACGACGATGTAGACCGGACTATAGCTAATTTCTCGCGTATCGGTGTCACCGCCATGGCGAACGCCGACGAGGAGATCTTGCGGATAATGTTAGAAAAATAAACGTTATGCTGGGGGCGATTATTGGCGATATTGCCGGCTCGAATTACGAATTCAACAACACGACCGACTATGGTTTCCCTTTGTTCGGAAACGGGAGCGATTTCACAGACGACACAATATGCACTGTAGCTGTAGCTGATGCCATTCTCAACAGAAAGGATTATCAGACTGCTATGCGGGAATGGTGTCGCAAATATCCCCATCCGAAAGGTGAATACGGCGGATACTTCATGAATTGGGTATTGAGCGCCGACCCCTCTCCTTACAATAGTTTCGGAAACGGCTCTGCGATGAGGGTAAGTCCCGTAGGATGGCTTTTCGACGATGAGTTAACCGTAAGAGAACAAGCCGAAGCTTCAGCCGCCATTACTCACAATCACCCTGAAGGCATAAAAGGCGCAGTAGCCATAGCAACGGCCATTTTCAGAATGAGGCAATCGGAAGAAAAGTATGGGAGCGTTTTTGAAACCGTGGCTAAAGAATTTTATGGAGCGGACTATCTTCAGCACCTCCCGGAAAGAGGTTTTTTCGATGTGACTTGCCAAGGTTGTGTTCCTTTGGCACTGTATATAGCATCGTTAGCATCTGACTTTGAAGACGCTGTGAGACTGGCAGTAACTTACGGAGGTGATTCCGACACATTAGGAGCGATAGTAGGTTCGCTTGCCGAAGCGCGTTTTGGAGTGCCCTCAAATCTTGCTGAAAAAGCCAAGAAATTCCTGCCGAAAGAAATGCTGGCTATAGTCGAGCACTTCGAATCGCGTCTATAAGCAAAATATGGTTCAGGATTTGGTGTCGGTGCCGGTGAGGTCGGTATTGGTGAAGTGTTTGCGTCGGTCGCGGAAGGCATAATATTCCTGGCTAGTGAATAGGCGCACAATACCGAATGAAATTCCGCTAACGATGAAAACAGGCAGGAAAAGAGTATAGCAAGCAGTCATTTCCACAGTGATGAACAAAGCCATCAATGGGGCTCTCACAGCTCCTGCCATCACTCCTGCCATTCCTACGAAACAGAAGTCGGCGAAAGGAAGCTCGAGGCCGAAGAGTTTATTCAGCAGTTCGGCGAAGAAGAGACCGGCTATACATCCCGCAAACAAGGTCGGAGCAAAGTCTCCGGCCACGCCACCGGCAGAGTTGGATGCCGAAGCTGCAAATGATTTCAATAAAAGTATGGCTCCTGCCGAAATGATGATGATCCATTCATATCCGAAGAATGAATGCAGGGGGCTGTAGTCGATGACGAGGGAGGTATTTCCGTTCATGATGTCGCTCATGGCTTCGTAACCTTCGCCGTAAAGTACCGGGAACAGGAAAATAGCGGCGGCGAGAATCAGTCCGCCGATAATGTTCTCGATCCACGGATTTTTTCTGGAGTCGTAGAACTTTTCCATACGGGTCATGACTCCCGAATAGTAAAGTGAGTAGAAGCCGGTGAAAACTCCGAGTAGAATGAACCACGGCATCAGATGAGGCTCAAAGGGATGATAACCGAAAAATGAAAGATCATTGGTACATCCTGAAAGGACATAAGAGGTCATGGCAGCTGTAAGTGTCGAAGTCAGGAGAGCCATTACGGTGACGGATGTGAGTTCGACTTTCAAGACTTCGAGCGTAAAGAGAAATCCCCCAATGGGCGACTTGAAGATACCTGCGATACCTGCGCCGGCTCCGCATGAGAGCATTATCATCATCAACCGTGGATTTAGTCGGAAGATGCGCGCAAGGTTGCTGCCTATTCCCGCTCCGACATAGGCGATAGGTCCTTCCGAACCGGCCGAACCTCCGAAGCCGAGTGTGATAGAGCTTGCAAGTATAGGAGCGTAGCAAATCATGGCTTTGAGCTTATATATCCCCACTTTGAGATCTTTCATTATCTTGCTTACTCCATGGGTAATGTCGGTTCGAAGCACATATCGGACGAAAATACCGGTCAAAACAATGCCAAGCAGAGGCACTACAAGCAAAACCCAGTTACCATGGGCGATTTTCATTCCGTGAGCGACTATCTTGGTCATCATACCGATAGTCCACTTCAGAATGAAGGCGGCAGTTCCGATAGCCAATCCGGACACTACCGACATGATGAAAAGAAACGGTGTGTCGGGAATATGCTTTTCCCTCCAGTCCGCAATCCTATCGAGCCTGCTCTTAACCTGTGGAGACTCTGTGGCAGATTCAGCTACAACCTCTGGGTCTTGAGCGGGTTGTAGCGGCGTAGCCGTAGCGGTATTTTCGTTATCATTCGCCATCCGACTGATTTATATTTACCTTGCTATAGTAGCGGCACCATTTGCGGATGCCGCATTCGAGACAATCCGGTCTGCGAGCTTTGCAAACGTAACGACCGTGGAGTATGAGCCAATGGTGAGCCTTAGAGAGAAGATGTGAGGGGATATTACCCGTCAGTTTCTTTTCGGTCGCGAGTGGATTTTTGCTCTTTGTCGTAAGACCGATGCGTTCACTCACACGGAACACATGAGTATCGACTGCCATCGCCGCTTTATCGAAAACAACCGAGAGAATGACATTTGCCGTCTTGCGCCCTACTCCGGGAATAGTGAGAAGGGAGTCGATGTCGGAGGGTACTTCTCCATCAAATTCTTCCACGAGTTTCCGAGCCATCCCCAGAAGGCTCTTTGTCTTATTGTTGGGATAAGATACGGAGCGGATGAATGGGAATACGTCGTCGGGAGTTGCGGCAGCGAGTGACTGAGGATCGGGAAAAGCCTCGAAAAAGGGAGGCGTGATCAGATTGACCCTCTTGTCCGTGCACTGGGCGGAGAGGATTACTGCGACAAGGAGCTGATAGGGATTGTCGTAATGCAATTCGGTTTTAGGATCAGGCATCTGCGTGCCGAACCATTCTATAATACCTTGATATCGCTCCTTTTCGGTCATCTATCATCAACGGGCTGATGTGAACTCTTCGAGGAAACGGCGGTCGTTCTCCGAGAACATCCTAAGATCCTTGACCTGATATTTCAGATTGGTGATTCGTTCGATACCCATTCCGAGTGCAAAACCGCTATACACGCAGCTGTCGATACCGCAGGCATCGAGAACGTTGGGGTCGACCATACCGCATCCAAGTATCTCTACCCATCCGGTATGTTTGCAGAAACCACATCCTTTTCCTCCGCACAGATTGCAAGATATGTCCATTTCAGCCGACGGTTCGGTGAAGGGGAAGAAGCTGGGACGGAGGCGGATTTTAGTCTCGGGGCCGAACATTTCACGAGCGAAATAAAGCAACGTCTGGCGCAGATCTGCAAAGGAGACATTTTTGTCGACGTATAGAGCTTCTACCTGGTGGAAGAAACAATGGGCGCGCGCCGAGATGGCTTCGTTACGGTAAACCCTACCCGGACAGATGATGCGGATGGGGGGCTTGGAACGCTCCATTACACGTGTCTGAACCGAGGAAGTATGAGTGCGCAACAGAACTTCGGGGTTTCTAAAAATGAAGAAAGTGTCCTGCATGTCACGCGCAGGGTGATCAGGAGCGAAATTCAGCGATGAGAATACATGCCAGTCGTCTTCAATCTCCGGACCTTCTGCGATATTGAATCCAAGTCGGGAGAAGATGGATATTATCTCGTTTCTGACTATGCTGAGCGGATGACGTGTGCCGAGAGGCATCGGCGACGCTGTCCGTGTAAGATCGAGGGAAGAATCAACGATATCCGAAGTTTCCGCCATCTCTTTCAATCCGGTGATTTTTTCAGTAGCGAAGTTTTTCAGATCGTTGAGTTTTTTCCCGAAAACCCGTTTTTCTTCAGGTGGCATGAGTTTGAAATCGGCAAAAAGTGCGGTAATAATGCCTTTCTTGCTAAGATATTTAATCCTCAATGCTTCGGCATCAGCCGGCGTCGAGGCCTTTAGTGCCGATATTTCTTCTGTCAGTTTAGAGATTGTTTCTTCAGTCATCTGTCTTATGGAATAAGATTTTGATGCAAAAATACGTAGTTTTTCGCGGAATGTCAGTATATTTGGGAATAAATTAACGGTAAAACGCGATTTTCGATGATTGATCCGGTAGAGTTGCATATTTACGGCTTTTTTCAGAAACATCAGGCTGACGCTCTTTGGATAGTAGGTGTTAGCGGAGGTGCCGACTCGATTGCCCTTCTCAACGCCATGAACGATGCTAATCTTAATATCATTGCTGTTCACTGCAATTTCGGACTGCGGGGAGAGGAAAGCGACAGAGATGAACATTTCGTAAGGTCGTTTTGCGAAGAGCGAGATATCAGGCTTATGATAACGCGCTTCGACACGAAAAGCTATCGCAATGAGAAAGGATTGTCCTTGGAAACGGCATGCCGAGAGCTACGCTATGATTATTTTCGCCGCTTAATGGAAACAGAAGGGGCAAAAGGCATAGTCGTGGCTCATAACAAGAACGACAATGCGGAAACCGTGTTGATGAATCTTCTAAGAGGGACCGGCATCAAGGGACTGAGGGGGATGCTTCCCGAAGCCAACGACGTTTACAGGCCGCTTCTCAACGTGAGCCGTGAAGATATTGAGACTTATCTGAAACGAAAAAACATAGGCTGGATCACTGATAGCTCGAATTTAACCAACGATTTTACCCGCAATAAGATACGCAATGTTGTGATGCCTCTTTTACGCCAGCTTTTTCCCGATACGGAAAAGGGAATTGAAACGACGAGACGAAACATAGAGGAAGCTGAGGAATTTATTGAGCAGAAAATAGATGAAACGGCGGAATCTTTCGTTTCCGAAGACTGGGATACGGTCAACGTGGCAAAGCTGATAGAAGCTACGGCTTGCAGCTGGTTTGTCCTCTACCAGCTTCTTTCTGAGAAGGGTCTTAGCAAATCTCAGATAATGAATATCTATAACGTTGCACTGACGGATTCAACCGAATCAAAAATTTTCGAGACAAAAGGGAAAAAATTTATTCTCCACAAAGGAGTATTGAGAATCTATGAGGAAAGAAACGAGGATATTGACCCAATGGGTATGTTTAGAATCCAGATATTTGACAGTGAGGTTTATTCGGAATCATCGGAAATCGAGAAACATATTCCGTTAAGGAACAAGACTATACTTTTAGACGGAGATAAAATTGATGCCGGCAGACTCGGCGCACGCTATTGGCAGAACGGCGATTCGATAATCCCTTTCGGCATGAAAGGCCGGAAAAAAATCAGCGATATTTTCACTGACAACAAAGTGCCATTGGATCGCAAACACACCATTCCCCTATTAACGTACGGCGAAGATATTTTATGGGTCGCCGGACTGCGTCGGAGCAATCTTTATCCTGTGACTAAAGATACTCGGCGCATCATCAAAGTGGAATATATCGGTTAGATTCTTATTTCAATAATGAATACCATGCCGGTACATTGAGATAATAGGGCGTAGGCCCATTGATATACGTCACGGCATTGAACTGCTTTGAATCAAAAGGCTGCACTACATAATTCTTAATTTCCTCCCCGTCGTCAATCCTGAGCTGGTAAACGAGCACATTTCCCATTTTAGCCATATATAGATCTCCGGTGTAAGAAATTTGTCCCTCACCATTTTGGGATACCGTTATATGACCAAGATTGATCCAACTCAACAATTCATTGTTTTGGTCAGGCTCGTTATTTTTATCGGCAGATTCGGCAAAAATGACAGGAGCGGTAGCCAATATGGAAACCGCCAATAAAATGATTTTGATTTTTTTCATTGCTATATTTTTATTTTGTTCGTTTCTAAAATAGAATCAATAACACAAAATTGTATATTTGTGACAGTCGGACTGAAGCGAAACGCATTTGATCCGGTGAGTAGATTACCAAGCGAGTGATCAGAGTGGATTACGTGGGTTGAGACTAACAGTCAATCCCCGTCGTCGGGAGACCCCCAATAAGGAACGTTCAGATAGAACGCTTCGGGACCAATACTGAAAAAAGCGTTGCAGTCGTTATAGGTATTCTGCTTCGTGGCGTGTTGAACCATATAATCTTGATGATCCCTTGAGACTTTATAAAAAATAGTGCTTTCAATAATCGCCATATAAAGATTCCCCGTTCTATAATTATTATTCCCTTTAATCGACCAACCAGTGACTTGTCCTAAAGAAATCCATTTAACATCTTTCTGCTCAGCTGCTCGCTCGGTTTTGTCATTTTCATTCTTGTTGACATTTGGTGACGCTGTAGCCAGCGATATGGGCGCGGTTAGCAGTACTGTGGCTAAAAGCAAGGTTTTTATAGTTTTCATAATTATTCAGATTATGTTCTAACTATATGACACACCAATTTTGGAAATATTACATCGAAAGAGCGTATTTAACAAAGTTTAACTTCTCTCTATTCTGGCTATTTTTACTATAACCGGGCGTGTGGGATCGGCACACGAAACAAGATAGCCGTCGAGACTTTCTGCCTGCCTTGCGCATGACTCTTCTTTCGATTCAAGTGAATCAATTTTATCGGAAATAGCTTTCCATAGTTTGGGACATATATCGGCCGGGGCCACTCCTGCACTGAATTTCCATTGCTGCCCGACATGACACAACTTACAAGCGCCGGCATCGGGATCGTCGAGAAAAGCGCCTTGTAGATCCGGCATACACGAGCAACGTATAACTTTCGCTGACCATTGAGCTCCGGGGACAAGCTTCTGTGCCCGCGCCAAAGGTTTGACAGCGAGGAAGGCTGAGGCCGCCGCTATAGTCTTGAGAAATTGTCTTCTTGTCGCCATAATGCAACAAAGTTACAACTTTCGCCGCTAAAATGACAACGCAGCTATGAAATTTAACGTTGCTTCAGCCAATGGTTCGTACGACTGGATTGACACCTTCTTCCGGGAGCGATAACGTTTACGATTGATGTTGACCGTGAGGTTTCAAGCGGTCTCTAATTTTAAATTATGGACTATTATTCGTAATTTTGCATAAAATCAATAAATTAAAACAGAAGGACGATGTTTAAAAAGACTTTTCTTTTCGCACTCATGGCGGCCGGCGCGGCAACCACAGCTTTAGCGGCAGATGAGGCGAGACTTATGAGATTTCCCACCACCAATGGCAGAACGGTGGTCTTTTCTTATGGTGGCGATCTGTACAGTGTGCCTGTGACCGGAGGAGAGGCCAAGCGGCTAACATCGCACATAGGCTACGAGATGTTTCCCAGGTTCTCGCCCGACGGCAGAACTATAGCCTTTACCGGACAATATGACGGCAACACGGAGGTTTATACCATTCCTGCAGCAGGAGGCGAACCGGTACGCGTAACGTATACGTCCACAAACGAGCGCGACGACATAGGCGACCGTATGGGTCCCAACAACATAACCATCACTTGGACTCCCGACGGGAAGAACATTCTTTACCGCAACCGCATAGGCGACGGATTTCCCGGAAAGCTATGGACAGCACCGGCCGACGGCGGAATGCCAACGGCTCTGCCTCTGCCGGAAGGAGGATTTGCAAGTTATTCACCTGACGGGAAAAAGATGGCTTATAACCGAGTGATGCGCGAATTCCGCAATTGGAAATATTACCGCGGTGGAATGGCAGATGATATCTGGATCTACAATCCGGAGGCTCAGACAGTGAAAAATATCACCGACAATGTGGCTCAGGACATTATACCGATGTGGATCGGCGATGAGATTTTCTTCCTCTCCGACCGCGACATGACAATGAATATTTTCGTCTACAACACCTTGACAGGCAAGACTGAAAAAGTGACCGACTTTTCGGACTATGACGTGAAGTTCCCGAGCAGCGACGGCACGACGATTGTGTTTGAAAAAGGTGGCTATCTCTATACACTCGACCCGAAAACTCGCCAGACCAAACAGATTGACGTCAGACTCAATGCCGACAACATCTATTCCCGCGCCGAGCGCAAGGCAGTAGGCAAGAATCTGACCGCGGCTTCAATGTCGCCTGACGGTAAACGTTTGGCACTAACCGCCAGAGGCGAAGTATTCGACGTGCCTGTGAAAAGCGGTGTTACGAAAAATATCAGCCGCACACCGGGTGCCAACGAGCGAGAAGCGACGTGGAGTCCCGACGGCAAAAGCATAGCCTACATCAGCGACCGTACGGGAGAAACCGAAGTATGGCTTCAGGATGCTCAAGGAGGCGAACCCCGTCAGTTGACCAAAAATAACGACACTTATATCCGCTCTTTGCAATGGAGTCCCGACAGCAAAAATATTGTTTACACAGACCGTAAAAACCGCGTTGTGGAGGTGAATGCTCAGACCGGCGCGAAGAAAACGCTTATGCAAAATCCCGAGCAGGAATTTTATGACGTTTCTTTCTCTCCGGATGGAAAATGGCTTACTTATACCCGTCCGGCTTCGAACGAGATGTCGGTAGTCTACGTTTATAATCTCGCTTCGGGTAAGGAAATCCCCGTTACTGAAAAATGGTATAATTCATCCAGCCCCGCTTTCAGCACCGACGGCAAATACCTTATATTCGCTTCTGCACGCGATTTCAATCCAATCTACAGCAGCACAGAATGGAATCACGCATTCGGAGCTCAGGATGGCGTTTATATAGCTCTCCTGGCAGCTGACACTCCGTCGCCACTTCTATCCGCCGACAACCTTAAGGAATCAGAAAAGGGCGAAGCATCAAGCGATGTTACAGTCACGGTTGATCCGGAAGGTTTGACCGACCGCATTATCAGGCTGCCTTTGCCTACTTCGCGTTACGGTAATTTCTATTCGAACGGAAAAAAAGTGTGGTACAATGCAGGCAGATTGCTGAAAGTGTTTGATTTTGCAAGTCAGGAAGATACGGAGATCGACCCGGGAGCAAGCATGGAAGTGAGTCCCGACGGCAAAACTGCTATGCTTTTCAAAAGGAACGAAGTGTATGTCATTCCGTTGCCTCAAGGAAAGGCACAACTTGACAAGCCTGTAGATACATCCGAAATGATCGCCATTGTTGACTATCCTCAGGAATGGGCTCAGATTTTCGACGAGACATGGCGCGCTTTCCGCGACGGATTCTATCTCGAAAATATGCACGGTGTGAACTGGAACGATATCAAGACAAAATATTCTGCTCTTCTCCCGTATGTCAAGACAAGGCTCGACCTCAACTACGTGATCGGCGAAATGATAGCCGAACTTGCATGCGGTCATGCTTACGTGAATCCCGGCGAAACACCGCGTCCCGAACGTATTCCGATGGGACTCCTTGGCGCTGAATTAAGCCGCGACAAGAGCGGTTTCTACCGTATAGACCGCATTCTCAAAGGCGAGCCCTACCGTGATATACTCCGGTCACCACTAACCGAACCGGGGCTCGACGTAAAAGCAGGCGACTACATCACTGCCATCGACGGAGTAAGTCTGAAGGATGTGAACAATATTTACAAACTTCTCGCCGGTAAGGCTAATGTTCTGACTGAACTCAGCATCAATACAAAACCCCAAGCCGAAGGATCGAGAAAAATAGTAATCAAACCCATCGACAACGAATATCCCCTTTATCATCACGAATGGGTGCTCAACAATATCAAAAAAGTCGAAGAAGCTACCGACGGCAAAGTGGGATATATCTACGTGCCCGACATGGGTCCGGAAGGCCTCAATGAATTCGCCCGCTATTATTATCCTCAGCTCGACAAAGAAGCATTGATAATCGACGATCGCGAAAATGGCGGAGGCAATATCAGCCCGATGCTGATAGAACGTCTTCTGCGTAAACCTTACCGAATGACGATGAGCCGCACCTCGTCGCGCACCGGTATCGTACCGGATGGAACTCATTACGGACCGAAAGTGCTCCTCATCAACAAATATTCCGCTTCCGACGGCGACCTCTTCCCTTGGAGCTTCAAAGCCAATAAATTGGGCACCGTCATCGGTACGCGCACATGGGGAGGAATAATAGGAATCAGCGGCTCGTTGCCTTACATGGACGGTACGGACGTGAGAGTGCCGTTCTTCACGAATTACGACGCGGCCACCGGTCAATGGATAGTGGAGAATCACGGTGTTGACCCCGATATCCTGATCGACAACGATCCTATCAAAGAAAATGCAGGCGAAGATCAACAGCTTAACGAGGCTATCCGCGTAGCCCTCGAACAGATTAAGGACCGCAAACCGTTGCCTAAAGTTCCGGCTCCCCGCACTTTCAAAGATCTGGGTCTGTAATCCCGTCATTTCACCGGATTTCACTTTTTCGGAATATAAGTCCGGATGGCAAACGCTGTCCGGGCTTTTTTAACCTTTAAGATATCGAAACGGTCGCGATTGACAAAAATTCAACCGCGACCGTCGCCTAAAACAGGTATTAACCCAAATTATCAGTCGATTCTAACTCTCTCGCTTCCGAGAGCACTAATACCTAATTCCTTCATAAGATGTGCGAACGCATGGGCAGAACGCGAAGAAACGCCACCATCGTTCACGAGAGGAGAATATGCGGCGATACCGAATACTCCAGGTACGACTCCGAACATTGAGCCGGCGTAGCTTGATTGAGCCGGAAGCCCGGTACGTACGAGCCATGGCAACGACATGTGGTGAGGTCCGTGTACTGCCATGAACGATACTATGCTTGCTGCATTCGCTCCGTCAAAAACATTTTCCTTTGTCAAAGGATTATACCCGTCGGCCGCTATTGTAGCAGCCATCGTTGCAAGTTCAGATGCACTTACTTTGATTGCTTTGAGCTTTGTATAAAGATCAATGGCTATAGGAGCATCGTCATAAAGCACATAACCGGCTTCGGCAATCGTGTTTTCCGTGTTGGCTTCCTGATTTTCGGCCGTAAGAGCCTTATAAAGTTCTACGTCGAGAGTTGGCGTACCGTTGGTCAGATTTATCAGACTGTCAATCATCAAGTCCCATTTACCGTCGCTGTCACCGGTAGGCTCGATAGCACTCACAAGACGGATGCCTAACGGGCTCGTGGGCACTTTCGGTTTATGTACTTTCGCGCCACCGCTGATGCATGAGCTTCCTTTTATCTTTTTTGCGAGGTCGTGGGGTTTGTTCAATTGATTGGCAAGAACTTCGGCAGCCACAGTTTTTGCCATACCGGTCAGTGCTACCTGCTTATCAGTCTGGCCATATTTGATTGTTCTACCGTCGGTAAGGACAACGGCGATACCGAATTCCGATGGATCGCTTCCGCTTATTCTGCTGTCAAGATTGCCTCGCGGATCATCTTTGAACCTTTCGTAAACGTGCTGTACGTGTTCTTGCAATTCGCTGAATTTGATAATTCTGTCCATAGTTAATTTAGTTTTAAAATATCTTTGTGTTTACTTTTTTAGAAGTTGAATTTAATCATTGTGTTGATGCGGTTAGCATGACCGCTTTGTCCGTCGAAGTCGTTTCTTACACCGTGGAGGTATTCCAATCCCCACTCAAGGCTCGGCATGATATAGTAGAAGAATGATGTCGAAACATATTGACCGTATTTATATCCGTCATTGCCGAATCCCTTCCAGTCGAACACTCTTGCCTGACTGTAGCTACCTGCAAGGAATGCCTTTGACGATAGATTAACACGCAAACCAAGCTCATAGTTCAATGTTCGGGGTGCTTTCATGAGGCCGTTAGAGCCGTCAGGCACCAAATCGAAATTATTTCCCGACAGATCATTGATATATCTACCGTATCCTCGTCCGTAAGCTCCCTGATAGAATAGGGTTACTACATTAGCCATATTGACCAGTCCGCTAAGTTGAACCGCCCATCCGCGTACAAATTTATTTTTCCCGGCCACCAAGTCGCGGTACGACAAGTTTCTGAACAATCCGGTCAGACGTACGTGGCTTTGACCTCCCTGCCATTGATATTGAACGAAAGCGGGGATATCGGGAAAACGCTGGTTTATCTTCTCCTGAAGATCAGCGTCGGTAGTATAGGTTGCGTCTGGCACTTCCGCCGAAATAGCGAATGTAAGATGCGCACCCACTTGAGGACGATATTGAATAAGAACGTTCTTTGCAGTATTTTCACCTATTGGTCCGTAATCGTCGATTGTAGGCGTGCCGGCCAACTGGTCTACGAATGTACTGGGAGCCAATCCGACTTTAACGTTACCTAATCCCATCCAGGCCTGTTTGAGCTTCAGGCCGTAGCCCGCGTAACCGTCACCGACAAACTGTGTCTGGACATACATCTGGTAATAGCCTAATTTCGAACGACCTACCAACTGGAGGAAAATAGTCGAATGATTGGCTGTTCCGTAGAACTGGTTTTTCTGAGCCGGGTTGTTAGGCACCGGAATCATGAAAGTTGAGAAAGCGGGGCCATTGTCGATAGCGCCGTCAAAATCATACAAAAGCGTACCTTTCACGTTACCGCCTATACCGAGAGCCACTTTCCCTTCGCTGTCCAAAAAGAGGAACCGCGGAGGTTTCGGATCATTAAAATGTGTTTCAACAGGATTGTAAATCACGCCTATAAGGTCGTTTCCCTTATGCCGGTCGCCGGTTATTGTCAACGCATGCTCGGGGATTAAAAATGTGTCGGGCATTTCAGTAGCCATTGCGTCGAAACTCAGAGAGGAGGTAAGGGCGGCGGCAATAATGCCGGAGGCGAATATCTTCTTCATGGGGTGATCTTTTTTGTCGGTTCGAAAATAGTTGAAAAATGTATTGGTTTTTAAGTTAAACAAACTAAAATCCGTTTTCGTTCTCTTTCAGGGTAATTTTGTGTAAATTTTCCGTCTTCCGTTGTCCTTTCTGAATTTTATCCATAAAAATCGAATCGAATTCATCGTTTTTTAGATAAAACTTACTAACTTTGCACACGCATTAGCGCACGTGGCGTAATTGGTAGCCGCGCCAGACTTAGGATCTGGTGTCTTACGACGTGGGGGTTCGAGTCCCTTCGTGCGCACAAGTTGACTGAAGAGGAATTTCCGCAAGGATTTTCCTCTTTTTTTGTTATACTACAATAAAATCATATATTTGCATCTGAATTTAAAACCGACTTGCCTATGTAGTATTACGACATAAAGACATATAAAATAAAAGCGTTAACAATATTCTTGCTTTCTAAAATCGCCATTTTTAAAGAGCCACAAGAGTAGAAGTTAATGCTCACGAGAAATCGTGGGCTTCTACTTATATATGTGGCAAAGGTGTTTGGCGATACCAAGAAAGCGTAGACTAAATAGAAAGTCCACGTTTTTATTTTGTCTATACCTCAACCCTATGGACTTAACTAATTTAATTTATAAAATGATTTTGAAATGAAAATAAAAAATATAGCAACATATTTGTTGTTTTTATTCTTCATGATTAGCTGTTCTAATTCTGCAGATAAGGAAAGAATTGCTTATCTTGAAGAACAAATAGTGGAGTTAAGAGCAAAAGTTCTTATTAAACAAAACGAAAATACAGCTTCTTCAAATAATGATGAAAATCAGTATAAAACCGAGATATCAGAGCCATCAACTAATGGATACACCTATGAAATTGTTGATAAAAGCAATGAGAAATGGCTTATAATTTTAAACGAGGATAAAACGCTTCATATTCATAAATCTGGGTCTGATGTTATTCATTATGGTTCATGGAGCGGTCCCTACTCTGGAAGCATTTGGTTAATTATGGATTATGATGAGCGACCACGAATTGTATTTCCAAATACGGAAGAATTTACAGTTATGGGCGCAATAAATGGAGATTATCTATACAGTAGTGTAGACGGAGCAAAGGCTAAAAATCCGAATAAAAGACTACAACTAAAAAAAATAAAATAGTATAAAAGCAATACCATTAAAAATAAAAGCTATTGAAATAGCGCCCAATGGTAGTATATTAATCCAAGACATTTTTGCATTTTTGAAGAAGTTTACAAAGCCAATCCTTTGGTTAAGTTAGAAGATAAATGTTCGATAATCTGTCAAATATTCACACCCCAAAAGGCTGAGTTTCATCGAAACATCAGCCTTTTTTAATTCCTCGGGTTGTCAAAATGTAGCAACAGTTAAGCCGAATCGCAAAAAAGCAGGCCGATTTTTTCAATTTCTATTTTTGCTCACCTCTTGCGGATTCTGCTGAAAAATGAAATAAATTTGTGGGGAAAATGTCACATTCTTGTGAGTTTGTCGTCTAAATAGTAAACGACAGAAATAAATGACCGCTCTTGAATTCAAACAAACTGTATTACCCACTTATGGCGCGATGTTAGCTTTAGGGCGACACATATTAGGCGTTTCGGAAGCCGAGGATGTAGTGCAGGATGTTTTGAAGAGCTTGTGGGAGAAACATGATAGGATTAAGGCTGAAGATGTCAGAACTTATGTTTTAAGGAGTGTCAAAAACCGTTGTCTTGATGTGCTGAAAAGCAAAAATATCGAGGTGGAAATGATAGAAAACGTCATTTCTATCGAAGACCGTAGCAACCAAGAGCGAGAAGCTGCTCGGGAATATATGGAGAAATTAAGAAAAGTAGAAGTAGCGATAGCGACTTTGAAAGAGCCGTCGAAAACGGTCATAAAAATGAATATGCAGGGCGATTCGTGTAAGACTATATCGTCAGCTACCGGCCTCTCTGAGGAAAATGTAAGGAAAATTCTGTCGCGTACGAGGCAGAAAATACGAGATTTGCTGAAAGTTTGATTTTCATTGTCTAAAACAACTAAATGGATAAAAATGAATACAATAGAATACGGGAACTGATTCTGCTCTACTATCGGGGAGAGACTACCCGGGAACAGGAGAGAGAACTTGAGAGATTCTTTTTCTCCCACGATAGAGACACACTTCCAGACGATTTGAAGACGGAATCGGACGTGTTCATCACAATGGCGTCGCTCAACGAGCAAGCACCGCTTGATTTACAAGCCATTATTGACGATGCCGTCACAACGGAGAGTAAGAATATAACCATATTGCCGTCACGAAAGACTTTCTACCGGTACTCAGCCGCGGCTGTGTTTCTGATTGCAATTATAGCATTTTCCTTTCTGTTTTTCAAGAAAGATATATCCCAAACAGGAGGAACGAACAACCTTATAGTGAATAACGAGGAGGAAACTGTCCCCCCTGATAGCTCGGCTCTTGTAATAAATGAGGTAACAGTCGAAGAAGTGGCGCAATCTGCGGAAATTGAGATTAAAAAGCCAAAGACTCATCGGGTCGTTTCTCTTAAGGCTCATAAACCGACGATTGACAGTTACCGCATCGTTGACGATGAGGAGGAGGCGATTAATATTTTACTGGCTGTCAACGCACGCTTAGAGAGTACCTTGGCAAAAGGAGCAGATGCAGAGAAATATATTCCTCAACTCGACGTAATAATAAATAACGTGTCTAATAAATTAAACATCATACCGTTATGAAAGAAAACAAGTTAACGAAAGTCATTATTGCGATTCTGATCGCATTCTGTTTACCTCTTGGTGCATGTGCTCAGACCCGTTTGCTTCAGACGTTGCCGAGCGGCAATGGAGTGAACAAAATTTTTTTGAACAAAGGAATGATAAACCTTGCGTTAAAATCGACTGCTAGTTCCCTGAAAGTTTTCTCCGATACCGATTACATCGAGGTTTACAATTGCGAAAATGCTGAATTGTGTACGAAAGCGCTGGAAGAGATCGAAAAAATGCTAAAGGAGTATGACGCGGAAACGCTGATTGAAACGCAAGATCAATCTGATTCAGTTCTCATTTATCAGTTGTTTGAAATAAAAGACGGAAAAGAACCATTTGCCATAGCGCTAATACAGACGGAGAAAAACCAGGATTCGAAAATCAAGGAACTCAACATTGTCATCGTTCATGGTAAAAACCTGAACTTAAATCAATTAGAAAGCCTACAAATGTTATGATGCCGATAATGGGAGGGGCAAACACAGTTTAAGCCGAGGGTGAAAATTTCTAATAGGGTTTTGAATTGAAATGTTCGGAAAAATTTGTTAATTTTGCAGACTGATCCAACCATTACACCAAAACCCTATAAATCAAAGAAATGGGATTTTTTAATTTTTTCTCGAAAGAAAAAAAACAGACGCTCGACCAAGGCCTGGAACGCACTAAAAAGGGTTTATTCAGCAAAATATCCCGAGCGCTCGCCGGAAAAAAGACTATCGACGACGATTTTCTCGATGAACTCGAGGAAATATTCGTAACATCCGACGTTGGAGTCGATACAACTCTGAAAATCATTGACCGTCTGCAGAAACGCGTCGCACGCGACGGATATGTCGGCTCTTCCGAACTCAACGCCCTGCTCTGCGAAGAAATAGAAGCATTACTGGCCGACTCTCCTGACGGCACATCCACACCCGATTTTCAGCTCCCAGAAAAGGAACGTCCTTACGTGATACTCGTCGTGGGCGTAAACGGAGCCGGTAAGACCACCACTATAGGCAAACTCGCCTCTCAATATAAAGCCGCCGGTTACAACGTGATGCTCGGAGCGGCCGATACTTTCAGAGCAGCAGCCGTAGAGCAGCTCGAGGAATGGGCACGCCGGGCCGATGTACCCATTGTCAAACAGAAATTGGGAGCCGATCCGGCTGCCGTAGCGTTCGACACTTTGCAGAGTGCCAAAGCCAAAGGGGATATCGACGTGGTGATAATCGATACCGCAGGCCGTCTGCACAACAAGAAGGCTCTGATGGACGAACTCACAAAGATACGCAACGTGATGCGCAAAGTCGTTCCCGGTGCACCCGACGAAGTGCTCCTCGTTCTTGACGGAAGTACAGGCCAGAATGCCTACGAACAGGCGCGTCAGTTTGCAGCAGCGACCGATGTCACAGGCCTTGTTGTGACCAAACTCGACGGCACAGCCAAAGGGGGTGTTGTTATCGGCATTAGCGAGCGCATGAATATTCCGGTGCGCTACATTGGTTTAGGCGAAGGTATCAACGACCTCCAGGTATTCCACAAAAAGGAATTCGTGCAATCGTTATTCGGCGAAAATGGCTCGGCGTCGTAAGGTAGATGTAATCACTCTCGGATGTTCAAAAAACCTTGTCGATTCGGAAAGGCTGCTTAAGATGCTCCACGATGTCGGCATGCAGGTGCGTCATGACCCTTCACCGGAAGATGAGGATTCCAGCCCGGCCGACATTGTCATCATCAATACGTGCGGTTTTATAGGCGATGCCAAAGAAGAGTCTGTAAACACTATCCTACGTTATGCACGCAAACGCACCGAAGGCACACTCTCGCGCCTTTATGTGATGGGATGCCTGTCGCAAAGGTACCAGAAAGAGCTACCGGCTGAAATCCCGGAAGTCGACAAATGGTATGGCAAGACCGACTGGAGCGGCATAGTCCGTGACCTGACTCGTGAATTTCCCGCAACGGCCTCATACGACAGACTGATAACCACTCCCCGCCATCACGCCTACCTCAAAATATCAGAAGGTTGCAACCGCTTCTGTGCTTTCTGTGCCATTCCTCTCATTACTGGCCGGCACCATTCGCGTCCTGCCGGAGAAATTATCGACGAAGTAAAAATGCTCGTCGATAGGGGCGTAAAAGAGTTTAATGTGATCGCCCAAGATCTTTCGTCTTACGGCACAGACATTAAGGGTAACGGAGGACTTGCGTCTTTGGTGGCTTCTATTTCCGAGGTACCGGGAGTGGAATGGATCAGGCTGCATTACGCTTATCCTGCCCAATTTCCAATGGACGTACTCTCGGTAATGGCTGAGCGTCAGAACGTATGCAAATACATTGACATAGCGCTTCAACACGCTTCCGACAAGATGCTTTCGGCTATGCGGCGCAACATAACGCGTGATCGCACCGAACGACTCCTGTCGGATATCCGCTCCACCGTGCCCGACATTCATATACGCACGACTATGATGACCGGATTCCCCGGAGAGACCGACAAGGACTTCAAGGAACTTATGGAATTTGTCGGTCAGCAGAAGTTCGAACGTCTTGGGGCCTTCGCTTATTCGGAGGAGGAAGACACCTTCGCTGCGAAAAATTATTCCGATTCCGTGCCTGAACACCTCAAACGCGAGCGGCTTGACCTGCTAATGGCTCTTCAAGAGGAAATTTCTATGAACCATCAGACTGAAAAGGTGGGTCGGATTCTTAAAGTTATGGTCGACAGGGAAGAGGAAGATTATTTTATAGGCCGAACCCAGTGGGATTCTCCGGAAGTCGATCCGGAAGTGCTCATAAGAAAATCGGCAGGGCTTACTCCGGGTCACTTTGCTGAAGTTAAAATCACCGAAGCTCTGCCTTTTGAACTCATCGGAGAAAAAAGCGACAGAAATGACTGAACATGACGATATGTTTTCGGAAGAATTGCAGAAGGCCGCGAAAAAATGCCTGACGCTCAACTATCCTTTTGCCATTGTATTGATGCCGGGAGGCAGAAAACCGCTCTTTTTCGCTTCGGATAGCGCTGACGATTCTCCCGTATATGCCGGGGGCTATTTCCTACCGGGTTTTGCCGCGAGTTTTTTCGGCGATCATCCGGAAATGGCTGCTTATATTGCTCCGAAATTCACGGTTGAAGATGTCCTTAACCTTCCCGACGACGCCACTCCCCTCCCGGTCTCGACAGAACCTTTCCCCTCGGCATCTACCGATTTCATGACTTATTACGCCATAGTAAGAGAATTGGTGGCCGAACATCGCCGCGACAATGCCAAAACGGTCATTTCACGCGTTATTCGTTTCCAGACCTCTGTTCCCGTCATGACTGTCGCTTCACGCTATTTCCGGAAGATGACGCGAACTTTTCGCTTTCTGTATTTTACACCCCAGACAGGCCTGTGGTTAGGCGCCACTCCCGAGTTGCTTTATGAATGGACTGCGTCGACAGGCGCATTCCGGACGATGTCGCTTGCAGGCACAAGAAAAAAATCCATAGGGAGCGATAAACCTGAATGGGATGACAAGAACCGGAAAGAGCATGATTACGTTACCGATTTTATCCACGATGCTTTCTCCGAATTAGGTGTCAAGCATACGGTTATGACAGGTAATTCGCTGTCATTCGGAAATTTGGAACACATCTGCGATATGATCGATGGCACGACTGATGTCCCTCCGGCCAAAGTGATCGACAAACTTGACCCCACTCCGGCCGTTGCGGGTTTTCCCATAGGCGACGCTGCTCAGCGTATTATCTATTATGAACCCCACGACCGACTGTGTTACAGCGGTTTTGTTTCGGTCACAGACAAAAAGAAAACGTCGGTATATGTGAATCTGCGCAGCGCCGTTGTCCGTCCTCACGCCGACGGAAGCTATGATTACGCCATTTTCGCCGGTGGAGGGATAACAAAATCTTCGAACCCCATCGACGAGTGGAAAGAAGCGGCATCTAAAGCCTCCTTCCTTTATCGAGCAGCAAACGAGGGAAACGTCCTCCCCCATCCCTCTCTAAAAGAGCTCGCAGAAACTCCCCTCGATGAAAATTCCGACAAAATCCGCCTCGCGAAGCCGTAACCTTGTCATTATAAAATCGTCTGTCGAGTCACAGTCTATCCTTATCCTGCTGTAATAATTCCAATTCTTCATAAAAGATTGGCTATTAACACTCTTCTACAAAAACATCTTGAACTTGTAGTCCCCCTGAATCCGCATAAGTTCATTAAGAACAATTTTTTTCATTTGAGAGGTTAGTTTTTTAGGCCTTTCGGGGTCTTATAAATGGATGACGAAAATTGATGAAATAGAAAACTTGTTCAGGACTCATTACGCGTCGATGTATCGGCTTGCCATGCTGATATTGCGTGATGAGTATGTATCCAAAGACATAGTGCACGATGTCTTCGAAGCATTGCTTGTGTCCGGAAAAACAGATGTTACTGAAGCTTATTTATTGGCAGCTGTTAGAAACCGGTGTCTGAAACATATCCGAAACCTGTCGGTGAAAGACCGTCTTAAAGAAATTTACTCCATTGATGAGGAAGAGATTTTAAGAGAGGACTGGCCGGATGATGAAACCATTGGATTGATTCAAAGAACAATCGCCAATGATTTAACCGAATCAAGCCGTAAGGTTGTCAATCTGAGGTTTGCCGATAGCAAAAGCTATCAGGAGATTGCGGATACACTTGGAATAAGCACTGTTGCCGTCTACAAACATTTACGTCATGCAATAGATGTTTTACGCAAAAAACTTTCTCAAAATGGATAAGACAGAACGGCTCCTTGACGCCATGAATAATCCTGAAAAATATTCTTCGGAAGAAATAGAAGAAATATTGCAGGGTGCCGAGACAAAGGAAATCTTAGATTTGCTTGACAGAACAAAGTCAAGCTTACAACAGCTCCCGACACCGGACATAGATGAGGAATGGACCAAATTCAAAAATAAAAATCTTCACAAAAGGGAAAAAGCTTTTTTGAGAGTTTCGGCATTTTTCTCAAGGAAAATAGCCGCAATTATAACAATTGCAATCCTATCCTTTACGGCTGTCGCTGCTATTATCGGCATCAGTATTAGTTCTTTGAATGACAAAGAAAACATGCCATCAGGGAAAGAAGTCACAGAAACAAAAGAGATTATAGTAAATCAGGAAGACAGTATCAAAGCTACTTCAGATTCTCCCACTCAATCTCAAGAGACAGTTATTTTTGACAATGAGCCGTTGGAGGTTATAATGAAACAGATTGGTGATTTTTATGGCTATCAGATTGAATTTAAGAATGACTATGCCGAATCGCTCCGTCTGTACTTTAGATGGAACCGGGCGGCTACCATACAGGAGATTGTAGAAAGCCTCAATAATTTCGAGCAGATTCACCTTGCAATAGAGGGAGAAACCATTAAAATAGACTGATGCCATGACACGTTTAATTACACTAATTATGGCATTCATCACGGTTTTAGCGGTAAATGCCGATACATTTTCTTATAGATTTAATTCCACCCCTCTTTCCAAGGCTATCCTAAAAATTGCAGAGGAACATCCTGATGTCGATATCAACTTCATTTACAACGAACTTGAAAATTATAAAACCAGTGCAACTGTTCGTGCCGACAATCCCTATGATGCCTTACACCAAGCCATTGGACTGAATCCTGTGACAGTAATAAAATCAAAAAATACCTATTATGTCGAAGCCCTGCAACACGGAAAGTATTGTTACACAGGACGAGTTATTGGGAAAGATAGGGAAGCTATTGAGGCTGCTACAGTTTTGATTATGGAACCAAAGGATTCTGTTGTGTTGACTTATGGGATAACCAATGAAAAAGGTGATTTCAACATTCCTTGCGACAAATCAGGAGTTATTGTCAAAATCACATGTCTGGGATATAAACCGTTTTACAAAAAATGTGATCATTTTTCATTGGGAACAATAATATTGGAGGAACTTCCTATTGTTTTGAAGACAGTAAAAGTGGACGGTGATAATGCTTTTTTATATTCAGACCGTTCGGTTTATATTCCCACCAACAGACAAAAGAATTCTTCACAGACAGGCCTTGAATTGCTTCAACGGATGGCTATCCCTCAGCTAAGATCTACAGGCAACGGCGGAATAGAAACAGTTTCAGGTGAGAAAGTGAACCTATATATTGATTACCTGCCGGCCACATCTTCAGATCTGACAGGAATGCGGTTGCAGGATGTCCGCAAGGTGGAGTTTTATGAATACCCTTCGGATCCTCGATTTCACGGTGATTTTCATGTTGTCAATTTCATAATGGCACAATATGAATACGGAGGATATGTAAAAGGTTATGGTGATGAAAATTTCATTTACAATTCGGGAGAATTAGTAGGTTACTTGAAATTTCAATATAAAAGGATGACTTATGACTTATCGGTCGGAGGTTATTATGCTAATGTCACCAATCAGGGAATGAATGAGAGGGAGATTTACAGGTTGCCTCAGGAAAATGGAGAAATAAAAGAATTTGAAAGAGTTTCAGAGTTCGACAAGGCAAAGTATAAGAACAATTTCTATTGGACAACTTTCAGGGCAACATATAAGTCAGATAAGATTACTTTCAGTAATAACCTTTCAGGCAATTTTGACAATACACCAAAGAATTATGAAATCGGGTATGTCTTTTATAAACCGGATATCTTTTCTTCTTCTCCTTATACCAATTTTAAAAGAAACAATGTTAATTCATTCGTTTATACCGGTAACTGGAATTTCAGATTCAATGATAAGAACACTCTTTCAATAAACCCGCTTTATTCGTATTCTCATACAGATCAGCTAACTGATTACACAGTAGATGAGAGTCAACAATTCCTGAATAAAGCCTCGGATAATTCAAACCAGGCTAAAATTACAGCCAACTATTCCCATTTTTTCAAACCGGGAAGTGTGTTGAATATTACCTTTCCGGCTTATGTGACGTCCAATATTACCGATTATTACGGAACAGCTGAGTATAAAGGGAAAGCAACGACATACAGGGTTTATCCCGGCGTTTCCTACGGATTGACAAAAGATAAATATTATGTTTATGGAGGATTGGGATATTCATGGGATCGTTCAACTTATAACGGAATTACTGAAAACAAATTCTTTCCTTGGGCTGATCTTTCATTACGATATTCTTTTAACAGAAAGAATTCTATAAATGCTGCCTTTCATTATTCAAGATGGAATGCCGATGCTGCGTCACGAAGTGAAGTTATCATTCATTCCAATCCCCTGTTCAGTTATACAGGAAACCCTTATCTATATCCTGAAACAAGTTATGACTATGGAGTTTCTTATGTTTACATCCCCAATAATAAATTCAGACTCTCAGCTTATTATAATGGGTGGATAGTTATTGACAGATATGCCTATGATTATGAACCGACTGAAAATGGCATTCTTAGGACAATCATCCAACCTGCCGGCAGATTTGCAAGATCTCAATTCGGATTATGGGCATATACTTCTTTATTAGATGGTAACTTACAAATAAGTGCAACCTTACAAGATATTCTTTTGCATAACGGCTTACCATACAACTGGACGAAGAACTCACTCAATTTTGAATTAGATATTAACTACTATTTAAAGGATTTTTATTTCGGGGCTTGGTTTAGGTCCCCTTATGCTACAACAAGTAATTCAATGTCAGGGCAATGGAAAAAAGAGAAGAGTATGTATTTCGTTCAAGCTGGTTGGGCAAATTCTGATTGGAATTTACGAATACTTTTCAGAAATTTCTTCAATATGAACAAAAAATCTGATGAAGTGACATTGACATCACAGTGGTATGATTCATACCAACAATATTATAGCCCGGGTCAACAGTTCTGGTTTAAGATTTCAGCCACATATACTTTTGGCTTCGGCAAGAAAATACAACGAGGAAATGAAGCTCAAAAACAAACGGGAGTTTCTTCCGGAATCCTTAAATAGTGGGATTATTGCCGTTCACTAAGTATCATTTCTCAAGATGTAAGAAACTTAGTAGAGAGCAAATAAATTCATGTGGGCTCATCTCAAAATGAGGCACTCCCTTTGAATCCTACATCGAACTGCCTTTAGGAGTTTTTGGTTGCTTCACGACTTTTCAGTTTGGCTGTCAGACGGCGCCGGATCGGTTCGTCATAGCATTTCACGAAGAAAAAGGCTAATGGAATCAAAACCACGAAAATCACCATTGTTACCGGCCATACCTGACTGTAAGAATAGCCGTTGTTCCACACCCACGAATAAAACAGATACATCGCCGGATAATGGATGATATAAATCGGATAGGAAATCACTCCCAGAAAACCACAGATCTTTTCCGATTTGCGGTCGGTAGTCTTGCCTGAAGCACCCAGATAGACAATACACGGGAACAGGAAGAGAGTGCATATAAGATCGTAAACGGCATTCCAAACGGAGGCTTCTCCCGTGGGAGTCACGTAGGGCATGCACATCAGTATAGCCATCATCAAGGCGCATATCCAGAAAGCGCCCCTTATTTTCACGGGTTTGAAACCGCGCGACATCAAAAGTCCTATACCGAACGAAAAGCCCAGACGCATCAGACCGCCGAAAAATCCCCACTCGCCCATCGACCAACCCACACCGAGGCTATAAGCGCCTGACATATCGGTCAGCGCTACGAACGACAATCCGACAGCGCAACATATCACGACGACGCGCAATGCCTTAGTCGTCAGGCTGTGCAACCAGACAGCGTAAAGGATACTTCCGATATATTCGAAAAAGAGCGACCATGCGGGTCCTACCAAGGGGAAAGCTTCACCGTTGCCTCTTACATCTGGTTCCGTTCCGGGGAGAGCCGGAATCATGAAAAGTCCCATAACAAACGACACTACAATAGCCCAAACGGGCACCTTCGTATGATCCCAATGCTCACAGCCTTGGATAATAAAAGCGATAACCCCGAGAACCACAGCCATCACAACCATAGGCTGCAGACGGATGATACGGCGCAAGATAAAATTGCTGCGAGTCATCCCCTTTTTCCAGCGGTCATCATAGGCATAACCGATAACGAAACCCGAAAGGACGAAAAAGAAATCCACGGCAAGGTATCCGTGATTGAACTTCTGATCTACTCCCGAAGTGGCGAAGCCCTCGAAAAAATGATACCATATAACGAGCAATGCAGCCACACCTCTGAGACCGTCAAGAAGTTCATAATGAGGTTTTTGTTTATATAACAAATCGGTTGTTCCTATAGACATGACTTAAGGTTTTCGGTTAAATTTGTGCAAAGTTAGGCATTTCAATAATGAAAAAAATTGACCTGCGACAATATTTTTCCTTTTCAAACTGAAATCGGCGGAAAAAATTCGGAAAATTTAGAGGAAAAAAATCAGCCATCTTACACCATCTAATCTAAAACGTCGATAAAGGCCATTTAATTCAATTCTGACGCGCTTAAAATTGTCGGTAATATATTTTATCATCTCATAAATTTAAATGCATTATAAGTGCCTTAAAATCGATTTTTGAAAATATCCTCATTTCCCATTATCCAAGTTTTTTGTAACTTTGCCTGAATCATAACATAATCTTTATTGACATAACCCTTAAAATCAGATAATTATGAGAAAGAATTTCGGAGTCAAGCCGTGGACTTATCCCCAACCGGTTTTTATAGTCGCCGCATACGACGAAAACGGAACACCCTGCGCAATGAACGCAGCGTGGGGCGGAATGCATTTTGACGATCAGATAGCCATGTGTATCGGAGCCGAGCATAAGACAACAGCCAACATTCTCGCTACTAAAGCTTTCACCGTGAGCATGGCCGATGTGGACCACACCGTTGCATGCGATTATGTGGGAGTGGTATCAGGTAATAAAGTGCCCGACAAGTTCGAACGCGCCGGTTTCCACGCCACAAAATCCGAATTCGTGAACGCTCCGCTGATCGATGAACTCCCCATGGCTCTCGAATGCGAACTCATTTCCTACGATCCGGAAAGCTGCCACATGGTGGGACGGATAGTCAACGTATCAGCTGACGAACGAATACTCGACGACTCGGGAAAAATCGACGTAAACAAACTTAGACCTATCACTTTCGATCCTGTCCGTAACGATTATATCGCACTCGGCGAAAAAGTCGGCGACGCTTTCCGCGACGGCCTCAAACTGAAATAATTACATTATAATTATTTGAATTTTACGTGTGGTTTTGATAAATCGCACGTTTTTTTATAAAAAAAATTATTACCTTTGCGAAACGACCGAGGGGTGCTACCGTATGCGGTGGCTGAGATCGATACCCTACGAACCTGCTCCGGATAACGCCGGCGAAGGGAAAGAGTCTGAAAGGCCATGTCAAAGCCGCGTCGCATAGCTCATTCTGAGGTCGAAAGCAAAATTGAATCAGGATGCGACAGTACTATCCGATATTGAGTATAGCAGGCTCCGACTCGTCGGGAGGAGCCGGAATCCAAGCAGATATCAAGACCATATCCGCTATCGGAGGTTACGCCATGACCGCAATCACAGCCCTTACCGCCCAATCGACTCAAGGTGTAAGCGCAATCGTCCCCACAAGCAGCGAGATGATCAGGGAGCAGATTATGACCACGTGCCTTGACATCCGCCCGAAAGCAGTCAAAACGGGAATGATAGCCGACGCCGCAGGGATGGAGGCCGTAGCCGACTGTCTGGTAGAACTTAAGCTTGAAAACATTGTGGTGGACCCTGTCATGGTTTCCACATCGGGTAGCCGGCTTTCGGCAACGGATGCGATGGACATCATGAAAAAACGCATTTTCCCTTTGGCCGCGATAGTGACACCCAATATTTCGGAAGCAATAGCTCTAACCGGCGAGACTGATCCTCTCATGCAAGCCGAACGACTTCACGGTGAAGGCTGCAGAGCCGTATTACTCAAAGGGGGCGATTCCGAACGCGACGATATGAAAATAGACATCCTGTCGGTACATGGCGAACCGCCTGCATATTTCCGCGCCGACGCTGTAAGAACAACCAATACCCACGGCACAGGATGTACTCTTTCATCGGCTATCGCTACCTACTTAGCAATGGGTTACGACTTGGAAAGCGCCGTGATGCGCGGCAAACTGTTCGTGACCCGTGCTCTCGAAGCCGGCTCGTTTGTCACAACCGGTCGCGGGCATGGACCGGTGAACCATTTTTTCTCTCCGCGCAGAATGAAAACATTCAATCCAAACCGAAGATATGAGAATCAAGATTAACGGAAAAGAATTTGAGGTGGAGACTGCCACCACCCTATCCCAGGCTATGGAAAAAGCCTCTATCAAGCAGGGAGGCGTGGCGACGGCTCTGAACGGCAAAGTCATACCGGCAGCCATGCGCGACAAAACCGTTCTCGCCGACGGTGACAACATCGTAATAATCAAAGCATTCTACGGAGGATGAATTATCTGAAAAATGCCATAACAGCACCCGAACAGCGGCCTGACGAAGCGAAAAGAATCGTCACGATTCTCGAGGCCGGTTGGGATGGCGTGCATATCCGCTTACCCAACGCAAGTCTCAAAGAAGTAAAGACACTTATCGAAACCATCCCGCAGAAATATCACGACCGGCTATGGTTGCACGGACATTTCGAACTCGTAAACGAATTTAACCTCGGAGGATTGCACCTCAACAGCCGATGTCCACAACCGCCGGCAAACTACACGGGTCGACTCAGCCGGGCTTGCCATACGGTAGAAGAAGTGACGTCATACGGAAACGACCGCAATTTCAGCAAACTCATACTCAGCCCTATCTTCGACAGCATTTCCAAAAAAGGATATCCGGCTAAATTCAGCGACTACGAACTGCTTGAAATAGCCGACCTTGCCGTTCCCGTAATCGCCCTGGGAGGGGTAACCCCCGAAAGAATAGACGAATTAAGCAAATGGCCCTTCTCGGGTTATGCCGTTCTGGGATATTTTCAGCAAGCGGCGACAATAGAAGAATTGAAAGAACGTATAGGACGATTTGAAAATTCATAAAAAGATATATCTATGTTACAGTTCATTACACATCCATCCGACAAATACACGATAGCCGAGGAGGTACAGATGGCAATTGAAGGCGGTTGCCGTTGGATTCAACTACGGATGAAAGATGCCTCTTATGCCGAAGCAAAAGAGACAGCTCTCGAACTCATACCCTTGTGTAGGGAAACGAACACTATCCTTGTGATCGACGACCGCGTTGACCTCGTAAACGAACTCCGAGTATCGGGGGTGCATCTCGGTAAAGAAGATATGGATCCTCTCGAAGCCCGCGAACTCCTCGGACCGCACGCCATCATAGGAGTGACCGCCAATACCGAGGAGGACGTCCTGAAATTCAAGGGAAAAGACGTGGATTATGTCGGAGTGGGACCATTCAGATATACCACAACCAAAAGCAAACTGTCGCCCGTACTCGGTCTTGATGGGATAGCACGGATAGTTAAAGCCACCCGCGACGCGGGAATGGACATTCCTATAGTGGCCGTGGGAGGCATTACTCTCGACGATGTAGAACCGTTGATGGCAACGGGCGTGAACGGCATAGCGGTCAGCGGCTCAATCATCAATTCCGAAGATCCGATGCTTTATACCATGAAAATCATGGAAAAACTGTTAAATATCAATCCTTCAGCAAAATGACAGACACGGCAGATATTTTGACCATAGGACCGCGACAATTCAAGTCAAGGCTTTTTGTCGGAACCGGCAAATTTCCGTCTAACCGCATGATGCTCGACTCGATCATTGCTTCGGGAACGGAAATGGTGACAGTGGCTATGAAACGTATCGATATGGAAAACGAGGAGGAAGACGACATGCTCGGCCATATCAATCGCGGAAAGGTGCAGTTGTTGCCGAATACATCGGGAGTGCGTAACGCCGACGAAGCTGTTTTCGCCGCCAAGTTGGCTCGCGACTGCTTCGGGACGGACTTTATCAAACTCGAAATCCACCCCGACCCCAAATATCTTCTTCCCGATCCGATAGAGACCCTTAAAGCCACCGAACTGCTGGTTAAAGAGGGATTTACCGTATTGCCTTACATTCAGGCCGATCCCGTGCTTTGCAAACGCCTTGAAGATGTAGGAACGGCAGCCGTGATGCCTTTGGGGGCTCCCATCGGTACGAACAAAGGATTAAAAACCAAAGATCTTCTCGAAATAATCATAGCCGAAAGCCGCGTGCCGGTCGTTGTTGATGCCGGTATAGGGATTCCTTCCCATGCTGCCGAGGCAATGGAAATGGGGGCTGACGCCGTACTTGTCAACACCGCCATCGCCATAGCTCACCGGCCGGTGGAAATGGCTGAAGCCTTCCGACTTGCGGTAGAGGGCGGCAGAAAAGCCTATCTCGCAGGGCCGGGAGCGGTCGTTACTGATTTTTCGGCTGTTGCAAGCAGTCCTTTAACATCATTTCTTGACTTTTAATTCCAACGACAATGAAAATCGATAATATCGACCTCAATTCCTATCCCGGGTCTGAAAAAGTATACATAGACGGAAAGCTTTTCCCGATAAAAGTGGCGATGCGCCGCGTCAATCTCACTCCGACAGTGAAAGTGCGCGACGGGGTCAAAACCGTAGAAGAAAACGGTTCGGTTTATATCTACGACACCTCGGGCGTGTATACGGACAGAAACGTTAAAACCGATATAAACGAGGGATTGCCCCGATTACGTGAGGAATGGAACCGTCGTCGCGACGATCTCGAAGAGCTCGGTTCTATCACGTCAGATTACGGAAAAGCAAGAGAAAACGACAAATCGCTTGACAATATCCGTTTTGCCAACCGCCATAAACCTCTCAGGGCAAAGCCGGGATGCCGTATTACACAGATGGATCTCGCTCGCAAGGGTATAATAACACCGGAGATGGAATATGTGGCCATCCGCGAAAACGCCAATTGCGAGGCTATGGGGGTGAAATCCCATATCACTCCCGAATATGTCAGGGCAGAAATAGCAGCAGGACGCGCGGTTCTTCCCGCCAATCCTAATCATCCCGAAGCCGAACCGATGATTATCGGACGTAATTTCCGCGTGAAACTCAATACGAATATCGGCAACTCAGCTCTTTCGTCGGGTATCGAGGAGGAAGTGAGCAAGGCCGTATGGAGCTGCTACTGGGGAGGAGACACTCTCATGGATCTTTCGACAGGCGACAATATCCACGAAACACGCGAATGGATAATCCGCAACTGCCCTGTTCCCGTAGGCACGGTACCTGTTTATCAAGCACTTGAAAAAGTCAACGGCAAAGTGGAGGATCTGACATGGGAAATCTACCGCGACACTCTGATAGAACAGGCCGAACAGGGGGTGGATTATTTCACTATCCATGCCGGTGCACTCCGCGCCCATGCCGACCTTATTTCGGAGCGACTTACGGGTATCGTATCACGCGGCGGCTCGATAATGACACGCTGGGCTGTGATTCACGACAGCGAAAATTTCCTCTACACCCATTTCGACGAAATATGCGAAATCCTTGCACAGTACGATGTAGCCGTTTCACTCGGCGACGGACTTCGCCCCGGCTCGATTCACGATGCCAACGACAAATCCCAGTTTATGGAACTCGATGTGCTGGGTGAACTCACGGAAATTGCCTGGCGCCATGGTGTGCAGGTGCTTATCGAAGGTCCCGGTCATGTGCCTATGCACAAAATACGCGAGAACATGGACAGGGAAATAGATAAATGTCACGATGCTCCTTTCTACACGCTTGGCCCACTCGTGACGGACATTGCGCCGGGATACGACCATATAACCTCGGCAATCGGTGCCGCCCAGATAGCGTGGATGGGAACAGCCATGATATGCTATGTGACTCCGAAAGAACATCTGGCGTTGCCGAATCTCGAGGATGTGCGCACAGGTGTGATTACCTATAAGATTGCGGCTCATGCGGCCGATATCGCCAAAGGGTTTCCGGGCTCTCAGCTGCGCGACGACGCCATGAGCAAAGCCCGCTTCGATTTCCGCTGGAAAGATCAGTTCAGCCTCTCTCTCGATCCGGCGCGAGCCAAGCAGTATTATGTAGAGAGCCATGAGGGTGACGACAGATTCTGCACAATGTGCGGCCCTAATTTCTGTGCGATGAGGATTTCGCAGAGCACCATGGAAGATTGTGCCAAATAAACTTGACGATGTTCTACGACGAATTACGCAAATACGATTGGGATGAAACCCGACAGCTCATTATGTCGAAAAGCGATGCCGACGTGCGCTACGCACTGCGCAAAGAACGGCTCACCGTCGACGATTTTATGGCTTTGATCTCCCCTGCCGCCGTGCCCTATCTCGAGCAGATGGCACAGCTTTCCCATAAGATCACTCTCGAACGTTTCGGCAAAACGGTTTCGCTCTATATCCCGCTCTATGTGTCGAATGCCTGCACAAACCACTGCGTGTATTGCGGATTCAACCACAGCAATCCTTTGGAACGCGTCACACTGTCCTTAGAGCAGGTAGAGGCCGAATGTAAGGCTATCAGGAGGCTCGGTCCGTTTGAAAACCTACTGATCGTTTCCGGTGAGTTTCCGGCGCTCAACGGAACCGACTATCTTGAAAAAGTACTCAAAACAGCCAGACCTTACTTCAACAACCTGACCATAGAAGTGATGCCGCTGAAAGAAAAAGATTATTACCGCCTGACCAATTCGGGGCTTAACGGCGTGGTTTGCTTTCAGGAGACCTACAACGAAAAGGCTTACAAGACTTATCACCCCCGCGGTATGAAATCGATATTCGAATGGAGAGTCAACGGTTTCGACCGCATGGGACGTGCAGGAGTCCACAAAATCGGTATGGGTGTTCTCATCGGGCTTGAGGATTGGCGCACCGACGTGACCATGATGGCTCGACATCTTCAATATCTTCGCAAAACATATTGGAAAACCCGCTATTCCATCAACTTCCCGCGGATGTGTCCGGCTGAAGGAGGCTATACGCCGAATGTCATCATGTCCGACAAGGAGCTCGCTCAACTCACTTTCGCTTTCCGCATTTTCGATCATGACGTCGACATCTCGTATTCTACACGTGAGAAGCCGGCCTTCCGCCGCAACATGATGAAACTGGGAGTTACCTCGATGAGTGCGGGAAGCAGAACCGAACCGGGAGGTTATTGTTCGACACCCGAGGCTTTGGAACAATTTGAAGTCTCTGACGACCGTACACCGGCCCAGGTAGCTGAAGAAATAAGACAGTCGGGCTACGAGGCTGTATGGAAAGATTGGGACAAATCATTCGACTGAAAATGTTATGAATCCCGGAATGAGCAACATAACGGCGAGGATCCGATCAAGCTGGCCCGTCTCCGACAAAAGCTTGTCGGAACTGCGTACATTGCTCGAACCTGTCAGATTTCCGAAGAAACACAAATTGGTGGAAGCTGACAAACGTTGCCGTTCAGCCTATTTCATCGAACGAGGACTCACCAGATCGTATTGGGTCGTAGACGGAAACGAGATCACCACATCCTTTTCAGAGGAAGGGGGGATAGTGTTCAGCATGGACGAACTTTATTATGATAGGACGAGCGAAGAATTTGTGGAGACCATGGAACCTGTGGAAGGTTTTGCCATCGACATCGACGATCTCAAAAGACTTTTCGAGCAAAACCACGAATTAGCCAACTGGGGACGCGTAATCCACCAGAATGAATATCGCCGGCTGCACCGCTCTCATAAAGAACGTCTTACACTCCCCGCAAAAGAAAGATATCTAGCTTTTTTAGATCAGTTCCCCGAAGTTTGTAAAAGGGCAAATCTCTGTTATATAGCTTCTTATCTCGGGATCACCTCCCCTACCCTAAGCAGAATAAGAAAAAATATGAAATAACAAATCTTCAACTTATCCGACTGTTTATGAGCAATATACATGTAAGCGCTCCAATAAAAGGAATGCCTGAAAAATTTGAAAATGAACTGCAACGCGCTGTTTATGAGAACCTGGAAGCATTAGGCATAGACTATCTGCGAACGGAAAACGATCCGGCCGTGACGATGGAAGATTGCACCGCCATCGACAATGCTTTCGGAGTAAAGACGATCAAGACGATATTCCTGACCAACAGGCAGAAAACTAAGTTCTACCTTCTATCAATGCCGGCAGACAAACCGTTTGTGACGCGCCATTTTTGCGGAGCGATGATGATACCGAGGGTATCGTTTGCCGACGACGGAATGTTAGAGGAAAAGTTAGGAACCCCTCAAGGTGCGGCTACGCCTTTGAGTGTTGTGATTGACAAAGATTGTCAGGTGGAAGTATCGATTGACATGGATTTGCTTGAAAACGATAGGATTGTTTGCCCTGACGGAACACTTCACGGATATGTATGTCTGAAACTGACCGAACTTATCGACAAATACCTCGATTCGACCGGCCATAAGCCGCGTCTCTTAAATATGCCGCGAGAATAAACTAATCTTTTGAGCAGGTGAACGGAAAGAATTTGAACGGCAAAAAAATAGGGAAGATGCAAGGCTGGCTTGCGTTATCGCCTATCGTGGTGTTTCTTTTGCTTTATGTGGCAGTCTCCGTGATAGCCGGCGATTTTTACAAAATGCCGATTGCGGTGGCTCTTTTAGCCGCTTCCATCTGGGGAGTAATAATTTCGAGGGGAAAACCTCTGATAAAAAGGATTGAAATATTTACTGAAGGGGCAGCTCACCGCGACGTTCTTTACATGATCTGCATCTTCATAATGGCGGGAGCTTTCGCCATGCTGGCCAAAGAAACAGGTGCGGTAGATGCTACTGTCAATCTGACTCTTCTGGTATTTCCACCCGAATATTTAGTTGCGGGTCTGTTTATCGCCGCATGCTTTATTTCATTATCGATCGGTACGTCGGTCGTTACGGTTGTGGCTCTCACTCCGTTAGCTGTGGAAATAGCAGTAACGACCGGAGGGGACACCGCTTTTTATGTGGCCTCCGTTCTTGGCGGTTCGTTCTTTGGCGACAATCTGTCGTTTATTTCCGACACTACGATAACAGCCACCCGTTCGCAGGGTTGCAAAATGGGCGACAAATTCAAAGCCAATTTATGGATTGCGTTGCCGGCTGCTTTGATCACGCTGGGGCTTTACATAGTGATGGGCGAAGGAGTGACAGATACGGTAACTTATTCCGAATCAAATTATTGGCTCGTGATTCCATACCTGACAATCATCATTTTAGCTATCTGCGGAGTGAACGTAACTTTAGTGTTGTTGTGCGGAATTATCTCAGCCGTTATCCTTGGTTTTATCTTTGATTTCTCTTTTCTTTCACTTGCGGAATTTATGGGCAAAGGGATTGACTCTATGGGCAACCTCGTGATTATCACCCTTCTGGCTTCAGGGATGTTAGGATTAATAAAGAAAGCGGGCGGCATTTCGTTCCTTCTTCAGGTGATGACGCGAAAAATTCATGGCAGTCGGGGCGCACAGACGTGTATCGCATTCTTAGTAGGATTAGTCAATCTATGCACTGCAAACAACACCATAGCCATCATAACCGTAGGCTCCATTAGCAAAGATATAGCAGGAAAATACGGGGTGGATCCGAGGAAAAGTGCATCGATTCTCGACACGTGCAGTTGCATCGTGCAGTGTCTTATTCCCTATGGCGCCCAGACTCTTTTGGCCACTTCATTAGCCGGAATTTCCCCTGTAGCTCCTTTCCGTTATCTTTATTATCCGTGGATTCTGGCGGCTATCGTCGGACTGTCAATCATTTTCCGGTTTCCGGCCTATCTAAACCGGCGTTACGCCACAACATAGCAAGCGAGGCACGCCGTATGGCAGATTTTCTGAAGAATGATTTATATTCATCTTCAGTCATGTTCTGCAAACGTTCCCGAGAGAAAGACAGAAGTTCTTCGCGCGGGTGGAATTCCGGTAAATGTTCGATGGTAGCGATATTCAAAGGACAGACATTCTGACAGATATCACAGCCATAAATATCTTCACCTAATTCAAGCCCTACGGGAAACGGATCGCGATGCTCTATTGTCAGATACGAACGGCATCTGTTAGCGTCGAGCGATGAGATTCCATCTTTAGACAGCGCTTTCCCGGGACATGCTTCTACACATCTTCCGCATTCCGGACAATGATTTGCTATGGGCCGATCGACAGGAAAAGCGATTGTCGAAAGTATCGTACCTAAGAAGAATCTTGTACCGGCTCCAGGAATGGCCAGCTGACAATTTCTGGCTATAAAGCCCACACCGGCTCTGACAGCCCAATATCGCTCGCGAAGAGGAGCCGTATCCACGCATACTCTCGTTTTTCCTCCGAACTTTTCTTCAATCTGTCTTGCAGCTTCTTTCAAACGCTTCCTTATCACGTCGTGATAATCGTCTCCCAAAGCATAGGAGGCGAATTTCAAACAGCCATCGGCTACGTCCTGAGGTTTAGGATAAGGAAAAGCGCAGACTATAACCGAACGAGCATCGTCGAGCAGCTTGCGAGGATCATCACGCAGGGCCGTATGGCGTTCAAGCCACGACATAGACGCATGACGGCCTTCTTCAATCCAACGCCGATAATGACTTTTCGAATCGTCAGCGACTGCATCGGCTTCGGCCACACCATAGGAAAAAGCTCCGGCTTCGCGGAGAATCCGGTCAAGGGTTTGACGGCATGGGGATTGGAAGGAGCTCATAACCATTGTGTTTAAGCCATAGAATGGATTCCTCGAGGGAAGCCAGGATATTTCTTCTCGCTTTTTCCGAATCATGAAAAACGATAATCGAACCGGGGCGAGTGAAACGTTTTACGTTTTCTATCACAATCCGGGGTGTTACTCTTCTGCCGTAATCACGTGTCAGGACATCGTGCATGACGATTGTGTACCGTTCTTTCAAGCGCTTGTTCTGACAGCGCTTCATCAGACCGTGGGGTGGACGGAAAAGACTGCTCCCGATCAACTTTCCAGCCTCTTCAATATCTGCTAAATAAAATTCGCAAGAGTTTTTCAAGCCTTGAAGATGATGCATGGTATGATTTCCGAAGCTATGCCCGTTTTTCTTAATCTGCTCAAACAGTTCGGGATGTTTTCTCACGTTATCTCCGACGACGAAAAATGTGGCTTTGACATTATGACGGTCGAGAATGTCAAGCACTTGGGGAGTCACTTCGGGCACCGGCCCGTCATCAAATGTGAGATAAACCGATTTCCGCGACGCATTATCCATACGCCAAACCGCCCCCGGAAGAAGGAGGCGGTGAAGTTTAGGCGGTCGTTCAATGAACATAATTCGATCTTATTTCGACCCTAACCGGCTTATATCCACTCCTCGATCTACAAGCATCTGCTGAATGGCATCAATATCGCCTCCTATATCCGTAAGACTCTGGATCAACTGGAGAAGATAATAGCGGTCGATATAGAGGTCGGTTCTCTGCAAGCTGTTGTATTGTACAGGAGTTAAACTCTGATAATATAGGATATTATCGATATAACGGTCGATTTCCGAGATAAGAATCTTCTGTGCGGTTTCAATTGCTGTAGAGTCGCCCGTTAGTTTACCAATCAAAGAATAAAGATCAGCCGTCTGAAGACCTATCTGAACTGAGAATGGCATTACGGATTCGGGAAGTTTCTCGCGCATCAGATCCAGTATGATTCTTGCTTTGATCAACGACGAGTCGGTCAATATAGGCTGTTCGGACTTAAGATTCAAACTGCTGAGAGAATCGCCGAGATTCGAAAGGTTGTTTTCAATTCCTTCGGTGATCAATGCTGACGCGAGGTCGAGCATCGCCGAACGGTGAGTGGTAACCATCCTGCGAACTGTCTCGTCAAGATAAATCTCCTGACCCGGTTTGAGTTGATCGAGACCGCCCCACTTCCAACGTTCCGTCACGTTTCGATACATCTTTTTAGTGTTGACTCCAGGTTCGTCGGAGTTTGAATCGTCACGCAACGGCAACAGTTCGTAAGCCAGACCTGTGTTGCGGAGATATGGAATAGTTCCTATGTAATACCTTTCGGGAACTGTCATAGCGAAATAAACAGGCCTGTTCCATCCGTTTTTAGCCGAAGTCGCTATCATATCGAGAGCAATGACCTTACTTAGGGTTAGACCCCTTTCGTTTGCCGTATATTTATCCTGCATCAGGTTTAGAGGGAGTATGCTGTCGGCTTTCTGCGCTTCTTCGGGAGTGAGTCTGCCTGCTTTGACAAGAGCCTGAAGATCGACGGGAGCATACATGTTAGTATGTTTGAGGACAGGCACACCGTAGGCATTCTGTCTTGAAGCAGGTGAATAAAGTTCGGCGAGCGATTGAAGTGCCGGCGTGGGTATCGAATCGCTTTCGAAGAAATAGGTGAATTGAAGATTGTCGTAAGCGTAATCTTTCGGCTTTGCCAGCATATCTATTCCGGGGGCATCGTAAGACGGCATACGGATCTGATCAACATACCAGTCGGTGGTGAGATATGAAAGATTGACTACTTTCACGTCCGTACGGGTTCCCTCGACTTCCTGAGCATACCACAGGGGGAATGTATCGTTGTCGCCGTTGGTGAAGATTATGGCATTTTCATCAAGACTGTTCAGATAGTTTTCTCCGAAATCGCGGGTCGTATAACGATGCGAACGGTCATGGTCGTCCCAAGTCTGCGAAACCATCTGAAGCGGGACAAAGAGGCCTATCAGACATGCAACGGCAGCGGCTGCAAGACTATAATTCGAACCCTTCCGATTGTCGTTGTTTTTCTTCTTATCCTTCGAACCGATTGCCGCCATGAAAATGTTCCATAGGCCGGCTACACCCATTCCTACCCAGATGGAGAAGGCATAGAATGAACCAGCGAAGGCATAGTCACGTTCACGCGGCTGTCCCGGAGTCTGGTTTAAGTAAAGTACAATGGCGATACCCGTCATGAAGAATAGGAAGAAAACTACCCAGAATTGCTCTATACCGCGTTTCGAGACGAATGCCTGCCACCCGATTCCGATAATACCCAGAATAAGAGGCAACATAAAGAATACGTTGTGGCCTTTGTTGCCTGCACCCTCGTTGTAAGGGAGAAGCGACTGATCGCCGAGACGCGGATTGTCGATAAACGGTATACCGGATATCCAGTTTCCGTGGTTCACCTCTCCGTTGCCTTGAATATCGTTCTGGCGACCTGCAAAATTCCACATGAAATATCGCCAATACATATGGTTAAGCTGATAGTTGAGGAAATAGCTGAGATTTTCCCCGAAAGTAGGCTTGGTTTTCCATTCCTTTTGCAGAGCGTTGTCATCGCCGTCAACATAAATGGTAGCTTCAACGGGATAGCCTTTCAGGCCTCCGATCCAGCTGCTGTAGCCTTCGATATGTTCTGGCTGGGAGCTATACATGCGCGGAAAGACCATATTAAGCTCAGGTGACATGCGATAGTCTTTCTTATGTCCCGTCACGATATAATGATCCTTTTCATTGGGGTTATCTTTAACTTCTTTGGCATACAGAGCCCTCCCTTCTTTGACTATGGGCTTGGAACTTTCGCCGGTTACCCTGTAGACAGGCTGGGAGTACATCGTCGCACCGTATATCAAAGGATTGTCGCCATACTGTTCGCGATTAAGATAGGATGAAAGAGCGAACACGTTGTCGGGTGCATTTTGATTCATCGGCGTGTGAGCTGACGAACGTATCAGCAACAATGCGTATGAGCTGTATCCGGTGAATATCACCAGACATGAAATGATTACAAGATTCAGGATTCTGACAGGCAAACGTTTGACTGCGAAGAGATAGATGGCCAGTCCGAGAGTGAGTAGAAAAGCTATCCACAAGCTGTCACCGATGAACAGCATTCCCGAAAGGGTGATGCTAAGAAAAATCGAAAATTTGATCGCACCCGGATTTCGTTGAGCATATAGCTCGCTGATAGCCCATATATAGCAGGCTACCAACAGGATGGCATAAATGATCGTGCCTACGTTGAACGAAAGTCCGAATACGTTGACAAACAACAGCTCGAAATATTGTGCGATTTCAATGAATCCCGGAACAAGTCCATAAAGAATCAGTGCCACTATCGCAACTGAAACGAGAAGAGCGATAAGCGACCCTTTGGCCGTTGTGTTCTTCCATTTGCGATAATACACGACAAGCACTATTGCAGGAATACACAATAAGTTGAGCAGATGGACCGCAATCGATATTCCGATCACGTATGCTATCAGGACGAGATATTTATCGCTATGAGGCTGGTCGGCACGATTTTCCCATTTGAGAATCAACCAGAAAACCAACGCCGTACAGAATGACGAGAATGCATAGACCTCACCTTCGACTGCCGAAAACCAGAATGTGTCGGACCACGTATAAACAAGAGCTCCGCATATACCTGAACCGAAAATCACAAGTTGCTGGACTAATGAGACTTCCGTTGCGTCATCGCGAACGATCAGTCGCTTTACCAAATGCGTAATAGTCCAGAAGAGAAGCAATATCGTACCCGCCGAAAGAAGAGCGGACATAGTGTTGACCATCATGGCCACTTTCGAAATGTCGCCACCTGCAAAATTAACGAAGAATCGGCCTGCGAGCATGAAGATCGGGTTGCCCGGCGGGTGTCCGACCTCAAGTTTGAACGCCTGGAGGATAAATTCGGGACAGTCCCAGAAACTCGCAGTAGGCTCGATTGTAAGCAGATAAGTAATAGCCGCAATGATGAAACAGAGCCATCCGAGTGCATTATTGACGATATTGTATTTTTTCATATTGAAATTTAGAGTCTTATTAAAAATTAGTGCAAAGATACGACATTTTTACATAGCCACCCTCAGCCAAGACTCTTATTTACTCTTATTTAAGTTCTTTTAGAAAAACTATCAATAAAACTGAAATAGAACAACCGAAACCCAATAAGTAGCATTTTTAGCGATGATTAACTGACAATCAAAAACATAGCAGCAAAACAGCTAAATGCAAAAGGACTTCTTAGAAATCGACGGGCGTCCATGTGGATGATACGGGGGTTTGGTGGAGTTTCGCGGATTTTGTGTAACTTTGCCTTATGAATTTCAAGCTGGAGGCTACAACAGAGTATTCCGATGCGAGAGCGGGAAGGATCACTACCGCCCATGGGGAAATTATGACCCCGATTTTTATGCCTGTAGGAACGCTGGGCAGTGTTAAAGCCGTGCACCGTCATGAACTGGAAGACGACATCAAGGCTCAGATCATCCTTGGCAATACGTATCACTTGTATTTGCGTCCCGGAATCAGTGTTCTCGAAAAGGCCGGAGGTCTTCATAAGTTTTCCGGCTGGGAAAGGCCTATTCTGACAGACAGCGGAGGATTTCAGGTATTTTCTCTATCGTCGAACAGGAAGCTCAAGGAAGAAGGAGCTTATTTCCAATCTCATATCGACGGTTCCCGACATCTTTTCACACCGGAAAATGTAGTCGACATCCAACGATCTATCGGTTCGGATATAATGATGGCGCTTGACGAATGCCCTCCGGGAGATTCGGATTTTCCATACGCCCGTAAGTCATTGGATCTTACCCAAAGATGGCTCAAACGAGGATGGAAGCGTTTTAAGGAAACTGAAGGACGATATGGTTATAGCCAGACTTTCTTCCCCATAGTCCAAGGATGTACCTATCCGGAATTACGCCGTGAAGCTTCACGTTTCGTAGCCGATTTGGGAGCAGAGGGAAATGCTATCGGCGGACTGGCTGTCGGTGAGCCGACCGAAAAAATGTACGAGATGATCGAGGTGGTAAACGAAATCTTGCCATCCGACAAGCCGAGATACCTTATGGGCGTAGGCACTCCTGCCAATATTCTTGAAGCCATAGACCGTGGCGTGGATATGTTCGATTGCGTTATGCCTACCAGGAACGGCCGCAACGGTATGCTCTTTACATCCGAAGGTATCATGAATATGCGCAACAAGAAGTGGGCCGACGATTTTTCCCCAATAGATCCTAACGGCACCAGCTATGTGGATCATTCTTATTCGCGTGCTTATCTTCGACATCTTTTTATCAGCTCTGAGCTCTTAGCAATGCAGATAGCCTCAATTCACAATCTGGCTTTCTACGTTCATCTTACTCAGCAGGCGAGAAGCCACATAATTTCCGGAGATTTCTCTCAATGGAAAAAAGAAATGATCGAAAAAGTCACACGTCGACTATAATAAACGAAAGATTGTAAGTGAATATACCGAAGCTGAAATATACGATACTCGACGGATATATTATCAAGAAATTTCTTGGTACATATATCTTCGCCATTATTCTTATTCTGGCCATCACTATCATGTTCGATATCAACGAAAAGCTCGATTCGTTTCTGAAAGCTCCGCTCAAGGCCACCATATTCGACTATTTTCTTAATTTCCTGCCTTATTTCGCCAATCAATTCAGTCCGCTTTTTACGTTTATCGCCGTCATATTCTTTACTTCGAAATTGGCTGACAATTCGGAGATAATAGCCATGCTTTCGTCGGGAATGAGCTACAAGCGCCTCTTGGTTCCCTATATGCTTTCGGCCGCTGTGATAGCCGGAGCGACATTTATCTTGAGTGCTTACGTGATTCCTCCGGCAAACGAGAAACGAATAGCTTATCAGAATACCTATGTCAAAAACAAACAGGTAAACTACGGTTCGAACATCCAGTTAATGGTGAGTGAAAACGAAATAGCTTATTTCAGCCGCTATGAAAAAGCCACCAAGACAGGCTATAGGTTCTCCTTAGAGACTTTCGACGACAAAAAACTGATATCGCGTCTGACAGCCCAGTCGATCAAATATGACACTCTTTACCAATGGACGGTCAAGGATTATATGATAAGAGATTTCCAAGGTACACGCGAAAAAATAACACGCGGTAGCCGTTTGGATACGATAATTCCGATCCAACCACGCGATTTTCTCATTTCGGAAAACGACAATGAAATCATGACCACTCCCGATCTATCCCAATATATCGACAGTCAGCGCGAACGAGGAGTGGCAAATATTAAAAATTTCGAGATAGAATACCATAAGCGATATGCAATGACGGCGGCTGCTTTCATTCTGACAATAATCGGAATGTCACTGTCGTCCAAAAAAGTCAAAGGCGGAATGGGCATCAATATCGGTATCGGCCTTGTTTTGTCGTTCAGTTATATTCTCTTTATGACTGTCACATCAAGTTTCGCAATTTCCGGACTGACATCGCCGATGCTTGCAATGTGGATCCCCAATATTCTCTATTCTATCATAGCGGTGATATTATACCGCAGAGCCTCCCATGGTTAAAGGACATTTCGGGTATTGGACACAGATGAAAGACCGGGCTTATAATACCAGATTCCGTCAGAAAATATTAATTCGATCGTGCCGTTGATAAAAGCGGCTGAATGAATTTCCGTATCAAAGGGAAAGAGCAATAGTTTACCGTCGGGAGTTATTTCGGCAATATGCAAATCGTAAGTTTCGCCACGGTACTGAATTTTATGAGCCATGATTTTCGTTCCGGATGGCATCTCCGTCAAATCATCTGCCATATTTCCCTGAAAGTTTTTTCTGCTGACGACGCAGCTCCTCTGCACGGGGACTTTTGCGGATACGGTAAAGGGAAATAGAATCCATAAGCGCTGTATTCCCTTGTGGAGCGTCATAGCGCAAAATTCCGTAAACGTTACTTGCGGTGCGCTCCGGATCAAGAGCCAAAGTGACATGATGCCATCCATCGTTGTTGGAAACTGACGATTGATATTCTTCGCCCCCTTCCCGATATTCGGTAACGAGCGTGAGTTCTGTCGACGCCATAGAACCTGCCATACGGGCTGAAAGTTTGTAGACATCGCCTTTCTCCCAGTTCTGATCCGACGTCAGCGAGAAGGTTATCATGTCGGTAGGAAGATTGGAAGAAAAGCGTCTGTAGCGAATGTCAGGCCAGACATCAACAGAGTCGCCTTCGACGAGGAAACGTTGAGAAGCGGTCACCTCCGTGGCCGAACCGGCAGAAGCCTGCACTTTCTCCATATCTTTTTCGAGAATCTCGATTACCTTATCGTAGACCTCTATATATTTTTCCAAATTGTAGCCATACCAGCTTAACGATGAGTCGAATTGCTCGCTTGTCACTCCGTTTCTCATCAGTATGCTCTGTTTGAGCACCTGTTTCATCGAATCCGATTTGAAAGCGTTGCGTTCCTGTTCGGTAACACTCTCGGCTATATGGATATCTGCAAGTACATGAGCCATTTTGTCGGTGGAGAGGACGCCTCTCGGCTTGGTACAAGCTGTAACGATCATGGCGATCAATGTCATCGCGACAATAAAAAAACCTATTCTATAGCCTTTTGACTCAATCATGGGGCGCTCAATTTTCTTCGGCTTCTTTCGGCGAATGGTGATCACCCGAGAGATGGCGCGAGTAGAAAATGATCATCAATATCATCCCTACTGTAATAGCCGAATCAGCGAAATTAAAAACCGGTTGGAAGAAAAGGAAATTTTGTCCTCCGACAAACGGCATCCAGTCAGGCCAGTAAAAACTGAAGAGAGGGAAATAAAACATATCCACCACCTTTCCCTGAAGCAATGGGGCATATCCCCCGCCCTCCGGAAACATAACGGCAACGTTATAGGGTGCCGGATCGTTGAAGATCACACCGTAGAACACACAGTCGATGATGTTTCCCAAAGCTCCGGCTGTAATCAGAGCGAGACAGACTATAAAGCCTACCGAAGCCCAATCGCGCTTTCTCACCCGACAAATCACCCATATCAGAGCTATCACGGCGAGGATTCGGAATATTGTCAGAAAAAGTTTCGGTCCCATCTCCATACCGAATGCCATCCCGTTGTTTTGAACAAAAACGAGTTGGAACCAATCGGTTATCCTGAAATCCTCCCCAATATAGAAGTGGGTTTTAACCCAAATCTTTATGACCTGGTCGATAATAATCACGGCCAGAATGACCAAAAACGCGATCCAGCCTTTTCCTAATTTCATATTCCGCAGATGGGATTGAATTATCTTTTTCCGGCTTTTTTCACGTCAATACTCAGAGTGGCGTGAGGAACGGCGCGTAATCTTTCCTTTGGAATAAGTTCACCGGTTTCTCGGCATATTCCGTAAGTTTTATTTTCTATACGGATAAGAGCAGCTTTTAGATTCTGGATGAACTTCATCTGACGCTGCGCCAACAATCCGGCCGCTTCTTTGCCCATTGTGCTCGCACCTTCCTCAAGTATTTTGAAAGTAGGGGAAGTATCGGCGATATCGTTGCCGTTTCCGTTAGCTACATCGGCGCTCAGCATGTCATAATCGCGCTGTGCTTTCGCGAGCTTTTCAAGTATTATTTCCTTGAATTCCTGAAGTTCTTCGTCGGAATATCGTTTTTTTTCACTCATAAATTAAAGAATTAAAGGTTAACAAACTGAATAATTATTTAGTAGACTGGCGGATTACCACTTTAAGTTCGGTATCGTCGAGTTGAAGAATTTCTTCGCCGCCCATACCGTCAGTCCGATTTATGTCAATCTTGTCGGCAAGTACCTGTCGGCCGATATAATCACCGAAATTGCGTATTGCTTCGTCAATCTCGGGATTAGGATCGAACACAAGCTCTATGCGATCGGTTATATCGTATTTTCGGCTTTTACGTATATTTTGTATCCTGTTGACTATATCGCGGGCTATACCTTCCTGACGAAGCTCGGGCGAAACCGATACATCGAGAGCTATCGTTACGTTTCCTTCGTTAGCTACAAGCCAGCCGGGGATGTCTTCGCTTATGATTTCCACATCGGCAGCTTCTATCTCGACCATCTCCCCTTCGAGATTCAGGGATATCTTACCATCTTTTTCGAGAGCCGATATCTCTTTGGCTGTCAAGGCTTGAATAAGCGCAGCTACCTGCTTCATCCGCTTGCCGAATTTCGGACCAAGTTTACGGAAGTCAGGCTTAACTTTTTTGACCAATATACCTTCTCCATCCTCATCTACTATAACCATCTCCTTGACATTGACCTCGTTGAGGATAAGCTGGCGCATTGCTTCGAGTGCTTCTTTCTGTCGTCTGTCGACAGCCGGAATCATAATTTTCTGAAGAGGCTGGCGCACTTTTATATCAGCTTTACGTCTCAGAGCGAGCACCATCGAAGTAACTATCTGAGCCAAATGCATTTTCTCCTCTAACTGCCGGTCGATTGCAGATTCGTCGGCTACGGGGAACAAGGCCAGGTGTACCGACTGACGTTCGCCCGATACCGGAGAGGTAAGGTCTTCATATAGACGGTCTGCAAAGAATGGCGACACAGGAGCCATAAGAAGTGCGACTGTTTTCAAGCACTGATATAGAGTCTGATAGGCTGACAATTTGTCTTTGTCCATCTCCCCTCCCCAAAAACGCTTGCGGTTCAGACGCACATACCAGTTGGAAAGGTTGTCGCATACAAACTCGTTGATAGCTCTCGCGGCTTTCGTAGGTTCATAATCTTCGAGCGCCTCATCCACTTCCTTAATGAGCGAGTTGAGCAATGATATGATCCATCTGTCAATTTCGGGACGCTCGTCAAGCGGTATCAAAGGAAGATTCGGGTCGAAATCGTCCACATTCGCATAAAGAGCGAAAAATCCATAGGTATTGTAAAGTGTTGAGAAGAGTTTACGCGACACTTCCTGCACGCCGGCCTCGTCGAATTTCAAGTTATCCCACGGTGAAGAGTTGGCTATCATATACCATCTAAGTGGATCGCTGCCGAATTTTTCTATTGCTTTGAAAGGATCTACAGCGTTACCCAACCGTTTCGACATCTTATTCCCGTCCTTATCAAGAACCAACCCGTTGCTGACAACGGCTTTATATGCTTTATCGCCGAATATCATGCCGGCGATGGCATGAAGTGTGAAGAACCAACCGCGAGTCTGATCCACTCCTTCGGCTATAAAATCAGCAGGGAACAATTCACCTTTGTCGAACTTTTCTTTATTTTCAAACGGATAGTGAATCTGGGCGTAAGGCATAGCACCCGAATCGAACCAAACATCGATAAGATCGGTTTCGCGACGTAGCGGTGCACCCGATTTCCCTACCAACACGATATCATCGACATAAGGACGGTGAAGATCAATCTTCCCGTAATTTTCTTTTGTATATTCACCTGGGATGAAACCTTTATCTTTCAACAGATTGGACTTCATAATACCGGCCGCAACCGATTTTTCAATCTCATTATAGAGCTCTTCGACGCTCGAAATGCAGATTTCTTCAGAGCCGTCGTCGCTGCGCCAGATAGGTAACGGCGTACCCCAATATCGTGAGCGCGAAAGATTCCAGTCCTGAAGATTTTCGAGCCATTTTCCGAAACGGCCGGAACCGGTTGAAGCCGGTTTCCATTTTATCGTATCGTTCAGCTCCATAAGTTTTTCGCGAGCTGCCGTAGTACGGATAAACCAGCTGTCAAGCGGATAATAAAGCACCGGCTTGTCAGTCCTCCAGCAATGTGGATAACTATGGGTATGCTTCTCTATCTTGAAAGCCAAGCCTTGCTGTTTGAGCATCATGCAGATTTCCACATCGAGTGTTTCGGCATCGGGAGCTTTTGATGCATCGAAAGCATTTTTCACATATTTACCTGCCCACGGCTTATAAAGCTCTACATCGACATTAGCTGTTACAAACTCCGGATCGATATCTTCTATCCGGAAGAAACGTCCGGTCATATCGACCATCGGACGGATATTCCCTTCTTTATCGACGAGAGTGAGAGGAGGTATACCGTTCTGACGCGAAACTCTGAGGTCGTCAGCACCGAATGTCCCTGCAATATGCACTATGCCCGTACCGTCCTCGGTTGTCACATAATCGCCCGGGATCACGCGGAAAGCACCCTCACCGGGATTCATCCAAGGAATGAGTTGGCGATAATGCAGACCTACCAGATCACTTCCTTTTGCTTTAGCTACTGTCTGCCAAGGAATTATTTTGTCTCCTTTCTTATATTCGTCGAGTGGCAGCCCCGCACCTTTACTGTTAAGAACACTGCCGGTCAATGCATCAGCCACAACTACAGTAATCGGTTCACCTGTATAAGGATTGTAAGTGCGTACTATATCGTATTCAATGGATGGTCCTACAGCTAAAGCCGTATTTGAGGGCAATGTCCAAGGCGTTGTAGTCCACGCCAGGAAATAGGCCTCTCCCCACCCTTTCATCGCTTCTGTCGGATCGGTGATCGGGAACTGAGCGATACAGGTTGTGTCTTTTACATCTCGGTAACATCCCGGCTGGTTAAGTTCGTGAGTGCTAAGTCCTGTCCCTGCGGCCGGAGAATAAGGCTGGATGGTATATCCTTTGTAGAGATATCCTTTTGAATAAAGTTGAGCCAGCAACCACCATACCGTCTCGATATAACGGTTGTCGTATGTGATATACGGGTCGGTCATATCCACCCAGTAACCCATCTGCTCGGTAAGCGTTTCCCATTCCTTGGTATATTTCATCACCTCCTGGCGGCACGCAGCATTGTAATCGTCGACACTTATCTTTTTACCGATGTCTTCTTTAGTTATGCCGAGATTTTTCTCAACCCCCAGCTCCACCGGCAGACCGTGTGTGTCCCAGCCGGCTTTACGCTTCACATGGAAACCTTTCATCGTCTTGTAGCGGCAGAAAATATCCTTAATGGTACGAGCCATCACATGATGTATACCGGGCATACCGTTAGCCGAAGGAGGACCCTCATAGAAAACAAACGACGGACAACCTTCACGCTCATTTACGCTACGCCCGAAAAGGTCTTCACTGCGCCATTTTTTCAATGTTTCCTGATTAATCTCTGAGAGATTAAAACGCTCATATTCATTAAATTTCCTGCTCATACTCAATAAAAGGGACATTATTTGTCAAATTCAGCCGCAAAGGTACGCAAAAAATCAATATTTTCCCACCATCGGGTCGCAATAAGTACCACGATTTGTCTTAAATACGTTTTTCGGAAAAATATGGACTCAAAATCTAAAGATATAGGTCAAAAAAACGTAACTTTGCAGGGTTAATAGATACTAACGATAATAATTTTACTTCAGGAATATGAGAAAAGATAAGGTGATTTTCGATCTGATCGAACGCGAACATCAACGTCAGAAAAAGGGTATAGAGCTGATAGCGTCTGAAAATTTCGTAAGTGACGAAGTGATGGCGGCGATGGGATCGTGTCTGACCAACAAATATGCAGAGGGTTATCCCGGACACCGTTATTACGGCGGCTGCGGAGTAGTCGACGAGGTGGAACAGATAGCGATCGACCGCGCGAAGGAACTCTTCAAAGCGGAATATGCAAACGTTCAGCCCCACTCCGGCGCGCAAGCCAACATGGCCGTTTTCATGGCTTGCCTCAAGCCGGGAGACAAGTTCTTAGGTCTTAACCTGTCACATGGAGGACATTTGTCACACGGCAGTCCGGTGAACTTTTCAGGTCTCGTATTCGAGGCGTTGGAATATAACGTCGATCAGGAGACGGGTCGAGTGGATTACGAGCAGATGGAAGAAGTGGCTCGCCGTGAACGCCCCAAACTTATCATCGGAGGTGCAAGCGCTTACAGTAGAGAATGGGATTACGCACGCATGCGTCGTCTGGCCGACGAAATAGGCGCCATTTTCATGGTCGACATGGCACATCCGGCTGGCATGATAGCGGCAGGTCTGCTGGACAATCCTGTGCCTCACGCACATATCGTGACCACGACTACCCACAAAACGTTGCGTGGCCCTCGCGGCGGTATGATTCTGATGGGTAAGGATTTCGAGAACCCTTGGGGCAAGACTACGCCTAAAGGACAGATCCGCAAAATGTCGTCGCTTATAGACTCTGCTGTGTTCCCGGGAGTTCAGGGCGGCCCGTTGGAACATGTGATCGCGGCAAAAGCTGTGGCTTTCGGCGAGGCTCTTACGCATGGCTTCAAGCTCTATCAGGAACAGGTAAGGACAAATGCCCGCGTTATGGCTGAAGAACTGCTGAAACGCGGCTACAAGATAGTTTCGGGGGGTACTGACAACCATTGCATACTCGTCGATCTTCGCACCAAATTCCCCGAACTCACCGGAAAAGTGGCCGAACAAGCCCTCGTAAACGCCGATATCACAGCAAATAAGAACATGGTGCCTTTCGACAGCCGTTCTCCGTTCCAGACTTCGGGAATACGCCTCGGTACTCCGGCTATAACCACCCGCGGCGTTAAAGAGGACGCGATGCCGGTGATCGTCGAGTTGATTGACCGGGTGCTAAGCAATCCGGCGGACGAGAACAATATCGCTTCTGTTCGTGGAGAGGTGAATGAAATGATGGACGCTTATCCGATGTTTGCTTATTAAGGCGATGGGACTCGATACACTTTGCTACGTAGTCTGGAACGCCAATCCGAATATTATCGAAGGTCCGATAACGATACGATGGTACGGATTGATGTTCGCGTTAGGCTTCATGATAGGCTACAGCATCGTCGGACGTATGTTCAAACATGAAGGCGCACCCGAACGCTGGCTGGGCATTCTTCTATTGTGGGTGATCGGTGCTACTATCATCGGCGCACGCTTGGGACATGTATTTTTCTACGAATGGAGTTACTATAGTCAACATCCGATCGAGATACTCAAGGTATGGGAAGGTGGTCTGGCGAGTCATGGCGGGACGATAGGCATTGTTTTGGCCGTGATACTATTCTCCATATTCACGACGAAACGAAGCCCTATGTGGACTTTCGACAGACTTGTTATAGCGATTGCGCTGGTCGGAGGAATGATTCGTCTCGGCAATCTGATGAATTCGGAAATCTACGGTACGGCAACCACGTTGCCATGGGGGTTCATGTTCCTGCGTTCACGCGAATGGCATGAGAACTACGAAGGTTTGGCCTGTCATCCCACTCAGATTTACGAAGCTTTGTGTTATTTCATACTTTTCGGCATTTTGATGTGGATGTATTGGAAGAAAAATGCCGAAGAACTTCCGGGGCTAATTTTCGGAGTGTTCTTCATCGGAATTTTCCTGCCTCGCTTCCTGATAGAATTCATCAAGAACGACCAGGTGGCTTTCGAGGCCGACATGACCCTGAATATGGGGCAGTTGCTGAGCATTCCGTTTATCATCGCGGGTATAGTCATGGTCGTCAGAGCCCTGATCCGTCCGAGGCTTCACCTGAAATTTCCCAATCGCTTCGCTGACGATCCGCATGAAGCAAAAAAAACCAAATAACCATCAGCTACCCCAAATAAAAGTACACAAATGAAATCATTCAGAATTGTGGCCGCCATGATAGCGATAATGACCGCTGTTTTAGCAAACGCAAAAACGTATAAATTTCCTGTGGATCATGAAGGTCTTTGGTTTGTGTCTCATTATACTCTCACATACGACACTACGGACGGAACATTGAAACTGTCCGATGAATGGGATATGCACATTCATCTGGATGAGAAGAACGTTACAGCCAAAATCGAGAATAAACTTCCTTCGGGAGTATATTCCGTATTTCCCGTCAACAAAATCATTTCTTTTTGGAAAGATGGAAAAAGAATAGCTTTTGTCTGTTCGACAACAAGTGAGTATGCCATAGAACAAAACATCTATTATTGGAAAGATAATGAATGGTGGCATTATTATGAAAATTCACCGAAATCAGAGATATCGAAGGCGGCCACAAATGCCAACGTTTTCGCGTCTACATTTAACGCTCTGTACAATGAACTTTCCTCCGGAAGAACCAATACGAGCAATACATCGTCAGGCAGAACGAATCAGTCGTCCTCTTCTTCTACTTCCTCTTCTACTTCCTCTTCTACTTCCTCTTCTACTTCGACTTCGCAATCCAAATCCATCACGCCAGCTCAATTCGTAAGCAACAGTCTGGGGCTGATCAACACAGCGCAAAAGACTGAAAATGGAGTATACTCAGCTTTATCAGGCGCAGGGATTAAATACAGCGTCGACAATTCCTCCAACAATAGCTCTATAATAAACTGCAACAATCCGGGATTCGATCTATCGGGAAAGAAGATTACAAATTTCCGGATCTCTTTGAGCAACGGGACACTGTATGCCTTGACATCGGAAGTATTCATGCCAAAATCCACAACGACCAAAGCCCAAGCATTGGCCTATGCAAAAAAGGTGACCGCCGATCTGAGCTCGCGCGGATATAAGTTTCAAAACATAGCCAAGGATATAGGGGCAGATTACGGGATGGAATGTAGGCAAGGATATGCTACTTATACCGTCTACCTGTATTCAGAATATGAAGCGGGCAAATTGATGGGATATAAATTAAGCCTCATAAAGGCTAACTACAAAGGTTTGTAAACTCAAGTCCAACAAATTTATGATAAAGCATATAGTGACGTTTAAGCTTAAGGGAAGCGAAGATGAACGCAAAGCGACGGCCTTAAGATTTAAGAATGCTTTAGAAGCACTCCCCGACGTGATCGACGTATTAAAGAGCATGGAAGTAGGCATCAACGAAAATCCTGCCGAAACGTGGGACGTGGTGCTGACAGCTGTCGTGCCCACGATGACCGATGTGGAAGTCTATGCCAAGCATCCGGCACATGTAGCGGCAGCAGCCATAATAGCCCCTCATAAAGAAAGCCGCGCCTGCGTGGACTACGAATTCTAAGTCCGAATAAGGCTGTCAGATAGCGTCGTAAGGTGGTATTTCCTTTATGAAATAATAGTTGCCGTCGGTATATCGGCAGCAATAGTGTTCACGCCCATTTGTCACAATCAACACTCTCGCCCTGACAACGAGATTATACCGAGCTATCTGATCGAATACAGCCTGTGTGATGTTGACCGATGGCGCTTTATATTCCACAATCGCCACAGGCGAGAGGGAAGCATCGTAGACAACGGTGTCGCACCGACGTGTCATGCCGTTGAGTTTCAATCCTACTTCATTGGCCATGCGACCCGCCGGATATCCTTTCGTTTCGATGAGCCACGCTGTAAAAATCTGACGTATTGCCTCCTCGGGGGTGAGTACTACCCATTTTTTTCGCAACGGGTCGAACACTTCTTCCATATCGCCTTTCAGCCTGAGCTTAAGACGGTTGGAAAAATTTAAAGCACCCTCATCGGGATATTTTTTCTTATCGTTTGACATTTTGTCGTGAATAATGCGTAAATTTACGAAAATTATTTTTCAATAGCTAAACTCAGCGAGACTTATAGCCATGGCATCCAATTCGGTAACTTTCGACTCCCTGCGCCGCGAAATACGCTCTGGTAAGCTTGCGGATGTTTACCTGATTCACGGAGAGGAGGGCTATTTTATCGACGAATTACTGAAAGAATTTGTCAAAGTCCTGCCCGAGGCCGACAGAGAATTCAACACCTACACGCTCTACGGACCGCAGACCACTCCACAACAGGTGATCGATGCTTGCCGAAGCTTCCCGATGATGGCCGACAAACAGGTAGTCATACTCAAGGAGGCACAGGAAATGCCGGCTAACATCATATCGAAATTAAAACCTTATTTAGAACAGCCCTCTTCTACAACTCTATTGGTGATCGCCGGCAGAGGAGCAAAAGTAAGGTCAGCTGAAGTAAGCAAAGCGGTAAAAAAAGGCGGCGGGGTTGTTTATGAAGCCGAGAAGTTGAAACCGTTTGCCATTCCCAACCTGATTCAAACAATAGCTAAGGGAGCGGGGTTGAATATAGAGCAAAAAAGCGTAACTATGCTCGCCGACTATATCGGTACCGATGCTGCCCGTCTTTACAATGAAATCGAGAAATTGGCTTTAATTCTCGGCGAAGGCATGACCATTACTCCGGAGGCAATCGAAAGAAACATCGGCATTAGTAAAGATTATAACAACTTCGAACTCATCGATGCCTTGTCTGTTAAAGATTCGGAAAAAGCATTCAAAACTATACGTTATTTCGCCATTAACCCTAAAGCCAACCCATACGTTCCTACCACATCGGCCATATTCACATATTTCTCAAACCTTTTGATAGCACATTTCACGAAAGACAAATCGTCGCTTATGTCGGTGTTAGGCTTTCGTTGGCCGTCGCAGATGAAAAACATAGAGACGGGTATGCGCAACTATAATGCATGGCAGGTTATAGAAATCATATCGGCTATCAGGGAATATGACGCCCGTAGTAAGGGTGTGGGCTCGCGCCAGAACGCTTACGACCTTCTTAACGACCTTATCTACCATATCCTGACCGCTCCCGGAACCCTTCCCGTCTGAGGACGACTGTTTTTATATTGTAAAGGAACTAAGAAATATATTTTGATAATTAGTTAATATTCAAGATTATGCTTGGCGGCAAAAAAAGAATATTGGTGGTTGATGATGAGGAAACTCTCAGAGAAGGTCTGAAAATTTATCTTGAGCAAGAAGGCTATTCAGTTGAATCAGCCGATAGCGCTGAGCAAGCTTTAAGACTTGATTTAGTGGATTTTGATCTTATCCTTCTGGATATTATGATGGGAAAAATAAGTGGAACAGTATTCGCTTCCAAACTTAAGGAAGATCCTATGACCGCGGAGATTCCGATTATTTTTCTCACGGCTAAAGATAGGGATGATGATATGATTGAAGGCTTGAAACTCGGAGCTGACGATTATATAATCAAACCATTTTCGATAAAAAATGTATTAGCCAGAATTGAAGCTGTTTTACGGCGATGCAATACAAATAAAAAAGCAGACCGATCATGGGGAATTGTTTGTGACCGGAGAAGTTTGATTTGCACAATTGATGGCAAACCCATAAAGTTGCCTAAAAAAGAATTTGAGATTCTTGCTCTTTTCCTTGAAAATCCCGGTAGAATTTTTACACGCGATGAGTTAATGCAAAAAGTTTGGCCAGATAATGTAGTTGTCGCTGATCGTTCTATTGATGTGCATATAGCACGAATTCGTAATAAAATTGTTCCCTATGGCAAATATATAATCTCTCGTTCCGGTTACGGCTATGGTTGGCAAGATTAAGTTTCCATTTCAAATGCGTGTGTTTCTGACTGTACTTGCATTTTGCTGGTTCCTAGTCGGTGTATTTATGGTTCTGCAATATCATAGGGAAAAAGAATTTAAGGCCGAACTTCTTGATACTCGTCTCCAGATGCACAACGAACAAATTATTCAAGATTTAAGGAATGGAGAAGATATTATAAATATAATTCAAAAAATAGATGTACCGGTTGATGGGTTAAGGGTAACCTTAATCGATTCAAAAGGTGAAGTAATTTATGATAACGACACTCATATCAGTTCACGGCCGTTATCCAATCATAATAATCGTCCTGAAATAATTGAAGCGAGAAATTTCGGCAAGGGCCATGCAGTGGAGAGAATTTCAGAAAGTGACGATATACCGTACTTTTATTCTGCTCAGTTGGGAGATAATGGTCTGGTTGTGAGATCCGCAGCTCCTTATACCCATTCATTGATAGATTTCCTGAGAGCAGATTTTACATTATTATGGATTATGGCAGGCTTGACCTTGGTGATGAGTCTTTTTGCTTTTTGGTCATCCCATAAAATTTCTTTAAGCATAACTCGATTGAGCCGCTTTGCCGAAAAAGCTGAACGCGGCGAACCAATCTACGACGAAGAAGCATTTCCTAATGACGAGTTAGGAAATATAGCGAGTAACATAATTCACTTGTATGTACAGCGAGATCAACATCATAAAAAGGCTCTTAAACAGGAACAAGATAAAATCAGGTTAAAAAAACAACTTACTAACAATATTAACCATGAATTAAAAACTCCTGTGGCATCAATTCTTCTATGTCTTGAACTGCTCGAAGATCATCCCGAGCTTTCAGACGATAAGAAGACTGATTTCATGGATAAGATCAAAATAAATGCACAACGACTGAATGCATTGCTTTTGGATGTTGCTACTATCACCAGAATGGATGAAGGAGCCACACTAATAGAAAAAGAAAATGTGGATCTTAAAGCGCTTATTGATGAAATTATAGAAGAGGAACGGTTAAGAACGAATATGAAAATCATCCTCGACATCCCTTCACTAATAGTATACGGCAATAGAATTTTATTAGAGTCTATTTTCCGCAATCTTATAGATAATGCAATAGCTTATAGTGGCGCTTCGGAAATGAAAATATCAGCGGATAGTGAGGGCAATTTCATAATAAGAGATAACGGATGTGGAATTCCGTCAGAACACTTACCATATATCTTCGAACGTTTTTATAGAGTGGATAAGGGACGCTCAAGAGCTGCGGGAGGTACCGGCCTCGGACTGTCAATAGTACGTAATGCAATTACATTACATGGCGGTGATATTACAGCCGAAAACAATAACGGTCTCACATATAGGTTCAATTTAAAAGTTAACAAAAACGCAACAAAAAGTACATAATAGCGCAATATAATTTGTAGAATTTTGTGACCGAAAGGATAACAAAATTTTACAAATTATGGATATTTTATTTTTTGGCATTATTACCTTTTTATTTCTTCTTGCCGTTTTTGATCTGTCGGTAGGAGTAAGTAACGATGCTGTAAATTTTCTCACATCAGCAGTAGGCTCAAAAGCCGCCTCTTTCAAAAGTGTTATTATCGTAGCAGCTATAGGTGTTTTCATTGGAGCTGCTTTAAGTAACGGGATGATGGATATCGCTCGTCATGGTATCTTTAATCCTGTCAATCTCTCATTCTATGACGTGATTGCCATCTTTATGGCTGTTATGGTGACTGATATTATAGTGCTTGATATTTTCAACACTCTTGGTATGCCCACCTCCACAACAGTATCACTTGTATTCGAACTTTTGGGGGCAAGTTTTGTAGTTGCTTTATTCAAGATTTTTGAACCCGGAAGTTCGCTTCTTCTTGGAGATTTACTTAATACCGAGAAAGCATTGTCTGTAATAATGGGTATTTTCCTATCGGTTGCTATTGCGTTTGTATTCGGTACTATTGTCCAGTTTTTATCGAGATTGATTTTTACTTTTGAATATAAAAGCAGGCTTAAATGGAAAGTCGGTATTTTCGGAGGAGTTGCCTGTACAGCTATAATCTATTTTATGCTGTTGAAAGGGATTAAAGACCTAACTATCATGACCACTGATGTTAAGGAATGGATTAATCATAATACAACCCTGATACTTTGTAGCTCCTTCCTCTTGTTTACACTAATCATGCAGTTGCTACACTATATGAAAGTAAATGTTTTCAAGGTTGTTGTGATGTTGGGAACGTTTTCTCTTGCAATGGCATTTGCTGGGAATGATCTTGTGAATTTCATTGGAGTTCCTTTGACCGCATTTTCATCATATCAAGAATACACCGCAGCAGGAGCGGGAGATTATCATGGCTTCATGATGGAGAGCCTCATGGGTTCTGCTAATACTCCGGTTTATTTTCTCTTGGGTGCCGGTGCTATCATGGTAGTTTCACTTGCAACATCTAAGAAAGCTCGTGAAGTTACTAAAACGACGGTGGGATTGAGTTCAAAATCCCAAGGAGAAGAAATGTTCGGTTCATCCAGATTGGGCCGTTCGTTGGTCAGGTCTACCCTGAACGCTCATAACTGGGTTTTAGACCATACTCCGAACAGAATTAGAAGATGGATTAATCGACGGATGGATAATCGGGTAACTCAGGAAGAACATGGCGCAGCATTCGATCTTGTTAGAGGTTCTGTCAATCTGATGATAGCAAGTATGCTTATCGCTATCGGTACTTCTTTGAAACTACCTTTATCGACCACTTTCGTCACATTTATGGTCGCTATGGGTACATCACTTGCCGACCGTGCCTGGGGCAGAGAAAGTGCTGTGTTCCGTATCACGGGCGTGATTTCAGTGATTGGAGGATGGTTTATTACAGCAATTGTAGCTTTTGTAGGAGCAGGTGCGGTAGTCTTTATCATGCACAAAGGAGGAGTAGCTGTAATGATTGCAGGAGCGGTTGTAGCAGTAGCTCTGCTAATACGAAGCAATATTCGTTTCAACAAAAAGAATAAAGCTGTTCCTGATGAAACTCTCTTCCAAACTATCATATCTATAGAAAATCCATCTGAAGTATGGCCACTTCTGAAGATATATATTAATGAGAAACAAAGAATGTTTTTGAAATTCATATTACATAGTTTCTCGGATACTACAGAAGGATTCCTTTACGAAAAATCAAGATTACTGTCTCGAACAGAAAAGGCTCTTATGACTGAGAAATCGATTTTGAAAGGGCAAAGACGAAAAATGACTCTCTGCATGAGAAAAGTCACACCGGAAATAGCAATGGAGAAAAGTACATGGTTCCATCTGAGTAACAATATGGCTATGTCAATGACATATAATCTACGTCGTGTAAACGAAGCATTTAAAGAGCATGTGGATAATAATTTCAGGCCATTGCCAAAAGAATACCATGAATCATATAAATCACTTTGTCACAGAATAAAAACTGTTATAAAAGATGCCGATTTAATATTTGAAGAAAATCGGCCGGATATAATAGATGAACTAAGGCACCGATGCAATGGAATAAAGGAAGATCTTTCATTGAATGCGCGTGCACTTTATGATTTCATCCAAAAAGGAGATGCCCAAAATATGACAGTAGGATATGTCTATCTTAATGTTCTTCAAGAAAGTCAGGAGTTCGTTACAGCGTTACGTAAAATGCTTAGAGCAGTCGGCAAGTTGAATCTTGAACCGTCCACTTATAGGAGCTTTTCGCAAATATATAAAGAACAGATTGACTACGATAAAACCTACGGCAATTCTAATGCCAAGTTGGAGAGAAATTTAGGGTATGGTGTTTGAAAAGTTTATAATGTTCCTATGATCAAGACAAAACAACAGATTAATTTAATAAATCCAATAGTAAACTTCCCGGATAGCGGAGTATTCTATGAAGGACATATATATAATCCTTATATTCTGATGTCTTCACTTATGAATAGTGCTACACACCGTATTGTTGTGATCGACGATATAGTGGATGATACGATATTGAAATATCTTGAACCGATAAAGAATGATGTGAAAATCATTCTCTACACATCGTCTAAAAATCTCATTATTAGACATGATGTGGCCCTGCATAACACTTATTGCAATGTCGTAAAATTAAAGTTTTATCAAAAATCGTATGACAATTATTTAATAATTGACAATGTAGTCTTTCATGTGAGTTCATCATTCAATCTTCTTGGGAAAAAATTATTCGGAATTTCAAAAATGGATGCATTTAATGGTAATGATCTCATCACATGTCTTGATTATGAATGAGCAGATGGGTTTTCATATTTTACTACAAATTCAAATTAATAATTATGAAAAAAGGTTTATTAGTTTCTTTCTTGATTGCATCCGTATTTGGTGCTTTTGCAAATAATAATGACGCGATTGAAGAAAATAAAAAATCAGTTAGCTCTGAAACAGGTATGATTGAGGAAAATATATCTTCCCCATCCAATAATGTGTTGCAATTGTCAGCACAGACCTCAACTTCTGCACCCAACCTTCAGCAAATGGAAGAAAAGTTGACGACATGGCAAAAAATCGTAGCAAATTTGCCAAAAATCTCCGGTTATTTGCAAACTGGTTTTGCTTACAATTCACTCGGCAATCATACCGCTTCTTTTCAAGCGAAAAGATTACGTCTGATATTAGACGGTAATGTCACGGAAAAAATCTCTTTCCGACTACAGATCGAGGCTTTCAATGGCATAGCAGGTTCTGTTAATGGTAACGGTCAGAAAAATCTTCAAGTAATGGACGCGTTTGCTACTTACAAACTCTCCCCGGGATTTCAGATCCGTGCCGGTCAGTTCTATACTCCTATCGGATATGAGAATTATGATATATCACCTGCGACCTTAGAAACTGTCGATTTCTCAAATATCTGTTACCGGATGGTTTGCCGAAATGCAATAGGTTACGATTTCGTTGATTATGGAAGAGATTTAGGTATAATGTTTATGGGTGATATTATGCCTGATAAAGAAAAAGGATTCAGTCATTTATCTTATAATTTTGCCGTTACAAACGGGCATCTTCCTGCTAAGGACGATAATAATAAATCAAAAGATATTATTGCAGCCCTTACGGTTCGGCCGGTAAAAGATTTTAATTTAAAAGTAGGTTATAATTGGGGAGAATATAAGCCATGGAATCCTAATTCCGATACATTTGCAGGAGTCGGTAACTATCAGTCAATGAATCGTTTCGTGGTCGGTGCATGGTATAATAATCCCACCGGTCTTGATCTACGCGCAGAGTTCGGAAATATCATAGCTAAAAATAATGGATACGAGCTTGTTAAAGAAACCGGCTTTTATCTTCTTGCCGCCTATCGTATTGGAGGCTACAGATGGCTCCCGGTTCTTCGTTATGACATGTATCATGACTCTGTTAACAAATACTCTCTGAATAATTACAACCGTGGACTTGCAGGTCTAACTTATCAACCTCATCCCAATGTAAAGATTCAGCTTAACTATCTGCTTTCTTTTTATTCAAAAGAAGTGGCAGATGTGAGCAATAATGGTAAGAAAAATTCAAGCCAACTCCTTCTTATGGGACTTTTTAAATTCTGAATCAACTGCTTAAATTGTATAAATTAAACACATCTATTATGAAGAAAACATTATTAGGACTCTCATTTCTTATTATTGGAGTGGTTGCTACAACACAACATGTTGGCGAATAATAAGGTCTTAAGGAAACTAATGCGGTCGCAGGTCGTCAAGGACCCCTTGTTACTATAAGGTTGTTTTCATCGCTGATATGATAATGCTCAGAAGAGGTGATAACGGTGATTCTTTATCAACTTCCTAATAGAAAAGGCTGCCTCAAACTGAAGCAGCCTCTTTTGTTAAAGATGAGTTTTCAATTAATAGTTGTGAGGAGCGATTTCGTAGAAAGCCTTCGGATAGAGGCATACCGGGCATGCTCCGGGAGCTTTCTTGCCGACGATGATATGACCGCAGTTACGGCACATCCATACAGTGTCGCCTTCACGTGAGAAAACGATACCCTCTTCGATATTGGCGAGAAGACGACGGTAACGTTCTTCGTGATGTTTTTCGATAGCTGCTACTCCACGGAATTTAACGGCTATTTCTTTGAAGCCTTCTTCTTCAGCTTCTTTGGCCATACGTTCGTACATGTTCACCCATTCGAAGTTTTCTCCTTCAGCTGCATCCAGCAGATTTTCCGGAGTTTCAGCTATTTTGCCGCCATGCAGATATTTGAACCATAACTTAGCATGTTCCTGTTCGTTATGGGCTGTTTCTTCGAAAATAGCAGCTATCTGTTCATAACCATTTTCGCGAGCTTTAGCCGCATAATAGGTGTATTTGTTGCGAGCCATCGATTCGCCTGCGAACGCTTCCATCAGATTGCGTTCGGTCTTAGTTCCTTTAATGTCTTTCATCGTTTTATTCTTATTGAATTTTGTTTGTGCAAAATTACTCTTATTCCGGGCTCATTCCAATCTGTTAAGAATTATTAACTAAAGTATTTTGATCTAACTACCCACCGTTTTGAATCTCAGCACTATGAATACTTGGTCATAATGATTTATTGATTAATTTTGCAACATTATGAACATAACCATAGTCGGTGCAGGAAGAGTCGGTATACATCTTGCCAAATATTTCATCAACGAACATCAGGATGTCTATCTTGTTGATAAAGACACAGATAAATTGTCTGCTCTGGAATCCGATTTCAACATGCGCACATTTGCCGGTGAGCCCGTTGACTTCAAGGTACTCAGAGAAGCGAAAGCAGACAAAGCCGATATTTTTGTCGCCGTAACAGCCGAAACGTCGGAAAATCTTGTAGCGTGTGCTCTTGCAAAGTCAATGGGTGCTAAAAAAACTATTGCCCGTGTTGACAAATACGATTTTATGGAGCCGGCTAACACTGGTGTCGTCAGGCGTATGGGTGTCGATCATGTCGTTTTTCCCGACCTGCTTGCGGCCCTTAATGTCATCAATGCCCTCGAGCATCCTTGGTGCCGGAGTTGGAACGATTTCGGTGAAGGGCGTATTTTCATGGCAGCTGTATCGGTCAGACCGGAAGCACCCTGGGCAGGCATTCGTCTAAAAGAGTTTTTCAGCCACAGTACTTTAATGCACGTTTCCGCCCTCCGTCGCGACCATTCTACGATAATTCCACGAGGCGACGACATAATCCAACCTGGCGATATTCTTTATGTTACCTTTGTGCCACACGGCTTGAATGTAGTTATGGAACTTGCCGGGAAAACTCTTTTCCCTGTCAGAAAAGTACTCGTCCTTGGCGGAAGCACTGCCGCAGAGATTGTTGCAAAAATATCTTCCCGACAATATTCTTTGGTGGTCATGGAGAAAAATCTTGCACGTTGCCGTGAGTTGGCGGCAAGTTGTCGCAATATCGACGTGATTTATGGCGACGGAAGCGAAGAAGACGTGCTCGAAGAAGCCGGAATTCATTCTTGTGATGCCTTCGTTGCTCTCTCCGATAGCTCCGAACGCAATATCCTTGCTTGTCTTACGGCAAAGGAGGCCGGAGTGCGCAGGACGATTGCCGAAGTGGAAAAAGAACAGTTTATCGATAAGGCCGAAAGCTTCAATATAGGCTCGATTATCAACAAACCGATATTGACGGCCAATGCAATATTCCAGCTCATCCTCGATTCCGGCTCGGTATCATCCCGCTGTATGGCAATGACCGATGCCGAAGTTGCACGCTTGGTCATAAAAGAAAATTCCTATCTCGCAACAGCACCGGTAATGCAGCTAAAGCTCCCTCGTGAACTAACATTTGCCGGTATGATCAGGGACGGCCACGGAGAAATCGTTACCGGTTCGACCCAATTCCGTCCCGGTGATGATGTTATTGTTTTCTGCCTCAACGGAGCCCTTGATAAAGTAGAAAAACTGTTCGGAAAATGAGAACTCTCACAACGATTGGCCATAACCCTCGTACACGCATTCTCAACTTTCCCATGCAGTTGAAACTACTTGGCCATCTGCTTATCATCGAAGCTCTCTTCATGATTGTACCGGCTCTGGTATGCCTTTTCTGTGGTGAATCCGACTGGATTGTCTTTTTTCTCACCATCCTGTTTACCGCCGGCATAGGCTCTCTTTTAAAATTCCGCATCCATGCTTCGAGTGATAATCTCGGACGCAAAGATGGATGTCTGATCACATGCCTCGTCTGGATAATGTTCTCCCTCTTTGGAATGTTACCCTACATTTTCGGCTCATCTCATCTCAATGTCAGCGAAGGATTTTTTGAGGCCATGTCAGGTTTCACTACTACGGGAGCCACAGTAATTCGTGATGTCGAGATGTGTAGCCGCGGCATTCTTGTATGGAGAGCCCTCACCCAGTGGATCGGAGGCCTCGGTATCGTCCTATTCACTTTAGCCATAATCCCGTCGCTCAACAACAGCAAAGGTCTCTTCATGTTTCATGCCGAGGTTTCAGGAATCACACATGACAAGATTGGGGCACGCATTGCCAACACAGCCAAGACACTCTGGGGAATGTATGCCATCATCACTCTGATCCTCATTCTTCTGTTATGGGTCGGCCCTATGAGCTTTCTCGAGAGTGTATGCCATGCCTTTGCTGCAATTTCCACAGGCGGTTTCTCCACCCGTAATGAAAGTATAGCCTCTTTTGATTCGGTCTATGTCAAAGTGGTTCTCTGCGTGTTCATGTTCATCGGAGGAGTAAATTTCTCACTTATTTTCGCAGTTTTCAAAGGCTATGCTCGCGATTTATGGAAAAACGACGTTTTTCGGGCATTTCTCACCCTCATCGGAATCAACTATCTCCTCACTCTCATTTCTATCCTTCATGCGGGCACCTGCAACGGTTGGCAGAGCTTCACAATCGACCCGATTTTCCACATAATCTCCGCAATGACCTCAACAGGTTTCGGTGCCGGGAATTTTGAGAGTTGGGGTGAGCTTGCTTTGGTTTTGACGATACTCATGATGTATGTCGGAGCCTGTGCAGGCTCCACCACGGGAGGTTTCAAAATCGACCGCATGCTCTATCTTACTAAAAATTTCAGAAACGAGATGAAGCGAGCCGCCTCTCCGCGTTCGCTCAGAACAGTAGCAGTAAACAATCAGATTATAACTCCCGAACGCACAAACGAAATCATAGCATTCCTCCTCATTTATACCGGACTCATGTTTTTGGGCGGAATCCTTCTCTCTGCTATGGATTTCCCTATTGTCGACGCATTTTTTTCGTCAGTTTCCTGCATTTCAAACAATGGTCTTGGTTCCGGTGTCACCGGCATTACCGGTTCCTATGATCTTCTTCCCGCGGTCGGAAAATGGGTCATGTCTTTTTTGATGCTTGCCGGCAGGCTCGAGGTATTTGCCATCATCATCCTTTTCTCGCGCTCTTTCTGGAGAAGATAACCAGATTCCGGATTTCATGAAAATAAAAAACGTGGCATAGTTTTTTACCATGCCACGTATGTTCAGTTGTCTCTGCCGTTAGCTTCAAAGAACTTTCTTATACAATTCAATTATATCCTCGAGGGTCACTTCGCGAGGATTGCCCGGAGTGCACACGTCGGCAAGAGCCTGTTCAGCCAGAGCAGGAATATCTTTTTCTGTAATTCCCAGTTCACTCAGATGTTGCGGAATGCCAACTTCTATAGCCAGTTTCTTAACCGCATCGCAAGCGGCCTGTGAAGCTTCTTCCTTGCTCATTCCCGAGATGTCAACGCCCATAGCTTCAGCCACGCGGGGGAATTTATCGAGGCAATAAGGCATGTTGAATTCCATCAGTCCCGGAAGCAGAAGAGCGTTTGCCACACCGTGGGGAACATCGAACAGCGAGCCCATTGGATGCGCCATTCCGTGTACGAGTCCCAATCCTACGTTTGAGAAAGCCATACCGGCGATATATTGAGCCACTGCCATACCGTTGCGACCTTCGGGATTCTGAGGTTCGAAGACGGCTGTAGGCAGATATTTCTTAATCATGCGGATAGCTTCAAGTTCAAACATATCCGACATTTCCCAGGCTCCTTTAGTTACGTAGCCCTCGATAGCGTGAGTCAGAGCATCCATTCCTGTAGCTGCCGTAAGATTCTTCGGCAGGCTGTACATCAGTTCTGCATCGATTATGGCTACAGCAGGAATATCGTTCGGGTCAACGCAAACCATCTTTTTCTTTTTCTCTTCATCGATTATCACATAATTGATAGTCGTTTCCGCTGCTGTTCCTGCGGTTGTCGGCAGGGCGATGATCGGAACACTCTTATGCTTAGTCGGAGCACACCCTTCGAGCGACACTATATCGGCGAACTCAGGATTGTTGATTACAATACCGATACCTTTGGCAGTGTCCATAGCCGAGCCTCCTCCTATCGCTATGATATAATCGGCTCCCGATTTTTTGAAAGCTTCGATACCATCTTTGACGTTAGTCACGGTAGGATTAGGTTTAACTTCGCTGAAAATCTCGTATGCCAGTCCGTTTGCATCAAGCACTTCGGTCACTTTGCCGGCAACACCGAACTTAATTAAGCCTTTGTCGGTCACTACCAACGCTTTTTTACCACCAAGACGGCCTACCACTTCGGGAAGTTCTTTTCTTGCTCCCGGTCCGAAATAAGACACTTCGTTTAATATAAATCTGTTTACCATGGGATTATAATTTAGTTAGGTTTATGTTTCTTGTAAGTTAAGCTTTTGGAACAATTATGAAGGCAAAGATAATAAAAAAGACCGATTTTTATTACTTTTGTCATTGATATGCTTCACCTTCTTTCATAATATTTTCAAACCGGCGGGCTTTATGACTTCAAATTCATTCGTTTATAGCTTTATTTATTCTCTTTACGCATGAAAGCATCTTCGTCTGCTACGCATCATAAGACCTTGACTCACAATCATCTATATCGCAGACTTTCAGAGTATAAGACTTATTTGAATACCCTGAATAGATTTATCGTTGAAAAACCTATTTTGGAGATTCATGCAGCAGATCATTGTAACTTAAATTGTTGCTGTTGCTCCCATTATTCACCGATCGCTCCAACAAAATTTTGCGACTTAAAAAATCTCGAAGACAATCTTAAGAAATTCGGAAAGGCTACAAATTATTTTAAATATATCAATATTTTAGGGGGAGAGCCTTTATTAAATCCCGAAATTGACCGCATGATTAAAATAGTAAGAAAATATTTTCCTCACACAAAAATAAATCTGGTCACAAATGGGATTTTGCTATTGAATGAGAGTAAATTACCTCATGACTTTTGGAAAACTTGCCGGGAAAATAGAGTTATTATTAAAGTCACTAAATATCCTATTAAACTTGATTATGACAAAATCGTTGAAGTATGCAGAGTCAATGGGGCAGAACTTTCGATAAGCAAAAACAAATCTGACGACGCAGATGGATGGTTGCAATTTCTTTTGAAAGAGAAGGGATGGAATGTAAAAGAATATAAGATTCGTTTCCTAAAATTAATGAAATGCCATTACCATTGTTTAGATCTCGTGGATGATAAATTGTACCCATGTCCGATAGCCGCATATGCAAATATTCTTAACGATCGTTTCGGCACAACATTCAGAATAGACCCAAAAGATTACATCGAAATCAGTCAAATAAAAAGTTTGTCACAACTAAAGAAGTTTATGATCCTTTCCACTCCCTTTTGTCGATATTGTCCTTCGGGACGAACCAGGGTGAAATGGAAACAAAGCGAATGTGTGGCAAGCGAATGGTGTGTAAACAATACTGAATAAATGAATGCGCGATGGAGAAATAAGCATTCACGGCTCGGTGAAGGCCAGATTTTTTTAATCTCGGCATCTTTAATACTATTTTTTTTATAACTTTGCGGGCGCAAAAGTATTTAAATTCAATTTTTTAACTTTAACATAAATTCAAAAACAGAATTTCGGTATGAAACGATTAAGTTTATTTACGGGATTGTTTTTGGCTTTACTGACTTTGCTTCCTTTTGGGGTTCAAGCTCAGATGATGCCCGCTCTCCCGACCGACAGTGAAGTGAGAATAGGAAAGTTACCCAACGGTCTGACTTACTATATCCGCCACAACGAGTATCCCAAAGGTCAAGCCGACTTCTACATTGCCCAGAAGGTGGGTTCGATGCAGGAAGAGGATGATCAACGCGGTCTGGCTCACTTTCTTGAGCACATGTGTTTCAACGGAACGACAAATTTCCCCGGCAAGAATCTAATCAACTGGCTTGAATCGGTCGGAGTGAAATTCGGGGTGAATCTCAACGCCTACACATCGTTCGACGAAACTGTCTATAACATCAACAATGTTCCTATAGCTCGCGAAGGTGTACAGGATTCTTGTTTGTTGATTCTTCACGACTGGGCCAACGATCTTCTTCTGTTGCCGGAAGAGATAGATGCCGAACGAGCTGTGATTCATGAGGAATGGCGTCGCAGCAATGTCGGTCAGATGCGCATTCTCGAAACGGCTCTGCCCACTATGTTCCCGGGCGACAAATATGGAAACCGTCTGCCTATCGGCACGATGGAAGTGGTCGACAATTTCCCTCATCAGGTTCTCCGCGACTATTACGAAAAGTGGTATCGTCCCGACTTACAGGGCATAATCGTGGTTGGCGACATCGATGTGGACCGCATTGAAGCCAAAATCAAGGAAATGTTTTCCGACATAGAGATGCCGGCCAATCCTGCCGAAAGGGTTTATTTCCCCGTTAACGACAACAAAGGCACGATTTATGCCATAGGCCATGATTCGGAACAGCAGAATGCCATCGTTGAACTTTTCATCAAAACCGATGCTTTTCCCGATTCACTGAAAAATACTGCGGCTTATTTCATGCAGGAATACGTTCAATCAATGATTTCGAGCATGCTGAACAGCCGCTTGAACGACATATCGTCTAAGCCCGATGCTCCTTTTGCGGGCGCTGAAGTTGCGTTCGGAGAATTTTTCGTAGCGAAAACCAAAGATGCTCTGACTCTTGTAGCATTGGCCAAGGACGGAAATCTTCCGTCGGCGTTAGCGGCAACTTACCGTGAGCTGTTGCGCGCTCTTCGAGGCGGCTTCACTCCGGGCGAATACGAAAGAGCGAAAAGCGAGTATCTCTCCCGTTACGAAAGACAATATAACAACCGCAATCAGCGGGAAAACAACTCTTTCGTTCAGGAATACGTCAGAAACTTCCTCGACAAGGAGCCTATTCCCGGACTTGAAGTCGAATGGCAGATGGTTCAGATGATAGCCAATTCCGTTCCGGTAGCTTTGATCAATCAAGTAATGGGTGAAATCGAGACAAGCGACAATCGCGTACTTCTTGCAATGCTACCCGACAATGCCGAGGGCAAATATCCGTCGGAGAATGATTTTGCAGAGGCTTTGGCAGCTGTAGATGGCGAAGAAATAGAGGCATACGTAGACGAAGTGAAAGCCGAGCCGCTAATTCCTCAATTGCCGAAACCCGGTAAAATCACAAAGACGGTGGAAGACAAACAGTGGGATGCAACGATGTGGACATTGTCGAATGGTGCGACGGTTATCGTCAAGCAGACTAAATTCAAGGACGACGAAATCCTGTTTAATGCAGTAGCCAACGGCGGTTATTCAAAATTCGGCGACGAATATGCCAACTCATTGCTCTTTATGAACACTGCTCTTCAGCAGAGCGGCCTTGGTGATTACACCAACATGGATCTCCAGAAATATCTCGCCGGGAAACAGGCCGGTGTCCGTCTGTCATGGTCACCTTTCAGCAGGACTGTGGCAGGAAACACCGTTCCCAAAGATCTTCCGACGCTCATGGAACTCATCTATATGAATTTCACTGCTGTGAACTTCACTCCCGACGAATTTGAAGCTATGCAGAAAACTACTGCAAGCATTCTCCACAATCAGGAGGCCGATCCTCAATTCGCATACAATCAGAAACTGCTGACTTCGCTCTACGGAGTATCTCCCCGCAATGCAATGCCTACAGTGGCAACTGTCGAGGGCGCTAAACGCGAAGAAATAATCGAGATTTCGAGAGCGATGACAGGAAACGCCGCCGACTGGACATTCATTTTCGTAGGCAACATCGATCTCGACGTACTTAAGCCTCTGGTGGAACAATATATCGCTTCTCTTCCCGGCAATGAAAAAACAGCCGTGAAAAAAGTGACCGAGTTCGACCCGGCATTCAAATTGCGCAGCGGTAAGATCAACGACACGTATAAAATCAAGATGCAGACTCCTCAGACTTACGCTTTCATTGCCGACTGGGCCGACATGCCATATACAATGAAAGACTATCAGCTTGCTTCAATAGCAGGACAGATTCTTTCCAAGAGACTGATCGACATAGTACGCGAAAAAGAAGGAGCAGTCTATTCTATCAGTGCATACGGAGCCATGGGATCATCGAACGAACCAAACAACACGATAATCCAGACGATGTTCCCGATGAAGCCGGAAATGAAGGATAAGGTAGTGGATATCATTGCCGGACAATTCCAGGATATGACTGAAAATATTTCGCCCGAGGAACTTGCCAAGGTTAAGGAATATATGGTCAAGAGTTATACTGAAGGCAAAGAAAAGAACAACGCATGGTTGGGCGCTATCGGAAGCTGGAAGCGTAGCGGCGTAGATACTTTCAACGGTAACATCGATTCAGTCAACTCAATCACTGTCGATGATGTCAAAAACTTCATGAAAAACCTTCTCGGTCAAGGCAATTATATTGTGGTTATTGGCGATCCGGAATAAACTATTCGTTTAGACTTGATATTCAAGGAGTCACCGTATTTCAATAGGTGACTCCTTCTTTTTTAACTCTTCCTTACGGACTTTTTGTTAACTTTGCGGAAAAATGAAATAATTAGTCCGTATGCGCAGATTATCGGTCATAATTTTAGTGTTTCTTTTTGCTACAGTAAGTAGTTTCGCATCTTTGAAATGGATTGATCCTATGGATCTGGATTATCCTGTGGTCCAAAATCAAGGATGGAGCGAAGAATTAAAGGGAACCTACCAGCGTCTGCCCGATCGGGCAAAGAATAACGTACGATCGGTCTTATGGGATCTTTCCGTAAATTCATCCGGACTGGCTATCTATTTCAGAACCAACTCATCTGCTATCCGCATAAGGTATATAGTAAAGGGTCCTTTGGAAAAACCACATATTCCCAAACTTGCCATGAGTGGAGTAGATCTATATCGGATCGCTTCAAACGGCACAACACATGAATTCTGTTCCGGCAATTATTCCTTCGGCGACACAATCAGCTTTCAGTATGACATCCCGGTACTTGACGATGACAACGCTGAAATGCCTGAATATCGATTAAATCTGCCTCTTTATAATACTATTTCAAAACTTGAAATCGGCGTTAATGAAGATGCATCCATCAACGTCTTACCTGTGAGAGACGACAAACCGATAGTGCTTTACGGTACATCGATAGCGCACGGGGCCGGCTCACCACGACCGGGCATGTCTTGGCCGAACATAATGAGACGTAACCTTAACGATTATCCTGTAATCAACTTGGGTTTTGCCGCTAACGGACGCCTGGAACCTGAACTGATCGATTTATTGTGCGAGATTGATGCATCGATATACATTTTGGACTGTATGCCTAACATGGAATTGAAAACAGGGGATGAAATCAGCAGTTTGGTTGAGGCTGCTGTCAAAACTTTAAGGGCAAACTCGAAAGCACCCATACTGTTAGTTGAACATGCTGGCTACAGCAATGCGCAAACCGATCCGAGCCAATTTGAACTTGCCAATAAGATTAACCGCAACCAACGAAAAGTTTATGACCGGTTACAAAACGAAGGATTTTCAAATCTATATTATTTGACCAAAGAGGAATTAAATTTTCCTGCGGATTCATGGGTCGATTACGTTCATCCCAACGCTATAGGTGCGTCCCGACAGGCCGCTGTAGTAACTAAGAGGATAGAAGCCATTGTTCCATCTGTTACCAAGTATTGTAATCGCTAAGAATCTCCATTATCAGAGCCGGTGATAACGGAAACGGATTAAATCCATAGCTTTTTTGCTCTTTTCCAGTACCTCTAACTATTTAAAACGCACTTATTTTCTAACATTTGCCATAGGTTGATAATGTTAATATATCTTAATTTAAGACTTTGGCTTAAATTTATTAACATATTTTAATTGTGGGGGGGGGTAATAACAACTCATTTAAACTAAATTTGCAAAAGATATATTAATCTACTTTAATATTTTTATAAACAACAGTGCAAATCATTAGTTAAGTACCTAAAAACTAATGCCATTCTAACCTTAAACAATTCTAACAATTTATGGTATTTAAAAACTTATGTACGGGAGCGATTGCAGGAGCTATCATCTGCGCTTTGCCTATGACAGCATCAGCCGAATCGAGCTCTTCAAGTATGCTTCCCACTTATGAAGCTCCTCAGGCTGAAACAAGCCAAAGGTGTACAGGAACTGTCGTAGACGATGACGGGGAACCGGTAATCGGAGCGACTGTAAAGGTAGAAGGGACTTCCTTAGTAACTTCGACCAACGTAGACGGCCGTTTCACTCTTAACGGTGTGAAACAAGGCGCTAAACTCACTATCACATTTATTGGTTGCAAACCGGAAACTGTGACGTGGAATGGAAATCCGATAGAAATAACCCTTACTGCAGACAACACTATGCTCGATGAAGTAGTGGTTGTAGGTTATGGCACACAAAAGAAAGTGAACGTTACGGGTGCCGTATCGCAGGTGAAAGGAGAAGAACTCTCCCGCCGCCCTGTAGGTGACGCAGCTCAGATGCTTCAGGGTATGGTTCCGGGTCTGTTCGTTTCCAACAGCAATTCAGGACGTCCCGGTGGTTCGGCCACACTCCAGCTTCGTGGTCAAGGTAACTTGAGCGGAACAGGATCGCCTTACATCCTTGTAGACGGTGTGGAAATGGACCTCAGCGACGTGAACCCCAACGACATTGAAAGCATTTCAGTGCTTAAGGACGCAGGTGCCAGCGCCATCTATGGTGCACGTGCAGCTTATGGTGTTATCCTCGTTACCACCAAACGTGGTGAAGAAGGCAAAATGCGCGTAAGCTATCAGGGCACAGTAGGTTGGAACCAACCGACCACTCTTCCTAAAATGCTTGACAGTTATGAATTTGCAAAATACTGGAATGTAGGTGTAGTTAACGCCGGTATGCCGGGTCGTATGTATTCGGATGAAAAGATAGAACTACTCCGTCAGTTCATCGAAAATCCTGCAAGTGTAAATCCTTGGCAGGAACTTTCACCGTCAGCAAACATGAACCCAGCTTTCGAAAATTCGGAATCAGGTATCGGTAACACTGACTATTTCAAACTTCACTACAAAGACTGGGCGTTCAAGCAGAATCATAACATCAGCGCAAGCGGCGGTGGCAAACGCGCTCAGTACTATATCTCGTTAGGTTACTACGGTGAAGACGGTATCCTGCGTTACGCAGATATAGATTACAAACGTTATAATTTCGCTACCAATATCCTAAGTGAAATAACAAAATGGCTCAAAGTAAGAGCTAACACTAAATTCGTTCACACGGATACTAACACTCCGTTCGGCACAGGCGGTATTTCAGAAGGTTTCTATCACTCTCTGGCTCGTTTCCGTCCGACTGTTCACTACATCGACCCGAACGGCAACTTCACCGAACTTTCAATGATTCCTTATCTCCAGAGCGGTACATATACCACAACGAAGAGAGACCGTCTGAGCCTCACATTCGGTATGGACGTTACTCCTCTCAAAGGATGGAAGATCACCGGCGACTATACTTACAAATATATGGGTGTTCAACATGAAGCACTCAACGTTGCACCGGACATTTATGCTGCCGACGGCGTAACCACTTCTAAAGGTCAGCGTGACGAATTAGGTGCTCGTGCCGACGGTCGTTATCTCCGCCAGAACGGTGTGACCCGCTACCAGAACTTCAGCGTATATACTTCCTATAATTTCACTATCGCTGAAAAGAATGAATTCAGCGTAATGGTCGGTTATCAGTCGGAAGAAAACCGCTACAGTTTCCTTCAGAACTATGTTGATGGTCTGTATTCAACCACAACTCCGGGCCTGGGTCTTGCAAGCGGCGACGTGGTTGCAAGTGAAAGCAGAAACAGCTGGGCAACCCGTGGTTTCTACGGACGTTTGACTTATAACTTCGACAGCCGTTATCTGTTTGAATTCGATATCCGTCGCGACGGAACCTCTCGCTTTGCTAAAAACAACCGCTGGGGCACATTCCCCTCAATCGCATTAGGTTGGAACATTGCAAACGAACAATTCATGGAAAGCACCCGTAGCTGGCTCAATCAGTTGAAACTCCGTGCATCTTGGGGTCAGATGGGTAACCAGGCAGGTGCAGGTCTCTATACATTTGCTGAAACAATGGGCATCACGCCTCTGGGAAGTTACTTCTTCCAGAACGGTCGCGAAGCACGTATCAATGCTCCGGGCGTATCCAATCCGTTCATCACTTGGGAAAAAGTAACCAGCAAAAACTTAGGTCTTGACTTCGGATTCTTCAACGGTGCGCTCTCCGGCACTTTCGAAGTATTCCAGCGCGACACGAAAGATATGTTAGGCCCGGGTAACGACTATCCCGACTTCTTCGGTGCAAGCGCTCCTCAAGCAAATAACGCTAATCTGAGAAACCGCGGATGGGAACTCCAGGTTAACTGGACAGGACGTATCGGCAAAGATATCTCTTACAACATCGGTGGTTCTATATCAGACGCAACAGCTGTTGTAACCAAATACTCCAATCCTACTTTCACAAACCCGGCCGGAAACTGGTACGAAGGCCGTGCAGTAGGCGAAATCTGGGGTCTACGTTCAGCAGGTATCCTTCAGAATCAGGCAGAAGCAGATGCATTCAACTCTCTTGATCTGAGCTATCTTAACGGTGGCGTATGGGGTCCCGGTGACCAAGCTTATGTTGACTTGAACGGTGACGGCAAGATTAACCGCGGTACAAACGTACTCGGCGACATGGGTGACTTCACTATCATCGGTAATACCACTCCGCGCTATCAATTCACTATCAATGCCGGCATCAGCTGGAAAGGTTTACACTTGAACATGATGTGGCAAGGTATCGGAAAACGCAACTGGGATCCGGGCACACAGCCATACTTCTGGGGATGGGGTGCATTCGCACAGGTTACTCTCTTCGAACAGCATCTTGACTACTGGACAGAGGACAATCCAAATGCATACTATACCAAACCTTACATCCACAATGCTGGTGGTATAGGAACATTCAACAACCGTAACCGTCAGACAACCGACCGTTATCTGCAAAATGCAAGCTACGGACGTCTGAAAAACCTGACTCTGGCTTACGATCTTCCTCGCAAATGGGTGAACCACATAGGTCTTAATAAAGTTCAGGTATTCTTCACTGGTGAAAACCTCTGGACTATAACTCCGCTTGCAAAGATGTACGATCCGGAAGCAATCTTCACTGCCAACGGCTACACCGGAGAAGGTGGTAAGAACTACCCGATGAACCGTGTAATATCTTTCGGTCTAACACTTAACCTCTAATATCAGACAACATGAGAAAAATCAATATATTACTTTCAGTGGTTACCGGTCTGGCTATGACATCTTGCTATGACCTCAACCGTGAACCAGAAGATGTGCTATCGTCAGCGGTTCCGTTCAAGACGACCGATGAAATGCACAGTTATCTGAACCAATTCTATGAATCAGCTCCTGTGGCTCAAGGCTTCATGGCCGGAGGCGGCGGAGGCATGGCAGGTGCGGAAGTCAACTCCGACAACCTCTCTTCCCCTTCAGTTGACCAGCGCCTTGCAGGACGCACTTCGATTGCCAGTGCAAGTTCTTTAGGCAACTACACAAATATCCGCAACGTGAACTTCCTTTTGGCTAATCTTGATAATTGCCAGAATAAGGAAACCGCTGCTTACAACCAATATGTAGGTGAAGCTTATTTCTTCAGAGCATTATACTACTACCGTATGTTTGTCAACTACGGACCATTGGCATGGGTAGATACTCCGCTGGATCCGGATCTTGAAGCAATGAAACTTCCGCGCGAAAACAGAACTGTTATCGCCGACCATATCCTGAACGATCTCGATATGGCAGCACAGAATCTTCAGACGCAGAACAACAGCGCATCAATGCGTATCCACCGTGATGTTGCTTTGGCTCTTAAAAGCGAAGTGGCCCTGTTCGAAGGAACTTGGGAAAAGAACCACAAAGCTAAGAACACTCCGTTCTACGATCCGACTATAACCGACGACAAGATCAACAGCTATCTTTCACAGGCCGCTGCTGCAGCCAAAGAAGTGATGGATCGCAACGTATGGCGCATTTATAGCACCGGTAATCCTCTGACCGACTACGGATACATCTTCCAGCAAGACAATCTGTCGAACAATTCTGAGATTTTGTGGTACAAGCGCTATGACGGTGACCTCGTTGGTAACAGTGTGACGCGCTACCTCAACGAAGGCGGTGGCGGTGTAGGTCCGACAGCTTCTCTAATCGACGACTACCTGACAATCGACGGACGTCCTTACTTAGGCGACGAAAAACTTCAGGGTAAAATCACATGGGGTGTTGAACTCTCACCCGAAGTGCGCGACCCGCGTCTCTGCCAGACTATCGCCACTACAGGTCAGCAGCTCAGAAGAGACCAGGCTCCGTACAACCTTCCCCCGTTGACAGGTAACTCGGCTTGGGCATACACCACTTCAGGCTACTCGATGATCAAACATCTCCAGACCAACTATGCGGGCAACCTCGATGCCGAATATAAGGGTTCGACTCCGGCTATCCAGTTCCGTTATGCAGACGTTCTTCTCAACTATGCAGAAGCATTGGCAGAACTCAACGGTGCTGCTAACGCACAGGCTATCATCGACGCTATCCATCCGCTCCGTGCACGTGTAGGCATGCCCGACATGGATTTCGACCGTGAATACAATACCGATCCGGAATATCCTTTCGCAAACCTCGACAAATATGTCCAGGCCGTACGCCGCGAACGTCGTGTGGAAAAAGTGTTTGAAAACACACGTCTGACCGACATTCTGCGTTGGGCTGCTGCCGATGTTCTCATCGTAGGCAAGTTCCACAGGGGTATCCTCTTCGTTGGTAGCAACCTCGAAAATATGCCTCAATATGCTAACGTGACGGAACAATATGCCCTCACCGGCAACCCCGGCGATAAATATCGCTACATCATCCCGACTAACCCTGCCGGTTACGAATCGGGCTGGCAGTTCCGCCTCAACCAAGACTATCTGTTGCCTATCCAGGAACGTATGATTTCGCTGACAGACGGTCTCTGGTATCAGAACCCCGGATGGTAATAACCGCCTAAAACAGGATTATATATTCGAGATGCGCTTCAGATTGAAGCGCATCTTTTTTATCGCGCGAAAAAATCTTTTTTCATATTAGCTTTAACCGGAATTTTTTTAATTTTGGGGTCAAATTTAACTTAAATGCAAGTACCATGATTATCGGAGTTCCAAAAGAAATCAAAAACAACGAAAACCGTGTGGGAGTAACTCCTGCAGGCGTTAAGGAGTTAGTGTCGAAAGGACATCATGTCTATGTACAGAAGACTGCAGGTGAAGGCAGCGGTTTCAGCGACGAGGAATATATCTCGGCAGGAGCCACAATGCTTGAAACGATAGAGAAAGTCTATGACATTGCGGAAATGATTGTGAAAGTAAAAGAACCTATCGAACCCGAATACGCTTTGGTGAAAAAAGGTCAGGTTCTCTTCACCTATTTCCATTTCGCAAGCGAACGAGAGCTCACTGAAGCCATGCTCGCCTCAGGAGCCATCTGCATAGCCTACGAAACCGTAAAAGACCGCGAAGGACGTCTGCCCCTCCTCGTGCCCATGAGCGAAGTTGCAGGCCGTATGTCAGTCCAGGAAGGTGCACGCTTCCTCGAAAAGCCTCAGGGAGGTAAAGGAATGCTTCTCGGAGGGGTGCCGGGAGTCAAACCTGCCAAAGTGCTCATATTGGGAGCCGGTGTCGTTGGCCGTAATGCTGCGCTGATGGCAGCCGGACTCGGTGCCGATGTCACTATAACCGACATTTCATTACCCGTTCTCAGACATGTGGCCGAAGTGATGCCTAAAAACGTGAAGACCCTCTATTCGTCGCGCCACAATATCGAATCAGAATTGCCTACGACCGATTTAGTGATCGGATCCGTTCTAATACCGGGTGCAAAGGCTCCGTGGCTCATAACAAAGGACATGCTCAAACTTATGACTCCTGGAACCGTGATAGTCGACGTGGCTATCGACCAGGGAGGATGTTTCGAAACATCCGTTCCGACCACTCACAGCGACCCTACCTATTCGGTTGACGACGTGCTCCACTATGCAGTGGCAAACATTCCGGGCGCGGTACCCCGCACTTCAACATTGGCTCTTACAAACGCCACTCTGCCTTACGCGATACGTCTTGCAGACCTGGGATGGAAGGAAGCGTGCAAGAAAGACGCAGGATTGGCTGACGGCGTGAATATCGTCGACGGTAAGATAACGTTTAAGGCTGTGGCTGAAGCGTTCGACATGCCTTACACGCCGCTTTCACTCTAAAAAACCGCGGATCTTTAGAGATAATCACATAGATTTAAAACCGAAAATTGAGACTGGCGAAATATCGTCAGTCTCTACTCTTTTTCCCCTGTTTTATAAAAGTTGTGAAAATAAGAACGCGAGTATTGACATGCGGCTCTAAATTTTGTATATTTGCATAAATTCGGTGGGTAGCGTTCAGCCGATACACATTGTATGTGAAGGAATGTGCAGCCGAATTTCATTCTGTCAGATGCCTGATTTACCCCTTAAGTGATTTGCAGGAGTAAAGTCGGTATGTGACTGAAATTATGGATCGAGGAAAGAAAAAAACAATAAGATAAACAATTATACTTTATGTCTAAACCATTATTTAAAAGCCTTTTGGCAATAGTGATAGGCCTTTTCTCCCTTTGCGGCGGAAATGCGCAGAGCAAAGTAAATTTCGACAAGGACAAGATGTATAAGATTGTCCTGAAGGCCGGTACGCAGAATGTCGTAACGGAAATCAACCCGAATACAGTGAAAATAGACAAGGATCAGACGAACTCACCCTCTCAGCTTTGGTCCATTACGGGGCTGTCGGGGAGCTGGCGTTTCATAAACGCACAGAGCGATCTGGCAATACGTTTCGAGGGCAACAAAGTGACTCTGGGAGTGAATAACGGTTCGGACGAAGCGCAGCTATGGCAAATAGAGGGCAATCTGATAGTCCCGACCAACAATCCGGACATGGCTATGGCCTCTGACAAGGACGGCAACATGATGCTAATCCCTAAGGGCGAAGCAAAAGGGAATAAATATGCTGAGTTCGCTTTCGCGACATTCGATGCGAAGACAGCCGACAATCTTACCGACGAATCCAGAAGAGCAAATTACTGGGAAAACGAAACTATCTTCGGAGAAAACAAAGAAGTCGGACATGCGACTTTCATGCCCTATGCAAATGAAGCGGCAATGCTAGCCGACGCAGCTTATTTCGCCACTCCGTGGACTGTACCGGTGAACGACAAATATCTGTCGCTTAACGGAACATGGAAATTCAATTTCGTGCCGGAGCCATCACAGCGTCCCATGACTTTCTTTGAAGAAGGTTTCGACACAAGCGGCTGGGACACTATTCCCGTGCCCGCCAACTGGGAAATGCAAGGATATGACAAACCGATTTATGCAAATGTGGAATTCCCCCACGCGAACACGCCTCCGTTTATCAACGCGAGAAAAGGATTCAATGACGGTGGTGCCAACTACGGCATTAATCCCGTAGGCTCCTATTTGAGAAATTTCACCCTCCCGGAAAATTGGGAAAAAGAAAGGACTTATCTTCATTTCGGAGGTATCTATTCTGCCGCTTTCGTATGGGTGAACGGTAAATACGTGGGTTACACCCAGGGTGCTAACAACGATGCGGAATTCGACATTTCGAAATATCTGAAACCGGGCGAAAATTCAGTGGCTGTTCAAGTGTTCCGCTGGAGCGACGGCAGCTACCTCGAATGTCAGGACATGTTCCGCATGAGCGGTATCCATAGGGACGTTTATCTTTACAATGTTCCGAAAACGGCAGTAAGAGACCATGTTATCAAATCGACACTGAGCGACAATTATCAGAAAGCGCACCTGAACGTGATGCTCGACATAGACAATCGCGACAATCAGAAGGGAATGAAGGAATATGTAGTCAAGGTACTCGATCCGAACGGAAAGGTGATAGCCAATCAGACAATACCTCTGACCCTGACGGGCGCGGAACACAAAGTAAACGCCGATTTCGACATTGACAACGTGGCGTTATGGTCGGCCGAGACTCCGAATCTCTACACGGTCGAGGTGATCCAAAAGGACGGAAAGAGCGGTGCGGAGGAAATGGCTTTCTCAACCAAGCATGGTTTCCGCGACATAAAAATAGACAATTCGCTGCTGTATGTAAACGGTAAGCGTGTGTTCCTGAAAGGCGTGAACCGACATGACTCCGATCCGGTGAACGGACGTGCAGTAAAGACCGAGTCGATGCTGAGAGACGTGACTTTAATGAAGCAGAACAATATCAACACAATCCGCACGAGCCACTATCCGAACAATGCAAGGATGTATGCAATGTTCGACCACTACGGTCTCTATGCGATAGACGAGGCGGATCTTGAAGACCATGCCAACCAGTCGATTTCGGATATGGAGTCGTGGATACCGGCTTTCGTCGACAGAATAGACCGCATGGTACTCAGAGACAGAAACCATCCGTCGGTATTGATGTGGAGCTTGGGTAACGAGGCCGGCAACGGTGAAAATTTCGCGTTCTGCTATGCTGCTGCGAAAGCACTGGATGACCGTCCTGTTCATTATGAAGGGACACGTATCGACAAACCTTACGGAGGCAGCCGTTTCTCCGATTTCTATTCGAAAATGTATCCCGGCATGGCATGGATGGCCGAGAATACAAGCAATATGGACAAGCCGATGATCATCTGCGAATATGCTCACGCAATGGGTAATGCGATAGGTAATCTTTCGGAATATTGGGAAGTGATAGAAAATTCAAATTCGACAGTAGGAGGCGCAATCTGGGACTGGGTAGACCAGGCTATTTACGATCCCGAGGAGATGAAGCAAGGCGTTTACCGCCTGCACACGGGCTATGACTATCCCGGTCCTCATCAGGGTAATTTCGTGTCGAACGGCGTAATTCCGGCCACCCGTGAGGAAAGTCCGAAACTTAAGGAAGTGAAGGCAGCCCACCAGTTCGTGAAGTTCCGCCTGGACGGCACCACCGACAATTCGGCTACCGTGACGCTCACGAATAAATATGACTTTATGTCGCTCGAACCGTTTGATCTGACGAGCACGGTGTTGGTTAACGGCAAAGCGGTTGGCAGCAAGACTCAGAAGATTGGCAATATAGCCGCGGGCGATAGCGTGAAGCTGACTGTACCGCTTGATGGTGCTATGAGCCAGGAAGGCGAAGTAGTGTTGAATCTCTCGGTTGTTTACCGCGAAGCTCCGAATTATGCTAATGCAGGTCATGATGTGGCCAACAAGCAGTTCATCCTACGCGAACGCTCCTCTCTGCCGACTTATACGGCTCAGGGACAGGCATTGAAGACCAAAACAACCAAGACCGACATCACTATCAGCAACGACAAGATTTCTGCTATCTTCAATAAGGAGGACGGCACACTGACCAGTCTTGTGATAGACGGAACCGATATGATAGCCGACGGCATGGGTTTCGTCTATGACAATCACCGGTGGATTGAAAACGACCGCTTCACCGATACTTCGAACGGTTTGGATTCGATTGCTTCGGTTGAGTGCAAGAAGTCGGGCAAGAATGTTACTGTTGCCGTGAACCGCAACGGCGAAAAGTGCGACACTAAGATTCTATACACAATCTATCCGGACGGCACGGTGGATATGGACGTGACGTTCAATCCTCACAGCGACAAGCTTCGCAGAGCAGGGCTCGTATGCGCTGTCGATTCATCGCTAAACAACGTTGATTACTACGCCTACGGCCCATGGGAAAACTATATAGACCGTATGGACGGCGTTTCGTTAGGCCGCTACTCCACCCAGGTGGAAGAAATGGTTGGCTTCTATGTGAAGCCTCAGAGCAGCGGCGGCCGCGAAGGATTGCGCGAGCTGACATTAACGAACAACAGCGGCAAGGGCGTGAAGATTGAGACTGAAGGTCAGGTAAGCTTCTCAATACTCCCCTACTCTGATCAGGACCTCATGGATGCAATGCATCTATGGGAAATGAGTCCGAGGCCATACAACGTGCTTCATATCGATGCTTGGACACGCGGTGTAGGCAACGCTTCGTGCGGTGCCGATGTCGACACTCTTCCGAAGTACCGCGTGCCGGAGAAGGAGATGAGCTACAAACTGCGAATCAGCGCGGTGAAGTGAGAAAAAAATATCCCATAAGAGATCGGCTCGCCGGAATGCGGTGAGCCGATTTTTTGTGAGTGAGCAAAAAAAGGGAAAATTAAAGTTATATTTGGCTGGATGTAACTGTTTTATTATACTTGTGGACAAATTTATAGTACAACTACATATTTGTCCACTTTTTATTTATCTATTGCAATATGAAATATATTGACAGGTCGATGAGTGAGACCATTATTTCCACTCTTGATATTTCCACTCTTGATGTTTTCCCGTCTAGATTTTGGAGAAGGGAAGTCAGAAATTTATAATTTCAGGGATGTCAAATTATATTTTTAGGACAAGATATAAGGGCTTCGGCTCGCCGGAATGCGGTGAGCCGGCTTTTTTGTGAGTGAGCAAAAAAGGGGAAAAGATTTTTGCTTATTTTTTGAATATGTCTCTACATAAAAAGAGGCCTCGTCACAAGGCCTCTTTTTATGTTTTTTCTATGGTCTAAATTCTAAGGTAAAAAAGATTTGTTTCTGTTTGCGAAGCAAAGTTATCTTTAAAAAGTGGAGAAAGGGAAATAATTTGTATGTTATTCAACATCGTTTTAGCGCATAATTAGATTCTCTCAGTTGCACGTTGTTGAAAATCAATTAATTACAAAATTGAGATAAAAACGTATGTTTGTTAATAAAGATTAATATTTCATTTTTAACACTTTCAATCCTGTTCAGATATCGGTATTGATCTCTTTTATTTGAAAAGCCGTACCGTCGTATTCTCCATAAGTGAACAACCGGAAAGCGTCGCCTATCACGAAAAGTTGTGATGACGGCGGAACAGGCAATGAAGCCAAGATGTGGCGATGACCGAAGACGAAATAGTCGACCAGGGCATTGTGACTATTATAGTTTTCGGCAAACCGAACGAGGGGATCTTCAGTCTGAAGGATTTCTCCGGCTTCCGCGCCATGCATTCGGCTGTGAGCTGACCATCTGCGAGCAAAAGGAACAGTCAGTCCGGGATGAATGGCCGAGAAGAGTCGCTGAGCCAGCGGGGAGCGGAAAAGACGCAGCATACGTCGATAGGATGGACGAGGTTCGCCGTCGATATCACCATGAGCTATGTAAAAACGCTTTCCGTCGATAGTGTCTACAACGCGATGGTCGAAAACTTCTATTCCCAATTCCTGCTGGAGGTATCCGAAAATCCATATATCGTGATTGCCTTTGATCCATTTGATCTTCACCCCTGCGTCGGCAAGCCTCGCCAATGCGCCGAAAAAGCGGATGTTGCCTTTCGGAACGACGTATCGGTATTCATACCAATAATCGAGCGCGTCGCCGAGGATGTAGAGCGTGCGGGCACTTCCGGCTATGGAATCGAGCCATGACACGATTTTCCGTTCGTGAGCCTTGGGGTCGTCGATATATGGGGCTCCGAGGTGTATGTCGCCGATGAAATATGTCTTTTTACTCTCCATTAGTCAATTTAAAGGAATCCGAGATCGAGTTTGGCTTCTTCTGACATCATGTCGCGATTCCATTCGGGTTCGAAAACGATGCGAATGTCAACGCTTTTAAGCCCCTCGATGCTTTCAAGTTTGATACGCGCATCGTCGAGAATGAAGTCAGCCGCGGGACAGTTGGGTGCGGTCAGAGTCATGTCGATATGGAGATTTGCATCGTCGTCGATATCGATTTTGTAGATGAGCCCCATGTTGTAGATATCGACCGGTACTTCCGGATCGAAAACTGTTTTGAGCATAGTGACGACTTTCCGTTCGAGCTCAAGCTTTTGTTCAGGCGTCAGCATATTGTTGAGTTTTTTGATTTTTTTCAAGAAAATAAGCGTCAGTTTCGCGTCTGACCTGTTTGCGGAGCAAAATTAATGAAATCATCGTAGGAAACGCCATCAAAGCGTAAAAAAGATCACAGAGACCCACTGCGACTCCGAGGGGTATGACAGCAAAAATCACCAAAGTGGCGATAAAGAACCATGTATAGAAGCGAGATCGCTGTTCTCCGAAAAGATATGCGGCACACCGGGTGCCGTAGAAAGAGTAAGTGAACATGGAGGAGACGGCGAAACAGGTGACTATGAAAGTGAGAAGATATTCTCCGCCTGGAATAGCGGAACCGAAAGCGGTCATGGCAAGCTGCAACCCAACGAGCCCTTCGGGTGTGAAATCGGGAGCTGCGAGAAGGATGGCGAAAGCTGTGAGAGTGCAGACGAACCCGGAGTCGATCGCCGGTCCCAACATTGCTACGAGCCCTTCGCGTACGGGAGATCTGTTGGATGATGAGCCATGCATAATGGATGCAGTACCCACTCCTGCATCGTTAACCAATGCAGCTCTACGTGCTCCAATAATTGCCACTCCAACGAGGGCTCCGATTCCGGCTTCAAAACGAAAGGCTTCGGTGAAAATCCGGGAAATGACCGAAGGGAGTGCATCGAAACGTGTGGCGATGATGTAGAGCACCATCAGAAAATAGGCGCCAACCATAAACGGCACCATTACGGAGGCGACATTTGCAATCCTGGAAAGTCCTCCGAGAACCACCAGCCCGACTATCAAGGCAAGAGCGAGACCTATAGCGAGGCGCAGTGCAAATGAATCGGATATGAGACCGGCCGACTGCGATGCTCCGGCGAGAGCTTCGGTGAGCTGGTTGGCGTTCATTATGCAAAGTGTTCCGGCCATGCCGGCGATTGCGAATGTGACAGCAAGAAACCGCCAGCGCGATCCGAGTGCATTAGGGATTACATACATGGGGCCTCCGAGGGGTTTTCCGTCGGGCGCATAACTACGATATCTGACGGCGAGGACTCCTTCATGGTATTTTGTGGACATTCCGACGAGAGCACTCACCCACATCCAGAAAATGGCTCCGGGTCCTCCCATCGCTATAGCGATAGCGACACCGGCGATGTTTCCCATACCTACGGTAGCAGCGATAACCGATACGAGAGCCTGTGCGGAGGAAATGCCCTCGCCAGTCTTCGTTCTTTTGGATTCACGCAAAGCTCTGATCGCCTCGGGTAGTCGACGGAGAGAAATCATCCCTGAATGGATGAACAGGAAGAGTCCGCCTCCAATGAGGAGAATAAAAAGAGGATAGCCGCACACGAAGTCGGCTATTCCCACAATAATATCTGCAACGGATGTAGTCACCTGAATCAAACGAGGTGACGAATGAGCTCCTCGCGATCGCCGGGCAGGAGATCGATAACCGGAATTTCAATCATAGTGTAAGCTCCGGGGCGCTGAATCATTGCGGCGCGTGCGACACCGACAAGAATCTGAGCCGTCAGAGCGGGATTGTTGATAGCCATGCGGAATTCGAACCTCTGACTATGTGTTTTACCGGAAACGCCCTTGCGAATCATCTCAACGCCGTGACCCATATCCTTGATTTCATCAACGGAGGGTACAGCAAAGACATGGGTTTCGTCGGAAGCGAAATATGGGTCTTCCTTGACAAGACGTGTCACTTCTTCGAGCGAAGCACCGGGTTCGAGTTCTACATAGACCATGCGCCGGTGGATACCCGTTCCGAGTGGAATAGTCATCGAGAGCGCGTCCTTAACTCCTGGTTTTGATTTGACGCACACGGAGTGACCCATACTCATACCGGGTCCGAAGTTGGTGTAAGTGACACCTTTGGGAGCGGCTGCTTGAAGAAGAGTGCGGACAACTGAATCGCTTCCGGGATCCCATCCGGCTGAGATGATGGCCACGGTGCCGTGTTGTTTTGCTATTTTGTCGAGACGACTTCTCAAATCGACGATTGAAGTGTGAATGTCGTAGCTGTCGACAGTGTTAATGCCTTCTGCAAGAAGTTTTTCGGCATAATGTTCGACTTCACGGGTGGGCGTGCAGAGAATAGCTACATCTACTTTTCCGAGCTCATGGATGTCGGTGACAACCTTGAATGGAGCGAGTTCGGGCGGGAGATTTGCTATGCTACGTCTCACGATTCCTGCTATTTCAAAATCGGGTGCTTCGAGCAATGCGTCGACGACGAATCGTCCGATATTGCCGTAACCCACTACGGCTGCTTTGATTTTAGACATAAGTACGTGTAATTGAAATTATTAAGATTTTTTGCTGACAATTTCGCGAGTGTCACGGGCAATCATAAGTTCCTCATCAGTAGGGATAACGACAACCTTAACCTTTGACTCAGGGGAGGATATGACGGTTTCAGTGCCTCGTGTGCGTGAATTTAGTTCCTTGTCGAGTTCGACCCCCATGAAAGCGAGTGGCTGACATACGGCCTCTCGTACCGATGCCTGGTTTTCACCCACACCGCCGGTGAAGACGATTATGTCGACTCCTCCCATTTCGGCTGCGTATGCTCCGATGTATTTGATGATTCGCTGTTCGTACATTTCCTGTCCGAGGCGAGCGCGTTCGTTGCCGTCCTTGATCGCGGCCTCAATTTCGCGCATATCGCTTGAAACTCCGCTTACTCCGACCATTCCACTTTCTTTGTTGATGATACGCTGTATGTCGTCGGCAGTGTAATTATGACGCTTCATGAGATAAGTGAGCGCTCCTGGGTCGATATCACCGACGCGTGTTCCCATCATGAGACCTTCGGTAGGTGTGAGTCCCATCGATGTGTCATAACTTTTACCGTTGAGGACAGCCGTGATCGAGCCTCCGTTTCCGATATGGCATGTTATGATTTTCTGCTTTTCGATGTCGACTCCGAGGAACTGGCAGACGCGCATAGAGACGTAGCGGTGGCTCGTGCCGTGGAATCCGTAGCGGCGCACACCGTCCTCAGTGTAGAATTTGTAGGGAAGTGCGTACATGTAGGATTTGGCGGGCATAGTCTGATGGAAAGCCGTATCGAACACGCCGACCTGTGGAACGTCGGGCATGAGAGCCGTTATGGCTTCGATGCCGGTAATGTTGGCGGGATTGTGGAGCGGAGCGAGATTATAGCAATCTTTGACCTGCTGGATAACTTCGTCGGTAATGAGCACAGACGTATTGAACTTTTCTGCTCCGTGGACAACGCGATGTCCGACGGCGTCAATTTCATCGTAGGATTTTATGCATCCGTTCACGGGATCAGTAAGATTGTCGAGAATGGCCTGTACGGCTCCCTTATGGTCGGTGAGCCCTAGATCGGTGATCTGTTTGGAACCGTCCTTTGCTTTGAATTTGAGGAACCCGTCGGGAAGACCGATTTTTTCTACTCCTCCTTCAGCGAGAGTCTTGTCGGAATCAGTGTCGATAAGTTTATATTTGACGGAACTTGAGCCGCAATTGAGTACGAGAATTTTCATCGTTAGTGTTTTATTTAGAGTTTTCTTTAAGTCCTATTGCCTGATTGGCTGTCATGATGATGGTTTTGTAGATATCTTCTGGGAAGCATCCGCGCGAAAGGTCGTTGACCGGAGCGGCAAGACCTTGTAGGACAGGTCCGATGGCCTGTACACCTCCGAGCCTCTGCACGAGCTTGTAGGCGATGTTTCCGACTTCGAGCGAGGGGAAGACGAGAACGTTAGCCCTTCCGCTGAGGGGGCTGTTGGGTGCTTTGGAGCTTGCGACACCGGGCACGATGGCGGCATCGGCCTGCAACTCGCCGTCGAGGATCAGATCGGGATCCATCTTGTGGGCGATTTCAGCGGCGCGAATGACTTTCGAAACGCGATCGTGCTTAGCGCTGCCCTTAGTGGAGAAGCTGAGTATGGCTACACGTGGTTCGATTCCGGCGATATCGCGCGCGGTCTGAGCGGCGGATATTGCAATCTGTGCAAGCTCCTCAGCCGTAGGATCGGGGACAACGGCACAGTCGGCGAAAACGAGGATGCCGTCGGTTCCGAAATGCAGTCCGGGAGGCAACAGCATCAGGAATGCTCCTGAAACGACGCTGATGCCGGGTTGTGTCTTTATGACCTGGAAAGCAGCGCGGAGAACGTTTCCGGTGGTGTTTTGTGCTCCTGCTACCTGTCCGTCGGCGTCTCCGGCCTTCACCATCAGGCAACCGAGATAGAGCGGGTTTGCTGCAGTGACCCGGGCTTCTTCCATGGAGATACCCTTTTTCTTGCGCAGCTCGTAGTAGAGTGGTGCGTATTTGTCGATGACAGATTCGTCGGCGGGATCGACGATAGTAGCGTCCTTAATGTGCTCGAGTTTGAGCTCTTTAGCCATTTCCATAATGTCGGACGGGTCGCCGATGAGAATGATGTCGGCGAGACGTTCGGCGATGATTCTGTCGGCGGCAGAAAGTGTACGTGATTCCGTGCCTTCCGGGAGGACGATACGCTGTGGATTAGCCTTAGCTTTCAGCGTCATTTTTTCAATGAGTTCCATCTTGAGGTATTATGATAAGGGTTATTGTTATTATTGTTGCAAAGATATTTATTTTTATCGGGAAAGCATAGTGTGTGTGATTATATTTTAAGAGGGTGGTTTTAGTTAAATAAGGTTAAACCAAAAAATATTTTTTCAATGATATTGCGGTGAATCAGCATGTTAAGGTGGGCAACTTTTAGCGTATAGGCCAAATTCGCAGATTGCCTCTTGAATCCGATATTAACTTTGCAATGTAAACCAAAAAACAAGGGGAAAAATGAAAAACGAAAAAATCGAACAGAAAAATGAGAATGTTAATGCTTCGGAGGCCGCATTAGGTTTCGAGGCGAGTGTAGAACCGAAAGATGAGATTGAAAACGGAAAGGAGGAAAAAACAGAAGTACATGAGGAGATTAGGGAAAATGCGGACCCGGACATGACTGAAGATATTCCCTCGTCTGAGAGCGAACCGGAAGGAGGAGCCAAGGGTCACCAACTATCGGAAATCAAGGAAATCATCGAGCTACTGAGAGAAGCGGAGCAGAAAGGATTCGAACGTGGACGCATGACTGAAAGGGAGGAACAATCCCGGAGGTTGATGGAAGAGCTTGAAACGACACGAAGCATCTGGGAGAACGACCGGTTGGAGGAGCTTGAAAGTGAACGTTCGTCGTCGCAACAAGTGGGCTCGGAATTTCTGAGCCGAATAAGGCCAAGCGTCTGGGACTAAGACAGCAGGAAATAAGGGGGATAAACTATTACTATTTAACACTAAAACAGTTAACACATTAAAAATCACACAACTATGGAAAAGATTGAAAATTTGAAAGCAATGACAGCAAACGGAAACGTAAACGGCACACACGTAACAGACGGTCCTTTGACCACAAGTTTGATAAGGGAGAACGCGCCGGGTCTTTTGAGAAACGATATCGACGAAAAAATAGTGAAGATCCGTCCGATGTCAACTCCAATCGACCAGATATCTCGCATGACCGGAGCAAGAAAGGCAAAGTCGATGATCGTGGAGTATTATTCAGTAGACACCAAGGGTCAGAGCGCATCTGTGACCACCGAGCCGAAGGAATGGAGCGGCGTGAGGTCAGACGGTCGTCAGGCCTGGGAATTACAGACTGACAGCGACGGCATATTCGCCCAGTCAGACACCCTGTTGGTTCCGGAGATAAAAGGATATGAGGGAAGCAATGAATGCGGTTGTCTGGTTCTGTATGTTTTGGGTCGGGGTGAAAACAATGTCGGAATCCGCGTGATAGCCCTCAACTCGACCGGTCCGAACCTGCCGGCAGGCACCATCCAGAAAGGACTGTCGGGCAAAATTCTGGTGAGAATGGGCCGCGCCTCGGCGGAACTGGCAGTGCAGACCCCTCAATTCGACGCCCTGCCGAAGAAAGCCAACAATTACTGCCAAATATTCAAGACACAAGTCGAGCAGTCGAGCTACGCCCGTCTAAGCGCAAAGGAAGTGGGTTGGACTCTTAGCGACCAGGAGGAAGTAGCGATCATGGATATGCGTCTGGGTATGGAGAAGAGCTTCCTGTTCGGAGTGAAAAGCCGCATAGACTCAGAGGAAAATTCGGACGAGATACTATTCACCGGCGGCATCTGGAACCAGGCAGGCGACGAGATCTACTACGAGACCTTGAATCAGGAGACGATAGTGGACATCATGAAAGATACGTTCACAGGGAAACACAGCGGTTCGTCGCGCAAAATCCTGCTTGCAGGAAGCAACCTGATAAGCTCCCTGAACAAGCTTGATTATACGAAGGTAATCCAGTCGGGCGAAACGGTGACGAAATGGGGTATCGACTTTTCGGAACTGCGGTCGAAATTCGGTTCGCTCTACGTAATCCACAGCGAGATATTCGACATGTGCAACCATTCGGACGACGGTCTGATAATCGACCCGGAATACATGGTGAAATATGTCCACGTTCCGATGAAGGTGGAACGCCTGGATCTGAGAAGCAGCGGCGTACGCAACACCGACGCATTGGTAGCTACAGAGGCGAGCTGTCTGACACTACGTCATCCCAACGCCCATCTGCGCCTCATCAAAGCCTGAACCGCGAGATAGAAGAAAGACTATGAAAGTGACACCAACAATGAAAAGCCTGAGCGAGGGGGAACTCCTGAAACGCATACGTCTGATGCGGGACATGGAGCCCCTCTACGAGGGCGACCTACGCGAGGACAACGCGCAGGCTGAAGCATGGCTGAGAGAACGCCTCAGAACCGAATACCGGAGTCTTCTGACGACAATGCCAACGGAGTGGCTTCCGTTAAAGGATATAACATCAGAGGTGACTGTAGCGAAAAAAGCCGAAGGAATCAGAGAAGTGAGTCTCCCGAGAGGCATCCTAAGACTGGCGGAGGTGAAGATGAAAGGAGACGCGGAACCTGCAAAACTGATAACAGCCGACAGCCCCGAGGCCGAGGCTCAAAAGAGCCCTCTAAGCCGTGGCGGCCGCCACTCCCCTATCGGGATAATGAGAGCCGGAGGAATCGTGAGGATTTTCGGCGGCAAAGAGAGCGAATCGGACGAGGCGGAACGAGTAATGGCCGTGATGTGTCCCGAAGAGGGAATCTACGAGTTAACGCCCGAAATGGAAAACGAACTTATAAAAAACTGCATCGAAAATGAAGAAAATAGATAAAGAAGCACTCAGGATGGTGCTAACAGCTCGCGAAGAGAACAGAGAACTGAGGGAAAGGCGCGAACGCTACAAACGATTTACATACGGCGACCAATGGTGCGACCAAAACCCTCAAACAGGTAAAACGGAAGGCGAGACAGCGGAGGAAACGGGTTACCGCCCTATGACCAACAATCTGATACGCCAGCTGGTGAAGAGTGTGATAGGCCTGTACAGGCGTGAGATAGCTAAGAAATGGAGCGGCACCGACCGTCGGACCGCGGAGATGAACAGCATAGAAGAGATAGACGCCCGGACGCTTGAGGAGTTTTTGATATCGGGGTGCGCGATCCAGCGAGTGACGACTGAAAAACGCATAGAAGGCGAAGGAGTCTGGGTAGACATGGTAAGTCCGTCGCGTTTTTTCGTGAATCCGTTTAAAGACCCCCGTGGACGCGATATCGAACTCACAGGCATGATCCACGAGATGAGTCCTCGAGAGATAATGATACGTTTCGGCGAGGGACGTGAGACGAAAGCAAAAGAGATAGCAAGCGAACTACAGTGCATGTCGCTTGGGGAGTATCCGGTGAGACTGACAAGCGACCGCTCTCACGGCAAAGAGGAGGTAATAGAGATGTGGGTTCTGGAAGCGCGCGAACTGCTGAAAGTGTTCGACCGCGAGAACGGCACGATTTTTACTACCGAGCCGATCGAGATGCCCAAAATCCGCCGCGAGAACCGTCGGCGGAAGAAAGAAGGTCTGGCGACTGTAGGCTACAAGCGTTTCAACACTTTGCGATGGCACTGCAAGTGGCTTCTACCTACGGGTTATGTTCTGAGGGAGTACGATTCGCCATGGCCACACTGCCGCCACCCTTTCGCGATAAAATATTTCCCTCTGACCGACGGCGAGGTACATTCGTTTGTGGAAGACGTGACGGAACAGCAGAAGTGTATCAACCGAATGGTAACTCTGATAGACAAGATCTTAAGCGTGAGCGCAAAGGGCGCGTTGCTTTTTCCGACCGACCGCCGTCCAGAAGGCTTTTCCTGGGCAGAAATCGGGAAGATATGGAGCCGTCCGGGAAGCATCATCCCTTACAGGAATTCGGAACAGTCGGAAGTACCGCGTCAGATCAGTGGCGGAGGCGACCAAAGTGGAGCGACATCGCTGTTAAACATCCAGATGAAGATGATCGAACAGGTGTCGGGAGTCACGGGAGCATTGCAAGGGCGCGACGTTACATCGAATACATCGGCAGCCCTTTATGACGCAAGGACAAAAAACGCGGCGACATCGCTGATAGATCTGCTAGAGTCGTTCGTATCGTTTATAAATTACCGCAATATGTTGATAGCGGGTAGTTGAGCGCCGGAAGATGGAGGTGCATGAAAATTTAAAAGAATAAATATAAATAAGGGAAAATGGAAATGAGAAAGATCGATGAAATAATAGTGCATTGCACGGCAACTCCAAGGGGTAGAGAGACTACGGTGGCTGATATAGACCTATGGCATCGTGCGAGGGGTTGGAAGGGAATAGGTTATCATTGGGTGGTTTATCTTGACGGTTCGATCCATGCAGGGAGACCCGAGGAAAAGCAAGGAGCGCATTGCTCGGGTCATAATGGCCGGAGTATCGGAGTGGTTTATGTCGGAGGCATTGAAAAAGACGGTAGAGCGTCCGATACGCGCACCGAAGCCCAGAAAGCGGCGCTTATCAGGCTGCTAAGGGAGCTGAAGGAACGTTATCCCGGAGCTAAAATCCATGGTCACAGAGAGTTTGCAGCGAAGGCGTGCCCATGTTTCGACGCGAAGAAAGAATATGAAGGATTATAGCGATTATTAAGGAGGGAGTGCAGAGATTAGGCACAGTCGTGATGTAATTTTGCAAAGGTGTAAGAACAAAAAAATATCAATTACTATGAAAACTAAAACAACGATTGGGAAAATGGAGAACGTAGAGAATGAGAGAGAAGCGAGAGACCGCGATTTTTTGAGGCGTTGCATGGCATTAAGCCGTCATGTGTCGACAAAAGGTCTAAGCTGCCGAGAGGTGGCTCACAAGGCAGCCGCAAGTCCGGCTCCGGGGTATTATATCAGTTATGATTACGCTTTGAGGATAGTGGGCGGAGGGAAGTCGGCCGAAATTCGCGGTAGCATGCCTCGGCAGCGCAACGAGGAGATTCGGCGGAGAGTGAGGGAGATCACGCGAAAGCGCGGCACGAGCAAAGGGAGAGCCTTGACAATGGTGTTGGAGAGCGGCGCGTCGCGCTTTTTTATAAGTCCGAAACGAGCGGAGAGAATGTTTTATGAGTATCTAAACTACAAAAGAACAGGAGGAGCGGTCAGATGATAGGAATATCAATAAAAGAGATAGGGGAAAGAATCCAGGCTGAGAGTGCCCTACATTATATGACTTCGGAGAAACGAATCGCGCCTATAACACCCGACAGTGAGGAAGCACTGAAGATAATGATTCTGGCGGCATGGTCGGAGCTGACCGTCCAGTCGGGCAATATGATAAAAAGTTGGAAACGCGCGGACGACATACTGGAGATAGAAGCGACGGAGGGGGTGAACGAGCAAACACTCAGAGGGGCGATAGAATCGGCTCTGTTTCATCTGACATTGGCCCACGCATACGAGTTGAGCTATCCGCAGATGGCATCGCATCATGCCGATGCAAGCGTGAGAATGACCGCTCAGGCTTTGAATCAGTGCGGGGGAAAGCCGGGAGTGATAGCGGACGGTATGTGAATCGGCGAGGGCGTTTAGAACTTTTATCGGTGGTGGAGCGTTATATGTTTGTTAGAGAAAAAAACAATCACGTTCAACTATCAAAAATGAAATAATATGAAACTACGCAATCTCTTCAAAACAGGGGCATTAGCAGCAGTAGCCGCGATGGCTCTTTACGCACCGAAAGCCGAGGCATGTTCGCGCGTGCTTTATGTAGGCGACAGCTGCCTTCGCATCGTGGGCCGTTCCTTAGACTGGCGCACTCCGATCCCGACGAATCTGTATGTCTATCCGAAAGGGATGAAAAAGACGGGTACGGGGGGTGAAAACACCGTGCGCTGGACATCGAAATACGGTGCGATTTACGCAGTATCGTACGATGCAGGCGTGACCGAGGGGATGAACGAGAAGGGATTGGTGGTAAACGCTTTGTTCTGCAAAGGGACAGTTTACAGCAACGAGGAGACGAAAGGCCGTCCTGGAATGTCACTGGCAATGTTCGTGGCTTGGATCCTGGATATGAACGCGACGACGAAAGAGGCAGTGGAAGTGATCCGCAAGCATGACTTCGACATCTCGGGTGCGACGTTCGACAACGGCACAGTATCGGCTCTTCACTGGGGCATAACCGACGCGGAAGGCAACTGCGCAGTGATAGAATTCGACAACGGCAACATAAATATCTATGAGGGCAAGGATCTGCCGGCAATGACCAACGACCCGACATTCCCCCAGATGAACGCGATCAACGCTTACTGGGAAGGCGTGGGCGGCACGAATATGCTCCCGGGTACGGTGAAGAGTCCGGACCGTTTCGTGAGAGGTTATTTCTTCGACAATCACGTGGAAAAGACGGGCGACGCCGACCTTGGCTTCTCGATAATCCGGTCGATACTGATGAACTGCTCCGTGCCTTATCTTTACACTCTCGACACTGCGGCTGAGCCCAACGTATCGTCGACACAGTGGCGTTCGTTCTCGAATCTGCGCGACAAACGTTATTACTGGGATCTGGTGACTCACTTAGGAGTGGTTTACATCGACCTGAACAAATGCGATCTGAGAGCGGGTGCGCCAGTGATGAAACTCGAAGTATCGAAACATCCGGAAGCTATAGGCGAAGTGAACAACCTCTTGGTTAAGTCGAAGCCTTTCACACCGAGCTATTAAGCGACCGACTCTCCGGACAATCTAAAAAAATCAATCTATCCAACAATCTTGAATCGACGAAATGAGACCTCTGAACATTATACGATTGGCTCTTGTGGCGGCACTTGCCGTCACAGGAGCCAATCCCTTGTACGCATCGGCCGACGACCGAAAGGACAAGAAGGCCGAAGCGGAAGCTGACTCTGCCTTTTTTTATCTCCCGGAATTGGCAGACCACGTGGACACTACCCTGCTGAAAGACCTGCGTATGACCCGCGCAGGACTTGACTCGGCGGAGTTCGCCCAACTGCCATGGTTTAAACAGCTCTATAAATCGGGCTTCAACATCAACGCTCCGGGCATCAATTATCCGAAATTTCCGCGGTTTGTGGTGAATGTCTATAACTGGGCGGACCATTTTTTCAACGGTTTCGATCCGGAATACGTGACGGGGACAGGGTATAATTTCAAGGCTTACGTGAAAAGCTACAACTGGTTTCAGAGCTATCGTCTTTATTTCTCGCGAAACAACTATCTTCGCATCAGAAGCGACATCTATTCGGACCTGGGACCGAACATCAGCTACAAGGCCGTGACTTTAGGCTACATGGCCGACCTGCGGGAACTGGGACACGGTAAGATCGTGAGACGCAAGAATTTCGACCTGGATTTCACATGCGGACTATTTTCGGCCAATCTGAACATATTCAGCACCAAAGGTGCGACAAAAATCACCCATTTCGGCGATATGTCCATGAACAGGAGCTTGGATTTCGACGGTGTGAACGAAAAGAGCACCGAATTTACAGCATATTATTTTTTCAACCACAGGAAGTATTCGCAGGGCGCAGCGTACAACATGTCGCGCTACCAATATAGGAGCCAAGGATCGTGGATAGCGGGGGTGAACATGAGCCACCGCCGTATAGACTTGGATTTCAGCACTCTTCCTGAAAGTATGCTCGAGGAGATGCCGGAACTGTATCCTTACTATTCGTTCCGCTACAACAGCTATAATCTCGTGTTCGGTTACGGTTACAACTGGGTGCTACGCCCGAAGACGTGGCTTATCAACATCACGGCTCTCCCGGTGATAGGGTACATGCACTCTTTCGAGGGCACAACCGAAGGGAGAAAAGACCTATTTTCGACCAATCCGATATTGAAAGGAGCGGTTGTGTATAACCACCGAGCTCTATTCGTGACGGGTCAGGTGAACTTCCAGGGAAGTTTCATTTTCACGAAAGGTTATACGTTTTTCGACTCTCTGACATCGTTTACGGCAACGGTTGGGGTAAGGTTCTAAGAAATCGGGTGACCGATAGGGGGATTACGGGATTTTTTGATTAATTTTGCCGGCGTTAAACAGCAAAAAACAAACGCCATGAAATATGTCGGAGCCCACGTGTCGGCCGAAGCAGGAGTAAGCTCGGCGCCATTGAACGCCAACGCTATAGGAGCGAAAGCTTTCGCCCTGTTCACCCGCAATCCGTCGCGCTGGAAGTCGAAACCAATAAGTAAGGAAGAAGCGCAGCTCTTCAAAGACCGATGCCTGGAACTGGGCTACTCGGCGGCTCAAATCCTACCTCACGACAGCTATCTGATAAACTTAGGGTCGCCTGACGCGACGAAACTGAAGCTTTCGCGTGAGGCTTTCTTAGACGAGATGAGACGCTGCGAACAATTGGGGCTGACGCTACTTAATTTTCATCCGGGAAGCCATCTGAACCTGGCCTCACCGGAAGAAACCCTCGACCTGATAGCGGAGTCGATCAACGAGACTCTCGACCAGACAGAGGGTGTTAAGGCAGTGATAGAGAACACAGCCGGCCAGGGAACCAACTTAGGCTATTCGTTTTATCAAATAGCAAGGATAATCGATGGTGTGAAGGATAAATCGCGCGTGGGGGTGTGCATCGACACTTGCCACGCTTTTGCTGCCGGCTACGACCTGTCGACCCGCGAAGGCTACGAACGCACCTGGCAGGAGTTTGACGAAACGATAGGTCTCAGCTATCTTTCGGGGATGCACATCAACGACACCAAGCGCGGATTGGGTTCGCGCATAGACCGTCACGAAATTCTCGGCAAAGGAGCGTTGGGCGAGGATTTTTTCAAGATGATGATGGCAGACAAGCGTCTGGACGGTATCCCACTGATATTGGAGACTCCTGACGAGGAGAGATGGGCCGAGGAGATAGCGTGGCTTTATTCGCTGGAGCCGGCCTCCTGAAACAGAGAACAAGTTTTCTGCCGGGCTCCGGGAGAAAACTCTGTATTTTTCAAGTCTCTAAAATGATTTTTTCAGGATATTTTAGTTAATTTTGCGAACGATAGAATTATCCCGCAATAATTTCACATAGAATCCTGACTATGCTAAAACTTTGTTTGAATTCAAGAGACGAATTGCTGATAATCGATCTTGAGAAAGTGGCTTTCTTTCAGGCAAACGGTAATTACACCCAAATGAATTATATCCTCGGTGAGAGCCGGCTGCTGACACTGGGTCTGTCGAAAGTCGAGGAGCTGATAAGGCTCACATGGCCTGCAGACCGTCCGTCGCCTTTCATCAGATTGGGACGAAGCCTGATCATCAACCAGACGTATCTGACGGAAATCAACGTTCTGCGACAGAAACTGTCGCTGTCGGACAGAGGGACGCACTCTTATTCGGTGAGCGTCCCGAAACCGTTATTGAAAGAATACAAAGAAAAAATAAGCGAATTTTATCTAAAGAGAAAAGATTGAAGCGACTATGGCAAAAGAAATAATCATAGGGCGTAGCGGCGTGTCGCCCATAGCCGTACCCCCGGAAAAAGACCAGGTTAACGGTTCGCACGTAAAAATCACCATAGGTGACGACGGTAGCTGGACGATTCAGGATCTGAACAGCATGCACGGCACCTACATCAAGGACGAGGACGGGGACTTCCAGCGAGTGTCGAAGAAAGCCATCAGCGAGAACACGATAATACGTCTTGGCCGGGAAGGCCACAACAGCTTCACTTTCATGGCTCACAGAGCGATAGATCCGGATGGATCATATGCTTATGAATTCCACGAGCTTAAAAAGATACTGGCCGAACTCATGGACGAGGAGGAGCAGCTGGGAGCCACAACTTCGCGAAACATGACTTTAGTGAAATGCGCCCCAATCTTGGGTATGCTTCTGAGTATGGCCATACCTCTCTTTATTCCTGCGATTCAGAAAAATCCGACGGCCAACATGAATCTGACGCGCTTCTGCATGGCGGGACTTCCCTTCTTGGTGGGAATTCTGATAAAGACCAACACAAACGCGCCCAAACTGTTGAAACAAAAAAGGATGAAACTGCTCGTTTGTCCGCGCTGCAACTATCCTATATCCGACTTCGACATCCAGAACAAGCATTGTTCACGTTGCAAAGCGCATTGAGGGAGCGAAAGCGGATTTTTCATTTAAAATTGTAAATTCGTCAAATAATCCCACAGGTTCAAACGATAAATGCAGAAAAATTTGCAACAGTTCCGAGCGTGGGATAATTTTGTGAAAAAATAAAACACAAGACAATATGGAAACGAAAAATTTAAATCATCAGGCGAAAGGTAAAAATTCGGAGAAGGACAATAAAATGGGTTATGTAGCCGCAGGTTTAGCCGCCGCAGGTCTGGGAGTAGCAGGCACAGCTGTAGCATCCAACATGGCGGACGACGAACCCTCTTCAACAGCCGACGTAGGCGTAGCTGCAGCGGGAGGAGTCGGCGCAACAGCAGCCGATAACGGAAGTTCATCTCACCACTCGAATAATTCGTTGGGTTCACGGCCTTCGCATACGGATGAGACGGGTTCAGCTGACGATCATCAATTCCACGTGTTCGACCCTTACAGCCCTGATTTTGATGCTTCGATCTATGATCCGAACAGTCCGAATTTCGATCCCCAGGCGTATCAAGATGCCCTGCAGGATCCGAATTTCAATCCGAGCGTGTTCAATTCCAACAGTCCGAATTATGACCCGAATTCCTACAACTCGTTTGAACCGGTAGATCCGTTTGATCCGGAAGATCCCGAGCCATTCGTCATAGAGCCCGAACCTTTTGGAAGGGATGATCAGGATCCGTTTGACCCAGAAGATCCCGAGCCGTTCATCATAGAACCCGAACCGGTAGAACCGGAACCGTGGGATATCGACCCTGAAGATCCTTGGATGCCGGGCGGTCCCGAGAGCATCGAGCATTTCGGTCCGGACCCGATTCCGATAGAAGAAATCACGGATATCGATCCAGATCCGATTGCAAATATCGAGGATATGAGCGACGATGAATTTTTCAACTTCCTGTTGAGTTCGAGCGACGATACATTGGACGATCCTCAGATAGACATCGATTACCTGACAGACGATATCGTATGAAAAAAATAGCAATTTTCTTAATAGCGGCGCTTCTGTGCGTCGCGGGCCTTCAGGCGAGGACTTTCGTTCTCGCCACTGGCGTTTCTAATTATGGGGGTGCTAACAATCTGACACAAACCACCAAGGATGCGAAACAGTTCAAAAAAGTGATGGAAACCCAGACGAAAGACATCACATTGCTAACGAGCAGCAACGTGACCAAAGCCAAGCTTCTGGAAGCCTTGAGAGCCATCTGCAACCGCGCTCAGCAGGGCGACAATATCATCTTCTTCTATAGCGGGCACGGTATGCCGGGCGCAATCTGCGCATACGACACGCCGGTTTCCTACGACGACATCGTGGGTCTTCTGTCGAAATCGAAGGCGAGCGCAAAAATATGCTTTATCGATGCATGCCACGCAGGTACGGCGGTCGACTCCTCGAGAGGTACGGAATGGACCGGCGCGGTGAACGGCACCCAGGACCAAGTGTTCATCGTATCTTGCCGCCCGGAGGAGCTGTCGGTAGAAAGCCCCACTTTGGGAGCAGGATTTTTCACCCAGGCTCTTCTCAACGGCCTGGTTGGCAAGAGCGATGAAAACGGCGACAAGAAAATCACGGTCCTGGAACTATTCAAATATATCCACGGTGACGTGATCCGTCGCAGCAAAGACCGCCAACACCCTCAGCTGATAGCACCGAAAAGCATGTATAACACCGTTGTGACCAAGTGGAAATGACCGCTTGTATTTCGCCGGAAAGCGATTTCGTCAAATAATCCCAAAGGTTCAAACGATATGACCGAAAAAATTTGACAAGCCGCATAGGGGCGTATAACTTTGCAACGGAAAACAAATTAAACCCTACTAAGATATGAATACAAAATCAATCAATCAGAAAAACAACAAAAAGTCGGACAACGACAAATTGGGTTACGTAGCGACAGCTGCAGCGGCCGCCGGTTTAGGCGTAGCCGGCACGGCTATGGCAACAAACATCGGCGACGAACTTCCCACAGAAGACGATGAGGCAGCTGCAAACATCGCAGCTCAGGGCGGCGCTTCACATGCCATTCACGAAACCGAGACGGTAGTTACGGAAACCGAAAATGTCCATCAGAGCCATCATTCGCATCACTCTTCGCATCACGAAGAGACTCAGGAAATCTATGACGAGACTCCTTCGGACACGGACGAGCTGGCTCAGGCCATCCTCAACGAGGAACTTGTAGACCCGAATGACATCGACATGCCCGACGTGATCAATTTCGACGAAATCGGCACAATCTACACAGTGAACGGCGAAAGCTACACCGCCGCTACATTCCACGACATGAACGGCAACGAATTTGCGTTGGTTGACGTAGACGGCGACGGAGTGTTCGACAATGTGTCGGATATGAACGCAAATCCGATCGATAGCGTGAGCCAGGAACTCCTGTCGATGAACGACATCACGGTGGACGATGCCGAATTCAACCTCATGGGCGACGACGTGACTTATCTGGCCGCCAACGACGATATACCAATCGACGAGTTCGGAGCCGATTCATTCCTCGACGATATCATCTCATAAACTTATGGCAGAAGAGATTTTATTAGGATTCAACTGTATGAATCCCCAATGCGGTCAGCTCATCAAATTCCGCAGACCTGAAAAGGCAGGGGTTTACAACGTGCAGTGTCCGCACTGCGGAGCTACAAGGAAGATGAAGCTCCCGGGTTCAGACGGCGGACCATCTCAACCTCAGGAGCCCGAAAAGCCGAAGATACCCGACAATTCCGGAAAAGACCGCATCCAGCATCCTAAAGATCTCCTTATCGACGAGACACACGAATTCATTTGCCCGCACTGCAACGAGCAGGAAATATCGCTTTCCCCAACGGTCAAGGATATAGGTCAGAAGGAGGTGACGTGCCCCTACTGCAAGGGAAAGATAGGAGTTTATATCAAAAAACCGACAATCATTATCGACAAGGCTGTTTTGTCAATCCCCGTAACGAGAGGCAAACTGGTGCTCCTTCGCAAGTTTACAAAAAAGGAATATCCTTTGGAAGACGGCTCTAACGTCGTGGGACGATATGACGAAAGCGACATGCCCGACATTGCGGTTAAAAACGACAACACCGTGTCGCGGCGGTCGATACGCATCGACGTGAACCGCACCGAGGCAGGGAATACCTTCAAACTGACGGTCCAGAAGGCCACGAACCCCGTGCTCTACAACAATCAGCCATTGGAAATCGGCGAGTCGATCTATCTCAATTTCGGCGATACGATAATACTGGGCAAGACCAAATTCAGATTCGAAAAAGACTTTTGATGGAAATAACGATAAGCCGCCCCTATTCATTCATTCAGTTGGGAAGACGCAAAAACCAAGAGGATGCGCGTTTTCCCGATGTCGACTCTCCCGAAAGCGGCAAGACGGCTTTCGTGGTATGCGACGGTGTAGGCGGTCAGGATAAAGGAGAAGTGGCAAGCCGCATTGTGGCCGACACGATCGGCAAAGCGATGAATGGCTATGACCTCAACAAGCCTTTCGGGTGCAAAGAATTCAGCCGCGTGCTTGAAAAAACTTATCAAGCTCTGAATTCGGCAGCCACCCGCGAGAACCGGGATATGGCGACCACTATGACGTTTGTGTGTTTTCACGGCGGAGGTGTATTCGCGGCTCATGTCGGCGACAGCCGAATCTATCAGATCCGTCCGGGCGAAGGCGTAATATTCCGTAGCGATGACCATTCGCTCGTGAACGCTCTCGTCCATTCGGGAAACATTACCCCCGAACAGGCAGAAAACCATCCTCAGAGCAATGTCATCACCCGGTGTCTGAGCCCCTCTTCCGGCGATTCGCTAACGCAAGCTTCGACCCTTCAGATAACTGATGTTAAGCCGAGAGATTATTTCTTCCTCTGCACCGACGGAGTGGAACATTGCGTGGACGAGAGCACTCTGTGCGATATCCTCGCGACCGACCGCTCCGACCGCGAAAAGATGGACACGATAGCCAAACTCAGCGCCAACAGTTCGGACAACAACACGGCCTATCTCATAAGAGTGGCCGACGTGAAAGGCGACTCCTCTCCGGCAGATGCAACGACCGATGACAATCAGAACGGCTCAAGCGATACGGTGATCATCGACGTGCCGCTCGAAACAGTCCGCGAGACCGACGCCAAAGTGCAAAATTCCTTCGGATCTCGAATCTCCGACTTTCTAAATAAATGGTTTTAACTATGGCAGAAGAAAGCAAAGACGCACCGAAAACGACACTCGACATAGGCACCATGCTCGACAGCGGGGAGGCCCGCTACCACATAATCGACATTCTCGGCCAAGGAGGCTTCGGAATCACTTATTTGGTATCCTGTGAGCTGATAGTCAACAACGTGCCAACATTCGGCACGTTTGCCATCAAAGAACATTTCCCTACGGCTTTCAGCGACAGGCAAGACAGCACCGTGATCCCCAGACCCGAAAAAAAGGAGGAATACGAACGCAGTCTCAGAGACTTCATATCGGAAGCCAAGAAACTCCACATGCTGGGCACCCGCAACGACAACATAGTGAAAGTCAACGAGGTGTTCGAGACCAACGGAACGGCCTATTATGTGATGCAATATATTCACGGCAAGTCGCTTTCTTCTTATGTAACGGCCAAAAGAAAACTCCCCTACGGCGAAGCCATAACCCTGCTATCTCCCATCATGGACGCAGTAGGGTTTTTGCATTCCTCGCGCATCAACCATCTCGACATAAAACCCGACAACATCATGCTCCACGAGCGTGAGAAAAACACTTTCCAGCCCGTACTCATCGATTTCGGCCTGAGCGTCCATTTCAAGAAAAACGGCGATAAAACCTCTCCCAAAGGAGTGCAGGGCGTGAGCGAAGGTTATTCTCCACTCGAACAATATGCAGGCGTGAAAGAATTCAATCCGGCCACCGATATATACGCCCTCGCGGCCACGCTTCTGTATATGCTCACGGGCGAAGTGCCCAGAGGCGCTTCGGAGATAAAACTTGCCGACATCAAGGCTACATTGAACGCCGTCAACGAAAAGAGCGCAAAAGATCAGCCACAAATCCCCGATTACGCCATCACGGCCATCTGCAACGCCATGCGCAAATCCGACGAGGACCGTACGCAATCGGTGGGACAGTTCAAATCCGAGTTGCAGATCAACTCCCCGAGCGATGAAACGGCTCCTATCGACTTCACTCAGAAGAACAGTGGAGGAATATCGCGCAACATGCTATATTTCGTCATCATAGCAATAAGCTTGCTTGTCATAATAGTAGGATTTATCGTTCTAAAGCCGAAAGGGTCGAAAAAAGCCCGGATAGCCGAAGAACCCGATCCAGTGGAAACGGTAGCGGAAAACACAGAACTTGTAGCGCAAGCGGAATCTGATACCGGTGAGGGATTTTTCGACAAATTAAGCTCCATAATCTTCGGAGGAGCACCCGACATGAAAGAAATCGAGGCTTCCATAGCGGAACAGAAGAGACAAGCCTCACAAGCGAAGAAAGACGAAAAGAAAAAACGTAAGGAGACAGCATCATCGTCGAACGATAGTAACTTTGACGATTACCAGGAGCCGGAAACACCAAAAATCACAAACGGCACTTTAAATCTCGGTTACGGATCATGGAAAGGAGGCATCAAAAACGGCAAACCGGACGGCAAAGGCACCCTGACCTTCTCGTCCACCCACAAAATAGGCGACTACACAGCCAATCCGGGCGATTATTTCACGGGTCAATATTATGACGGCTATCCTGCCAGCGGCAAGCTATACGACAGTAGCGGAACTCTCTTAAAAACAATAATATTATGATAAAATACCTAATAGTCACAACATTCCTGCTGAGTGGACTTTTCTGTTTCGGCCGAACATTCGAACAAACCGATTCGGCAAACAAGGAGCTTGCCCGCGTGAGCCCGTCGCCCATTGCCGACCTTCCGGCAGACTGCGACACGATTCTGACCGTCGACGGCTTCAACATACGGGTCGTAAAGAAAGCAGGCGACCCTAAACATATCGGACTCGATCTATTTTCTGACCAGATGAAAAACGATGCGGACGCCGAAATGCTCAACTATATCGAAGCAGCTCTTGCCGTGAAAGCGCGAGACATTGCCTTAGACGGCTATGAGAACGTGAAAATAACCACGGGCAAAATCGACGATCTGCGCAAACTCTCGCCCGACCTCCCCTGCTCTATCAGCAATCGCGACGGCAAGGAGCTTCAGATCAGCTGGCTGACCGACGACGTGGCCTTCAAAGTGGTCGTGCCCGTGAGCTACGATCTTGCCAAAGGAGGCTCCCGCGCCGATATCGAAAACCGCTTCATTTCTTCTGTCAAGAAGGCTCGCGGACAGAAACCGAAATCACCCGTAATCGAAAGCCATAACCTCCAGGCTTACGGCGACTCGCTGGAAATGCTTCAAGGATCGTCATATCAGCGCCGCGCCATAAACCGCAACCTCTATTTCAATGTCGACACACTGATGTCACCTGTCTGGGACGCAAACCATCCCGTAGAATCGATAGCCAACCTCTTCCTGAACCCGTCGGATATATACGGCAACGTGGCTATGGACGTCAGATTCGTCAAACATGAATATGGAGAACAGGAAACCCTCACCACCGACGTGAACAGCTTTCTGGCTGCGGCAGAACAGGACGGCTGCACTCCTTATTGGGGCTTGGAACGCTTCGAGAACGGCAAACTTCAAGGCGCCCTGTTCCTCTATAACTGGAGCCAGGGATATGACCACGTGCTGAAAATCGAACTTGTGCCGGAAGATATAATCGCAGGCAGAGGAACCGTCAAGGCCCGTGCAAGCCTCTACATTCCCTCCAACAACGTGAAAAATCTCTTTGAGCCATACATTTCCTCTGATCACAAACCACAATTCACAGTCGGAAAATGAAATCAAGCTTAATCAGAATCATATTGTTCGGAATCTTCTTCTGCGGCTGCACTTTGGCGAAAGCCCAGCTTTCGGCCGACGATTTTCTCGATCGCAGTTATGAAATTCAATCGGACGAAGCTTATTTCTCAGCCATGGGATTTGGCGACAATGCAGACAACGCCTATCAGGGTGTCGTTGTGGAATTGCTCGAAGTAATAAACCAGGCGAGACGCAACGAACGCTTGACCGACTTGAGAAAAAACGACATAGAGATGTTTATAGAGAAACTCTACACAGAAGGTGACGTATATGACCTTCTGCTCTATGTCCCTAAGGACAAAGTGTTGGCGATAGGCACTCAGAATATCACCGGTCAGAGTCAATCTCAATCGGGAACGTCGTCCCAATCTTCTACATCATCAGAAACCTTCATCGAACAGAGAGCACCGGTGGATTTCGATCCCAACGATATAATACAGACCATCTGCAACCAGGATACTTATATTGAAATAAAAGGATTTATCGAACGGTGGAAGCAGGAAGGAAAAATCGTATTCAGCGGCATGACTAAAAATCCTGCAGAAGTACCGGCCGATGCCAACGCGATCGTCATCGGCGACCGCTATAAAATTCTGGCTGTCCTGTCGCCTAAAAACAAAAATTACAGAATAGACTATAAGACGGGAGACGAGGACGATGAATCGAAACACCCGGATTTTAAATTCATAGTATGGTATAGAACCAATAATTCCAAGTAAACGGATATGACACGGAAAACAAATCTTAAAAAGACATTTTTCATTATAGCCGTATCGCTTATATTCGCGAGTGTAAAAGCGGACATAACATTTCAGTTCACCGCGAACACTTATCTAAAAAACGCGCTCAAGGAGAGAATTGAGAACAACATATCCCGATTGCTCACCGAAATAGACCGTGCAGGCAACGACGGCGCCGATCTCAACCTTTCAGGCATCGATATGCAGCCGGAAGCCAAATCGAGATTGATGGGACTTTGGGAAGACGCGCGTTTCGTTTGCAGGACTCCCAAAAATATCTCCAACTGCCTCGAGGACAAACAGGGCTACCAGGTGAGAAACATCCGAATCAAAATGAAGCCCTACGACAACACTTATGAGGGCTCGCTCGATCGTGAACTTACAATCTCCATAGGCCGTACGGGTCAGATCAACGGTGTCAGAATAGCCATGGACAAGCATGACGTCAACCAGATACTGAGCGGCGGTACGGGAGTGGAAGATGTAAGAGCACGACGCGAAATTCTCAAATGGGTGGAAGATTTCCGCTGCTATTACAACGAGAAAAACATTAAAGCCCTCCAACAGATTTACAGCGACCAGGCTCTTATAATCACCGGTAGCGTGATGAAAGTTCCCGTCAAGAGCGACTATGGCGTGCGGATGGAAAACAAGGTAAAATTCCGCAAGGAGGACAAGGCGCAATATCTCACTCGTCTTAGCGGTATTTTCAAGCGTAACAGCAGGATAAACGTCCAGTTCAGCGACATTTCCATTGTTCGTCACGGTGCCAAACCAAACATCTACGGTGTCACTCTGTTCCAGAAATGGCAGGCCGGAAGCTATCACGACGAAGGATGGCTATTCCTGGTTTGGGATTTCACCGACGAAGACCAGCCCCAGATCTATGTCCGCTCATGGCAGCCCGAGGACATGGTGAATCAATTCGGAGTCATGGAACTTAGCGACTTCGATATCTACTGATTTTCTACCTGAAATATATGTTTCGTCAAAGAATCCCGAGAGTTCACACAAGAACCTTAAAAATACTTGACAGACATAATTTCTCGCTTTAACTTTGCATCAGAAACAAATAATAAATCAAAAAACAAATAGCTATGACTACAGACAATTTAAACTTCGCAACGGAGAACGAAAACACTTTCCATTCTGAAAACGCAGTGAACGAACAGGAAAAGAAAGACAAAAAAGAAAAGACGAAAAAAAATGCCGCAACGGCAGCTAAATTCGCAGGCGCAGCCGGACTCGGCGTTGCCGGAACCATGGCCGCTCAGGCAATGACAAAGGAACCGGATGTAGACACGGTGATTATGGCCGGAGCAGCCACACATCACGCTACTGTAACTGCAGCCGAAGAAACTGAAACCGAAGACACCGTAACAGAAGAAGTTACACTGAGCCAGTATATCGAAGAAACCAACGACACAGATGGCAACTTAGGCCATATCGACCTCGTTGAAGAACATCACAACATTATGGCCGATTTCGACGGACCGGCTCCCTTCTCGAGCGATGTATCCATCGACCCGATCGCCGACGAAAGCACAAACATGTTTGCCGACATCGACTCCAACATCGACATGAACAATCCCATTATCGACGATACATTGCTCAACGACGACATCTCAAACGATCTCGGATCTGTCGACAATCACATCGCCGAAGATTTCAGCACTGACTTAATGGACGACATCTTAGCTTAAAACATTAGATATGCGCAAGTTAATATTACTTATCGGAGTCATTGCCTTCACGGTGATGACTCCCGTCGTGTCTTCCGCAAAGAAACAGCAGAAGCAGAAACCGACAACGACTACGGTACAACAGACCACCAACGCCACCGACAGCCTCAAAACCATAGTCGACGAGGCTAAGAAAGGCAACGCCAAGGCTCAGAACGAGTTGGGAAGATGGTATTACATGGGTCTCCACGACCTCAAGCAGAACTATACGACGGCTGTCGAATGGTGGACAAAAGCCGCCAAACAGGACAACCCCGAAGCCATCGCTAATCTCGGACTTTGTTATAAGACAGGCCACGGAGTGAAAGCCGACTCATTGACTGCAGCTAAATTCTACCAGAATGCCATAAAGAAAGGATTCAAGCAGGCTCTGGCACAAAACGCTGAAGAAGCTAAGAAAGGCGACATGTTCAGCATTATGCTCGTGGCCGACTGTTATCTCCAGGGTATCGGCGTGCAGAAAGATCCGGCGAAAGCAGTGCCCTATCTCGAAATGGCAGCAAAGAAAAACAACGTCACCGCCGTGCGCACGTTGGGAATGACCTATCTGAACGCCAAAAAATTCTCCGACGCAGCGGGCTGGTTCAAGAAAGGTTCGTCGCTCGGCGATGTGACAAGCACCTACTATTACGGCAAGATGCTTCTCGACGGACAAGGCGTCAAGCAGGATAAGAAAGACGGCGTGAACTATATGCTCAAAGCCGCCGACAGCGGGCTGCCGCAGGCAATGTACGTATTGGGAACGTGCTATATGAACGGCGACGGCGTGAACAAAAGCCCCGAACAGGCCGTGAAATGGTACAAACAGGCTTCGGGAGGCGGCATAGCCGGAGCGCAGTGGCAGCTCGCCCAGTGCTATCGCGAAGGTATCGGCACGGACGTGAACTACAATCAGGCTCTCGACCGCTACGCGCAGGCGGTGGCCAAAGGCTACGGCCGTTCGTTCCAGCGTCTTGTCACCGACACTATCCCCAACTCCACGTTCGTAGACTACCTGCGCGGATGCAAATTCTACGCTTCGAAACGTTTCGACGACGCGCTCAACGAATTTAAAAAGGTGGAAAAAGCCAAACTTCCCGACGGGAAAGTGATGGAAGGTGCAGTCTATATCAACTCCGACTACAGCAAGCAGAATCTCAAGAAAGGCGTGAAGCTCATCAAGGACGCCGCTAAAAAGGACGACGTCCAGGCCATCTATCTGCTCGCCGGACTATATGAAGCCGGAAAAGGAGTAGACAAGGACGCAGCTCTGGCCTTGGAAAACTACACCAAAGCAGCCGACATGGGTTATGGACCGGCCGAATGTGCGCTCGGCGATATCTATTATGAAGGCCGCGGTGTGGAGCAGAACTACGAAAAAGCCGTAGAGCTTTATCTCAAAGCCTATTCGCAGAGCCAGCTAACTGAAAACGCAGGAAAACGCCTCGCTGCTTGCTATGAAGACGGCAAAGGCGGACTTACCGTCGACAAAAAGGAAGCTGAAAAGGTGCTCAAAGCCTCCGGCAAAAACATCGTAGGCGAACTTTTCAAATATGTCAACTAACAGGACAAAACTTCATTAAACCTCTTATTTCTCCTTTATTTCCGCCGGAGTTGACGGAAATAAAGGAGATACATGTTTCATAAAATTAAGCCAATGAAAAAAATCATTTTTCTCTTCCTTTCCGCTTTATGGGTTATATCCGGATTCGAAATCTCGGCTAAACAGAAACTAAAGGTTGATTCGCTGAAGGAATTGAATCGTGAATTTACCGCACAGATGTTGCAGTATGTCAGATACAGATCGGAAAGTGAGGATGGTAAGGAGCCTTGTGCCATTATCAAGACGGCGCTTGGCAACGGAGTGAAGGTCGAGGGCGACATCTATGGGGAACCTGTCAACCGCGGTAATGGTGAATTGTGGATTTATGTACCCCAATATGCGAAGCAGATAAGAATAACCCACGAATATTACGACCCCTTGAAAATTGAATTTGCTTCCACTCCCGGTTTCGAGGGCGACACTATATTAGCGGGCAAGACCTATGAGCTCAGTATCGCAGGATTCCAAATGAGACCTGTGAGATTGTTTATCAACGGCGGACAAGGCATGAGCGATTATGAAGTGTTCGAGGATTTCACCATCACAATCAGCGACGGTGTCACGGCCGATCATCATTATGTCGACTTGGGGCTGCCAAGCGGCACTAAATGGGCTACGTGCAACCTCGGAGCGGAAAGCAACGATCAACCGGGCAATTTCTACTCCTGGGGAGAGATATATCCTAAGAAAGTCTACACGTCCAACACTCTTCAAGAAGCTATAAAGGATGTGATTTTCGACGACAAACCAATCAGAAAGGAATACGATGCGGCCAATGCCGCGTGGGGCGGTAGCTGGAGATTGCCTACCGACGAGGAAGCTCAGGAGCTCATGGACCTATGCACACGTCAACTTGTGCTGGTCAACGGGCGCTGGGGCGTGAAACTGACCGGACTTAACGGCCATTCGATATTTCTTCCGCCGGCAGGCCACATGGAGGGTGTAAACCTCAACGGCCCCGAAGCATTGGGATATTATTGGACATCCAATTCGGTAAACGGAAGTTCTAACAATGCCATCGCGTTCTTCTTCGGTACCGGCAGCTTCATCAAAAACGCCAACGCGCGCTGGCGCGGATTCTCAATCCGCCCCGTCTGTGACTGACAACTTTAAACTATAACGCTAAACATTCTTGGAAATGAAAAAAATATCAAATCTGCTGACATTATTGATTATAGCCGTTCTGGGCGTTTTAACCACTGCATGCGATAAAAACGATGTAGTGATCGAAGCGTTCAGATCGCAAGTACAGAAAATGTGTCCCATATCGGTCGACGAAGTTACGACTCTCACTTCTGTTGATTTCGACAAGGAAGAAGGAGCATTCGTTTACAACTATACGATCGATGACGCAAAGTGCCCCATAGACGAACTGGCCAAACATCTCAAAACCTACGGAGCCAACCTCAAGGCCGCTCTGCAAGCGCCGGATGCAAAATCTTTCCTCGACGCTTGTGTCGAAAGAGACATCAAGGTTGTCTACCAGTACACAGGCAAAGGCACCGGGCAGAAGTGTTGGGTGTCTTACAATCCGTCGAACGACAAAATCAAAAGCGGCGAAGGTTCCTACGACGACTAACTCTCTGACGAAGCGATTCTATGACAAACATCCGTTTACTGTCACTATTGCTTTTGTTCATTGTCTGCGGTTCGGCTTACAGTGCTGAAAACGTGGTGCTGTTCTCTGAGAACGGACAGGGAGGCATCAAAAGAACCACAGGCAAACTCATTGTGTATCAAGGGCAATATTATGTCGACATACCTGTCGGAAGAGGAAGCGAGCGACTGAAAGTGAGCAGAATCTCCGATAGCGCACGGTTGATTTATCATCGAAAAAAATGGGCTGAAAAATACCGTTATGTAGCCGAAAAGTCCGACGGCTGGTTTTACAGCGAGCCTTACTATTTCAACATGACATCACGGTGGATTCCGTCGCCTACCGAAGATCCATCTGATCCTTATAGGATTGTGCCCGTGAAAAAACTGTGGGGTTATCATACTGATTTCAATGGGGGCCGCACTCCGATGAAGTTGGTTCTGATTAAAACCCAAGGCAAATATATGATCTATTACGGTGACGAAATGTTCGCCGCCGAAATTTACCCGAATAAAAGCACGTCGGCCAACGAACCTGCTTGGACGCGAAACTTCAAATATTGTTGCAGGGTTTCAGGTTTTGACGTTTATTTCAATATTTAGCCTCATTTACAATTAGATGATAAAGAATCTACACCTCAAAAACTCTTTGCTCCTGATATATTCGATAGGTTGTTTCCTGGCTATCTGGGCGTCGTTTCCAATTCTTGAGAGTATCACCTCATCGACAGGAAAAGTCTACGGGGCTTCAGTGGGAATCGTACTGTTGTTAGGCTATTTGGGATTTACGTTTTTAAACCGTTACCTAAAATGCTATATAACCAAACGATGGATCAGGACAAGCATAATTATTGCTTTGATTATCGGATTTGTATTCATTTTACGGTTTATCAATTCTATTCCTGAATAATAATTTCCGTAACGGGTAAGTATTGATATGAAAAATCTCTGTACGCTGCTGTTCGGAATCGCTATCTTAGCGAGCGGTCGGCTCGAAATTTCGGCTCAAGGCATGGGAAGCGCCGGCGAGCTGAAAGGGAAAATCTATGTTCTCTCAATATTCATTACCGACCGCGAATGGCCGAAACAGGAAAGAGAGAGGCTGCGACAAAAGCAATATGAGGCCGAGGAATGGATCAGGCAAAAGGCGGCCGAATATGGGAGCGACATATCATTTGTCAACGGTAATTTCGGATATGATAAGCCTATTTACATAAAGCCGCTCCCGATTAGCTACGACAGCCCCGAGCAAAAGCCCGTAGACCTCACCTACCGCCTTATGAAGGAAATCGGATGGGAAAATCCCTCCAAATTTCCTGTGTGGGCTAAAGAAAAGGCAGGATGTGACCAGGCGCTCGCCATTATCTATACGAACAGTTACGGCAGAGGTTATAGCGTTAAATACAACGATCTCTACTCGGCCGAAAAGTATTTTTTCGAGGGGGCTGTTTTGTTTAAGGGATACAATGAAACACAATCGCTTTATCCTGCGTCCATAGCCCACGAGATGTTGCATCTGTTCGGAGCGATAGATCTTTATGAAGTAACGGAAAGCGACGCAGAGAGAGCCGGAATGGCTTCGCGTGCATATGCCGACGATATAATGCGGCGCATACCTTACGACATAAAGGATGCCAAACTGGGCGACCTCACCGCGTGGCTTGTCGGCATAGGCCCTTACAAACCCTCTTTCGCCCCTTATCTCAACAAATAATCCCTCGACATCACAGATAGCACATAGAAAGGGCATCCCCAATTGGAGATGCCTTTTTCTATGCCGTCTATTATCCCGGAATTTCCGGGACAGACGTGTTAGTTAATCTGGATTTCGTCCAAGAATACGAAGCCCACTTTACCTTTGCCGTTATGCCAGTCGGGAATAGACTTTTCGGATTCAACGGTAACTTTCACATAGCGAGCGTCTACCGGATCGAAAGTCACAGCATGTGGAGTGATGCCGCTCGTCTCTTTTTCCAAAGCGGGGAACTGCTCCGAAGCTACTTCGCGCCAAGTCTTGCCGTCGTCCGAGACAGCCACTTTCATGCCGCGGGCGTCGAACACCCATGAACCCGTATCAATACATGTCTCCGTGCTTACGCTGCTTATCTTCTGGGGCTGTTCAAGGTCTATTACTGCCACGGCATCATTGCCTGCAAAACCTATCCAACCGCCTGTGTTGAACCCGTTTGCGCCGAATTTACCATCAACGAGCGTTGCTGCGCCGTTACCTGTGTAGCGCGGATGAGGAGTCGTCTCAAAATTGATGGGATGAGTGGTAGCCTTGTTGAACGATACGCTGTCCGTGAATATACGACTTTTTCCTGTCGGACGGATAGCTATAGCCCTGATCTTCGAGGTCGTATTCAACGAAAGCGGTCCTTCGTAGAGGTTCGACTGGTCAGTGGGGTCGGTTCCGTCGAGAGTGTAGTAGATTGGAGCGTCGTCGGCCGTCGAAAGATCCACAACGATAGCGTGTTTTTCGTTGTCGGAGCTCAGTTCGCCCTGAACGTCAAACACGTGCGTAGCATAATTGTAGCCGTTGGCGCGATATTGGTTCACCATCTGGGGCACTCTTTTCAGGAAGGCCTTATAATCTTTGGGAGCGTTGCTCCACTGCACTTCGCTCAGAGCCGCCATGCGCGGTAGTTCCATATATTCCACCTGAGAATAGGTCGGGATGTATTCCGTCCAAAGGTTAGCCTGTACACCGATGATATGTTTTGCTTCTTCCGGAGTCAGATCCTTCGGATAAGGCTCGTAGCTGTACACTTTTTCCACAGGAACATAACCGCCGATTGCATCGGGCTCGTTCTCGCGGTCAAGAGTCTGATAATAGTCGAAATACATATAGGTATTCGGAGTCATAATCACGTCATGGCCACGCTTGGCGGCTTCAATTCCGCCCGCTTCTCCGCGCCACGACATCACTATAGCACCCGGTGCCAGACCGCCTTCGAGAGTTTCGTCCCAGCCGATCATCTTCTTGCCCTTGCTTGCAAGGAAATCGCTTGCATGGTGGATTACGTGGCTCTGGAGTTTCTCTTCTTTCGTACCGTGTTCGTCGGCCTTGATGCCGAGTTCCACTATCTTAGCCTGACACTTCTCACATGTTTCCCAACGCACTTTCGGGCATTCGTCGCCGCCCACGTGAACATATTCTGCCGGAAACAGATCGGCTATTTCGCCAAGCACGTCGTCGATAAACTTATATGTCGAATCGTTGCCGGCGCAGAGCACATCTTCACTCACGCCCCAATGCTGCCACAATTCGTAAGGACCGCCGGTACAGCCTAATTCGGGATAGCCTTTGAGAGCTCCCAGCATGTGACCCGGAAGATCGATTTCGGGTATGATGGTGATATGGCGGTCGGCCGCATACTGAATGATATCACGGATCTGATCCTGTGTATAGAAACCTTCTACAGGTATCGAGTTATATTCACCTGAATTATGGCCGATTACGGTTCCGCTGCGCTTCGAACCGAGCTCCGTCAGAAGCGGACGGCTCTTTATTTCAACACGCCAGCCCTGATCGTCGGTCAGATGCCAGTGGAATGTATTCATGTTGTGGAGTGCCATCATATCGATGAAGCTCTTCACTGAATCCAAGGGGAAGAAATGACGGGCCACGTCTAAGTGGGCTCCGCGGTAGCTGAATCGCGGATAGTCGGTGATTACGGCTGCCGGGAAAGTCACGTTGCTTTTCTCTGCCGACGGAATCGACTTGCGCAGGGTCTGGATGCCGTAGAACGTACCGGCCGCCGTAGCTCCGTTAATGTCGATCGATGTGGGAGTGACTGTCATCACATAGCCTTCGGGATTATCACCGCCGAGATCGGCGCGTAGATTGATCACGTCGCTTTCGGGAGCCTGTTCGGTGAGCTTAAGCTCATGACCCGTCATCTGCTTGAGATAACCCTGCAGATGCTCAGCGTCCTTCTTCAGAGCTTCGTTATCGGCCGGATAAGCTATCACGGTCTTGCCGGTTAGATAAAAACTGCCGTCCCCCTCTTGTTTCACTTCTTGAGGACGGGGAATCACGTCATACGATGCCGTTTGTTCAATAGTCTTTCCACACGACCACAGAAGCGATACGAACAGCGCTGTCAATGCAAAAAATTTGATCTTTTTCATGTAGGAATTTAAGATTAATGATGATTTTTAGTTCTTCTACAAAGTTAGCTATAAAAATTCCCCTTTATCTGCGAATTTGACACACTGTTCGCAAAATATCCACTTATTTCTACTTTTTCACCAATGCATTTTTCTGTTTTTAAGCCTTGATTGTAGCCTAAATTATTGAAAATAACGAAATTTTAGCTACCTTTGCCATAAACGTATTAACCACAAAATTTTTTAGTTCATGAAAAAATTCTTAGCTGAAGGAGTCGGAACGATGTTTCTCGTGCTCCTCGCCTGCGGAAGCGCGGTGCTCGCCGGCCCCTCAATCGGAGGATATGGAATCGGCGTTTGTTTTGGACTCGTCCTCATCTGTCTTTGCTATTGCATAGGCAATATCTCGGGATGTCATGTCAACCCGGCCGTTTCGTTCGCCATGCTGCTCAGCGGCAAGATGAAAGGCGGCGAATTTGTAGGCTACGTGCTCTCCCAGCTTGTGGGAGCGGCTGCAGGCGCCCTTCTGCTCTACATCATAGTTTGCACAGGTTGCGTCGATTATCATTTCGGCGGCATCACTAACGCCGGACAGCCCAACGAGGCTATCCTCGCTGCAAACGTTCTTCAGCCGGGTGCTTCCGTTGGAATGGCGTTGATTACCGAATGTCTCCTCACGTTCTTCTTCGTGATGATCATTCTCGGAGCTACCGACCCGCAGAAAGGTTTCGGCAAATTCGCCGGTCTTGCTATCGGTATCGGTCTCGGATTGGTTAACATCGTCGGAATCCCCGTAGACAACTGCTCGGTTAACCCCGCGCGCAGTTTCGGCCCCGCTTTGTTCAGCCCGTCAGCTTGGTGCGATTTCTGGATCATGGTTGTCGGCCCGCTCGCAGGTGCAGCTCTCGCAGCTCTCGTCTGGAAACTTTGCAAACCCACTGCAGAAGAAGCATAATTCCATTTGTTTGATAACGAAAACGGGCTGTCTGACGATCTAAAGTTAGGCAGCTCGCTTTTTTGAGCCGTCAAAACGCCTGAAAAATAATATTTTTATTAATTTTAAGCTCAATTATAACCCTAAATACTGAAGTGATGAAAAAGGCAATTTCTTTCATTTGCATATTCATTGTTATGATTGCGTGCGCAAGCAGTTTGGATGCACAAACAGGCCGAGGGTCAAGTTCCGGGGCCACTCTTGATGCCTCGATGCTAATAGTGAAAAAGGGACAGTATGTCCAGTTCAGCAGTAATTGCCAGGCGAATCTAAAAAGGGCCGGGTTCACCCTGTCGTATACCCGTAACGTTCAGCTACATAGTGTCGACAATGATTATAATGATATTCTCGTAACTAATGTTGAAAAGACCTATAAAAAAGGGAGCCTTCTGGTAAAATTATACTTCAATTCTATGCGCGACTCTGAACCAAATACAATTGAAATCGACTTCCCGACTCAATCATCACGAAACAGTTTTTTCAGCACTTTAAAAAAGCTCGGATTTACAAGAAACGGCGACTCATACATTGCACTGTACAGCGGGATGTTTGTGGAAGCTGAAGGCAATCGCGTGTCGATAGCTTTTACCCTTTAAATGCATGAAATGCAAGATTTTGCGAATGCACTTAATAGGAAATAGAGCTGTCTTTCACCTTTCCAATTTGATTATTCTCTGAAATACACTCTTTTGACGCGCGTCGACACAGAGGTCAGTATTTCGTAGGGTATAGTGCCCAACGTATCTGAAAGCTCTTCGACGGGAACATTGTCGCCGAAAATTTCCACCCTGTCGCCCACCTGGCAGTAAGCATCGGTAACATCGATCATACAAGCATCCATACAGATATTTCCGACGGTAGGACAACGACGTCCGTTGATCCACACACGCATGGCACCATTACCTAAGTGACGGTCGATACCGTCGGCATAACCCACAGGAATGGTTGCTATCCTCGACCGTCTCTTCAAGACTCCGCGGCAACCATAGCCGATAGTCGTGCCCTCCGGCCATTCTTTTATCGAAATTATCACTGTACGAAGCGACGACACTTTCTTCAGATCGGGCAGCATACCAGCCGGCAGAGGCGAAACTCCGTAAAGACCTATCCCGAGGCGCACCATATCGTATTGATACTGTGGAAATCGCGCTATACCCGCCGTATTCAGAATATGTCGCTGTATTTCATGGTTGAAATTCGACTCTATCGTGCGGCACATCCGGTCGAACATCTTCAACTGCTCCTCCGTATATGAATCGAGCTCCAGACAATCGGCTGTTGCAAGATGGGAAAACAACGACTGAACGCGCACTACTTTCTGATTCTTCAAAATCGAGATGAGTTCCGGAAGATCGCTTTCCGTAAAGCCCATGCGGTGCATGCCCGTATCGAGCTTTATATGGCAGGAATGATCGGTCACCCCGTATTTCTCACCTTCCTTGATAATCTCGCGCAGAATGGCGAACGAATAGATTTCCGGCTCCAAATCATAAGTGAAAAGAGCCTGATAGCTGACGCCGCGCGGATTCATCACCATCACAGGCATCGTGATACCGGCCTCTCTCAGATCTACACCCTCGTCGACTACAGCCACGGCAAGATATGCCGCTCCTTGATCCTGAAGGCTTTTGGCCAATTCGTAACTCCCCGCTCCGTAGCCCGAAGCCTTGACCATGCAGACTATACCAGTGGTTGGACGGAGCATCCCGCGGAAAGTATTGTAGTTGTGGATCAGAGAGTCCAGATTTACCTCAAGTACCGTTTCATGCTGGCGGGCTTCCAACATTTCAGCGATCTGCTCGAAATGAAAACGCGCCGCCCCTTTGACCAATATCAGTTCGTTATCGAAGTCGTCAGCACTCATTTCCCGAAGAAACGATGATGTTGAGGGGAAAAAACGGCTGTCAGACTGGAAATAACGGCCGAAACGGCTTATTTCCTCACCTATTCCGATCACTCGGTCGACTCCTCGGAGATTCAACAACCGAGCGACTGTCTTATAAAGATTTTCAGGCTCCAAAGTTTCGTGCTGAACATCGGAAAGTATCACTGTCAGGGGCATTTTCCCTGTCCGTCTACGGTTTACGAAGTCAAGCGCAGGGTTCAGGGAGTTGAGGTCAGAAGTATAAGCGTCATAAATTATCAGCGAATTGTTCACTCCTTCGTTCACTTCCATGCGTGTACCTACGGGAGTCAGAGTAGCCATACGCGATTTCATCACGTCCTCCGGACGGTTAAGATAGAGCATCACGGCAAGACAATGGATAGCATTCTGAATCTCCGAATCGCCGGTGAAGGGTATCGTCACCTGACCTTCTCGCCTCAGATATTCGTATTTTATTTCGGTACTTTCCTTATGTCTGTTGATTTTCGAAATGAAAAGAGGGCTGTCGCTGTTTCGGGTCGACCACGCTATTTCCTGTGCTCCGATACACGATTCTTCAACCGCCGTCGTTATCAGCTCGTCGTCGCCGTTGTAGATTATGCAGTCGCAGTCGCGCAAAAGCTCTATCTTCTCCAGGCATTTCTCTTTCAGCGATCTGAAACCGTCGGCATGTTCAGAACCAATATTGGTGATGATCCCTATCGTCGGCTTGATGATAGGCTCCAACAGCGACATCTCGCCGGGCAAAGAGATACCGGCTTCGAATATGCCCAGAGTCGTGGCTTCGTTGAGCTCCCAAACAGAAAGAGGCACCCCTATCTGAGAATTATAGCTGCGAGGCGACCTTACGATATTGTAATCGTTCACCAACAACTGGTATAGCCATTCTTTGACTGTCGTCTTGCCTCTCGAGCCGGTTATACCTATCACCGGCATATCGAAACGCTTGCGGTGACTCTTCGATATCTTCTGAAGAGCCTTCACCGAATTTTTTACTATTATCACCGACGCATCCGCTACATCCTCCAAATCCTTCGGAATATATTCGGCCACAAAAGCCCGCACACCGCGGTCGTAGAGTTCACGCATATACCGGTGTCCGTCGTTGTTACGCGTCCGTATCGCGAAAAATATCGTCTTTTCGGGAATATTAAGTGAACGGGAATCAGTTAAAAGAATATCCAACTCATTTGGGACTTCCATTCCTCTGATATCCGACTTCAGAAGACTCGCTATCTCATCTATCTTGTAAACCATACGATCTGCTTTGACCAACAAATTTACATCTTTTCTGTCAATCTCACCTCTTCAATCTCCAAAATAATCGTTCTATCACTTTTTGACAAGAAAACGAGGAATCAGATTAGGCTTGAAGAAATATTCTCAATCACTTTCATTACAATTATTATAAAATCAAGCATTTTAACAAGTATTTTTTTTATCTTTGTTGAGTAATCTGAAGAAGATTTACTCCCATAATGTTATCTAAACAATTCTACTTACTCTTTTTATCATGAAAATCAAAAACTTAATCTTTCTGATAATTGTACTTATTTCTAATTGCTCCGTCATGGCAGCTGAGAAGGCGGGAATTTATGAATATCGAGTTCCTGAGACAGGATGGCCGGAATCTTTCGGCAATCACAGGGCTGTCCTGGAAGTCAAGAAGGCGGCTAAAGTGGTTAGTTTGGATTTTAAATGGAGACGGCACGATAAAGCCATCAACAATACCCGCTTCCTGATTATCAACGCACAAACAGGCGATACAATCGACAACATTCGCCGAATCGAGGTAAACGAAGAAGAATGTAACATCCAATTCGGCCCGGTAAATAGTGCCGGCAAATATTATTTTTATTATCTTCCCTATAATGTACAAATAAGTCAGGGGTTTACCAGAGGAGGTTATCTGAAGCCCGAACCATCGCCCGACGATGTTTGGATGGGGGAAGCGATGAAAAGTCGCAAGATTGAAAAAGCCAGAATAGTAGCAGTTGAATCGCGAACCGATTTCGATAGTTTCTATCCTATGGAAATTGCCGCGACAAAAAAAGAGGAAGACGCTTATGTTTCAAATAACTCGAACAATATATACGCTTTTGCGGAAGATCGCTTGAATCCTATCAGGATGAAAAATGCGATACCGGTCAAATGGCTGGATTATCGACAAGGGCAAGAATTTCACGGTATAGCCGCGCCCAACGAATATTATACTTTCCAAGTAGGTATATGGAATCCTGATAAAGCTTCTTTAGACAGTCTGTCATATAAAATAACTCCATTGGAAGGACCTGACGGAGCCATCATAACGCCCTCCGATATCACGTGCTTCAATCTTGAGGGTATAGATCCTTACGGGAAATCATTTACAAAAAAAGTGGATGTCGGAAAAGGAACGGTTCAACCTTTATGGTTCGGAGTCGATATTAAACCGAATCAAACTCCGGGGACATATAACGGCTTGCTTACGATAAACGACAATGCCGGCGATTCAGCTGTTTTACCGGTTTCTATAACTGTCGAAGGCCAAAATCTTGAGGATCGAGGCGATTCCAATCCTTTATTGATGACCCGACTGCGGTGGCTTAATTCGACATTGGGAATTGCCGACACTCCTATAGCGCCCTATGGCCCGGTGAAAATCTCCGGCGACACGTTGAGCTGTTCCTACAGAAGCGTGGTAATCGACGATAATTCGGGAATGCCCCAACAGATTATTTCATTCGGTCATGAAATTCTCGCTTCGCCTATGCGTTTTGTCATTACTCTCAAAGACGGCAGTATCGTAAAGTTGAATGGTTTGACTGATTTGAAAGAACAGACCCAAGGTCATCTGACGATCAGCAATAACGCTTCTAACGAACTCTTGGATTTAGAATTGACAGCGACCCTTGATTTTGACGGAATGATGAACTATAATCTTACTGTTGTTCCAAAAAAAGACATCGATATAGCTGATATCCGGCTGGAACTGCTCGTAAGAAAAGAGATAGCTCTCTACTTTTTTGGAATAGGTCTACCGGGGCAAGATACACCAATCAGTTATGACGGCAAATGGGATACTCCGGAAATGACGGTTAACCACTACGGAGTGTCAATGGAAACATCCGAAAAGAAGCAATGGCTTTGGCCCTTCGATTCCTATTGGATAGGAAACGCATTCGCCGGTTTGCAGATGGAATTAAGGGGAAGCGATTATACGGGTCCGCTCCTCAATGTCTACAGGCCGAAATATCCTGAAAGTTGGAATAACGAAGGACGGGGAGGATTTTCGATCCGTACTGACGAAGAGGATGTGACCGTAACGGCTTACAGTGGCGAAAGGAGCCTGAAATCGGGAGAGACACTTAATTATGAATTCGCATTTCTGATCACTCCTGTAAAAGAAATCAATATACCCAAACAATTCACTGACAGATACTATCATAACGGCTCACGTCCTATGCCCACGGAGGAAGAGCTGCAAAAGGGCGTTAAGATAGTGAATGTTCATCACGGAAACGAAGTCAATCCATTTATCAATTATCCTTTCATGACGACTGAACGGCTTAAAGAATTTACCGACAGTCTGCATGAGAAAGGAGCGAAGGTTAAGATCTATTATACTTTAAGAGAACTAAGTAACGTTTTGCCCGAGCTTTGGGCTGTAAGAAGCTTGGGCGACGAAGTTTTCAGGGATGGTGACGGCGGAGGCTATAATTGGTTGCAGGAGCATTTAGTAACGGGTTATCGTCCGCAATGGTATGTTCATTTCGACGGGATGGCTCCGGCAGGGGTCACAGCCGACGCGGCTATTCTAACATCAGAATCCGATTCAAGATGGTATAATTATTACATCGAAGGCCTGGCGTGGATGGTTAAAAATCTTGGGATTGACGGTATTTATCTTGATGATGTTTCTTTCGACAGACGTATTTTGAAACGTATGCGCAGAGCGATGGATCAGGTAAAAGACGGCAATCTGATAGATCTTCATTCCAACACGGCTTTCTCGGTGGGCGCAGCCAATCAATATGCGGAATTCTTCCCTTATATCGACAAAGTATGGTTTGGAGAAAGTTTTCTGTATGACGAAATGTCACCCGCAAACTGGCTGGTGGAGTCGTCGGGAATCCCGTTCGGTCTGACGGGCGATATGCTTTATCGTGGCGGCAATCCATGGTTGGGCATGCAATACGGCATGACGGTAAGATATCCGTGGTACACCGAAGGTGTAAATTGCGATCCTACAGAGATCTGGAAAATCTGGGATGATTTCAAAATAGAGACTGCAAAAATGTACGGTTTCTGGGAGGAGGATGTTCCCGTGACTGCGTCAGATCCGGATGTCAAAGTGACGGTATATCGTCAGGACAATGGCGATTTGCTCCTTTCGATCGGAAATTATACGGACGAGACAAAGAAGGTGAACCTGAACTTCGATTGGTCAATGTTGAATTTAGATCCTGCTAAAACCACATTGTCAGCACCCGAAATTCTGGATTTCCAACCGTCTATATCAGGAAATCCTGACACAGAGATTGAGATTGCTCCTCGTCGAGGATGGCTCATTTATGTGAGAGAACAAAATTAAATTCCGTTATTATTTTTAATCTGAGCCAAATAAGGATGTTCTCTAATTAAATCATCCTCCATTTGTTCTGTCACTTTTTGGAATTTATCGTACGTTGTTTCATCAGTGCCTTCGGTCAGCCTGTGAGCCTTACGAAGAGAGATTACGCGGGCTTTTCGAGCCAATTCCATAGTCTTTTCGTCGAAATAAGCCTCCTTAAAACGTTCGTAAATATACGCGACGGCCTGTTCAGAAGGATGCTTCATATCTTCGGCGTAGAAACGATAGTCCCTCAGATCGTCGGTCATGATCTCGTATGATGGGAAATAGTAAACATTCCCGTATTTTTTTAAAGTTTCATCAACTGCCAATGCCAAAGTGGCCTTCGATATAAAATTACCATGCGCTCCGTCCGCCGTATGTCTCACCGGACTCACAGTCATTACCAGGTTGATATCAGGATTGATCATCCGAAGAGTTTCTACAGTCTGAGTCATCATTAGCACACATTCTTCGGGAGTCAACAAACGTCTTTCAAACATAGTTCCGGGCATTTTATGGCAGTTGGCCACAATTCTGCCCGTATCTTTCAGCCGGAAAACGAATGCGGTGCCGAAGGTCAGTATAGCCGTTCCGGCCTCCTGCGTGTAACGTTTCATATCAAGCAGAATTTCGTTCAGCCGGTCCGCGACAGTTTTCCTGTCGGATCCGGCCAATTTCGTATGACTGTTCCACGAACGCCACAGCCCACCGGATTCAAAAAGTTCATCTTCGCTGAATTTATCTGCCAAAGCCATCCGACTTACTGTCTGATAAATCGAGCTCGGATTATACAACGGTCCAAAAGGATTGCGCCTCACGTGAAACATCTCCCGCTCCAGCTTCTCGCCGATATTGTCGGCAAAACAGGATCCCAAAGTCAAAATTCCACTACGGTGACTGATTAATCCCTTGACTTTGTCGGGTTCGACTATAGTTCTAAAGTCCATTTTCTTACCATTTTTCATTTCCGGTGACGGTAAATTCCGTACGGCGGTTTATCTGATCAGCTACTTCGCGATCTTCTTCGTCGAGAGTGTCGATAAACGCCTCGTCGAGAAGCGTTCCTTCTTCAAATTGGGGATATTCGCGAGCTATTCGTTTCGTCACTCTCTTTGGTTGCGTTTTCCCATAACCGGTCCATGTCAGACGCTGTGGATTGATACCCGCTTTGACAAGATAATCTACGACTGCCTTTGCTCTTCGCTCCGACAGATTTTTGTTGTAGCTCTCGCTTCCTTTACGGTCGGCATGTGCCGACAGTTCCACTTTTATTCCCGAATTTGTTTCCAGAACTTTAACCAAACCGTCCAATGCTTCCTTGGATTCCGGGCGTAAAGTTGCGCGGTCAAAATCATAGAAAATATTCTCCACTATGTTTGGTTCGGTCATCGAAGCCAGCATAAAGTCCACGGTATAGACAGCGTCTTCTTCGCTGTCGTCCGACTCAAACTCCTGACGGGCATTCATATAACCTTTTGCTCCGGCCAGCATGGTATATTCCACTCCCCTATCCAACGGAAGCTCAAAACTACCGTCGTCGCGAGTACGCGTCATCCGGTTCGATCCGTCCCGTCCTACTATTCTGATTGTAGCTCCTATGATCGGTTCCTCCTCGAAATCAGTCACTATCCCTTCTATGCGGATATTAAGGTCGGGCAATTCAAAGGAATAGAGATTGTCGTATCCTCTGGCATCCCCACGCGAAGATGAAAAAAAGCCTGCTTCTTTATTCTCCACGAACGTAATACCGAAGTCATCGGAAGATGAATTGATTGGTTGACCCATATTTGCAACATCCCAGGTGCCATCTTTCTGAAGAGTAGCCCGGAAAATATCCAAACCTCCGAAACCCGGATGTCCGTCGCTCGCGAAATAAAATAGACTGTCCGATACCGCTGTCGGAAACATTTCCCGGCCAACCGTATTCACCTTCTTGCCGAGATTTTCCGGCCGTGCATTCTGGCGGTCGAGACGTAAACGCCATATATCCGTTTTACCTTCTCCTCCACGGCGGTCGGAGGTGAAATAAAGAAATTTACCATCCGGACTTACCGAAGGATGAGCGAAATTAAAAGCCGAGTCGTTCAATAGCTCGAAAAGTTCGGGTTCGCCCCATTCGGCATCGGATCTTTTCGATATGAATATCCTGATTTTTTCATCTGCTCCGTTTTCGCTGAAAGAACGGCTGAAAAACATGGTTTTACCGTCGGCGGATATGCTCGGGGCACCTTCGTCGCTTTCGGAGTTCACTTCGCCGTTTACAGGCTCGGGCGTTTGCCATACTCCTTGTTCATTTTTCTTCGACATCCATATATCGCCATTTTTCATGCCGGTGATTCCGCTCTTCGTCAGTCCGCTTACATTTTCATTGGTTGTCGTGAAATAAAGGCGGTTGCCTCCATCCGCTAAAAACGGCGAATATTCCGAGCGGCGGGAATTGGCAAATTTTGCAGGACTTACTCTGTATCTGGTTTTACGATTACCAGTTGATAAGGCCATTTTAGCACCGTTTCTTCCCGTTATGGCCTCCCGATTGGTGCTGTCGACCGTCAGATAGAGGTTGTAGGTTTCCAAAGCTTCCTTATATTTTCCGTCGGCATGAAGTTCCTTAGCCAAATTAAGCTGAAGCGAATCATTCCCGCTGTAGCGAATAGCATTTCGATAGGCAGCCGATGCCCTACCATGTCTTCCGATTCTCGATTCGCATTCGGCCAGCTTCCGAGCCACTTCTCCTCGTAGCGGGCGCTCTTTCTGCTTCTTCAGCGAATTATAAAGTTTCCTGTAAGTCTGAGCTGCATTGTAATATTCACCCCGCTGATATTGGGCGTCGGCCACACTCATTTTCGGAGTGTCACAACCCGATAGGATCATCACCAACGATAATCCCGCCAATAATTTTTGGAGTGAAAACAGCCCTTTTGCCATACTTTTACAGAAGTCTTACTGCAACTGACGTACTCTAACGTCAATGTCGGTGCCTTTGAATCTGTCGGTAATCGGCTTCAGATCGGTCTGACCGTAATGATACGGATAAAGTATCTTGGGGTGAATGGTTTCCGTAGCCTTGACAGCCTGAGCGGGAGTCATGGTATAAGGCTGGTTCACCGGCAGAAAAGCCACATCGATATCCTTCAAATCAGCCATTTCGGGAATATCCTCCGTATCGCCAGCTACATAAATCCTCAAGCCGTCGATATTGAAAACGAAACCGAGATCCTTTCTATCTTTCGGATGAAACTGTAGATGACCTTCTGTGGTGTTATATGCCGGAGTGCCGGTCACCGTGAAGTTTTCTGCCTGTATTTCCATCCTCTCACCTGGCAACATGACTTCTCCTTTGCCGAACAACTCTCTTACTCTGCCGTTTGTCACCAAAACGGTTTCTTTATCGGTCAATTCGTCCAAAGCCTTCTTATCAAAATGATCACCGTGCTCGTGAGTTACGAAAATCATATCAGCTTTCGGTAGCTTGGAAAAGTCGTTGCCGAACATCGTCACGGGATCGATGTAAATCAGAAAATTATTGAATTCCAACGCTATCGAACCGTGTTTGATGAAAATCAAGTTTACGGGCACCCCATGGGGAGTTATGACGGTATCGTAAGCATAACCCAGGCTTTTGAATGTCTCTATTTTGTCCATATCCGATTTTTTTGCTTGTGCGGTTATTAAGCAGATTAATGAAAAAGTTAAGATTAACAGTCGTTTAAGTTTCATGATAGTTCCAAAATTATGTTTTAGCCACTTACGCAAATGCCGAAACCTTCCGGCTTCGGCACTATTTGCTTATTTTATCGTCTTCTGTTTCTTATTTTCTTCTCTTTGCAGGTTTTTTTGCCGCTTTTCCTTTTGGCGATTTGCTCACTTTGGCTTTGCTCGCTGTAGTTTTAGCACCGGCTGGCTTAGCATTCAACCCGCGGATAACCGAGCTTTTGTTGAAAGTGAACACATCTTTGTGAGTCACTTTATTCTTGAAGTCAATCAAAGCATTGGGGTTGATTGCCAGACCCATGTAGCGAGTCTCGAAATGGAGGTGCGGACCTGTGCTTCTGCCTGTATTACCTCCTAAAGCTATCGGCTCGCCTGCTTTTACGCGTTGGTTGGGTTTCACCAGGAAGCGTGAGAGATGACCGTAAACAGTTTCCATTCCGTTATCGTGACGGATCACTACATAGTAACCGTAACCCCCTTGTTCAAATTTAGTCAGACGGATCTTTCCGCTGAAAGCTGCTCTTACTGTATCGCCTACATGCAAATTGAGATCTACACCTTTGTGCATACGTCCGAAACGAGGACGCCAACCATAATCGCTTGTCATTATACCCGGAACCGGAGCATGATAATCAGAAACATCGATATCCTTCACTTCCGGAATATAAGCGTTTCCGTAAGGATTAACGCTCTGACTCTCCCAATAGTTACCGAAAACTTCGCTTTCATCGGGTATTTCCACGCGATTGAGCTCGCTGAGATATTTCAATGTGTTAGCTATTTTTATATCGGCCGACATCGGCTTCTGCGATGCGAGGAGATTCTGATGTTCTTTGCTGTGTGCGTTAGGTTCTTTCACCTGTGCATCGGCATTAATGCTCGAAGTGGCTAAGAAAGTAAGTGTGAGCAGAGAGATTTTTTTTAACAAATTCATTTCGTTAAATCTTTTTATGTGAGTTGGTTTATTAATCGATTTCAAGTTCCGAATAGACATATTTCAAGTTTGCCGGTGTCCATTCAAATATTTCTTCATCCTTGAAAAATCTCTTGATTTCGGCTGCTGCATCTTCAGGACTCGAAGAAGCGTGGATCACGTTTTCCTGATTGCTTGCGCTGAAGTCACCGCGGATAGTTCCCGGCAACGCATCGCGGCCGTTGGTCGCGCCTGTCATCAGTCTGACAACGTTTATCACGTCCTTACCGGCCAGACACATCACTATGACGGGCGAAGCCATCATTGATTTCAAGAGAACCGGAAAGAAACTCTTGTCTACCAGATGAGCATAATGTTCGCGGAGAAGCTCCTCGCTCAGACGCATCATCTTTATACCGCATATCACTAAACCTTTCTGCTGGAAACGATTTATAATCTGACCTACAAATCCGCGTTCCATTGCCGAGGGCTTGAATATGATAAGAGTCTTTTCCATATTGATTTTACAATTTTTTTATTTTCAATTCGAATACAGTTCAAAAGTAGGGAATTTGAAATTTTAAAACAAATTTAATAATCAATTTAATTCGTTTTTCGTCAATTTTACGCAAAATGATACAGCGCAAACATCTAATTTACAAATACTTAAACTCCAATGTGAAATAAGTTTAAAAAAACCTACCAACCTTAAAAGCCATTTTTTGCCGGGTTAACAAATCTAAATTTTTGTAATTTATTTCTTATAATTTTTAACATTCTGCTAAATTTTCCCACCTCTAACCCACTATTTTTTATCGAAAAATTCCCTTTCATTATATCCCTCATAACTTTTTGCTTTTCAAGCGATAAAAGCCATTCTATCAATTATTTACCCTGAAAATGAGATTTATGCTTTACTAAACTTATTGCAAAGTTATAAATCATATTTAGGATTTGCAAGGAATCGGAAACTTCACCCGTTATTAATGGAATTTCAGCCCTATAAAGTCGTTTCAGCTGATCTGGCTCCAGTCGACCGAACGGTTGAACAGAAGCGTCATCTCACGTCTTACTCCTGCGAGTTCGGGCGCCGAAAGCTCGGGATCGCTGTCGAGAGTATCACGTGCGGCGTCGCGAGCCAGCTGTACTATCTGTCCGTCGGTCGCCAGATTAGCTATCTTTAGTTCTATGGCCATGCCGCTTTGGAGAGTCCCTTCCAGATCGCCCGGGCCGCGCATTTTCAAATCTGCCTCCGCCACGAGGAAGCCGTCGGTCGTAGAAGTCATTATTTCGAGCCTTTTCCGCGTCTCTTTCGCTATTTTGGTTTTGGTCATGAGCACACAGAAGCTTTGATCGCCCCCGCGTCCCACCCTGCCGCGCAACTGATGGAGCTGCGACAATCCGAACCGTTCGGCATTCTCGATTATCATCGTCGTGGCGTTGGGCACGTTCACCCCCACTTCTATCACAGTGGTTGCCACCAATATATCTGCTTGATGAGTGGCGAAAAGCATCATCTGATGATCCTTCTCCGCCGGTTTCATCCGACCGTGCACATAGGCCACCCTATAGCTCGGAAAAGTTTCCTTAACCAACTGATAACCCACCTCGAGACTACGCATATCCACTTTCTCGTTTTCTTTTATCAGCGGATAGACTATATAGGCCTGACGCCCCTCTTTAAGCTGACGCCCAAGGGCTTTATACACGTCGAGACGGTTCTGGTCGTATCGCAGCGACGTATGGACCGGCTTTCTGCCCGGCGGCAGCTCATCGATCACCGAAACGTCAAGATCGCCGTAGACAGTCATCGCCAGAGTGCGCGGTATGGGCGTGGCCGTCATCACGAGAACATGCGGAGGCATGAAATTCTTCCCCCACAAACGGGCGCGCTGAGCCACTCCGAACCGATGCTGTTCGTCGATCACCACGAAGCCCAGATTCCTGAACTTCACATTGTCCTCGATTACGGCGTGGGTGCCTATCAGGATATGTAGCGTGCCGTCTTCCAATTGATTGTGTATCCGCTCGCGCGCTTTCCCCGGCGTTGAGCCGGTCAGCAGCTTCACGTTGATACCCATTGCTCCCACAAGCTTAGAAATGGTCTCATAATGTTGCGAAGCGAGAATCTCTGTGGGCGCCATCAGACAGGCCTGCGACCCGTTGTCAAGCGCTATAAGCATGCACATCAAAGCAACGAGCGTCTTGCCGCTGCCCACGTCGCCTTGCAGCAGTCGGTTCATCTGTCTTCCCGACCCTAAATCTGCTCTTATCTCCCTAATAACCTTCTTCTGAGCCTCCGTAAGCGGAAACGGCAGAAATTCATTATAGAAACCATTGAAAAAACGCCCTATTTTCTTGAATTGATAGCCTGAACTCTTCCTGTCGCGGTTGCGGCAGTAGCGCAATATGTTGAGTTGCAGATAAAACAGTTCCTCGAATTTCAGCCTTTCGCGTGCTTTCTGCAATTGAGTGTGATTTTCCGGAAAATGTATCGCTTCCAAAGCCTCGCGCAGTTCCATAAGCCCCAATCTTTGCCTCAACGAGCGCGGCAGTGGATCCTTCACCGTCGGCAAAAGCGTCTGCCGTACTGTTTTCATTATCTCGTAGAGCGTCCGCGAAGTTATCGACCTGTTGCGCAGTTTCTCCGTCAGCGGATACACTCCCCTCATCCCCTTTTCACTCTCGGCCTTGGCCGCAGAGTCTATCTCCGGATGCACCATGCTCCAGCCATTGTTGAAGAAAGTCGGCTTCCCGAAAACCACATATTCCGTTCCGGGGAGGTATTTTTCACGTATCGACCGGATTCTGTTGAACCACACTATCTCCATGGCCCGCGAACCGTCGGTAAAAAGTCCCACAAGGCGGCTTTTCGAACCGTCGCCCTGTGTGGTGAACGAAATAAAGCGACCTCTGACCTGAACCGACGGCATTTCCCCCTCGAACGAAGCTATCTTGTAGATCTTGCTCCTATCTACATAACTGTGGGGATAATGCCTCACCATGTCGGCCACCGTACGGATACCGAGTTCCTTCTCCAGAAGCTCCCCTCGTTTGGGACCCACTCCCTTGACGTACTTGATATCAGTCCTCCTCAGCCTCTCCATCCGTCCGTCGCCTCACTCTTATCTCTTATCTGTTATTTTGTTTATTTCTTTCTCAAAATAAAAATTCAAAAACTCCAACTCCCACGGATAGGTGATCTTGATGTTGCGCTTCGAACCCTCCACGAGTGCCACCGGCTCTCCAAACGCCTCGACCACCGACGCATCGTCGGTAAACTCCGGCCTGTAACCCGCGCCGTATGCACGCCACAGAAGATCGCGGTCGAACACCTGAGGAGTCTGCACCATCCTGAATTTCGAACGCTCTACAGCCCTGCTCCCGCCTTCTCCCGTAAGCTCGCGTAACGAATCGCTCGGCTCTATGGCCGGTACCACAGCCCGCGCTCCTCTTTCGACCGCATCGAGAAGCCTGTCCATCAACGCACCGTCAATCATCGGACGCGCACCGTCGTGAACACTCACCGTCTTCACGCTCTTCGGAACGGCCTCAAGAGCGTTTCTCACCGAATGCCAGCGTGTCGCCCCGCCGTCGACTATCCTGCCCGCCTCGAAACCATACTTCCGACATTCCTCCTGCCAGTAACCGCGCATCTCGGGCGAGAGCACCGTTATCACCTCGCCACCGCGTCCCCAGCGGCGGATGCGCTCCACCGTGTGCATCAGCACCGGCCGCTCGCCCAGCAACCTGAACTGCTTGGGCAGATCGCCTCCGAAACGACTCCCCGTCCCGCCGGCCACCACTATATGGCAATATTCCGTCTTTCCTCTGTCCATCACCACAAAATTACAATTTTTCCGCGAAATCACAGAAATCCCACGCCCCTCTCCGCCCCCTCATCAAGAATATTTTGCGGATTTGAGGAGATTGAGTATCTTTGTGGAAAGAATTAATAACTTTCATTTATAAATCACTGCTATATGGTAAGCTACAAAGACTTAGGCCTGGTTAACACCCGCGAGATGTTCGCAAAGGCAATCAAGGGCGGCTACGCCGTTCCGGCTTTCAATTTCAACAATATGGAGCAGCTCCAGGCCATCATCAAGGCCGCTGCCGAAGAAAAATCACCCGTGATCCTGCAGGTTTCGAAAGGAGCACGCAACTATGCCAACGCCACCCTGCTCCGCTACATGGCTCAGGGAGCTGTGGAATACGCTAAAGAACTCGGATGGGAAAATCCGCAAATCGTCCTCCATCTCGACCATGGCGACAGCTTCGAGCTTTGCAAGAGCTGTATCGACAACGGCTTCTCATCGGTGATGATCGACGGTTCTCACCTCCCTTATGAAGAAAACGTGGCTCTGACTAAGAAAGTCGTTGACTACGCCCACCAGTACGACGTGACTGTAGAAGGCGAACTCGGCATCCTCGCTGGCGTTGAGGACGAAGTTTCGGCCGACCACCATACATACACCGACCCCGAAGAAGTGATCGACTTCGCTACACGCACAGGTTGCGACAGCCTTGCAATCTCGATCGGAACAAGCCACGGCGCTTATAAATTCACTCCCGAACAGTGCACACGCAACGCCGACGGCAAGCTCGTACCGCCGCCATTGGCATTCGAAGTGCTCGACGAAGTGATGAAAAAACTCCCCGGCTTCCCCATCGTCCTCCACGGCTCGTCGTCCGTTCCACAGGAATACGTCGACATCATCAACGAAAACGGAGGCAAACTCCCAGACGCTATCGGTATCCCCGAAGAAGAGCTCCGCAAAGCCGCCAAGAGCGCCGTATGCAAGATCAACATCGACTCCGACAGCCGTCTCGCCATGACTGCAGCAATCCGCAAGGTATTCAATGAAAAGCCCGGCGAATTCGACCCGCGCAAATACCTCGGCCCGGCTCGCGACGAAATGACTAAACTCTACAAGCACAAAATCGTCAACGTGCTCGGCAGCAACGGAAAAGCATAACATTTCATTTTCCCGATATCCCAAAAGCGGCTTCCCCACGGAAGCCGCTTTTTTCATCCCTTTTTTATCTTTCATCTTTCATCCCTCCTTTGTAGGGACGCTACATGTAGCGTCCGCCTTATCTTATTGAACAGCAATTATTTATCGTCGAATCATTTCGAACACAACATGTTGCGTCCCTACAAACAGCCCCCTCTCCTCCTTTTATCCCTTTTCTCTTTTATTTTAGCCGCGTACGAGGAGAGAGTCCCGTTCAGGGACGACCACGTAAGTAACCCCGTACGCTACCGTGTGCGGGGAGAAAGTCCCGGTCAGGGACGACCACGTTAGTAACCCCGTACGCTACCGCGTGCGGGGAGAAAGTCCCGTTCAGGGAAGACCACGTAAGTAACCCCGTACGCTACCGCGTGGGTAGAAAGTCCCGGTCAGGGACGACCACGTTAGTAACCCCGTACGCTACCGCGTGCGGAGAGAGTCCCGTTCAGGGACGACCACGTAAGTAACCCCGTACGCTACCGCGTGCGGGGATCAACTCCCCATCCACCTCCGAGTGCCGTAGGTACTCAACAATCACCGCCATTCATCCTCGAACCACACTAACCCGGCTGTCTTAATCATCGACTCCAGTTCATTCACGAACTCCGCACCCTTATGGTGCAATTCCTGATTCATGATATACTGCCGACACGATTCCTTGGCTGTCGGACTAACCGACACTGCAAAATAACCTTTTCCCCAACCCTCAAAACTTCCATATACTTGATTATCTTTCAACCAAAAACTACTCGATTGCTTCACTGTTTTCATGGTTTCCGACAGCGAAAGAGTCGGTTTTAGTTCGAATAGAATATGGATATGATCTTCCATCCCGTTGATTCTTACCAGATAGCATCCTAAACTACTCAAAATGCCGTAGATATATTTATACAAGTCCTCCCGTTTTGAAAGTGGGATGGTTTTCGCTCTGTTTTTCGTACAGAACACTACGTGACACAAAAGCTGGGTCTTGCTCATATTGTTTCCGTTTTTGTGAAGTACCTTCGGCACTTACTTTTATTGTGCTACCTTTTACCCCGCACGCGGTAGCGTACGGGGCTACTTACATTAAGCCCTTTCAGGGCATCTTATTATGCAAAGATAGCGGTTTTTCCATTTACATCCTCTCGAGAAAATAACTTTTACATTCTACCTCTCTGCAAGCTATGCAAGATCCCACTCTTATTGTTTATCTGTTTTCTTTTATTTTTGCCGCGTGCGGGGAGAAAGTCCCGGTCAGGGACGACCATGTAAGTAACCCCGTACGCTACCGCGTGCGGGGTTCAACTCTCCATCCACCTCCGAGTGCCGTAGGTACTCAACTCTTAATTTTCATCTTCGCCTACTTTATCTTCGCCGTGGCTGGGATTCGGTGCCTTGGGAGGGTGGAAAAAAAATCGGGGGCGACCATGACGGCCGCCCCCGAAAAATTATCATCTATTTTAATGAATTAATCTCAATTCGGTCTAAACTCGATCGAACGGATGTAACCGCTTGAAGAAGCCATATAAATCAACACTTCCACAGGACCGTTAACGAATCTACCGGTATTATTGTCAACTTCCGGCCAGAAATCTTCCATTTCGCCTTGATTAACAACACCTTTTTCTTCCGGTATTATCGTGTTGAATTTTGTGGGATCCGGTGTCCATTTTAGATAAGTGGGACTCTTAGTTGTGCCGTCTGCACTTCTCCAGAATGCTCTCCATTCACGGTTGTTTCCTTCTTTTTCGTAACCGTATGAGAGATATATATCACCAGGACGATCCACCCAGAACTTCATAAGCATAGCATCTTGATTCCTGCTCGGAGCTGTTCCTGAGCTTCCATAACCACCAGCGAAGTTCAAGCAGTCAAACAATGACTCATAATCTTGCTGTCCGTCATCGCCTTTTTGACCCCATAATGGTTTCTTAACTGTGGTTATGGCGCGATCAGATTTATTACAAATTACAGTCAGACCACCAAATTCTACATTTGCGTAATGATTATTGTCATGATTATAGAAATCCCATATCTGGCTGTAGCCGAAAGTCGATTCACTTACATTTGCAAACAACCACTGCCATCTTCCTGATCCTGAGTTCTGCTTTCTCTGCATCCAAAAACCTTTTTCATATTTCTTCGTTGTTGTATTACTAGACGGTTTATATTTAGCTGCATTTGGCTTCATAGTTATCTCTACGTCAAGATATCCATAATAACTATTAGAATAATTCGTCGGAATATATACCGGTAGCAAGAGATAATCATAAGAAGAATTTCTATATGACAATAATATGTCTTCGTGATTAACTGTAAATGTTTGGTTACCTATTTTTATCTGGTAATCAGGAATCTCTCTGCTATTATCGTCATACCAGTATTCCTGTCTAATATAGAACCATGAAACGGTCCCCGGAGCTCCGCACCAGAAAGTATTATTGTCAAAATAATCCCGATTATGAACGTGACCGAATACATATTTATCAGAATAACTACTATAACAGTTATCATGATCATAATTTGCATAAAAATCGTAAATATACATTCGGTTGTCATACGCATGCTGAACAAACTGTATAGTATTGTAGAGCATTGCACATCCGTCTTTATCCTCTACGGCCGGTTGGATCAGACTGAACATTCTGATGTATTGTTGCAATCTATCATAATTTTCACCTTCTCCGGTCACATAGTATGGCATAAAGCACAGATAGAACATTTCGTCATCCTTCAACTGGAGGAAAGAAGCATCGTCCGGCAAATCTATGAAAGTTTGCAGAGTTATCATCATTCCCACGGGTTTCGTTGGATCATAAGGACCATATTTCCCTTTCGTCACGAATACACCATTCATCAGATCCTGATTTATATTATTAGGATCTTGTATATTATACTGATAAAAATAATATGTGCGACCAGTAACATCATCATAGAAATTATTATATTTCAAACTTCCGTCGTCTGAAGTCCAACTGCCCCAGTATTGACTGTTATAACTGCTCGAACCGCTCGGAGTTATCTGACCGTAGATCCATTTCAAATTATGGCGCTGTTCGTTTGTCGGTATACCTAACTCATAATAAATCGGCTCGTTGGTATTTTCCAACTGGAATACAGACTGGTAATTCCCATTTCCGTAGATACCGTCGTTGTGATTTTGCGGTTCGTCGAATTCGTTAGCCGATACGTTCATTATCAAGCCGTCAGCACCACCTATGCGCACCATATAGTGATACTGCGTATTGCGCTGAGTCTGATAGTCCATCACTACCGGGCTGTCATATCCAAGAATGCTGGCTGCGCTCGAACCATCCTGCCAGCTCGTCTGACCTTCATGGATGATATAATAGACGGTCGCGTCCTCATTCCTATAGCCATTCCACTTGTTATAGTCGTTGTCATAGTATTGCGTCTCTTTATAATCAGAGAAAGTCACTTCCAATACTATATACGATGCGTTGTTGTTCCAATCCTCATCTATACTCGGACAGAGAGTTCTATAAATATCCGAAAGTCCTGTTTCGTTCGCGTCGTCCACATATCTCTTTTCGCGCCAGAAATGAGGAGTCTTGTTGCTCTGATACTCCGGTCCGTGCCACCAGTCTTTACCCCAGTGCTTGTTTTCGTAATGTTGGTAGGTCAATCTATAGCCTGACATTCCCAATTGCGAATCATAGAAATAATCTGCATATTTCCAATCATCGTCCTCGAATTTACCGGTGAAGTCGGCACTGTTGGCTGTATATTTCAGATAGTCAGCTTCGCTCGTTCTCGAATATGCGTCCTGGTCGGTTGCATGTTCCATCAGGAATACTTCCATAGGCTTGTTTACAACCTTATACCTTACGCTCCTTATGGATGAAGAATTATAATCTTCATGATAATAACCATTAGAATCCCACCCATCCTCATAATCGTACGTCGGAAGCACATATACGTTCACTTCCGAGAGAAGACGCTGGAGGCGAATGGAGCCGGCTTCCAAATGTAAGTCTGCGCCTGAGCCGGTCAGATTAGCCTTGATTTCGTCGACGAACTCGTAATTCTCATCTAACGGAGTCGAGCGATTCGATACATAAAGCGATCCGTCGGGATTGATCTGAGTATGGATCGAAGTGCGTGCGGTTGAATAGAAGCCCATCATTATCGGATTGGCCTCATCGGAACCACGATCGCGATTAGCTTTGTCGGCCGATTTCGTATCGATCACGAGATCCTTAATGTCTGTGAACTTCTTTACATCTTTAAGATAATCTAACAGAGGAGTCGTAGCTTCCTCCTCGCCCACTTTTTTCGCCAATACGTCGTTGAAGTTCACCACGCCCACAATATGAGCGTAAGGATTCTTTTCATAGTAGTAAATGTCTATGTCGTCTACCTTAAACGGAGTATCGCTGTTGTTGTTCAGAGTCCAGCGGGTGCCGTCTGTTTTGCGGGGATGTTCGTCATACTTAGTGCCAAGCAATTCGCCGGTAATGTTATCGAACACTCCGATCCAATAAGAGTCGATCTTCACCATCGCGTTCTGGCTGAAGTCTACCGAGCGGGATTTCTCCGTAGGAGAGCTCGTGCCTAATGGTACAGACAGAGTGCCGTGCACCTTGTCGCCCAAGTCGGTGTTGCCGCTCCAGCCCATGTCGTCGGTACAGCCCGCAAAGCCTATCAGAGTCGCCACTCCTAAAGCTGCGGAGCCTAACCATCCTAATATATTTCGTTTCATTTTCATTACTATTTTTCTCTCTTTGTTTTTTCGTTTTATTCAGCCATTTGTAGGGACGCTCCATGGAGCGTCCGCCACATCAGGCTGTTTCCTATCTTGTCCCTTCTATCATCTGAATTAATAGAATTCATAATAGGTTCCTCTCACATCAGGTGCATCAACTGTAAAGTTTACGCTGCCGCTGTGATCCAAAGCACCGTTCACAGTGAAAGTGTACACATGGTTACGCATAATCGGCCAGTGTTGCTTCACGATATTCCAGTCATACTCGTAAGCGTCCCAGCTGTCGCGGCCGTTCCATTCGAAATTGCCGAGGTTGGCGCGTCCGCCCTGAGTGAAGTATAGACGGTAAGCTTTCTTGTCGTCGAAGTTGTCAACTACGTTTTCGAGATCGTCATTATCATACGATCCTTCCGGACCACCGTTGAATCTTATCTCGACGTGGCATATTTTCGGACGGTCCGCGATATCGCCCGGATTGTCGGCATCCGTGATGTTTTTTTCAGGGATGTAGATAATGTAGTGCCAGTATTCCGGATCGTCTACTTCAGCAAAATGCGAATAGTCGGAACGGGAAATGCGCGTGTGCAGTATGCGAGGATATTCCGGCACTTGCTGGCCAGTATGAGCTCTGATATCGCCAACTTTATAAGTCTCGAAGTCATCCACTATACCATTACCGCGGTTCCAGTTCCAGTCCCACTGATGTTCCCAGATGCCGAAAGGCCATGCCGTAGTCTTGCGGTACTCGTCGAGCTTCTGTTTCGAGCTCTGGCCTGAGTTTGCGTTCGAACCGATATAGATCGGCCCATACTGCATTATGTTCTTTTCCTCCTGAACTACACCCGGAGTAGTCTGGATGATGCGCTGTTCGTTGAGGTTGCCTACGTCGATATAGTTCTGCAGACGTTTCACGTCGTTGGCGCTCGAAGAGTTGAAGCCGTTCCAGATTATGTCGGTCGGTGTGAATAAATCAACCGGCGTGTTTCGTCCCGAGCGGTTCATCGAACGCAGATAAACGTGAGTCGGTTTTTGCGGAAATTCCGATTTTTTCAGCTTCACTTCCACGCGTGCCACCGAACGCAGCAACGAAATGTGGCGGTAGTTGTAACCCTGCTTCGTTGCATTATTGAATTGCGATAGGTTGAACAGCAATCCCGGCTGCCAATATTCGCCGATCGGGTCGAAGTCTTGTACGCCGTACATCGGTATAGCATAATCCTTCGACGGAAGCACGGCTCGTCGGTCTACATCATACAGATGGCGCGACTCTATGTATTCGATGCCGAAAATTTCAATCATCGGTCTTTCAGGAATCGGAATTTTTGTTGAAGGAACAGACCCGTCCTCGCCCGGTTCGATAGTACCGTAGTCCGGGTTTTCTATCTTATAGTTTGGATCGACAACCATATAGAGATAAACGTTCTTGGGATCGAACGGAATGTCGCATATTTCCTTCTCGCCGTTTTCCGTCTTAACGAAATAGCCGTCTTCGTTCACCCAATAACGGTTGTTGCGGTTGTCGCGCTGGTAGTTGGTGGCGTTGTTTTCAGGGGTGTTGTTCGTGCCTACATGAGCGTAGAGCTTTGCTCCACCGTATGCCTTGTAGTTGACACGCACATAACCATCAGCATGAGCCGGGAAGCGGATATAAGTGGGAGATGTAACAGGATACATCCCACTTCTTTCATCGTTCTTATCGACATATACATATTCGCCTACACTACCGTTCAAATTGAGCGGATTGCCGGCATTATGGTCACTCATGGTTATGTTTGGCATAGTGAGTACCATGCCGTTGAAATTCTTGCTGTTTTGATACATCAGCTGTAAGAAAGTCCTTTCTATCTGACTCAACTCTTCGCCATGCTCTCTATAAAAATCATCGTCATCATAGAACTCACCGCTGAAAAGTTTATCCCAAGGGAAGCTAGGGAATTTGGAAACGAGTTCGTCCAAAATAGCAGTCATATCCATATGAAGGACATAGTTCGACATGATGGCTTCGCTATATCCATAAGGGATCACGAAATCTAAACTGGAATATTTATCCATTTTCCACTTCAATGGAAAGATATTTCCCCATTCATTTTCAGCCGGTGGCCTCGGAACTACAACAGGAGGCGGTAATACAGATGCGAAGGTGGTGTAAAAGCCTGAAACGAAGTCTCCATAGTTGTCTATGAACTGATCTTTCGCTTTCGCATTCAATTCCAGCCAATCGCCCTTGATGGCGCTATTCGGCATATCGAAAATGAAATTTGAAGCATCGTTTCCGCCTAAATTCCATACGTGCCAGATATTGTTGTACTTCGTATCGAAATGGTCTAAAGCGGTCGGAATGCCGTTATCGTCGTAGAAGAAACCGTCGGGGTTCTGGTAGATATTGTTCTTCACGTCGAAATAAGCGCGGATATGGGCGTCGGCCTCATTGATGTTTTTATGATAGTTGGCAACCCATTCGGTGTACGGACCCATGTGAGGACCTGTCTCTGTCCTATATACCAAGTGATCGTAACCGCCCTTCAGCGTCGTCGATTCATAAACGTTGTCACGCTGGGCGTGCGCAAGCAGCGATATGTGGTCGCCCTTGAGCTTGCCGAACTCATCATAAACGAGGTTGCCTTCTTGGTCGAGAGGTTCGTTGAAACGGAATTCTTCCCAACCGCTCAGGTTACCGCCTAAGTTCAGATCGGAGTCGAAAGTCCAGTTAGCCAAAACGGCGATTTTAAACGGATTTTCTTCGATATATTTAATCAGGTTATTGTTTATCTGCTTTACGGGAATGCGGATAAACCACTGGTTGTCGTTGCCGTATGCACTTTGGCCGATAGGCACAGCCGTAGGCTTGTCGATCTGGAAGAGGAACGTTCCGTCGAGGTTGAAGAAGAGGATATAGAGGTTTTCCGTGTTAACGTATTCCTCGATGTCCTTCAGTCCCTGGCCGCTACCTCCGGCAAGGTTGCCGAGCGGGCCGCCGATCTGACTGCGGCTGCCGACGCTCGTAAGCTGATCAAGCGACAGAACCACTCCCAGACCGTATTCGTCCTCGGCCACTTCGTAGATGCTCTGGTCGATTCCCGGGGTCAAGATCTCGTCGGTACATCCGGCGAACATCGAACCCAGCAGGAGACCTCCGGCAAGCATCGATATATATTTGTTAGTTTTTTTCATCGTCTTTTTCCTTTCAGATTAAGATTTTATTTGATGCTCATGCTGTCGTCGACAACGTGCCAGTCGTTGATGTTGATCTGTGCGCCGAACCAGCCGTCCTCGTTGGTGTCCATCCAGAGCATGAGGTTGTAGTTGTCCTCGCGGTCGAGATATTCCTGATCGTCGGGCACCTGAGTCTTCGTGTTGGCGCTGCGGAGCTGTGTGGCCCACTTAACCAACGGAATCGAGAAGATGGTCTTGCCGGTTTCGTTGTCTACAACGGTGATCACCGGATTGTTAGATGTCAGCAGACGCGCTGTGGCGATTTCGACCTGGAGGAAGTTACCGGTGGTCGAAGATCCGTCGGCGCGCGAACGGCTCGTGGCTTTCGAGGTGGTGGTACCGATAGCCGTGCGATACGGACGGTACTGCACGGTCTGTGAAGTGCTCGTGCGTACGGCGTTGTCGTGGTGCATCACGTCGTTCTGGTCGTGCATCGTCACGGTGAAGCGGCTCTTGTCGAATTCGAGACCGTCTCTGTGCTGAAGGGTGATGTTGACGTTGTTGGTATTCTTTGTCAGATATACTGTCTGAATCTGTTTTTCAGTAGTTTTGGCAACATACTTGGCGTCAGTCTTGCGGCCGTGGAACAGAGGCGACAGGTTGGCGTTCTGATAAGCGCTGTGAACGGCGTCGCTCTTGGTGTCCATTGTGCAGACAACGTGAGTGTTACGGCTGATCTGAGCGTCGGCCGGAACGGTGAAATGACCGGCATTGTTGGTCAGGCCGCACCATGCTATGAATTCATAATCGCCGGCGGGAAGATCCTTCAGCTCCATGAGGTAATCGGGATCGGTCAGCGGAAGTCCGTCTTCGTGATACTTGGTAACGAAGTTTCCGTTGTTGAACACGTAAAGGTCAACGGATTTCACACGCTGGCTGAAACCGTCGGTGAACTGCATATTCATGTCGAATACGAACTTGACGTAATATTGTCCGAGTTCGGGATCAGGTTCGGGTTCGTCAGGTTTAGCGAAAATAGCGGTATATTTAACCGATTCAACGGCTACGAGTCCCGAAACAACCATCTGACCTTCGGTGAGGTCGCCGTCGTTGGTGTCGTCGTGCCATTTCACGAATTTGTATTCAGGATTGGTTTCGGTAGCTGTCAGAGTGTAGGTGCCGTTCTCTTCCATGATGACGCTCACATAAGCGCCTTCGGTTGTCGACACGCTGTTGGCTGCATCGGCATCGTCGGCCACGGCGCTCGTACCGCCGCTACCGGGATTGACCCTTACAGATATTCTAATTACGTCCTCATCCGGAGTCACGATAACCGTTCCGCCCGGACCCGGTGCGGGTTCTTCTTCTTCAGGAGGACATTCCTCGTCGTAATCGTAAATGGCGTTGTCACACGCGCTCATGCCCGCAATGAGGGTCAGACCCATCAGCAGGTGGCCCATCGGGCTGAATATTTTGCTTAAATTATGTTTTTTCATCGTTAGGTTCCTATATCGTTAATGTAATTGATCTACTGTTATATCTACCGTGCGCCACGGGATGATTTCCACTTCCACACCCAAAGATTTGTCGTCGGGTTCGGGATTGGGGATAATCGGCTGGTCGGGATCATCGACCGGCGTACCCGGACGGAGGATTTCGGTTATAGTCATGCGGTACCAGGTGTTACGCACTACGCCGTAATCACCCGTCGAAACTGCCTTTACCGGATTCTGAAGGAAGTTGCGGCTGTCAAGATTGTGCCTGATAGGTATCGCATAGTACATGCGGCCTTCCTTGTAGTGCTTAGCAAGGTTTGTGAAACGGTAGATGTAGGAAACCAACTGGGCTTCTGTGATTTCTTTAGGTTCGAAACCTTCGATGTAGTTGGCTTTCAGTTTGTATCCGTCTTTGAGCTTGAGGGTCACCCAGCCATCACCGCCTTTGATGAATGCCGGTGCGAATTCGAAGTATTTCTCGGCGTTAACCGCGAGATCCTCATGTTTCAGAGGCACATCCACGCCATTGTCGACAACGAGTACGGGAATGTTGGTGTTCAGAGGCATGGTATCCTGATTGATATAGTCGACATATCCGCCGTTGAGCACGTCGGGAATTTTGTATGTGTTGCCTCCCAGAACATCTTTCTTGTTATAGTAGATATTTGTGAGCAAGGTGGCTACAGCCTGTTGTTTCAGAGCTGTTTCACTCCAATACATACCGTTGGAGAAATATTTGTCAGCAACACCTTGGATGAAGCCGTTTTCGTCGACAACGGGACGTCCAAGGTCGATGCCTGTGTCGATCTCGTCGATCAGCAGCTGGGCTGTGAGAATGATGTGCGTTCCGCAACGTAGCCAGGGCTGAGTGTTGATATCCTGGTTGGCCAATACATCGGTATTGAAAGTGTTTTCCAATGAGTATTTATTGGCCGTTCTGTCAGTGAAAGCACTGTAAGGTTTGTAGATCAACGTGTAGTCGTCCTTCGTCAGACCTTCTGCAGGATCGTAGTCGGCCGAATAGATGGTGTTGGTCGTAGCGGCATTCACGAACTGCTCGTCGAGCGCCTGACGGTACTGGTCGGGATAAATACCTGTGTTGTAATTCTCGTCCAGTCCCCAATAGGAACGGAAAAGCATAGGAGAATTCCAGCTCGAATAGAAATTATCTTCCGGTCCCCACGGGAAAGCCGTAGGATTCTGAGCCAACGTCTTCACAAGGAAAGTATTCTTCTCCAGACCGTTCATGCCCCAGTTCACTAAGTTTATCTTCCAGTGAGCGGGATATTCGTCCTTATTCTGGCCATCTTCGGGAGCGTAGTTTACTCTCACTTTGATGACATTCGGACCATCGAGAATTATAGGACGTGGATTGTCAAACGTCAAATCTCTTTCATCGCCCTGAATCAGAAGAGTGAACTTCGCCAAAAGACGCTCTACGTAGAACGTTGTCAGATGTTCGGGCATTATGGCCTCTTCTATCGTTTCGTAGAAAACCGAATCGGTGGGCAGCGGAGTGAGAACCGAGATCGTATCGGCTTCCACGCCCTGATAGGCTGTCGACGACATAGTGAAATAACCTTCTGACATGGCGAGCGATTCGGGATTGTCTGTGTCGACCTCGTTGAGATAGTTAAGCACTGTCCTCACGGCGTCGGTTCCTGCAGCTGCCAGCTCGGTGTCGAGATTGTCGAGCCTCGTAGCGTCGCTGTTGAGCACAACGAGAGCGTAAGCCGGCATGCCTTCGACGTTCTCGGGCTTGCGGGCCACGTAAACGTTGTCGGACGTAGCTGTGGAAACGTTTGGTTTCTGAAGCTTGCCGCTGCCGAAGAAAGAATAGTCGGAATTAAAGAACAACACGCGGTTGCTCTCAGGATTATCGATGATCGCGCGCTCCTCCTTGGTCCCCTTGTTGAACCACTCGAAACGCTCGTAGCTGTCATCGTATTCCTTATGGGTGGAACGGCTCGACGCTTCCGTGTCTTTCAACTGGAAGCCGAGGTAGGCCGTCGCGTCCGAAATACTTGGGTCGGGGTTTGTCGGCTCGTTGGGACCGAAAGTTTCTTCCGAACAACTCCACAGTCCTAACGAGGCCGCCGCTAATAGCGAAACCCATAAATTGTGTTTCATCAATTTTTTTACCTCCTTTAAATTAGTGTGTATTTTTCGTTATTTTGAGTATTGCTTAGCCAGTTTAAGCTTCTCCAGTTCGCCGTTTGCCGACGCATGGCCCTTGGCTGCTGCCTGTTCCATGTACCAGATAGCCTTTGAATAATCTTTCTGCAGACCGGCCAGGACACCGCGAACATAGAGAGCGTCGGCGGTGTTGCTTGCGCGTGTCAGATAACGTTCGGCCTGATTGAGGTCGTCGCGCTGCATAGCTGCCGTGGCTGCGTTGAGGATAGCAACTTCGTCGGTCGGATACATCTTAACGGCTGTTTCCATCACTTCGTTGTATTCCGGAGTGCCGGGAACGAGGGTGCTTGCCAGCAGATACATTTCGTTAAGCGACAGTTTCGACGGCTGCGTACGCATCACCTCGGCGATTTCTGCTATGTCGCTGAAGCCGCGGATAGTATATTCGATGCGATAGTCGGAATGACGAAGGCCGGGATAAACCGTCTCTAACAGGAATTTGTATTCCTGCGGATAATCCTTCTCGAGTTTTGCATTCTTCGGGTCGGGAGCGAGATAAGAGTCGATGATGGCGAGAATGCCCATCTTGCTCGGCATTGTCGAATTGACTACGTATTCGCGAAGGCCTTCCCAGTCCTCAGGTTCGTAAGAAGTCTGAATGAAACCGTAAGGGAACATATAAAGCTGCTGAACGTAGTTTTTCAAAGCTTCCGTACGACCTTTTGCAAGGCGGATATTGTTGTCGTAAGGACCTTCAGGCGATGCGAAGCCCTTGATCGACAGAGATTTCACTGTTATATCCTTATCATTGCGCACGGAGTCGATCGTTGCAATGATCTTAGCCAGCTCCGTAGAGTTGCGACGATAGTCGGGATAGATTGTTGTCAGGTTGACAGGGAAGTCTACGTAAGCGCGACCGGCGAGTTCGCGGGTCTTCACTTCCTCGGCAACAGCTGCCTGGAAAATGAAATTCGGCTCGTAAATGACAACGCGGTAGTTCGCGAGGTCGATAGGACCGTATTCGGCCGGATCCTTACAGCCTGCGCAGCCATAGTCGGTGCGCTGTAGGATGAGCGTCGAACCGTTCATCCAGCTGTCATAATCCACTGTCTGAGAATAGTTGACCTTGCCCTGACGCTTGCTGGCGCGGATTGCTATTTCTTCCTCGCCCGTGATTGGTCTCAGACCTGAGCGTTCAAACTGGTACCAACGGGTGCGGCCGTAAACGCCTACGCCCGGAAGACGCAATGTGTCTTCTCCGTTCACGATCATCGGAGTGAACACCGCTGCCTGGTTGGCTTTCACCTTTACGTTCGAAAGGTCGATCTCCATCTTCGCGGTCAACTCGTCGTAGTTGCGGACAAGCGAGCTCTTCTTGCAGGTCACTTCGACCGCCTCGCCGCGCTGCTTCAATTCCTGTGCGACTGCACCTTGGAGCGATACGCTCACCACGGCCGCCGCCAATATCATTCTGAAAATATTTTTGCTTTTCATCTCCGAATTATCTTTTAGAATACATAAACTAAGTTAAGAGCCGCTTTTGTAGGACCGTAGTAAGTGTGCTTTTTGTCGGAAGCGACTTTGCTCGCACAATCCAGACAGTTATAAACGTCATACCATGTTTGAATAAAACCGATGCCTATTTCGGCCTCGAAGTTCCAGTGCTTGTTGAGAATCCAGGTGTAACCGTAGGCTATACCTGCACCAACGCCCCATCCCTGGGCGCGGTAGTCTTTCAATGTCGAGAAGTGAGTCCCCAGAAAATCACTGGCATTTTTCCAATGTCCCCAGTTGAACTGGCCTCCGATTGCGTGAACACCCACGAAATGACCTGCGAATCGGTCGCAGAACCAGTAGCGTGCTTCGGGCTGAACAATCCAGTGTTTCCACGTCTGTTTGTCGATTGTCCAACCGTTGAAATTACCCGATACGTCAAGCGACCATTTGGGTGCGAGGCCAAATTCAAGGCCTGCGTTAATCGTTGCTGTAACGTCATACAAGAGGTTGGTCTTCAATCCCACCCCTTGAGCCTGTGCGCTCATGCCGACAAGAGTTACCAGAACTGCTGCCAGCGTTAATCTGATTGATTTAATCATTGGTTTTATTTTAAATGTTTTTTCGTTTCGCTTCACAAAACAGGTTAATTTCAATAGGTTAGTCCTTTCAAAACGACTTTTCATACCGAGACGATTTTTGGGACTTCACACAAGGACATACTTCGCCCTTCATGTACAAATATCATGCAAAATTACAATTAAAAAACCTAAAAGGGAAATGTTTACCCCCCCCCACAGTTAAATTAAGTTAAAGCGTAATACTTTTTAAATCTGCGTCTTTCAAAATTACAGTTTTATCGGTATCCAGAACATAGATCGAAGGCAGAGCCGGCAACCAGTAGGCCTCGCGTTCCCTCAGGTCGTCGGTATTGAAGCCGTCAATCCAGTCTGCAGGTATATTCCCAGCGCTTTCATCCCAAAGTTTCCGATCGCCTGCAACGTCTATAGCCAGCACTGTCAGCATGCCGTCGGCAATTGCCTCTTTGAGGGCTGTGTCAGCGGACATTCCACCGATTATCTCCTTGCAGTGATCGCACTCGGGGTCGTAGAACACAACTATCAGTCCCTGCTCGCCGGGTTCGGTTCGCAAAAGCGTCTTATTCGTTCCGCTTCTGGTCACATACTCAAAGTCTTCCGCCTCCATTCCCGGACGGTTTATCTCTCTCAACCCGAGCTCATAGCTCAGCCTCAGTTTTTCCGTATCGTCTGCCAATTTGTCACTCGATATGAGGACTTCGAGAAAATCGATCCACACTTCCTCCGAACGCATCGGAGAATTGGGATCGGCAAGATAAAGCCTCGCCACATCCTTAGCTTTAGTAAGACTTCTTTTGTCAGCCGATGCCTTAGTAAGAAAAATCCCTGCTGCCTTACGGCGCGACTCAGGCTCGTCGAGTTCCGACAAAATCAGAGCAAAATTAGCGAAATTCTGCTCCATAAAAGCATCGTCGAGACTCCTCAAAGTATCGCGAAAATCCATCAGATCCCAGAAATGATCTGCTGCATAACCGATCTTACCTTGCACGTTGTCAATCGAATCGGGAATTACAGGCAGAGGCAATTCGAACGGTATGGTGTCGGACGCCTTCCCTTCCGAGCCTTTTTCCTTGCCACCGCTGCAACACGTCAACAATAGCACAGACATCGTGCATATAAGCCATTTTTCAAAGCTTTTCATCTCTTAATCTTCTCTGTCACCGCAAAATTACGATTTTTATCTAAAATAGGTTGCGAAAATTGACAAATTCCTACCCCGGTTATTTTAAAAAAGAAATAGCATTCCTTTGAATTGTTGCATAAAAGTAATAATTTTGTCACACTTTTGTTATATCTATTGAGCAGATAATTATTTTTGTATAATTTTGCAGTCGGATTATGAGAGCGGCGGTTTTGCGACAGAAAATTAAAGTGTGGATGCTTCCGGTTGCGATGTTGATCGGAATTATATTCCATGATTCAATAGGTAAGCTTGAGTTTCTGGCTCCGTGGCTTATTTTCGCTATGCTGCTCGTGACTTTTTGTCGCGTAGAACCGCGCCGATTACGATTCTCAGGATTGTCATGGAAACTCATAGCCGTTCAGTTTGTAGGCTCGCTCGCAGTCTTTTTCGCACTTTTGCCCCTAAACCGGGATATCGCCGCCGGTGCATTTATTGTCGTTTTCTGCCCGACAGCCACGGCCGCACCTGTAGTGACACACATGCTGGGAGGCGATATCGACAAAGTCGTTGCTTATTCAATTTTGTCGAATATGGTCGTCGCATTCACAGCCCCATTGATTTTCACTCTTATGGGCACGGCGGAGGTTCACTTCCTTGATGCAGTGCGTTCCACCGCTCTTAAAGTGATGCCCCTCATAATAGCTCCTCTGGTTGTCGCTCTGATTATGATGAAAATAACTCCGAAAACCCACGAGACTTTAGCCCATCATGCAGGTATTTCTTTCTATATCTGGGCTTTGTCGCTGATCATAGTAGTCGGCAATTCTACATCTCGTGTATTAGCCGAACCGACATCATTGATCCCCGTGATGATAGCTCTCGCCGGAGTTTCTCTGATTCTTTGCCTCGGTCAATTCGGCATAGGACGACTTATAGGCCGAAGGGAAGGCGATCCAGTATCGGGGGCGCAGTCACTCGGACAGAAAAACACTGTTTTGGCGATCTGGATGGCTTTGACATGGCTCAATCCGGTTGTTTCAGTTGCCCCGGCAGCATACGTGGCTTGGCAGAACACTGTCAACTCTTTACAGATATTCATCAAGCAAAAATCAACAAAAAACAATAATGCCCATGGACAATATGTATGACACCCTCTTATCTCTTCCTCTTTTCAAAGGAGTGTCTTTTGCCCAGGTTTTCGAACTCATAGGCAACTCGCGTTTTCATTTCCTTAAATATTTGACAGGAGAGAAGATAGTAGATGTCGGAGAACCTTGCACACACATCAAGTTTATCGTTTCCGGAAAAGTGCGTTCCACTATAGCTAATTCCGACGGACGTTTTAGAGTTTCCCAGACTCTAACGGCTCCCGAAGTCATTTCACCGGAATATCTTTTCGGACTTTCACCGTTTTATCCCTGTTCAGTCACTGCACTGGAAACCACGGGAATAATGCAGATTACCAAGAACGACTACATGCGAATGCTTTCGGCTAACGAGATTTTCCTCTACAATTACACTAATCTGCTTTCGATGAAAGCCCAGAAAGCCGTCGACGGCATCCTTGCTGTAACTGCCGGATCGCTGGAGGAACGCATAGCATTCTGGATAGCAAGTCTCAGCTCGTCGGGTGGAACTGACATCGCGCTAACATGCCGTCAACGAGATCTTTATTCGCTTTTCGGAGTCCAACGCTCGTCGTTCGTCTCTACCCTCGAAGGGATGCGAAGCCGGGGACTCATAACATTCGACCATCATGAGATACGAGTAGTTTCAAGGCGCGATCTTCTCGATCTCCTCTCTACCCCCACCGAATAAAACCCTTGAGAATAGCCTCGCTGTGCTTGACGGCTTATCAGACTACGTCCTGATAATCCCGACCTTAATGAGAGGCACGCTTACGTTCTGTTTCGTCAAGGATTATCTTGCGAATACGTAGATGACGCGGCGTAACTTCCACATATTCGTCTTCCTTAATGTATTCGAGCGCCTCTTCAAGCGAAAATACTACGGGCGGAATGATGCGTGCTTTGTCATCGGCTCCCGATGCTCGCATATTGGTAAGCTTTTTCGATTTGGTGACGTTGACCACTATATCGTTTTCTTTGGCGTTTTCGCCCACTACCTGACCGGCGTAAACTTCTTCCTGTGGGAATATGAAAAAGCGGCCGCGATCCTGAAGCTTGTCTATTGCATAAGCATAGGCCGTACCGGCTTCCATTGCTATCAACGAACCGTTTACGCGTCGTTCTATTTCTCCTTTCCAGGGTTGATATTCATGAAAACGATGAGCCATAATCGCTTCGCCGGCTGAAGCAGTCAGGACGTTGTTACGAAGTCCGATGATTCCGCGGGAAGGAATGAGAAATTCGATATGGACGCGGTCGTTTTGGGTCGTCATGGAAGTCATTTCTCCTTTGCGCCTTGTGACCATATCAATCATCTTGGAAGCATACTCCTCAGGGACATTGATTGTAAGCAGCTCCACTGGCTCGCATTTCTGGCCATCGATCTCACGTATAATCACCTGCGGCTGACCCACCTGCAGTTCATAGCCTTCGCGGCGCATTGTCTCGATAAGCACCGACAGATGGAGCACTCCGCGGCCATAGACAGTCCAGACATCTTCGCGATCGGCTTTTTCGACGCGTAGAGCAAGGTTTCGGTCAAGTTCACGGATGAGGCGGTCACCGATATGACGAGAAGTCACATATTTGCCATCTCTACCGAAGAACGGCGAGTCGTTGATTGTAAACGACATTGACATCGTCGGCTCATCGATTGCAATCCGTGGCAACGCTTCAGGAGTTTCCGGATCGGCTATAGTATCGCCTATTTCAAATCCTTCTATGCCGACTAAAGCACAGATGTCGCCGCTGCTCACAGAAGCTACACGCTTGCGTCCCATACCCTCGAACACGTGAAGCTCTTTGATTTTCTGGCGAACGATCGAACCGTCCTTCTTCATGAGAGCCACAGTCATACCTTCGCGTAGTTCACCTCTGTGAACGCGACCAATAGCTATACGGCCTACATAAGAAGAGAAGTCAAGCGACGTTATGAGCATCTGAGCCGGCCCTTCCAGAGTGACCGGAGCCGGAATATAGTCGATGATTGCATCGAGAACCGCGGTGATATCCGACGTAGGTTCACGCCAGTCAAGACTCATCCACCCTTGTTTCGCAGAACCGTAGACTGTGGGGAAGTCGAGTTGCTCCTCGGTTGCATCAAGATTGCACATCAGGTCGAACACCATTTCTTGCACTTCGTCCGGGCGGCAGTTCGGTTTGTCTACCTTATTGATCACCACAACGGGCTTCAATCCCATCTGAATGGCTTTCTGAAGCACAAAACGGGTCTGAGGCATTGGGCCTTCGAATGCGTCGACGAGAAGCAGACATCCGTCGGCCATATTGAGCACACGTTCCACTTCTCCGCCGAAATCAGCGTGCCCCGGAGTGTCGATTATGTTGATTTTATAATTTTTATAGTTGATCGATACGTTTTTGGAAAGTATCGTGATGCCGCGTTCACGCTCCAGATCATTGTTGTCGAGTATGAGCTCTCCGGTGTTCTGATTGTCTCGGAAAAGATTTCCGGCCATAAGCATTTTGTCCACCAGAGTCGTTTTACCGTGGTCTACGTGGGCGATTATAGCGATATTTCGTATGTTCTGCATGACTGTAAAGAATTTTTCGGGCGCAAAGTTAGTCATATTTTTCCAAACAATAGTAACTTTGCCATGCCTAAAAGACAAGATGACAATGGCAAAAGATAGGAAGATTAGGATAATAGGTATCGAATCGTCGTGCGACGATACGTCAGCTGCCGTAATCGAGGACGGCTTGTTGCTGTCCAATGTGATAGCGAGCCAGAAGATTCATGAAGAATATGGCGGAGTGGTGCCTGAACTCGCATCGAGAGCTCATCAGCAGAATATTGTCCCCGTTGTCGCTGCCGCCCTCAGAGAGGCCGGGCTCAAACCCACCGACTTGTCGGCCATTGCATTCACGCGAGGCCCGGGACTGTTAGGATCGCTTTTGGTCGGGACATCGTTCGCCAAAGGGATGTCCTTAGGACTACGCTGTCCTATAATCGACGTTAACCATCTGCACGGCCATGTCCTCTCGCATTTCATTCGTCGCCATGAGGATGACCCTGTGCCCGAGTTCCCGTTTTTATGCATGCTCGTGTCAGGCGGCAACAGTCAGCTGATTTTGGTAAGAAGTGCTCGCGATATGGAAATCATAGGCCGCACTATCGACGATGCTGCAGGTGAGGCATTCGACAAGTGTGCCAAGGTGATGGGACTCCCCTACCCCGGAGGACCCCATATCGACCGTCTCGCCTCAGTAGGCGATCCGCAAAAATTTAAGTTCGCTAAACCCCATGTGCCGGGTCTTGACTATAGTTTCAGCGGTCTGAAAACTTCGTTTCTTTATACCCTTCGGGACGCTCTGACAGAGAACCCTAATTTTATTGACGAGAACAAGGCCGACCTTGCTGCGTCACTACAGAAAACTATCATCGAGATTCTTTTGGATAAGCTTAAGAAAGCTGTCAAGGAGACGGGCGTTAGAACCGTCGCTATCGGAGGTGGTGTCTCCGCTAATTCGGGAGTTAGGAAGGCCGTGGAGAATTATTGCAAATCCGCCGGGCTTCACGCATTTATCCCCCCGCGTGAATTTACTACCGATAATGCCGCTATGGTGGCGATTGCAGGTTATTTTAAATATTTGGACGGCGATTTCTGTCGCTACGATGCTGTGCCCTACGCCCGCGTAGAAGTTTAGTGAATACATAAATTCTTTGTTATGGAAAGAAAGATTGCTGTAGTATGCATTGGCGACGAACTGCTCATAGGCCAGGTGACAGACACCAACAGCGGCGATATAGCACGATATGTTGAGCCGCGAGGTTGGCAAGTGACATACGTGCAGATAACCGGCGACGACAAACGGTCTATAAAGGAGTCAATCGACAGGGCTTTCGATGTTTCCAATGTGGTTATTACTACGGGTGGTTTAGGACCCACCAAGGATGATATCACTAAAAGTGTGCTTCTCGAATACTTCGGAGGAGAATTGAAAGAAGATCCTGCAGTGCTGGAAAATGTAAAAAAAGTGATAGAACGCAGGGGATTGAAAATCAACGATCTCACAGCAGCTCAAGCTATAGTGCCGACATCATGCAGAGTAATACAGAATCGCGTTGGCACGGCACCGGTTATGTGGTTCGAAAAAAACGGAAAGATACTTGTCGCTATGCCGGGAGTGCCTTTCGAAACGAGGGAGATGTTCCGCTCCGAAGTTTTTCCGATACTTCAGCAAAAATTCCCTTCCAACGAAGTTTTACTTCATCACACTGTCCTCGTATCAGGCATTTCCGAATCTGCGTTGGCCACGTTGCTTGAACCGTGGGAAAACTCTCTGCCCGAGGGGTTTCATTTAGCATATCTGCCAAAACCGGGACTTATAAGACTACGCTTCGATGGACATTTTGCCAAAGGAAGTGAGGAGACTGTAGGACGGCAGACGATGGATGCACTCACATCCGAACTGATAGCTCTCTGCGGCGATAATTTCCTTTACGACGGCGACATGACTCCCGCAGAAATCCTCTTAGCAGAACTCAAAGATAGAAAGATGACAGTATCAACGGCCGAAAGCTGTACGGGAGGGGGTATAGCTTCCGCTCTGACAGCTATTCCAGGCGCTTCCGAAGCGGTTCTCTGTGGCGTTGTGGCCTATAGCAACAGTATCAAACAGAGCGTTTTGGGAGTAAATCCGACGACGCTCATGGAACATGGTGCCGTCTCCTTGGAGACTGTCAGCCAGATGGCAGAGGGGGCGCGCCGAATCAGCGGCTCCGACATAGCGATTGCCACAAGCGGAATTGCAGGACCCGGAGGTGCTACGAAAACAAAACCGGTGGGCACCGTGGCTATTGCCATTGCGGATTCCACCGGCTGTTATAAAGAATTATTTCATTTCCCGGGCGACAGACAGAGGGTCATAGAACGGAGCGTGATGACCGCTTTAGTATTAGCCATCCGTTGTCTTAGAGCCGCCAATCATTGAATGTTGCAGCCTTCGGGAGCAGCGATCTTGTCTTTTTTACATTTGTCAACGATATGCTTGATGCGCTTGTCGGTCGAGGGGTGCGACGAGAACATCTTCTGCAGAGCGCTTGCCTTAGCTCCCGATTCCAGCTCTTTAAGTTTAGAGAAAGCCATAGCCATAGCCCACGGATTTTTGCCTTTTGACTTGAGGAAATCGTAGCCATAGTCGTCGGCATTGCTTTCCTGTTTCTGGGAGAACTTCGAATTGACGAGAGTTTCGCCGAGAGCACCAAGTTGAGAGTCGGTCAGGACGCGAGCGGTTGAGCTTACAGCTCCTACGCCGTCAAGCAAAGCCGAAGTAAGAAGCGCGTTCTTAAAAGCGTTCTTTGTGTCTGCATGTGCCACGTGGCCTATTTCATGACCGATAACGCCTAACACCTCGTCATCGCTCATCAGATCCATAAGTCCCGTGTATACACGGATGCTGCCGTCGGCGCATGCGAAAGCGTTCACATCGTCCGTCACATAAACTTTGAAATTCAGGGGCAGACCATTGAGATCGTCGATCCCTTCGGTCAGTTTTTTGAGACGGATAGTGTAGGGACTGTTGTCGGGGGCTATCTTGTTCTGCTTATCGGAATAAGCCACGTATTCGGCCACGTATGCACGGATATCGTCATCCGAAAGAGTTATCGCATTTGCCACTTTCTTCGCACTGCTGATTGCTTTGCCCCAACTGAACTGTGCATTTGCTGACGAACTGATGAAAATCAGCAGCAACGAGGCCAGCAGCAACGATTTACTTTTAATACCTTTCAAAAATATTGATTTCATAGCTCTGTAGTTAATATTTTTTGCGTTTTTCTGATGCAAAATTAAACAAAAAAGGTTTTTTCACGTATCTTTGTGTTATTAAAAATTTAAATCCATCGATATGAAAAAATTATTTACACTCCCGACCTTGATTCTTTTAGTCATGGTTTCTCTCGTGACTCTCGAATCGAAAGCCCAGAAACAGTCAGAATTCATGAAATTGTTGGCTACAGAAATGAACAAATCGTGCCCTACTGAAGCAGGTGCCGGTATGGTCATGACGAAGATTTCATATATCGACAATTACTTTGAGTTTAATTTCACAAACGATGAAACAACAGCTACGATGGCAGAAATCATCGACAATAAGTCGGTTTTCAAAAACACTCTTCTTTCCACTATGGCGGAAGGCTTCAAGGATCCGACTGTAGCCGCAATATTGAAAGATTCTAAAACCGGTTTTAAATTTAACATCCGCGGAAAAAAATCCGAACGAAGATGTACTTTTACTGTTACCAACGACGAACTACTCAATGCAATCGGACATTAACCACCGGACACTATAATTTAATTAATTCCAGTTATTCATTCACTTTTCAAAGTCAATTCTATGAAATTAAGAACATTAATCTCGGCTTTAGCTATCTCTCTGTTAGCCATAGGCTTCTCAACAGCCGATATCAATGCTCAAAAAAGAAGCAGCCACAGATCGGGAGGCAAAACTCACCGCACATCCCAAACAACACATACAACCTCCAGCCTGCTGTCGATCAGCACTTTCTGCCAAAATTTAATCAAAGAAAAAGGGTGGAACTCATACGGTATCTCGCGTGCACTCGCAACGAAATTGCAAGGCATTAAAAGTTCTGAGGAAATCGAGGAAAATCTAAAGAAATTAGGTTTCGAATGTATTTCAAAAGAGACAAAGAAGGAATACGACGATATGGCAGAATATTATTATGACAAAATAGTAGCAACGTACGTGAAACAAACCGACGATGGGCAGATAAAGATTAGTCAGGATAGCTGGGACTACACAATCCAGTTCCCCACTGCCGCTCAAAAGGACAGTTTTATGAAGACTGTTACATCAGCCGGTTATAAAGGTAATGGAGATGGGGATTACTCAGTTCCTGGAAACGAAGAAGCCTATTGGGTTGGAATCAGCATTCGTGTAGAAGGCAATCAGGTGATGATAAGACCTCATGCCGGTTAAATACGACAGTCTTAAAAAATGGCGGAGACGACCCTCTCGGTTCTCCGCCGTTTTTTATATCCTGTTATCAAATAGTTTAAGCTATCATTACTATTAAAGACGATATCGTCAGACATGGACTCACTGAGTTTTTTTCATCATCATTAATTGATCATATTCCCGCAAATAATTTTAAAAACCTCTCTTATAAATTGATTTTCCATTTAGTTTCATACCTTTGCAAATAACAAACTCATTAATAATTTCATGGTACTAAAACGACTTCAATACAATATCTTGCTTCCGGTTCTCCTTCTTGTTGCGGTTGCGTGCACTGGGCGAACTACAGCGCAGGAAACATCAGAAATACCTCAGGATAGTGTGAGCGCGAACGCTCCTCAGCGGCAACTCCCCGAAAGCGTGACAATAGCCTTCACCGGCGACATCATGATGGGAACCACTTTCCCCGATTCTATTCATGGAACCGGACTTCCCCCCAACGGCGGCAAAAACATTTTCGACGATGTCCGCGATGTTATCTCGTCTGCCGATTTTGCCGGTGGCAATCTTGAGGGAAGCTTCCTTAACGGCCCGGGCAAGCGTCGCCCCATGACCAACCCCAAAACTTACTTTATTTTTCGCATGCCTCCCGAATACGTAACTAATCTCCTTGAAGCCGGATACGATTTTGTAGGCATCGCAAACAATCATATCAACGATTTTGGAGAACCCGGACGCCAGTCGACAATGAAAACACTCCGCGATGCCGGGTTGGCTCATGCCGGACTTATGAAATACTGCGAAACAGCCTATGTTGAGCGTAACGGTGTGGTCTTCGGTGTGGCTCAGGTAGGTCATGGCGACAACAACGTCGACGTCAACAATCTTGACGAAGTGAGAAGAGTCGTGCGCCAGATGCGCGATTCGGCCGACATTGTGATTCTCTCCTTCCATGGAGGAGCAGAAGGGTCGGCCCACACTCATGTTCCCGGCAAACTTGAATACTATGTAGGGGAGAAACGCGGCGATGTCAAAGCTGTGGCTCATGCCGCGATCGATGCCGGAGCGGATGTCGTATTCGGTCATGGACCTCACGTTGTCCGGGGAGCCGAGCTTTATAAGGATCATCCGATATTTTATTCTCTCGGAAACTTCTGCACACCTTACCGCATGGGCATAGCCGGTCTTACAGGCCAAGCACCGGTTGCAGTTGTCGAACTTGATATGGACGGTAAATTTCTCGGAGGAAAAATCCACTCTTTCATCCAGCAACGAGGCAAAGGTCCCCGCAAAGACCCCACCAATAGCGCAGCTCGTCAGATTCGTACGCTTTCGCGCCAGGATTTTCCCGACTCCCCTCTCCGCATAGCCGACGACGGAACCCTCTCCCGCGCCTCAGGAAACGAATAGACCACGCTGACATTTCTGCCACTAACCGGCAGATTTAACGACACAAAGACAGGGATATATCGATCGATATATCCCTGTCTTTTCTGTTTATGAGAAGTTATTTCACTCTTTTCAATTTGTTGTTGTAAAAGACATCATTTCCGTCCCATGGATAAAATATAATGGTATTGCCGTTGTTCTCAACTCCCAATCCTACGCGGATAGCCTCGTCCTCAGGCCACTGTTTAACCCATATATTAGGCTCGGGACTATCCAACGAATCAAAACCCACGATATAATATGTATCGATCGCTCTTGGAGGAGGAGTGGTATTTTCGATATAGCCGTAGACTGCTTCCTCACCGGTCCAATCTGTATCTTTAGTAGCTTCATGCAAGTTGAAATTGGCGTAAGTCGACGAGCCGTCTTTCGAAGTTCCTCTGAACTCACCCTTGTAAGGGTCGCCGGGTTTGGCCGTCACTGATGTCCGTTTCGTCGTTTTGCGGGTTTTCGATTGAGCTTCAATCGTGCATGCCGACCCTGCAATTAAAATAGCGAACAATATAAATACAATCTTTTTCATCTTGCTATCCTTTAGAATTATGCTCCGCAACTTTCTATCGTCACTGTGTTACCTTTCTTCGTCACATCGCAGAACCATTCAGGGCCGCCTCCTTTGCGTTTCAAAGATTTCTGGTAAAATTCTTCCAGCCATTCGTCATCGCCTTCTACGGTTATTTTTTCTGTCTCGCAATAAGCTTCCGTCGAATCCACTGTATAGGATACCTTACAGGTCTTCGATCCCACTGTCAGTGTATAATTGAGTTTCTTAACCTGACCGCTCTGTTCTTCGCGAGTGCTACCTGTAAAGCCCAATTCTTTCAGCTTTTTACCGGAATTTTCGGTCAGTGTCATTTCTTTCAATGCATCTAATGCTTTCGAAAATTCCTCAGCCTTGGCTATCGAATCCTGACGGATCGAATCGAGCCTCGCAGCCTCGGCCTTCGCTATCGAATCTTTTATCGCCGCTTCGACTTTCGCTATCGAGTCAGCGCGACGGATCGAATCCTCCCTTTCCTGATCTGCCTTGCTGCCTGTTCCCGTGCAACTCACTGCCATTCCGGCCATTACCAACAGACCTGCTGCAAAATAAAATAGTTTCTTCATCTTCCTAAATATATATAGTTAAGGTTTATTTGATATTCTAACAATGGGGTGTCCCTTACGCAGGCTTGGCTTTAGTAATATCGGTTACAGAAACGAAATCGTTCTCGACTTCCGCTTTGATCTTAATTTTCCATTTAACACCGGTTTCTGTAAAATCCACTTCATACCAGCCGTCTTCTAATGGGGTAATAGCAGTGACTTTGCCGAAAGGATCCTGAGAGTCACCACGTAAAATTGAGAAATCATAACATTGATCTCCCACACAATCGGGCCATTCTTCCATTATCGCTGCTTTCATTCGTTTCTGAATACTCTTAGAAAAATGAGATTTAAGTTTAATGGGATTTCTTCCTTTTTCCGACAATAAATAATTATCATACAGATCTGTTAGGAATTCTACTACCAATTTTGACTCATTTTCCGCCTTTGCTATAGAATCCTGACGCATTGCTTCCAGTTTGGCGGCTTCCGCCTTGGCTATCGAATCTTTGACTGCTGCTATCGAGTCAGCGCGACGGATCGAATCCTCTCTTTCCTGATCTGCTTTGCTACCTGTTCCCGTGCAACTTACTGCCATCCCGGCCATTACCAACAGCCCTGCGGCAAAATAAAATAACTTTTTCATTTCTCCGGATTTATTTTGATGTTTATTTGATTATTTTTCTTCGAAATCACCGGTTTCGCTCTTAACAACTATCTTGTTATTTAACCTCGTAAAATTATATGTTTCGATAAAAATTTACAAATAATAATTTCACGAATTTTCAATCCACTTCATCCGTTTTAAGTTTCCTTTAAAAACAGCGGAAACGCATCTCGCGCTTCCGCTATCCCATTATTAACTTTTAACCATTTATATGAAACATCTTACATTCTATCGAATCTCGCTCAATTTCCAAATCCTATATCTTTTGTCGCCAATATTTCGCTCTGAATGCTAAAACCATCGAAACCATTGCTCCGAGATTTTATTGTAGAAGTAAAGTCGCCATTATTTGCGCCCCTAAACCTAATCTTATAGACATGATTTCTCAAAAGAGGCACTGGCAAATCAGGATAATTGCGACTGTCTTCAACTATACCTTTCTCATAGGTTGAGAAACCGGTAGAAGAGTTTCCCGGTGTTGCCGAAGCAGTTCCGTTAAACATCATTTTATTATAATTTGCAGCTGTATATTCAGCTATAGGAAAACTTAACGTATTGCCGTTCCTTATTAAACACCAATACATCACAGGACAAGCACCAGCACCCGTATCACCTATTCTGCCGATATTGGAGGGATGATTCATATTGCGTTCGCCTACGTAAGCTATGTAATGATCACCGTCACCATCAGTATAAGCTTTTTCAACATAAATTGTAGTATTACGCTGAATACATGGGTTAAAAATACGAGGGTGATTATCATCGGCATATTTTCCTCCTTCGTCAAAATAAGAATCGATGTCCTCGTTCGTATTTTTATTGAACGACCAGTTTTTCTCTTTACGCCAAATTCCATAAAGTCGGCTTAATCTATCTTGATATCTGATTCTACTTTCGTTTATAATGGGTATTGAATAGTCTGCATAATTTGAATCTTCACTTCTTACCATTAAGCCGAAACCTTTAATATCCTTCCATTCACAGTCCGAATGATTGGTTACCCATATTTCATTGGTTGGAGTCCAAACATCCATTGGTTCACACCTCGCATAGAGATTGGGATAGAAAATCACGGCATCGTTGATTGTACCAGTTGGTACTACTACTTCTACTTTTACTACGGAGCGCAGAAGCGACACCGGCAAATCATTGTATTGAGCGCCATCTTCACCTGTCTTCCTTGACAGGTTAATAGGAGTACCTTTTTTCCAATTAGTTAAAGCCGAAAATTTCTGTATCCCATACATTGGGATAGGATGATCCTCACTCGGCATCTTTGCTACTCTAAACCACCCATGACTATCTTTTACATCATCATTGGTTCCCCATTCTACCCAACTCGAGGTAGCTCCCATATACGGTCTTTCTGGATCATAATCTGCTTCATTATTTTCCGCACCTGCTATGCAGCTATAGAAATCTTGATTTGTATTCTTATTCAATCCTGTAATTTTATCCCCGGCCGTATAGTAGTTTTTACCATGATATATCGGATCATATTGACAATGATGGAGATCGAACACATCCTTCACAACCTTATCTGTTCCGCTATATACCACACTGTTATTGCGTCGCCAGTCCGGACCGGTACTTCCGAACCAACCCCCCGGAACGACCCAGCCATAAGGCTGACCAGTACTCGGATCGATAGCATCAGGATCTAATTCCTCTTGATCGTCGCTAGTCCTGGGTTTGATTCCCATGTTCCATTCCCTCTCCGGACGGTTGGCAAGAATAGCGATCTTGAACTCCTCGGTTGTCAGTTTGGTTCTTATCTTTTCAAATTCCCAGTCATAATCCTTGTCGTTACCAAAATTATAGAGAGGAACCGACACTGTCCATCTTTGATGGTCAGACGACGGGTCGAGTTGTTTCACCCAACGGCTCTTTGACTCGAAAAGAAACTTATCGTCCTTGTCGAAAACCAATACTCTGATTTTGTCAATGTCGATATAACTCTCCATATACTCCAATTCAGCCGCTCCGCCGACAGCTCTCGACGTAACGCCACCCATTTTGTCAAGAGTGATACTGAAGGTTATCACATCGCCTTCTCCTTCCACACCCTCATTAGGATTATCGGGACCGATAGGCAAGTCATCATCTGAACAGGAGTACATGAAACCTGTCGCAAGAATAGTTAGAAGATAGAGTATATATTTAAATTTTTTTGCCATAATTCTAAAATTCTAATCAATCGCCATTAATATGGATTTCTTGGAAATTCAAAACCAATCTCGTGCCAACCTATTATCGTCACATTAAGATTGATATCATCATACGGAGCTGTCCAGTTCGGAACTATCCGCTGACTTGGATCATCCACCGGAATACCCACGCTCTTTATGCCGGTAAGAGTATACTTATACCACGCGTTGCGTACCACGCCATAAACCCCGTCTGCTGTCTCTGTCCCCGGGATTATCGTAGCTGGAGCCTTGTAATACATCAACCCTTCGTTGAAATGATCCGGGGCACCCGACCATTCCAATATAAGAGATATCACGTGGTTGTTCCTATTTTCGGGTTTATATATATTTGCCTGATTTTCTTCATCGAAAGGCTGATGCGTTTCGTCGTCATAACCTAACAGATATTGCATATATATCGGGAGATGACCACCCGATGCGTTCTCTATCGTCAGATCACCGGATTTAAGCACCCTCTTTCCGTCGCCGTCCTTTATCGTGGCGGCCACGAGAAGGGCTTTGCAATCTTCGTCGCTCATCTTCATAATCAGATCGTAAGTCATAGGATCTCCGTTATAATAGAGCTGATAACCGCCTCCTCCTTCGATGGGCACTCCGTAAAGTGTCATACCTGTCGTTTCTTCGCCGCTTGAATTCCAATCATAGAGCTGATAGCGCATTTTCTGCTGCGAGGCCAAAGCATAGTTGAATGCTCTCACCAAACCCCACAGGCAATCCTGAGCCGACGTATAATATACTCCGTCCGGTCCGCGGTAAACGTCCATGGCCTCAAATTTACCATTGCCGTCGTCTATCAAAAGTTTCGCACATACTATCAGGTGAGTTCCTGCCAGCAGGTCGCGTCGGCCGTCAAGGCTCGATCCGTTGAGTTTTGTCAGATCGTATGTATTCTCCGGTATATAAAGCTTATCGCGGAAACCATTAGCAGCCATCGTATTATATGAAAAATTGAGAAGCTGGTTCGTGTTTTGACTGCCATCTTTAGTTCCGTAGTCGGTCAGAACATAATTCACTGCTTTGCGGTATTGCCACGGATAGTCGAGAACGTTATAGTTCGGATCTTCCGCCCAATATGAGCGATAGTTATCCTTATCGTTCCATGCGCCGTAAAAACTATCGTAGTTACCCTGGCTTATGTTCTTGAAAAGATAGGTTTCGCGCTCCAGAGCGTTCATATCCCAGCTAACGAGCTCCGCTTTCCAGTCTCTTACCTCTATTTTCGGAGCCCAGTCCTCGTAAGATTTAGTAACTGTGTTGCCCTTGGCATCCTGGTAATTGATCGATGTGGAGGTTTCAATCCAACCCGTACAAAGATTCACCTGATGGTTATAGTCGAGACTCTCAGTCTCTATAGGCTTGTAGATATAATGACCGTTAGTATAGCTTTCATAGTTCTGAAAATCGGCTGTCACCTTGGCATGCAATCTTTCTACACGCACCTTTAGAATCTCCTCCTCTTTCAGATTCGGATCAGGAACAGGCTGGTTTATATCCTCAATCAGATGGAACATAGCTTCTGTCACCGGAACTGCGCAGAACGCTGCCCCATCCTTGACATACGCCGTGTTGGTCATAGTAAAGAGTTCTCCGTCGCGACCCATATCCCAGGGATTCTCCGAATTGCTCAAAATTGCTCCCATCACCTGACCCACCGTAGCCGTTCCGACGGCATATTCGCTCGTAAGCTTGCTGTAGATATTTTCCGCGTTCACGACTATCAGCGCTGAGCTCGGCAGATTTCCTTTCCACGGATTTATCACCGTCCAATAACGAGCTTCTATATTTCCCGTCGGATGATCTACATGACCGTTTGCCGACAAATCAAGAGGAGTGATGTTCATCAGCGTCCCCTTACCGTCGAAAAACAGCGCGTAATTACCTTTCTGTCCTATCGCATGCTCCACTTCGCTTCCATCCTCCAGATCACCGCTCGCACGGCTTGAGGGCTCTGAAGCTGTCAATATGTCAAAAGCGATATAGTACGAGTTTTCATCCGACAAACCTTCGTTGAGTCCACCGCCGGTTATGCCACCCGGCTCGTCGGCCGCGCAGCCTGTACCCAGCAAAGCCAGAGCTACTATTACTATCGAATTAATTATGTGCTTTATCAGTCGCATATTTTTATCTCTTATCTTTTATCTTTCTATTCATCGTTCATTTCGTCCCAGCGCGGGTAGATGTTGATCACGTAGAAGCGCATCTGCGGAGTTCCCGTAGCCGGATATATGGACAGAGAGAATTCCGTGGCGTTTTGCGGCACGTTTATCTCATATACATAGTACTGGTACGGATCTCCTTCGCGTGTCGACGTATAAGTCCCCGGTGATGTCATTCCCGTGCCCGTCACCACGACTCTCGGAGCTAACGATGTGGCCGCGGCCTCCGTATCTGAAGGAGCCGAAGTCGACATTACTTCCACTCGCAGAGTCCTCGTATGTTGCGTCGAATATTTGAAATTCGACATAAACCGGTCGTTCGCGTTCGTCGTCTGCATATATCTTATGCTTTCGTTACCGCGCGTCTCGGCGTAACTCTTGAGGGTTCTTGTGCCTCCGTCAACAAATATCAGCTCGTCGCGCGAATTGTTGACTGTAGTATAAATGTCGCGAGTCGTCGAATTCATCTTCATCAAAACCATATCCCAGTAATGAGAATTGAAATCCCAGAAGCGAGGCGACGGATCCGATGTTTTGTTGTCGCGGTTGAAGCCGTCCTGCGTATAAGTCAGCCATTCGCCCGTTACCTCGTCGGTCGATCCGAAATATTTATTCCTTATACGTACGTTGGTCGTCGATTTCGTCTTGTCGTTTTCATCTCCCACGGCGTCATGACCCAAGTCGGTGATCGTAAGGAACTGGCAGTCAATCACCCGGCTGCCTTTGCCCGTCAGCTCGGTCGTTTTGTCTGTGTTATATTCTTCCCACGTCACTGTTTTGACATACTGTATGCGCGTTGTCGTCGGATTATCCTGCGCTCCATCCTTGTAGAAGAGCGATTCCGACGCTTTCACCGACTTCACCACAGCATTGCCTACATAAGCGTTCTGGATGTTCTGACGGTCTGCCTCTATTGTGAACTCAAGCGGGAAAATAGCCTGAGGAAGACCCGCCGGGAGCTCGAAAAACAGCGTTATCGGGCTACCGTCGCCCTGTCCTATTTCCCGGTATTCCTTCTGCCATTCGAAGCCGGGCACATCCGACGTGCTTTTATAGAGTCCCGGAACGATATCCACATGATTGTCCTCGAAAGTCCACGGTTTGTGGGAGAAAAGCGTGATCGCCCTGTAGAGGCCGTAGTTCACCGGTTCACCGGGATTGGCCTTGTTACCGCGGTAGATGTACAGTGTCTGTTCCCGCAAGTCATTGGTCGGTTCTGTGCCGTAAAGAATGTATTTATTCCATTCGTCAAAGCTTGAGCCGCTCGCGTCATGGTGTTTCTCCTCTGTTACCGAGCCTTTCACCACATCGCCTTCCGACAGTTTGAAGCTCAACAGATCGTTGCGCTCCGTTCCACCTCCATTGGCGATCTTCTCCCTGAACTGGGCCAGGACTTCAAGCATTTCATCCTCATAACAGAACACGTAGCTCGTCATGTTCACGAATATCATGTCCTCGCCGTCGCTTATGCTCTTCATGTTCCTTGCCTCTACCGAAGCCGAGAAATTATTATAGACGGCGCCGTTGCAAGCCTCCTCGAAAGTCTTGTAACCTGCGGCCTCCACTCTGTTGAGAGTTATCGCGAAGTCGAAATTGCGCAGCAAGTTGTAATATTCGAAAATACCCACCACGTCATCCTCCTTCACGTTGCCTAAATCTATCTTGTAAAATCCTTCTGTTCCCTTATAGAGGCCGCGGATTATCACGTAAGTACGCTCAGTCCACGTCTCGCGCGACGGGCGCTCGTAGAAATAAACCGGAGCCGGCACCCCAGTCTGGGTCTCGCTTTTCGACGTTATCTTCGTCGGATCCTTCTCCATGTTTTCTACCTGCGTACCCACAGGCATATTCCCCACATGACCCATTGCCGTCAGTTCGTTGTAGGTCAGACCTTCATATTTGCCTCCTACTTCCTTGTAGTAACTTATGAAACGACTGCCCTCCGGATTGGAAGCAACGTAAGGTGCCACAGTTCCGCGATCAACGGTATTCATCACATAAATTCCCGTGCACTGGAAATCCACTTGCGCTTCTGGGCTCAGTTTCACCGATACACGGCTGAAATTCCTTACCATCGCTACATGTCGCAGTTTCCCGTAGATTGTAGTTGCACGATCGGCGTCTCCCTGGTCGAAATTATCGCTTTGCGGATCTACCCTGTCGGCGCTCGGTATATAGCTGCCCAAATCTATCCGCTGCCAGTAAGCCTCGTGATTGTTGTCAGTAAACAGACCCGCGATTACGCGATCTTCCGGCCCGTAAACTATCTGGCCCTCAATATCGGGCTGATCCGTCGCTATCAGATGGATCGTAGTATTGCCGTCGGTCGGTTTCAGAGTCAATTTGAACGTCACCAAAGCGTCATGACCGTGAGTGCCGTCGCTTTCCACTGTCGTCGCCTCCACTTTGTCATAATGCCTCAGACCCGTTTCGTCCTCGAACACGAGCACGTAAAGGCTCAAAGAGCTGAAATTCGGATTTTCGCCCATGGCGCGGGAACCGGGAGTCATCATCTCCGGAATCTCCAAATTGACGCCCAGCGTCATCGATCCGTCTGCATTTAGCTCTATTCCGCTGATTTCCGAGCCGGAACCGGTGATTATCTCCCGTTCATCGCTGCACGAACTCAGCCACAGACCGCAGATCGCCGTCGCTATCAACCAGATTATATGTCTTGCCAATATCTTCATACTTGCGGTCATTTACGAACTGTTTTCGCGTTCTTATTCAAAATCTTCATCGTCTGGGTATTGTCTTTCTTAACGTCACCCCAGTAGAATTGTGTTGTTCTATCATTCAGACCTGCCGGGAATTTCCCGCCGTCGATCTCGTTCCAATACCACTCGTCATAAACACAACGAGGAGAAAAACTTGGTCCAGCCCATCCTCTGTCTGAGTCCTCTACTTTCCCCTTACCGTTGGCGGCAAGACCTCCTTGTGCCGACCAATAATAACCGTCTGCATCAGGATTGCTTGAATCGCCGAAAAGAATAGGAATTTTTTTATCCGCCGAAAGCTGGGCTATATATTTAATCTCCGCTTTCGTTGGCAGACGCCATCTGCCTGCCGGACGGCCTGCTTCCTGATATACTGCGCAACGCCTACGAGCTTCTATTCTGTATCCTGTGGATACCTTACCGAACGACGATGCTACGCGAAATACAGGAGCTATGAAATTTTCCTTTGTCCCCGTCCCTTTCGTCTCATCCGCCGGATAGTAATATTGCAATTGCCAATTAGCTACATTGTCGACTATATGTGTAGCCCTCGCCAACGACATATTGTAATTAGATCCCGAAATCCCACTTGGTAGTTGGGTTCCATTCCATGAAGTCACTGTTCTCTCATTCGACGATTGATCAGTAAGGTCATCGTCTCTTCTACCATCTGATGACGTTGTAGATCGTGACGATAAATCATTATTATAATAAATAGTTCTTGGATCCCCAAGCTCATACAACAATTCATTACCTTCCGACAATTGAGTAGTATGGATCACGTACATATTTGGGTTATTGTTCGAACCGTATGTTAGTGTCATATCATTATATGAAGCCAATAAAGGACGGGCCGTTCCATTACACTCATTATAAGTATTGTTTAATCTCAAACCGTTAACTATAACAAACTCATTGAAAGAATGCCTTGTTTCTTGGTTACTGCCGATACTTCCGTAATTATGCGAAACTTCGATATACATGCCCGGATATTGAGTTATATAGATTGTCTCCTCATATAGACCGTCGCCGCTTGTCCAGTCCTCATGACGTAACTTGATTATTATCTCGTATCTCGAATACTCGTCTCTAAGAAGCTGCGTCTTCGTATCTTTGTCTTCAAGAATCTCCGGCACGTATCGGTCGCCTAAATCCTCCCATAATATCAGAGGATGAGTGAAAGTGATCTCCTTCTTCTCGTTGTCTATGTCGTAGGTATACACGGCGTTTATATTGTCATACTGACGGTTGTACAATTCCCATTTTTCAATATCCTGTTTGTTCATCCGGTCGATTGTTTCATCGAGCTTCACTAAGTTCCGTTTCACGGTCTTCGGCTGTTCGTGACCTACATAGTAAGTATATCCTAAATACGGATCATTGAAATATTCCGACTTATAGTAAAGCTCTTCGCCTGTCTTGCCGTTCACTATCAATCCTTCGCCAGCTCTGCCTACCCCTGCTGTACCATCTGCCGCATTCAACCAATCCACGAAGTCCGTTTTATCATGATAGCTCGCCGGATCTTGATTTTTTGGAACATTGGGATTACTGGTATTAGCATTATCATCGTTGCCCCACGGCTCGTAATACCTGAAGAAATTCACATAGCAGCCCGTGATTATAGTCTTGTGGCTCGACGAGAAAGGAATCGTGATCGTGTGAGTGTTATTCATCACCCAATTCTTGTCTACCACCAGATAGCGATTGTCCTTGATGTTCACATCTACAGGCAGATTTACCCAGTCTACCACCTCATACGAAGCGTCTACTTCCAACGGCTCGCCTAAATTGACGCTGCCCAGCATGCCTAATCTCACCTTGATGCGATAATAGTGGTTAGGCTCCATGCAATCCGCCTTTATACCGTTGCTTTCGATCGCGTTCACCGGAATCTGATAATAGAACATCTTGTAATCCGTCCCGTTCTTCCAAGGCAATCCTATTACAACATACGAACGATGCTCTTCAGTCGGCGAACTGCTATCCCATTCGTTCGGATACGAATAGTAAGCCGTCGCGTGGGTGTAGGTATATTTCGAGTCCTTGTCGGCCGTTACGAGCACACTCTGGTCGTCCGACAGGCGTCGGATCACTTCCTGAGACGATTTGCGGTCTACATTAGCATATTTTCTCTCGCTTACAGTACCGAGATCGCCGTCAATACGCCCGCTTGTGGTCATATTGTAGAAAAACAGCTCTACATTCGATTTGCCGTCAGTGGAGGGCACCGATTCCCACGTTTCAGTCACGCGGCTGTTCCAATCGTCTTCGCTCTCGCCTGTTTCGCGCGTTATCGTGTTGCCGTTTTCGTCCAGATAGATCGTGGAAGGTATTTCAGCCCAAAGACGAACTTTCGAAGCCAGACGCTCCAACCGTATGGTTCCTTTCACCAGCATTTCGTCGCCCGTCCCCGTTATCGTAGCCGTAGCGCCACCGCGCATCACGAAGCTCTCCGGACTCGCCTTTGTCGAAAATTCCGGCGCATCCACACGTATCTCCTTCAGCTCTCCAAGAGTCACCAACTTGCCTCCCACCCGGTTCTCGGCCGTATTCACCGTTATATCATCGGGCAGATTCACCAACGCATAGACATATATCGAGTTGCCGGCATTGTCGACCAGCGACTTCGGCAGACGTATTGTCAGGTCAGCTGTCGTCACCTTGTTGGCGTCTTCCAGTTCGTAAGTGAAGAAAGGATTACCGCTATCGTCATCCGTGTAGAAAAAGAACAGATCCACACGCCCTATCGCCTCCTCGGGCATCTGTGCGTACTGATCGTCCTGATAGTGCTCGTCGGCTCTCGAACCGGCCGCCGTTGCCGAACCGGTCTTCAGACGCAGCACGTACTCCGAATTGCCACCGTCAGGAGTCACAGAAGGCATTTCAATATCATCAGCGCAGCTCCAGGTCAGCCAGCCGGCCAACAGAGCCATCGCGCCGCTCAGTATCTTGTATTTTATTTCTCTTAATCCTTTCACCTGTCTTTCCTCCCTTAATGTTTATGGTTGAATTAGGTTCGAACGGCGTACGATCGTGAAATAATCATAGTCGCTGCTGTTTGTCATCGGCACCTTATACCATTTTCCCATATTTTCCACATAAAATTCCAGACGGTAACGGCTCTCGATATCGTTGCCGAACTCCGTCGGACGAATCCTTATCACCGCTTCCGTCGCCGGCGATGTGATCAAATCCGACTGTTCCACACATATCGGAACTATCGTACCCGTCGAAGGACTCGCCACGTTACCATTGCCGTCGATAAACGTCATGGCGTCGGTCTTCGAACCCTCTAAAGGAACTAACCTCGCATACCATCTGCCGTTCACCGGCGACATGATCGTAAATTTTCCTGTCAGGAATTTCTCGTTATCGTTGTCGAACAGCAGATAAACGTTGCCGTTCTCGTCTATACTTTCGTAGGTTCCTGTTTCCCAGGTCAGAGTCTTCGAAACACCGATCTGGTCCGTGAAGTCCCATTCTTCCACATCGTCGGCCACCCACGGTATCACATGCAGATGAAGTTCCGTAAGTACGCCTTCCTTAACGTGCTTGATGTAAAATCTGTAGATGTGGTTCCTTAAGAGATGATTCCAGCTCTCGTCAGGGATCGTCGGCTTGAATTGCGAATTATATTTTCCGAAATGAACCGGATAGGTTCCTCCTTGATAACCCGACGCATTTCCCGACAGTTTAACCTCGATGTGAGTGCGTTTTCCTTCGAAGTCGCCCTTCGAGTCCACTACGGCTTCCTCGAGCTTCATTTCCGGAACGTAGGCTATCCAGGTCGTATTGCCCGCTGTCGGATCCTTCGGGAAGAAAAGCAGACCTGACGCCTGGCTCACATCTGTGGGCAGCGACGACCGACCTACCTGATAGTTCGTTTCGTTCCAGTCCGGATTCTTGCTCACATCGGTTATCAGACGTCCGGATTTGTTGTAGCTCGTAAGCTTCGCTTCCTCGATGTGTATCCCTTGAGTCTCGAGATTATCGATTATCTCGATTTTTGCCATCGCGCGCTGCATCTTTATTCTGACCGATGCGTGAAACTCACCGTCTTCCACTTCTTCAAACGGTTCCGCCTCCGCAATGCCGAACATCGGGATCAAACTTTTCGCCGTTCCTCCAGCGATCGGACGCCAAGAAGTGTTTCCGCTCGGAGAGTAAGAGTAATTATGGTTGACGCCGTCGATCCATATCTCGCTCAGCGACTGATAGCTTCCGTCACCCTTCGAGAAATCGTAAGCCGCCTTCTCGTCGGCGCTCATCCAGTTGGCTAAAGCCATCACATTGAATTCCTCCGTATCGAGACGGTTTAGAAGCTCCTCATCGATACTGCTCGGGAAACGGCCTTCCCACTCATAGATACCGTCATTCTTTGATTGCCACTGGTGACCCGGAGCGTCCAAAGTCGAGATATATTCTCCATCTTTTGTGAAAATCACTATCCTCAGATCGTTTCCTGCGAGATCTATCAGATTTTCCGCATCGCTCCCGGCCTCGGTATAATCATCCTCGTGATCGGCCGCACGCGAAGCCCCACGGGCCGTGACTATTTTTACTGAAAGTTTGAATTTGCTCCCCGCTGAAATCCCCGGAGTATTCTCTGGCTGATGCAGACCCGTCGTATCATCGCTGCACGACGATACAACCCCGGCGATTACCGGCGCCAACATCAACATCAAGAATTTTCTCAGCAAACTCATCTTTATCTTTTTTCTCCTATCTTACTGATTCAGTTCTATATCATTGATACGAACTACCCACGAATTTACCACCACTCGCGTGCTTACCCAAGCATTCCTCTGAAGGAAGAACATCAGATTCCAGCGGCTCTGGCGGTCAAGATATTCCTGGTCGCTCTTGATCCACGTATCGCCGAAACCGCGAGTAGCCTGAAGATAAGTGATAAGAGGTATATTGATTATTTCCTTATCGTTGCCGTCCTTATCCTGTTCCAACGACGTCGTCACGCGCAGACGCGATGTTGCGGCATGTCCCGTCACCAAACGAGAGGTCGAAAATTCTGCGCAAGCCACCTGTACGGGCTTCGACGGATCCTCTTCTACCTGAGTTCCCGTACGGCCCTCGGCGTCTACATAGCCCATTATTCTATTCTGACGGGCGAAAGGCTTGTAAGTCTTGCCGGTCAGAGCGCCACCGCGCGATGTCGTATATACCGGATTGTTATAACCGTTAAGTGTGAAATTATCGTCGTCGATAAAGAAATCATAATCCTCATGGTTCATCTGGTCGGGCTGGCTTAGCTCCTGCAGAATCACCTGTATATGGTTGGTGTCCTTCATCAGGTTCACCGTCTCTGTTCTGAACGTTCCCATTGTGAAATCTTTTTCCGTAATGGTAACGTCGAGTGTACCGTAAAACAGTCCGCCCGTGCGTGTATCGATGTCGTGGAGCTGTTTGGCGCTCTCACCGTTAGCATCTGTCGGAACTGTCACTAAAATATCGTTTTTGTGGCCGCTTGTGGTTGATGATGTCCAACCCGGTGTAAATTCCACCGTCGCGTCCTCACATGTCGTTCCCCCGTAAACCACTAAATGATACGAACCTTCCGGCAGTTCCAGAGGCATACGATAATTCTCGTCCCGGAGCTCGTCGGATGTTTCTGTAAGTTGCGTCAGATAGTTGCCCTGGGGATCGAACACATAGACTGTCACGCAGTCCACGTTAGCCGGAAAAGCGTTCGCACCCGGTTCCATGTGATAGTCGTAAATGAACGCTAAGTTGATGCCTGTGCGGCAATCCGACTGATCATCGTAAAGTGACTCGCAGGAGCTCATGCTCATGCCGAGACACAACGCACCGAGAACCGGAAGCCCTATGGCCGTCCGTCTCAACTTGTTGCTTATTTTGACGCTTTTAAATTTCATGTTTTTTGTCTCATTCAACGCTTCTTTCAGCGTCCGATTTTTGTTTTGGTTAAAATGTCATCAAATCATCCCGCACTGCTACCGTAATTCGCTCTTACGACATTTCGGACTAATACTATTCATCAGCATAATCCTCGTCGTTCGATTTTAGTCGCGATGATCAAACTTTTTTTTGAAAGTTCCGGGATTTCGGTGCGGCCTCGGTTGAGGCCGCACCGCCCCGAAAATTATTAGATCTAATTTTTTAGAATTCAATGTCATTCACACGAACTACCCAAGGCAATACCTCAACTTGAACTTCGATATAGCGGGTCGGTTCTTCGTCGTCTCTTTCTTCTTCTTCAGGATCCGGGTCGTATTTCTTCACGCGCGGATGTCCGAACTGGTTGATCTTCGTTACAGCGAGTTTGTAAACGTTGTTACGAACTGTAGCAAATTCCATCGGGCCCATCAGACCGGACTTGCCGTTGTCGTTATGACGGTTCCAGTAGAAATAATAGCAGTAGTAACCTACACCATCACCATCTTTTTCATCAGAAGCTTTGAATACTGTGATTTCCTGCTTCGGAGCTTGAGCTACCATAGCATCGTCTGTCATAGCGATCGATTTGCCTTCAACGCTCTTATATTTGTTGAAGAGATCCGGATTTGATGTTTCCAGAGCTGTCAAATCTTCAGAAGACGGCATCGTTACGATAAGATATGCTATCTCCATGGTCAGAACATCGTTACCAGAACCTGTGGTGGTATATTCAGAGCCATCGAGTTTATAATCTTTCAAGATGTTTTCAACTCTTGTGTAAAGGCGACCGCCTTTTCCGTCTTCTGCAGCCTTTTCAATCAGCTCTTCCCAACCTGCATAGAGGAAGCCGTCGAAGCTATAGAGAACCGGAAGTTGATCTATTTGCTCTGCTTTTAATGTCTCTGCAGTCTCAAGAGCTTCCTGAACTTTTTCCGAAATATAGCGTTCCTGACTAGCTACAGCATCTTTTGTGTTATAAGTATTGGCGATATCTTCACCTGCCTGTATTTTACCTTTGAACACCACGCCTGTGCTCTGCACAGTCTTTTGGTTTTTCTCGCCCGGGATAGTGTTTTCTGTCACATAGCGCCAGATTTTGTAAGTTCCGCCGTTTTTTCCGTTCCAGGTATCATAATATTTTCCCTGCAGCACATCGGTAATTTTGTCGGTATACCAGCCGTCCCGATTGTAAGCTGTGCCATTAGGATCTTCTTCGTCTGAAGTATAAAGACAGAAATTAAAATGTTCTGTTGTATTGTTGGGAGAAGAAGCAGCAGTTGAAATAGAATTGCTATTTTTGGCGTCAGCATCCGTGTCAACTACAAAATTTGTAGCGCCTTCTATACCGAGAAGAGTAGAACCGGCATTCAAACCATTGGCAGATACGCGACGAAGGTAATAGAAGTTCTTACTCATATTCACCAACGACATGCGAGTCAATTTGATGTTAAAGAAGTTATGCTCAGATTCTTCAACTGTGGTCTGACCATTTTCCGTGTTCTGAATATGAACTTTAGTAGTTATAGTGTAAGTTTGATTGTTAGTTGGGCTTCCATCGCGGAAATCGATACGTGCTGCAGAGCGTTCTACATAAATCGGGGTCAGAGCCGGTCTCGTTTCTGGAGTATTAGGATTTCCCTGGTCATTTGCGGGGTTCGTTACATAGAACGGGAAACTTTTGTCCGCATAATCGTCCCATTTTTGAAGGTCGTCAGGGAATTTTGTTGTGGTTTTGGAATAGTTAGTCATTAAGAAAGAACGTTCTGCCCAAATAGTATTGGTGATGGTCGGACTGCTTCCTGCTGCTGATGACCCTTCGGTCACTTCTCCAGCCCAGTCTTTCCATTCTGTACTTCCTGAAGCTAAATCTTTGAATAAGTTCTCAAGATTTGCCGTATAGTTACAATATGCATATACATTGACTTCATTGTTGCTTGCACTTAAGAAACTGCCCTCACCTTCATAAGCCTTCTGTAAGTCGTCATATTTAACTTCAGCGAGGACGTTGAATTGATAGTTTGCACTACCGGTAGGAGCTTTTTCGATGCCTGATACTTTCGAGTAAGCTATGAATTTATCGTTTTTGTCGGTAAACATAAGGATCATTGTCCTTACGTCGTTCTCAAAGTCATAGCCGTATTCGAAATCATCCGGAGTGGCATCCGAATTAGTTTCTCCCTGATTTCCTTCTTTGCCTCCATCTGTACCGCTTCTTGAACCCGCACTCGATGGCAAAGCTAATCCTGCTGTTACAAAAAATGTTTTGCCTGAGTAAGCACCGTTGTCTTCGCCACCGTTTACGAACGGTTCTTCGCTCTGACAACCTGTCATACCCATCGCTGCACCTGCAAGGAGCAACGATAAAGTTTTAAATTTAAATTTCATAAATACTTAAGGTTTTGGTTATTGTTTATAATTTGTTTTATTTCACACTGTTTCTTTATTTTTATTGATTTACCAGCTGCTCGATAACTGCTGCCGCATCCTTCGCCTGCTGCAATGTGGCCGACACCTTGCGGAACTGTTGTAAAGCCTTGGTATAATCTCCTTGCAATGCCGCCATCACGCCGCGTGCATACTCGGCTGCATCGGTGGTTCCGGCTTGGGCGAGATATTTTTCGGCCGACACCAAGTCGCCGCGTTGCATGGCAGAGTTGGCTGCGTTGAGGTTGGCAACGTCGCTCGTCGGATACAGACGGGCTGCCGTTTCAAACACGTTGTTATACTGGTCGCTTCCGGGCTCCAACGAGTTGGCTAATTTTATCAGCTCGTTGATGCTCAACTTATAGGGAGCAACGGCGAAAATAGCCGCTATTTCATCTACATCAGTAAAGCTGCGGATGGTGTATTCGATTGTGTAGTCTGAATGACGCAGACCCGGATAAACTGTCTGAAGCAGGAATTTATAGGTCGCCGGATATGTAGTCTGAATCTTCGTATTCTTCGGATCCGGAGCAAGATTGCTGTCGATGATGGCGAGAATGCCCTCTTTGTCTTCCAGACCGGAACTTACCACGAATTCACGCAGACCTTCCCAGTCTTCAGGCTCGTAAGATGTTGTGATCAGACCTTCAGGGAATTTATAGAGATTCTGAACGTAAGTTTTCAGAGCTTCCGTACGTCCTTTTGCCAGACGGATGTTGTTGTTGTAGGGACCTTCGGGCGATGCGAAACCTTTGATATGAAGTTTGTTGATAGTTATATCCTTATCGTTTTTCACCGAGTCGATAGTAGCGATGATTTTCGCCAGCTCACGAGCGTTTCCGCGGTAGTCGGGATAAATAACGGTCAGATTTACAGGGAAATCGATAAATGCCCTTCCTGAGAGTTCGCGAGTCTTTTCGGCTTCGGCCGTAACATTCAGATAGTAGAATTCCGGCATATATTTCACTTCGTTCCACTTCGTTAGAGCCGAGCTACATTCGTCGAGCACCATGTTGCAGCATCCGTAGTCCGTACGGTTGATATACAGGCTCGCGCCGTTCATCCACGGCTGATAGTCCACTGTCTGAACGAATGGCAACGAAGCCGGTCGTTTGCTGTATTTGAACGACGTTTCCATTTCTCCACCGATAGGTTTTTCGTCTTTTCGGAGATACTGGATATAACGGATCCGCCCGTAAAGACCTACAGGATTGAGAACCAAGGAATCCTTACCGTTTTTCAATACGGGATAGAAGATCGACGCGCGGTCGCCTTTCATCTCATATTCACCAAGGTTAAGATTCATGTTCACCGTCATTTTGTTGTCCTGACGGTTCATTTTCACTCCTGTAACGGGAAGTCCACAGACTGTGCCCTGCGTAGCGGTTATTTTCTGAACTGCAAGAGGCTGATTGGCAGCCATGGCATTCAGGCTCGCGGTTATGGCGAGCATTGCGAATATCTTCGTCAATATGTTCTTTTTCATAATCATCGTCCTCCCGTTAGAAAACATAAACCAAGTTGATAGCTGCTTTTGTAGGTCCGAAATAATTGTGATGGCCTTCGCCTATCTGATGGCTGCAGTCAGTGCAATTAAATCCTTTGTATTTCACATACACATAACCTACACCTATCTCGAACTCCATATTCCAGTGCTTCGACAAGGGAAGAGCGTAACCGTAGGCGATGCCGCCTCCTACCGCCCAGCCTTCGTAGCGGTGGTCGCGCAGTTTGCCGAAATCAGTTCCCAAAAACTTAATGTCGGTCCCGATATTGCCCACATTGAATCCGCCGCCTATTGCATGTATGCCTAAAAAGCTCTTTACGAACGGTTCGCAAAACCAGTAGCGAGCTTCCGGCTGCACCAACCAATGTTTCCATTTATGGTTGTTGATCGGCCATAGATTCATCTGACCGGAAACGTCGAGCGACCAGCGTTTGGCCAACTTGAATTCCAAGCCCAGATTGGGAGATAATGCCGCATCCGGCAATAGATTTGTTTTCAACGCCACATCCTGGCCTTTCGCACCCGCTATTCCAACAAGGGCGAAAATCAACAGAGGGAGTAGTCTTTTCATTTTCATTACGTGTGTTTGGAACCAAATGGTTATTAAGTTATCTAAATAATTTCCTTATCGATATAGCTGTTTGAGAATATAGGTTAAATCGCATAGCTAAAAAGACTTACAGCTGATCATCGTTTCCCGAATTTATCAGCAGAAAATTTTCCGAACGACAAAATTAACGATTTATTACAAAATCGCCAAATATTTACCCCCCCCCACTGTTAATTCTTCTTAAATGGCCTTGCGTTGCTATTGTTTTAACAAAAAGTGGGGCTTCAGCGACGGTTTGTCACCAAAGCCCCTATAACACTCTATATTTCAAATCTTCTTACTCGACGTATTTCTTTACGCTCGGAACTACCGCTTTCAACTTCGAGGTCACCACGTCAGCCTGCTGCTGGGCGCCAAGATCGGACGGATGGACGTAATCCACCCACGCATCCGGCGAGAAATTCAGTTCCTCCCGGGTTATATAGTAGAGATTGGGAGTGCCTGCCGCCTGCAGCTCGTCGAAAGCACGGCGCTGGGCGATGTTGGAATTGACATATTGTTCCCGCATTTTCGGGTTGGTCTCGGCATTGCTGTAGCCGGCATGTTCAATCAGAATGATTGGAGCCTTCGAATTGGCTCGGAGGCTCTTAACTGCCGATATTACGAGGCCTTGAACCTCTTCAATCGACCTGCCGATAAGGTTTGGCATGCAGTCAAGCACGTAAACTTCCGCATCGAGCTCGTTCAGCAACGAAATTAGCTCCGGTTCAAGACGGCCGTTGCCGGAAAAGCCTAAATTTATCACGGGATAGTCGTTGAGATTGCGTCTGACGATGTTAACCCACGCCATTCCGGGACGTGAAGAGCATGCACCGTGGGCTATCGACGTTCCGTAGACAACAATAGGCTTGTCGGTTCTTTTGGGGAGGAATTTTATAGTACAGCTGTCGGGGATGCCTATCTCGAGGTTGGTCACTGTATTGTAAAGCGGAAGATTTAGCCTGTATTCAGGTGCTTTACCGTCGAAATCGGTGGGATACAGGTTCTGGAATGAATAGGTCACAGTGTCGCGGAATGAATAGTCGCTGAAGCAGATCTCTTGTTTCATTCCGTCAGGAGAAATTCTGTAGAGGTCGACTCCCGACACTCCCGTTGCCGGCATGTGAGGCATAGAAATGGGACCCGTCACTGTATATCTTACGCGAATTGACGGCGCATCCGTTGTGAAATAGAGGGCCAGACCGGCTGAGTTAAGCGACAGATTCCATAGCGGTTCTCTGACATTCTGCTTTGCCCGGTCGGGCAGACGGTGGTAGGACGACATCTCGTCCGTCCATCCTTGATTTTGTATTACCGGATAGCCGGCATCCATCGGATTCACCCATTTTGTCGCAGCTCCGAGGCTGAGCGACGGCAGTAGAAAAACCAATAATGGCAATAACGATTTCTTCATGATTAACAATGATTGACGAGTTTATTTATACAAAATTAGTGAAATTATCCGCTAATTCAATACTTTTCATTATTTTTGTCAAACACTTTAATGAAAACAGCAATTGCCATGAAGAAAATCATTTTTACGGGACTTTTACTTACAGCTGCTATTACATCTATGGCAGCCGACACTTTAAAATTTGTCAACTCTATTCCTATTCTGCCAGAAGACACAAAAGAAACGGTGATTAATAAAGCCGCTCATGTTGTGCCGAATGCAAGACAGATAAAAGGTCTCGAAAATGAATTTATCGCATTTATCCATTGGGGGCCCAACACCTTCTCGGGAAGAGAATGGGGTTCGGGAATGGAAGACCCGAAATTGTTCAATCCCACGGGTATCGATGCCGATCAGTGGGTTAAGACAATGAAGGATGCAGGGATGAAAATGGTAGTTATCACTGTGAAACATCACGATGGCTACGTTCTGTGGCAAAGCCGGTATACCGATCATGGCATAATGCAGTCGCCCTATATGGACGGTAAGGCCGATGTGTTTAAAGAACTTTCAGAGGCTTGTGCTAAGTACGGCATGAAGCTCGGAGTATATCTTTCGCCGGCCGATCTCTATCAGATCGAGAGTCCGGAAGGCAACTACGGTAATCTTAGTAAGAAGACGCTAAGGACTATCCCGAGAGAAGTTGAAGGCCGTCCTTTCGAAAATCCGACTAAATTTCAGTTCGTTGTCGACGATTATAACGAATATTTCCTCAATCAGCTTTTTGAGCTCCTCACTGAATATGGCCCGATTTATGAAGTCTGGTTTGACGGCGCCCAGCCGAAAGAAAAAGGAGGACAGACCTACGATTATAATGCCTGGCTCGAACTCGTCCACACTCTTGCTCCCGATGCAGTGGTTTTCGGACGTGAAGACGTAAGATGGGTCGGAAATGAGGCCGGTGCCACAAGGGATACCGAATGGAATGTCGTTCCTTACGAAGAAAATCCCGACTCTCTCAACAAAGGCTTCAATCATAGTCAGGACAAAGATATCGGTAGTATAGAAATGCTTCAGAAAGCAAAGTATCTGCATTACCAGTACCCGGAAGTCGACACATCGATTCGCGACGGATGGTTCTGGCGTGATGATGACAAACAGGCTGTTCGTTCTGCTGATGACATTTTCGATATTTACGAAAGGTCGGTTGGAGGAAACTCTGTGCTGATTCTCAACATTCCGCCGAATCCCGACGGACGTTTCTCCGATCGCGATGTCGCTTCTTTGTCTGAAGTCGGCAAAAGAATAAAGGAAACATATTCCGTGAATCTTCTCGAAGGCTGGAATGCTGCTCCCGAGCTTCTCGATGGCGACTGGCTGACCTCTGTGCCTTTCGAAGGAGAAATCATTTTGACCTCGTCGAAGCCCGCTACATTCAACCGCATCGCATTACAGGAAGCTGTCGCTAACGCAGGCGAAAGAATTGCCGAGCATGCAGTGGATGCATGGATCGACGGTGAATGGCAGGAAATAGCACGTGCCACTAACGTTGGATATAAGAGGATATTGCGCTTCCCCGACGTTACTACCGACAGGCTGCGTATCCGTTTGATTGATTCGCGCCTCACTCCTCAGCTGTCAACTGTTGCAGCCTACCACTATAATGCCCGTCCTCCTCAGCTGCAGACATCACGCTCAATCGACGGCCTGGTTTCAATTTATCCGAAACAAAGTGATTTCAATTGGAAAAACGGCCTGAAAGATGCTATTAAAAATCTTTCGCAAGGCAGCGTTATTCACTATACTATCGACGGCTCTGAACCCACCGTAAACTCTCCTGTGTATGCCGGACCGTTCAAATTTGAAAACGGTGCCGTTAAGGCTGTCGCCGAGCTTAACGGCGAACTCGGACCGGTCGTTTCACAACAGTTCGGAATGATTAAGAATGGCTGGTCAGTAGTCGACGTAAAATCAATGAACGATAGGTACAAGCCCGGTTTTGCAATTGATGCCGATCCTAAGACTTTCTGGACCAGTGATTCTACTAATCTTAATTTCACTATCGACCTCGGAGCGCTTCAGACCGTAAAAGGAGTTGTATATACACCCCAGACAGCGTTCTACGGCGAGGGAATGATAGAGACAGGAATAATAGAGACAAGCACCAACGGCAAAAAGTGGAATAAAGCAGGAACATTCGAATTCGGAAATCTCATCAACGATCCGACACCGCGCACGTTTATGCTCACAAAACCGGTAAAAGCCCGCTATATCCGCATCATACCCCAAAGAATAGCCGGGCAGAGCCGACTCGCCGCCATCGCAGAACTCGACGTCCTCTGATTCTGACGGGCAAGCCGTCAGTTTCAGACCGGATCGGGAAGGATTATAACTTTCATCCCTACACTTACATGCTGTCGGAGAACCTCCAGATCTTCGTTTCGCATGCGAATGCAGCCATCGCTATCGCGTGTGCCCACACTCTCCGCCGATAATGTACCGTGTATGCCGATATGAGTGCTCTGCGGAGTGTTGAGTCTGAAAAACCACGGCCCGTAAGCGCCAAGCACTTTCCCTTTGCCGTCGTGGAAGTCATAAGGCCATCCCGATGAATTTTCTATCGATCTGATTTTATAATCGCCTTCCGGCGTTTTATGATCGCCCTGTCGCTTTTTTTGTCCTATTCCCTTGCCAAGGCAGACAGGAACCGACATGAGTGTTTCGCCCTTTTCGCGAACATATAGTGTACAATGTTCCTTATCTACCAGAATATGTTTCTCAGCGATGGAGTCTTTGCTAAGGACCGCTTGCCTGATTGAATCCTGGATAGCCTCCTCGGCAGCCAGGCATTCCGCTTCCGACATGGCTATCGAATCGGCTCGGCTGATAGTGTCGCTGAAGTGGTTCCCATAATCTTTTGCACCGCCCGTACAACTGATTGAACAACATACGACCGGCAACATAAACCCCGCTAAAAACTTTTGTATTTTATCCACTACTTCGTTCACTTTGATTAATCTATCCAAAACAAGACAAATTTAATCAAAATATTTTAACCCATTAAAATCGGCATTTATTCTTTAATCGACGTCAAATCGCTGAATATCCTCCTATAACGCGGGATATACACTAAAAACGCCAATAATATTGCCGCTGCTATCGTCGCGACACAAAGCCAGAATCCCAAAACCGACTTCTCAAATATCTGAGGAAGGAAAACTGAGAAAATGACTGACAGTATTATTAACACAACTATCTCACCTGAAATGATTTGCAGCTTTAGCGATGTGATTTTAGAAAACAATTGGGCGGGTGTGACGCTGTAGATATCGATCGCTTTCACCTGACGGTAAAGATAATAGTACCATAAACTACCGATTAGAGCCACAATGGGTATTACCAACCTATAAGGGAATGAGATCCCGTCATCGTTACCTAACTTAAACCATATCAGGAAAAAGACCAATCCTAACAAAAGGTTTGTCATCGCCGTTTCCTTATATTTTTTTTCAAGCTTTGATTTAGCTGTGCCGGCACGCTGCGAGTCAATGCGGACATTCCCGTTTGTTTTAGCAAGCAGTTTGTCTATCAACGTCATATTGTTTTTCATTTCTTCTAAATCCATATTAAGCTAATTTTGAAAGTTTCTTCTTTATTCTCGAAATTCTTGTCGCTACGGTATTCCTGTTGAATCCTACTATTTCCGCTATTTCTTCATACGGTTTCCCGTCAAGCCATAGGAGGATAATCGGTTTTTCAATCTCGTCTAAGCTATTTATCATCTGATACATACAGTCGAGCTTCTCTTTCTGCTCGTCATCAAACGTCGATAATAGTTCGGGATCGAGCTGATGTAACGGTGTGGTTTCTATTTTAGTTTTGCCCGAGCGAAGAACCATCAGAACTGAATTAACGGCTATTCTGTAAATAAACGTCGATATCTTGCTGTCACCCCTGAATTTGTCGAGCCCTTTCCAGATGGAGATATAGACTTCTTGCCTTAAATCTTCAAAAGGGTGGTTGAGCGTAGAGTAGAAATAACATATCTGATTGATTAACCTGGAATGTTCATCAATCAGTTGCACAAATCTTTTTTCTTTTTCCGAGAATTTTCTCATCATATTTCATTTTCCCCATAAGATGCATCAAAGCTTAAAAAAGTTTCATTCCGATCGAATCATTTGCTTACTCATATAAAATCTGTATGCTATAACATGCAGTGTTTCTATCACTTGCATATTATAACATACAAATCTGTTTTACGATATATGCCTATCCCTTTCCACCCTTGTAATCCATATTTTCCGGGATAGCTCTGTTAATCCGGTAACCGTATTCACCGATTAACCGAAAAGACAATGCACATGTAGTTTACTTGATTACACCAAGCTTTTTACCTGTCTTGATGAATGCAGCTATCGCCCTGTCAAGCTGTTCGATTGTGTGGGCTGCCGAAAGTTGCACTCTGATTCGAGCCTGTCCCTTCGGTACGACGGGATAATAGAAGCCGGTCACATAGATTCCCTCCTTCTGCATCTCGGCTGCGAAATCCTGTGACAGCTTGGCATCGTAGAGCATCACAGCACAGATAGCGCTTTGCGTGGGTTTGATGTCAAATCCGGCAGCGATCATTTTTGTGCGGAAATATTCCACGTTTTCCATCAGTTTGGTGTGCAGCTCGTCGCTCTCACCCAGCATTTTGAACATTTCGATGCTCGCGCCGACGATCGACGGAGCCAGCGAGTTGGAGAACAGATAAGGGCGTGACCGCTGACGAAGCATATCGATGATTTCCTTCTTGCCGGTAGTGAAACCGCCCATCGCGCCACCGAACGATTTACCCAACGTGCCGGTAAAGATATCTATCTTTCCATAGCAGTCGAATTTTTCTGCCACGCCGCGGCCGGTTTTGCCTACTACACCTGCCGAATGGCTTTCGTCCACCATAACAAGCGCGCCGTATTTCTCAGCCAAGGCGCAAATCTTGTCCATCGGAGCCACGTTACCGTCCATAGAGAACACTCCGTCGGTAGCTATAATTTTGAAACGGCATCCTTCCGCTTCTTTGAGACAACGTTCGAGATCCTCCATGTCGGCATTGGCATAACGGAAACGTTTAGCTTTGCAAAGACGAACACCGTCTATGATCGAAGCATGGTTAAGAGCATCCGATATGATAGCATCTTCTTCGGTGAAAAGCGGCTCGAACAATCCTCCGTTAGCGTCGAAACATGCGGCATAGAGGATAGTGTCCTCCGTATGGAAATATTCTGATATAGCTCTCTCGAGCTCTTTGTGCATATCCTGTGTGCCGCAAATGAATCTTACTGACGACATTCCGTAGCCTCTTTCGTCAAGAGCTTTTTTCGAAGCTTCGATAAGGCGTTTGTTGTCGGAAAGTCCAAGATAATTGTTGGCACAGAAGTTAAGCACTTCTGCCACACCGTCAGCGCTTTCAACGTCGATATCGGCTTTTTGGGGAGACACGATCACTCTTTCGTTTTTATACAGGCCGGCGGCTTTGATTTCGTTAAGCTCTTTCTGCAGATGCTCGATAAAATTATTTTTCATGATAAAAGGAATTATGAATAATTGTTCGCAAAATTAATCATTTCTCACTTTTTACTTAGACATTCCATCAAAAAAAATTAACTTTGTGCAGTTTTTAGGATGGAGTCTCTAAAGCCATCGATAAAGCATAAAACAAAAGACATGAAAAATGTACTTATCATAGGAGCTACCGGCCAAATAGGATCAGAACTGACAATGCGCCTGCGTAAAGAATATCCTGCCGGTACGATTGTCTGCGGCTACATTAAAGGTGCCGAACCAAAAGGAAATTTGCTCGAATCGGGCCCGGCAGAAGAGGTTGACATCACTGATCCCTTGCAAATTGCTTCTGCCGTCGACAAATATAAGATCGACACAATTTACAATCTCGCTGCATTGCTCAGCGCAGTGGCCGAGACAAAGCCTCAACTCGCATGGAAAATAGGTGTAGGAGGCCTTTATAATTGCCTGGAAGTATCCCGCGAAAAAAATTGCGCGCTTTTCACACCTTCATCGATAGGTTCTTTCGGCGGAGGTACCCCCAAGCAAAAAACGCCGCAGGACACTATCCAACGTCCGGCTACTATCTACGGCGTGACGAAAGTGACAGGCGAAATGCTATCCGACTATTATGCTCGCCGCTTCGGAGTTGACACGCGCTCCGTTCGTTTTCCGGGGCTCATCTCCTATGTAGCTCCTCCCGGAGGAGGCACCACCGACTATGCCGTCGACATCTACTATGCCGCCGTAGAAGGACGGACCTTCGAATGCCCGCTCAAACCGGGCACGTTCATGGATATGATGTATATGCCCGACGCACTCAGAGCCGCTATAGAAATCATGGAGGCCGACCAATCTAAGTTAAAGCACCGCAACTCTTTCAATATCGCCTCGATGAGTTTCGACCCGGAAATTATCTATGCCAAAATTAAGGAATACGTCCCTGAGTTCAAGATGATTTACAAGCTCGACCCGTTACGCCAATCTATCGCCGACTCCTGGCCTGACAGCCTCGACGACACTTGCGCCCGCGAGGAATGGGGATGGAAGCCGGAATATGATCTTGACGCCATGACAAAGGATATGCTCAAGAATCTTAGGCTCAAGCTCCAGCTGGCCTAAGAACTCCCCTCTTGTATGCCAAGTCTATGACTGTAGGCTTTCAGCTTCAAACTTAGACTGTTGGTAAAAATTTCTTTTGCAGTATTACGAAATGGATAGCCAGTTATTTCAACTATCCAATCTATTATAATCAGAAACATTAAAATAAGACCATGAAAATTCGTTGCATTCTCTTTGCATTATTGATGATGATAGGGTGTTCTGTTAACGCACAGTTTATCCCCCACCGCTATGACGCATTCAAAGCGTTGAAGGTGTCAAGCCCGAACATTGTTTTCGTCGGAAACTCTATCACTAACATAGGCCACTGGCATGAGCAGTTCAACGATAATTCGTTAGTAGTTAATCGCGGTGTTTCCGGAGCTTGTTCCTATCAAGCGCTTGAAAACCTTGAGTCCATATTAATCGGCAAACCCGCTAAAATGTTTATTATGATCGGGACCAATGATATCGGGACCAAAACAGGCACGCCCGCTACTATCGCCCGAAATATAGAAGCGATGATTGAGCGTATCAGACATGAAAGCCCTTCCACCGAAATTTATATTATTTCCGTATTTCCTTCAACGTATAGTCCCCGTACACCCGAGATTCTTTCGGAGGTTAACGATAGTCTCAAAGTAGTGTGTAAGAAAACCGACATACCGTTCATAGACCTTTGGGACACATTCCAAGGCATTCTGGACAACACTCTTTCCACAGATTATCTGCACCTTACAGCTCCGGGATATTATTTATGGAGCAAAGCTGTTCAGCCTTACATGGGCGATGAATTCACAGTCACAATCCCGGCTGAAACTGAAGCTGAAAATTGGTATCCTTGGGCCGGTGAGTTTAGCCTGTGGGTCAACAACGTCAGTTCCCTACCATATAAATCGACAGATATTCTGATGATAGGCGATGAACTGTTTAATAGCGGTGAATGGCATGAGATTCTCCACAATTCAAATATAAAAAACCGCGCGGTTAAACACAACTATGGCGGATGGCCTACGACAATGTGGTTGAATCTGATGGATTGTATCTTTGATGTGAACAAGGATCTAAAAGAAGCTCCCGAACAGGCTTTCCTCTATATCGGTTCACAAGATATTGCTAACGGCAAGGATGAGGAATATATAGAGTCTAATTATAGAAAAATCGTTGAAAAGGTACTGGAAAATATGCCGACAACCACTGTTCGTCTCGTTTCACTTACACCTCATCGGAATGCCGACCACAACAATAAGATTAAAACGTTCAACTCTTTCCTCAAAAAATATGCCGCCGATTTAAGACTTGACTTCGTCGATCTTTTCACTCCTTGCTCAGATGCTGACGGAAATGCCGATCCTAAATATGTCGATGCAAGTTCTTTCGTTACTCCTCACGGATATCATATTATTGCTGAGATATTGGCACCATATATCGGGAATTGTACAGTAGAGCCGAAGGATGAATTTGAGGCTCGCTATGAAATGATAAATGCGCGTCAGGCTCTTGGAGACGTGATTTCATGCAGTTATATTCTTGACGGTGGTTCTACAACAGGCACATATCATGCCGAGGCATTAGAAACACTCCGCAATAAAAGGGATGACATGTATGCCATGTTAAACAATCCGGAGGCTAATCCACAACAAATTCTGGCGATGGCTCAAGAATTGGGTTCCCTTCTGACACTTAACGATCCTGTGTCCGGAAAATATTATCAAATCATTCCCATGCGGAGCAACAGAATTTTAAGTGTAGATGAAAACAACAGTCTTAGCGGCACTCTGGAAGACAGTGTGAACCGGCAATGCGATAATACTCAATGGCAATTTGTCAAACGTGCCGACAACACATGGAATATCATCAACCGTAAGGATGGTATGTATCTTACACCCGATATTGCACTTTCTTCAAATGAGCCTGCACAAGGATGGAACTTAGGCGCATCTGCCTACCGGGGGAAATACATCATTACCTCGGGAGAAAACGTTCAGTTGTACGAGTCCGCCAAAGGAAGCTTTATCAACTGGGGCTTTGACTCACCAACTTCTCCGGGTGGTTTTAACAATGCCGATGTAGGTGGCAGTTTTATTCTCATAGAACAGCCTGAGGCCTACTAAAATGCACCGGGAATAAACGTTGTGTATTGAGAGTTGCCTATAGTTGATGTCAATATAATTTCTTTAGCCAGGCAGTAAGCTCGCTGAGCATCTGGTCGTGATAGGGAAAACCTGAGTTATATCCCCACCCGTGGCCTCCGGTTGGATAAATCATCAGTGCCGCGGGAACGCCAGATTTTGTAAGAGCGGAAAAATAAAGAATCGAATTGTCAGGAACTACACCCTTGTCATCGGCGCTCAAAACTATAAAGGCCGGCGAAGTCGTAGAATTGACATTATTGAAAGCAGAATAGTCTGCAACCGTTTTTTCGTCAGCGTTTTCACCGAGGAAACTTTGACGTGTCCCCAAATGAGTGATGGGATTTTCGAGTGAAATTACCGGATAAAATAGAATCTGGAAAGCAGGATGTATCTTCATCGATGGATGAGTGGAAGCCGTTGCTGCGAGATGACCACCGGCTGATGATCCCATTATACCAATCTTTGTGCTGTCAATATTCCAAACCGACGCGCTGTCAGTCATTATATTGAATGCTTTTTCAACATCACCTAAAGGGATGGACGGATTGCCGTTAGGCAGAGTGTATTCAAGCACTCCGCAAGCGATACCGAGGTTATTGAAAAAGTGAGCCCAATTGTGTCCTTCATGGGCTTTGGCTACGTATGAATAGCCACCTCCCGGACATATTATCACAGCGCTTTTACTTTTATCAGGCGACGAAGGAAGATACACTGTCAATTTTGGATCTTCCACATTCACAATTCTTCCTTGTCCGTAAACAGTAGTGATTCCCATAAAACACACAACAATTAAAACTGATATAAACTTCTTCATTTCGAATCTATTAAAATTTTAAGCCTATTGATTATCTTATTTCTCCATTAAAACATAAATCTTTTCCAAATAATTCATCGTACCATGAAACATCAAGCCGGAATTCATGTTCGAATATACTGCTATTTATTATTTTAACCAATACTATTTTCTTGAACTGTGATATTGATTTTAAGTTTATTCTGATGCAAAATTAAACAAAAATCCAAATCTATGGCACTATTCGGCCAACAATTGAAATTACGCTAAAACGGAAAAATCTTTAACCGTTGTGCTTCAACTTTACCATAACGGCATATCAACAAGTTATCCTTTAATCCTGTATTTAATTTTAAAATTATCGGTTACTTCACTGCGGAAATATTCGATGATTTCGACTGTTGTCAATCCTGATTTAAGAGCTGTCAGATAATATGTTTTCGTGCCGCTATCGCCTCCAGGTGCGCAATCGCCAGGAACATTATATGATATCCGGCAATTAAAATAATTGCTGTCCAATTTTATCTCGGACGCAATTCCTACAGACCCGTGTGACGGTCGGGTAAAAGTTATCGTATCACCGACTTTTATCATACGGTATTTGCAGAAAAAAGGAAAAAAACTAATAATTTTCATCTTTAGGAGTGATGCAGTAATATGGTTTTGCAAATGTAGAAATAAATCCGAACATTAATCGGTCGGCGATTTCCTTATTTAGTGTCTGTCAATAAATTCTGTAGAATCGGATGATATAATAGTTTTTTTCAACGACGATAAAGTCCTATGGTTCCGTCGGAAGATATCGTTTCGGCTGAAATTATAAAATTCTCACATGTGCCATTGTTGAAAAACCTCACTTTAGCTATGCCATTATTGTCGGGCGTTACTTCCGGATTCCAATAAAGAGTGCGTCTATAGTCATCTACTTCCGGTTCGTAAGAGTAATCGGGAGAATAAAAATCTTCAATCCGGCTATACCCTTCGATAAGTGTGCGGCGCGAGCCTTTCCCCGGCGGCATAGGCCTATCTGGGTCGGTTTCGATGAAAACGGCGCATCCGTAATGGTCAATATTGAACATCGTATATTTTGCAGGATCGGCATATTTGAGGATAGTTGAGGGATTTTCGTTTATGTAGATGGATTTTATCGATTCAAGGTAGAGATATGTGTGTTTTAGTGAGTCCATTAGTGAACCGTAGTTAGGCTCGTAATCAACCACGATTAGAGGTTCTTTTCCTTTGTATAGGATTTTTTCTACAGTGCCGGAAACAGTTCTGCTGAAATTTTGATCCATATTCAAAAGAAGTTCATTGAAATTTTGACCAATCACTATATTATTGTCTTGAATTTTATTTCTTTCTTCGTTAATGTCATAATATGACACCGAGCCGGCTCGATTCTTATATATATCACGTTCTTTATTACTTCTTTTTGAAGTTACAACAACTTCGTTCAGGAGTATTGACGATTTCTTATCAAACAGAAGGCTGTCATCGGCATTTTCTTCTGGAATGGTAATTTCAGTAATTCTTTTGGAGTCTTTTATCTCATCGTAATCTATTCTCATTTCTCCAGTTTTATACATCCTTGGAGCGGGTAAAATACTTCTGTCAAGTAATATCCTATGATCTTTCTTTTTGCCGTTTTCACTGGCAGATAATACAAGAGTCCACTTTCCGTCTATGTCGGCAGAAAGTGAGAAACGCCCAAGACTGTCCGTCTCCATAAGATTATAAAGATTAGCCATGCTATCTATATCATTTTCAGGCTTGTGCATAAGTATTGCCGAAACTGTAACATTTGGTTTTGGTATACTTCGGACGAACGATACCACAGTGCCGCGAATTTCAATATTTTTTTCCGGAATCAGATTTTTTGAATTATCGTTATTTTGTAATAATTCATCCCAAGTATATCGTTTCCATCCCTGAATCATTAATAGACAATCAAGTTCCTGCCTTCTCTCTAAACTGTCGTTTTCAAAATAGTAATTCGGTTTTTCTACATAACCTTTAATTTCAGATGCAAGGAGAAGTTCCGTAAACACATTCGAATCATATTTTACATGATTTGTTCCATCAGCAACGGAAAGAGAAAAAGGTACGGTGGATGGTGAACCGTCAGGTTTATTCATAGAGAAAACCAACTCGACTGGTTGAAATGGAGTTAACTTAGTATGTTCTGAACATAATTTTATATCAATCAACTCCCGGTGATTGTTAAATATGAGTCTGTTGGCCAATTCTTTGCCCTTATGATCGAATAATGTAATGTCGATAACCCCGGTAGGTAATACATGGCTGTCAATTTTGAAATCTACCGTATCCGATTGTGTAAAATCTACGATATAGCGGCCATATAAATGTCCGCGACATGTTATAGAAATTCCAATGTTTCGTAGGGGAAATTCTTCGGTTTTACACATACTTATAGCTATGCTGTCAGGTTGGGATATATTATCTATGGTCATTACAATACCCTCTCTTTCAGGGCGTGGCAGATCAAATGTGAAAGTACGACCTTCATAGGTAACCTGCGCAATATATTCTTGTTCGGAGGGGGTAATATCGAATGCCGTGCGTCCATTATGACTAGTTTTAAAAGTCGTGACAGTATCTTTTGTTATTTTATTGATAATGGCGCCGGAAAGACTTAAAGGGCGACCTGATTTGTCTGTAGTTTCACAAGCTACTCTATTCTTTAGTCCGTTAACAAGATGACCTCCTTCGGGATATAGTTTGAGGTTAATGTATTTAATCTTTTCCATTGGTGGTCTTTGGTATTTGTATGGGCCTTTTCCATACGCCAACATGGAAGGGGATGAATAATCCCCTTCCTGGGTCGGAGAATCAAACACCGGTATGACTCTTGAATATCCGCCATCACTATCAAGCATATAGCGTGTATAAGCCCTTACTTCATAAAATCCTGAATAGAATGGAAGTTGTCCTATATTCAGTTCCCCATGACATGTTCCATCAATAATCCTGAGAGTGCGCCGATCCACAACTTTGCCGCCGGGGTTAAGCAACTCAACGTACAAAGTTTCAGATAAGTTTGACTTCTCGAAGAGTGGATCGGTTACTACATAACCTTTAAACCATATTTTATCTCCTTTGTAATATGAAGTGTTATCCAAATGAAGATAAACTCTCTCGCGAGGTGCATTTTGACTGTTGATTCGATTAAAGACATACATGAGTGAATCGTACGAGCCTTCTGCACGTACTGCAAGGAAAACTATGCTGAATATTATTATTAGTATAGCTTTATGGAGACACCGATACCGTATGAATGGTTTTACTGCCACTATTGATTTTCTCGCCTCAAAGTTAATAATTTATTCTGGATTTTGATTCCGGAGTTATTCGCATAATTCCAGGCTATTTCCTAATAAAATAGATGTTTTCGTCTTGTCAAAATTAAAAGTAGGTTGGGAACTCGTATCCTAACCTACCGACGTATCTATATTGATTAAAGATATAACGAAATTTTATTTTCCCATTAAAAAGAGGATAGCAACGGCAATCAACACCAGACAAATAGAAATTATCCTTTTCCAAAAATCAAACTTTCGTACATATTCCTCATCCTGGAATTTTGGATTTCCTTGTTCTTTCTGAATGGAAACATAAATCCTGCCAACCCAGATAAGAAGCATTCCGATTGCCCATATAACGATTGCTACATAGATCATATTTTTGACATAAAAAGGGGTTAATTTAACTTCAAAGCAGATTGCGACCGCATTGCGAACCAAAAACAGGAGATTGTCAGAAACAAAAATCTTCAACCTTTGAAAATCAAATGATTGAAAATTTCTTATTGTGGTGCCACCGGTTCTACCCATTTGGTTTTCAGTGTGTTTGAGTGAACAGATGATATTGTTAAACATTAAATTTTTTATTTTATTGATGCACTCAAACACAAAAAACTGGTTGTTTTGTGTCCAAATGTGACCAAATATAAAATCTCCAACTATACTCCAAATGATGGAAGTGGTCTATCTATCTCACCATCGTTCTTAATTTCATTGTCAGTGTTTACCTGTCGTATGAAAAACTCAAGGTGTACATTTGAGGTACCTCTTGAGTATTAACTTTCATTTTCTATTTCGATATATTTCTTCTGATATAAAAAATGGATTAGAACATGTCCAACCCAATTTTTATAAATCGTCTCTTAATCTATTTTATTATTAAACCGTCATATTGGTTTCTTGATATTTCAAAGTATTCCTCATTAAAGTCAACACAATGATATTTTTGGGTGGGAACGTAATGATAGAATTGATTTTCAGATTTTTTAATTTCATTTTCTTTGTTGATTTTTTCTGCTTCCGACCATAATTGTTTATATGTGGGAAGTAAAAATCTTACTGTATTCCCATCATCCTCTAATTTAACATACCATTTATAGTCCCCTGAGTTTCTTGGTTTTGATGGTTTCCCAGTAACTGTCGCATCCTTAACCATTTTGTTAATATTGGTATTTAACCAATCTATTGAAGATTGTGTCGGATATGGAGATGATACAGTCCAATCATACATAGATATTGTATTAATCCCAATTTCAGGATTTATTAATTTTTTATACTCATCTTCTGTAATCAACCAAACCTTACATGTTTTATATACTCTCCAACCTACCTCTATCGCTGGATAATCGTATTCTCCGTCCCAATAGATGTGATATAGAAGATAAAAAATGTTATCATCATCCGTTTTAATTTTTTTCGTTTGTAAAGAGTAAATCCCTCGGTCGTTAAATCCTGAAAGAGTATTAGATGTCAATTTCTTGGGTGTAACACTATTCCTTTCGTAAGTACTATTACATAAACCATAGTATCCACACCACTTTTCAGAATGAGTGTCAAATGACCATCCAACAGGGTTTGATATAATTTTTGATTGAGATATGGTTGAAAATGTTGTGGAATTATTTACACGAGGTTGAGAATATGACGTTATCGAAGAAATAAAAGATATAAAAATAATAATGGAAAGAACAATATATGTTTGAGGTTCTTTCCCCTTTTCTTTTTGTTTGGACAACATTAAAAAACAGATATTTTTTTTAACAAAACCTTTCATATTTTTCTGTCAAATATAATTTGTATTCTCACTCTGACTTTTCGTTATACTCATCCATCACAAGGGTAGCAAGATATTTCTCACTCCTACAATGAAGGTCTGATACCTTAATCTTTCCTTGGACTATGTCTATTATATTTTACAAAATTAGTGATTTTTTTACTTTGTGACCAAAACGTGACCAATTTTGGGTAGTTGGGAAAAAGAAAAATTCCTAATTGACTGTTGTAAAATCAATTAGGAATTTTTTTTGTGGTGCCACCGGGAATCGAACCAGGGACACAAGGATTTTCAGTCCTTTGCTCTACCAACTGAGCTATGGCACCATCGCTATGCCTTTCGGTTTTGCGTTGCAAAGGTAGGAATAAGTTTTTAATTGTGCAAGCGATTTTTCCGAGAATCCGGAATTTTTGTCTTAAAACCGACACTAAAACCCATCTTAAAGCCTGATGGTAATTGCAATATTGGGCTTTCAACGATAGATCAACACTACAGCCTGGGCTGCGATTCCTTCCTTACGTCCCGTGAAACCAAGATGTTCAGTCGTGGTGGCTTTGACCGAAACCTGTGAAAGATCAATTTCAAGATCTTCAGCTATATTGCAACGCATAGCTTCGATGAAAGGAGATAGTTTCGGAGCCTGGGCAATAATCGTCAGATCGACATTGGAAATCCTATACTCCGACTTGGAGAGAAGATCCGTGACATGCCGCAGAAGTCGACGTGAATCAGCCCCTTTATATTTGGTATCAGTATCAGGAAAATGGTAGCCGATGTCGCGGAGTGCTGCAGCTCCCAGTAGAGCGTCGCATAGGGCGTGGAGAGCTACATCGGCATCGCTATGTCCCAGAAGTCCGTGCGTGTGTGGTATTTCTATTCCGCAGAGTATGAGTTTTCTGCCGTCGACTAAGGCATGGACATCAAAACCGCTGCCGACGCGTATGTGTGGTAAACCGCTGTTATTCATAAACAAAGTTATTTAGAGCGGCCGAGAAGGTCGCGTATTCCATCGATATCGAATGTAAGAGTCAATCGCAGAGTCTGATCAAGAGGAGAACTTTGAGCGGTGGCAATCATATAGGAGGCATCGATTTTGAAAGCCGAGAAAGAAAATCCCGCTCCCATTCCGAAATATTGCTGATTGCCTTTCATTGCGCTCTGATAATAGTAGCCGGCGCGGAGGAAAAACTGATGATTGTAGGCATATTCGGCTCCGAGACTCCACGTGATTTCTTTCAGCTCCTCCTTAAATCCGCCGGGCGCATCTGAAAATGATTTAAAAATTCCGGTGATCGGCGACATGTTTTCCCAATTTTCGAGCGCGTCGAGGTATTCCCTCTGTCCCTCGGGTGTTGAAGTGTCGTAGTCGGACTCTCGTGGCTGTGTAGGAACGAGCAGCTTGTTCAGATCCAAGGCGAGGGTAAGGTTATGGTAATCGGCGAGGGGGAACGTGAAAGCCGTTCCGAGTTTTAGGTTTGTCGGCAGAAAAGCGGGATCTTCACCGTGATTGTATGAGACTTTCGTACCGATGTTGGAAATGTTCCATCCCCAGGACCACTGGCATTCATTCCGTCCGATGATAGGATAGGTGGTGTAATAACCTGAAATGTCGGCAGAGAATGCCGAAGCACCGGTAGAAAGATCGCCGGCGTAAGAGTCGGAGAAACCCAAATCGGAATAAATATAGCGGAGGACTACACCCATGGAGTATTTCGAGGACAATTTGCGGGAATAGCCCACGTCGAAAGCCATTTCAAAAGGATTGATAGTCTGTGCGGTTCCGATGATTTCAGAGCCCGTTGTCACCTCACCCAGGGAGAAATAGCGCAACGTGGCCGATACGCTCTGGTTGTCTTCGCGGCCAATCTTCCAATACCCCGACAGATTGGCGAGAAAAATATCGTTAACGAGTTTTCGGAGCCACGGAGTGTAGGAGATCGAAAGGCCGGCCTGAGATTCGGAGAATGCATATTTCGACGGATTCCAGAACTGTGAATTGGCGTCGGGTTCTGTAGCCGCCCCAATGTCGCCGAGTCCCGCTCCGCGTGCATCGGGAGCGATTATCAATGAATTGACTCCGGTCTGAATGGGATTGAAGTCGAATTTGTCCTGCGCATCGACGCTCAAAGCCGTCAATAGCAAGACGAGTGAGAATATAGTCGCTGAATACCTGTTCATCTAAAGAATTTGAAAGTTTTGTCTTTAAATAACGTGAAAATACGCTGTTTATTGCACCGCGACCGCGAATTATCTGATAGGAAACGCAAAAGGCAGATGGCCTATGTTGCCCCGCAGATCGATTTTCGGATGTATCTCGACTTCAAGATTTTGATATTCAGGCATTATAATATCTCCATTTCGAAGGGTGGAATATCTTGAAACCCTTTCGATAACCTCGGCTATCAGATTCCTGTCGATATTAAATCCGTGGTTTTCCAATGTGAGAATTTCCGGCTGACCGTCTGACGACAATTCACCGTCTCCAAATTCGAAGAAAGGCGCGAGAGCTATCGCATTGTCGAAAAACGAACACACTGACGACTTTTCGGGAATGTCGGAGGGAATAAGCCGCAACGCCAATGTGACGGCATCATAATAGCGGGAAGCATAGCGTGCTTTGATAGTCTTGCCAAGGCGTCCGATACGGTAAGCGATATAGACTCTTGCAGTCCAGGTCGTCGAAAAGTCAGGGAGGAATAACGGACGACCGGCTACAACGACAGCCGAATCGGCCATCACTCCCGACTGCCGCTCGATATCGAGAGGCATTTCATGCGTTCTGTCAAGAAGGATTATCTTCATGGGGGAATCGGCAAGAGCGCTTAACTTTTACCGTCGATACTGTTGTACATCACGGCAAGGTCGGCATAGATAGACGTGTTCTGTATGACAACTCCTTCGTGTGGCCTAAGACGTATCGGCGTGAAATTCCACAATGCTTTAATGCCGGCTCTGATGAGTTGATTAGCCACTGACTGTGCTTCTTCGGAGGGCACGGTCAGAACACCGATTTCGGCCTTCAGACTTTCACGGAGAGAGGACAAGGCGGAAATATGACTGATGGGCACACCCGAAATGGTTTTCCCTATTATTTCAGGTTTTACATCGAAACCTGCGACGATATCAAGACCGTAACGCTGCAGACCGGAGTCGGCAATTAGCGCTCCACCGAGTGAGCCTACCCCAACGAGCAGTGCCGGATGCCGTCGGTTGAACCCGAGGAAGTCGCGCAGCTTCTTTTCCAGCGACTTGACCTCGTATCCAATCCTCGTCTTGCCTTTTATGCCGAGATATGAAAGGTCTTTTGCTATCTGGGATGCATCGACGTTGATTTCTCTCGATATGGCTGTTGACGATACGAATTCGACATTTCTCGAGCTGAGATAGCTTACACAGGAAAGATACCACGGTATCCTCCTGACGGTAGGTTCGGGAATCGGATTTTTCCTGTCTGTCATTCCGATCTGTTCCATCATTTCGCTTATCATTTATTTCGTTTATCTCGGCCTGTTTTGCCTGAAGCGGCTGTTATTGCCACGGTTGACACGATTCATATTGTTGTCGAAATTACCGTTAATGGAACCGGGAGTGTAGAATCCGTCGTCTTCTTCCTCTTCGTCGTCATATCCGGTTTCGGGCATTTCGCCGGCTTTCAGCTTAGGTTTGTTTTTCTTTATGTCCAATGGTTTCTGCATATCGACAGCCAATTCGTTGACATCCCATGTCTGAACGGCGTCCCAACGCTCTTTGAGAGGTATTTTCTTAGGATAATAATAGACTTCCTCGGGTTGTATGGAGTCGAGGAGCGATCCGGTGTCGTATTTTCCGTTGCCGTTACGGTCAGCGAACAGACGCGCGTAATAGGTTCCGGGCATCATGTTCAGGAATATCGCTTTACCATTCTCTACCGGGACTGCGGCCACGGGTTGATCGTTCGTACCGAGCAACTGCACTATTGCAGGCTGATCGATACCCGAAATATTGAACGTTATCGATGAATATTCGTTTTCGTTCCTGACGTTGAATTCATGCACCATCTTGTTGTTCCATTCGCCGTAAATATCGCGGACAGCAGCCGAATCGATTGTAAAACGATATTTTCCTCCTGGCTCCCATTCATAATCGACCCGGAAACGCATCGGCCTGTTGGAAGAGAAACGGCTCACCTCGGGAGGGACCACTTCTATCCAGACAGTATCGTCAAGGACTTCGAGATGAACTCCATCGGTATTGAAGTCGGCTACCGGGACTGCTGCCGAGAGATAGAACGGAAGATGCACGTCCTGAGTTTTCGAACCGTCGGTTCGGAGTTCGAGGAAATGTATCTTTGGACCGAGAGTGTCGGCTTCTTCGTCATTCTTTTTCTTCTTATTGTCGGCTTTTTTAACCGAATTTCCCCTGACGTTGAAATACATCGTATCGACGGTCCAACTTATCTGATCGAGCGAGTCGGTGCGCAGATACTTCGTTTCGAGCAAGAGGGAATCTTGCTTAATCAGAACCGAATCCGTGAACCAGTATTCCAAACTGTCGCGTGTAGCCGAGGCATTGAGTACCGCCAGCTTATCGAGTTTCTGTCCGGCAAAATCACCATTAAGAACCGTAAGTACGGGCAACGAATCGGAGGGAGCGGCAAACTCCAAGTAGAGTTTATTGGACGCCGGCCGTTCGTGTTTGGTCATGTAGAGCGGCTGATAGTTTTCGTTAAACCACGTCAGCAGAATGTCGTTGGGTGCATATTCGGTATTGCTGTTCACCACTATCGAGTCAGATCCGTCGGCAGCCTTAAGCGAGTCGGTGTGCGAGGTGTATTTTGCGGTCGGTGTTATTGTAACGTCGTAGAACGCCACATCTTCCGATCGATCCCAGTGATTGTCGCGGTTCATATCGTTTATGGCGTATATGCGGTAGGCTCCTTCTTTGAGATTGCGGAGAGTGAACTGTCCGAGCTGGTTTGTGCGAGTGATTCTTTCGAACGGGAGCGTTGTTATGGCCGTATCTGAAAGATTGGAATAAACTCCTACGAGAAAACCTTGAGCCGGCTCGAGCGTAGCGGCTTCGAGCACCATTCCGGAGATTTGGAGTGAGTCGATGTTTTCTCCGGTCGAGAAAGCGAAAGCGAAACCATCTATTTCGTTACCTTCGTTGAGATCGCTGATTCCATCAGTGAAATCGAGCGTATAGGTGGTGTTCGGTTTCAGTGTGTCCTTTAGTTCGACGGTTACGCGCTTTCCGTTGGCGCTAATCTGTGGATTGAGCTGTTGGGGCGGAGAAATAATCACTTTTCCCATCACGTCCTTGATCTGGACATTTTCGTTGAAATCGATCGTTATGCGCTTGTTTGTCACGTTGACCGCTCCCGGCGCGGGATTGCTTCTCACAAAAACGGGGGGATCGACATCCCTGGCACCCCCTTCGGGACGCCCCATGCTTGCGCAGGCCGTCACGATAGCGGCGACAACCAAAGCCGGCAACAAACGAAAATATCTTATTCCCTTGCAGTTCATTATCAGGAATTTTTATTCGAGCCCGTATTCTTTGATTTTACGATAGAGCGTTCGTTCGGAAATGCGTAGTTCCTTTGCCGTGGCTTTTCTGCGGCCGCCGTTGTTTTCGAGCGAGCGACGTATGGTTTCCTTTTCGGTATCCTCCAGACTCATGAGCTTCGGCTCGGAGGGTTTTTCGTCGGCAATAGGTTCGACATCCTCATGAGCCACCGCGCGCATGGAATTTATTACTGGGGATTCCGTGTATTTTACAAGCGATTGGGGTATGGCTCCTATTTCGTGTGCCACGGTCGCGGGTTTCAGTTCGTCGATTTTTTCTCGAAGACGGTCAATTTCGCCTTGCATGCGGAAAATCATGTTGAATAGCAGATCGCGTTCGTTGGCGTAGGTCTGTCGGTTTGAGTCGGAAATCAGAGCGGGAGTATAAACGGCGCCGCTTTCGGGTAGATATTGCTCCAATAGGGCTGCATCGATAGTCATGCCGGCATCAAAGAGCGCCACCTGTTCGACAACGTTTTTGAGCTGCCGGACATTTCCGGGCCACCGGTAACGGAGCAACAGTGATTTGGCGGTATCGTCGAACGCAATTGCCGGCATGCGGTATTTTTCGGCAAAATCGGCCACAAACTTCCTTGCGAGTAGGACGATGTCGTTGCCTCTGTCGCGGAGAGGAGGAATCGAGATGTGGACTGTCGAGAGTCTGTAATAGAGATCCTCGCGGAAGCGGCCCTCCTCGACGGCTTTTACCATGTCCACATTGGTGGCGGCAACGACCCTTATATTCGTTTTCTGAACCACCGATGAGCCCACTTTCAGGAATTCGCCGGTTTCGAGCACTCGCAACAGTCGGGCCTGCGTTGTGAGAGGCAATTCAGCCACTTCGTCGAGAAAAATCGTGCCTCCGTCGGCCTCTTCGAAATATCCCTTTCGTGATGAAACGGCTCCCGTAAAAGCACCTTTTTCGTGTCCGAACAGTTCGGAGTCGATGGTACCTTCAGGAATGGCTCCACAGTTGACAGCAATGTATTTGCTATGTTTCCGTGCACTGAAAGCGTGGATAATTTTCGGGAAAAACTCCTTTCCCGTCCCGCTCTCTCCTGTGACGAGCACCGACAGGTCGATGGGAGCCACCTGGATGGCTCTTCCAACGGCTGCAATCAGCGCCGGGGAATTTCCGACTATTCCAAAACGCTGTTTCGCCTGTTGCACTTCGGCCGGAAGGTTGGCGGCAGAAAACTCCATTAGAGCGACAGTTTTTTATTTCCGTTTAATGATTTTTACGGGATAATATCCTCAAACATAGGCATCCGGCAACAATCTGTATGCAAATACCAGGGAGGCCGATCCTGAAGTCTCCCATGGCCGTGGCCATGCTTCCAGTCCAGGCCAATTCGAAAATGGAGCCCAGAATCTGAGATCCGAGTACGATAGCGACCACCGCAGCGAAATTTAGTTTGGCAACACGCGCCATAGCCACACCGGCTACCAAAGCGAGGATTACCGATTTGACTTCAATCACCGGCAACATAGCCAAGGGAGGCATAGCGAACAGGAGATGGTTGGCGAGTGGAGAGAGCAACGCTGTGAGAAGTCCGACCTGCCATCCGAAAACAAGAGCTCCGATGAGCGTGAAGAAGTAGATCGGCAAGAAAACCAGTCCTCCTTGGGGAACGAGGTGGCAAATCTGAGGGAGAATGATGTTTCCGGCGATGAACAAAGTGGCCAGAATGTATGTTCGGTAGTCGTTGAAAGTGTAGGACTTTCTTAATGTAACAGATTGATTCATAGTATGCTGTATATTTTGTTAAGTTGTTTGCAATTAAACTCCTGAAGGGGATTGCAATGCAAAGTTAGTAAAAAAGGATTGAAAATGATAAAGAGTAAGGTTAAATGGTTGTAAAAGTCTGAAAAGGGGTATTATTTAGGGTGTTGTTCAGTTAAGTAAAGTTAAAGTTTTGGGTGTATAAAAATTAAGTTATTGATTTTCAGAAACGGAAGGTGGGCAACTTTTAGCGTATAGGTCAAATTCGCAGATTGACCCTTTTTCTGTGTTGTAACTTTGCAGCGCTTCCGCCCTTCAACGTTTTTCCAACCCTCGACGGTTTAATGACAAAAACCTTTCAATCAACATCAAATCGAATTTATAAATTTTACAATCATGACTACTGAAAAACTCACGCAAATTACGAAAATTGTTAGCAATTCCGAAAAGAACCGGATAAACGGCAAATCCGATTTTTTAACCGATGCAGCTGAAACAGCCAAACAACGAAAAGGATCAGTAGGCGTTGGGGTCGCCTCGGTACAAGAGGCGGAAAGTAAGTCGCAGAATGCGCAGATCAAGACAGAACGACTGATGGGTGATATACCAGAGATCGTGCTCGATACGACGCTCCATCTTCCACATCCTGTCGGTCGAACCGCGGTAGCCGTTCACCTGCGCCCAGCCTGTGATTCCGGGCTTCACGGCGAGCCGTTCGTTGTAGCGCGGGATAATCGAGCCGTAGAAGAGCGTATGGGTAGGAATATGGGGTCGGGGGCCTACGAGCGACATCTGCCCGAGGAACACGTTTATCAACTGAGGAAGTTCGTCAATCGATGTGCGTCGCAGGAATCGACCCACGTGCGTGACCCTGGGGTCGCTGCGTCTCACCGGATTTTCGTCGGCGTCAACCGACATCGTTCGGAATTTGTAGCAGGTGAAAAGCCGGCCGTTACGACCTGTTCGGAGCTGCCGGTAGAACACCGGTCCTCTGGAGTCGATTTTGATGGCCACGGCCACGGGAATGAGCACGAGTGGGAATATGACGAGTCCTATGGAAGAGCCGATGAGGTCGAGCGTGCGTTTTACGATTCGGTTATACCGTCGCATTAATGATTCCTCCGGAAACATTATATTAATTATCGTTTTACCGGGGATAAGCGCCTTCGCACCCATCCCCGGCTATTGATAACGAATCCTGCGGATTCGATGGCCAGGGAGAATGGTTGAGACCGGACAAAGGAGAGGAAGGATTTCCGAGGAAAATGTTGAATTATAGGACATTAGGGGTCGGACGCTACATGTAGCGTCCCTACAAGTGGGGATTCATGATGGTAGGGTGTAGCACGGCTCCGCCGTGCGGATGGCTGTTGAGTGCGTGTCCGCCGGCGCATGCTGCCGGCGGTTAATCAAAGTAACGATGGCTCCGCCATCTTTGCCTGCGGGGTGCGGGTCTGAGGGGTATAGTGAAGTACCTTCGGCACTTTTGGTTTTGATGTTGGAGGTGCCCCGCACGCGGTAGCGTACGGGGTTACTTACATTTCGTCCCGTTCCGGGACGGTCGCGGCGCGATGCGTAGCAATGGGGAGATTTAGCGCAAATTAATGAATCCTACGGATACATTGTTTGGTTGTGGGTTACCGGGCATAGGCGACGGTGTCGCCAATACCCGGCTATTGATAAAGAATCCTGCGGATTCGATGGCCGGGGAGGATGGTTGAGACCGGACAAAGGAGAGGAAGGATTTCCGAGGAAAATATTGAATTATAGGACATTAAGGGTCGGACGCAACATGTTGCAGTACTGTCCCAAGAAAATATTAACATATAACATGCTGTCTATCAATTTTATTAATAATCAAGATCATCAAATAAAGAGGGAATTTCTGTACATATCCCTACATCATCACTTCCTTGATGCCGTTTTACTACCACGTCAAGCCATTCTTTTTCAGTAAGACAAGTGCTCACCAGGTTAGCAAAATCATACAGTGATCCCTTGAACCTGACCTCTTCGGCCGACAAGGCCAGAAGGCAATAAGCTGTAAAAGCAGTATAGATCTGTATAATCACAGCATTTTCAGAATGTCCATAGAAACTTATAATTCTCAGATGTTGCTTTATCCATTTGAAAAACTGTTCTATCTCCCACCGATACAGATATAAAAGAGCCAAAGATGCTGGTTCAATATCCATATGATTGGTGATAAACCTGAATGTCTGATTCTTCTCGGGGCTATAGTAGGTTACCATCCGTAGCTCCGAAGGATAGCCTTGGGAAGCCCACCTGCTTGTGAAAGCGATGACTTCATCAGCCAAAACCCTATTACCTGTC
>JAFLSD010000020.1 GCA_022511125.1 Paramuribaculum sp.
TTCCTGTATAGGTAAGCTAAATTGGTCTGAGCCGCTACATAACCCTTTGCGGCAGATCTACGATACCATTTGAAAGCCTCTGCCAAGTCTTTTCCCACTACATACCCGAACTGATAGTAATAACCTATGTAACACGCTGCTACCGGATCGTCTGATATTTGCAACGCCAATTCAAAACATTTTTCCCTGTCGTTCCGTTTATGAGCGGCCACTACATCTTGAGCCGTTACGGTTTTCACATCGTCATTCACTATCTGATTTTGTTTCTTCTCTTCCATACCTCAATTATTTCTAATCAATTACACTCAATTCTACAAAATTAAATCAAATTTAAAACTTTACGAAATACATACATTTCTTCATTTCCCCTCATTCTAATCATACGGTTTATAAGATTCATTAGTTCCATAAATTTCTTTTTTTGCAAAATTAATTCACAAAACGGCAGGTAATCTGCGAATTTGGCCTATACTCTATTTCTTGCCCACCCTCTTCTACTGGCAATCAAGCATTTAAGCTAAAAATTATTTTTAGATTTAACCTTATTTAACATTTAGGGCGCAACGTTTCCGATTCTTCAGGCGTTAATTTATCGGATAAAAACAACTCTTATGGAAAGTCAGAAAAAAATCGTTGATGGCTGCACGGCCGCTACATATATCGCATACGCATTCAGCGAAGTCGCTACTATCTATCCCATTACTCCAATCGCTTCAATGGGGGAAACCGCCGACAAATGGAATGTCGCAGGAGTCAAAAATCTTTACGGATCACCAATGCAGGTCAAGGAAATGGAATCTGAACTCGGAGCAGCTGGTGCTACACATGGAGCCTTGGCCGCCGGAGCGCTCGCCACTACCTTCACTGCCTCTCAGGGTCTTATGCTAATGATTCCTAACATGTACAAAATTTCCGGTGAACTCCTTCCCGGTGTTTTCCATGTCGGATGTCGCTCGCTTGCCACACAG
>JAFLSD010000021.1 GCA_022511125.1 Paramuribaculum sp.
GTCGGAACTTACCCGACAAGGAATTTCGCTACCTTAGGACCGTTATAGTTACGGCCGCCGTTTACTGGGGCTTGGATTCAGAGCTTCGTTGCCTGACTCCTCCTCTTAACCTTCCAGCACCGGGCAGGCGTCAGCCCATATACTTCACCTTTCGGTTTCGCATAGACCTGTGTTTTTGCTAAACAGTTGCTTGAGCCTATTCTCTGCGGCCTGGTTGCCCAGGCACCCCTTCTCCCGAAGTTACGGGGTCATTTTGCCGAGTTCCTTGACAATGCTTCTCCCGCCGGCCTTAGGATTCTCTCCTCATCCACCTGTGTCGGTTTACGGTACGGGTACATGGTAAACAATAGCGGCTTTTCTCGGCACATGCTCTGCGGTCTTCCCTACTTCCTTTCGGTCCCCGTTACGCCCCCGGGTTGCATACCGGTTTTCCCTGGTATGCCCCTCCTGCGCTTGGACCGGGCTATCCTTTCCCGGCTCCCGCTTCTCCACATGCGTCCCCACAGTTCTGTTGCCATGCAGTACAGGAATCTCCACCTGTTGTCCATCGGCTACGCCTCTCTGCCTCGCCTTAGGCCCCGACTTACCCGGGGCAGATCAGCTTTACCCCGGAATCCTTGGATATTCGGCCAAGAGGATTCCCACCTCTTTCTCGCTACTCATTCCGGCATTCTCTCTTCCTGACTCTCCACCATCCCTTCCAGGATGGCTTCGCCGTGTCAGCAATGCTCCTCTACCGATCATACATTCGTATGATCCCTGAGCTTCGGCGGCGTGTTTCAGCCCCGGACATTTTCGGCGCAGGACCTCTCGACTAGTGAGCTATTACGCACTCTTTGAATGTGTGGCTGCTTCTGAGCCAACAT
>JAFLSD010000022.1 GCA_022511125.1 Paramuribaculum sp.
CCCCGCTGAAAAAGCCCTCCACGATGACGCCGATGCTCGCGTAGTCCAAAGAGAGCGCAAGGAAAACAGCCCTCAGAATGTTCTTAATAAAATTCATAGGAAACATTATTATAAGGGTATGGCCCCCGTTTAGAAAATATATTCGAAGTTAAGAGCGAGTTTTGTGGGTCATACATAATTGTGGACTCTGTCTTTCTCGAGTTTACGGCCGCAGTTTTCGCAACTGAATTTGTCGTAGCGGGTGTACATCCATCCCACACCGATTTCGGCTTCGATGTTCCAGTGTTTTGCGATAGGCCATGCGTAACCGTAAGCGATACCGGCACCGGCAGCCCATCCTTGGTAGCGGTAGTCGGTCAGGTTTTTAAACTTGCTGCCGAGGAATGTGATGTTGTTGTGGAGTTTACCGAAATTGTATTGACCTCCGATAGCGTGGAAACCGAGGAAATGACCTGCGAATCGGTCGCAGAACCAGTATCTGGCTTCGGGTTGGGCGAGCCAATGTTTCCAAAGATGATGGTTTACACTCCAGAAATTCACTTCTCCGGTGAGGTCGAGACTCCAATGCTTGGCGAGACCTATCTCCACGCCTAAGTTGGGCGACAGCAGTGCATCGGGTATGATGTTGGTTTTGATACCGACTTGTGCGAAAGCGTTGCCGGCCATACCCACCACTGCCAATAATAGCAGTATTAGCTTCTTTTTCACTTTATTATAATTGTTTTTATTGCATCAAAAGCCCCATAGTGGAAGGGGTGATTTTAAGGTCAATTGCCGTAACTCAATAGTGCAATCAATCGTTTTTCCAGCATATTCAGCGACAAATTTAAAATAAAATTATGATAGATT
>JAFLSD010000023.1 GCA_022511125.1 Paramuribaculum sp.
ATTTAGGCTTGGGGGGTGGTCCCCCCGGCTTCAATGCGGGTTTCACGTGTCCGCACCTACTCTGGATCCTGCTATGTTAATTTCCTTTTCGCTTACAGGACTATTACCTACTATGGTGTGTCTTCCCATACACTTCTGCTAAAGAAATTAAATCACGTCCGCAGTCCGCAACCCCGAAGGTATTGCTACCCTCGGTTTGGCCTCTTTCCCTTTCGCTCGCCGCTACTAAGAAAATCGATGTTTCTTTCTCTTCCTCCTCCTACTTAGATGTTTCAGTTCAGAGGGTTTCCTTCGTATAGCTATGGATTCACTATACGATGATACGGTATTGCCGTACCGGGTTTCCCCATTCGGAAATCTGCGGGTCTATGGATATTTGCTCCTAACCGCAGCTTATCGCAGCTTGTCACGTCCTTCTTCGGCTCCTGATGCCAAGTCATTCTCCCTACGCTCTTTCTAGCTTGACCTCTAGTAATGTAACGAAGTTACATTACGCAACATTCGCGCCCGTGCTGTCAACGTCCCGCAGGCTTTAGCCTAGGGGCATCCTTTAAACGGCTTGCCGTTTAATGTGCAGTTGACAAAAGCACAGCGAATGTACTTTTTCTCTTCGTCATATTACTCAATATGCTTGGTTCTTTGAATTACATAAGAATTAGAGATTAAATTGAAGTTTTTACCCAAACTGTTAAGTTTCCTTAACTGCTCGAAAAAACCTTTCCACATTTTTTGATAATCATTTGATTATCGGGGTTTATATCTTTTATGCGCTTTTCCTTTTAATTGCTTAAAAGTGATACTTGGTGTACACCTTCGGATTTTGCTTCGCAAAACCGACTCCTTC
>JAFLSD010000024.1 GCA_022511125.1 Paramuribaculum sp.
CCGCCAAACTGAAAACCGAATCTTCAGCCGCCGATGATTTCGAGGAAATTGCCACTGAAGGCGATGATTTCTTTGAAGAAGATATCGAAATAGAAGAATAAACCCCCGTCTATCAAACAATAATCGAAATGATTATTCCGAATAGCCTAAAAAAGGTGAGCTCCCTTTGACGCTCACCTTTTTATACCTTTTCAATATCCTCTATTTCTTAATTCTTACTTCTTATTTCTTATTTCTTATTTCTTATTTCTTAAATCCCTTACTCCATTGGATAGATCTCCACATCTATCCCTGAGTTGTCTTTGTCAAGCCTTTCTTTCAGTTCCTCTATCGGTGTGTCACTATAGTGATAGGGTATGAGAATCTTCGGCTTGATGGTCAGGGTAGCCTTCTCAGCCTGGTCGATTGTCATGGTATAAGGCTGGTTCACCGGCAGAAAAGCCACGTCGATTTTCTTGATATCGGCCATCTCGGGGATATCTTCTGTGTCGCCCGCTATATAGATGCGGTCGCCGTCGATGTTGAGGATATAGCCGTTGCCATTGCCCTTAGGATGAAATTTTTCTCTCCCCGGAGTGGTATTGTAAGCCGCTACGCTCTCAAGTTTTATCCCGTCAGCCAGATTCATCTCCTGGTTGTTGCCCATTATCTCCCCTTTGCCCAGTTGCTTCTCAGATGTAGCGTTTAGAATTATCTTCGTGGTCGGTTTCGATAATTCATCTATGGCCTTCGGATCCAGATGGTCCCAGTGCTCATGGGTCACAAGTATATAATCGGCTTTGGGCATCACCGTATAATCAATCTCGGTGTCACC
>JAFLSD010000025.1:0-412 GCA_022511125.1 Paramuribaculum sp.
TGTTGAGGGAGGTTCCCGCACCCCCCTGGATGGGGTCCACAATAAAGGCGTCGTGGAGCTTTCCAGTCGGCCTAGGGTGAAACAGGTGATTGGGGCTAAGTCGTAACAAGGTAGCCGTACCGGAAGGTGCGGCTGGAACACCTCCTTTCTGGAGTCGGAATGAAGAGAGTGGTGCATCTGGTATATGAAAGTGGTGCATATGTATTCATGCTTGTCTCTTGCGCTGCATGTCTTGTCTGTCTTGGGAATATGGGGAATCAGGCGTAGCCTGCGTACCTCCGGGTATGCTCAGGTATCTTGGTTTGAGACTGACAGTCCTATAGCTCAGTTGGTTAGAGCGCCACACTGATAATGTGGAGGTCGGCAGTTCAAGTCTGCCTGGGACTACGCATCCCCTTGCTGGGGTGATGCG
>JAFLSD010000025.1:422-748 GCA_022511125.1 Paramuribaculum sp.
ACGGTTCGAATCCGTTATTCTCCACTATCCGGAAAGCAGGATGGCCGCAAGGCAATCCTCGCCCGACACTACGGGGCGTGATAATCGCCCGACATGTTCGGGTGGCAGCTTTTCCCGGAAGAGATCTTTGACATATTGGCACACGAAGACTGCAAGTTTATTTCAGTAGTATATGTATTATGATTTTGATTTCAACTTGACAGCCTGAAGTATGGGCTATGCCCCTGCTGGCTTTACAGCGCAGCAGAGAGGCAGAGTTTATAGAATATAGAGTTTTTATATCGACGAAAGCAAGTCAGGGCGCATGGTGGATGCCTTGGCTCACG
>JAFLSD010000026.1 GCA_022511125.1 Paramuribaculum sp.
AAGAACAAACTATGTTAACCGGGATAGCGTATAGCATGTATCGGTAGGGGAGCATTCCATGTGCGTCGAAGATGAGGGGTGACCCTTGTTGGAGCGCATGGAAAAGCAAATGTAGGTATAAGTAACGATAAGGGGCGTGAGATCCGCCCCCGCCGAAAGACTAAGGTTTCCCGGGCGATGTCGATCAGCCCGGGGTCAGTCGGGTCCTAAGGCTAAGCCGAACGGCGATGCCGATGGCTGACACGGTCAACATTCCGTGACTTCCATTTGGGGCGACGTGGTGACGGAGCAGTGACACTGCCGCGCGGTGACGGAATACCGCGTTGAAGGGCGTAGGCTATGAGGGAGGCAGGCAAATCCACCTTCCGAGCTGAAACCTGAAAGTACGGCGTCCCCTCCGGGGGCGGCTGACAGTGCAGGTAACCATACTCCCGAGAAAAACCGCTAAGCTACACCTTCATGGAACCCGTACCGCAAACGGACACACGTAGTCATGTAGAATATACTAAGGCGTTGAGAGATTCGCGGCTAAGGAATTAGGCAAACTGACCCCGTAACTTCGGGATAAGGGGTCCTCCTTGTTGCGAGGCGCAGAGAATAGGTCCAGGCAACTGTTTAACAAAAACACAGTTACCCTGAATACCCAGTTTTCTGCCCTGTCTTGCTGCACGCCGGATCAGACGGCGAAG
>JAFLSD010000027.1 GCA_022511125.1 Paramuribaculum sp.
GATGTTGGCTCAGAAGCAGCCACACATTCAAAGAGTGCGTAATAGCTCACTAGTCGAGAGGTCCTGCGCCGAAAATGTCCGGGGCTGAAACACGACACCGAAGCTCAGGACTCATGGCAACATGAGTGGTAGAGGAGCATTGTTAACACGAAGAAGCGCTTCCGTAAGGGAGGGTGGAGAGTTAAGAAGAGAGAATGCCGGAATGAGTAGCGAGAGGAAGGTGGGAATCCTTCCGGCCGAATATCCAAGGTTTCCAGAGTAAAGCTGATCTGCTCTGGGTAAGTCGGGGCCTAAGGCGAGGTCGAGAGACGTAGCCGATGGACAACAGGTGGAGATTCCTGTACTATGTGTGGCCAGAACTGTGGGGACGCATGTGGAGAGTGTGAGCCGGGAACGAGAAGACCGGTATAAGCGAAGCAGGAGGGGAGCAGGCAAATCCGCGCCCCGATCCGAAAGCGTGACATGGACCGAAATAAAGTAGGGAAGCACACGGGCCACGTGCCAAGAAAAGCCGCTATGGCGCCACGCGTACCCGTACCGTAAACCGACACAGGTGGATGAGGAGAGAATCCTAAGGCCGACGGGAGAAGCATTGTCAAGGAACTCGGCAAAATGACCCCGTAACTTCGGGAGAAGGGGTGCCCTGGAAACAGGGCCGCAGAGAATAGGCTCAAGCAACTGTTTAG
>JAFLSD010000028.1 GCA_022511125.1 Paramuribaculum sp.
TCGGATACTCCCTCGATGTAGCCGGGGCGGGTCATCGCGGCGGCTTTGGCATCTACATCCGTGTCGATTTCATCCATGATGAGTTGGGCGGTGATGATGATATGGGTGCCGCAACGTAACCAAGGCTGAGTGGCGAGGTCTTGATCGCTGAGGATCTTGGCATCGAAGGTGTTTTCGAGAGAATATTTGTTCTCGGTGAAATCTTCGAAAGCGGTGTAAGGCCTGTAGATAAGTGTGTAGTCGCCTTTTTCCAGCTCACCGTCATAATCTGATGAATAGATGGTGTTGTTGGTGGCTGCCTTCACACCGTCTACGTCGAGCGCCTGACGGTACTGGTCGGGATAGACGCCTGTGGAGTAGTTTTCGTCGACACCCCAGTAAGAGCGCATCAGAGTGGGTGAATTCCAGCCTGAATAGTAGTTAGTGCTCAGCGAGAAGGGGTAGGTGGCGGGATTCTCAACAAGGTTTTTCACCAGGTAGGTGTTCTTTTCCAGGCCGTTGAGACCCCAGTTGACGATATTTGCTCTCCAGGATGTCATCACGTCTTTTGCCTGATCGGCTTCATTGGATGAATAGTAACGGCGGATATTTAGTTTGTTGGGACCCTTCATGAGAATGGGACCGCCGTATTCAGAGAATCTTTTCACGAATCCGTCTTCGTCGGTGA
>JAFLSD010000029.1 GCA_022511125.1 Paramuribaculum sp.
GCCCTAAAGCTATTTCGGGGAGAACCAGCTATCTCCAAACTCGATTGGAATTTCACCCCTAGCCACAAGTCATCCACTGTCGTTTCAACGAAAGTTGGTTCGGTCCTCCATGGTATTTTACTACCACTTCAACCTGCTCATGGCTAGATCGTCTGGTTTCGGGTCTACTGCAACATACTTTCACCCTCTTAAGATTCGCTTTCGCTTCGGCTCCGTATCTCCTACTTAACCTCGCATGTCACAGTAACTCGCCGGTTCCTTCTTCAATAGGCACGCCATCAGGCTTTAACGCCCTCTGACTTCTTGTAGGCATCAGGTTTCAGATTCTTTTCACTCCCCTCCCGGGGTTCTTTTCACCTTTCCCTCACGGTACTGGTTCACTATCGGTCACTATCTTGTATTTAGCCTTACGCAGTGGTCTGCGCCTCTTCCGACAAAATTTCACGTGCTTCGCCGTACTCTGGATCCCATTCGCTGCATCCTAAATTTTCGACTACCGGACTTTCACCGTCTTTGGTCAGCCTTTCAAACTGTTCGTCTAATCTAACGCATCACTTCTCATGGTCCTAAACCCCGTGTCGCCACGGTTTGGGCTCTTCCCCTTTCGCTCGCCGCTACTCAGAGAATCGATTCT